>CAVOMI010000016.1:0-266095 GCA_963696975.1 uncultured Actinomycetes bacterium | reverse complement strand
CTCGCTGCCCGCCGTGACGCAACTGCTGGGCCTGGCGATCGGGCTCTCCCTCCTCTTCCTCGCCGCAGCGCTCGTCGTCGTCGGCTTGAAGCTCGTACCGCAAGAGGAGGTCGCAGGCGAGTACCCACCCGAGGATCATCCGGGCGAACAGCAAGTGATCACCGAGGTGATCGACGAGAGCGGCAGCCGCTTCACCCGCGCGCGGCTCTTCAAGCTCGGTCTCGCCGGAGCCGGCGGGACGATCGGCCTCGCCCTCCTGACGCCCGCGGTCTCGTTCGGCCCGCTCTTCCACGTCGGCGACTTCCTGCGCACCCCGTGGCGGCGCGGGCGGCGGCTCGTCGACGAAAACGGCCGCCCGCTCAAGGCGGCCGACATCGAGAAGCAGAACTTCTACCTCGCGTTCCCCGAAGGGCTGGACGGCGAGCAGAAGGAGCAGATGGCGGCGTCGCTCGTCGTGATCCGCCTCGATCCCGACCAGCTCCACCTTCCGCCGCATCTGAAGGGCTACGACGCGCACGGGATCCTCGCCTACTCGCGGATCTGCACGCACGCAGGCTGTGCGATCACGCTCTACCGCGCGCCGCTCTTCCAGCCCGACGAGCCGCGGCCTGCCCTCGTCTGCCCGTGCCACTACTCGACCTTCGACCCGGCCACGGGTGGCACCGTCACCTTCGGACCGGCGGGACGGGATCTGCCGCTGCTTCCGCTCTACGAGGACTCGCGCGGCGATCTGCGCGCGAAGGGCAACTTCGACGGTCCGGTCGGTCCCTCGTGGTGGGGCGTACGGATGTGGAAGGCGCAACCGTGAGCCGCCGGGGCGCGCCGCTCACGCGCCGCACTGTGCGCTGGCTCGACCAGCGGAGCGCGACGGCGCCGTACCTGCGTAAGGCCCTCCGCTACCTCTTTCCCGACCACTGGTCGTTCCTGCTCGGCGAGGTCGCGCTCTACTGCTTCATCGTTCTCGTCGCAACGGGGATCTACCTGACCTTCTTCTTCGTCGACTCGACGAGGGAGGTCGTGTACCACGGGCCGTACCTCCCGCTCCACGGGCAGAAGATGAGCGAGGCGTACGCGTCGGTCGTGCACCTCTCGCTCTCGGTGCGCGCCGGCCTGCTGATCCGCCAGACGCACCACTGGGCGGCGAACGTCTTCCTCGCCGCGATCGTGCTCCACCTCTTCCGTGTCTTCTTCACGGGCGCCTACCGCAAGCCGCGGGAACTGACGTACTGGCTCGGGGTGACGATGCTGATGCTCTCGCTGCTAGAGGCCTTCCTCGGCTACTCGCTCGTCGACGATCTCATGTCGGGGATGGGGCTCGTGATCGGCTACTCGGTCGGTCTCTCGCTTCCCTTCGTCGGCCAGAACCTCATGAACTGGCTCTTCGCCGGAGAGTTTCCCGGCGGCTCGCAGCTCTGGCCCCGGATGTACGTCGCCCACATCCTCATCTTCCCGATCCTGATCGGGCTCCTGCTCGGCGCGCACCTGCTGCTGGTGGCGATGCGGCACCACACGCAGTTCCGCGACCGGCGAAAGCAGACCGAGCGGACGCTCGTCGGCGTGCCCGCGTGGCCGGGACAGGCGCCGCGGTCGATCGGACTCCTGGTGGGCACGGCCGGTGTTCTCTTCCTGCTCGGCGGGCTCGTCCAGATCAACCCGATCTGGCTCTGGGGGCCGTACCACACCTACGTCTCGACGAACGGCGCACAGCCGGACTGGTACCTCGGCTGGCTGATCGGAGGGCTGCGGCTGATGCCCGGCTTCGACGTCGTCATCGGCCACTACACGGTCGTGCCCGGACCGTTCTGGGGCGGCGCCGCCTTCCCCCTCGTCGTGTTCGGCTTCCTCTACCTGTGGCCATGGCTCGAACGCAGGTTCAGCGGCGACGTCGCCTCCCACAACCTCCTCGACCGGCCGCGCGACGCTCCGGTCCGGACCGGAATCGGCGTGGGGATGGCCAGCTGGGTCTTTCTCGTCTTCCTAGCAGGAGCATCCGATCGGGTCGATGTCACCTTCGGTATCGGCTACGTGCCACAGATCTGGGTCTATCGCTTCGCCGTCCTGGTGCTGCCCGTCGTCTTCGGCGCGGCCGCGTGGCGGATCTGCAAGGAGCTGCAGGCAGGCGAGCGGGTGGTCGCGGACCGGCATCGGGCCGAGGCGGAGGCGCGTCTCGAACATCTCCGGCGCGAGAAGCCTTCGGCCGACCGGGGTTCGCCCGAGACCGGATAGCGATGCGGGCGGTCGCGCCGCTCCGCGAGCATCGCGGGCGTGGCCTTTTGAGCCGGCGAAGCTGGAGCCGTCTGGGCGGCAGCCGGGACCGCGCAGGTGCGCCACCTCGTCGACCGCGCGCACCGCATCGCGCTCGACCAGCGCTCCCCCAGTGGTACCGGCGCGGTTTACGTGATCAAGTCGGGTAAGGCGGCACCGGCCTCATGGCCGGAGACTCTTCGGAGGCCAGTTCGTCGGGCTGCTTTTGCAGGAATCGACCAATGCGCAAAGCCAGTCAGAGCCTCACCGCCTGAGAAGGTGGCCGTGCTTGTAAGGACGTAGGCCGGCACCTTTCGCGGCGTTTCCCGGCCCTTCTCTCCTAACCCGCTACGAGGACTGCGGGTGATAGGAATCGACCAAACCCGGACGCTGCAACGGGTTCCATTCTTTGACCCGGCAATACGCGGTGGCTTGCTCGTATGGGGGGCCTGCTCAGTGTGGGTCGACGTTCAGAGAGAACGCCTCGACCTCATGAATGCCGAAGTGTTCGGGGTGAGGGCGAAGGAGCGGGCCGACGGCGGTGACCTCGTGGCCGAGGGGCAGGGTCGCTGGAAAGGGCGGAAGGGGCTTCACGAGGTACAAGTGGAAGTGCGCGACGAGAAGGAGATGTACCTCTTGCAGCACGCCTCGAGCGTCGCGCTTTGCCCAGACATGGAGCAGCCGGCCCCGCACCCGTACGCACCGATCGAGGAGCGTGCGGTCTGACCTTGGCTGACGAGATTGACAGATGCGCCAGAGTGCGGTGCCGGAAGGTGTCGAGTCCCGGTCCGGCGCGCTCACGCGCTCGAAAGAACCGCGTGACGAGAGGACAATCGCACCCGCCAGAGCGGCGCCGCACAGCGCAAGGAGCACCCGGTACGCCCACCTCATCATCCTCGTTGTAGCCCTTTCGCGTCCACTCAGCCACTAGCGCCGGCGCTGAGATCGCTCTCGGAGCCGAGCACCCCGCGCTGCTGCGGCGTCAATTCCCTGGCCGGCTGCTGCTCAGCGCTATGCAACCCGCGGGCGGGCGTTTCAGCCGGGTAGCCGCCGCTTTTACTGAAAGGGGCGGTCGCCAGCGAGGCGCGCGTACTGCGCCGCGACCGCCTTGTTCGCGGCATCGGTATCGCGGCGCCGCCGCGCCACTCAGGCGAGACGACGCTGGTCCCCGCGCGTGCCATGGCCTCTGCGGCCAGGAAGCTACGAGGCGAGCGCCTTGGCTTTGAGCTGATCGAACTCCGCCTGGGTGATCCTCCCGGCGTCGAAGAGTTGCTTGCCCTTGGCGATCTGATCCGCGCCGGAGTCGGCCGAGGCGACCGAGCGCACGTAGTCGTCCATCTGCGACTGCTGCGCCTGTGCCCGTCTGGCCGCCCGCTCGCCCATGCTCTTACCTTCGGCGATGAGTCCAGGTGCTCCCCTTAATCATCCGACGAGGAACTCAACCCCATTCTCGATGGTCCGACTCGATCGCTGACAGTTCGTAGTCCCGGCTCCCTGCTTGGCCCCTGCATAAGCCAGTTCGGTGGCGTGCCGCCGCCGAATTAGGCTCGCGCCCGGAGCCCCGGGAAGGGGGAAAAGGCCGGCCTCCGGGCGCGTGCGGCCAACCCTCCCACCCGGACGAGGCACATGTCAAGCAAGGTGTCTTCGCGGACGCAAGCGCACTGTCTAAAGGCTGGGAAGCGTCCGACCGATACGTACTCCCATGGCCCAAGCCGATCTACGTCGCGTCGAGAGAGCGGCCGCGACCGCAGCCAAGTCGCGCGAGCAGCTGCGCGTCGCGATCACACTCGCTCGCGCAGGCGGCGAGACGCTTGCAGACATCGGCAGCGCTGCCGGACTCAGCCGCCAGCGGATCGCGCAGATACTCCGCGGTGGCCGCTAGGTCGCGACCGCCCGGTCTATCAGGCGGGAGCGGGCAAGCCTATCCCCTCGTTTGTAAGCCGTCGATACGTGGCATGACTACGGCGTGCCCGACATAGAGGCACTGTACCGGGAGCATCGCGCCAGACTGGTCCGGCTGGTCGAGCGCGAGTTGCACGACCACAACGATGCCGAGGACGTCGTGCAGACCGCCTTCCTGGACGCACAGCGCGCCCTGAAACGCGGGACGATCCCACGCAATCCACGCGCCTGGCTGGCAGCGATCGCCCTCAACGCCGCGCGCGAGCTGAGGCGTCGCCGCGGGAGGGTCGAAGCGCTCGAGCAGTATGCGGTGCAGGAGGCTTCCTGCCTACCCGAGATCAAGGCGGCGCTGAGAGGGTTGCCAAAGAACGAGCAGGCTGCCGTGGTCTATCGCGACTTGCTCGGGTTGTCGTACGCCGAGACGGCCGCGCAGATGGGAGCGACGGTGCCCGCCGTGACCATGCTTCTGCACCGGGCCAGGTCCCGGCTACGTAAGGTTCTGGGCATCGCGCCGCCGGGCGTCGGGCCGTGGAAGTGGTTGCGGGGCAGCCCGGGCCATGTGGCGGCCGCAAAGGCCGCGGGGGCCGTCGTCTTGGCCGGAGGGCTGGCGACTGCCGGCGTCGTCACGGCGCAGCGCGTCGGGCGGGCTGCGGAGCCGGCGATGGCCGGCATCACGACGGCGACGCAGCAGCCGCCCCGTAACGACGGAGCCACCGCGATGAAGTTCCGCTTTTCGCACGGGCGTCCACCGGGAGGACGGCGCAGCGGGGCGAGGGCCGTCCTTCATAACCAGATCAGCCCGACCGTTGGCGGCCAGACCGCACCCGGGGCCGCGCCGGGTCTTACTGCCCCGCCCATGGCACGGAGCGCCGTGCCGGGCCTCGCAGGCGTATCGATGCCGGCCGTGAGCCTGCCGACGCTCTCGGTACCTGCGTCGACGTTGCCGACCCCAACGCTGCCCGGCACGAACGCGACGATCGAAACGCCGGTGTTGACTACTACGGCGGGCGTGCCGGGCACCACGGTGACGGTCCCGACACCGGTCGCAACGGTAACCGTAAGCATTCCGTAAGGGGCGAAAGGATCGGTGGGTCACGTCCCTCTAGTACTACGAAGGGGAATGCGGCCCTGCGCAGCGGGGGCGGGTTGGAGGCAAGTATCTGCCCGCCCCCCCGGTGCAGCCCCCGCCGCGCTCATCGCAGGGCGCAGCGCGCAAGCACGGGAGGTGCCGGCGCCAGATGCGGCCGCTGTGGTCGGCTGCCTCCCCGCCGCTGCCCATGCGGGCCGCAGAGTCTCCCGGGTGCCATAGATGCCGTCCGGTCGCTTCGTTCGAGCTCAAGATGCGATTCGAAAGACTTCCGCGGGTACATCCAGCGGACGGTCGTCGAGTACGCGAGCGACTGGATCGGATCACCGCCGCTCCAAGCACGCAGAACGAAGACGAGTTCGGCGAGAGCTCCCCGGCCCCCTCGTCGGGATCGTCGGCATCGATCGCCGGCTAGAGGAGAGAGACTTCGCGCTTTGATGTAAACGAGTACAGGGCCCGTCTGCTCGAGCGTCGCGACGAGCTTGCGCAGCTCTAGCCTCGTGCCGAAGCCTCGGCGGCTTCTCCACCGCGCCTTACTTGGGGCCGGCGCGAAGGCTCCTGCCCGAAACCTCGCGGTTCTGCAATGCCGCAGCAGCTTCCCACCTTCTGGCCAGGTGGCTCGAAGAGCCCGGCCGAGTAGCATCACAGTCGTCCCTCTCGAGAGGGATCGGGCAAGCGCAAACGGTTTCCGACAAGACCCTGCGAGCGGCTGGATCCGGCCAAACGCGGGTCGCGAGGATGCCGCATAGCGTCCCACCCGGCCCCCCTATGCGGCCAGGGGAACGTCGCTCGATCACCATGGGCCGGCTCCTCGGGTGGCCGCACTCGAGGGTCGGCCCGCCTTGCGAAGCGAAGGCTTCGACGGCTTCGACGTAATCCACAGTCGCTGGACAGCCGCCGCCATCCCGAACTGGACGCTTCCGCACACTGTGGATCGAAGCACGTTCGACTGAGAAGGCCGGTGCCTGTTAGGACGAATTCAACGACTTCTCAGCGCGGCCAGCGTCCGCTGAGCCTGACCCGACCAAGCCCGACCTCAGCCGGAGCGAGCTCTAGATCCTCCAACTGGTCTCGGAGGGCCACTCCGAACTCACAGCTCGCCTGCATGCTTTGGGTGACCGGGCAGACCGTGATCTTCCACCTGTCGAACATCTGTCGGAAGTCCCGGGTCGCCACCGGCCCGAGGCGGGGCGCTAGGCGCAGGAGCCGCTGGAAGGTCGCTCGCGACGGAGTGATCCCGGCGCAGTGGTCAGTCGGGATCGAACTCCCGTTCAGCGCAGGTGGGGCAATAGAGAACTGCCTCGGGGGGCTCGTCGTCGGTCAGGTAGAGCCGCCAGCGCTCTTGCACTTCGAGCCACGGTTGGCGACACTCCTGGCAGCGACGAGACTGCGTCCTTGCGGGCGTCGAAGCGTCGTTCATGATTCATTGTTTCGGCATTTTCGGCCCGCCGCATTCTGCACGGACGACCAGTCTCTTCTCCCCTTGTCTGCGGGAGGGGCGGGCAGGGATCACACCGTTCCTTTGCACGAATTTCCTCGCTGGAGGGAAAGCGCCGTGGCCACTGAAATGCCGCTGTTCTAAGGCTCCGCGCCGATGCGCGACATGTTGCGGCAAGGTGCCGGCGGCGTTGCCCGGCGCCGCAGGGGTTTCCGCCGGCTGCGAGCCGGCGCGGAATCCAAGGATGTGCGCGCATATAAGACGAATCGCCCACCCGACTGGACTCCTCCCGTCGACATCATGTACTCGGATGTCGCAGGTGGCCCTGCGACAATCCGTGGGGACTTTTTAGGAGTCGAATTCCCGCCGAGCGCAGTCGGGGCAGTACGTCAGTGGTTGCGGCGGATTCTCGCCGCTGAGGTAGGTCCGCCAGCGTTCGGACCTCGCGACCCAGAAACGACCGCACTCGAGGCAGTGAATCGGCTCTACCACGGTCAGGTGCTCGGAGCGGTCAGCCATCGTTCGATCCGGATCATCGCGCTTAGAGTGGTCGGGCATCCTCACCATCCATCGCAGTCGACACGGAGTATCACCATGTGACGCGAGGGTGTCCAGCGCCTGTGGATTCAGTGGAAACCGTGGATAGATTCGGTCAAGAAGCGAGGCAGTCGATCGTGACCGCACCTCCGCTGCAGGTCACCGAACCCTGCGCGGCTCTATCTTCGCGCGACCTTGCTCAAGCCCTCGCGGCCGAGGTTCGGTCGGCCGCGGCTGTGGCTGTAACTCTACGCGTCGCACTCCTTCGGAGCCCTGCTCGCCCGCCATGTTGAGCCGCCCGGACCGAGGTTCCGGCGAAGACCGATTCTGCGCGGCTTCCGTTCGGCCCGCGAACGCCCACCGACCGCGATGCGCTCGCGGCGGCAGATCAGGCTACCGCGACGGCGTCCGTCAGTTCCTGCGCACCCGGAGCCGAGAGAAGGCCGTTCAGCTGCGCCCAGCGGCTCGCCTCCGTTCGATTCGCGACCTCGAGCTTCCGATAGATATTCGACAGGTGGAACTTCACCGTCTGCTCGGTCACCCAGAGCATGCGCGCCAGCTGCGAATTCGAGTGCCCCTCCGCGACGAGCTGGAGGATCTCTAGCTCCCGACGCGTCAGGTCGTGAGCCGCGGGCTGCAGCTGGGCGGACACTGGCAGTGAGAAGTCGCGGCTTCCGTTCGTCGCGGTGTAGATGGAACGTTCGAAGACCTGGCGGATCGCCGATGCGAGATCCTCGTGTTCGGCGGTCTTCACGCAGTAGACCGTCGCGCCGGCCATGAACGCGGCGCTGATGGCCTCTTGCTCCGTGTCGTCGGCCAACACGACCGACTTGAGGCCCGGATGACTCTCCGAAGCCCTCCGGATGTACGCCACCTGCTCGCTGGTGGCCGAATCGATCCCGGCGATGAACAGGTCTGGGCGGCGTTCCTGGATCAGCGTCACCGCCTCATCGCCATTGGTCACCCGACCGACGACCTCGATTCCCACTCCTGTGACCAGCCGGTCCATTGCATCCAGCCAAAGTGGATGCCGGTCGAAGATGACCGCGGACTTCACGCCAACCCCGTTCATCGAAAGGGCCGCCTTTCGATCGAATTATAAAATTGGACCCAGCCTCTTGGACAGGCTCCTGTCCCTTTCTAACAAGTCGGTTGGGGTCTGTAAACCCTGGCGGGGGTAAAACCCCCCATTCGGGGGTGTAGAGGTGCAGGCGGGCAGTTCGACCTGGCGAAGATCCGAATGGCACTGCTCCACCTGTGCCGGGCGACGCCCGCGCAGTCGAGCGGCTCCAGCTCATGTCCAAACATGACGCGACGCCCTTGCTCGACCGGCGGCCGATCGCATTAAGGAAGGCCCGCACAGGCGCCCCGCCATAAGCCTAAACGGACGGGCGTTGGCGCGCCGCGTTTGTCAGGCTTACCTTACAGAGCTCTGCCCAAGCACGGATGCCGTCTCTCGTCGACATACTCGCGATTGGTGGACCGCTCGCAGGATGGGCCTGTATCGGTGGCCTCCTCCTCTGGCTTTCGCACCGCAGCCCGCCGCGGCCGCGGGGGCGGACTGCCGGGGACAAACCCCCACCGCACTGAACCACGCCAGGGAGGCGACGTCGTCTGCGATCGGCAATCGGCTAATCGGAGGCAGGACCCGAGGACACGTCCATTCGGGTGCGCCTGACCCGAACACGATCAAATCTGAACCTGACCAATCCGATGTTCGCCCTTCCTGCTGATCTTCGGCCTGACCTCGAGTCCCCTCGGCATCAGCTGATCGAGGCGCGAAATACTCCGGGCTGGCCGTTCGCACGGGTCCTGGAACAAACCTACCTCGGGCAGTGTTCGGAGCGGTTGCGCTCACCTAGACTCAGTGCATGGCCGTCCGCGCATTTGAGCCGCTTGCCCAACCGGGTGACAACCCCGACCCGGCGCCCGTCTTGGTGCTGAGCTTCCCCGGCGCGGCAGTCGGGAACGCCGAGGAAATCCGGTGCGCGGCGCGCCGGCTCGTGGACGCCCATTGTTCGGGCCACCGTGTCGTAGGCGTCCTCGCGGCCACCGACGATACGACCGCGGAGCTCGTCGGGCTCGCGGCCGAGATCTCCGAGAGACCAGAGCCGCGGGAGTACGACATGCTCGTTTCCGCAGGCGCCCGGATCGCCGCCGCGCTCTGCGCCATGGCCGTCAATGACCTAGGCCACGAGGCGATCTCGCTCTCGGGCTCGCAGGCCGGGATCGTCACGGACACCGCCCACGGCGCCGCAACCATCGTGGAGGTCCACGCCCGGCGTGTCCAGGAGGCTCTCGCTCAGGGCCAGATCGTGGTCGTGGCGGATGCGCAGGGCGTCTCCGTACAACATGAGATCACGACGTTCGGCCCGGGATGGGCGAGCACAACAGCCGTGGCGCTCGCTGCTGCGCTCGACGGGAACTGGCAACTCGGATATGACGGCCAGCTGCGCGGACGGTCCCTTCGCTTAAGCGGGCCACATCGTGATGCGAGCCGAAACTGGACTTGCCCGGCCCCTTGCGTCGCTTAGATTCATCCTCTGCCGTTTCACCGTTGCCGCCAGGGTTCAGTGAAGTGAACGCGGGTGCCTGCCAGTAGCGATGCACGGCGCAATCACCGGGTTTACGCCGTCGCGCACCTATGATGGTCGCCGTCGCAACTGTGATCTTCGGCAGCCTCATGCTCTTCGGCCTTCATTCACAGGGCACGGCCGAGGCGGGCGCGTCGGCCTCGCCGTTACTGAGCGGCTCGGTCGCAAACGCGACGAGTCTCTCAGGCGCGGGATACGTCGCCGTCTCCGGCAACTATGCCTACACGCTCGCGTACTTCTCCGGCACGCTGACCGTGGTCGACATCTCGAATCCTTCCGCGCCGGCGGTAGTCGGGCAGAGCCTGTACTCGGACTCTCTGCAGAACGCGTCGCACATCGCTATCTCGGGGCACTACGCGTACGTGGTCAGCCAGAACCGGAACGGCGCCAACGGATCGGGCTCGAACGACGACGGAACGGGCAACGCGCTCACGATCCTCGACATCACCAATCCCTTCGCTCCGATGATCGTCGGGACGGTGCACGATTCGAACCTCCTCTTTGGCGCACATGGAGTCGCCGTGTCGGCGGCTACGCGTACGTCGCCGCCCAGGGGTGCCTCTCGGGGCAGCCGTGTCCCGACTCGACCGTCGGGAACGCGCTCGTCGTCATCGACGTGAGTGACCCGGCGAACCCGCACATCATCACGTCGATCTCGAACAACGCCCTGCCATCGCCGTGGTCGGGCAGCGGCGCTCTACAGCATGCCTGCGGGATCGCGGTGTCAGGCCACTACGCATACGTCACCGCCTCCTACGCCGGCCGCCTGACGGTGATCGATATTGCCAACCCACTCCAGCCGACGATCGTCGCCTCGATCCAGAATTCGGGAGCACGCTGCCGCTCCCCGTGGACGTCGCCGTCGCGAACGGTCATGCATACGTGGTTAACGAGAACAGCAGCGGCCCGTTCACCGTGGTCGACGTCCAGAATCCCTTGTCGCCGAGGGTCACCGGCTCGGTCTCGAGCTCGTCGGATCTTTACGGCGCCTACCGGGTCGTCGTCCGCGGGAACTTTGCCTACGTAGCTTCGACGTACGCCAATACGATGGCCGTTCTCGATGTCTCCGACCCAACGAATCCGCGAATCGCGGGCGCGTTCACGAGCAGCACGTCACTCCATCGGACCGTGGGCGTCGACGTCGATCCGACGCGCCAGTACGCGATCGCGCAATCGCCCTGGCTCTCGACGGAAACCCGAAACCTCTATCCGCCGTTCCCGTTCCAGCCGGGAGGGCCGACTGACACCGGGACGGTGAATGTGATCCAGCTCGACCCGGAGCCGATCGACGTCGCGATCTCCTCAACGCCACCCAGCACGACGTCAGCGTCCACTGCCTCGTTCAGCTTCCAGCCGAACGATGACGTCAGCACCGTCCGATGCCAGCTCGACGGAGGTGCATTCGGGCTCTGCGCCACGCCGACCACCCAATCGTACATCGGCCTTGCGCCTGGGGCACACACGTTCTCCGTGGAAGCGATCGATGCTGCCGACCGCACCTCGACCGCGAGTTACACGTGGACGATCCTGGCACAGGCCCCCGCGAATACGCAGGCGCCCCAGATCTCCGGCACGGCCACGGTCGGGCAGCAGCTGCAGGCAAACCCGGGCACCTGGACCGGGTCGCCCGCGCCGACCTTCACCTACCAGTGGGAGCGCTGCGACAGCACAGGCAGCAACTGCAACCCGATCCAAGGCGCCACCATCGCGTCCTATCCGGTCGCGAGCGCCGACGTCGGCTCGACGCTGGTCGCCGCCGTCACCGGAACGAACAGCGGCGGCAACGCCCAGGCGACGTCGACGGCCACCACAGTGGTCCCACAGACAGGCAGCCGCCGGCGAACACCCAGGCGCCGCAGATCACGGGCACGGTCGCGGTCGGCCAGCAACTGCAGGCCAGCCCCGGCAGCTGGACGGGCAGCCCGACGCCGACCTTCGCCTACCAGTGGCAGCGCTGCGACAGCACTGGCAACAACTGCAACCCGATCCAAGGCGCCACCAACGCCACCTACACGATCACGACCAGCGACATTGGCTCGACCCTCAACCTCGTCGTCACCGGCACCAACAGCGCCGGCAGCGCCCAAGCCGCCTCCGCCGCCACCGCGGTCGTCCCGCCGCCGTCCTCAGGGTTCCCCCCCGCGGCTCCGCCGACCACCCCGGTGCTGGACACCTTCAACCGTGCCAACGGTTCGGTGGGCTCCAACTGGACGGTCATGCATGCCGGCTCGTTCTCGACCATGAACATCGCCAACAACGTCGCCGTCAACCCGGGCAGCGCCAGCCAGTACGCCTGGAACTACTGGAACCCCGCCACCTTCGGCCCCGACGTCGAGGCCTACGCCACCGTCGCGACCTACAGCGGCAACGACACCCTCCGGATCGGCGCCCGCGTCAGCGTCAACAGCAGCACCTACAGCGGCTACTTCGTCTCGATCGCCGCCAACGGCTTATGGTCGATCCTCCGCATCACCACCGCCACCGTCACCACACTCGCCAGCGGCGTCACCGACCCCATCAGCAGCGGCGACCAGATCGGCATCCGCATCGTCGGCTCCGTCATCACCGCGCTCCACAAGACCGCGCCAACGGCTGGGTCGCGCTGCTGACCTACGACACCATGAACGACGCCACCCGGTACACCACCGCAGGCTCCCTCTCCTTCGAGTTCCGCACCAGCACGATCGACGACTTCGGCGGCGGCTTGGTCGCACAGGCGCCGGCGAACACACAGCTGCCGCAGATCTCGGGCACGGTCGCGGTCGGCCAGCAGCTGCAGGCGAACCCGGGCAGCTGGACGGGCAATCCCGCGCCCACCTTCACCTACCAGTGGCAGCGCTGCGACAGCAGCGGCAACAACTGCAACCCGATCCAAGGCGCCACCAACGCCACCTACACCATCATGAACGCCGACGCCGGCTCGACCCTGGAGTGGTCGTCACCGGCACCAACAGCGCCGGCAACGCGCAGGCCACCTCCGCCGCCACCGCCGTCGTCCCACAGCAGCCGCAGCGCCCGCGAACACGCAAGCCCCCCAGATCTCCGGCACGGCCGCGGTCGGCCAGCAACTGCAGGCGAGCCCCGGCACCTGGACCGGCTATCCCGCGCCCACCTTCAGCTACCAGTGGCAGCGCTGCGACAGCACCGGCAACAACTGCAACCCGATCCAAGGCGCCACCAACGCCACCTACACCATCACCAGCGCCGACGCCGTCTCGACCCTGAATGTCGTCGTGACCGGCAGCAACAGCAGCGGCAGCGCGCAAGCCGCCTCCGCCGCGACCTCTCAGGTCGTCGCAAGCGCCCGCGAACAGGCAGCTGCCGCAGATCACGGGCACAGCGACGGTCGGCCAGCAACTACAGGCGAGCCCCGGCACCTGGACGGGCACCCCCGCGCCGACCTTCACCTACCAATGGCAGGACTGCGACAACACCGGCAACAACTGCAACCCGATCCAAGGCGCCACCAACGCCACCTACACGATCAACAACGCCGACGGCTCAACCCTGAATGTCACTGTCACCGCCAGCAACAGCGCCGGCAGCGCCCAAGCCACCTCCGCCGCCACGGCGGCGTCCCGCAGCCGCAGCCGCCCGCGAACACGCAGCTCCGCAGATCTTGGGCACGGCCGCGGTCGGCCAGCAACTGCGGCGGACCCCGGCACCTGGACCGGCAGTCCGGCGCCGCTCTTCACCTACCAGTGGCAGCGCTGCGACAACAGCGGCAACAACTGCAACGCGATCCAAAGCGCGAGTAATACCACCTACACGATCATCAACGGAGACGCCGGCTCGACGCTCGCCGTGGCCGTAACCGGCACTAACAGCGGCGGCAGCGCGCAAGCTACCTCGACCGTCTCACCTGAGGTTGCGCAGGCTCCCGCGAACACGCAGGCCCCGCAGATCTCGGGCACCGTCGCCGTCGGCCAGCAACTGCTGGCGAGCCCCGGCACCTGGACGGGCAGCCCGGCGCCGATCTTGACCTACCAATGGGAGCGCTGCGACAACGGCGGCAACAACTGCAACCCGATCCAAGGAGCCGGCGATTCCATCTACACGATCAAAAACGCCGACGCCGGCTCGACCTTGAACGTCATCGTCATCGGCACCAACAGCGCCGGCAACGCGCAGGCCATCGCCGCCGCCACCGCGGTCGTCCCGCAGCCGCCACAATCGCCCGCCAACACACAACCGCCGCAGATCTCGGGCACCGCGACCGTCGGCCAGCAACTGCAAGCAAGCCCCGGCACCTGGACGGGCTATCCCGCGCCCACCTTCACCTACCAGTGGCAACGCTGCGACAGCACCGGCAACAACTGCAACCCGATCCAAGGCGACCAGCAACACCTCGTACACCATCACCAGCGGCGACACCGGCTCGACCCTGGACGTCGTCGTCACCGGAACCAACGGCAGCGGTAGCGCGCAAGCCGCCTCCACCGCGACCTCTCAGGTCGCGCAGGCACCCGCGAACACGCAGCTGCCGCAGATTTCGGGCACGGCGGCGGTCGGCCAGCAACTGCAGGCGGACCCGGGAACCTGGACGGGCAGCCCGGCGCCCACCTTCACCTACCAATGGCAGGACTGCGACAGCAGCGGCAACAACTGCAACCCGATCCAAGGCGCCACCAACGCCGCCTACACGATCACCAACGCCGACGCGGGCTCGACCCTCGTCGTCGCCGTCACCGGAACCAACAGCGCCGGCAACGCGCGGGCCACCTCCGGCGCCACCACGGTTGTCCCGCAGCCACTACAGCCGCCCGCTAACACGCAACTGCCGCAGATCTCCGGCACCGCCACGGTCGGCCAGCAACTACAGGCGAGCCCCGGCACCTGGACGGGCAACCCCGCACCGACTTTCACCTATCAGTGGCAGCGCTGCGACAACAGCGGCAACAACTGCGGGCCGATCCAGGGAGCCACCAACGCCACCTACACGATCGCAGGCGCGGACGCGGGCTCGACCCTGAACGTCGTCGTCACCGGCACCAACAGCAACGGCAGCGCCCAAGCCACCTCGACCGCCACCTCTCAGGTTGCGCAGGCGCCCGCGAACACGCAAGCCCCGCAGATCACGGGCACGGCCGCGGTCGGCCAACAACTGCAGGCGAACCCCGGTAACTGGACGGGCACGCCCGCTCCGATCTTCACCTACCAGTGGCAGCGCTGCGACAACAGCGGCAACAACTGCGAGCCGATCCAAGGAGCCACCAACGCCGCCTACACGATCGCCAACGCAGACATCGGCTCGACACTCGCCGTGGCCGTCACCGGCACCAACAGCGCAGGCAGCGCGCAGGCCGCCTCGGCGGCCACCACGGTTGTCCCGCAGCCGCAACAAGCACCCGCCAACACACAAGTCCCGCAGATCTCGGGCACCGCCACGGTCGGCCAGCAGCTCCAGGCCACCCCCGGCACGTGGACCGGCAATCCCGCGCCGACCTTCACCTACCAGTGGCAGCGCTGCGGCAGCGGCGGCAACAACTGCAGCGCGATCCAGGGGGCGAGCAACGCCACCTACACGGTTTCGAAGCTCGACATCGGCTCCACGCTCGCCGTCGCCGTCACCGGCACCAACAGCAGTGGCAACGCGCAAGCCTCCTCCGCCGCCACCGGAGTCGTTCCCTACGCGCCGTCGACGCCGGTGCTGGACAACTTCAACCGCGCCAACGGCTCGGTCGGCTCCAACTGGACGAACATGCATGCCGGCTCCTTCTCGACCATGAACATCGCCAACAACGTCGCCGTCAACCCCGGCAGCGCCAGCCAGTACGCCTGGAACTACTGGAACCCCGCCACCTACGGCCCCGACGTCGAGGCCTACGCCACAGTCGCCAACTACAGCGGCAACGACACCCTCCGAATCGGCGCCCGCGTCAGCGCCAACAGCAGCACCTACAGCGGCTACTTCGTCTCGATCACCGCCACCGGCGTCTGGTCGATCATCCGCATCACCAACGCCACCGTCACCACACTCGCCAGCGGCGTCACCGACCCGATCAGCAGCGGCGACCAGATCGGCATCCGCATCGTCGGCTCCGTCATCACCGCGCTCCACAGGACCGCAGCCAACGGCTGGGTCGCGGTGCTGACCTACGACACCGCGAACGACAGCACCCGGTACACGGCTGCCGGCTCGCTCTCCTTCGAGTTCCGCACCAGCACGATCGACGACTTCGGCGGCGGCGGAATCTAGCGCCCCCGTCTCGCATGGGGCAGAAAGTCAGGCCGGGCGATCGAAGTCCCAGCTGCTGACCAGCTGAAGCGGGGCCAGCCGCACAACTGCACGAGGCGCCTCGTCAAGCCTCGGGCCGTAGACCTCGAACTCGGCTATTGCCTGCCACGGGAGCAACTCGGGGCCATAGCAGTTGCGCTCGTATATGCCGGCCCAGAGATAGAAGCGTCCCTTGGGAAGGGGCAGCCGGTCTATCTCGCACCGGACCCTCACGCGACCGCCGATCGCGAAGAGGGTCTCGCGCCCGGGGTTGACGAGGAAGATCGGCGCCGCCGTGCCTTCGCTTACTCCGAGGTAAACCCAAGCGCGATAGTCGCCGTCACTCTCGAGCTCCAGCTCCACCTCGAGCGGGCCGTTGCTGCGGGCAGTCGTCGCGTCGGGCGCCTTCACGGCTACATGATGGACGGCGATCGATCCAGAGCTCACGCTGTTAATCACACCGCCCGTCTCCGCAGAGCCGCGGTACCGGCCCAGCACGTCACGCGTTGGCCCATCGTCGACGATCGCGCCCTCGCTGAGCCAGATCGCGCGCGCACAAGTGGCCTCCACGGCTGAGAGATCGTGGGAGACGAACACGAGGGTCGTGCCCTGGGAGAGCACGTGCCGCATCCGGTCGAGACAGCGCTGTTGGAAGGCGGCGTCACCGACGGCAAGGACCTCGTCCACGAGCAGGATCGACGGCTCGAGGAAGGCCGCCACGCCGAATCCCAGGCGGGCCTGCATTCCCATGGAGTAGTACTTCGCCTGGCGCTCGATAGCATCCTCGAGCTCCGCGAAGGAGACGATCTCGTCGAACCGTGCCGCCGCCTGCTTGCGGCTGAGGCCCATGAAGGACGCAGTGAGCATGATGTTCTCGCGGCCGGTCAGGTTCGGGTGGATGCCTGCGCTGATCGCGACAAGGGCGCCGATGCGACCTTTCGTCTCGACGCGGCCGACGGTCGGATACATCACCTCGTTGATGATCTTCAGGAGCGTCGTCTTGCCAGAGCCGTTGACCCCGATGAGCCCAACCGAGCTGCCGGGCTCGACGGCGAGGTCAATGCCCTGCAACGCCCAGCGCCAGCGATCGCTCTCGCGACGGCCGGTGAGGCGCTCTGCGAGGCGGCCGAGTTCGTCCTGAAGGTAACGGGCGCGCCGGTCGGCCCGGAAGCGTTTCCAGAGCTGGACGGTGCGGATCGTTCCCTCAGGCAATGTCGGCAATGCCCACCTCCAGCCTCTTGAAGAGGATGTAACCGACGACGAAGGCCACGAACGCGCCGATCGCGCCCATGCCCAGCAGGCCCCAGTCCGGGGGGAGGCCGTAGAGCACCGTGCGTCGAAGGCCATCCACGACCGGAGCGACCGGGTCGAGGAAACAGTAGACCAGCAGCTTGGGGCGCGAGTGCGCGATGACGTCGATTCCATAGGCGATCGGAGTGAGGAAAAGGCCGAGTTGGATGGCGAGTGGAAGCACCTGGCGCAAGTCGCGCAAGTACACGAGCGTCGCCGAGACGAGCAAGGTGACGCCGACCGTATAGACGAGCAGCACGATCAACAGGATTGGCGCGTAGAGCATTTGGATGTGGGGGGCGTAGCCGGTGACGGCGAAGAGGAGGACGAGTACCACCGACGCGATGAGCGCGTCGAGCGCCGCGATGACGATGGTGGCAAGCGGGAACACTTCGCGCGGGCACGCCACCTTGTTGACGATCGACATGTTTGAGACGATGCTCTGGCCGCCGCCGCTGAGGGAGTTCGAGAAGAACGTCCACGGCACCAGGCCCAGGTACGAGAAGAGGACGTACGGTGCTCCTCCGGTGTCGACGTGCGCCACCCTCGTGAACACGATGGTGAAGACGACCATGAGCAGGACGGGCGTCAGCATCGCCCAGCCGATTCCGAGTACCGACTGCTTGTACCGTGCCCGGTAGTCGCGCTCCGCCAGCGAGAAGGTCAACTCCCGAAAGCGCCAGACGTCGCGGATCGCATTCCGGAGCCTGATCCGGCGCCGGAACCACAGATCCTCGGGGGGGCCTTTCCGCTCGTCCTGCGTGACCTGCAGCCGCGCGTCGTTAGCCCCGGCTCCATTCGGGTCCGCGATGGAGTCGGCGCTCTCCGAGGTTAGGGCGCTCTCTGACACCCTTCCGATGCTAGGCGCAATGGGCGCCTGGGCACACAGTCGATGGAGCAGCGTTCACCTGGGGGCGGGCTAGCCGATCGGCTAGCTGTGGTTACGGAGCCCGCCGCCTACCCTGGACCTGAGGGTACAGGGAGGATGACGTGCGGATCGTGACGTTGGGGAGCGACCACGGACACCCGCTCACGCTGGCGGCGCTCGCGGTCGTGGGTGAGCTCGAAGATGTCGAGCACGTCGGCCACGTGACGGCCCAGGACGAGCGCGAATTTCTGCGGGACCCGCGTTCACCGGCCTTCCGCGACCACCTGGTTGCGCTCGAGCCGGACCTGCTCCTCTCCGCGGCGTACGCCCGGATCCTCCCGGAGGACGTCCTGACGCTGCCGACCATCGGGGCGATCAACGTCCATCCGTCGCTGCTTCCGAACTACCGCGGCGTCTCAGCGATCTGGTGGGCGATCTACGACGCACAGCCGCGGGTCGGCGTCACGGTCCACGAAATGACGGCCGGCGTGGACACCGGACCGATCCTGGGGCAGGCGGCGATCGACGTCACACCCGACACGAGGCCGAGCGCCGCCTGGAACAGCCTCGGCGAGCTCGCCCGACCCTTAATCGAACAGACGCTACGCCGAATCCGCGACAGCGGCCGCATCGAGGGAAGGCCGCAACCGCCCGGCGGCTCGTACCGGAGCCAACCACAGCGGGAGGCCGCGCGGCTCGAGCTCGACTGGGAGCAGCCGGCGCGGGAGCTCGTCCGCCGTCACCGGATCTTCCCCGGAGCCGGGAATGTTGCCGTCGGCCGCTGGCGCGTCAACGCCCGCGATGTGGAGGCGCGGACGTCCACGACAAGACCGCCAGGAACGATTCTCCGACGCCGGCCTCGCACCATCGAGGTCGCCACGGGCGAGGGCAGCTCCGTGCGACTCGCGCTCGCGCGGCCGCTGCGCGACTGGACCAAGCTCTTGATCCACCAGACGTCTGCGCGCCAATTCAGGGTTCTTCCAGCGGCAATGTCGCGGCGCGTCAGCCCCTGACGCTCCTCCGTCAGACGGCAAGCTCGCCGCGATCGATCCCGCCAGGCCGGACGTTCCGGCCTGCTTCCTCCTCTGCGAGGGCCTGTTCGATCGCCGCCTCGAGTTCCGCGGCGAGCAGCCCGACGTAGGGTGGACGGACGATGTTGTCGTGCTGGATGCCTGGCGCGGAGATCTCGCGGAGGACTACTTCTTCCGCCAGCGTGGCCCACGTCGCCCGGACGGTTTTATCGTCGACGCGTCCGTCGGCCGCTCTGAGGAGCGTCACGCGCACCGCCGAAGAGCTCGGCGTCCGGTAGGTCTGCATCGCACGCAAGATCGCCCAGCGCACGTCGACGAGCGACTTCGGGACCCAGCGCCCGCCCCGGCCGATGTAGTCGTAGAAGGCGAAGTTGGCCTTCCGCCGAATCTTGTAGCCGACGCCCTTCGCGCGCCGCGCGACCCAACGGGCCTTGCCGCGCAAATCGGCCTCGCGGAGGTCGCGGTACTTCGCGCGCTCGAGCTCGATCCGCGTCGGGAGCTGCCGGTGGCCCAGCGGGCGCGCGTCGATCAGCGCGAGCAACGCCGGCGCGCGGCCCTGCTCCGAGAGCTGATGCGCCACCTCGTAGGCGAGCACGCCCGAGAAGCAGTAGCCGCACAGAAGGTACGGACCCTCGGGAGCGAACTGGCGGAGTTCCGAGACGTAGTGGGCGGCCATGTCGTGCACGCTGAGCAGCGGAACCTCGCGCCCGTCTAGGCCGACCGGCTGGATCCCGTAGACAGGCTGGTCGACGGAGAGGACGTTCACGAGGTCTTTGTAGATCAGCAGCTCGCCGTCGTGGCCGTGGAGCAGGAACAGCGGCGGCCTCGTCCCCGACGACTTGAGCGGAGCCAGTGTCGGCAGCCTGGTCTCCGTGCCCAGCAACTCTTCCACGCGCTGCGCCATCCGCTCCACCGTGCCCTCCTCGAAGAGCGTCGCAAGCGGGAGCTTCGTCCGGAAAGCCCGCTCGACCTTGGAGAGGAGCCGGACCGCAAGCAGCGAGTGCCCGCCGAGCACGAGTGGCCGCCGAGCGAGAAGAAGTCCTCCGTGACGCCGATCGGGTCCGGCAACTCGAGGACTTCCTGCCAGATCGCCGCGAGCGTCCGCTCCCGCCCGGTGCGCGGCTCGACGTGTTCCTGCGCCAAGTGCGACGTGTCGGGAGCGGGAAGCGCCGAGCGGTCGAGCTTCCCGTTCGGTGTCATCGGGAAGGCGTCAACTGCCGTAAAGGTGCCGGGAACCATGAACGCCGGCAGTTCCGCGGAGACGAGCTCGCGCAGCTCCTGGGGCTCTGGGATGGTCGCAGGATCCAGCGGCTCGTACGTAGGCGGCGAGTATCGCGCTCCCTTGCTGCCGCTCCCAGGCGAGTACCGCCGCCGTCCGTACGCCTGGATGGCGCTCGAGCGACCGCCTCGATCTCACCGGGCTCGATGCGGAAGCCGCGGATCTTCAGCTGCCGGTCGGCGCGGCCGAGGAACTCGACGTTCCCGCCGGGCAGCCATCGCGCGAGGTCGCCGGTCCGGTAGAGCCGGCTGCCGGCGTCGAACGGGCTCTCGACGAACCGCTCGGCCGTCAGCTCGGGACGGTTGAGGTAGCCGAGCGCGACGCCGGCGCCGCCGATGCAGAGCTCGCCGGGGATTCCCAGCGGGACGGGCTCGAGGTTCCGGTCGAGGATGTAGATCTCGGAGTTCGCGAGCGGGCGTCCGATCGGGACGAAGCGATCCGGGAGCAAGTCCTCCTCCGCCTCGAAGTAGGTGCTGTCGATCGTCGCCTCGGTAAGGCCGTACGCGTTGATCAGCCGCGTGCGCGGCGCAGACAGGCGCCTGTAGAACTCGTGCCGGTCGGTCCGCCAGCCCTCGGAGCTGACGACGAGCACGCGTAGAGTCGAGCGTTGCCGCCGATGCTCTCGACGTGCTCGAACAGCAGCGTCGCGACGGCCGGGACGAACTCGGCGCAGTCGACGCCGCTCCTCTGGCAATCAGCGCGTACAGGGCGGCGGGGTCCATCACCACCTCGAGCGGGCAGAGCACGAGCTTCGAGCCGGAGAGCAGCGAGCGGATGAAGTCGCCGGTGAAAACGTCGAACGAGAAGCTCGCCATCTGCAGGTGGCTCGTCGTCTCGTCGGTCAGCCGGTACGCCTCGTTCGTAGGCGTAGAACGCGTTGACGAGGCTGCCGTTCGTGATCATCGCGACCCTTCGGGCGTCCGGTCGACCCGCTCGTGTAGATCACGTAGGCGAGGTCGTCGCCGCCTGCCACGGTCGCCAGAGGCGATGGCGGGCTCGTCGCGCGAGACTCGTCCCACTCCGCAGAAGACGGCGATCGTCGTCGAGTCGCCGCGGTCGACGGTAGGTCGTCCGGCCGTCGACGAGCACCGCCGGATCGGGCGTCCTCGAGCATGAAGTCGATGCGGTCCTCCGGATACATCGGGTCGAGCGGCACGTAGGCGCCGCCCGCCTTGATCACGGCGAGCACGGCGACGACGAGGTCGAGCGACTTCGCCATGTAGATCCCGACGAGCTTGCCCGGGCCGACGCCGAGCCGTCGAAGGCGGTGTGCGAGCCGGTTCGCCCGGCGTGTCGAGCTCCTCGGTACGTCAGCCGCTCGTCCTCGAAGACGACTGCGTCGGCGTCGGGCGTGCGGGCGGCCCACTCCTCGAACAGGTCCTTGACGAGCTGCCCGCTGGGGAACGTCGGCCGGGGCCTTCGACCAGCGGGAGAGGATCATGCTCCGCTCGTCGTCGAGCAGCATCGGCAGGCGCGAGATCGGCCGCTCGGGGTCGGAAGCGATGGAGTCGAGCAGCTTCTCGAAGTGGCGTCCGATGCGGACAGCGGTCGCGTCGTCGAACAGCTCGGTGCTGTACTCCCACGTCGTGTTGAGCCCGCTTGCACGCTGGCTCATGCCGAGCAGGAGGTCGAACTTCGCCCACCCCTTCTCGTGCACGAGCTCGGTCGCGATGACGCCCTTCGGCTCGAACTTCGGCCGCTTCCGCTCCCACTCGGGGTTGTGGAGCACCATCATCACCTGGAAGACGGGCGTCTGGCTGAGGTCGCGCTCGGGCGTCGTCGCGCGTACGACCATCTCGTAGGGGACGTCTGCGTGCGCGAAAGCGCCCAGCGTAGCTTCGCGGGCGCGGGCGAGCAGCTCCACGAACGATGGATCGCCCGAGGCGTCGACGCGCAGCGCGAGCGGATTGATGAAGTAGCCGATCATCGACTCGAGCTCGCTGCGGTTCCGGCCCGCGAACGGCGTGCCGATCACGATGTCGTCCTGGCCCGAGTAGCGGTGAAGGAGGACGCGTGAACGCGGTCAGGAGCGCCATGAACAGCGTGGCGTCGCCGGTCCGCGCGATCTCTTCGAGCCGCTTCCGGATCTCCATGGAGACCATCCGGCTCGTGTGGTCGCCTTCGTAGGAGCGCACGGCCGGGCCGCGCCTTGTCGGTCGGCAGCTCGAGCCGCGACGGCGCGCCGCGGAGCGCCTCCTTCCAGTGGTCGAGCTGCTGCTCGAGCACGCCCCCGTCGAGCCAGCGCCGGTGCCACAGGGCGTAGTCGGCGTACTGGATCTTCAGCGGCGGTAGCTGCGGCTCCCGCCGCTCGAGCGCCGCCTCGTAGAGCTCGGTCAGGTCGCCGTGGAGCACGGCGCGCGACCAGCCGTCGGTCGCGATGTGGTGCATGACGTTGAAGAAGACGTGGTCGTCCGTCCCCGAGGCGGATCAGGAACGGCCGCAGAACGGAATCGACGCGCAGATCGAACGGGTGCTCGGACTCCGCGTGCAGGAGCTGCAGGAGCTCGACCTCCTGCTCGCTCCGTCGGCAGGTCGCCGAGATCGACGAGCCGCAGCTCGGCCGACCCCGACGGAGCGACGATCTGCATCGGCTGGTCGTCGACGAGGTCGTAGGTCGTCCGCAGGATCTCGTGCCGGGCGACGAGGCCGTCGAGCGCGTGCTGGAGCGCGTCCACATCGATCGGCCCGTGCAGCCGGAATGCCGCTGGGGCGTTGTAGGCGACGCCCTTGCGACTCGAGCTGGCTCAGCAGCCACAGCAGCTCCTGCGAGTACGAGAGCGGCACCGGCGAGACGACGTCCCGCCGCGGGATCTGCGACGCGGCTGCGACGGCGGCGCGCTGCTCGAGCAGGCGCCTCTCGAGCAGCGCGCGCTGCGCGTCGCTGAGTCGCGCCAGCCGGGCACGAACGTCGGACTGGTCCTCCGCTCGGAGCTCACGCGAGCTGCGCGCCTCCCGCCTCGTCGGCGGCGAGCAGGCGCGCGACCTCCTCGTCCGAGAGGCCTTCGAGCTCGGCGAGCAGCCGCTCGGTGTCGCCGTCCGGGCTCTCGCCCGATCAGCTCGACGATCTGACGCGAGAGCGCCGCCACGGTCGGCGAGCTGAAGAGGGCGTGCAAGGGCAGGTTGATCGAGAAGTCGCTGCGAACCTGCGCGACGATCTGCGTCGCCAGCAGCGAGTGCCCGCCGAGGGCGAAGAAGTCGTCCTCGACGCCGACGCGCTCGACCCCGAGCACATCCGCCCAGATCGCCGCCACGGCCTCCTCGACGGGCGTCCGCGGAGCGACGTACGCCGACGGCGACGACGCGTCCAAGACGTCCTCCGGCGCCGGCAGCGCGAGCCGGTCGACCTTGCCGCTCGCGGTCCGTGGCAGCGAGTCGAGGACGACGAACGACGCCGGGATCATGAACTCCGGCACCCAGTCGGCCAGGTGGCGGCGCAGTTCGTCGCTCGTCACCGGCGCGCGTCGTGACGACGTAGGCCGCCAGCCGCTGCTCGCCACGGGCGTCGGGGATCGCGACGACGGCGGACTCCGCCACCGACTCGTGCCCGCGAAGCGCCGCCTCCACTCTCCGCCGGCTCGACGCGGAAGCCGCGGATCTTGATCTGGTCGTCTCGGCGGCCGAGGAACTCGAGCGTCGCCGTCGGGAAGCCGCCGGACGAGGTCGCCGGTCGCGTACATGCGCCGGCCCGTCGACGAACGGGTCGGCGAGGAAGCGCTCGTCGGTCAGGTCGGGACGCCCCACGTAGCCGCGCGCGACGCCGGCGCCGCGCGATGTAGAGCTCGCCGGCGACGCCCTCCGGAACGGCAGCGCTGCCGCTCGTCGAGGACGTAGCACGCCGTGTTCGCGAGCGGGCGTCCCGATCGGGGCCGTGGCCGTCGGCGTCGCCGTGCTCGCCCTCGACGGCAGAAGGTGCAGGAGCCGACCGTGGTCTCCGTCGGGCCGTAGTGGTTGAGGATGCCGGCACTCGCCGAGCTCGCGCACGCGTGCGACGAGATCCCACGACAGCGCCTCGCCGCCGACGACGAGCCACCGCCGCGGCAGCACGTCCGCCGCATCCGTACCGACGAGCAGCGCATTGAGGTGCGACGGGGTGATCTTGAGGACGTCGATCGGGTGGGCCCGCAGGAACGCCGCCGCCGCGGCACCGTCGGCCGAGGCCGCCGGGCTGAGGACCACGAGCGTCCCGCCAAGGCAGAGCGGCGGAAAGACGGCTGTGTTGCCGAGATCGGTCGAGATCGCGGTCACCATCCCGAATGCGAGCGGCTCCTCGTCTGCGCCGAGCCGGCCTCCGATCGCATGGACGTAGTTCGCGAGGTTGCCGTGCGTGACGCCGACGCCCTTCGGCGTTCCGGTCGAGCCCGACGTGTAGATGACGTAGGCGAGGTTGTCGGGCGCGACGGTCACGTCTGGCGACGTCGCGGGCTCGCCGTCGAGGCTCTCGCGGTCGCGGTCGAGACAGACGACCTCGCCGTCGAACTCCGGTAGCTCGGCGAGCAGCGCCTCCTGCGTCACGATCACCGATGCGCTCGGTCTCGCGCAACTGATGCGCAAGCCGCGCCGGGGGGTGCTCGAAGTTCAGCGGTAGGTAGGCGCCGCCGGCCTTGAGGATCCCGAGCAGACCGACGATCATCTCCGTCGAGCGATCGGTGCAGAGCCCGACGACGGAGTCGGGCCCGACCTCGGAACGAGCGGAGCCGGTGCGCGAGCTGGTTCGCGCGGGCGTCGAGCTCGGCGTACGTCAGCGCGCCGGTCTCGTCGACGGCAGCGTCGCGCTCGCCGGCGGCGCTTGCCGCGGCCGCGAAGAGGTCGTGGATCGCGCCTGGCCGGCACGGGGGTCGGCGTCGGGTTCACCTCGACCGTCAGCCGACGGACCTCCGCGTCGTCGAGCAGCTCGAGCTCGGCGAGAGCGCTCTCCGGCGATGCTGCGAGCGACGAGAGGAGCGACGACAGCAGGCGCGCGGTCCGCTCGGCCTCGACGCGCCCGAGTGCGGCTGGTGCGAAGCGGATGCGCGCAGCGGAGCCGTCCCACTCGAGCTCGACGGCGAAGGTGGCTGCCGGCGAGAGCTCACGGCACGCGATCGTGACCTCGGCCGCGCCGATCGGTGCGAGCGAGGCGATCTCGACGAATCCCGCCGCGACATCAAAAGCTGCCGGGGCGTAGTCCTGCCAACGCTCGGCGACCTCGCGGCTTCGCTGGAGCTGCGCGGCGAACTCCCCGGCGGCGAGCTCGGCGCTCGGCCGCGAGACGAACGGGAACCGGCGCGCGAACAGGCCGACCGCGCTCTCCAGCTCGGCGTGCGCCCGCTCGGCGGACACCGTCGGGACGACCACATCCTCCGCTTCCGTCATCCGCCAGAGCAGGACGTGCCACGTCGCCTGCACGAGCGCGGAGGCGGTGACGCCGTACCGGGCCGCCGCGGCTTCGAGGGCGTCCAGCGCAATCGGGACGTCGACGATCTCGGTCTCGGCGGGAGCGGCCGAGCGCATGAACGGGAGCGCCGCCGGCGTGCCGGTGCCCGCCTCTTCCCAGAACGCGCGACCGGCCTCGCCGTCCTCGTCGTCGGGCGAGCCGAGATGGTTCTGCCACTCGGCGAAGTCCGCATACTGGAGCGGCTCCTCGGCGACTGGGTCACCGGCGTAGTGCGCGGCGAGCTCGCGCACGATCGTGGCGAGCGAGCCGGCGTCGGCGCAGGGCGGCGCGACCGCGAGGACGAGCACGAAGCGGTCGGCCGCGAGCGCGAAGAGACGTCCGCGCATGAGCGGCCCCTCGGCATAGTCCCAACTGCCAGCGACCTCCTCGGCCGCGGCCGTGGCGATGCGCGAATCCTGCTCATGCCGCTCGACCCCGGTCAGATCGACGAGCTCCCAAACCGGCGGGAGCATGTCCCGCACGACCTGCAGCGGCGTCTTCATCCCCTGCCGCCGCGCGAATGTCGTGCGGAGGATCTCGTGCCGGTCGACGATGAGCGAGAGCGCCTGGCGCAGGCGGTCCACGTCGAGCGCGCCTTCCACGTCGAGCGTTACCTGGGCAGCGCCGATTGGCCCGTCGGGCTGCATCGACCAGAGCAGCTCCTGCTGAGGGGAGAGCCGGAAGCTCATTGCCGTTTCGTCCTGCATGTCGTCGCCTTTCTCGTCAGCGGTGTGCGGTTCTGGGGATGCGTGTCGATCGCGCCGGGTGACGGCCCACGCGTGGCATCAGCGTGAGAAGCGGGGCCTCGGGGGCGGCGACGACCCTCCGTGTTAGCTCCTCGAAGTCGGAGGCGAGGCGGTCGATCGTGGCCGCATCGAAGAGATCCTCGTCGTACTCGAAGTAACCGCCGAGCTCGCCGCCGTCGATCTGTAGCTCGAGAGCCAGGTCGAACCGGGCAAAACCGATGTCGACCGGGATTGCGCCGATCGTCTCCACACCCGGGAGCTGCAGCAGCTCGCGTGGCTGTCCTTGCGCCCGGAAGTTGACCTGGAAGAGTGGATTGAAGCTCGGGTCGCGGCGAACGTTGAGGATCTCGACGAGCTTTTCGAACGGCAGTTCCTGGTGGGCGATCGCGCCTGCCGTCGTCTCCCGCACCCGTGCCAGTAGCTCGACGAAGGTGGGATTGCCGGCGAGGCGGTTCCGCAGCACGAGCGTGTTGCTGAAGAAGCCGATCAGAGGCTCGAGCTCTACGTGGTTGCGCGCGGCGACCGGTGACCCGACGACGATGTCATCCTGCCCGGTGAAGCCGTAGAGCAGCGCGTCGAACAGCGCGAGCAGCGCCATGTACGGTGTCGCCGCCTCCCGTCGCGCGAGCGCAACCACCGCTTCTCCGAGGCCGGCCTCGAAGGCGACGTAGCGATGGCGGCCGACATGTCGCTGGACGGCTCGGCGGGCGCTGTCGGTCGGCAGCCGGAGCCGGTCCGGCGCGTCGCCGATTGCGTCGCGCCAATAGGAGCCGAGCTCGTCGAGAACCGTACCCTGCAGACGCTCGCGCTGCCAGACGGCGTAGTCGGCGTACTGGAGCGGCAGCTCAGGAAGGCCCGGCTCTCGTCCCTCGACGAATGCGGTGTAGGCCTCCACGAGCTCCCGGTTCATCACCTGGTCCGAGGACGCGTCATAGGCGATGTGGTGGAGGACCAAGAGCAGCACGTGCTCTTCGGGTTCGAGCCGGAACAGGAACGGGCGGAGCATCAGGTCGGAGCTCAGGTCGTACGGACGCCGCGCCTCCTTCCGGAGCAGGCGCTCGAGCTCGGTTTCGCGCTGGCCGTTGGGCAGGTCGGAGAGGTCTGCTCGGTTGAGCTCGAGCGACCACTCGTCCAGGGCAATCTGCTGGGGCTCCCGGCCATGGACTGAATAGACCGTTCGTAGGACTTCGTGCCGCTCCATGACCGCCGCCAGGGAACGTTCGAGGGCCCCGACGTCGAGTGGCCCACGCAGGCGGTGGGCGCGGGCGCCGTTGTTCGCTGGCGACCCCGGCTCCCACTGGTCGAGGAACCACATCCGCTGCTGCGAGAACGACAGGGGCGCGGGACCAACGTCCCTTCGGCGCCGGATGGCAGAAGACCCAGACCGTCGCGCTAGCGCCAAGCGGAGCTGCGCACGCTGGTCGGGAGCGAGCGCGCCGAGGCGGCGGGCGAGCTGCCCCCGCTCCGATTCCGGAGTCTTATCGTCCGCCTGAGGCGCCACAGCAATCGGCTTTCCGCCCACTAGGTCGATGCTAGTGCGGCGTTCCGGCAGCCGTCACGGGACGTTCGTGCAGCGTTTGCGGGCGCCCCTAGCCCATCGGGCAGGAGGCGGACACCGGGCGCGTGCGGGCCACATCCGGCTCCCGCACGACCGCGCTGCGGGCCTAGCCGCTGGAGTAGGGGCAGCCCTCAAAGCTGCCCCAACGTCCCGTAGGCCGCTGCGCGCGACGCTTCTAGCATCATCATCGGTGAACCAGACCGATTCGCGTACCCTCACGCCCCGCGAGGCAGAGGTCCTGCAACTGATCGCGCACGGGCTGGCAAACGCCCAGGTGGCGCGGGAGCTGGATGTGACCGTCCATGCCGTCAAGTTCCACCTCGCTTCGATCTATCGGAAGCTCGACGTCACCAACCGGACCGAGGCGGCAGGCTTCTTCTTCCAGCACCTCACCCCTGTGCGGGAGCAGGCGGTACCGTCGCTGAACGGACGGCGTCCGGAGCGCGAACGAGAGCGAAGGAGGCTCGCGATCGCGGATCCGCCGGTGCTCGATCTATCGTTCGCGGCCCCGGCGGGCGAGGGGGCGGGCGGCCGCGGCCGCACGGAGGCGTGCTTCGGGAGCGAGATCACGGCCGCCGTGCGCGCGCACGCCTCCGGAGATCACCTCGACATGGGAACGCTCCTCCTCGCGGGCTTCGGCGCCCTCCTCCACCGGTATACGGGCCTGCCCGAGCTCGTGCTCCGCGGGGCGGCCGGGCCGTTGTGGATCGATGCCACGGGCGACCCGAGCTTCGGAGAGCTGGTGCAGCGCGTCCAGCACGAGCTGGACGCCGAGCCCGACGCGGTGACCGCCGGGGACGGGGCCGGGGCCGCTCGCCTGCAAATCGCGTTCGCGGCGGGCGCGGTCGAGCCGCGCTGCGACCTCGAGGTGACGGTCGAGGAACGGCTTGAGGGTTTGGTCGCCGTGGGCAGCTTCGACCTCGAGGCCTGCGACCCCGCTGGCGTGCAGCAGTTGCTCGGGCGCCTGCCGGTGCTGCTCGAGGACGCCGTTGAAGAGCCCGGCCGGCCGATCGGCACGCTCGCGCTCCTCAACGCCGAGGAGCGGGTGCGCATGCTCGAGGAGTGGAACGACACCGCCTCCCCCTTCCCCGACCGACGGGCGGACGAGCTGATCGCGGCCCAGGCACAGTCCCGGCCAGCGGAGGTCGCGGTCGAGTTCGAGGGCGAGCAGCTCACCTACGGGGAGCTAGACGCCCGCGCGAACGGGCTGGCCTGCCTCCTGCAGGAGCTCGGCGTCGGCCCCGACGTGCTGGTGGCGATCTGCGTCGAGCGCTCGTTCGAGATGCTCGTCGGCCTGATCGGGATCATGCGCGCCGGCGGCGCGTACGTTCCGATCGATCCGGCCTTTCCGGCGGACCGCCGCAGCTTCATGCTCGCAGACAGCGGCGTTCGCGTTGTGGTCACGCAGGAGAGCCTGTTGCCGCAGCTCGACCTCGCCGACATCCACGCAATCTGCCTCGACCGCGACGGCGCTCTCATCACGGCTGCCGGCGCGACGGCCCCCGCGTGCGCGGCGACGGCCGACTCCCTCGCGTACGTGATGTACACGTCGGGTTCCACGGGCCGGCCAAAGGGCGTCCAGATCCCGCACCGGGCGCTCGTCAACTTCCTGACGACGATGAGCCACGAGCCCGGAATGGATGCGGACGACGTGCTCGTGGCGGTGACGACACTCTCGTTCGACATCGCCGGGCTCGAGCTCTACCTGCCGCTCGTGACGGGCGCGCGCGTCGTGATCGCCCCACAGGCAGTTGCCGCAGACCCGCGTCGCCTCGCCGACCTGATCAAGCGCTCCGGTGCCACCGTGCTGCAGGCGACACCGACGACGTGGCGGATGCTCGTCGACTCAGGCTGGCAGGGCGTCTCTGGCCTGAAGGCGCTGTGCGGGGGCGAGGCTCTTCCTGCCGTCCTGGCCGAGCAGCTTCTTGACCTCGGCCTCGAGCTCTGGAACATGTACGGCCCGACCGAGACGACGATCTGGTCGGCAGTCAGCCGCCTGCAACCGGGCGTGCCGCTGACCATCGGGCGACCGATCGCGAACACGACGCTGTACGTCCTCGACGACTCGATGCAGCCAGTTCCGGCCGGGCTCTCGGGCGAGCTCCACATCGGCGGCGACGGACTCGCGCGCGGCTACCTCAATCGTCCGGAGCTGACAGCGGAGCGCTTCGTCCCCCACCCCTTCGACGCCGGCCCCGGAGCGCGCGTCTACAAGACCGGCGATCTCGTCCGCTTCCGGGACGACGGAACGATCGACTTCCTCGGTCGGCGCGACCACCAGGTCAAGGTCCGCGGCTTTCGGGTCGAGCTGGGCGAGATCGAGACGGCGCTCGCCCGGCAGCCCGAGGTCGGCGCCGCGGTAGCGATCACGCGCGAGGACATCCCCGGTGACCTGCGGATCGTCGGCTACGTCGTGCCCGCGGACGGGCGGTTGCCGGTGTCGGCCGACCTGCGGCGCGCGCTACGGGACACCCTCCCTGCATACATGGTCCCGTCCAGCGTCGTCGTGCTCGACGAGCTCCCGTTGACGCCGAACGGGAAGATCAACCGCAAGGCGTTGCCCCCGCCGTCAAGCGAGCGTTCCGCAGATGCGACGGTCGTGGCCTCGCGGACGCCGCTCGAGGAGCGGCTCGTCCGCATCTGGGAGCGGGAGCTCGCGATCAGCCCGATCGGCGTGACCGACGACTTCTTCGACCTCGGGCTGACCTCGATCGTGGCCGCGCGACTGTTCGCGCGGCTTGAGCAGGAGCTCGGGACGACCCTCCCGCTCGGCGCTCTCTTCCAGGCTCCGACGATCGAGAGCCTGGCGCTGCTGCTCGAGGGCGGCGGCGCGAACGGCGACAGCGCGCTGGACGTCGCTCGTCCCGATCCAGCCGAATGGCTCCAAGCCTCCGATCTTCTGCATCCACGGGGGCGCCGGCACGATCCTGCACCTGCAGCCGCTCGCCCGCCGGCTCGGCTCCGACCAGCCGTTCTACGGGCTCCAGTCGCGCGGCCTCTACGGCGGCGTCCCACCGCTGCGGACAGTCGATGAGATGTCCGAGCATTACCTGAGCGAGCTGCGACAGGTCCAGCCGCGCGGCCCCTACCCGCTCGCGGGCTACTGCTTCGGATCGATCGTCGCCTTCGACATGGCGCAGACGGCTCGTGACGGAGGGCGAGGAAGTCGAGCTACTGGCCGTGTTCAACGGCCCGAGCCCGGTCTGGCTCCACAAGTACGGGTCGATCTCGCGGCAGCCGTCCCGGCTCGCGCAGCGGGCCGCCGCTCCGTCCGAGCCGCCTCGGTCGCTCTCCGCCCGCGTCATCGGCGTGCTCACGAGCTTCGAGAAGCAACGCCACTGGGGGAGGCATCTCGCATGGAGAGCCCGCCACGACACGATCGACGCGCTGACAGCCCGTCTGAGAATGCGCTTCGGGAGGCCGATACCTGAACGGCTCCGCGAGGAGTACTTCCTGGCGATCGCATGCACAGGCGGAGCTCGCGTATGTGCCATCGCCGTACGGGGGGGACATGATCGTCTTCCACGGCGAGGGCCTCTACGACGATCCCGACCTCGGCTGGGAGGGCCTGGCCTCGTCCATCGATACGATCGCGGTGCCCGGCGAACACACGAGCAACCGGATGATGATGGCCGAGCCTCACGTGAAGCACCTCTGCCGAGCGGCTGCAGAATCACCTCGCCGGCAGGCCGTCGGCGCTCCCGAGCTCGGGCCCCGCGTTAGGCCGGGCCGCAGCTGACGTTCGATGCCGAGAACGGCCTTCGTCACAGGAGCCGCACGCGGGGTCGGACGCGCGACGGCGGTCGCGTTGGCGGAGGCGGGCTACGACCTCCTCCTGGCGGATATCTGCGCCCCGATCGATTCCTGCCCCTATCCGCTCGCTTCGGCGGACGACCTCGAGGAGACGGCGGGGCGATGCCGGGCTTTGGGGGGCAAGGTCGTGGCCGCGACGATGGACGTCCGGCAGGCCACCGAGGTCGAGGCGACGGTGCGACGCGGGCGCGAAGAGCTCGGACCGACAGACGTGCTGGTCAACAACGCCGGCCTGGTCGGCCCGGCGGGTGTTCCCGCGCACGAGCTCGGCGAGGAGGACTGGTCGGTCGTGCTCGACGTCGATCTCGGAGGTGTTTGGCGCTGCGCGAAGGCGGTGCTACCGGACATGGTCGCCCGCCGGAGCGGCGCGATCGTCAACGTCGCGTCCACGGCGGGTCTCGTCGCGTTTCCGCATTTCGCGAACTACGTCGCCGCCAAGCACGGTGTCGTCGGCCTCACCCGCGCGCTCGCGCTCGACTACGCCGGATACTCGATCCGCGTCAACGCGGTCTGCCCGACGTCGGTTCGAGACGAGCCCGATCTCGCGTCCGGGATGCTGCACGGGGTGGCGCAAATGCTCGGAGTGGGCATCGGGGACTACGAGGCGCTCTCGCTCCCCCACCACCCGCTCGGGACGCTGGTTGACGCGGCGGACGTCGCGGCGGCCGTCGTCTGGCTCGCGTCGGACGCGGCCGCCAAGATCACCGGGGCGGCTCTCCCGATCGACGCCGGGTTCACTTCGAGGTAGCGCGGCATGTCCCGTCCTATAGTCCAGGTGGCATCACTCCGAGGGGTCGCCAGAATGCGCGTGATGCCCGTTCGCTCGCGGATCGACGTCCGCATGAGCAGGACCTTGCCGCGGCCGGCATATCTGTTCCTGCGGCGTCGCTACTACGACGCCCGGACCATCGCGGGCCGAAACCCCGGCCGCGGGCGCGTCCTCCCCGATTTCATCCTGTTCGGGGCGGCGAAGAGCGGCACGACGAGCCTGTACGGCTGGCTCGCAGAGCACCCGTTCATCGAGCCGTGCATGACGCGGGACTCCCAGTTCGGGAACACGAAGGAGGTCCGCTTCTTCGACTACAACTGGTACCGGGGCCGCGACTGGTACCGGTCGCACTTCCCGCTCGAGCGGTCACGTCGCGAGTTCGAGGCCGAGCACGGGCGGCCGTTCCTCACGGGCGAGGGAAGCCCTACGTACATCTCGAATCCGCGGGCGCCGGCGCGCGTCCGCAAGCTCGTGCCGGACGTGAAGCTCATCGCGGTGCTCCGCAACCCGATCGACAGGGCCTACTCCCACTTCCAGTTCTCGCGTCGCGACGGCAGCGAGGAGTGCAGTTCGTTCGAGGACGCCCTCGCACGCGAGAGGGAGCGCCTGCGGCCCGAGTGGGAGCAGATGGCGGCCGACCCGCGCTACAACAGCTGGAACTTCGGTGCGTGGTCCTACCTCGCGCGGAGCCGGTACGCGGAGCAGGTGGAGCGCTGGCTCGCACTCTTCCCCCGGGAGCAGCTGTTGTTCCTCAAAGCTGAGGACATGTTCGCCGACCCGCAGCGAGTCCTCGACGCAACCCACGAGTTCCTCGGCCTCCCCCCGTATCGGCTGGCGAACGCCGCTCGGCTCAACGCCTCCCCCGCGTACGACACATTGCCGCGAGACGTCCGGGAGAGGCTTGGCGACTACTTTCGCCCGCACAACGAGCGGCTGTACGAGCTGATCGGCCTCGACTTCGGCTGGTGACGCAGACGGACTCCCCATCCGGGGGTTGACGCGAGATCGCCGGGGATGGGAGCGTCACCGTCGAGAAATTATCCCAAGGGGAGGAATCTCTATGAGAATGAGCTTTCGCGTCGCGCTCATTGCAGTTGTAGCTACGCTCAGCACGATCGTGGCCGCGAGCGCGGGCGCCGACCCGTTCGTCGGTCCGCCGATCTGCTCGAGCGCAGGCTCGGCGGTCTCGGGGACGTACACGCAGCTGTCGATCACCGGAAACGCGTATGTGCCGGAAGGCAAGACGCTCACCGTTCGCGGAACGTTGACGCTCGAGCCGGGCTCCTGCCTGGACGCGTTCATCGTGGCGACGGTACACGTCGGCGGCAACATCCTGGTCCAGCCGGGAGCGACGCTCGCGCTCGGATGCACGCCGGGGTCCCTGGGGCCGCCGCTCGACCAGCCGCCGTGCCATGGCGTGAAGACGAACGACACCGTCGACGGCAGCATCCTGGCCGATCATCCATGGACGATGTATCTCGACGGGAACACGATCCACGGCGACGTGATCTCGCGCGGCGGAGGACCGGGCTTGAATTCCGACGTCTACGTCAATTTCCCGATCAAGGACAACACGATCGGCGGAAGGCTGCTGGTCGAAGGCTGGGCAGGAGGTTGGGCCGGAGCCATCCGCAACACGGTCGCTGGCAGCCTCGGGTTCTCCCACAACATGAGTGTCCTCGATCCGGACTCGAACGAGGTGCAGACGAACGTGGTGGGCGGCGATCTGGTCTGCTTCGCCAACTCGCCCGCAGCGCAAGTAAACCCTGCCGACGGCGGACTGCCGAACATCGTCGCAGGCAGCAAGCTCGGTCAGTGCGCGGGCCTCTAGGTCTGTAGGGCGGAGCGCACTCGTAGGCGGCTGGAGGCGTTCGTCTCCAGCCGCCTCGGGCAGCCGGGCGGCGAAACCTAGTCGGGGGCCCGACTGGTCGCCCGGCGAAAGCTGCGAATGGGCGCGGTTGTCTGCGCCGCCGCAACGACGCCACCCTGTTGCTCGCTGGGGAGCTCGAGCGCGAGCAGCCGGGTATCAGGCGTCGAGACGACCTGACGCAGCAACGCCTCGTAGTCGACCGCGAGCCGGGCAACCGTTTCAGGGTCGAAAAGCGCGGTGTTGTAGATGAACTCGCCGACGATCCCGTCCGCGAGGACGTGCAGGTCGAGCGCGAGCTCGAAGGCTGCGAACCCGGCGTCGACGGCGATGCGGGTCGTCTCCGTCTCGTGGAGACGGGGAACGGCAGGCGACTCGACACGCGCGCGGAAGTTGACCTGGACTAGCGGGTTCACGCCCAGGTCGCGAGGCGGACGGACTGCGTCGACGATCTGCTCGAACGGAACCTCTTGGTGGTCGAGCGTTCCCAGCACCGTCTCGCGCACCTGCGCGAGGAGCTGCGAGAAGGACGGGTTGCCGCCGAGCCGGATCCGGCTGACGAGCGTGTTGGCGAAGAAGCCGACCAGACGGTCGTACTCGCTGCGGCTGCGGTTCGCGACCGGGCCGCCGATGAGGATGTCGTCCTGGCCGCTGACCCGGTAGAGAAGCACCGCGAACAGCGCTAGATGGAGCATGTACGGCGTCGCCTGCTTCTCGCGCGAGAGCCGAAGCGTCGCCTCGGCGAGCTCCACGGGCAGCTCGACGGGGAGACTCGCGCCGTCGAAGGTCTGCCGCGGAGGGCGGGGGCGATCGAAAGGCAGCTGCACGACTGTCGGCGCGCCGGCAAGGCGGTCGCGCCAGAACGCGAGCTCGCGCTCGAGCCGCTCGCCGCTGAGGCGTGCCCGCTGCCATAGGGCGAAGTCGCGATACTGGAGCCGGAGCTCGGGTAGCGTCGGTTCGCGGTCCTGGAGGCGCGCCTCGTAGAGCTCGCTCAGGTCGCTGCAGAAGATCCCGACCGACCATCCGTCCGAGGCGATGTGATGGGTGACGATAAGGAGCACGTGTTCGTCGACGCTGAGCCGGAAGAGCGTTGCCCGCACCATCAGGTCGGTGGCGAGGTCGAACGGCTCCTGCGCCCGCTCCCGCAGAAGACTGTGCAGAGCCTGCTCGCGCTCCGCTTCCGGCATGCTCGTGAGGTCGACGAGCGGTAGCGCCAGCCGCCAGCTGTCGAGCACGACCTGGACGGGGCCCTCGGGTGTCCAGCGGAAGACGGTGTGCAGCGCTTCGTGCCGCGCGACGACATCGGCGATCGACGCCTCCAGCGCACCGGCGTCGAGTGGCCCGGCGATCCGCACGGCGAATGCGCCGTTGTATGTCGCGATGTTCGGGACGAGCTCGTCGATGAAGAGGAGCTGGCGCTGACTGAACGACAGCGGGTACGCGCCCGATTCATCGGTGGCGGTTAACGCCGCTGCCGGCTCCTCGCCGATCCCGCCCCTCTCCGCCGCCAGATGCTCGACGAAGCCGGCGAGAGTCGGATGCTCGAAGAGCGCCCGCACCGACAGCTCCATCTCGAAGCGCTCGCGGACCTTCGTCACCGCACGCGCAGCGAGCAGCGAGTGGCCGCCCAGACGGAAGAAATCGTCGTCGACACCGATCCGGTCGAGGCCGAGGATCTCCTTCCAGACCTCCGCGATGGCGACCTCGTCGGGCGTTCGCGGTGCCGTGAAGGTCTCGGACCCTTGCTCCTCCCAGACCGGCGCGGGAAGCGCGCGCCGGTCGAGCTTGCCGTTCGGCGTCAGCGGCAGCTCACCGAGCAGCGTCAGACGACGCGGGCACCATGAAAGTCGGAAGCTTCTGCGTAAGCCACTCGCGGAGCTGCGCCCGGAGGGCGTCCGCGCCGGCCGCCGCCCCTTCGCCGCGCAGCGCACGCCGGAGGTCGCCCGCCGCCTCGTTAGGCACGACATAGGCCGCGAGTCGCGTGTCGCCGTCGCTGCCGTCGAAGGCCACGACGACGCTCTCGCCGACCGCTGCGTGGCCCGCGAGCGTCGCCTGAATCTCGCCGAGCTCGATCCGGAAGCCGCGGATCTTGACCTGGTCGTCGAGGCGGCCGAGGAACTCCAACCCGCCGTCCTCGCGGTAGCGCGCGCCGTCGCCACTCCGGTAGAGCCGACCCGGGCCGAACGGGTTCGGGACGAAGCGCTCGGCGGTCAACTCGGGCCGGTTCAGGTAGCCGCGCGCGACGCCCGCGCCACCGACGAAGAGCTCCCCGGGCACCCCTGGCGCCACCGGCTCGAGCCGGTCGTCGAGGACGTACACCTGGAGATCCGGGATCGGCTCGCCGATCGGGCTCGTGTCGCGCTCGCAGTCGGCGGCCGAGAGGACGCGATAGGTGACGTGAACTGTCGTCTCCGTGATCCCGTACATGTTCACGAGGCGGGGCCCGTCGTCGCCGAAGCGCCGGAACCACGGCCGGAGCGAGCTCGGATGCAGTGCTTCGCCGCCGAAGATCACGAGGCGGAGGGCGAGGTCGCCGGCGACGCGGACGAGCTCCTCCTGTGCGCTGACGAAGAGCGTCGGCGTCGCGTTGAAGACGGTCACCCGCTCGTCGACGAGCAGCCGGGCGATCGCGTCCGGCGAGCGCGTCGTCCATACCGGCGGCACGACGAGCCGTCCGCCGTAGAGCAGCGCGCCCCAGAGCTCCCAGACGGAGAAGTCGAACGCGTACGAGTGGAAGAGCAGCCACGTGTCCCCGGGCCCGAACCCGAACCACCCGTCGGTGGCGCTGAACAGGCGGGCCACGTTCCGGTGCTCGACCTGGACGCCCTTCGGCTGCCCGGTCGAGCCGGACGTGTAGATCACGTACGCGAGGCTCTCCGGCGTCGCCGACGGCTCGAGGTTCTCGCCGCTGCGCGGCTTCGACCTCGGCTGCGTCGCGGTCGAGGCAGACGGTCCGTCCCTCGTAGGGAGGGCAGGTTCGGCAGCAGCTCCTCCTGCGTGAGCAGCACCGGCGGTGCGCGCGTCCGTCGAGGACGAACGCCAGCCGGTCCGCCGGATAGTCGGGGTCGAGCGGGATGTAGGCGCCGCCCGCCTTCAGCACCGCCACGATCGCGACGACGAGGTCGAGCGACCGGCGCAGGCAGAGCGCGACCGGCGACCTCTGGCCCGACGCCGAGCTCGCGCAGGAGACGCGCGAGCCGGTTCGCCCGCTCGTTCAGCTCGCGGTAGGACATCGTGCTCGCCTTCGTACGTCGCAGCGGGCGTCGGCCGGGTCGGCGGCAGCCCTTGCCTCGAACAGCTCGTGCAGGCACGCGACCGGGTACTCGCCGCCGTCGGCGGCTCCAGCGGGAGAGCACCGCTGTCGCGCTCCGTCTCGCTCAGCATCGGCAGCTCGCCGGTCGGCCGGTCGGGCTCGGCGACGATCGCCTCGAGCAGACGCAGGAAGTGGCCCTGCATGCGCTCGATCGTCGTGGCTCGAAGAGGTCGGTGCTGTACTCCCAGACCGCCTCGAGCGACGTCGCCGCGCGGCTCGAGGAAGACCGTCAGGTCGATCGGCGCCGAGGCGCGCTCCGGCGCGACCTCCTCGACGTCGAGGCCGGCGAGCGACGGCGGCGCTCGGTGGGAACGAGGGTCAGCATCACCTGGTAGAGCGGGTGCCGCGCGAGATCGCGCTCCGGCTCGAGCGCCGCGGACGAGCTGCTCGAAGGGGAGACGCTGGTGCGCGATCGCGTCGAGCATGCGCGTCGCGGACCCGCTCGAGCAGCTCGCGGAAGGTCGGGTTCCCCGAGAGGTCGACGCGAAGCACGACGGTGTCGACGAAGACGCCGATCGCGTCCTCGAGCTCGGGCCGGTCGCGCGCGTCGACCGGCATGCCGACGGCGATGTCGTCCTGTCCCGAGTAGCGGTGGAGAAGGAGGTCGAACGCCGCGAGGAGCACGGCGTACAGCGTCGTCCCCTCCTGCTGCGCGAGTGCCTTGCAGGGCACTCACGAGCGCTGGCCGGAAGCGTTGTGCGCAGCCACGCCCCGCGCATGCTCGCAACGGCGGGTCGCGCGCGGTCGGTCGGGAGCTCGAGCGCGGCGGGCATTCCGGCGAGCGCCTCCTGCCAGTGGGCGAGCTCGTCGCGTCGAGCAGCTCGCCCTGCAGCCACGAGCGCTGCCACTCCGCGAAGTCCCCGTACTGGAGCGGCGGCTCCGGCAGAGGGCTGCCACCGCCGTTCGCGAGCGGCGTCGTAGAGCGCGGCGAGCTCCCGGAACAGGACGAGCTTCGACCAGCCGTCGAAGACCAGGTGGTCGAAGACGCAGGTCGAGGACGTGGTCGCCGCTCGCCGAGCCTGCAGGAGCCGGGCGCGGAAGAGCGGCCCGCGGGTCGAGGTCGAACGTGCGTCGCGTCCCCTCGTCGACGAGCCGCTGCGCCTCCGCCTCGCGCGCGTCCGCCGCGAGCGAGCAGAGATCGACGACCTCGAGTGTCAGCGGCTGCGGCGGCGTCGACGACCTGCACCGGCCGGCCGTCCTCGATCGGCGAACCGCGTCCGGAGGATCTCGTGGCGGCGGACGATCTCCGAGAGCGCCCGCTCGAGCACGGCGTACGTCCAGCGCTCCGCGCAGTCGTAGCGCGACGGGGATGTTGTAGGGCGCCGTACTGCCCGTCACCTGCTCGACGAACCAGAAGCGCTCCTGGGCGAACGACGTCTCGCGGACGCCCGTCGCGGGCGACGAGCGGCGGAAGTTCTGGCTCCGGCGGGCCGCTCCTCCTGGAGGCAGGCGGCAAGGCCGGCGACTGTTGGCGAGCGCAGGAACGAGCAGAGGGGGACGTCGGCGTCGAGCTCGCGGGCGACGCGGCCGACGAGGCGCGCGGCAAGGAGCGAGTGGCCACCGAGCGCGAAGAAGTTGTCGTCGCGCCCGACGCGCTCCACCTCGAGCAGGTCCTGCCAGACAGCCGCGAGCCGCTCCTCCGTCGGCCCCTGCGGCTCGACGTACTGGCCCTCCGAGGTGCGGTCCGGTTTCGGAAGCGCGTCGCGGTCGAGCTTGCCGTTCGGGAGCCGCGGCAGCTCCGGCAGCGGCATCACGGATGCCGGCACCATGTATTCCGGCAACCGAGCCCGGAGGAATGCGTCGAGGTCGGCGGAGGTGGTCTCCTCGGTCGCCTCGACGAAGACGACGTACGCCGCCAGCTCCGCGGAGCCGCCCGGCGAGTCGCTCGCCACGACGACGCTGTCGGCCACGGCCTCGTGCTCGCGCAGGACGACCTCGATCTCGCCGAGCTCGACGCGGAAGCCCCGCACCTTCACCTGGTCGTCGATCCTGCCGCCGAACTCGAGCACGCCGTCGGCCGTCCAGCGGCCGAGGTCGCCTGTCCGGTAGAGCCGGCCCGCGCCGAAGGGGATCGCCACGAACCGATCCGCGGTCAGCTCCGGACGCTCGTGGTAGCCGCGGGCGAGCTGGACGCCGCCGATGTGGAGCTCGCCCCAGACGCCGGCGGGGACCGGCTCCAGCCGCGGATCCAGGATGTACACCTGCGTGTTCGCGATCGGTTTCCCGATCGGCGCGATCGGCCGGTCGTAGGCAGGGTCGCAGCGCCAGGCGGTGACGCTGACAGCGGCCTCGGTCGGGCCGTACATGTTGTGGAGCTCGCAGTCGAACCGTTCGCAGAAGCGCCGCACCAGGTCGATCGGCAGCGCCTCGCCGCCGGAGAGGACGCAGCGCAGGCTGCCGCAGCGCGCCGGATCGACCTCGTCGAGGAAGAGGCCGAGCATCGAGGGGACGAAGTGGAGCGTCGTCACGCGCTCCTGCTCGATCACGTCCGCGAGGTAGCGCGGGTTACCGTGTTCGCCGGGCGCGGCGACGACGAGGCACGCGCCGAAGAGCAGAGGCCAGAAGATCTCGCGCACCGACACGTCGAAGCTGATCTGCGTCTTCTGCAGCAGCCTGTCCGATGAGTCGAGCCGGTAGGTCTCCTGCATCGCGAGCAGGCGGTTGACGATTCCCCGGTGCGTGTTCAGGACGCCCTTCGGCCGCCCGGTCGAGCCCGACGTGTAGATGCAGTAGGCGAGGTCGTCCGGATGGACGTCGACGTCCAGGGGCTCCCCGGAGTACTGGGCGAGCTCCGCCTCCTCGCTGTCGACGCGCACGATCCGGCCCCCGAACGACGGGAGGAGGTCGAGCAGTCTGCCCCTCCGTTACGAGCACGGCGGCGCCCGAGTCCTCCAGCATGAAGGCGAGCCGCTCCGGCGGAAGCTCGGGGTCGAGGGGAACGTAGGCGCCGCCCGCCTTGAGCATCGGCGAGCAGCGAGACGACGAGCTCGGGCGAGCGCTCGAGGCTCACGGCGACGAGGGAGTCGCGCTGCACGCCGGCGGCGCGCAGGTGCCGGGCCAGCCGGTTCGCCCGCTCGTGCAGCTCGCCGTAGCTGAGCGTGCGCCCGTCGCAGGCGACGGCGGAAGCTCCGGGAGAGCGCGCGGCCTGTGCCTCGAGCAGCCTATGGAGCGGCGACTCCGGAAAGTCGGCAGCCGTGTCGTTCCACGTGTGGAGCAGGAGCTCCCGCTCCTCGTCGGCGAGCATGGGAAGCTCGCGGACGGGCAGCTCGGGCGTCGCCGTAACGGCATACAGCAGCCGGACGAAGTGCGCGTGCATCCGCTCGATCGTCTGCGGGTCGAAGAGGTCGGTGCTGTACTCCCAGAGCGCGTCGTAGCCATCCGCACGCTCCTGCAGGAAGAGGAAGAGGTCGACACCCGCGGCCGACGCCTCGGCCTCCATCGCAGTCGCCTCGATCCCGCGCAACCGAGGAACCGGGTCGGGCGGGTTGATCGCCAGCAGCACCTGGAAGAGTGGGTGACGGCTCAGGTCGCGCTCGGGCTGGAGCTCGCGGACGAGAAGCTCGAATGGCAGCGTCGCGTGCTCCTCGGCCGCCCGGGTCCGCTCGCGCACGCGACGCAAGAGCGTCCGGAAACTCGGCGCTCCTCGCAGGTCGCCGCGGAGGACGACCGTCGAGAGCAGCACGCCGACCGTGTCGCGGAGCTCGGGAAGCATGCGGTCGTCGACGGGGGCGCCGACGAGGATGTCCTCCTCGCCGGTGTAGCGGTACAGCAGAACCTGGAAGAGCGCCAGCAGCGCGTCGAAGAACGAGCAGTCCTCGCCGGCCGCGAGCTCCTCGAGCGCCGCGGTCCCGTCGGGTGGGAGCCGCAGCCTCCGGCGGGCGCCGCGCAGGCTCGCGACCGCCGGCCGGGGCCGGTCGGAGGGAAGGTTCAGCGAGGCAGGCGCTCCCTCCAGGGCATCCCGCCAGTGCGCGAACTCCTGGGCCAGCACGTCGCCGCTCAGCCGCGCACGGGACCACTCCGCGACGTCGCCGAACTGGAGGCCTGGCTCCGCCAGCGGCGACGAACGCCCATTGGCGTATGCGTCGTAGAGCGCATCCAGCTCGCGGAAGAGGACGACCTTCGACCACTCGTCGAAGACGATGTGATGCACGAGGACGTGGAGGACGTGGTCGTCGTCGGCGAGCCGTAGCAGCCGGGCCCTGAACAGCCTCGGCTCGTGGAGGTCGACTCCGCGGCAAGTCTCCTCGTCGACCATGCGCTGCGCCGCGACCTCGCGATCGCTCTCGCGGGAGAGGTCGACTCTCTCGAGCGCAAAGCTCTCGCCGTCGGAGACCACTTGCACAGGCTCGCCGTCCTCTAGCGAGAAGCTCGTGCGGAGGGCCTCGTGCCTGCGGACGAGCTCTTCGAAGGCCCGCTCGAGCGCGACCGTGTCGAGCGCGCCGCCGAGCCGGACGGGCCACGAGAAGTTGTGCGCGAGGTTCCCGGGAGCGAGCTGGTCGACGAACCAGAACTGCTCCTGCGCGTACGAGCAACGGCGCACGCGCGCACCGGGCCCGCGCGCGAGCGGGGCCTCGTCGGGGCTCGCGCGGTCCCATTCTGCGCGCAAGCCGCCAGCGGCGGCGTAGCCGACCCGGGTCACTGCTCGGATGCTAGTGAGAGCCGGCCTAGGCGCCTACGCGACCTTGGGTGGGCCTTCCCGGCCCCACCTGACCGCCTGGTGAGGGTCGCTCGGCAGCCGTCGATTTCGGCGCCGCCGCACAACTCCGCGCACGCCGCATCGAGCTTCGACGGCCACTAGCCGGTCGGGTAGGTAGGCGCCAGTGCTTCTGCCCCAACGTCGCGTAGTGCCTGCCACGGTGCGGCCCTAGCATCTGTGAGATCGCCGGGCGACGGAAGGCAACGGACAGGCACCGAGGGGAGTGAAGACGTGTTGACCGAAGAGACGTCCGCGGAGGCGGCGAGCTTCCGGCTGTCTCCCCAGCAGGAGCAGCTGTGGCGCAGGCATCCCGACGGGCCACCGCTGGCCGTCCGCTGCACGGTGGACGTCGGCGCCGCCGACCCCGCGGCCGTTCGCGACGCACTCGCGCACGCCGTCGCGCGGCACGAGATCCTCCGCACAACCTTCGCACGTCGCCAGGGTCTGAGGTTGCCGGGGCAGCTCATCCACGAGCATCTCGAGCCCTCGTGGGCCGCCGAGGAGACGCTCGACCTCGTACACGGGCCCGTCGTCCACGCGGCCCTTGCCGACCGTACCGAGGGGGGCCGCACGCTCGCGCTGACAGCCGCCGCTGCCTGCGCCGACGCGAGCTCGCTCGCATTGCTCGCGGCGGAGCTTCAGGCCGAGCTCGCGGGGAAAGCAACCGAGGCGACCGACCCGCTGCAGTACGCCGATTACGCCGAGTGGCGCGCGGAGTCGTTCGCCGCAGAGGAGGCGACGTGGGCCGTCGACGCGGGTCCACGCTCTCCGGCGCTGCCGCTTGCGTCCGGCGTCGAGGCCTCAGACGCGCTTCCGACTCGCGTCGCGGTCGATGTCGACGCCCCAGTGGTCGCCCGCGGCGCGGAGGCCTGCCGCGTTTCGGCAGCCGTGTTCGCCGAGGCCTGCTGGCACGCACTCCTGTCACGCCTGTCGGGCGAAGCCGGAGCGCTGGTCGGCGCCGTCTCTCGACGGTCGCTCGCAGGAAGAGCTGGCCTCCGCGATCGGGCCGTACGCGCAGGTGCTTCCACTAGCCACAGTGATTGAAGAGTCGACGAGCTTCGCCGAGGTCGTCGACCAGGTTCGGCGCGCGCGAGCGCAGCTCGAGCGCAGCCAGGACACCGCCGACGGCCAAGTGCTCGAGCGTGTCGCAGAGCGCTGCCATCTCGGCTTTTCCGTCGTCGACACGACACCGGCTGGCGGCGTCCTGGAGCTCCTGGGTGCTCCGGCGCCGTTCCTCGCCCAGATCATGTGGCTCGACGACGGTGTCGAGCCGCGGGCGGAGCTCCACGTCGCCTCCGAGCTACTAGCGACCGGCGCGGCCGACGTCCTCGCACGGACGTACGCCGCATTCATGACCGCGGCAGCGGACGATGCCGGCTTGCCTGTCGCGGACGTCGAGCTGACCACCGGCTCGACGACGCTCCTCGCGTCTCTGAGTGGCCCGGCGACGGGCGGCGGCGAGACGACGGCGACCCGGCTCTTCGAAGACGCCGCCTCTCGCACCCCGGACTCCGTCGCGCTCGTCGCCCCCGATGCGACGCTCACATACGCCGAACTCGACGCCCGGGCGAACCGGCTCGCACACCGCCTGCGCGAGCTAGGGATCGACCGCGAAACCGCGGTCGGTCTCTGCATGGAGCGCTCCGCCAACTCGATCGTCGGCCTCCTCGCAGTACTGAAGTCAGGTGGCGCCTACGTCCCGCTCAACTTCGAGCACCCGCGCCGCTCGGCTCGCGCACCAGCTTGCGGAGACAAAGGCGCCCGTACTGCTGACGGAGTCGGGAGTAAGCGACCGTCTGCCCTCCTTCGACGGCGTCGTGCTGCAGGTCGACCAGGAGAGCCTCGGCCTGGCGCCGGATGTCAGGCCCGCCCCGGTGAACGAGCCCGACGACCTCGCCTACGTCATGTACACCTCAGGCTCGACCGGGCTGCCGAAGGGCGTCGCCGTCACGCACCGGAATTTGGCAGCGTACGCGACCGGGATCCTCGAACGCCTCGACCTGTCGGGCGCTGACGACGTCTCGTTCGCCGCCGTGTCCGCGCTCAGCACCGACCTCGGCAACACGAGCGTCTTCTCGGCGCTCCTCGGAGGCGGGACGCTCCACCTCATCTCTCCCGCCGACGCGATGGACGGTGCCCGTTTCGCCGAGTACCTCCGCGAGTGCCCGGTCGACGTGCTCAAGATCACCCCGTCCCACCTGCGGGCGCTCTTGGACGCCGGTGGTACGGCAAGCGTGCTGCCGAGGCGCTGCCTCGTTCTCGGCGGCGAAGCGCTCTCGTGGGAGCTGCTCGAGCGGGTGCGCTCCGCGGCACCGGCGTGCCGCATTCTCAATCACTATGGCCCGACCGAGACGACGGTTGGCAGCTGTACCTTCGAAGTCGGTCCCGTCGAGCCGCGCAGCCGCACGGTGCCGATCGGGTGCCCGCTGCCGGGAGAGCGCGTGTACGTCGTCGACCGTCGTCTCCGGCTCCTGCCGGTGGGCGTTCCGGGGGAGCTCTGTATCGGCGGCATCGGTGTCGCCCGCGGCTACGTCGAGCAGCCCGAGCAGACGGCGGAGCGGTTCGTCGCCGACCCGTTCGCGGGCGAAGGACGGGAACGGATCTACCGGACGGGCGACCGCGTGCGCATGCTGCCCGACGGGAATGTCGAGTTCCTCGGCCGAGTCGACGACCAGGTCAAGATTCACGGCCATCGCGTCGAGCCCTCCGAGATCGAGGTCGTACTCTCGGGCCACCCGGGAGTGCGCCAGTGCGCCGTCGTCGCGCTCGACGCGGGGGACGGCGAGAGACAGCTCGTCGCCTACGTCGTCCAGTCGGGACAGATCGCGACCGAGGAGCTCCAGTCCTTCGCCCGGGCAGCCCTGCCGGTGCACATGGTGCCTGCGCGGTTCGTCGCACTCGACGCGCTACCGCTCACCCCCAGCGGGAAGATCGACCGCCGGTCGCTGCCCGACCCCGGCGACGACACCGAAGCGGAATACGTCGCGCCTCGGACGCCGCTCGAGGAGGCGCTGGCCGCGATCTGGCAGGACCTCCTCGGCGTCGAGCGGGTGGGCGTCCACGATGACTTCTTCGCGCTCGGCGGGCACTCGCTGCTGGCGACCCAGGCGGTGATCCGCATCCGCAGCGCGATCGGGGACGTTCCGCTGCACAGCCTCTTCAACGCTCCCACCGTGGCCACCCTCGCCGAGGCGATCGTCGCGGCGGAGCGGGAGTCCGAGCAGGCGGCCACGGCGGACCAGATTTCGTGACGGCCTCGCCGTCACGGGCCGAGGTCGAGCGGAGGCTGCTGGAGCGAGGAGGCGCCACCGCCGGCATCCCGCGGCTCCCCCCGGGCGAGCCGGCACCGCTTTCCTTTGCTCAGGAGCGGATGTGGCTGCTCGACCGGATGCTGCCGGATGTGACGGCGTACAACGTGCCGCGCCTGCTTCGGTACGAGGGGCGGCTCGACGAGGAGCTGTTGCGGCAGGCGCTGAACGCCGTCGTGCTCGAGACATTCGGCGCTCCGGACTGGAATAGCGCTCGTCGACGGGCAGCCCGTGCAACGGGTGCACGACGACCGCCGGATCGAGCTCGCGGTTCACGACCTCCGCGGTCGGCAGAGTGGGCAGGCAGAGGCAGACGCGATGATCTCCGAGGTCGCCTGGCGTCGGTTCGACCTCGAACGAGATGCGATGGTCCGTGCGCTGCTCCTGCACCTCGAGGGACACGACCTCCTCCTGCTCGTCAGCCACCATCTCGTCTCCGACCACGGCTCGGCGCACGTCCTCCTGACGGAGCTCGCCGAGGCGTACGACGCTGCCTGCTCGGGTCGGGCCGCGCTGCTGCCCGAGCTGCCGATCCAGTACTCGGACTTTGCGGCCTGGCAGCGAGAGCGAATCTCGGGCCCGACGCTCGACGGTCTCGTTACACACTGGTCAGAGCGGCTCGCCCGCGCTCCGGAGCGCCTCGACCTGCCGTTCGACAAGCCGCGCCCGCAGGCGAAGACATACGCCGGCTCGGAGCTGCGCGGCTCCCTTCCCGCCGGGCTCGCCGACGCGCTGCGCACGCTTGCCCGGCAACACGGCGTCTCCTTCTTCACCGTCCTCCTCGCCGGGTTCTATTCGCTCCTCCACCGCTACACGGGCGAGGGCGACATCGTCGTCGGGACGCCGATCAGCGGCCGCCACCACGAGGAGACCCAGCGGCTGATCGGCTACTTCTCGAACACGCTCGCGCTCCGTGTCACACTCGACGACGAGATGTCGTTCGCGGACCTGCTTGCGCGCGTCCGCGAGACCGCGCTCGACGGCTTCGCGCACCAGGAGCTGCCCTTCGAGCGACTCGTGGAGACGCTCAACCCGCAACGCGATCCCAGCCACACGCCCGTGTTCCAGGTGCTGTTCGCCCACGACCTGCCCGCCCCACCCGTCAAGCTGAACGGCAAGCCGCTCGACCCGCTCCCCCTTCCGGGGTGGCCCTGGTCCCGCTTCGACGTTGCCCTCGGTACGCACGAACGCGAGGACGGCGCGCTCGATCTCGTGGTCGAGTACTCGACGGACCTGTTCGAGGCTGACACGATCCGGCGGCTGCTCGGGCACTTCGAGACCTTGTTGGAGGCCGCGGCCTCCAACCCGGACGAACCGCTGGGGAGGCTCCCGCTTCTCACCGAGTCCGAGCGCCACACGCTCGTCGAGCGATGGAATCGCACGGACTGCCCGATCCCCAACGGGTGCCTGCACGAGCTCATCGGCAGCCAGGCGGCGCGTGTCCGAGAGCGGGTAGCGGTGGCGGGCTCGGGCGAGACGTTGACCTACAGCGAGCTCGACGAACGCTCCGACGACCTCGCACGCCACCTGCGCCGGCTGGGCGTCGGCGAGGGGGCGCTCGTCGGCGTCTGCGTCGAGCGCGTGCCGGCGACGATGGTGGCGCTTCTCGGTGTGTTGAAGACGGGAGCCGCCTACGTGCCGATCGAGCCGACGTACCCCATGGAGCGGAAAGCCTTCATGCTCGCCGATGCCGAAGCGCCCGTCGTCGTGACGCAGGAGAGCCTGCTTGAGCTGCTGCCCCAGCACGGCGGCCGCACCGTCTGCCTCGACCGCGACAGCGCCGAGATCGCCTCCGCGCCGGCGCCAGCTACCGACCGCGGATCCGGAGGCCCTCGCCTACGTGATCTACACCTCGGGCTCGACGGGGCAGCCCAAGGGCGTTGAGATCCGCCACCGCTCCGTCGTCAACCTCCTCGCAGCCATGCGCGAGCAGCCGGGGCTGAGCGAGGACGACGTGGTCGTGAACGTGACGACGCCCGCCTTTGACCTGTCCGTGCCCGACCTCTACTTGCCGCTCGTCTGCGGCGCGAAGCTCGTGATCGCGGCGCGCGAGGACACGCAGGATCCGGCGAGGCTTGCGACGCTCCTCGAGGAGGTGGGCGCCACCTTCGTCCAGGCGACCGCGACCACATGGCGCATGCTCGTCGACGCAGGCTGGGAGGGCAACGGCAAGCTCAAGATCATCTGCGGCGGCGAGGCGTTGCCGCGCAGCCTCGCGAACGAGCTGGTCGACCGCGGCGCGGAGCTCTGGCACATGTACGGCCCGACCGAGACGACCGTATGGTCGTCGTCGCGCGAGCTCGGGCGAGGGCACGGACCGCCCCCGATCGGTGGGCCGATCGCGAACACGCGCTTCTACGTAGTCGATTCCCACTTGCAGCCGGTGCCGATCGGTGTCCCGGGAGAGCTCCTGATCGGCGGAGCAGGCGTCGCGCGCGGCTACCGCGGAAGGGCAGACCTCACGGCGGAGCGATTCTTCGCCGATCCCTTGCGAACCCGGATCCGGCCTGGTTTACCGGACAGGCGACCGGATGCGCTTCCGGCCGGACGGGACCCTCGAGTTCCTCGGCCGCCTCGACCACCAGGTGAAGCTGCGCGGCTACCGGATCGAGCTGGGCGAGATCGAGGCGGCCCTCGACGCGCATCCGGACGTACTGCAGTCGGTCGCGATCGTCCACGAGGACGACGCCGGCGAGAAGCAGCTGGTCGCCTACGTTGTCGCGGAGGAGGGGCGGGATCCGGCGTTGGTAGACCTGCGCGCCCACGTCGGTGCCGCCGTCCCGGGCTACGCCGTGCCATCTACGATCGTGCGGCTCGACGCGCTCCCGACCACGGCGAACGGGAAGCTCGACGTGAAAGCGCTGCCGCGCCCGGGAGTCTCGCGTCCGGACCTGGAGACGCGTTACCTGGCGCCGCGCACACCGACGGAGGAGGCGATCGCCGCGATCTGGACCGAGCTGCTCCCGGTCGACCGCGTCGGCGCAGAGGACGACTTCTTCGCGCTCGGCGGGCACTCGCTGCTCGCGGTGAAGATGCTCGCCCGCGTGCACGACAAGCTCGGCGTCGAGATCTTCTTGACCAGCGTCTTCGACCACCCGACGCTTGCGGCACTCGCCGAGGAGGTCGCCGGGCAGATCATTGCTGACGCCGCCAGACGATGACCTTGTCCAGCTGCTCGCCGACCTGGAGGCGGAGTCGTGACGAACGACGAGTTGCTCGCGCCGGCCGCCGCCGAGTGGCAGCCCGTCTGGCGAGACCGAGCGGAGATCCTGCGGCTGGCCGACCTGACGCTTGCCGAGTTCTTCCGACAGTTCGCGCGCTACGGCTCCGGCTCCCGCATCACCGAGGAGGACGGCCTCGTCCTCTTCGCCGGCTCGCACGGCCAACCGAACCCGTTCCGAAACGGCGCGATCCGCCTCGACTCGCGGCTTGCGGCAGAGGAGGCACTTGCGCGTGCGCAGCGCTTCTTCGCGCCGCTCAAACGCAGCTACGTCTTCTGGGTTCGCGAGAGCGAGTCCGACCTGGACGAGCTCTGCCGCTCCCGGGAGATGGAGCTCGTCGAGCCGGAGGGCCTGCCCGAGCTCTACCTCGAGGGGCCGCCGCCTCCGCTCAAACCGGTGCCGGAGGGCGTCGTCCTTCGGCGGACGAACGATCCCGCCGTTCGGGAGGACTACGTGGACGTCGTGGCGGAGGGATGGGGCATGGGCGGGATAGCTCACGAGCTCGCTGCGCAGATCTTCTTCCATCCCGACAGCATGGGCGACCCGAACGTGATCGCGTACGTCGCGTACGTCGACGGCCGGCCTGCCTCCGGCTCCATGGCTCTCCTCGCGTACGGGATCGCCGTCGGCGGCAACGGGGCGACGGTGCCCTGGGCCCGACGCCGCGGCCTTGCGGAGCTGTGTTACGGGGCCGCACTGCAGGTTGCGTACAACGAGTTCGGGATCCGCGGCTCCGTCTGCCAGAGCTCGCCATCCGGCGCAGGAGTCTGGGCGAAGATGGGCTATCGGCCGCTCACGCGCTACATGCGCTACATCGGCCGCCCGCCGGCCGCGCAGCAGGGCTGACGAGACCCTCGGGCAGGGGCCGCGAGCGCCTCCACCGCCCGGCCATGCCGGGCTTCCGGCGCATCCGGACCGGTAGGTGCTTCCGTACCCGAGCGCCGGGCCGGTTATCCGATGCCGGCCGCTGCCGCGGCAGGTGCCGAACCGGCTACCGCCGCGAACGCCGCCTCAAGCACGTCGAAGGCCTGGTCGAGCGTCTCGCGGCTGACGTTGAGCGGCGGGAGGATGCGGACGACCGAGTCGCCCCGCCCGCCAAGCTCGAGAATCAACCCGTTCTCGAGGGCCGTCCGCTGGATCGCCAGTGCGAGCTCCGAGTCGGGATCCCCCGTCGCCGGGTCGATGAGCTCCATCCCGAGCATGAGGCCGAGGCCGCGCACCTCGCCGACGCAGTCGTACGCCGCCTCGAGCTCCGCGAATCGCGCCAACGCGTATGTCCCCTGCTCCCGGACGTTGTCGAGGATCTGGTCGCGCTGGATGATCCGCGCGGACGCGATGCCCGCGGCGAAGGCCGGCTGGAAGCCGCGAAAGGTGCCTGTGTGAGCGCCCGGCGCCCAGACGTCGAGCCGCTTGTTGTAGAACATCACCGAGATCGGCATGCCGATCCCGCCGAGGGCCTTCGAGGCGAGCACGACGTCGGGTGTGATCCCGTGCTGTTCGAACGCGAACCAGGTGCCGGTCCGGCCGCAACCGGTCTGGATCTCGTCCACGATCAGCGGCACCTCGAGCTCCTCGGTGACTCGCCGCACGCCCTGGACGAACCCGGTCGGCGCGACGATCACGCCGCCCTCCGCCTGCACGATCTCCATGATCGCTGCGGCGGGCAGCGGCACTCCGCCGTTGGGGTCGGTCAGCACCGACTCGAAGTAGTGCAGGCAGGCATCCCCGGCCGAGCCATTCCCGACCGCAATCGACGACCGGTAGGGGTACGGGTACGGGAAGAAGTGAACACCGTGCATGTGGTTGGCGACGGGGGCCTTCTGCGAGACGAGACCGGTGACGGCCATCGCGCTGTGCGTGCTCCCATGGAACGCGCCCTGAAAGGCGATCACGTCGCCCCGGCCGGTGGCCGTCTTGCAGAGCTTCAACGCGGCGTCGACAGCGTTCGCCCCCGTGGGACCGCAGAACTGGATCTTCATCTCGTCGCGCATTCCCTCCGGCAGGAGGGAGAGCTGGAGCGAGACGAACTCGTCCTTCAGCTCAGTCGGGAAGTCGAGACCGTGACACAGAATCCGCAGCTGCCGCTCAACGGCCTCGACGACCTCGGGATGGTTGTGCCCGAGCGCGAGTGTTCCGGCGCCCGTCAGGAAGTCGATGAAGACGTTCCCGTCGACGTCCTCGACGTAAGAACCGGCGGCACGTGCGATCCCGATGGGTAGCCGTCGCGGGTACGTGCGTGCGTTCGACTCGCGCTCGGCCTGTCGCTCGAGCAGGACTCGCGACCGCGGCCCCGGGATCGGGGTCGAGACGCGCGGGCGCTTCAGCTCCACCGTCACGCTGCCCCGCCGACCGCGGCGCCGGTCTCGTGGAGACCCGACATCCGCGCCATCGCGACGAGCAGCTTCCGCTCGCCGGTGAACGGCCGCCGCGCGTGCTGAACCAGCATATTGTCGACGGCGACGAGGTCGCCGCTCTCCCACGGAAAGTCGACGCAGAGCTCCTCGTAGAGGTTGCCGATGTACTCCATCGTCTCGTCCGGGATCGGCGTGCCGTCCCCGAAGTAGACGTTCCGCGGCATGTCCTCCTCGGCGAAGAGCTGCCGCAGCGAGTCGCGTGTGTCCGCGTCGAGGCAATACGCGTGGTGGAGCTGGACCTGGTTGAAGAACAGCTTCTCCCCCGTTCGCGGGTGCTCAACGACGGCCGGCGAGATCTGGCTGACGCGGAGCCCGCCGGACGACGTCCACTCAGCGGTCATGCCGGACGCGCTGCAGACCCGCTCTACCTCGGCTCGGTCGGTCGTGTGGAAGAAGTCCTGCCACGGCACGTCGATGCCCTCCGAGAAGTTCCGGACGTACATCAGCCCCTTGCTCTCGAACTGGTCACGGATCGTCGGATCGAGCGCCTGGTAGACCGCCCGAGAATCGAGGAGTGGCGTCGTCCCGCCCGTCTCCGAGGGGATGACGCAGAAGAAGAACTGACGCAGCGGCCAGGTGGGCAGATGCGAGCTCTCGTTGTGGAAGAGGATCATCTTGTCGGCCGGGTACGGCGTCGAGCCGTAGACCCTCTCGCTCGCGGACTCGGGCGGAAGATCACCGTAGTCCGCGAAGAGCTCGTCTCCGGCGATCTCCCCTGCCGCTCGCTCGAAGCCCTCCGCGCCGTTGAGCCCGAAGCCGCGGAAGAGAATTGCGCCGTGCTTGTCGAACCAGGCGTTGAGCTCGTCCGTATGCGAGGCTGCCCAGTCCGCGAGGTCGACGCCCTCCATCGCCGGGCGCGCGAACAGCGGCAGCGAGTTGTCATCGACGATGCTCGTCTGGACGAGCTCCTCGACCGCCACCGCCCTGCGCCTCACCGCTCCGAGGCCCGACGGCTTCGTCGGCTCGGCGTGCTCAGATGTGTTCTCTTCCACCGATCTCTCCTTTCAGGTCAGTCGATTCGGCCCGAGTTCACGACGCGAATCTCCGGCGCACGTGCGGCGAGTGCCGCGACGGCACCTCCCGAAAGGCTGGAGACGTCCCGCAGCATCCACTGCGCCGGTTCGTCGGGTGACCACGCCGTCCGCAGGAGCGCCGCGGGAACAGCGGGATCGAAAGCAACATCAAAGTCGCGGAGCGGCAGCTGAAGCCCCTCCCCGCGCGCCTTGACGTACGCCTCCTTGCGCGTCCAGCAGCGCAGGAAAGCGACAGGACGCCGCCGGGGCGGCTGCGCGCGGAGTGTGGCCACCTCGTGCGGCGAGAAAAACTGTGCCGCGACGCGCTCGTCGTCCTCACGACACCCCGGCAACTCGACGTCGATGCCGAGCTCGAAGCCGGGGGCGAACGCGAAGAGTCCGCAGCCCGCAGAGTGCGAGACGTTGAACGAAAGGTCTGGCTGGCGGACGAATGGCTTGCCGTGGGGCCCGTAGCTCAGCTCGACCTCGGTCGGCGTGCAATCGAGGTAGTCGGCCAACAGTCGCCGGAGCGCCGCCCGTCCCGCCACGAAGCGGCGCCGGTCGCGCTCGAAGCGGTAGCGCGTGGCGCGCTCGCGCTCGTCCTCGGCGAGGAGATGCGCGTCCGCCGACAGCCGGTCCAGGTCCGCGGCCATCACATGCACGTCGCCGTCGCGCGGTAGGCGCCGACGGGCGGTGGGCCGCCCCGCGGGCACTGATAAGCAATCTGCCTGTACCGCGCTCACGATTTGATGCTAGACAGGTCCCGCCGGACGGCCTACGCTCCGTTGGAGCAGCTTCGGGCGGCCCCACTAACCCATCGGCTAGGGAGCTGAAACCGCCGATTCAGGCGTTTTGTCGCCTGGTCGGAGTCGCTGCCGGCGCATATCGTTCGGCTGGTGGACAGGCTCGCCAACGAGCGCATGCACACAGCCGGGGAACACGCCGCGGGCGATCGGGCCGTCTACACAGTCGGCGACATGCGGCACTTCCTCGGCGTCGTCGCGCTCGTCAACTCGCTCCGACTGACAGGCTGGATGGAGGCGATCGTGGTCGTCGACTGCGGCTTCGCCGAGTGGCAACGAAGACTTCTCTCCGCGGAGGTGCAGCTTCTGCCGGCGCCCCCGGAGACAGCCCCTCATCTCCTCAAGGCCGTCGGGCCGCTCCGCCGTCCAGCCCGCACGATGGCGGTGATCGACGCCGACGTCGTCATCACGAGATCGCTCGAACCCCTGTTCAGGGCCGCGGAGGACGAGATGCGGCTCGTTGCGGTCACGGACGCCCTCGGCGACCGCTTCGACACGCGCTGGGGCGACCTGCTCGGCCTCGGGCAGCTGCGGCCACGACCGTACGTGAACAGCGGCTTCCTGGTCACACCGCTCGACCTCGGCCGGCGCATCTTAGGCGAGCTGGAGCGGTTGCAGCCCCTGCTCGACGTGCGCCGCTCGATGATCGGCTCCGGGAACCCGACCGACCCGTTTTACTTCCTCGACCAGGACGCGCTCAATGCGCTGCTCGCGAGCACTGCCGTCTCGGACGACGACCTCCACATCCTTCCCTACGACGCGGTCCCGCACCCGCCCTTCGCCGGAATAGCAGTCGCCGACGCGCGCGCCCTCCGCCTCACGTGCATGGACGGCGCTCAACCGTACGGGCTCCACCACATCCAGCGCAAGCCCTGGCTCCATCACCTACCCGCGACGCCATACTCGGAGCTCCTGCCGCGTCTTTGGCTGGCCGACGACCTCCCACTCCGCCTCGATGAGAGCCACGTGCCGCTGCGCTTCCGCACAGGCCCCGCCGGCGCGCTCGCCTCGCGGTACACCGCGCAGCGAGTTCGTGTCGGCCACCTGCGCCGCGCGCTCGGCATCCACCGTCCCACCCGGCTCGCTCTCGGAACGGCCCAAGACGGGGCACCCACGAGCGCTCGGTCCAGGACGGTGCCGCCCACTGACAGCCAGTGACGCAGCTGCACCCGCGTAGATCGAACTCGCACGGCGTGAGCACGCCGATCTGACACGGCCGCACTTTAGCCGTGGCTTGCCTCACGCGCCGCCGCCTCAGGGACGACGCCCGCGACGCTGTGGAGCAGGTCTGCGAGTGTCCGCGTCAACACTCTCCGCTCGAACCCGTCGACCAGTTCTTGGTCGAAGGGACGAGATGTCTCACGATCTTGGCGCTCGATGGCCGCCGCGATGTTCTCGACCATCCCGTCCACGTCGTCGGGGTCGCAGACGAGCCCTCTGCCCGATCCGGTAAGCAGGTCGCGGGCGTCACCGGGAGGCACAGCGCCCAGAATCGGACGACCGCTCGCCAGATACTCGTAGGTCTTGCCCGGAACCGTGCTCGAACGCCGCCCCGGGGGCAACTTCTGCATCGGCAGAAACAACAGATCCGCCGAGCGCATCAACGCAATCGACTCCGCATGCGACACATAACCGTGCAGCACCGCCACCGGGCAGCGAGCCGCCAACGCCCGATCCGTCTCCGACAACACCCCCGCGAAATGCAGCTCCAACCGCTCAGCCAACCCCGGATCCCGCTCCAACAGCCGCTCCACCGCCTCCAGCAGATACACGTGCGAGCGGGTCAAAATCTCCACCCCCGGATAACCGCCGCCGATCACCCGCCGCAACGGCGCCAACCGCCGCTGCTGCAAGCCCAGCTCCGTATGCAAATAACCCGTGTGCACGATCCGGAACCGCGACGAATCCCGAGCCGGCACCTCACCCCTGAAATCGGCGGCGTCGTACCCGTTCGGAATCGCCACAACCGGCCGATCCCCCAACTCCGGAAACGCCTCCAGCAACTGCCGAACCGCCTCCGGCGTATTCATCACGATCGCCGCCGCCGACCCCAACAACCGCCGCATCCGCCGCTGCTCCAACCACCGATGCACCCGCGACGGATACACCACCATCTCATCCAACGCCCACGGATCGCGCAGCCCGGCCACCCAGGGCTTCCCGAAGGTGCGGGCGACGCGAGCGGCCGCCTCGACCGAGTCATAGGGGGAAGAAGACGCGAGCACGAGGTCGGGCTCTCCGCCGGCGGCCGCCGCCGTGGCGACGCCGTCCAACCACCAGCGAGACCAGGGGTATCGGATCCTCAGCCAACGATGCAGCCTGTTCACCAGCTGCGACGGGGGCGGCGGCTCCGGGCCCGGCACACGCAGGATCCGGACCTCCTTCGGAATCTCGTCCAGGAGCGTTCGGTCGGTGGGTGTCCACCGCCCCGGCGTCGACCCCGGTCCTGTAACGACGGTAGGCGAACAGCCGCTCTCCGGAAGGTATCGCGCGAACTTCAACGACCGCTGCGCGCCGGCGCCGCCGACCGGCGGGAAGTAGTAGGGGATCATCAGCACGGCGAGATCGCGTTCGGAAGCGAAGTTCGGCCGGCGCAGCGGCAGGACTCGCGCTTTCCGGCGCGCAACGGCGGCGTCGATGACCGACGCTACGTCGCCCGCGAGGTTGTCGTATGCGAACTGGCTCGTGAACGCGGGGTCAGCGAGCGACTCGGCGGGTCTTTCCAGCGCCGCGAGGATCGCCGTGCTGATGCCCTCCACGTCGTCGGGGTCGCAGACGAGGCCGCGGCCCGATCCGGTAAGCAGGTCGCGGGCGTCACCGGGAGGCACAGCGCCCAGAATCGGACGACCGCTCGCCAGATACTCGTAGGTCTTGCCCGGAACCGTGCTCGAACGCCGCCCCGGGGGCAACTTCTGCATCGGCAGAAACAACAGATCCGCCGAGCGCATCAACGCAATCGACTCCGCATGCGACACATAACCGTGCAGCACCGCCACCGGGCAGCGAGCCGCCAACGCCCGATCCGTCTCCGACAACACCCCCGCGAAATGCAGCTCCAACCGCTCAGCCAACCCCGGATCCCGCTCCAACAGCCGCTCCACCGCCTCCAGCAGATACACGTGCGAGCGGGTCAAAATCTCCACCCCCGGATAACCGCCGCCGATCACCCGCCGCAACGGCGCCAACCGCCGCTGCTGCAAGCCCAGCTCCGTATGCAAATAACCCGTGTGCACGATCCGGAACCGCGATGAATCCCGAGCCGGCACCTCACCCCTGAAATCGGCGGCGTCGTACCCGTTCGGAATCGCCACAACCGGCCGATCCCCCAACTCCGGAAACGCCTCCAGCAACTGCCGAACCGCCTCCGGCGTGCTCATCACGATCGCCGCCGCCGACCCCAACAACCGCCGCATCCGCCGCTGCTCCAACCACCGATGCACCCGCGACGGATACACCACCATCTCATCCAACGCCCACGGATCACCCAGGTCGGCGACCCAGTCGACGCCGAGCCTGCGCGAGAGAGCGAGGCTCCCCTCGGCGGACGTGAAGGGCGACATGATCGTGTAGATCAGGTCAACCCGCCTCTCCACCCCGAGAGCGACGACGCCGTCCTGCCACCACTCTGCCCAGGCGCTGTTCCGGCGGGTGAGCCGCTCCCACCGGTTTCGCAGACCGATCTTCGGGGCCGGCTCGGGGCCTGGCACCCGCAGGACCTCGACGCCGGGAGGGATGTCTCTTATGAGCGTCTCGTCGGCGGGAGTCCAGTGGCCGCCGGTCTGACCCGATCCCGTCAACACCGTCGCCCGGAGCCCGTGATCCAGCAGGTGGCGCGCGAACCGCAGGGGTCGCTGCGCTCCCGCACCGCCGACCGGCGGGAAGTAGTAGGAGAGAAGCAGGAAGTCACTCAAGAGCGGCTCTCTGCGGCAGTCTCGGCAGCAACCGTCCTGACGACGCGAGCGGGCGCCCCGACCGCGACACTGTGATCGGGGACGTCGGCAAGCACCACGGAGTTGGCGCCGACGACGGCGCCGCGACCGATCGTCACGCCGGGACCTACGAACACGTTCTGGCCGAGCCAGGCGCCGTCCCCGATCTCGACCGCCCTGACGTCCCGGATCCCTTGGCCGAGAACTGGCGCCGCGGTGTCCTCGTACGCGTGACCGTGGTCGGCCACGTAGACGTTGCGGGCCATCAGGACCTGGCGACCGATCCGGATCGAGTGGGCGGCGGAGAGCACGCAGTACCCGGCGATGCTCGTCCCGTCGCCGATCAGGAGCTCGGCGCCACTTCCGGGATCGAGGACCTGAATCCACGAGCCGGCGCCGATGAAGACGTCGCGCCCGATGGCGACAGCACCTTCGCCGCTCAGCCGGACGGGCAGCTGCAGGACGGAGCGCGGTCCGAACGCCGCGAAGGCTCGCCGGGCGGCGAGCGTGAACAGCCTGTCCCGCACTCGCACGAGCGTGCGATAGCCGCCGGTTGCGAGCGTGCCTGGGCTCGTCATGACGACCACAGGCGCGGGCGAAGCACGGAGTAGGCAGGAAGGCAAATGGCCGTTTTCCCGACCATGTGTCGCCAAGTTAGCTGCACCCCTCGCTGTTGATCGCCGAGCACCGGCACCCTGCCGTCAGCCTATGTGCGTCGCCGCCGCTCGTGTAGTACAGACAGCAAAACCCCGCTCGTGGCGAGGCACTACATAGCCACCTGGCCAGTCGAGGGGTCTGCCGGATCCGGCAGCCTTCGCATGCCGGACGCGAAGCTACTCTCGCGGCGATGAGGAGCCTTCGTATGCGCCGGACAGGAACGCCGCAACCGCGAGAGCTCGCAGTCCAGGCACTCGACCGGCTCTGGGCCGCGTGCGCGAGACCGGAGGACCTCGTATTTCACGGCCGGCAGGACGTCGGGAGGCGCCTGGCCCTCACGTTCGACGACGGTCCGTCGGCTGCGAACACGGCGAGGGTTCTCGATCTGCTCGCGGAGCACGATGCGCGGGGAACGTTCTTCGCCGTCGGGTCACGAGCGAGCGGCCTCGAAGAGGTGCTCATCCGTGCGGCAGGCGCGGGCCACGAACTCGCGAACCACACGTACTCGCACCTGCACACCGTCCACTTCACGCGCGCCCGGCTGCGGGACGACCTCGCGCAGGCCAGCAGCGTGATCGAGGCGGTGACGGCGGGCAGCGCCCGCGTGCGACTCGTCCGCCCCCCGTTTGGCAAAGATCGTCGGCGAACGGTGGTGCTGGGGCGCGAGCTCGGCCTGCTGACAGTGCTCTGGTCGGTCGACTCCGGAGACGCGATGGGCGTCGGCCGCGAAAAGATCGTTGCGTCGGTCACCGCTGCCGCGGCGCCCGGTGCAATCGTCCTGATGCATGACGGCGGCGCCGAGCGACCGGCGACTCTAGGGGCTCTCGAGACGCTGCTTCCGCGCCTCCGCGCCGAGGGCTACGAACTCGTGACGGTCAGCGAGCTGCTCGCCCCGACGAGCTGTTAACCGGACGCCGGCTTCGACCACACGACGCTGACCTTGGTCGTGCAGAGCTCCTCGAGGTCGTACTCGGCGAGCTCCCCGCCAGACCGGAGCTCCTCGGCCTCCGCGTGGACGCGCTCCGCGTCGGCCTGCCGTCCGTGTAGCTCGGCGCCCGGGATGACGCTATCGAACAGCGCGCGCCACTCCGGCAGCCGCAGGCGGTTGAGATAGGCGCTCTGAACGACTTCGTGGTGATACTGCGAGCGCAGGTGGGCCCAGCGCGGCAAGGCGATGTCGCCCGTCTCGAGCAGGCGGAGGTCGTGCGCTCCTGTCTGGCTCGTGTAGAGGATGAAGTCGAGATAGAGGACGCCACCCGGCCGCAGGACGCGCACCATCTGGCCCAGCACGTCCCCGGGGCGTGCGAGATGTTGGAAGACGGCGAGGGCGTAGACGACGTCGAACGACGCGTCCGGGAAGCTCATCGCCTCCGCAGGCTGCGTCCTGACGTCGACCGGGGGCATCGTCCGCACGCCGAGTTGGCGGAGGAGCTCCTGCCGGTGGCGGCGATCGACGCCGAGCACCTTGCGCCCGATCGTCTTCACCGTCCGCTGGAGGCCATTCCGCCGGAGCATCTCCGCGTACTGCCGCCCGGAGAGTCCGGTGACCACGACATCCGTGTCGACGCCCACCACGCGGTTGCGGCGGGCGAAGTAGAGGAGCTGCGTCAGCAGCTGGCCCGGCCCGACGTCGAGCATGTCGAGGCCGGCGACGTCCTGTCCGAGCGCCTGCTCGAGCTGTTCCTCCAACTCGCGGACGCGCCCGAGTCGCGCAGCCACACTCGCAGCTGGATCGGCATGGACGCGCCGTAGTTCCCTCGCCTCGCGCAGCAGACGATCCGGCCGCAGACTGACGGAGCTGTACGAGGGCATGGTCTGACGAGTACCAGACAAACGGGGAGACCACAACCGAGGAACGTCGAGAGCGCACGGTTCATGCGCGAGAAAGGGTGCTACCGTCGCGCCGTGCCACCCGTCGACGTCGTCGTCGTCTCGTACAACAGCAGCGAGACCCTCCGAGGCTGCGTCGAGCCCCTCTGCGGCGTCGACGGAACGGCGGTGGTCGTCGTTGACAACGCCTCGGGCGACGGAAGTCTCGCGACCATTGCCGAGCTTCCGGTCGACTCGGTCCCACTCGGGACCAATCTCGGCTTCGGCCATGGCTGCAACGTCGGCTGGCGGCGGGGCAGCAGTCCAGCCGTCCTTTTCCTCAACCCGGACGCACGGATCGACGCCACCTCTCTCGGTCGGCTGGTCGACGTCCTCACGGAGCACCCTCGAACGGGGATCGTCGGCCCCGGGATCGTCGACGAGCACGGCTCCCTCGACTACTCGATCCGCCGCTTCCCCAGACTCTCGTCCACCTATGCACAGGCGCTCTTCCTACACCGGCTGGCCCCGCGTGCGGCCTGGGTCGACGAGGTCGTACGCGACAGGGCTCGCTATGAGAGACCAGGGGAGGTCGAGTGGGTCTCGGGCGCGTGCATGCTGGTGCGTCGTTCGCTGCTCGAGACCCTCGGCGGCTTCGACGAGGGCTTCTTCCTGTATTGCGAGGACAAGGACCTTTGCCGTCGTGCCTGGAGCGAGGGCTCAAGCGTCCGCTACGAGCCGCGGGCGCAAGTGCAGCACGTCGGTGGCGTGTCCGCGCCGCGCGGCGATCTCCTGCCCGTCCTCGCCGCGAGTCGGATCCGCTACGCGCGCAAGCATGCCCGCGGCTGGGCCCCTGCGGCCGAGCGGCTGGGCGTAGCCCTCGGCGGCGTCACCCACGCCGCGCTCGGGCGCGGGGATGGGGTCGTCCGCAGAGGCCATGCGCGCGCGGCGGTCGAGGCCCTGCGGTGGCCCTAGCCGGACGGTCAGGGCTGGTGCCTGTGCTATCGACGGTCGCCGCCTCGCGGCGCGCGGGCTAGCGTCGACGAGCGATGTGCGGCATCTGTGGAGTCGTCCAGACCGGGGGTGGGCCGGCGCGCGAGGTCGTGCCGGCGGAAGTACTCGACCGGATGACCGACGTGATGACGCACCGCGGCCCGGACGACCGCGGCACGTACGCCTCGCCGGGCGTCGCCCTCGGCGCCAGACGGCTCAGCATCGTCGATGTGGGCGGCGGCCACCAGCCGATCTCGGACGAGACAGGCCGCGTCTGGGCGATCCAGAACGGGGAGCTGTACAACCACGGCGAGCTGCGCAACGAGCTCGCGCCCGTCGCCTTCCGCACGCAGTGCGACACGGAGGTGCTCCCGCACCTCTACCGCCGTAACGGCGACGGCTTCCCCCGCCACCTGCGTGGAATGTTCGCGGTGGCCATATGGGACGAGGAGCGACGCCGCGCCGTTCTGGCCCGCGACCGGCTCGGCATCAAACCGCTCTACTACGCGTTGGCCGGCGACCTGCTGGTGTTCGGGTCCGAGCTCAAGAGCCTCCTGGCCAGCGGGCTGCTGCGCCCGGAGCTCGATTTCGAGGCGATCGATGCATACCTCTCCTTTGGTTTCGTTCCCGCGCCCCGGACGCCACTCGCCGGCATCTCCAAACTGAAACCCGGGCACATCCTGGTCGCGGACGAGGCGGGCGTCCGCGAGGAGCGCTACTGGGACTACCCCTTCCCCCGGCCGGCGGAGCGGCGGACGGAGGCGGCGTGGCGGGACGAGCTGCTCGAACGGCTCGAGGAGTCGGTGCGGCTGCGGCTGATGAGCGACGTCCCCCTTGGCGCGATGCTGAGCGGCGGGATCGACTCGAGCCTCGTGGTGGCGCTGATGACGCGGCAGATGAGCGACCCGGTCAAGACCTTCTCCGTTGGCTTCCGCGAGTCGGCCGACAGCAACGAGCTCGCGGAAGCGCGCCAGGTGGCCGAACTCTTCGGCGCCGACCATCACGAGCTCGAGCTCTCCTTTGTCGACGACACGGTCGACCTCGCGACGCTCGCCTGGTCCATGGACGAGCCGCTCGCCGATCTCTCCGCCCTCGGTTTCCTCGCCCTCTCGGAGCTCGCCGCGCGCCACGTCACCGTCGCTCTGTCGGGTCAAGGTGCGGACGAGCTGCTCGGCGGCTACCGCAAGCATCGCGCGGCGGCGCTGCTCGGAAGGCTCGGCCCGCTGCGGGTGCCGGCCAGCGTCGCGGCGCGCGCGGCCGGCCGCTGGTCGCCGACGCTCGCACGCTCCGCCGCCGCCTTCTCCGCGCGCACGGCAGCCGAGCGGCTCGTCGCGATGAGCGGACGCCTCGACGGCGCCCGGCGCGACGCGCTCGTCCGCGGCCCCCTCGCAGCCCTCGACGGCGACACCGCCCTCCGGCACGTCGAAGCACTGGCGGCCGGCCTGCACGGGGATCCGCTCGCGGAGACCCTCTATCTCGACGCACAGCTCGCACTCCCCGACGACATGCTCCACTACTTCGACCGCGCCTCGATGGCGCACTCGCTCGAGGTGCGCGTGCCCTTCCTCGACCACGAGTTCGTCGAGTTCTGCGCGACGATCCCGACCGGGCTCAAGGTGCAGGGGTCGACGACGAAGCACCTCCTCAAGGCGGCCTCCAGGGGAATCCTCCCCGACTCCATCATCGACAAGCCCAAGCGAGGGTTCTTCCGCGGCGCGGTCAGCGCATGGTTCGACGCCCAGGCAGGACGGGCGATCGACGAGTACCTCCTCGACTCGGACCCACGCTACGCCGATTTCCTGGACGGTGCCGAGGTCCGCCGCCTCGTCGCCCGCCACCGGGAGACCCCCGACCCCGATCTCGGACACCTTCTGCTTGCGCTGCTAGTGCTCGAGGTCTGGCTCTCGACCTACCTACCGCGGGCGACGGGGTCGGTCCCGAATCTCGACCAGCGGGACGCAGCGAGCGGGTGACGGTTCAGGTGGAACGGTCGGCGAGCGTCGCGCGCGGGCGAAGCGCCTCGCGAACGCGCATGGGAAGCCGACGGAGGCTCTGCTCGCTTCGCAGATACGCGCGCAGTTCTGTGTCCGAGCACTGCGGCCGCCGTGCGACCCGCGCGCGGGCGTAGCCTAAGAGAAGACCGACGGCGGAGGGTCTCCGGAGCGCGCGGTAGAACGTCCGCACGGCGAGGTAGGAGATGCGGTAGCCCATGAAGTAGGCGCCCTCGCCCTGGATGACGTACGTCTTCAGTCTCCCTCCGTCGCGCACGCCCTCCGGCCGGTGGTGGCGGAAAGGAAGGTCGTAGTAAACCTCAATATCCCATCCCCTGAGCCGCGCCTTCATGAGGTCGAGGGTGTCCCAGCCCATGTGCTCCTCGAGCGGCAGGATCTCGCGCAGGCATTCGCGCCGGTAGGCACGGCAGGCGCCCCAGACCGACGGCCCGGTTCCGTGCCTCTCACGCCACTCGCCGTTCGGCTGCTCCTCGTAACACGTCCCGCCTGCGATTCCGAGCTGTGGGTTGCACACGAACCGATGCAGCAGTCGCGCGAAGTGGTCGGGAGTCATCGAGATGTCGGCGTCCAGTTTGACGACTACGTCCGGGAGCGGCTCGAGCTCCTCGAGCGCCTGGTGGAACGCCCGAACGATCGGCGCGCCACGGGCGAGCGAAGTTCCTCCAGAGGACGTGAGCCGGATCCAAGGAAACTCGCCGCCGAGCGAGCGCACAAAGGCGGGTGACTCGTCGCCGGAGCCGTCGTCGACGACGAGCCATGCGACCGGCGTCACGGTCTGGTCGATGAGGCAGGCCGCGAGCCTGCGAAGGTTCTCGGCCTCGTCCCTTGCGGGAGTGACGATCGCGTACGAGAGCGGCACGTCGCCCGCTGCTGTCTCGACCTGCACCACGCTCGCAGCGTATGGGAAGGCGCAATCTTCTTCGATCCGACGTTCGAACAGACTGGGCGGACCCACCTAGCCGAGCGGCTAGCAGCGCGGCTTCGCCTCGGCCCGTAGAAACGTCTTGGGCCCACGATGAGCGGTTGCTACCGCGTACCCGAGGCCCTTGGTGAGCCGGCCGAGCTTGCGGCTCCGCCACACGACGCATCCGCTCCGACGGCTCGTGACGACCGCGTCGTCGGGGAGCGCGTCCCGGATCAGCAGGTCGAAGCGGCTCGCTACGGGAAAGGCCGGCGAGAAGTGGAGCTCGAGGTGGAAGGCAAGCACTCGATGCCTGCGGACCTTGTCGACGACGTAGTACACGGCGCCGCCGGCAGGTGTCGCAGGCCCGCCGTGCAGGCGTCGCGCCTTGAAGGCCATGGCCCGCCCACCGAGCCCGGCGTAGCCGGCCCGGGTCCTCACCCTGTCGGTCGCACTGCACGGCGCCGTCGGCGTAGCGCCCCCGCCCGGACGCCAGGTGTCGTACGAGTAGACGAGCTTGACGTTCCGGTTTCCGCCCCCGCACCCTCCGTTGTTGCCGGTGGAGTTTGCGATCAGCAGCTTCCCCTCGTTCGCCTCGAAGGCCACGCTCGTTCGTGGAGCGGCGGCGGGAAAGCCGTACCCGGTGACGAGGACGTCGGGCGTCGAGTTGAAGGCGATGTTCCAGCGGCCGGACACACCCTTGAGGTTCATGGCAGCGTCACCCCCGACGACCTCGATGCTGTTGTTGACGATGTTCACGTTCTTGTTGACGGCGCCCGCGGCATCCTCGATGAAGATGCCCTGCACCTCCGCGTGGTCGATCACGTTGTTGCTGATCGTGGAGTTCTGGATCCCCCAGATCTGGATCGCGTCCATGTGGCAAGTGTCCACGAGGCAGCTGACATCGGGAGCAGGCCCGTAGGCACTGGTGGGCCAGTAGGCAGCGTTACGGAGCACGTACTGGATCGTGTTGCCATCGATCAGGACGTCGTTCGCATTCGGTGCCGAGCTGTTCGCCTTGCCGATCGTAATCGCGACCGGGCTCGATTGGTTCGTCGAGCCGCAGCAGGTCGGGCCGATGACGTTGTTCACGATCCGATAGCCATCGATGTTCGTGTAGAAGAGGATGCCGGCCGGCCGGCCGTCGACTCGCTTCCCGACGTTGATCCGGTTGGCGTCGATGGCGACATCCCGCGACATGCCGTTCGGGCTGTTGACGAAGCCGCCGTCGGGGGCCGCCACGACGAACCTGCGCAACGTGAGGTGTCCGACGCCGGCACCGAGACTCGTCTGGCTCGTGAGAGTCACGCCGTAGTCCGTCTCGGGCTCGATGACGACGGCGCCTCGCCTCTTCGCGGCGCCGGCCGTGAACACGAATCCCGGGTACCTCCCGTTCTTCACGCGCACAACGTCTCCCGGCGCCGCCGCATGGAAGGCGCGGTCGGCCGTGTCGCAGATCGCGTTCTTCGCGCGCGCGCGGTCGTACGGCAGCGTGACGGACGAACGCTTGCAGCCGGAGGTACCGCCGGACGCCATCCAGAGGTTCGCCCTCGGCGCCGTCGGCACGGACCGGGCGAGAGCGCCCGGAACCAGGAGCACGGCGAGGGCGAGCAGAGGCAAGAGACGCGGCATTGACCGAGGGCGCGAGGGAGCCCGGCACCCACACTAGGCGACGATGGGGACGACGCCTAGTGGCGCAGCGCCCTGGAGCGGCCAGACTCTGGCTGAGAGAGTGCGGCGGGAGAATCCGTGGCGAGGAACGCGGAGATCCCGAGCCCCATCACGATGAAAAGCATGAACGTCACCTGGATGAACGAGAACGCGTCGTAGAAGAACATCGACGCAAACGTGCCGGCCACACTGGCGATCACAGCGACCAGGAACCACCCTCGGGGGGAGTCCTCTCGAGCAGGCGGCGCGACACGCCGGATCAGGCGCGCGAACAGCCATACGAGGGCGAGCGTCCCGAACACGCCAGTCTGGCAGAGGATCCCGAGCCACTCGTCGTCCAGGATCGGGCCGTTGGGCCGGGGGCCGCCGGTCGTCTGTGTCGTGACGCGCGTGCCGTAACCTTCGCCGAGGAGGGGGTTGGGGTCGAACTCACGGTGAAGCGCCGGCCACAGAGTCGCGAGGCGGCCGCTTCCGACGTACGCGTCGGTCTGCTGCGCGATGAGCCCTCCCTTCGGGAAGAACGCCGCCTTCATCGTCCCGAGGGTTCCGGGGGCGGCAAAGTGGATCACGAGCAGCGCCGGGATCAGCGCTGGCCAGAAGCGCCGAGCCTGCACGGGCCGGAGCCAGATGTACGTGAGGACCAACAGGACCATGACGATGACGGCCGTCCGAGAGCCGGTGGCGAGAGCGGCGAGTGCGAGCAGGAGCGCTGCTCCCCACCAGCGCCGCTCGTGATAGCAGTGAGCTCGGTAGACCGCAAACGGAATGAGCATCGCCATTGCCGAACCGAGTGCGATTGGATGCTGTGCCGAGGCGAAGACGCGCAGGCGCCCGCCTCGCGACGGGATGATCGGCAGGTTGGCGACGTCGAGGTGCAGGAATGGGAAGGCTGTACCGAGGTGGTTGAAGACGTCGTAGCCAGTCCGTGCTTCGATGAGCGCAAAGAACGCGACCACGGCGCCGCCGCCAGTGAGGACCCGCGCCAAGAAGTCGACGTCTTCGAAGCGCCGAACGACGCTGACGATGAGGTAGAAGACGATGAGGAAACTGAGGAGGAAGAGGAGTTGCTTGATGGCATCCGACCGTACGGTTGCCACGCGCGTGTGATTGACGACCTCGGACAGGATGACCGCCGCCCCGAAGGCGACGAGAGGTGCATCGATCGGCGTCCTGCGGAAGCGAACCCGCGGGTCGATGAGTAGCGATGTTCCCCAGGCAAGCGCCACGCACGCGACGAGCAGCCGGTACGGCTCGAGGTTGAAGGGCAGGCTGGCAGGGAGTGTGTAGCGCCCCATCGGGATGAAGAGGATCACCGCGACGACAAGCGCAACCTGTGAGCGCCAGCGGAGCAGCCGCTCGTGGGCGATCGCGAATACGACGACCGCGGCGAGGAGCGGCGCGACGACCTGGACCTTCTGGTTCGTGAAGACGGTGAGCCCGAGGAGGCAGACCGCCGTCGCGACGACAACCGACGAGATCAGAGGTCCCTGCTGATCTTCCCCGACGACGAGCCGCAAGCGCCGGACGGCAGGCGCGCCGGGAGAGCTCACGCGGGACGTCGTGCCGCGACGGGCTGCCGTTCCTCTTCGTCGGAGGCAAGCGGCCGGACGCGCGGCCGGAGGTTCTCGAGGACGAAGGCCAGCCCGACCGCTGCAAGGAGCACCGTCAGGAAAATGACGACGGGCGTGGTCTTCTTCCGCGCGGAGAAGAGGGTCGTGCTATGCCGGCTAGCGTTCGCCACCACCTGCAGCTCGACGCGCCGCGAGGCCGGGATCCTGTTCGCGACCTGCTGCGCGACGATGTAGTGCTGGAACGCGCCTGCAGCCGCCCTCGCCAGGCGTTCGGCGTCGGACTGGGTAGCGGCGTACGCGTAGAGGTCGATGTAGGGCTGTGGGAGATTGTGGACGTCGACGACCGCTTGGGCGCTGACTATGCCCTTGGTGTGCGTTGCGCGCCTGAGGATCGCCTGGAAAGCATCTCCTTGCGCGAACGGCGCGTAATAGACCGCGAGACTTGTGAACCAGCCCGGGCTGCCGAAGCGGGAAGACAGCTGAGTCCCGCTCGGGTCGGACTGCGACTGAGACTGCGTGCCGCCCGACGGCAGGACGCTGTACCCGTACGGGAAGCCCTTTTGCGTGACGAAGAGCAGATCAGTCGCCCGCCACGTCTCTGCCTGTCGATAGGTGATCTTCGGCGAGCCGCCCGCGAAGCTCAGACTCGCGAAGGAGAAAAACGCGAGCACGCAGGCGACGACGAAACCGACCGCCACGAGGAGCCGGAAGCGCCAGAGCACACGGAAATAGAGGCGGAGGTCCATGGGCGGTTCTCCTATCGAGTCGCGCGGGTGTTCAAGTGGCGCATCGGAGCATGAGGTTCTGTGCCGCGTCGGCACGGTTCCATTTGGTAGCTGAGAGCGTAGGCGAGGACTCGTTCGCCGCCCACGCACCGTTCGAAGGGAGTTTCACGGTTCGGCTAGCCAATCGGATAGGTGGCGCTGTCGACTCCACCGAAACGACGGTTGGCCGATCTACCCGGCACGTCTACGCTCGTTGGAAGCCTCCGCGCATGGGATGCGGGGCACCCCAGATGGAGAAGCGCGTGCGAAGACACACCGAAGAGCCAGCGGACGCCACCGACCTGTTGCTCGTCTGCTCGGCCGGCGGTCACCTGCTTCAGCTGTGGATGCTGGACGAAGTCTGGCGTCACCGGCGCCACGCGTGGGTAACTCTCCCACGAGAGGACGCGATCTCCCTGCTTGCCGGCGAGCAGGTCTTCTTCGCTCACGGCCCGACGACGCGCAACCTCGCGAACCTGGCGCGTAACCTCCTCCTCGCCTGGCGCATCGTGCGAAGCACGCGGCCACGCGTTCTGCTCACGACGGGCGCCGGCGTGGCCGTTCCATTCGCCTGGATCGCCAGGCTCCATGGCGCGACGGTCGTCTATATCGAGAGCCTGACGAGAGTCGAGCGTCCGTCCCTCAGCTGCCGACTGATCGCCCCGGTGGCCAGCCGGGTCTATGCTCAATGGCCCGACCTCACGCGCACGCTCCCGCGAGCGCGCTTCGTCGGCAACGTCCTCGGTTCCTGATGATCCTGGTCACGACGGGCGCCAACGGAGCCCCCTGCGACCGGCTGCTCGCAGTGGTCGAGCGCTTCGACACCGACGAGGAGATCTTCGTGCAGCACGGGCCGTCGCAGCTCCGGCCCGCACGCGCGACATGCGTCGACTTCGTCCCATTCGAGCGACTCGCCGAACTCGTTTCACAGGCCCGGGTCGTCGTCGCCCACGCCGGCGTCGGCTCGATCCTCCTCTGCGCCTCGAAGGGACGCGTGCCCATCGTCGTTCCCCGCCTTGCACGCTATGCCGAGGCGGTCGACGACCACCAACTCTTCCTCGCTCGCCGACTGCACCGGGGCGGTACGGTCGTCTGTGCGGAAGACCCGGCTGACGTTCCGGGGCTCCTTGCAGCGTGCTGTGGCAAGCCCAGCGTGAACCGCATCCCGGCGGTACCGTCGCTCGCCGCCGACGTGGGGCGATACATCGACAGCGTGCTCCGGTGAGTGGTGCGGGCCCCTTCCGGGCGACGCGGAACGTCCGCTTGCGATCGGGGGCCGGGGCCGCGACACCTGCGCCACCGGCCACATGAATCGTGAACCGCAGGACACGCGGGGTCGGCCGCGGGTCGAGGGATCGCCTCCCACCGAGGTGAGCCGGCTGCAGGACAGCGCTGCAGCTTCGGAAGGTCTCCACTCCCTCGTCGCCCGCGGCATCGCTTGGAAGTTCATGTCTCAGGTTGCGCTTCAGCTGACTCGCTTCGTAGTGGTCATAGCGCTCGCCCGAATGCTCACTCCGCACCAGGTCGGGCTTGCGGCGATGGCCCTGGTGCTGTCCGGCTTCGTCATCTCCTTCGCGGACCTTGGCCTTGGTGCGGCGCTCGTGCAGCGCCGCGAGATAACCGAGGCGGACCTATCGACCGCCTTTTGGACAAGCGTCGCCGCAGGCGCGGTTCTCACCGGCGCGATCGCGCTGGCAGCGCCCGCTATCGCATCCTTCTTCCGAAATGCAGACGTGGCGCCGCTCGTCCGGGCCATCTCGCTCACGTTCTTCATCACGTCCCTCGGGGCTGTGCAGAGGTCGCTTCTCGTCCGAGCCATGGATTTCCGCCCGCTCGAGCTCCGCACCGTCGTAAGCGTCGTAGCTGGCGGAGCGGCGGCCATCGCGTTCGCGGCGAGAGGCTTTGGACCCTGGGCGCTCATCGCCCAGGAGCTCACGGTCGCGGTCGTCTCGACGGTTCTCGTCTGGCTCGTCGTGCCCTGGCGACCCAAGCCGCACTTCTCGCGACGCAGCCTGCGCGAGCTCGGGGGCTTCGGTTTCCGCAACCTTGGAGGCAGCTTCTTCACGACGTTGAACCAGAACACCGACAACATCCTCGTCGGCCGCTTCATCGGCTCCGCGCCGCTCGGCCTCTATGCGTTCTCTTACAACCTCGTGCTGGCTCCGCTTGCCCGCGTGGTCGGCCCCCTGCAGCAAGTGGCATTTCCGGCTTTCTCACGCCTGCAGGACGACGAATCGGGCAAGCTCGAATCAGCCTGGCTGAGGGCGAACCGGCTCATGGGCGCAGTATGCATCCCGCCCCTGGTCGCAGTCATCGTAACCGCGCCCGAACTCGTCCCGATGGTCTTCGGAAGCCATTGGTCTCCGGCCGCGCGAATCGTTCAGATCCTCTGCTGGGGTGGAATCCTTCAATGCTTACAGCCGATGAACGACGCAATCCTCCAGGGTGCCAACGCCGTGAAGCGCTATCTCCACTACACCGTCACCTCGTTCGCGGTGAACGTGACCGCCTTCGCGCTCGGCCTCCATTGGGGGATCATCGGTGTCGCCGCAGCGTTCGCAATCGCCAACACAGCCCTTACCGTCGCCTATACAACCCTGGTCGCAAAGACGATCGGGATCGCTCCGAGAGTCGTCGCCGCATCGATGCGCGGGATCGTCGAGGCGGTCCTCGGGATGCTGGTGCCGATGCTCGCAGTGTGGGCGGCACTCGAGGGCACCGACCCGCCGATACACATCGCAGCGACCCTGGCTGTGGGTGTTCCCGCCTACCTGTTCCTGCTTGCGTGGCGAGAGCCGCAGGTCTTTCGGGATGTCCGTGCCTTGTTGAGAAGCAGACGGACGCGCATTCTTCGAGCCACAGCGAGCGTCGGCGGAGCCACCTCGTGACCCTGGTCGATGCAGCCGCTGCTCTTCGGCGAGTGCCGTCGCTGCGCCAGCAACGGCAATCCGCTCCCTACACCGAAGCTGCGTCACCGATGCTCCGCCGGATCGAGATGACGACCTGCGGCATGGGGCTGTGGTGATGAAGGCTCATCTATCGGCCCTCGCGGAGAGGGTCGAGCATAAGGACGCGCTGCTTTCGTGGCTTACCGATCTCAGCTGGAGTTCCGAGCAGATGCACCTCCGCGGGACTGCAGCGGGTCATGCCTCTACGACCCACCTCATCTGCGAACCAGGCCCAATCTGACCATGTGCGGGATCGTCGGACATGTAACGAGGACGAAGTGCGTCGATGCCTCGCTGATCGAGCGCATGTGCGCGCGGCTCGAGCATCGCGGTCCCGACTCCCGTGGCTGCCATGTCTCTGAGCACGTCGGGCTGGGGATCCAGCGGCTGCGCGTGATCGACCTCGAGACGGGCGACCAGCCGATCTACAACGAGGACCGCTCCGTCGTCGTCGTCCTCAACGGGGAGATCTACAACTACAAGGAGCTCCGCGAGCAGCTCCGGCACCGCGGGCATATCTTCACGACGGAGGGCGACACCGAGGTCATCGCCCACCTCTACGAGGAGCATGGCGCGGCATGCGTGACCCACCTCCACGGCATGTTCGCGTTCGCCGTGTGGGACACCGCCAACGAGCGCCTCGTCCTCGCACGTGATCGGATCGGGAAGAAACCACTCGTCTACTCGAGCAGAGGCGACAGTCTGTGGTTCGCATCCGAGATCCCGGCGCTCCTCGAGGCGCCTGACATGGACCGGACAGTCGATCTCGCTGCGATCGACAGCTTCCTGCGCTACCAGTACGTCCCCTCGCCGAGGACCGCATTCGAGAGCTTGAAGAAGCTGCCGCCGGCGCACACCCTCGTCTGGCAAAGCGGTGACGTCTCGCTGAGCCCGTACTGGCGGCTGTCGTTCGCCCCGCGGACGAGCCCTATCACCGAAGAGGAGGCACAAGAGGAGATTCGGCGCCACATTCTTCGCGCAACCTCGCTCAGACTCCGGAGCGACGTTCCCGTCGGCGCCTTCCTTTCGGGTGGCATCGACTCGAGTGCAGTCGTCGCGGCGATGGCGCGAGAGTCAAGCACACCCGTGAAGACGTTCTCCATCGGTTTCGACGTCGCGGAGTTCGACGAAACGGCCCACGCGCGTGAAGTTGCGGCCCTCTACGGCACAGATCACCACGAGTTCGTCGTCGAACCACATGCCGCCGAAATCCTGCCGAAGCTCGTCGCGCACTTCGGCGAGCCCTTCGCGGATAACTCTGCGATTCCGACCTTCTACGTCGCCAGGCTGGCGCGTAAGCAGGTGACCGTGGCGCTCAACGGTGACGGCGGCGACGAGGCATTCGGAGGCTACGGCCGGTACCTCGCCCGCGGAATGGACGAGCGTCTCGCACCTCAACCTAGCTTTGTGCGTGCCGCTGCCCGCATGGCCTCCCTCGCCCTCGGCCACGGCGCCGCACCAGGCTTTCGGAGCAGGATGGATCAAGGGACGAGACTCGCCCAGATGCCAGTCCACCAGCGATACGAATGGCGGATGGCATACGTGAAGCCGGAGGAGCGCAGCTCCCTCTACTCGGAGGCCTTTCGATGTGAGGTCGACGCGGTCGCAGACGGGTCGTTGATCGAAGCCGCGTTCGCGTGGTCCGAGGCGACCGATCTTCCGAACCGCCTCATGGATGTCGACATCCACACCTACCTGCCGAACGCCCTGCTCGTGAAGATGGACATAACCTCGATGGCCAACTCTCTCGAGGTTCGGTCGCCGCTTCTCGATCATGTACTCATGGAGTTCGCGGCCGGCCTTCCCGGCTCATGGAAGGTGCAGGGCGCCCGGACGAAGCACATCTTCCGCAACGCACTCCGCCCATGGCTGCCGGACTCCATTCTCGAGCGGAGCAAGTGGGGTTTCGGCTCGCCGGTCGGCGCCTGGCTCCGGGGCCCGCTCGCCGACCTGCCGCGAGATGTGCTGCTGGACCGCTCCGCGATCGACAGAGGCTGGTTCCGCGAAGACGCCGTCCGCGCGCTCATCGACGACCATGCCGCAGGGCGGCGGGACAACGCCACGCGGCTCTGGGCGCTCCTACAGCTCGAGCTCTGGTTACGAACGTACGTCGACACGACTAACCGACCACAAACGATCGCAACAGCGGTCTGAGGCATACCGGCGTACAAGGCCGAAGTCCAAGGCGCGATGCCGACGAGTCTGACTAACCTCGCAATCGATGGCCCCTAGGGCGGTGGAATGAGCGGGATGGGTCACCGGCGGCTGGCCAGGCCGACCGAACGCCCGCGCAACATCGAGCTGGCATGCCGGACGAGCGGATCCGGGCCGCCGCTCGTACTCGTGCACGGAGTTGCCGCCGACGGCTCTACCTTCCGACTGCTCGAGCCACTGCTCGCCCCCCACTTCACGGTCGTGACGGTCGATCGCCGTGGCCGTCTCGGCAGCGGGGACGAGGGGGAGTACTCGCTCGAGTCCGAGTTCGACGACCTCGTCGAGGTCGTCGAAGCGCTGCCCAAGCCTGCCACCGTGTTCGGCCACTCGTTCGGCGCCAACGTCGCCCTCGGCGCAGCCCTCCGCACCTCCCGCGTCGAGCGGCTCGTCCTCTACGAGCCGGGAGCTCCGGGCGACGTCCGCCCTGAGTTCGTGTCGGAGCTCGAAGCACTCGTTGCGGCCGGCAAACCGCAGGCAGCCATGCGGCTCGTCGTGAGCGAGTTCACATCATTCCCCGAGGAGTGGCTCGACGACCTCCTCGAGACGCCCCAGTGGCAGGATCGGCTGGCATACGCGCACACGCTCCCGCGCGAAGTTCGCGCGTACCTCGCGCACGAGTACGTCGGCCTGTGCCACCTCGACGTCCCGACGCTCCTACTCGTCGGCAGCGAGAGCGCGAGCGGAGAGCTGCCGAAGGCACGCGCACTCGCCGACGTGCTGCCGTCGGCGCGCGTCTCTGTTCTGGCGGGCGCCGGACACGTCGGGCCGGTGACGCACCCGGCCGTGCTCGCGGACGAGATCCTGCGGTTCTCCGCGGCCCAAGCCGTGGACAGATAGGCATGACTCGAACCTCGAGCAACGTCGCGGAGGGCGATCAGCGCCAGGCCAGTTTGCGGATCAGCTGGTTGCCGGCTCGGTCGCGGAATATCAGGCGCACGCGCCGGACGCGGTACGGCAGCGTCTCCTGAATCGTCCTGCGTCGCGCGATCAAGACCCAGCGGCGGTGTTTCGCACCGGCGCCCACGATGCTCATCGACGAACTCTCGCTGACCTTGAACCTGACGACATGACCTCGCGCACTCGTCGTGGTGCGGAGCCAAAGCAGCCGCGGCGGGACGTTGTCCACCTTGAGCCGGAATCCGAGGCTGCACGCTCTCTGGCCATTCACATAGACGAAAGCCTGCGGCTTCGCGACGCGGTTCGAGCGCAGCCATCGCGTGTTCACAAACAGCCGAACCACGCCCTGCTTGCGCTCCTGCGCAGCAGCCAATACGCGGGGTTTCCCGCCGCGGACGTCGGGCGGAGAGGCGTCGACGGTGGCGCTGATACCGGAGGCGACGCTCGTCTGCAGCACAATCGGAACTCGGCGGTGCACCCATCGGGTGGGCACCGGCCGCTGCAGGGAGCAGGTTGCGTAGGCTCCGCCTCCGCCTCCGCTGCCCCCTTCTCCACCACCGTGCGGAGGCGAGCAGTTGGATGCACAGCTCGACGTTGGAGTGCGACTGAACGGCGCCGCAAGCTGGAGCGCAAGTTCCTTGACGACGTAGTTCGGGCTCAGGTTCTCGGCAAACGCGTCGGCGTCGATCCCGGAGTAGATCGTCAATCCGGTCTGATTGCCGATGTCACCGTACGTCCAGGCGAGTGCCCAGCCGCCCTGCGGGATGCTCGTGTTGGCGGCCATGAGCGCCGGCACCCAGTTCGAAGCGTCGGTCTTCATGACGCTCATATCGTTGAGCATGTCCCGGTCGCTGACGAGTTCGTTGGGATCGAGGTAATAGGGGCTGCTGGGGTCGCCACTGGCGAGGAAGTCATTGCCTCCTGGGAAAGAGACGACGGCGTCATTCGCCTTGTGAGTCTCACCGCTTGCAACGGTCGAGAAGGGATGGACGAACGTCTCGTAGCCCTGCGACCCGGTGTCGTCAGCGTCCCAGATCATCACCTTGCCCGTCCTGGCGAACGCGTTGATCGCGCTTTGTGCGGTCGCCGACAGATCCCCCCACCGAATCCCGTACAGGATCACGGTGTCGTAGCCTGCGAGCGCGGCATCGGTGATCTGGGCTCCGGTGAGCTCGGTGAAGTGGTAAGCGGACACTTGGGGCGAATTAACGGGCAGCTGCGGGATCCCGATGTAGCCCGGGTATGTCGGGGGATGAAACCCCGGGATCACCGCCACCTCCGAGCTCGCCTGTCCCGTTGCCACCCCGCCTCGACTGTGCCCCGCGTAGGCAAGCATCGCTGCGGACGACCCGAGGATGGTGACGGCCGCGATCAGGAGCCGGACCGCGCGCCCCCCACTCCAACTGCCCCCCATTTGCTAAACCGTATCCAGCCACTCTCCGCCGACTACTCGCCGAATGACTAGTCCTTGGTATGACGGACAGTACGGAAACGTCATCCGGCGGCCTCCGTGTCGACCATCTTCGCTTGCCGTGGATGTCGAGGCTCCCTCAACCGCCGTAAGCCGTGAAGAACGACCAAACCTCAGCGGGGACATCGACGCCCCCCACGCCCTGCAAACCGACAACGGCATGGCCGCCCGTGGCGACGCGAAGCGTCTCAGTCGCGCGGTTCGGGTTCGTGCAGCCTGTGTAGATCCGCTTGCGTAACAGGTTGCCGGTCCCGTAGGTCGTATCGACAGAAGGAGTCCCGGAGCAGCCGAGTGCCTTGTGGCCGAAGACGACGTCTGTGCCGGTGGAGGTCGCCGGCGAAGCTGGCGATGAATCACCCGCGAGCTGAGACGCACTGAACATCCACTGGCCGTTTCCCCAGGTCTGTCCGGTGTCGAGGCAGTCGGGATGGCCACTTCCGCAGGCGAGGCTGTCGTTCGTCCCGTATGCCCACATGAGCGAGAGATTCGTGTTCGCGGGAAGCCCCGCGCCGCCGCCGAAGCCGTTGCTCGTGCTGAGGAGCGCCGGGCACTCAGGCGCTACGGATTGGACATTGCCGTAGCTGTTCGAGTTGATCGAAAGCGACACGGCAGCGGCAGCATGGAAGTAGCCGGTAGTGCGAACGTCGCAGACCTCGTCGTGCACGAAGGCGGCCCCCTTCGAAGCGCCGACCGCATAGAGCTTGTTCCTGTCGATGTTCTCACTCGCGAGGGCAGCATCGAGCGCCGCCTTCGCGTAGGGAATGTCGTCGCATACCTCCACGCCAGTGGCGCCGCAGTTGGAATACGGGTACGAGGCGAGAAACATCGTCGAGGAGATCGCGGGAATCGAAGGCTGACCCGAATGGAGTGTTGGGTCGAGCATCAGAATCTCGTACTTCCCAGTGACCGAGTAGCTCTTCCAATACGACGTGTCGGCACCACCCGGGATGTCGGCCAGGACAAGCAGTGGCGCTGGCCCCGTGAGATTGTTCGGCCGTTCCAGCCAGTAGGTGCGCGAAACCGTCTTGGGATTCGCGTCCGAGTCGGCCACGCTGACCGAGTGCGCCACGACAGAACTCACCGTGCACGGCGAAGGACTACAGCTAGCCGTAGAGCCACCGCCACCGCCACCGCCACCGCCACCGCCACCGCCACCCCACCGCCACCGCCACCGCTAGCGTCGATTGCGAGCGTGAACGCTCGCTGCGCCTGCTCGTTCGTTGTATCGAGGACTTTGACCGTGAAGGAGCTACCGCCGGCTGTGGTCGGGGTGCCGGTGATCGCGCCGGTCGAGGAGAGCTGCAGACCAGGAGAAAGCGAACCGGCGCTGATCGACCAGCTGTAAGGAGGACTCCCCCCGCTGGCTTGGAGGGATTGGCTGTAGGTGATGCCTACGGTTGCGGAAGGCAGGGTCGTGGTGGTGATGGAAAGACCGCCTCCGCCTCCACCGCCGCCTCCACCGCCGCCTCCACTCCCACCTCCGGTCGCGACGCGCACCCGTAGCGGTCTACCCGTGAACTGTCGGAAGCCGCTCGCTCGGACGACAACCCGATACGTGAAGACACCAGGCGTAGCTTCGTGGATCGGCACTCGGACGGTGCGATGCCGACTGATCTGACGGAGGTGAAGCTTGCGCCACCGAGAGCCATTCCGCTGCTGCAGGACTACGAGTCCCCTCACAGCCCGATGGAATTCGACGCGCACAGCCACCGTGTCGCCGGGTAGCGTCTTGTTCGGCTTCAGAAGTCTGACTACCGGGTGGAGTTCAGAGTGGTTGTGGCCGGTAGCCGCCGACCACGGCGGCACGAGTGCGACTACCAAGACCGTAGCGACCGCCACCAGCCAAGTCCGCCGCATTCTTCTGGCCGCCGAGCGGCTCATAAGACGCTCGTTGCTATCACGGGGTGCGATGGAAGTCAACCGCTGACGCCACAGCGCAACGCCCACCGCCGAGGCCCGGAGTTCGGTCCCCACTCCAGTTCAGCAGGGCACCGGCTAAACGCGTCTGCGCACAACTGTGTTCATCGTTGGTCCGCACCGGCATCCGCAAGCGAGCCGAACACGTCGCCATCATAGTCGGTTGCGGGGCAGGAACCGATCGTCACCAAGGCACAGGGAACGAAGTTGTCGGCCACGCCTGCGGGACCGGTCTTGTGCATGTCGAGCCCGCCCGCCGGCGCGCCCACAGCACTTACCCACCCCGGCGTTGTGGCAACGGTGTCGGTGGGGTCGCACGGGCCTGGGGTGTTGCCGCCGCCGCCGAACGAGCCGCGCCAGACGTTGTATTGGTACTCGATCGTGACGTTGCCATGGGTGCCGCTGTAGCACCCGGCGTTGTTGCCCGAGGAGTTCGCCATCATCAGGTAGGTGTAGTTGCCGTAGATGTTCACGACCGTGCCCGACTCCGCCCCGGCCCACCCGGTGCCGAGCTCATGATGTCGTTGCCTTCGTTGAAGCCGATGTTCCAGGTGCCACCGCAGGTACCCGACCCGCTGCACTTCACGTAGAGGCCGCCGTTGCAGTGGTCGGAAAGTGCCGTCCAGCTGTTGCCAACGATGTCGATGTCGCGGTTGTCGTTGCCCTGGTAGCCGCCGCCCTCCATGTAGATGTCCTCACAGTCGTCTCCGAGGAATTGGTTGAACTCGATCTGACCCCCGATCAGGCCGCCGATATGGAGGCCGTCGAGGTGGCAGTGGGTGGTGTCGGTGCAGGATGGTTCCGGCGCGGATCCCCAGCCGGTGGAGGGCCAGTCGCTCGCATGGCGGAGATCTGCGTACTGGAAGACGTCGTGGTCTATCTCGACGTTGCAGCCCTCGTGGGAGCAGTCGTTCGCGCCGTTGGACGGCTTGCCGATCGTGATCGCCACCGGGCTGTCGACGCTGTCGGCGCCGCAGCAGGACGGGCCGAAGGTGTTGCCGGTGATCCGCCAGTTCTGTGGTTTGTACAGGAAGAACATCGAGCCGCCGCCGTTTAGCTTGCCGACATCGACCTGGCTGTCCTCGATCGTGATGTGGGAGTCGCCGCCGGAGGTGGAGTCGGTGACGATCCCGTAGCTGTTGCCGCAGCCCGGATAGACGCTCTGCTGCGCCGTCGGGCACTGTGTCTGGTAGCCGTTGAGGTTGAACCCGTCCAGGGTGATCCAGGAGGCGGTTCCGATGGAGACCGTGGTACCCGAGGACTGCGCCTCCACGGTGGCCCCGAGCGCGTTCTCGGCCGCAAAGGTGACCCCCTGCGACCAGCCGGTCGTGGAGCGAGCCGTGAATGCCTGCTTGCCGTAGGTGCCGTTGCGGACGAGGACGGTGTCGCCGTCGCTGGCAGCCTGGTAGGCGGCGTCGAAGCTGCTGCAGTCCGTCGACCCGCCGGACGAGTATGAGACTGCTGTTGCCGATCGGGTGCACCCCGGATGCCCGGTCGCCGAGACCCAGAGATTCGCTTTCCCCGACGAAGGCGGTCCACACGCGAGGGTCGCCTGGCTGACGGTCGCCATCCCGGACACGTTCCCCGCCGCGTCATACGCCGCCACCCCGAGCGTGTACGACGTCCCGCAGGCCAGCCCCGCGAACGAGTAGCTCGTCGTCGACGAGGTCCCGACCTGGCTCCCGTTCAGGAACAGCCGGTACCCGGTCACACCGACGTTATCGGTGGACGCGTTCCACGACAACGCAACAGACGCCGAGCCAACACCGCTCGTCGCCAGCCCGGTCGGCGTCGACGGCGGCTGCGTGTCCGGACACGCACTCGTCGAGCCGCCGACGGTCGCCACCCCGGACACGTTCCCCGCCGCGTCATAGGCCGCCACCCCGAGCGTGTACGACGTCCCGCAAGCCAGCCCCGTAAACGAATAGCTCGTCGAAGACGAGGTTCCGACCTGGCTCCCGTTCAGGAACAGCCGGTAGCCGGCCACTCCCACATTGTCCGACGATGCGTTCCACGACAACGTCATCGACGACTGCGACACCGAACTCGTCGCCAACCCGGTCGGCGTCGACGGCGGCTGCGTATCCGGACACGCACTCGTCGAGCCGCCGACGGTCGCCACCCCGGACACGTTTCCCGCCGCGTCATAGGCCGCCACCCCGAGCGTGTACGACGTCCCGCAAGCCAGCCCCGTGAACGAATAGCTCGTCGAGACGAGGTCCCGACCTGGCTCCCGTTCAGGAACAGCCGGTAGCCGGTCACTCCCACATTGTCCGACGATGCGTTCCACGACAGCTTCATCGACGACTGCGACACCGAACTCGTCGCCAACCCGGTCGGCGTCGACGGCGGCTGCGTATCCGGACACGCACTCGTCGACTGCGAAACGGTTGCCACCGCGGACAGGTTTCCTGCCGCGTCATAGGCCGCCACCCCGAGCGTGTACGACGTTCCGCAAGCCAGCCCCGTAACGAATAGCTGGTTGAACTCGAGGTACCGACCTGGCTCCCGTTCAGGAACAGCCGGTAGCCGGCCACTCCCACATTGTCCGACGATGCGTTCCACGACAACGTCATCGACGACTGCGTCACCGAACTCGTCGCCAACCCGGTCGGCGTCGACGGCGGCTGGGTGTCCGAACATGCACCCGTCTGCGCAGGTATCGTCGCGACCGACGAAAGGTTGCCGGCGGCGTCCGCAGCTGCGATGCCAAGCGCGTAAGGGGTCTGACAGGCGAGGCCAAGAAAGAGGTAGCTCGTCGTCGAAGAGCTACCGACCTGGATGCCGTTCAAAAACAGCCGGTACCCGGTCACACCGACGTTATCGGTCGACGCGTTCCACGACAACGCAACAGACGCCGAGCCAACACCGCTCGTCGCCAACCCGGTCGGCGTCGACGGCGGCTGCGTGTCCGGACACGCACTCGTCGAGCCGCCGACGGTCGCCACCCCGGACACATTCCCCGCCGCGTCATAGGCCGCCACCCCGAGCGTGTACGACGTCCCGCAAGCCAGCCCCGCGAACGAATAGCTGGTTGAACTCGAGGTCCCGACTTCGCTCCCGTTCAGAAACAGCCGGTAGCCGGCCACTCCCACATCGTCCGACGACGCACTCCACGACAACGTCATCGACGACTGCGTCAACGAACTCGTCGCCAACCCGGTCGGCGTGGACGGTGATGTCGTGTCCCCACTGCCGGGTCCGCCTGCTGCAGATCCGCTTTCGCCGGCGAGCAATGCGGCGAACTGCTCGAACGCCGGCGACGCCTGGCGCGTCTGCGGTGCGATGCCCATATTGACGTCGGCGCTGGCAGCCGTCTGCGCGATCGCGTCACCCCAGATCGACGAATCGAAGCTTCCGTGGAGCGGCGCGATCACGAGGATCCGACGGTGCAGCGACCCCGACCTTCGAGTGAGGCCGGAGAAACGGCGCGGGCCTTTGACATACACCGCAACGAACGGGCGAGTCGCGCTGCGCTTGCGCGCGAGCCGCGCCGCGGCTCCATTGGATCCCGCCTGGACCGCGCAGCGGAGCCGGGAGAACCGACCGCTTGAGCAGGCGGCGACCGCGCGACTGGCCGCAGGGGTGTGCGGCTCTCCAGCGGGTAGCACAGCGACGAAGTACAGCCCGTCAGCCGAGGCGAACCTGCGAACCGCGTCGAATGTCCTCTTCGCGGCCCTCTTCCGCCCAAGCGTCGAGATTCGCAAGATCAGCGCGTTGATCCCGTCCTTGTTGACGCGCTTCAACAGCGCCCGGTCGAACCAGCCGCGTCGGCCCGGGCTCACCTGGACGGCCCACAGGCGCGGCAGCGCGCCGAGGGACGTGCGACGGGAGTCCAGCAGTTGTGCCGTCAACCGGGGCGACGAGGCGGTGCGGTTCACCCTCGCGTGGCCTTGCGAACCGGCGGTCGCGCCGACCAACGGGGGAAACAGTGTGAGCACCAAGATGACGATCGAGGCTGCGCCGAAAGACCTAGCCCAACCGCGCTGACTCCGCGCCGCCGATGGCTGTCCCGCAGGTGAGGAGAAGGGGTCGTCGGCGGTCGACGACGCCTGCATAGGGGCGGCTCCCAGCATGCACCCGTCCCATCGGGAACGGACACACGGCAGCTGATCCCTCGCCTCAGATGGGGTACGCCGACCGGGGGATCAACGGCCGGCAGCCGCAACGGCAGCGGCACGCTGCACAGCCGCCGCGACGTCGACGACCCCGAATCCGAGCTCCGGACTCCAAGTCCCTTGTCCCGAGGCGGTCTGCTTCAGAATCGTTGCGACTTGGCTGAATGACAGCTTCGGGGCGGCCGCCCAGACGAGGGCGGCTGCCCCGGCGACCTCCGGCGCGGCAAACGAGGTCCCACTCTCAAAGCCGTACGAACGCCGCGACGTCGTGCGTACGGGAAGGGCGCCGAAGACAGACGCTCCTGGGGCGACAAGCGATAAGTAGGAGCCGTACTCGGAGAAGCCGGCCCTTGCGCCACTGCGGTCGGAGGCACCGACGGAGAGCCCGAGGCCGCCAATCCCGTTCGAGTCGATCGGCTGAAGTAGCGCGGCTGGATATTCGGCGGGATCACCCGCCCGTGCGTCGTTTCCCGACGCGGCGACGACGAGCGCTCCATGGCGGGCTGCGAACTCGAGCGCAGCCTTTTCGACGATCGAAGGGTCGCGTCCCGCAACGCTGAGGTTGATGACGCGTGCACCGTGGCGTACCGCGTAGACGATCCCGGCAGCCACGTCGACATCGCTGAACGTTCGCGAATTCGACACTTTGACGACGAGGAGCCGTGCGGCGCCGCCGAATCCGACGAAGCCGCTCTTGCTCACGTTGCGGCCGCCGGCTAGGGATGCCACGAAGGTCCCGTGCCCGCTCCTGTCCTTGACTCGGTGCCGCCCGGTGCGAACGTCGTACGTTCGCCGCACCTTGCCCACAAGTGCGGGCGAGGTGACATCGGCGCCCGTGTCGACGACCGCAATCGTGACACGTGCCGCGGCGGCCAGGACGTCAGGGGGAACCCGGTCGACTCCGACCGCGTGGTACTGCCACTCGCCGGCAGCGCCGTCTGCCGAATCCTTGCCGAAATACCGCGCAGAGCCGACGAGGGGGCTGTCTGCAGCGCGGCGCGCCACCGTCGCGCGCGCGCCGACGATACCGGGCGCCCGACGAACGGCCTGCACATAGACGGCGGTCGTCCCGGAGGGCCGTAGCTCCGCGACATGCAACGGAGCGACAATGCGCAAGAGACGTGCAGGGTGCATCCTCAGCGCCCGTACGAGAGCCGCGTGCGACGTGTAGGTCACCTCCACGCTGGACGACTTCGCCTGTGCAGCGTCAACGGCCCATGGAGGGTGGCTGAAGCCGACGACGCCCATCAGACCAAGAACCGTGAGCGCCAGGCCAGCCTGACGGCGCCCCCTCGTCGAAGGCGCCGCCGCGCGCCGCGATGTGAGCCACCTCACCCTCGTTCGGCGCGAGCGATTCGACTCGCTGCCGTCCCCACCTTGATGCTCTGATCCAAGCCGCGAACCGCGACCGGGTCGACTGGCCGAACGATTAGGCACAGCGCCGAACCAACGGCCGGTGCCGTCCGCGGGTGACGGAGCTACGGTCTATCTGATGTCAGTGCCGGAGACAGCAGGTCAGCTCGCGGTCCCGTTTCTCGACCTCGCGCCGGTTCACGAACGCTTTGAAGGACGCTCTCCTCGAGGAGATCGGCGAGCTTCTGGACACGGGCGCGTTCACGAACGGCCCGGCGGTCGCGCTTTTCGAGGAGGCGTTCGCCGCGTACTGCGGCGTCGACCATTGCGTCGGCGTCGCGAGCGGGCTTGACGCTCTTCGGCTCGGGCTCCTGGCGTCGGGACTCGAGACCGGCGAGGAGGTCATCGTTCCCGCAGCGACCTTCGTCGCCACGCTCGAGGCGGTGACGCAGGCGGGCGGCGTCCCTGTGGTGGCTGACATCTCCGAGGACGACTACTGCCTCGATCCCGCCGCTGCGGCAGCCGCCAGCGGGCCGCGCACGCGTGCCCTCCTGCCGGTGCACCTTTACGGCCAGATGGCCGACATGCGCGCTCTCGGCGCTGTCGCCGAGCGGCGCGGGCTCGTGCTGGTCGAGGACGCTTGCCAGGCGCACGGGGCCGAGCGCGATGGGCGTGCGCGCAGGGTCCGCCGGGTCAGCCGGCGCCTTCAGCTTCTATCCCGGGCAAGAACCTCGGCGCGGCGGGCGACGCCGGCGCCTTCGTGCTCGAACGACGGCGACGCCGCGGCCCGGGTGCGCGCGCTTCGCGAGCACGGGCAGACGGCGAAGTATGTCCACGCTCGTCGAGGGCTGGACCGCCGCGGCTCGACACGATCCAGGCGATCGTGCTCTCGCACAAGCTGCCGTTGCTAGACGAGTGGAACGACCAGCGGCGCGCAGCCGCCGCGTCCTACGAGGACGGTCTAGCCGGGGTCGGCGACCTGCGCCTGCCGCCGATCGCCGCAGGAAGTGCGCCCGTGTGGCACCTCTACGTCGTGCGCACGGCCGACCCGACGGCGCTGGCCATGCACCTCAGAGAACGGGGCATCGGTACCGGGCGTCACTACCCCGATCCCGGTGCACCTGACCGAGGCGTACGCGCACCTCGGCTACCGGGCGGGCGAATTCCCAGTCGCGGAGGCGCTGTCGCGCGAATGCCTCTCTCTACCGATGTTCCCCGGGATCTCCGAGGCGCAGCTCGCCGCCGTCGTCGCGGCGGTCCGCTCGTTCTTCGATGGCTGACGGGCCGGCGAACGACGCACCATACCGCCTCCTCGACGACGTCTCCTTCGGAGAGGAGGTACGCGTCGGGCCGTTCACGAATCTCTACGGCTGCTCGATCGGCAGCGGCAGCGCCGTCGGGCCGTTCGTGGAGATCCAGCGGGGAGCGACGATCGGCGAGCGGTGCAAGATCCAGAGCCACACGTTCGTCTGCGACGGCGTCCACATCGGCGACGAGGTCTTCGTCGGCCACGGCGTCGATCTTCATCAACGACAAGCGGCCGCGGGCTACGAACGGACGGCGGCGTGCTCGCAGACGCAGGCGGACTGGGAGCTCGTGCACGACGCATGTCGACGATCGCGCGTCGATCGGCTCCGGGGCGGTCGTGCTCGCGGGCGTCCGCATCGGCGAGGGTGCGCTCGTAGGGGCCGGCGCCGTCGTGACGCAAGACGTCGCCCGCCGGCGCGACCGTCGCGGGCGTCCCGGCGCGCATACTCGGCTGACGCAGTCCCCCTCCAAAAGTCTAGTTCCCGCCCCGTCGGACGGTATTTCCATTCTGGTCTGGTCGTGCATGCGCGCCGCTCCTAGGCTCGGCCTGCGGAGTAGGCGGTCTGTCCGCGGGAGACGAGGGGAGCGGCACGGGATGGTGGGCCATGTCGAGGCGCGGACGGGGGCAGCGAATGCCCCGGAGGCAGCGGGCGTGAGCGCGCTCGAGCAGGCCGCCACGCTTGGGATCGACCTCGACTCGCTGGCTCTCGACGAGCGGACCGCGGCGATCCTCGAACGCCGGCGGCGTCGAGCGGCACCACGCGGCGGAACGTCCTCCGCGCGTCACCGCGGCTGGCTCGTCCGGCGCGCGCTGCTCGGCGCGGACCTCACGGGCCTCGTCCTCGCCTATCGTCCTCGCGAAGCTGATCGTCTCCGGCGGGACGCCGGGCGACGCACCCCGGCCTTCAGTTCGCCGTGCTCGCGCTCGATGCTTCCGCTCTGGGTCGTCGCAGCGAAGCTCTACGGGCTCTACGAGCGGGACGAGGAGCACGTCGACCATTCGACGGTCGACGAGGTCGTCGGCGTCTTCCATCTCGTCACGCTCGGCGCGTGGTGCTACTTCGTGACGGCGTGGGCCGCCGGCGTCGGCGATCTGCACGTCGCGCGGCTCGTCATGTTCTGGCTGCTCGCCGTCGGTGCTCGTCGTCGCTGGCGCGCGGGCGTCGCGCGCGCGGTCGCCCGGCGCAGCCCGCTGTACCTCCAGAACACGATCATCATCGGCGCGGGCCACATCGGCCAGCTGGCGGCGCGGAAGCTGCTCCAGCATCCGGAGTACGGCATCAACCTCGTCGGCTTCGTCGACGCGCACCCGCGGCCGCGCCGGCCCGAGCTCGACCATCTCGCGCTCGTCGGCCCGCCTGAGCGGCTCGGCCGAGATCGTCGCGCTGCTCGACATCGAGCGCGTGATCATCGCGTTCTCGGAGGCGGACCACGAGGAGCTGCTGAAGACGATTCGCGAGCTCCGCAAGCTCGACGTGCAGATCGACGTCGTCCCGCGCCTGTTCGAGATCGTCGGTCCGAAGGCCGGCATCCACACGTTCGAGGGCCTCGCGCTCGTCGGCCTGCCGCCCGCGCGGATCTCGCCGTCGTCGCGCCTCCTCAAGCGCGCGCTGGACTACGTCGTCGCGCTCGCGATGCTCGTCCTGCTCGCGCCGGTGATGCTGCTGATCGCGCTCGCGATCCGCCTCGACTCGCCCGGGCCTGTGCTCTTCCGGCAGCGGCGGCTCGGCCGCGACATGCGCCCGTTCACCGTCCTGAAGTTCCGGACGATGCGCGTCGGACACCGACCAGGAGGAGCACCGCCGCTACATCGAGAGCATCGCGACGCACCAGGCGTCTCCGAACACCAACGGGCTCTACAAGCTCGACCGGTCCAGACTCGGTGACCCGCGTCGGTCGGATCCTGCGGAAGACGAGCCTCGACGAGCTGCCGCAGCTGCTCAACGTCCTCGCGGGCGAGATGTCGCTCGTCGGGCCGCGACCCTGCCTCGAATACGAGACCGAGGAGTTCGCGGAGCACCACTTCGAGCGCTTCCTGATGCCGCCGGGCCTGACCGGCCTCTGGCAGGTCACGGCGCGCGCGAAGTCGACCTTCGGCGAGGCGCTCGACATGGACGTCGAGTACGTCCGCGGCTGGTCGCTCAGCCTCGACCTGCACCTGCTTCTCAAGACCCCGTTCTCCCTGATCCGGATGCGAGCGACGGCATGAAGCCTCCGATCTTCCCGCGCGGACGTCCCGTTCGAGCCCGTCGCGCACCGGCGTCGTCGGGCTCGGCTACTGGGGCCCGAACCTGATCCGCAACCTCAACGAGCTCGAGACCGCGGAGCTGCGCTGGATCTGCGACCTCGACCAGTCGCGGCTCGACACGTTCGGCCGGCGTTACCCGACCGTCTCGCTGCACGCGCGAGTTCGCCGATCTGCTCGCCGACCCGGAGCTGGAGGCCGTCGCCATCGCGACGCCGGTCTCGACGCACTATCCGCTCGCGCTCGCCGCGCTCGAGGCCGGCAAGCACGTGTTCATCGAGAAGCCGCTCGCCGCGTCGGTGGCGCAGGCGGAGGAGCTCGCGGCCGTGGCAGCGCAGCGCGGCCTGACGCTGATGCCGGGCCACACGTTCCTCTACAGCCCGCCCGTGAACATGATCCGCGACCTGATCGCAGGCGGCGAGCTCGGCGACATCTACTTCATCTCGATGAGCCGCGTGAACCTCGGGCTGCACCAATCCGACGTCAGTGTCGCCTGGGACCTCGGCCCGCACGACTTCTCGATCCTTCGCTACTGGCTCGAAGAGACGCCGTCCCACGTGGCGGCGATGAGCCGCAGCTGCATCTTCCCGACGATCCCGGACGTCGCGTTCATCAACCTCGAGTACGAGCAGGGCGCAATCGCCCACGTCGAGCTGTCGTGGCTCGCGCCGAGCAAGCTACGCCGGACGACGATCGTCGGCTCGAGGAAGATGGTCGTCTACGACGACGTCAGCAACGAGCCCGTGCGCATCTTCGACTCGGGCGTGATGCTCGACGATCCTCAGTCGTTCGGCGAGTTCCAGCTCTCCTACCGGACGGGCGAGATCGTCTCCCCGGCAGTCCGGCCCGCGGAGCCCCTCAGCCTCGAGATGGAGGACTTCTGCGAGGCAATCAGAGGAGGACGGTGTCCACGCTCTTCAGCCGAGCTCGGAGTCGAAGTAGTACGAGTCATTGAAGCGGTAGACGCGTCGCTCGCGTCCGCCGGAAGTCGGATCGCGCTGGACGTCCGGTCCGCCCTGACCGCCTGAGGTTCGCGGCATCACTCCCCGTTCGGGTTGCCGCAATCCCCGTCTGTTGACTGGTCACGCAACGGGTTGCGGTGGCGTAGCCTTCTGCACTGGCACCGCCGGGCCGCCGGCAGTGCCAGCCTCGGGCGCCCCGCCGCGAGCAAGGGTCGGGGCGCCCGCAACCTCTCAGGAGCTCGGCCCGATCTGCCGATAAAGAGGCCGCCTGACGGCCTCTCTTGCTTGGAAGCCGTCAGGCTCTGACCAGCTGCCGCAGCTGATACTGGGGATCCCCCTATCGAGGGAGGAACAACACTTGGAACGTATGGGAGAATTCCGGACGTAGCGTCGCTGGGCGGCTTGTTCGGTAGGCGTCTACGTTCTGTTACCGGGCCGTAGGCGGCCCTACGGCCCGGTTCAGTTCACCGAGCGAGACGGCCGGCACCGCATTGCAGGCGGCCTTGCCCGACCGGGATGCTCGGCGAACGGCCTTCCGTGGGAGACGCCGCGGACCAAATGGCTCGGGAGCGCCGCTTCCACGCCCGGAGCGGCCTGGTGGAGCTTCGAATGCCAGTACGCGATGCTGGCGCCGTTCGATGCCAGCAGCGTGTGGTTTGCGGGCGACCCTCGGAGCAGCTGACGCTGGGCGATCAGCTCGCCCAGGATTGCGTTGATCCGCCTTTCCATCGGCGTCTGTGGATCTAGATTGAGCATCATCGCCTGTCCTGAACTGTCGCACTTCATAAGGGGTATCAGCACTGGTCGCGCGGGCGGTCCGCGTACAGCATTGACGCCGCGCCACCCGCGTGTGTGCCCGTTACTGACCGAACGAGGAGCGTGCTCAGCTCACGCTCAGCCTGACAGCCGCTCGAGGCAGGCTCGCAGCCCCTCGCGCCAGTGCGGCAGGCGCGGCGCGTCGGGATGCTCGCTACGCAAGACTGAGTACGATGGCCGCGGAGCTGGGCGGTCAAGCTCCTCGGTCGTAATTCGACGAACACGACAGTCGAGCCCTGCTTCCGCACGATCCAGGCGGCGTCACCGGCCGCAGCCTCGGCTTGCAGCTTGGTGCGCCCGTGCACGCCGAGTGGATTCGGCGCGTCTGACTCGAGGTACGGCTCCTTCTTCTCGCCCCGTCGAAGACGTAGTCGGTCGAGAAGACGACGAGCGGCGCCCCGAGCTCCGCCGCGTGCTGCGTCCCGCCGACGTTGACCGCGGCCGCCTCCCGAGCATGTGTTTCGGCGCAGTCGACGTCAGTCCAGGCCGCCGCGTGGAGCACCAGATCGACCTCGGGAAGCGAGGGCGGACGAGCGTGGTGTCCCAGCCGGCCCGCGCCAGCGCTTACGACCCTGGCGTCCCGAAACTCTTCGCGCAGTGCGACGCCGAGCTGTCCGTCCGCGCCGGTGACGAGTACGCCCCGGGTCAGTTCCACGCGCTCTCGCGGACCGGAGCTCGCTCCTTCAACGGCTGCCACCAGGCGCGATTCGCCCCGTACCACTCGGCCGTCGAGCGCAGCCCGTCCTCGAAGGAGATTTCGGGTTGCCATCCGAGCTCGCGCCTAAGCTTCGAAGAGTCGAGCAGGTAGCGGCGGTCGTGTCCCGGCCGGTCGGGGACGATCGTCTTCAGAGACTGCGGCTTGCCAATCAACTCGAGCAAGAAGTCGGCGATCTCCTCGATCGACCGCTCGACCCCGGAGCCGACGTTGTACGTTTCGCCCGACCTGCCCGCGTTCGAGGACGAAGTCGATCGCGCTGCAGTGGTCGTCGACGTGCAGCCACTCCCGCCGGTTCTGCGTCGATGCGTACAGCGGCAGTTCACAGTCCTCGAGCGCGTTCGTGAGGAAGAGGGGGATCACCTTCTCCGGGAACTGGCACGGCCCGTAGTTGTTCGCGCAGTTCGTGATCGTGACCGGCAGCTCGAACGTGTGGAAGTAGGCGCGGACAGCATGGTCGGCGGCAGCCTTCGAGGCGTTGTACGGCGTGCGCGGCCGGTACGGCGACTCCTCGGCTGAACGCCTCGTCGGAGTCGAGCGGCAGGTCGCCGTACACCTCGCAGGTCGAGACGTGGTGGAAGCGGCCGATGCCATGCCGGCGCGCAGCCTCGAGTAGCGTCTGCGTCCCTAGCGCGTTCGTGCGGAAGAAGCGCGACGGATCCACCACCGCGAGGCTGTTATGCGACTCGGCGGCGAAGTTGACGACGGTGTCGATCCCTTCTTCCGCCAGCACTCGCTCTCCGAGCGCGAGATCGCCGATGTCACCCTCGACGAGACGTACCGCGAGGCTGTCGAGATTGCGTGGATCGCCGGCGTAGGTGAGCAGGTCGAGCGCCACGACGTGATCGTCCGGATGCCGCTCGAGCCAATAGCGAACGAAGTTCGAGCCGATGAAGCCTGCGGCGCCGGTGACAAGGACCCTCATGCCTGAACCTCTGACGTCGTCGAGGTCACGCGCGGACAGAATCGGCGTATCGGTGCACCAAATATGCGGACGCGCGGATCACTCCAGCTAATGCCGTGCTCGTCGGGATCCGCCAGGCTCGTACTCCTCCGTCACGAGATAGGCGAAAAGCGATCAGCTCAGCGCCTCGTAGCCGTGCGCGTGGATGCCCGGAACGTAGATCGCGACCGGGTTTCTCGTCGCCGATGTCCTCCGCAGAACGCTCGCCGCTCGTCCGGTCGAGGACGACGACGCGCACCGTCCCCTGCAGGCAGACGAAGAGGTCGTCCTGTCCCCGCTCGTGGTAGTGGAGCCCGCGAATGACCCCGCGCAGTGAATGCGAGAGGTTGATCTGCCGGATCGGCTTCGGCAACGCGCTCGCACGTGCGAGCTCGGAGAACCAACCCCGCTCGTCGTCGAACCGACGTAAGCGGCAGGCGACGCAGCCCGTCGATCACAGGCCACGCCTCTCGCGCACGAAGTCGTTCACGGCGTAGTACGCCTCGATCGACTCACCTGCATCACCCCAGAATCCGTCCACGATGTCCGCCTCCATTTCTCCGTGATCGACGTACCAGTTGTTCACGTCCGTGATCTCGAGCTCGCCGCGTCCGGATGCCTCGAGCGTCGGAAGCACCCCCCAGACCTTCTCGTCGAAGAAGTAGACGCCGGTCACGGCGTAACGGCTCGGCGGCTCCGCCGGCTTCTCCATGATGCGCCGGATCCGCTTACCGTCGAGCTTGGCGACCCCCAGATGGTGCAGATGCTCGTCGTCGTCGATCTGCGTGAGGACGACACGCGCGCCCCGTTCCTGCGCCTCGAACCGCTCGAAGACTGGCTGCAGCGACTCGCTCGAAGACGTTGTCGGCGAGCAGGACGCAGCAGCGACCACCGCCGACGAAACGCTCCGCGAGCCCGAGCGCCTCGGCGATCCCGCCGGGCCGGTCTTGGTAGGCGTAGAAGAGCCGGTCGATCCCATACTCGTGGCCGTTTCCGAGCAGTCGGAAGAACTCCCCCGCGTGTGTGCCGCCGGTGACGAGCATCAACTCGTCCATGCCCGCTTCGACGAGCGCCTCCACCGCATACGTCACCATAGGCCGGTCGTACAGCGGCAGCAGATGTTTGTTCGTGATCCGCGTCAGCGGGCTGAGCCGCGTGCCGGAGCCGCCGGCGAGGATGACGCCCTTCACCCTAGTTCTCCCGAGGTCGGCGCCTTGCCGCCCGCATCAACGCCCGTCTCCACGCGGCAGAGCATAGAGCGGCTTTGGGTGCCCTGTACCCGGCTGGCGGAGTACCTGCCCTGCCGCGGCTGGACCAGGGGTGACGGACTCGAGCCAGTGCCGCCGACCCTCCGCGGCAAGCCGAATCCGCCGAAGACGGCAGTCGGCGTATCTAGCGACGAGCGCGCCTCGCCCCGTAGGCAACCGCTCCGATCCGCTGATGGCCTCTCCGCTTTGTCTACTCGGGCTCGCGACGGTTGGTGCGGCACCGGGGCCAAAAGGATGCTTGCGCACAGGGGTAGCGGCAGACCTGCGGCGCGTGGCTCGTGACTAGACGGGACTCGCACTGGGGATCCCCACCCAATGTCCAGTTGTCCGGGGCGAGGCCGGAGTGGGACGCTGTCGATTCTGCAGTGAATTAGCTGCCAACAACAATGAATTAGCCTCCACAAAGGAGTCCGGATGCATCTGCGGCTTGGACCCTCCGGCGCCGCCTCTCGTGGCGTCCCCCGGCGCTCGCGACGACTCTGCCGGTTCGTTGCAACATCGGCCCTGCTGGCAGCGCTGGCGCTGGCCGTTTCGTTTGCAATGGTCGGTGCGGCGAGCGCCGCCTCAAATGTCAAACCGACACTGACAAAGCAGGTTGATGCCAACGCTGACGGGGTCTTCAACGACACAGAGAACGTACCCAAGAATGCGACATATCCGTTGACGGTCACGTTTCAGCTCACCATGGACGCGGGGAGCTTCGCGCACAAGATCGTCGCGATCGCCGACAGCACGACAAGCGATATCGGTGACTGCGCGTCCCTGATCGGAACCGTGGTCGCTGCGAACACCTCCGTCTCCTGCACGTACACCGAGTCGTTGTCGCAGGCCGGAACGTCGCCGTTTGTGAACACGGCCACGCTCACCTTCGACAGCGGCGGCAACGACGTGCTCAGCAACAACGCGACGGTCAACTTCCCGGGCATGACGCTCGTGAAGTCGTCGACCACGACGGCTGTCACCTCGGCCGGCCAAGTAATCCCCTACGGCTACTTGATCACGAACACCGGTACCTCCGAATTGACCGGGATCGCGCTCACCGACAACAACACTGACTCGACCCCGACCTGTCCGGGCAGCACTCTGGACGTCGGCGCCTCGATGACCTGCACCGGCCAGCACACGGTCACTCAGACGGAGCTGGACGGCGGCGGCAACCTAGTCAACGTCGCCACTGCGTCTTCGAATGAGGCGCCTGACGCGACCGCCACGGTCAGCATCCCGATCCAGCAGTCGCCGGCGATGACCTTGAAGAAGTCGTCGACGACGACGCTGATCACCGCCGCCGGCCAGGTCGTCCCCTACAGCTACCTGATCTCGAACGCGGGCAACGTGACACTGACCGGGATCACCCTGACCGACAACAAGACCGACTCGCCGCCCACCTGCCCGACAACGACGCTGATGGTGGGCGCCTCGATGACCTGCACGGCGCAGCACACGGTCACATCAGCCGAGTTCGCCGCAGGCGGAAACATCGTCAACGTCGCCACCGCGTCCTCGAACGAGGCACCCGGCGCGACCGACACGCTGAGCATCCCGATCGTGGCACCACCGCCTCCGCTGCTGAGCTGCAACTCCGCACCGTCTCCCCCTCCGCCCCCTGGATCCGGCCCGCCTCCCCCGCCCCCGCCGGGGTCCGGGCCGCCTCCGCCGGGATCCGGCCCGCCTCCGCCGCCCCCGCCGCCCAAGCCGAAGCCGAAGCCGAACCAGAGCCGGTGAAGTGTGAGTCGCTGCTCGCAGACCCGAGCCCTGCGGCGAACGCCACGGTCACGGCGGGTCAGCTGATGACGATCGTCTACACCGATGACTCTGCGATCGGGTCAGGGTCGATCGCTCCGACGGTCTACTTGGCCGGATTCCTGCCAGTGACGGTCACGGCGACCTCAGGGAAGCCGCAGAACTACGTCGATACCAACGGAGGATCCAGAGCAACCAAGTACCAGGACCTGTTGAGCTTCACGCTTCCCTCCTGGCTCGCGCCGGGGAGCTACACGATCCAGGTCACCGTTCACGACACAGACGGCGACCTCGACCAGTGGAACTGGCCCATCACTGTCTCGTAGACCAGGTCCTAACTACCGAAATGCTGCCGGGGCCGGTGACCACCACGGCCCCGCCAGCATTTGCCGACTAATCCTTGGGCGCGGCGTCATAGTCAGCCAGGCTCGACCGCGGCCCTGACGGCGGCCGCGAGAGCTGCTCGACGAGCTCGCCGCGGAGGGTCTCCTCGAGCGAACCTGACGTGCCGGGACCGCTCCTCCAGGCATCCCCCTCAAGATGCGTGGGCTCTCGGCAATGCAGGCGGGAGTTATGGGCTGACTTGCCTCGCCTGGCCCGTGTTCATGTGTCGCTCGGAGGCGCTTTGCCAGGCTCCATGCTCGCCGCGGAACAATGCTGGGCTGGTACCGAACCGCCTTCGCGAGATGCCCCGCGGCCCGGATGGAGCCGACAGACGGCGAGCGAGCCAACCTCCAGTGTGCGTCCGCGAGACGTCCGCGACAAGGCTCCGCTCACCCCGGCTTCTCTGCCGCACACGGGCGAGCACGTCTTGGTAGAGCCAGAGCGTGCAATCTAGGTACGTCGGATCGTTACTCGCATACGAGAAGGTCAGCGACCGCGGATCGTCTGAGGTCACCTCTCCGCCCACTGCGGCAACGGCACATATCGGTCCAGAGAGTCCGAGCTTGAAGAGCAAGTGTGTGTCGCTCCTTCTCACGAGCCGCTCTGCCGATCCGCCAACGGAGAGATACAGGGAGCGCCCGATCACGGACGCCTGGATCATCATGGGTTGCCGTCGCATCATCAGCCACGGGAACGCATCAGCCTTGAGTTCGTATGGATCGGCGATCGAAAATCCGCAACGCTCCCAGAGCGTTCCGCCGCCACGCTCTTTCGATAGGCGCACGTCACAGAAGTAGAGGGATGCTCTTTGCTCGGTCCCGGCGATCGCCCTAGCAACGGCATCGAGGTGCGAGCCGTCCCAGTAGTCGTCCGAATCCAAAAACGCAATGAAGTCGGTCTCAGCGAGAGACGCAGCGAGATTACGGGCGGAAGCAATGCCACCCCTCGGCTTCCGAACGAGCTCCACTAGGTTCCCGTACCTCCGGACGGTCGAGGCGACGTCCTCCGTCGATCCGTCATCGACGACAAGAATCTCGTCAGGCGAACGGGACTGGGCGAGAACGCTCTCGATTGCGCGACCGAGCAGTCGTGCGCGGTTGTACGTGGGGATCACGGCGGCAATCGACAGTCCGCCTGCATCCATCCGGCCCGCCTCTCGGGTGACGTCTTCGACCACCCTCGTAAGCCTCCAGGCGAACCCGCCGACCCGCAAGACGCCGAAAGCCGGTCTTAACCTGGTCGTATGGCCAATCCCGAAATGGGGTGCAGGGCCGCGCGCCGGAGACCCGCAAGCTGCGGCGGAGGCCTCACCCGGGGACCCGGCGGATGGGGAGTATCGATTCGCGATGCGGGGCATTAGGATCGAGTAGTGGAGTCGAGCCTGCTGCGGCTTCGGGCTCTTCTAGCGGAGCTGGAGGAGTGCCGGATGGCTCTTCGGAGCATCGTTGCCGACGACGCTCGCAGCCGGGCGCGCCGGTATGTCGGCCTGCGCCGCGGCGCGGCGCTGCTCGGGCTGGCGACGCTGTTCGCCGCTGGTCTCGCCGTCTTCGTCCACCCCGGCTTCGGCGCGAATTCGTCTCCGTCGGACAGCTCACCCTGCGGGCCGGGCGCGTCGTCGCTCACCGGCGCGCACCTCAGCGAAGGCAGCGGGACGGTCACCGCGACCTTCACCGTGGCTGCCGGCTGCGACGGCACGACTGTCTCCCTCGCGTCCTACTCGATGCTCGCATGGCCGGCTTCGGAATTCCCGCAAACGCTGTACGACAGTGTCACGCGGACGCTCGACGCGGGCTCCTACACGCTCACTGTGCGCCTTCCGAGCTGCTACTGGCAAGCAGACCTCGTGACTGGCTTGCTGCTGCCCTACATCGACGCGAACCATCTCTACGGGGGGCGAAAAGCTGTACCTCGCGAAAGCGGCGGGCCACATCAGCCGTGCTCGGCGGCGACCACGACAGGCACAACGCAGACGGGGACGACGCAGACCGGCACGACCCAGACAGGCACTACCCAGACGACCACCACGGGCACCACGCAGACCGGCACGACCCAGACAGGCACTACCCAGACGACCACCACGGGCACCACGCAGACCGGCACGACCCAGACAGGCACTACCCAGACGACCACCACGGGCACCACGCAGACTGGCACGACCCAGACTGGCACCCAGACAGGCACTACCCAGACGACCACCACGGGCACCACCCAGACGACGACCACGAGTACCACGACGACGGTCACAACGCCGACGACGACGGTCGTCACGCCGCCGGTTCCGTGCTCGAAGATCACGTTCACCCTCGCCCCCAGGACGGCGGTCGTCGGCAGGCAGACGCAGCTCGTCGTTCACGCGCGCCGCAACGGCAAGGGCGTCGGAGGCGTGCGGGTCGAGCTTCGCGGCCCGGGGGTCTTGGTCACCCGAAAGACGAACAGTGACGGCGTCGCCCGCTTCACGGTGAAACCGCACGGCATCGGCATCCTGCGGGTGCGCCTGTTACAGGCCGCCAGCTGCAGCCACCAGCTGGGCGAGATCCCGGTCCGCGGCCCGTTCACGCCCCCGTTGCTGACCGGCTGAGCTACCGGATCACGAGCGGCGTCCCCAGAGGAAGCAGCCGCGCGAGCCGGAGAATGTCGGCGTTACGCAGCCGGACGCATCCGTGCGAGATTCGCCCGGGGATGAGATGCGGCTCGTTGGTTCCGTGGATCCCGACGATGCCGCCGCCGGGCCATTCGCTCAGCCTGGGCGAGCGCGCGCTCGTCCCGAACGCGACCGGCCCGTAGAAGGAGTCATGGAAGTCGGTGAGCCGCTCACGGATGTAGAAGCTGCCGTGCGGGGTTGGCCAGCGCCGCCGGCCGACCCCGACCTGTGCGTGGAAGACGGGCCTGCCGGAGCGGTAGAGCGTGAGCATGAGGTGCTCGGTATCGATCACGAGCCGCGTCTCGACGGAATGGTAGGTTGCGAGGGTCGAGCGCCTGACCCAGCCCTGCCGGCCGTTCGGGAGGCTCGTCAGCTCGACGCGCACCCACGTCGCGCCCCTGCGCCGCGCCTGGACGAGGACGCGCACGAGGTTCGGTACGCCGTCGGACGTGGCGGTAGCAACGGGGCCGACGATCCGTGCGCGTGCGGACGGCTCGGCCCGGGCATGCGTCGCCTGCAGCACATACGCCCAGCGGGTACGGGCGCCCGGCCCGACGAGCGAGACCCGATTACTTCGGATCGAGATGATCACCGTACGCGTGATGCTCACCTGGGGAAGGCCCACGATCCGGGCGACGAAGGTCACGGCGAACGGCCGGATGCCCTGAAGCGACCCGGGAACTCGCAGCACGCCGACGGCCGGGTTTCCCGCCGTGGCATGCAGCCGCGCGCGGGAGGAGCCGAGGAGAGACAGCGACACGCGCTGCCGCCGATTCACGGCTGCAGCCTCGACCTCGAGTCCGTGTCCGGTTCCCGCGTCGAGGGAGACCTTGACGCCCGCGGGCGGTGCAAAGCGCCAGTACAGCGGAGGGCCGGCCGCCGCGGACGCATGGAGAGCGCCCGTAGCAGCGAAGGCTGCAGCGACTGCACAGACAACAAGGATCCTGCTCCGCAGGGACGCCGCCTTGCGGCCGCCCGGCCGCACACCGACGAGCGAGTCATCGCCTGGCGCAGCTCCGGCTCGAAGGCGATACAAGTGCTGCCTACGAGCACTCGGCGAGCCGGATCGGAAGTGGGCCAGCATGCCTATGGACGATAGACAACGTGCGAAGCCCGCTCAAAGACTCGAACGATCGACCCTCCTGCCGATTCGGAGCCTTTCCCCTTTTCGGCCAACCGCCGTGCAACGAGGGTTCAGATGGACGCTTGGAGCGCGTCCGCCGCCGCTTGCAGGCGCTCACTGACCTCGGCTAGCTCTCGCGCTGCGAGATCAATGCGTTGTTGTTGTATTTCGGTTCGGTCTCGTTGCTGGTCAGCGCGCGCTTGCTGATTCTCAGTGCGCTCGTAAAGCGTCCGGACCCGCGCCTCAATCTCCGTGACCGTCCGCGTGAGGTTGGCCAGCTGACCAGCGACAAGGGCTATGTCCTCGTGGTCTGTCGCCATGGCTCAGAAGTCTATGGGCGCCGGGGCCAAAGTTGCCCCAGGCCGTCAAACTACCCACCTACCTCACCCTGCCGGGGCGAGGTGGGAAGCGCGACGGCGTTCAGCTAGCCAGCCCCATCAGCCTCAAGTCCAGCGATTCCCCGCTTGCTTCTCGCGCCCGAATCCCTTAACTTCGCTCGCCAAGCAGGATCATTCGCATAGGAGGAGGGGGGAACGACATGAGTCATCGCAAGGCTCGTCTGCTCCGGCTGTTTGGCGTGGCCGCCGTTGCGGCCGCCGCAGTCGTCACAGCGCTCGTGGGAGGGGCGGGTTACCAACCGCACGCGGATGCCGTCGCTCGGCCGCTGCTGACGCAGCCGCGGAGCGCCCATGCGGCCACGCAGCCGCGCCCGACATCGCAGTGCCTGACCGTCTATGGCATCCACTGCTACTCGCCGGCGCAGTTGGAGAACGCATACGACCTCGCGCCCCTGCAGGCCCGGGGGGTGGCCGGAGCGGGACAAACGATCGCCATCGTGGACAGCTTCGGCTCGCCGACGATCGTCCAGGACCTGCATCAGTTCGACCAGACCTTCGGCGTGTCGAACCCGTGGGGCATCCCGGTCGACCCGGCAATCGCGAACGACCCGAAGCTCACGATCATCCAGCCTGCTGGCCCCGTGCCGGCCTTCGACCCCACCAACGACGACATGGTCGGGTGGGCCGAGGAGACGACGCTCGACGTCGAATGGGCACACGTGTTCGCCCCTAAGGCGAACATCCTGCTCGTCGAGACCCCGGTCAGCGAGACCGAGGGCGTCACGGGCTTCCCGGAAATGATGCAGGCCGAGAACTACGTGATCGACCACCACCTGGCCGGCGTTATTTCGCAGAGCTTCGGCGCGACCGAGAACACGTTCCCGAACGTGCAATCGCTGTTGCAGCTCCGTTACGCGTTCGAGAACGCCGCGCAGAAGGGCATCACGGTGCTCGGCGCCTCGGGCGACACAGGATCGACGGACTTCGAGCTGAATCTCGAGGACCTCTACCCGTATCAGGTCAACAGCTGGCCGTCGAGCGACCCGCTCGTAACGAGCGTCGGCGGGACGCAGCTGACGCTCGACGATGCAGGCAACCGACTCGCGCCCGACGTCGTCTGGAACGACGGCTACGGGGCTGGCGGCGGCGGCCCGAGCCACGTCTTCACCCGGCCGGACTTCCAGGATCCCGTCCGGCACGTGGTCGGACCGGCGCGCGGCACGCCCGACATCAGCATGAACGCGGCCGTCGACGGCGGCGTCTGGGTCTACTACACGTTCGTGGGCCCGTCCTCGCCGTACCACATCTTCGGCGGGACGAGCGCGGCGACGCCCGAGTTCGCGGGCATCGTCGCGATGGCCGACCAGTTCGCGGGGCGGCCGCTCGGGTTGCTCAACGACGCGCTCTACTCGCTCGGCAATCCGACGAGCGGCGGCTGGCAGGACCGGCTCGACGGTGTCGTCGACGTCACGCAAGGCGATAACGACATCGGCCCGTTCACGAACGGCGACGGGAACACCTACCACGTGCCCGGCTACTCCGCGAGTCGCGGCTACGACCTCGCGAGCGGTCTCGGCACGGTCGACGCCGCCCGCTTCGTGCCGGCGCTCGTGGCCAAAGCGTGCTTGGTGGCCATACGGCACGGCACCTTCCCCTGCCGCTTCGGGGGGAAAGGCTAAGAATCGTGCGTCGTGAGGGCCCGGGGTTTCGCCCCGGGCCCTTTGACGCGGCCGTTCGCCAGGTCAGGAACCATGTTCATTCGTCGGGCCGCCCGCACCCTGACACGACGGTGGAGCGGGACGGAAAACGGTCCCGCTCCACTGTTCGCGAAGCTCTAGGCGTGCGTGCGGTGCGCGTGATGGATTGTTACTTCGTGGGTATCCGCTGCCCGCTGCCATCTTGCCCGGCATGCCGAGCGCGAAGGGCGCGACCACGAGCGCCAGGCCGATCACGAGAACGGACCATAGGAGCTTGCGGTTCATGAGTGACCTCCTTTGTCCCCGGCCCGTCGCACGTGGCCGTCCCGGCGGCATACAGCAGCCGCGCTGATCGAGGTACGGACAACTACTCAACTACGTACTTGTCCGTATGCGGCTGCGCGGCGGCCCCGATGCCTGCAGACGGCACCAAGGCCACGCTTTGGACAGAGCCATGAGCCTGACCGCGACAGCCCGCTCGATCCCCGGAACGCTCCGGCAGGACGTTGTGATCGACGGCAAGCACCGGCTGATCACCGACGAGCCGAAGCGACTCGGCGGTGAGGGCAGCGGGCCGGCGCCGCACGAGCTCTTCCCGGCTGCGCTCGCCTCTTGCGTCTCCACGACCCTGGCGATGTACGCGCGGACGAAAGGCTGGGACCTCGGCGAGGTGACTGTCGCCGTCGACTACGACAACGAGTCCATCCCGCGGCGCTTCGAGCTCGCGATCGAGCTCGGGGCCGACCTCACCGCCGAGCAGCTGCAGCGGCTGGAGAAGGTCGCCGAGGCGTGCCCGCTTCGCCGCTCGATCGAAGCCGGGGTCGCGTTCGCCGAGACCATCACATCGCGCCCACATGTGCCGCAGCTCCTGACGGAAGGCTCGCCGTGAGCAGGAAGCGGATCGTGATCCTCGGCGGCGGCACCGGCGGCACGTTGATGGCGAACCGGCTGCGCCGCCGCTTCGACGCAGACGAGGCGGACATCCACGTGGTCGACCGCGACGACCGCCACGTGTACCAGCCCGGACTGCTCTTCGTTCCCTTCGGGCTCACGCAGATCGAGGAGATCGTGCGGCCGCGCCGGCGGCAGCTCGGGAACGGCATCGTCTTCCACGAGGCCGAGATCGACTCGGTATCGCTCGAGCGCGACGAGGTCGCGCTACGCGACGGCGCCATGCTCCCCTACGACGTCCTCGTCGTCGCGAGCGGCGTCCGGTTGCAGCCAGAGGAGACCGAGGGGATGACCGGCCCGGGCTGGAACGAGCGCGTCTTCACCTTCTACGACCCGCCCGGCGCGGCCGCGCTCGCGCAGGCATTGGCACGGTTTGACGGCGGCCGTCTCGTCGTGAACATCGCCGACATGCCGATCAAGTGCCCGGTCGCGCCGATCGAGTTCGCCTTCCTCGCCGACTGGTACCTGCGCCGACGCAGTATCCGCGCGCGCACGGAGCTCGTGCTCTCCACCCCGCTCGACGGCTGCTTCACGAAACCGGTCGCCTCCGAGCATCTCACCCACCTGCTGGCGGAGAAGGAGATCGAGCTCGTCACCGAGTTCAGCGCCGGCGAGGTCGACGGCGTCGGGGGCAAACTGACCTCCTACGACGGACGGGAGATCGCCTTCGATCTGCTCGTCACCGTGCCCCTGCATGGCGGAGCCGCCTATGTCGAGCGCTCGCCCGGACTCGGCGACGCGCTGGGCTTCGTCCCCACCGACCCGCACACGCTTCAGTCAACCGTCAAGCCGAACATCTTCGCACTCGGCGATGCGACGGACATTCCGACCTCGAAGGCGGGCTCGGTCGCGCACTTCGAGGGCGAGCTGCTCGAGCAGAACATCGACCGCTTCTTCCGCGGCGACACACTCGAGGCCGCGTTCGACGGGCACACCAACTGCTTCGTCGAGACCGGATTCCACAAGGCGCTGCTGATCGACTTCAACTACGACACAGAACCCTTGCCAGGGCGCTTCCCAACTGCCCTTGGCCCGCTCCCGCTGCTGCGGGAATCGTGGCTCAACCACCTTGGCAAGCTCGCCTTCCAGTGGATCTATTGGCACGCGCTCCTGCCCGGCCACGAGATCCCCGCGATCGGGCCTGCGATGCCCACCGCGGGCAAGAAGCGGATCCCCGTCCCCGCCTGAGAGAGGAGCACGAGATGACCATGACTCTGATCGCCGACGCGCCCGTCGACGTCGACGCCGAAGGCTTCCTCACCGACCCCGCCCAGTGGAACGAGCAGATCGCCCAGGCCATTGCCGCGGCCAACGGCATCCCCGAACTGACCGAGCGGCACTGGCTCGTCGTCCGCTTCATGCGCGACCGCTACCTGCAGACCGGCAACGCCCCGTCGATCCGCTCGCTCGGCAAGGAATCCGGCGTCTCCGTGAAGGAGCTCTACCAGCTCTTCCCCAAGGGGCCGGCCAAGCTCGCCGCCAAGATCGGCGGCATCCCCAAGCCGAAAGGCTGCATCTAGGAGGAACCGACGATGACCGAACTACTCGTAGACACCCAGCCGCTGACCGGGGAGCCCGCGACAATCGAGAAGGTCGCGATCGTCGTCTCGAAGGGATCGCTCGAGGGCATCTACCCGGCCCTGATCATGGCCAACGGCGCCCGCTTGGAAGGCATCGAAGCCGATCTCTTCTTCACCTTCTTCGGCCTCGACGCGATCCGCAAGGACCGCTTCGAGAAGATCAAGGTCGCCACAGTCGGCAACCCCGGCATGCACATGCCGACCTGGATCGGCGCCATCCCAGGCTTCTCCTCGCTCGCCACCCGGATGATGAAGCGGCAGATGGAGAAGATCGACATCCCGCCCATCCCCGAGTTCATCGAGCTCGTCGCCGACTCCGGTGTGCAGCTGTACGCCTGCAAGGCGACGGTCGACATGTTCGGCCTGACGATGGACGATTTCGTCCCCCAGGTCGAAGAAATCATCAGCGTCGGTGAGTTCTACGAGAAGGCCGCCGGCGGCCAGATCATCTTCACGTAACGAGCACCGCGTGCTCGTCGTCTGGGTTGTTTTAGGACGCGAGAGCCGTGACTCCACTGGCCGCGATCAGGTCCCTGTACCAGAAGAAGCTGTCCTTCGGCACCCGCTCGAGAGTCGGGTAGTCGACGTAGACGAGACCGAAGCGACGGCCGTAGCCCAGGCTCCACTCGAAGTTGTCGAGCAGCGACCAGACGAAGTAGCCGCGAACCGGCACTCCGTCCGCGATCGCTCGGGCGACCGCGTCGAGGTAGCCGGCGAGGTACTCGATCCGTTCCGGATCGTGCACTCGGCGGTCGTGGCCGCGGACGTCGCCGAACGCGGCGCCGTTCTCCGTGACGTAGATGACCGGCGGCGCGTACTCGCGGTGAACCCAGGTCAGCAGCTCGTGGAGACCGTCCGGGTAGACCTCCCAACCCATCTCTGTCAGCCGTCCCTCGGGCGCCCGAACCTCGAGCGGCTCACCGCCCGCGGGGTTGGCTCGCACCAGCGTCCGTGAGTAGTTGTTGAGCCCGACCCAGTCGAGCCTCGGCGAGAGCGCCCGCATGTCACCGTCCCGCACCGGGGGCTCGATCGGCGCCAGCTGCTCGAGGGCGTCGTCCGGATACACGCCGCGGAGGGCGCCGTCGAAGATGAACCTGTTGCGGAGCGCTTCGACTGCTCGTGCGGCGGCGGCATCCGCGGGATCGTCAGTCGCAGGGTGCGCGGGCCACGCGTCGAGGATGATCCCCACGCGCGGCTCCTGCGCCTCGCGCCGAATGGCCTCGACCGCCCAGCCATGCGAGAGCAGGAGATGGTGCGCGGCCGCGACGGCATCCGCTCGGCTCCGTCGGCCCGGCGCGTGGATGCCCAGGCCGTAGCCGAGCCAGGCTGCGCACCACGGCTCGTTGTGGGTCGACCAGTCGGCGACCCGGTCGCCGAGCCTGGCCGCGACGGCCTCTGCGAGCTCGACGAATGCTTCGGCCGTCGCGCGCTCGGGCCAGCCTCCCTCGTCCTCGAGTTGCTGCGGGAGGTCCCAGTGGTAGAGGTTGACGAACGGCCGGATCCCCGCCGCGAGCAGCTCGTCGACGAGGCGGTCGTAGAAGTCCAGCCCGCGCGGCTCGACGCGGCCGCGCCCCTCCGGGAGGATCCGCGGCCACGCCACCGAGAAGCGGAAGGCGTCGAGGCCGAGCTCGCGCATCAGCTGCACGTCCTCGGCATAGCGGTGGAAGAAGTCGCAGGCGACCTCGCCAGACTCCCCGTTACGGACAGCTCCGGGAACCGTGCAGAAACGGTCCCAGATCCCCTCGCTGCGGCCGGCCTCGGAGGTCGCTCCTTCGATCTGGTAGGCGGAGGTCGCGGCGCCCCAGACGAATTCCGGCGGGAACATGTCAGCTCGCCGCCACGAGATGGTCGTCCTCGACCTGCACGAGCGTCGGCACTTCCCCCTGCTCGAACGGCTGGGCCGCCTCGGCGGCCGCGCGCCCTTCGGCACTCCACTTCCGGTGCAGGACCGGCACCGAGGCGAGCAGGGACTGCGTATACGGGTGGCGCGGGTCGCCGAAAACCTTCTCGGTCGCCCCCATCTCGACGACGATGCCGCGCCGGAGAATTATGGTCGAGTCGCTGATGTAGTTGCCGAGCGAGAGGTCGTGGGTGATGAAGAGGATCCCGAGCCCGCGCGCCTTCAGGTCGGCGAGCAGGTTGAGCACGTCGATGCGCGTCGAGGCATCGAGCATGCTGATGATCTCGTCGGCGACGAGGTAGCGGATCTCGAGCAGCAGCGCCCGCGCGACGAGGAGGCGCTGCAACTGGCCGCCGCTGAGCTGGTGCGGGTACTTGTGGAGCACGTCGCCGGTGTTCAGCCCCACCGACTCGAGCGCGTCCCGCAGCCGCGCGCGCCACTCGTCGTCGCCCTCGTGCGGGAAGAACTCCCTGTGCACCATTCCGAAGATGCGGTCGGCCTTGAAGATCGGGTTGTACGAGCTGAACGGATCCTGGAACACGCCCTGGATGTGCCGGTAGTACTCCTTGAGCGCATCCCCGTGGAGTTGCGCGATGTCGGCGCCGTCGCAGGTGATCGACCCGCTGGTGGGCGCGAGAAGGCGAAGGATCATGCGCCCGATGGTCGACTTGCCGCTACCGCTCTCTCCGATCACTGAGAGCACCTGGCCCGGTTCGAGCTCGAAGCTCACGTCGCGCACCGCGTCGAGCCGGCCACGTCCGAACGAGCCGACCCGGTAGGTCTTCGAGACGTGGTCGAGACGGAGCATCAGCTGCCCTCCGCTGCGACGGGAAGCGCTTCAGCAGGCGACGCCGCCGCCTCCCAGCATGCGATGCCGCGTCCGTTGTGCTCCACCCAGGGCGGCTCCTGCTCGCACCGCGCGGTGGCCAGCGGGCAGCGGTCGCGGAAGCGGCAGCCCGCCGGCGGGTCGAGCAGCGACGGCGGCCGCCCGGGGATCCCGGAGAGCTCCTTCTCGGCGTACCGCACGCCGACCTCTGGCAGCGACGAGACCAGGAGCCGCGTGTACGGGTGCTGCGGATTCGAGGCGATCTCGTCGGCCGGCGCCTTCTCGGCGAGCTTGCCCGCGTACATCACGAGGATCGTGTCCGCGATCTGGTAGAGCACTGCGATGTCGTGGGTGATGACGATCATGCTCTTGACGAAGCCGCGATTCCGGAACTCGACGAGCGTCTGCGCGACCGCCTTCTGCGTCGAGACGTCGAGCGCCGACGTGATCTCGTCCGCGATCAGAAGAGAGGGATCGAGCAGTGTCGAGATCACCATCACGACCCGCTGCTTCATGCCGCCCGAGAGCTCGATCGGATAGAGGTCGAGCACGCTGCGGTCGAGGCCGACGAGGTCGAGCCTCCGCTCGAGCTCGCGCTGGATGGTGCTCGGGGGAACGCCTCTCGAACGGAGCAGCTCGTGGATCATGCGGCCGATCTTGCGGATCGGGTTGAGCGCGCTCATCGCGTACTGCGGCACGATCGAGACCCGGCGGAAGCGGAAGGGGTTCATCGCCTCGTCGTCCCAGATCGGCAGCTCGTCGCCGTCGAGCAGTACGTGGCCGCCTGCGTAGCGCATCCGGCCGTCGAGGCGGATTAGGCTCTTGCCGAGCGTCGACTTGCCGCACCCGGACTCGCCGGCCAGGCCCATGATCTCTCCGTCGGCGACGTCGAAGGAGACGCCGTCGAGCGCCTTCACGTCGCCGGCGAGCGTGCGGTAGTAGACGCGGAGGTCGTCGACGTGGAGCGCCATCTCACATGTCCCGCAGCTTGGGGTTGAAGACCTCGTCGAGCCCGACGTTCATCACATAGAGCGAGCCGACGAGGGCCATGATCGCGAGGCCGGGTGGCAGGAACCACCACCAGAGGTGCAGTTGCAGAGCGGCGTTCTGCACCGAGAGCTGCATCATCTGCCCGAGCGAGATCGTGTTCGACGGCCCGAGCCCGATGAAGTCGAGCGTCGCGGCGATGAGGATCGCGCCTCCGAAAAGGAGGATGAACATCATGAACAGGTAGGAGCTCATGTTCGGCGCGATCTCCTTGAAGATGATCTTCCAGCTGCTGCGCCCGCTCAGTCGCGCCATGTCGACGAAGTCGCGTGAGACGAGCGAGAAGGTCTGCGCCCGCAGCGCACGGGCCGCCCACGGCCAGGAGGTCAGGCCGATGAAGACCGCCTCGGTCAGGATCCCGCGCACCTGCAGGTAGGAGGCGATCACGAGCAGGAGCGCGAATGTCGGAATCACGAGGACGACGTTCGTGAGCATGTTCAGCACTTCGTCCACGGCTCCGGCCCGGTAGCCGGCCGTGAAGCCGACGAGCATCCCGATGCACGCGGCGATGCCGCCGCCGACTGCGCCGACGATGAAGGCGAGCCGCAGCCCGGTGACGAACTGCGCGAAGACGTCCTGGCCCTGCAGCGTCGTCCCGAGCCAGTGACCGCCCTGCGTCGTCGGCGCGAGGGCGAGGTCGCTGCCGTACACGAGCGGGCCGTGCTGCGCGATGAACGGACCGATGATGGCGATGAGCAGAAGCCCGCTCGTGACCGAGAGACCGAAGACGAGCTTCTGGTTCCGCAGCGCGAAGTGCAGCGCCTCCCGGAAGCCCGACATCGGCCGCACGGGAGCGGGAGCCTCGACCTGCGACGGGTCGGCGGGGCTCGCGAGCGGGGCAGTCGGGACGGCGCTCACGAGCGCCCCCCTTCCATCCCGATCCTCGTGCGCGGGTCGACAATCAGATAGACGATGTCGATGATGAAGTTGGCGACGAGGACGCCGATGATGATGAAGAGGAAGATCCCCTGGATCACGAAGTAGTCCTGGTTCGTGATCGCGTTGTAGATCTGGTAGCCGAGCCCCGGATAGGAGAAGACGATCTCGGTGACGAGCGCTCCGCTGAGGATCGCGCCGAGGGCGAGCGCCAGGCCGGTGATCTGGGGCAGCATCGCGTTCCTGAAGGCGTACTTGCGGATCAGTCCTTGCGGCGCTCCGAGCGCACCGAGGTAATGCGCGTAGTCGGATTCGAGCTCGTAGATGATCATGTTCCGCATCCCGATCGCCCAGCCGCCGAAAGCGACGAGGAACAGCGACATGAACGGCAGGAACCAGTGGTAGAGCAGATTCCCGACGAACGTCCACGACCAGGCGCGGATCGCGGTGGGGTCATACGCGAAGCCGACGGGAAAGACGTGCCAGATGACTGCGAAGACCCAGGAGAGGATGATCGCGAGCCACATGTACGGCGTTGCCGTCAGCGCGTAGCTGACCGGTAGCGCCGAGTTGTCGAGGACCTTCCGCCGCGCTGCGAGCGCGCCGACCTTGTTCCCGGCGTACCAGCTGAGCAGGATCGCCGGCAGGAGGAGCCCGAGCGTGTACGGCGCGGCGTGGAGGATGATCGAGCTGACCGAGGCCGGGAACTGGTCGATGCTCGTGCCGAGGTCTCCGTGCGCGAGCGCGACCCAGAAGTACCAGTACTGCTTCCACAGCGGGAGGTCGAGATTGAACGCCCGCATGTAATGGTGGTACAGGGTCTGCGCCACCTGCGGATCCTGGGCGTTGATGCGACTCATCAACGCGAGCACCGGGTTCCCCGGCATCAGGTGCGGGATCGCCCAGTCGATCGTCACCGCGACGATGAAGGTCAGGCCGTAGACGAAGAGCTTGCGGATGAAGTAGCGGAGCACCGGTTCCTCCCGGAAGGGCGTCCCTCCCGGCGGGTGCCGGGAGGGACGCTGGGACCTCTATGCATGGTCACTTCGACTTGCCCTCACCTGACTCAACCCGCTGACGGCTTGAGGTGCGAGAACATGTCGATGGCCGTCATCTGGAGATAGCCACCCCACATGACCGGCGTGTACTGCTGCCCCGTGTGCGCCGCGGGCCAGTTCGTCCAGTGCTGGTTCGTGAACTGCGCCCACTGGCCGTTGTACCAGAGCGGGATCATCGGCAGCTGCTTCATCAGGATCGTCTGCAGCTGGTCGTTGATCTTCGTGACCTCCGACGTGTTCGTCAGCGGCGTCTTGTCGAGCTTCTTGACGAGGTTCCACGCATCGTTGTTCGTGTAACGCTCGAAGTTGAAGTTCACCTGCCCCGTGCCCGTCTTGAGGATCGGCAGGTGGAAGATGCCGTTCCAGTACGTCCACGGGTTGTCGCTGATCTGCCAGTGGTTGTCGAGGGCCAGGTTGAAGTTGCCCGTGCCCCTGTCGCTGATCCAGGCGTTCTGGCTCACCACCTGGGTGTGGAGCCGGATCCCCGCCGCCTTCGCGTCGGAGATGATCAGGTCGCGGGCGGTCTCCCAGTCGGACCAACCCTGGGGAACCATGATCGACAGGTCGATCTTCGACCCGTCCTTGTTCGTCACGTATCCGCCGGACAGCTTGTATCCGTGGTTCGCGAGGATCTTCTTGGCCGCGCTCGTGTCATGCCTGAAGCCGTACTTCTTGATTGCGGCCTTGTCGTTGTACTTCGCCCAGGTCGGAAGCAGCCCGGTCGACTTTGCCGGCAGGACGAGGTTTTGCTCAGCCTGCTTGGCATAGACCTTCGGCTGGAGCGCCAGGGCAAGCGCCCGCCGGAAGTTCGGGTCGTTCAGCGGCTTGACCGTCGTGTTCGGCTCCAGCCACGCTGTGTTGGCCGAGAGCATGTACGGCGGCTTCGAGTAGTACGTCTGGACCTTGTGCGCCTGCACGAGCTTGTCCACGCCGGGCAGGAAGTTGTTGTTCAGGTCTTCCACCCCGTTGAGGACGGCGTTGAGGCTGTTCGTGTTGCTCGTGTTGACGAGGTCGATGACGTACTTCGGCTTCGGCATGGGCTCGAGCCCCTGCTTGGCCGCCCACCACTTGCCCGTGTTGGCCCAGACGACGCGGGTGGTGGGATCGAACCCGCTCCGGTCCAGCTTGTACGGGCCGGTGCCGATCGGGTTCGACGGGTTGTAGGTCGTCAGTGCCGTGGCGGAGGTGATGACCTTCCCGTCGATGGGACTGATCATCGGGATGTTCCACAGGGCGTTCTGCCACTGCACGTAGTTCGGCGTGCCCTTGAAGACGATTACGACCTTGTTGCCCTTGGGCGTGATCGACTTGAAGTTGGCGTAGAGGTTGTGCCACGCCGACGTCCCGAAGCGGAGTAGCTTCAGGTTGAAGCTGATGTCGGTTGCGGTGAACGGCTTGCCGTTCGACCACTTCACGTCGGGTCGAGCGACGATCGTGAACTGCTTGTTGCCCGTCCACTTGGCCGACTTCGCGAGCCAGTTGATGTATTTGCCCTTGATCGGGTCGAAGCGAAGCATCGTCTCCAGGTTGAGCCCGATCATCCCCGCCGCGTAACTACCGGCGAATGGGTTGAACCCGGCGATGTTGCCCCACTGCGTCCCGCTTGTGATCAGCGTCTGCGAGCGTGGGTACGACTTTTGCGACGCACCCGCGCTTCCCGCAAGGCTGAGCACGAGGAGAGCGACCACCGCGCCGACGACAAGCATCGAACCCACGGTCGCTCTGGTCCAGAGTCTCATCTTGCACCTCCTCCTTTGTGCTCTCAGCTTCCGCTTGAGGGCACTCCGCGGCATCGGAATTTGCCCGCACGGCGACTAGGGGGAAGCACCGACCGCGAGACGACGGTCCGCGGACTCAGTGACCTGCGACGCGCGCCCGCCCGGTCCGACCCTGCACCGCGGCGCCCGCGTTCACCGCGGCCAGCACGCGCCGCGTGACTCCCGCCAGCCGCGCGGCCTTCGGAGGCGACAGCACGTCGCAGACGAAGTCCCAGTGCAGGGAGACCAGTTCTCCTCGCCGCGGCCGGACGAGGGAGCGGCCGCCGTCGCGCCAGCGGACACTGCGGGACTGCGGCTCGCCGAGTCGCAGCCTCCCCTCCTCCCAGAGCAGCGGCTCGGCGAGGACATCCGCGGTCTCGTCGTCCACGGCGAGCACGAGGGCAGGCGTCGTCCGGCACTGGTCGAGGACGTGGAGGGGCTCGTCGACGATCCCGCCGCGGAGGAGGCCGAGCCACGGGTAGAGCGCGAAGACATGGAAGCAGTGATGCGGCACTGCGCCCGCCGCGACGACCGACGGAATCCCGTCCGCGGCGCTGCCGAGCCGGCCGCGGAACCGCTCGCGGACGTGCCGCACGAGCCTGTCGGGCGAGACTCGCGAGAGCAGCTCGTTTCCGACCCAGTACGCCTCGACGACCCGCGGGTCGAGCGGATCCTCGATCCGGTTCGCCTCCGCGATCAGCGTCAGGTACGGCCACGCACCCTCGAAGGTTCGCGCAAGCTCCGCGAGGCCGCCGTCGCTCGCTCCGGCGTCGCCGTACTCGAGCAGGGTGCCGGGCGAGTCGGCGCCACAGAGGCCGAGCGCATTCGGCGGGTAGGCGTACCGCGCGAAGAGGAGCGCTCCCGCGACCTCGCTCACGAGGCTGTGTCCAGCGGGGAACGGCGAAGCGCCGTCCACGCGATGACTCCCGAGCCGACCGCGATCAGCACCGTCCCGCCGACCCCGATCGCCGAGCCGTCCACCACCCCGGAGAGGATCGCCGTCACCAGCGCCCCGAAGACGAGCACCGCCGTCACGTCGATGGCCTGCGCCCGGGCCAGCGCGGCAAACCAGGTGCCGACGTAGGCGAAGAGGAGCAGCCCGGTCAGCACCGCCCAGCGCCACTGCAGCGCGGAGAGCCCGGCCAGGTCGCCGAGCGCGCCCGTCAACGCGAGCCAGCAGATGAGCAGAACGGTCCCGACGCCCATGCGCGCCGCGGCCACGACGCTGGGTGGAATCGAGCGCAAGAGGTACTTCACGAACACGATCTCGACCGACCAGAGCAGCGTCGCCACCAGGATCATCGCCTCGCCCTTCCCGAAGGCAACGTGCCCGAGCTTCCCCGCCAGCCACGCTTGCCCGCCCACCAGCAAGCCGATCGCGACTGCGTGCGGCCACCCGAAACGCTCCTTCAGCAGCGGCACTGCGAGCAGCGCGACCCAGACGATGAGCGTCTTCTGGAGGAACGCCGCCTGGGTCGCAGTCGAGTCCTTGAGCCCGTCGAAGAAGAGGACGAACGGGACGCTTCCCCCGATCACGGCCACCGCGAGCAGTGCCGGCCAGCGGCGGCGGGTGATCGACGACAGAGAGGCACGCCCGTGCGAGCCGGGCACGAGCAGAAGCGCGAGCAGAAGGACGCCGGCGACCAGGTTCTTCGCGGTCGTGTAGACGGTGGCGTCGGAGAAGTGCGCGAGCGCGTGCCCGTTCACCCAGATCGAGACGCCGCTGATGCACGCGGTGACGAAGGCGAGAGCGATTCCGGTGCTGCGGCGGGTCATGTGGTGGCTCCTTCGGGCTCGGGGGATTCGATGACGACGACCTCGACCGGGATGCCGAGGTGGACGAGCACCAGATCGCCGGCCTCGGCCTCCGGGACGAACGCGAGCGAGACGACATGGCCGTCGCCCAGCCGGCCGACGCGCGATCCCGAGTCCTCCCAGACTTCGACGAGCAGCGCGGACGTACCGATGCACATCAGCCCGTCTCCTCCGGATCCGGTATCTCGACCTCGACGCTCTCGAGCACGACGCCGGCCGCACGCGGATCGTCGAGATCGTCGGCGACGAGCGCCTCGACCGTCGCGCCCTCGGCGACGGTGCCGCGCGACGCGTCGACGAAATGCTCGCGAAAGTGCTCCTCGGTGAAGTGCGACAGGGCTCCGAGGCGCACGGAGACCCGCGTCACGCGCGTCGCGCCGTCGGCGTCGGCGACGGCTTCGATCTCGCGCATCAGGTCGGTCATCAGAGCGCGCTCGTGCATCGCTCCTCCTCCAGGTCGCGCAGCAGGTCCTGCACGAGGACGGCGACTGCGGACTCGACGGCCGGCGTGAGCTCGGCACCGGCCTCGAAGCCGCCCGCCTCGATGCCGTAGATGCGGACGCGCCGGGGCAGCCGGCCGAGGGCGCGCGCCAGCTCGATCGTGTCCGCGATCCCAATCGCGTGGGTCGAGGAGCGGAAGGTGCGGGCCGGCACGGCCACCTCGTCCGCGTCGAAGGAATGGAGCGTCCCCGGCGGCGCGCCGGACGAGACGGTGTCGACGAGCACGACGTCATCGGCTCCCTCCCACGCGTCCATCAGCCGGCTCGGCTCCTCGCTGCACGCGACCACTTCGACGCCCGGCGGCACGCGCTCGCGCAGGCGTTCCGCGACGACGACGCCGGCGCCGTCGTCCCCACGCAGCAGATTGCCGACTCCGATCACGACGGTGCGGGTCACGTCCGCTCCACCTGGAGGTCGAGAAAATGAGTGGCGCACGAGATGCACGGGTCGTAGTTGCGGATCGTCTGCTCGCAGAGGCCGCGCAGAGCATCGTCGTCGAGGCGGGTGTTGCGCGCCACGACGTCTCGGAGGTCGTCCTCGATCGCGAGCTGGTTCTGCGAGGTGGGCGGGACGATCTTGGCGTCGAGGATCGTGCCTTCGCCGTCGAGGCGGTAGCGGTGGTAGAGCAGCCCGCGCGGCGCCTCGCTCACGCCGTAGCCGGTGCCGGCGACCGGCTCGACGGTCTCGGCCGGCCGGTCGGGCTCCTCGTAAGCCTCGATGATCCTGAGCGACTCGTCGCAGGCGTGGACGAGCTCGACGCTGCGCACGACGATGCTGCGGAACGGATCGCGGCACTCGTCGCCGAGCCCCGCCTCCGCCGCCGCTTCGCGCGCAAGCGGGGAGAGGTGCGCCGAGCCGAGGGAGTAGCGCGCGAGCGGGCCGCAGAGATACGTGCCGCCGCCGCGCAGCTGCGACTGAAGCGCGTTCGAGCGCTCGACGTGCAGCTCCTCGAAGTGCTCGTCGTACTCCGGCGGTGCGAGGTCGAGTCCGGCGCTCGAGCGGATCCTGCCGCGCTCGATCGCGTACTCCCCAGGCTGGGCAAGGGCCACGAGATCGCACTCCACCACGCGCTCGGGGAAGTCGAACCCGGCCGTCCACCGCACCGTCTCGAGCGCAGCCTCGCGCGCCCGCTCGAGCGGCTCCACGAGCGCCTGGAGCTCACGGCGCGTCGGCGCCCGGTAGAAGCCGCCGACGCGGACGTTGATCGGGTGGATCTCGCGGCCGCCGACGAGCGTCATCACGTCGTTGCCGGTCCGCTTGAGCGCGAGCCCTCGCTCGACCGCTGCGGGCGCGTCGCGGGCGAGCTCGATCGCGCTCGCATAGCCGAGGAAGTCCGGCGCGTGGAGCATGTAGACGTGGAGCGCATGGCTCTCGATCCACTCGCCGCAATAGAGAAGGCGGCGCAGAAGGCGAATCGGCTCGGGCACCTCGACGCCGCAGAGGCTCTCCATCGCGTTGATCGCGCTCGTCTGGTAGGCGACCGGGCAGATGCCGCAGATGCGGGCGGTGATGTCCGGCGCCTCGAGGAAGGAGCGCCCGCGCAGGAACGCCTCGAAGAAGCGCGGCGGCTCGAAGATCCGCAGCTCGACGTGCTCGACGCGGTCGCCGTCCAGCTGCACGGTCATCGCGCCCTCGCCCTCGACCCGCGCGAGGTAGTCGGTGACGATCGTCCGCCTAGGCACGGTCGGCCGCCTCCCGGAACGGCTCGGCTCCGGCGTTGAACGTGCGGAAGAGGCGCTCGACGTCGCGGTCGCTGCGGCCGAGCCTCCGCAACAACGGGACGAGCGCGTCCGTGTTCGGGCTCTCCATCGGCCCGAAGCAGCCGAAGCAGCCGCGGTCGTAAGAGGGACAGAGCGCGTTGCAGCCGGCCTGTGTGACCGGGCCGAGGCACGGCGTGCCGTGGGCGACCATCACGCAGACGACGCCGCGCCGCTTGCACTCGGTGCAGACGCTCGTCGCCGGGATCCCCGGCCGGCGCCCGTGGAGGAAGGCCGTCACGACCTCGAGCAGCTGGCGCTTGTCGATCGGGCAGCCGCGGAGCTCGAAGTCGACCGGCACGTGTGCGGAGATCGGCGTCGATGTCGCGAGCGTCGAGATGTACTGCGGTGACGCGTAGACGATGCGCGTGAACTCCTCGACGTCGGCGAAGTTGCGCAGCGCCTGGATCCCGCCGGAGGTCGCGCAGGCGCCGATCGTGACGAGAGCCTTCGAGGCAGCCCGGATCTCCTGGATCCGCTCGGCGTCGTGCGGGGTCGTGATCGAGCCCTCGACGAGCGAGAGGTCGTACGGGCCGTCGGTCACGGCGCTCGAGGCCTCACGGAAGTCGGCAACGTCCACCGCTCCCGCGAGCGCGAGCAGCTCGTCCTCCATGTCGAGCAGCGTGAGCTGGCAGCCGTCGCACGAGGCGAACTTCCAGACGGCGAGCGTCGGCCTGCTCACAGCTCACGCACCTCCATGAGCCGCGCGACCTGCGCCTGCGTGTAGACGGGGCCGTCGCGGCAGATCAGGGTCGGCCCGAGCTGGCAGTGGCCGCAGAGGCCCACGCCGCAGCGCATGTCCCGCTCCAGCGAGAGGAAGATCCGCTCGTCGGGCACACCGCGCGCCTGCAGCGCCTCGACGGTGAACTGGATCATCACCTCGGGGCCGCAGACGAAGGCGTTCACCGAGCCGGGTCGGAAGTCGGCCTGCTCGAGCAGCTTCGGCACCACGCCGACGCGGCCGGTCCAGGACGTGTCCGCCGCGTCGACGGTGGCGTCCACCGAGAGCACTTCGCCCCAGTCCGCCAGCTCGTCGGTGTAGAGCAGGTCTCCCGGCGTACGCGCGCCGTACAGCACCGAAACCGTGCCGAACTGCGACCGCCGGGCGAACGCGTGGAGGACGACGGGGCGGAGCGGCGCGAGCCCGATCCCGCCGGCGACCACGACCACGTCCCCGCCCTCCGCCGCCTCGACCGGCCAGCTGTTGCCGAAGGGACCGCGCAGACCGAGCGTCGCGCCGGGCTCCGACGCGCAGATCGCGTGCGTCACGGCGCCGACGTCGCGCACGGTGAGGACGACCGGCTCGCCCGCGTGCTCGGGCGGGCCGCTGACCGAGATGGGCACCTCCCCCACGCCGAACGCGTACACCATCACGAACTGACCGGGCGCGACCGCGAACCCGCCCCCGACGGGCTCGAGCGCGAGCGTCCACGTGTCGACGGTGTCCCGGCGGCGGTCGGCCACCCGGAACGGCTCCGGGACGAAGGCGCCGGCGGCGCTGTCCTCAGTGACGGGAGCCGTCGCCATAGATGTCCAGGAGCCGGAGCCGCGTCCATTGCAGGCGCTCGATCAGCACCTGCGCGAAGCGGCTCATGAGGTCGTAGCCGAGCGCCGGATCGGCGGCGCACTTGTCGCGGAGACAGGCGCCGTCGAACTGTGTCGCGCGCACGGTCGAGAGGGCACGCGCGTCGAAGTGCGAGCGGTAGGGCGGGAAGAGCCACGACCAGCCGAGCAGGTCGCCGGCCTCGAGCGTCTCGATCACGAGCTCGCCGCGCGGCGGGACGAAGTTCCCGACCGCGACCGTCCCGTGGCGGACGACGAAGAAGTTGTCGGCCGCGTCGCCCTGCCGGAAGATCGTCTCGCCCACGTCGAAATGGACGTTCTGCCCGCAGCCGGCGATCAGCGCGATCTGGTCCTCCGCCATTCCCTCGAAGAACGGAACCCCCGCGAGAATCTCGTCAAGCTGGTGTGCCATCGTCCGCCTCCTCTCCGCGCAGCGCGGCGACTTCCTCGGTGATGTCGATCCCGACCGGGCACCAGGTGATGCAGCGGCCGCAGCCGACGCAGCCCGACGTGTCGAACTGGTCGTGCCACGTGCCGAGCTTGTGGGTGAGCCACTGCCGGTAACGGGAGCGGGCCGAGGTGCGGACGCTGCCGCCGTGGATGTACGAGTAGTCGAGCGAGAAGCATGTGTCCCAGACGCGCGTGCGTGCGGTCTCGGTGCCGGTCAGGTCGGTCGTGTCCTCGACCGACGAGCAGAAGCAGGTCGGGCAGACCATGGTGCAGTTGCCGCACGTGAGGCAGCGCTCGGCCACCTCGTCCCAGCGCGGGTGCTCGAGGCCGTCCACGAGCAGATCGCGGATGTCCGGGTGCTCGATCGCGCGTCCCATGCGCGCCGCGGCCGAGTCGACGACGGCCGTCGCGGCGGCGACGTCGGCTTCCTCGGCGGGGCGGCAGGAGAGCTCGGCGAGCACCTCCTCGCCGGCCGGGCTCCCTGCCTCGACGAGGAACCGGTGCTCGCCGTCGAGAACCTCGGTCAGCGCGAGGTCGTAGCCCTGCTCGACGCGAGGGCCGGCGTCCATCGAGACGCAGAAGCACGTGGCGGCGGGCTCGCCGCAGTTGACCGCGACGATGAAGATGCCACGTCGCCTGGCCGCGTAGTCGCGGTCGACGAACTTGCCGCCGGTGAAGACCTTGTCCTGGATGGCGATCGCGTTCAGCTCACAGGCGCGCACGCCGATGAAGGCGAGCGGCGTCTCGTCGAGCGGCTCCTCCTCGACGACCGGAGCGCCGCCGTTCGCCTCTGCCCGCCAGAGCCGCAGGCGCGCCGGAAAGAGGAACTGCTTCCACGAGTGGGGCCCGACTGCGTAGCCGAAGCGCGCCTCGTCCTCGCGGCGCTCGAGCCGGTAGGTTCCGGCCTCCTGCCGGTCAGTCCAGCCGATCGGGAGCTCGGCCGCCCTCTCCAGCTCGTCGTAGACGATCGCGCCGTCGCGAACGGTGGGTCCGAGCACGCGGAAGCCGCGGCGCCGCAGCGCCTCCATCAGGTCGTCGAGCGCGGCCGGCTCGGCGACGCCGGTGATGTTGCTCCTTCCCACGACAATTCCAGAGTCCTCGCGAGCCCGCGAACGCACATCGGTGAGTTTGCGGATCTCCGTGAACGATTCTGCGCCTGCAGCCGCATTCGCGCAACACGTACGGCTTCAGGGGCTACGCCCGCCCGACCTACCCGTCAACCGGCACGGGTGCAAGACTCAGGCTGTTCGATCCAAGACACGTCTGAGCCCGGTCGACAGAAAGGGCAGGCCATGTTGCTCGCCTCCACCTTCACCTTCGGGGACGCGCTGCTCGCGGTACTCGAGTTTGCGCTCCTCTTCCTCTGGATCTGGATCGCAGTCGGCGTCATCTTCGACGTCTTCCGCAGCTCCGACCTCTCCAACGGGGGGAAAGCGCTCTGGCTGCTGTTCATCCTCTTCATCCCGCTGATCGGCGTTCTCGCCTACCTGATCGTGCGTGGCCACACGATGCACGAGCACGCTGCGACCGATCAGGCACGCGCGGCGGCGTTCCAGAAGTGGGAACAGACCGGCACCTCGAGCGGGGCGGTGGACGACCTGAGCAAGCTCGCCGACCTGAAGGAGAAGGGCGTCCTCTCGGACGACGAGTTCGAGCGGGCGAAGGCGAAGGTCCTCGCGACCTGAGGGCACGAGCATGCCGGCCGACGCGCTCAGGGCAATGGGCGGAGACATCGAGGGCGCGCTCGAGCACGTCAACGTCCCCACGTACGTGCTCGACCGCGCCGGTGTCGTGCGCTGGATGAACGACGCGGCGCGCGCCCTGGTCGGCGAGCAGGTCGGACGCCAGTTCACGTCCGTCGTGGCGCCCGAGGAGACGCGCCGCGCGCGCGAGCTGTTCGCCCGCAAGATCGTCGGCAACACGAAAGTGACCGATGCGCCGGTCGTCGTCGTCGACAAGACGGGCGCCCACGTCGGGGTCGAGATCAGCTCGGTGCCTCTCAAGCAGGGCGAGCACGTGGTCGGGATCTTCGGCCAGGTGACCAGCGTGCTCGAGGAGCCGCACGCGCACCCGTCTCTGCACCTCACGCCGCGCCAGTCGGAGGTGCTGCGGCTGCTGGAGCGCGGCCGCTCGACGACGCAGATCGCGGAGGAGCTCCACCTCAGCCGCGAGACGGTACGCAACCACATCCGGCTCCTGCTGCGCGCAATGGGAGCCTCCTCGCGCCTCGAGGCCGTCGCGCTCGCCCGCGGCGCGGATTGACGCGAACGCGTCAAGCGGAAGACGTGTGCGTTCGGCGAAGGTGTCTCCATGCAAGAACTCGATCTCGACCTCGCGTTGGACGATGTGGTGCTCTTCGAGCTCCCGAACGCCAAGGACGTCGAGGCGTTCCGTGAGCGCATCCGGCCACGCTGGGAAGGCTGGTCGGATGCCGACGGAGAGCTCTGGCTGTTCACCGCTCAGCTCGAGAAGAGCGGTGACCTGGCTCCTCTGCTCCGCGAGGCGCAGCAGCTGATCTCGGAGCTCGGCGTCGAGGCGATCCGCTTCTGTCTCGACGGCCGGATCTACGTGCTCGACGGAGCTCCGTCTGCGCGCACGGCCGAAATCGCCGCCTAGAGCTTCTAACGAAATCACGACGCGCTGACTGGGCGCGATGGGTGAGTGCGATGCAAGGACGCAGGGAGCGTGAATAGCAGCTCTATTCACGCGACTGAGGACGCCGCAGTCGACGCCGCACGCGCGCCCGCTCCAGGCAGCCCGTCCTTCGTTGCGTTAGGAGCTCCTAGTCGTCCTCGCAGGCCACGTTGACGTAGCCCGAGCGGAACGGCTTCGCGTCGCCGGACTCGGGGTCGAACGAGTGCCGCCAGACGCAGCCGGTGTCGTTCGTCAGCAGGTGAATCGAGACGGAGGTCTCGGCCGACGTCGTGCGCACGCGGTGGATGTCGTCGCGCGGCGGGATCAGCGAATAGAAGTCGCCCGGGACGAGCGACCGTCGCTCGACGAGCTCGAGCGTGCCGTCGCGGCGTGCGTAGATCTCCTCGTCCTGCTCCCCGCGGTAGAGACCGACCAGGCCCCAGGCGAGGTGGTCGTGGATCGGCGTCTCGGCGCCGGCCGGGACGACGAGGCTGAAGAGCGACAGCGACTGGTCCTCGGCGCGGTAGAGCAGCCACTGGCCGATGCCGCCGCCCATCCCGCTCTGCGGCGCGTCTGCCCGGTACTCGTCCGGAAGCCATTCGGGGTCGGTGAGCAGCTCTGCGAACCGCGGCGTGAGCGCCTCGCACGCCTGCTCCGGCGAGGAAGCGGATGCGATCGTCGCCTGCACGTCCGCGACGAACTCGCGCACGACCGGCGTATCGAGGACAAACTCTTCCTCCATCAGCCTGAATTCTGATCAAACCGAGCTCCAGGCCGGCCGCCACACGGTGCGAGTGACGCATCCCGAGCGCGTTCTCTTTCCCGAGGACGGCGTGACCAAGGGCGACCTCGCGCGCTACTACGTCGCGATCGGCGACGCGATCGTGCCGCACCTCCGCGACCGTCCGTTCACGCTCAAGCGCTACCCGCACGGGATCCACGAGCAGGCGTACTTCCACAAGCAGGCGCCGAAAGGCAAGCCGGACTGGATCCCGACGCGGCAGTTCCGCACCTGGCCGCGCGCCGGCGAGTCGCGCCTCGTCGACTTCACGCTCGTCAACGAGACCGCCGCGCTCGTCTGGATGGTGCAGATGAACTGCATCGACATGAACGCGTGGTACTCGCGCGTCGACAAGCCCGACCGGCCCGACTACGTCGTCTTCGACCTCGACCCGCCCGAGACGCGCAACGGCTTCGCGCAGGCGATCCGGGTCGCGCATCTCATCCGCGAGGCGCTGGAGAAGCTCGAGCTGCGCTCGTATCCGAAGACGAGCGGCGCCGACGGAATCCACGTGCTCGTCCCGATCGCGCGGCGCTCGTCGTACAAGGACACCTACGAGCTCGCCGAGCGCGTCTCGCGTGGGCTCGAGGCCGAGAATCCCGGCCTCGTGACGACCGAGTGGCTGAAGAAGAAGCGCCGCGGCGTGCTCCTCGACCACCGCCAGAACGGGCACGGCAAGACGATTGCCTCCGCCTACTCCGTCCGGCCAAAACCCGGCGCGCCGGTCTCGACGCCCCTCCGCTGGGAGGAGCTCGGCGAGAAGGTGCGGCCCCGCGACTTCGGCCGGCGCGAGGCGCTCGAGCGGGTGGAGCGCCACGGCGACCTGTTCGAGCCGGTGCTGAAAGGCGGCCAGAGCCTGGGTCGAGCCCTGCGCGAGCTCCGCCGCTGAGCACGGCTCAGCGCGTCGGTCACCGTCCGGTGTGAGGCGCATCCTGACCGGACAGTGGGTGCCGCAACACCTCCCTCCGTCGCGGCGCCGCCGGGCTCGGATCGCGTGCAGGCGGCGGTGCGCGAGGCACGAAACGACGCCGCGCCGTTCGCGCTCGTCGCAGCAGCGATCCTCATCGCGCTGGCGTTGGTGGCGAAGCACGCCGGCTGGGAGTCGCTCGGACACTCCCTCTGGTGGATGTGGCTCGTCGTCGCCCTGCCGTACCTCGTCCTGGCAGGGACGCTGCTGCTGGGCCTGAAGCGCCTCGTGCACCACGACCACAGGCGCGAGATCGTGATCGGCCTCCTGACGGTCGTCTGGGTCTTCAACGTTCTCGGCGTCGTCGTCCTCGTCGCCTCCCTCATCGCCCACTCCGCGACTCGCATCACGGGCGCTCAGCTCCTGGCCAGCGGCGGCGCGGTGTGGTTCACCAACACGATCGCGTTCGGCCTTGCCTTCTGGGAGCTCGACTGCGGCGGGCCGGTCGCGCGAGCGCTGTCGACCGAGCCGCGCAAGCCGGACTTCCAGTTCCCCCAGGACGAGAACCCGCAGCTGGCGCGTGACGGCTGGGCTCCGCGCCTCTGGGACTACTTCTACATCTCGCTCACCAACGCAACGGCATTCAGCCCGACCGACTCGATGCCGCTCACCCGGCTGGCAAAAGCATTGATGGCAGCCGAATCCATGCTCTCCGTCGTCACCGTGCTCCTCGTAGCCGCGCGCGCCGTCAACATCCTCGTCTAGCGACGGGAATAACCGAAGCCCGCTGGAGTCCTTCCTGATCGACAGCAGCTATCGCACCGCGATGGCGAAACGCATCAGGAAGGAGCACGAAATGAAGGGCTTGATTCTCTCGCTCGGCGCCGTCACCGCCGCGCTGTCGCTCACGTTCGGACTGAGCGTCGCCTCGGCGTCGTCGAACTCGGCGACGAAGGTCGGATCCGCGAATTCGACGCTCGGGCGAATCCTCGTCGATTCGCACGGACGCACGCTGTACCTCTTCGCCAAGGACAAGAACGGCAAGAGCGCGTGCTCGGGCGCGTGCGCGGCCTACTGGCCTCCGCTGATCGCTTCGGGCAAGCCGCATGCAATCAGCGGGGCGAAAGCTTCGCTGCTCGGCACGACCCGCCGGTCCGACGGCCGTCTGCAGGTCACCTACCGCCACCACCCGCTCTACAGGTACGCGGGCGACTCGGGCACGGGCCAGACCAACGGTCAGGGCCTCAACGAGTCCGGCGGCGTGTGGTGGGTGCTCTCGCCCGCCGGCAACAAGATCACTTCTTGAGCTAGCCCAGCGGGCCGCCTGCAGAAGGCGGCCCCAACCGATTCCCCATGCGAAAGAGAGGACTCTGATCATGGATACCCAAGCCGGCGAGCTGTTCGTCCAGCCCCGCCGCGAGCTCGCACGCCGCGTCAGCGGCGGGATCGAGGTGGCGCTCTACTGGAGCCCGCTCGACAACCGCACGACGGTGGAGGTCTGGGACGTCGCATCCGACGAGACGCTCGCCTTTCGAGTCCAGCCGGAGCGTGCCCTCGAGGCCTTCTACCACCCGTTCGCACAGCTCGCCGCATCGTCCGCCGAGCTCGTCACCGTCGCCGAGGCGTGAGCGCGCGAGGCCGCACGTTGCACGCAGGCCGCCGCGCATTCCCGACAGACGGGGACAAATCAGCACTGGATCAGCCCGGCGGCGGCCTGCGACAATCGCAACATGAGCAACGAACTGGGTGAGTTCCTTCGGTCTCGGCGGGCGCAGCTGCAGCCCGAGGACGTCGGTTTCCGAGCGGGCGGCGGCCGGCGGGTTGAGGGCCTGAGGCGAGAGGAAGTCGCCGCGTTGGCCTCCGTGAGCGTCGACTACATCAAACGGCTGGAGCTCGGCAAGATCACGCCCTCCGACCCGGTGCTCGACTCTCTTGCCCGCGCCCTCCAGCTCGACGTCGTCGAGCGGAAGCATCTCTTCGAGCTCGCCGGTCGGGCGTTGGTGCACGATGTCGACCCCTTCGAGGAGGTTCGCCCGGGACTGCTCCGGCTTCTCGCTGCGGTCGAGCCCCTCCCGGCCTTTGTCGTCGGGCCCTGGCTCGACCTCCTCGCGTGGAATCCCACCGCCTCGGCGCTGTTCTGCGGTTTCGAGCGCCGGCCGGCCGAGGAGCGGAACATGGCGCGCCTCATCTTCCTCGATCGCCAGATCCGCGATCTGTTCTGTGTCGGCGGGTGGGACGGTTCCGGCCTTGTTGCGGCCCTGCGTGTCCGCTATCAGAGCGGAGAGCCCGATCGCCGTATCCGAGGGCTCATCTCCGAGCTCAACGAGCGCTCGCCACACTTTCGACGGCTCTGGCAGGAACACGGCGTCGTGAAGAGGATGAACGGCCGCAAAACCTTCAACCACCCGGAGGTCGGCGAGATCGAACTGGACTGGGAGCGGCTGACCGTTCCGGGGGCACCTGGGCAGGTGCTGATGGTCTATAGCGCCGAGCCCGGCACCCGCGGGGCGACCGCCCTGACCTTGTTGGCAACCCTCGCAGCCACGGCGGCCCAGCCGGGCTAGCTCGGTTCCTGCGGATCGACGAGAGATGGACCAGGCGACCCTCAGCGGGGTATTGTCCTCGGCCGAGCGGATGCGACTCGATCCGCAACGGGCCAGCGACCACATTGACCGGCTCTTTCGGGCCGCTTGGGCACTGTGCGGGTCGCGTGAGGACGCCGAAGACCTCGTCCAGGAGACGTACGCACGCGTCCTCGCGAAGCCGCGCTTTCTGCGCAGTGAAGACGATCTTGGCTATCTCCTCAGGACGCTCCGCAACACGTTCCTGAATCAGAGACGCACGCAGAGCCGCCGGCTCCGGACGGCGCCGCTGCCCGACGAGCTCGACATCGTCGCCGACCCCCACGCACCGGATCCAGCGGCTGCGTTCGAGGCCGGCGAGGTCTATGCCGCCGTTGCCGCCCTTCCCGCCGACTATCGGGACGTGCTCGTCGCAGTTGACGTCACGGGGCTCTCCTACAAGGAAACGGCGCGGGCACTGCGGATTCCCGAGGGGACAGTCATGAGTCGCCTCTACCGCGGTCGCCAGCAGGTCGTGCGGCGGGTCGAGGGCAGCTCCGGCTAAGCGGGATCAGCCCGTTCGGACCGGGCCGACGAGCACCTTCTGACCCGACGATGCCTCGTTGCCGTTTGCTCGCTCGCGCGTGACGGTCAGCACCTTGTAGCTCGTCGGCGAGACCCCGGCCCAGAGCGTCACGTTTTCGCCTTGGTTGAACGTCCCGATGGGGACGAGCACGCCGGTCGAGCTCCGCAGCCAGGCCTCGTAGAAGCTGTCGCCCGCGCGGCGGGGAAGTCCCGTGGCGTGGAGCTGGATCCGCCACCCGGAGGAGGTCTTCGTCAGCGTCGCATCGCCGTGAGCTCCGGGTACGAGCTGGGTTGGCCCGAGGGCCGCTCGGAGGCGCGTGCCGTGCGAGCCTGAGCCGGCGACAACCACAGCCACGACCGCCGCGACTGCCGCGGCTGCCACCGCGACCCCGCCTAGAGCAAGCCGTCGCTGGGGGCGGACAGCACGCCCGGATCGTTGCGCCTCGACGCGGGTCCGAAGCCCGGCCGGAACCTCGACTTCGTCTCCGGCGTCTCGGAGAAGTGCGACCGCCCGTTCCTGCTCGGCGAGTCGATCGGCCAGGATCGGAGAGGCGTCGATGCGCGCCTCGAGCTCTGCGCGGCGTTCGGGCGCAAGCGAACCGTCCGCGAGCGCCGCGAGCTCTTCCTCGCCACCTCGTCTCATCCGCATGAGGACCACCACGGTACCTCCGTCACACCTGCAAGGACACCGCGCATCGCTCCGCATTCCCAGGAATAGACGCGCGCGTTTGGGGTCTCTAGGCGTCAGAGGGTCAAACGATGCAGAAAGGAACGACCATGACGAAGGTCACAGTACGGCTTGGGCGTTTGGCGGCATTGTCGGCAGTGGCGGCAGGCGTCGCGATCGCTACAGCAGCGGCCTATCCTGCTCAGGGAGCCGCATCGCCTCGACCCGAGGGCGCGCAGGTGCGGCTCGAGCATGGAACGCTGCGCGTGCAGGGCACCGAAGCCGACGATGCAGTCGCGCTTCGACTGGCCGCCGGCAACCCCGGGGTCTTGCAGGTCGATCTCGGCGACGACGGCTCGGCCGACTTCAGCTTCCCACTGGCCGCGATCGAGCAGATCAGCGTCAATGCGCTCGGCGGCGACGACCGGGTGCGCATCGACGACGCGAACGGTGCGTTCACGAACGCCATTGCAACGAGGATCGAAGGCGGGCCCGGTGACGACAGCATCACGGGTGGAGCAGGTGCGGAGAGACTGATCGGCGGACCCGGCAACGATTCGATCGACGGGAAGGGCGGCAACGACTTCTCCAACCTCGGCCCTGGCGACGACACGTTCGTCTGGGATCCCGGTGACGGCAGCGACACGATCGACGGCGGACCGGGCACCGACACGATGGTGTTCGACGGCGCCGCCGCGGCGGAGACGGTCGACCTGTCGGCCAACGGGAATCGGCTCCGGTTCTTCCGCAGTCCGGCGAACATCACGATGGACACCGGCGGAGTCGAGCAGGTCGACTTCAACGCGCTCGGCGGCGCCGACACCGTCACGGTCAACGACCTCAGCAACACCGATGTCAAGAACGTCAACGTCGACCTCGCCGGCACCATCGGCGGCAACACGGGCGACGGCCAGGCCGATCGCGTTGTCGTCACCGGCACGAGCCATAAGGACGCGCTGAACATCGCCGGCGACTCGTCCGGAGTCACGGTGTCGGGGCTGAAGACGCAGGTCGCGATCCAGCACCAGGAGCCGACTGACCAGCTCTTCGTCGAGGGCCTCGGTGACGCCGACGCCATCTCCGCCACCGGTCTTGCGAGCGGAGCGATCAGCGAATTCCTCGACGGCGGGGACGGCAACGACACGATTGCCGGCGGGCCGGGAGCGGAAACGCTCCTCGGCGGCAACGGGAACGACACGATCGACGGCAACGGCGGCAACGACCGCGCGGCTCTCGGCGCGGGCGGTGACACGTTCGTCTGGGACCCGGGCGACGGCAGCGACACGATCGAGGGCGAGGACGGGACGGACACGATGGTGTTCAACGGCGCTGCCGCGGCGGACACGGTCGACCTGTCGGCGAACGGAGACCGGCTGCGGTTCTTCCGCAACCCCGGGAACGTCACGATGGATGTTCACGGAGTCGAGCGGGTGTTCTTCAACGCGCTCGGCGGCGCGGATGCCGTGACGGTCAACGACCTGGGTGGCACGGACGTCAAGAGCGTCGATGTCGACCTCGCCGGCACTCTCGGCGGGTCTGCGGGTGATGGCCAGACCGACAGCGTGATCGTCAACGGCACGAACGGCGACGACGCGCTCGCCGTCGCCGGCACGGCGGGTGACGTCAGCGTGAGCGGCCTGGCTGCGAAGGTCGAGCTCCTGCACGCAGAGACCCCCGATCAACTCGATGTCGAAACGCTGGGAGGCAACGACACCGTCTCCTCCGGCGGACTGGCCGCGGGGACGATCCAGCTGTTCGTGGACGGCGCCCTCGTTCCATAGGGCAACCCCATCGGAAGCGCGGCTGCGGGGCCTCCACTTGAGGCCCCGCGGTGCGCTGCTGCGCGTGAACGTCTCACCCGGAAGGGTGAGAGGAGATCCGGCTCGGTGCCGATACTTGGGGGAATGCGGGTTCTGCGGCTGGCGATCTCTAGTTTTGCGTTGATCGCGACGCTCTGTGCGTCGGCGGTTCTGCTGGCCACGCCCGCCCACTCGGCGGCCACCTCCCAGCCGCACGCCCTGAAGCTGCTGATCAACGGCAAGCAGCTGCCGATCACGCCGTTCACGGGTCCTGACCACTACAACTCCATCGCGGCCTCGAAGCTCCGCGTCCAGGCCAAGTGGCAGGGCAGCCTGACGGGCTCGGGCTACAAGATCGAGATCTCGACGACCGAGCCGACGCTGCGAACGTGGAAGACGTGCAGCACCGGAACGTCGTGCCTCGTCGCGGGCCAGGTGCCGATCGTCAACGGCGAGCAGATGTCGTGGACGGTGAGGCTGCTGATCTCCAAGCACCACTTCATCAAGATCATCAGCGGCTTCATGGTCTGCCTCGCCCGGCACTCGCACCCGGCGTAACAGCTCGCTCGGCGAGCTAGGCGAACAGACCTTCGGCCACGAAGCCGCCGGGCCGGATGCCCGGCGGAACGGCGAACAGCCCGCCGCTCGTGTGGACGATGTACTCGTTGAGCGCGTCGTGCGCTCCGAGGCGCGTCTGGATGGCCGCGAACTGCCGGTGCGGGTCGCGCTGGTAGGCGATGAAGAAAAGGCCCGCTTCGAGCTCCCCCGTCGCCGCGTCGATCCCGTCCGTGAACGAGTAGCCGCGTCGCAGAATCGCCTGGCCGCCGTTGGTCGACGGCGCCGCGAGCCGTACGTGGGCGTTGGCCGGGATGACCGGCCGGCCGTCTGCCCTTTTCGCGTCGAGGTCGAGCGGGTCGCGCTCTTTGTGCCCGGTGAGCGGAGCGCCCGAGACCTTGAACCGGCCGATCGTCTCTTCCTGGTCGCTGAGCATCTTGCGGTCCCAGACGTTGATCAGCATCCGGATCCGGCGGGCGACGAGGTAGCTGCCGCCGCGGAACCACGTCTGAGGCTCGTCGTTCCCGACCCACACGTACCGGTTCATGTCGGCCGCGTTGTCCCCGAGCAGGTTCCGCGTGCCGTCCTTGAAGCCCTGGAGATTGCGCGGAGTCGCCTGTGTCGAGGTCGTCGACGAGGTGCGCCCGAAGCCCAGTTGCGTCCAGCGCAGGACGGCGGCGCCTAGGCCGATCCGGGCGAGGTCACGGATGGCGTGGAAGGCGACCTGCGGGTCGTTGGCACAGGCCTGCACGCAGAGGTCGCCGTCCGACTGGGCCGGATCGAGCGAGTCCCCGGGGAGATGCCCGAGCGGCCGGAGCAGGCTCGGCCGCCGCGACGTGAGGCCGATCCGGCCGGGCGCGAACAGCAGGCCGCCGAGCCCGAACGTGATCGTCAGCTGCGCCGGGCCGAGCCCGAGCGCCTCGCCGGTGTCGGCCGGCGGCGCATTCTCGTTTCCTCCCACCGAGCCGATCGGCACGCCCTTTGTCATCAGCGCCGCGGCCTGGGTCCACTCGCGGAACAGGTCGCGGAGCTCTCCCTTCGTTGCCACCGTGACGTCGAACGCGGCGAAGACGAGCCTGTCCTGCGCAGCGGTCGCGATCCCCGCCTGGTGCTCTCCGTAGAACGGAACGACGGCGTTCGCGGGGACCGGCGAGGAGGTGTCCTCGTGCTCGAAGAACGCCGACGCGCCGGCTCCTACCGCCAGCCCGGCGGCGCCGGCGCCGGCGGCGGCGATGAACTCGCGCCGCGTGGCCATCAGCCGCCCCCGCTCACCTTCGCCGCCACGGTCGAGAGAGGCTCTGCGAGCGCGTCGACCTCCCGGGCGAACGTCAGCCGATCGGCCGGCGTCAACACGCTGTAGTAGGCGAACCCGAGCGGCGTTCGGCGCCGGTAGCGGTCGAGGCCCCTCTGCACGACGCCGAAGCGCTGGGCGATCGTGTTCCCGAGCGCGCGGTCGCCCTTTTCGTCGAGCGCCGGGCGCAGCAGGTCGAACGCCACGCGAGCCCCTTCGAGGTTCCCCTGGAAGTCGGAGAGGTCGGTGTGCGAATAGCGATCCTCCTCGCCGGTGATCTTGGAGGTCGCCACCTCGTTCAGCAGGTCGACCGACCCGTTCGCGAGCTGGTCGGGCTGGTACGAGAGCATCGCGACCTTCTGCTGCAGCGTGCGCACGTCGGCGTTGAGCTTCTTCGCCAGCTCCGCGGTGCCTGCGGTCGTGTTCTTCTGCCAGAGGATCTGCTCGATGTGGTGGAACCCGGTCCAGGGAGTTCCAGGAGCGACGTCGTCGACCCGCGCGTCGATCGCGGCGTCGAGGCCGCTGAAGCTGTCCGCGACCGGTTCGATCGCCTCGTAATGACGGCGCGTCGGACCGTAGAGCGTCTTCGCCTCTGCAAGGTTGCCGGCCGCGAGCGCCGCGCTGAAGCGCTCCGTTCCGCGCCGCAGCAAGGCGACCTGGCGCTTGACGTATGCCTGGTAGCCGTTGGCCGCCGCGGCGAGCTTCGTCCCGGGACTCGCACTGACCGAGATCGGCTTGCCCGTGACGACGAGTGTGCCGTTGCCGCCGCCCAGCGGAAGCGGACAGGCGAGGACGTAGTGCCCCGGACCGAGCTTGAGCGCGAATGTGCCTGAGTCGTTCTTGCCGACGACATTTTCCCGCTCGCCGAGGATCACGCCGTCGTCTTACGCACTTCGAGCTCGCTCACCTTCTTCGTCCCGCCGTTGACGACGACGAACGTGATGGGACCGGACTTCGCGGCCAGTTTCGTCGCGGAGCAGCCCTTGTCCGTGAGCGTGACCTTGAGCAGCTGACGGTTCGACGTGTGCGGGGCCGTGGCGCTCGAACCGCAGCCTGCCGCGGCGAGGGCGAGGGCCGAGACCAGGATTCCAGCGATGAGGGCGCGGCCCCAGCGGGATGCGGCGATCTCGAAGCCCTGCACCGATTGTAAGGGTACGCTGACGGACGGTCGGCGTCAGGAGGGTGCCGCTGCGTCGTAGACTCAGTGCCGTCGGCATGTCCGCGAATGGCACCAGCGTCGGTTTCGTCGGTCTCGGTCACATGGGCGGGAACATGGCCGCCCGATTCCTCGCCTCCGGATACCAGGTCTACGGCGGGCAGCGCAGCCGCGAGCACGCGCAGGAGCTGATCGAGCAGGGGCTGCAGTGGCGGGACACACCGCGAACCGTCGCCGAAGCAGCCGATGTGGTCTTCACCTCCGTACCGGATGACGCCGCGCTGGAGGAGGTCGCTTCTGGTCCGAACGGAATTCTCGCCGGAATCGGCCCCGGCAAGACGTGGATCGACGTGAGTACGGTCAGCCCGCAGGCGAGCCGCGAGCTCGCAAGACGCGCGCGGGCGGAGGGGGCGCAGATGCTCGACGCGCCCGTCTCGGGGAGCGTCCCGCAGGTGCAGTCCGGGACGCTGACGATCATGGTGGGCGGCGCGGAAGACGCCTACCGCGAGGTCGAGCCACTCCTTGAGGAGCTCGGGAGCCCGAACTACGTGGGCGACAACGGGCAGGGCCTCGCGCTGAAGCTCGCGATCAACATCAGCCTCGCCGTGCAGATGCTTGCGTTCGCGGAGGGCTTGCTGCTCGCCGAGCGGTCGGGGGTCGACCGGCGACGCGCCCTGGAGATCATGGAGGCGAGCCCGATCGGCTCACCGATGCTGCGAGCGCGTGCGTCGATCATCCTCGACCCACCCGACGAGGCGTGGTTCGACCTGAGCTTCATGCACAAGGACATCGAGCTCGCGCTCGAGACGGCCCGGAAGCTCGACATCCCGTTGCCCACGGCCGAGCGCGCCGACGAGGTCCTCGAGCAGGCAGAGGCGCTCGGGTATGAGCGACGCGATCTCGCCGCGCTGTTCCAGGCTCTCGAACAGATCGCAGACGGCGTCGGCTGAGGATGCGCGCCTGGACCGGCGTGGTCGAGACGCTCAGCCCGCGCGCGAGCGCTCGAGAGGACGGACTCCCTCCGCTGCTCGTCCTCCTGACCGTCGTGACCGGGGTCGTCGACGCCCTCGCCTACCTCCGGCTGGGGCACGTGTTCGTCGCCAACATGACCGGCAACGTCGTGTTCCTCGGCTTCGCGGCCGCCGGCGCCGGCGGCCTTTCGGTCTGGGGGTCGCTGCTTGCACTCGCCTGCTTCCTGCCGGGCGGAATCGCGGCCGGCCGTCTCACATCCCGTCTTGGCGACAACCGCCGCCGCCAGCTCTACGCGGCAGCCGCCGTCGAGCTCGTCCTCTGCGCGCTCGCCGTCACGGTTGCGGCCGTCGCAGGCCGGCACCTGGACTCGGGCAGCCGCTACCTGCTGGTCGCACTCCTTGCCCTGGCCATGGGCGTCCAGAACGCCACCGCGCGCCGGCTTGCGGTCGCGGACCTGACGACGACCGTCCTCACGCTGACCCTGACCGGGATCGCGTCCGACTCCCGACTCGGCGGGGGCTCCGGTGCGCAGACAGCGCGGCGAGTCCTCGCCGTCGCGGCGATGCTGCTCGGCGCGTTCGTCGGCGCGCTGCTCCTGATCCAGTTCCGGCCGGTGGCTCCGCTCGTGCTCGCGGTTGTGCTCCTGGCACTGGTCGCGTCGGCGGTCCGGCGACCGCTACGCGCCGGGCAGTGACACGCGCAGCATCCAGAGCTGCTTCTCGAGCTCGCGCACGACCTCGATCAGGACGTCCTGCGAGGCGAGGTCGAGCTCGCCCAGCCGGTCCATCCGTCCGCGTATCCGCTCGGTGACGTCCGCCACCCGCGGGATCAGCGTGTGCAGGGCGGCATCGGTGTCGAGCGATCCCGTCTCGACGGCGCCGATCTCGCTGTCGCTGCTCACGGTGGCCGCGCGGCCGTCGGGCGAGAAGCCGAGCGCGACCGCACGCTCCGCGACCGTGTCCGCGAGGTCGTGCCACGAGTCGACGAGCTCGTCGAGGTGCTCGTGGAGCGGCTTGAACGGGCGCCCGTAGATGTTCCAGTGCAACTGCTTGCCGATCAGCGAGAGGTCGATCAGCTCGACGAGCGTCGCCTGGAGCTCGCGCCCCGCCTCATCGCGGTGGTGGTGGTCGAGGGCCGGGAGATGTGCCTGCTGTGACGGAGCTGCCATCTGATCCTCCTTGTCAGGTCGTAGCCGCGTTCTACCAGCTCGGTCACTCTCGCCCGGGCAGCCGCGTCGTGATCTCCTGCAGGAGCCACAGGTTCCCGTCGGGATCCACGAACGTCGCATACGACGAATAGGTCTTGTGGTCGGGCGCGGGGCCGCTCGCGTGGCCGGCCTGGTCCCGCAGGAATTGCGCGCCGGGAGCGGCAGCATGGAAGACCTCGCCGACCTCGACGCCGCGGCCTAGTAGGTCGGCACGCGCAGCCTCGATGTCGGCGACGACGAGGTACATGTTCTCGGCCGTTCCGGGCGCGGCGGACGTCATCTGCGTCCCGAACTGGATCGAGCACGCGGACCCGGGCGGCGTGAACTGGACGATCCGGAAGCCGTTGTCGAACGAGAGGTCGGCATCGAGCCTCCAGCCGAGCCGCGCGTAGAACTCCTTCGCGCGATCGACGTCGGCGACCGGGATGACGACGACCTCGAGCTTCAAGTCACCAGTCGACATGAGCACATACTCTCCCTTCGCCAGCCGTCGTGCGACGAAGGAGACCACATGTCTGCCACCGCCCAGCCCGTCAGCTTCGACAGCGACATCAAGCCGCTCTTCCGCGACCGTGACCGCGGCGCGATGAAGTTCTTCGTCGACCTCTGGTCGTACGACGACGTCGCGCGGGAAAGCGACGCGATCCTGGAACGCCTCAGCGACGGCTCGATGCCGTGCGACGGCGCGTGGGACGACGCGCGCATCGCCCTGTTCCAGCGCTGGATCGACGGAGGAAAAGCTGCCTGAGCGCGCGCCGGGGGGTTACTGCTGGTAGCCCTCGACGACGTCGGGAGGCCGCAACTCGGCCTGCTCGGGGTCGAAGCCCGCGTTGCGGCGCGCCCGGCGCTGGCGGAGCAGATCCCAGCACTGGTCGAGTGAGACACGGACGGATTCGAGCCGCCGCCGGTCGTCCTCGGTCGCCGTGCCGGCGGACTCGCGCTGCCAGAGCTCGTGCTCCTCGGCGACGAGCTGCTCGATCGTTCCGTGGATCTGCGGGTCGTCCATCACGCCTCCTGGGTCGACGACGGACGTTAGCCGAGTCACGCCTTCTTCTGCTTGGCCACGCCCTTGAGGCAGGTCTTGAATCCGCCTGCGACCTTGTTGCCCTGCGTCGTGTTGAGCTGCACGACCCACGAGATCTCCTCACCCACCGGCAGCGGGATCTTCCGGGGGACGGTGCACGACGTCCCGGTCGAGCACTTCGCATAGACCTTGTCGTCGATCGCGATCGTCACGTAGTACCCGGTGCCGGTTGCGTCGCCCTGCCAGTTCGCCTGCACCTGCATCGGGCCGGCCGGGAACTCGGAGTAGTGGTCGGCCGAGAGAGGCACGCTCGGCGGCGTCTTGCCGTTGACGGACAGCGTGATCGACCGAGGATGCGGGGGCGCCGCCCAGTTCAGCTTCACAGCGTTGGACTCGCCGGCGGTCTTGTTGTGGATGAGGTCGAGCACGAAGACCTTGTACTGGTAGTCACCGGCCTTGCCGGGAGCGACGGTCCATTGGCAGGTCCTTCCCCCGATGCAGCGGTTCGGGTCGGTGAACGTGGGCTTGTCGAACGACGCGCCGGACGAGCCGGAGTCGAACCCGCGGAGCTCGAGGGCATAGAGACTTCACTGCCCCGAGGCGAACTTCTGGTCCGTCGAAGCCGTGAAGACGAGCGCCTTGCCGTTCGTCGAATGCGTGGTGACGTCGAGCTGGACGGCGTTCCTGCTCGAGCCGCATCCCGCGGTGACCGTGACGACGAGGAGCGAAGCGGCCGTGAGAGAGAGCAGACCCTTCAACGCGCGGCGAACGGTACAGCCGACTGCGGCTGCAGGGACCGCTCACGCGCAAGCGGGAGCGAGATCCACACGTCCGCTCCTCCCGACTCAGGGTCGCCGAGGCCGGCGCTGCCGCCGTGCGCGCCGGCGACGAGCTCCACGATCGAGAGCCCGAGCCCCGACCCGCCGCCGCTACGCGCCTCGTCGGCACGGCTGAAGCGGTCGAAGGCGCGCTCCCGGAACTCGGGCGGGAAACCGGAGCCCTCGTCGCTGACGTGAAGCTCGACGAAGGCGCCTCGCTCCTCGGCCCGCAGCTCGACCGTGCCCGCGCCGTGGGTGAGGGCATTGTCCACGAGGTTCACGAGCGCCTGGCCGACGCGAAGCGGGTCGGCATCGACGTGCAGGCCGCTCTCGCTGACTCGAAGCTCGCGGCCGAGAGAGCCCGCCCGGCTCGCAAATCGCGTCGCGGCGTCAGCGAGCAGGTCATCCACGGCAACAGTCTCTTGCCGGATCGGCAACGGCCCCTGGTCGGCGCGGGCGATCAGCAGGAGATCCTCGGCGAGCCGGGACAGACGCTGCGTCTCGTCGGCCGCGGAGCGCAACGCGCTCTCGAGCTCCTCGCGCGACCGCGGGCGACGGAGTGCGAGGTCGAGCTCCGTGCGAAGCAGCGCGAGCGGGGTGCGGAGCTCGTGGCTGGCGTCGGCGACGAAGCGGCGCTCGTGCTCGACGGCCGCCTGCAGGCGGGCGAGCATCTCGTTCAGCGTCCGGGCGAGGCGGGAGATCTCGTCTCCGGCCGGCGGCACGGGCAGCCTGCTCGGCTCCCCCGGATTGACAGATTCCGCGCGTCGGCGCAAGAGCTCGACGGGAGCGAGAGCCCGCGCCGTGAGCGCGTAGCCGCCGAGCAAAGCGGCCAGCAGCGCGAGGGGCAGGAAGATCAGGAGCTCGTGACGGAGGTGGTCGAGCGACTCGTTCCGCGGCTCCAGCGAGCGCGCGAGCACCGCCACCCTGGTTCCGGCAACCGGCAGCGCGAGGACGCGCCACTCGCCTCGCCGGTGCGGGAGTTCCTCGTCCAGCCAGACTCGGTTGCCGGCGAGCGCCTCCGCGAGGATCCCGGGCCTGACGAGCGGCCGCAGATTCCGTGGCTGCGACTTGCGCAGCCGGCCGAGCGAGTCGAACCGCTGTGCAAACGTCCGCCCGCTGTCGGCGTCGGTGTCGACGCTGCCGCTGTGGATCTCCTCTCGAGACTGTGCGACCAGGGACGCGTCCACCGTGTTGAGCAGCTCGTTGCCGACGCGCTTGTAGACGAAAAGCCCCACCGCGGCGAGCACCAGGGCCATCGCAACCCCGAAGCTCAGGGTGAGGCGGATCCGGATCGGAACGCTGCTCACTAGCTCGCACGCAGCCGGTAGCCGACCCCGCGGATGGTCTCGAGCGAGTGCTGCCCGAACGGACGGTCGATCTTCTCCCGCAGGTACCGGACGTAGACATCGACGACGTTCGACCGGCTCTCGAAGGCGAAGTCCCAGGCGCCGTCGAGCAACTGGGTGCGGCTGAGCGTCACGCCGGGCCGCCGCATGAACAGCTCGAGCAGCGCGAACTCCTTGGCGGAGAGGTCGAGCTCCTGGTCGCCGCGCCACGCCCTGTGCGCGGCCGGGTCCAGGCGAAGGTCGCCGACCTGGAGCACAGGCGGCCGCTCGACCGGGGCGCGTCGAGTCAGCGCGCGCAGCCGCGCGAGCAGCTCCTCGAACGCGAACGGCTTGGTGAGGTAGTCGTCGGCGCCGGCGTCGAGCCCGTTGACGCGGTCGTCGACGGCGTCGCGCGCCGTGAGCATCAACACGGGCGCCCAGACGCCGCTGCCGCGCATCCTGCGGCAGATCTCGAAGCCGTCCGCCCCCGGCAGCATCACGTCGAGGACGATCGCGTCGTAGGGGACGGCCTGCGCCATCCAGAGCGCCTCCTCACCCCGGTCGGCGAGATCCGCCGCATAGCCCTCCTCGCCCAGACCACGGCGGAGGAGCTCGCCGAGCTTTCTCTCGTCCTCGACTACCAGAACTCGCATGACGGGGTCATTGTCACTCCACCGGTGAGACTCGGATGAGTTACCCGGTCGTCGGATGGGTTGGCGTCCTTCCGCCGGGGGCGAGAAGGTCGAAGCCGTCCGGGGTGTTGAGCAGCCCCGGCGTTGTGCCGGGATGCCCGTCCGCGCCGTATTGCCAGACGACCGCGCGGGTCGCCGGGTCGATCGCGACCATCCGGTCGTTGTAGTCGTCGTTGACCATGAACACACCGGAGGGGAGCTGCTCGACGAGCGACGGGTGGTCGAGCTCGCCGAGGCCACCGGTGGGCTGGTAGCGGTACACGATCCGGCCCTGTCGGTTGAACTCGATGATCCCACCCGGATGCTCGTAGTCGGCGACGAGGTAGCGGTCGGGCCCGAGCTGTTGAGGGTCGGAGGGGTAGCCGATCGCGAGGTGGACGGCCCAGACGCGCCGTCCGGAGGGAGTGAGCTCGTCGATCCAGCTGCCGTTGATCTCCGAGACGAGCAGGTTGCCGTTGACGAGCGGCGTGTCGCCGTTCGGAGAGCCGAGCGCGTGCGGAGGATCGTGCAGGCAGCGCCCGGGAGTGCCGATCTGGTGAAGGACGCGCTTCGTGCGCGGGTCGATGATGAGGACGCGACAGTTCCCGGGGTCGGCGACGGTCATGTCGCCGTTGCCGAGAAGGTAGGCGTCATCGGGCGTGTTGAGGTACCCCGGCGCGAATCCCGGCGTGCGCGGGTGACCGTAGTGGAACGTGATGCGCCCCGACGGGTAGGCGATCTCGACGATCGTGTCGTTGTCCTCCTGGTTGGAGATGATCGCGCTCCCGTGCCGGATGAAGAACGCGTCGTCGGGGAAGTAGAAGCCACCGTGGGGCGCCGCCCGCCCCGGTGACGGGTATCTCCACACGACCTGGTCGCGGTCGTTCAGGAGGAGCAGCCGGTCGCTGCCTCGGTCCGCGATCAGCAACTGGTCTCCGGCGAACGGCGAGCCGGCGCCGCGATCTCCGGCCTTCCCGAAGCCCGGGTTCGGAACGACCATCTGGACGTCGGATGCCGGCTGGCCGCTGCTCGACTCGCCGCCGACGATCCAGAGCCGGCCGTCGCTCACGGCGGCACCGGCGTTGGCGGTGGGGACTCTCAGCGATCCCGCGCGGAGGAACGCGACCTTGCCCGGCTGAAAGGCGTAGATGGCGCGAGTCGGGCCCGCCGCGGTGCTGCCTCCTGCGAGGTAGACCGTGCCGCCGAGCACGCCGGCCGCAGCTCCGTCAAGCGGCTTGGGTAGCCGGCCGACCACTCGCGCCGTGCGGTTGGCCGGGTCGACGAGCTGGACCGCATCGCTGGGATGTCCGTTCGCGCCGAGACCGCCGAAGACGTAGATCTGGGAGCCGAGCACCGCGAGGGCCGGGTAGCGAACGGGGACGCGAAGCGCGGCGACCGGGCGGTAGCTTCGGCCGTCTGTCGTCGAGACCACCTCGGGATTCAGCGCGGGCCCGTCATACCCGCCGACCACATACACCGTGCTGCCGATCGTCACGGCGCCCGCGTCTGCGCGCGCCCCGGCGGGCGCGACGCCTCGAGTCGCCTTCCCGCCGTTCACGATCTGGGTCCCGCCGGCCGGGGCGGCGGTGCCGCCGCCGATCACAAGCTGCCGCGCTCCGAGTGCGGCACCCGCCGCATCGTGAGTCGCCTGGAGCAGGCTCCCCTCGGATCTGAGCCGGCCGGTTCGCGTGTCGAGAACGGCAACGCCGTTCGTCGACAAGCCCCCTGAGCTAAGGCCGCCGAGGACGACGAGCTCATGACGGGTGCCGGCCCGAGGCAGAACGACCTCGCGGCTCAGAGGCGCGGCCAGTTGCCAGGGAAGAAGCCCCGCCTCGGCCGCCGGTGGACGCACCGCGGGAGTCGCCTTCGCGTCCTGCCTGGGAGGAGGAGTCTTCGTCTTGTGCCCTGTCCCATGGACGTCGGCCAGCCCAAGCGCTGCCACCGCCGCGACTGCGAGCACCACGAGCACCGCCGAACGTCTCCGCATCTCGACAGTCCAGCAACCGCCCGTGAGAGCGGCCTGAGCCGAGCCGAGCCGCTTCTCAGCGTTTTCCCAGCTTCCTCACATGCCCGTCTCATCGCTCGCGGGCACCCTCCTGGGCATGACAGGACATTCCCGCATCGAGCTGGCGCAAGCCCGCGCGCGGAGCGCGAAGAGGGCGATCGGCCTCCTGACCGCGGTCGTCTTCGGCGTTGCGTTCGTCGGCGCGAAGCTGCACGCACCCGGCCACGCGAAGGGGAAGGCGAAGTCGCTCGGCGCTCCCTCCTCCTTCGAGCGAGCCGTGAAGCGCAGCGTCGCGCAGGGCGGTCAGATCGCGCCTGCGGTCCAGCCGCCGGCGGTCTCCAGCTCGACCTCATGAGCGTCGACCTCGTGCACCGGTTCCGCGCGATGGGCTGTGAGGTCGCGGTCTCCGGCGACTTCAGGACTTCCGCTGCCGGTGTGCTCGAGCGCTGGGAGGGAACGTTCAGCCTCTTCCGTCCCGAGTCGGAGCTGTCGCGCGTGAACGCGTCGCCGTCGAGGGTGCTCCGCGTTTCGCGGCTCTTCTCGAGCGCGCTGGAGGTCGCGCTCGACGTCGCGGCGGAGACGGACGGTCTCGTCGACCCGACGCTCTGCGGGCGCTGGAGCGAAGTCGTCGTTTCCGGGCGGCTGCTCTCCCGGCCGCCGGGTCTGGCGCTCGATCTGAACGGCGTCGTCAAGGCATTGACCGTCGACGAAGCGGCCGCCGCGCTCGAGGGTTCCGGCTTCGTCTCGGTCGGCGGCGATCTCGCCGTGCGCGGTCCGGTGGACGTCGCGCTGCCGGCCGGCGGCGCGATCCGCGTCGTCGCGGGCGGCCTCGCGACGAGCGGGACGGCCTCACGCGGCGCGCACCTCGTGGACACCGAGACGGGCCTCCCCAGCGAGTCTCCGTGGGAGCAGGTGACGGCGTCGGGTGCGACCTGCCTCTCCGCGGACATCGCCGCGAAGACCGGCTTCCTCCTCGGCTACGGCGGGCCCGATTGGCTCGACGCGCGTGGCATTCCGGGCCGCTTCGTCGCCCACGACCGCGAGATTGTCGAGAACGTCACCTGGGCACGTGCGACGGAGGTGCTCCAAGCGTGCATCTGAGCTCGAGCCCCGCGATCTGGTACGCAGCCCGGGCGTCCGGCGTCGCGGCGTACGTCGTGCTCAGCATCGTCGTCTCGCTCGGCCTGACCCTGGGCAAGAAGGCCCAGAGCACACGCTGGCCGCGCTTCTCCATCGAGGAAATCCACCGCTTCGGTGGGCTCCTCGTCGGCTCGCTCGTCGGAATCCACGTCTTCGCGATCGCGGTCGACTCGTTCCTTCCCTTCTCGCTGACCCAGCTGCTCGTCCCGTTCACGGCGAGCTACCGGCCGCTCTGGACGGGCCTCGGGATCGCTGCCGCCGAGCTCCTCGTCGCACTCGCGATCACGAACCACTACCGGCGCCGGCTGCCGTATCGCTTCTGGCGGCGCGCCCACTACCTCAACTTCGCCGTCTGGGGGTTCGCGTCGCTGCACGGGCTGATGGGCGGAACCGATCGCGGCGCGCCGTGGCTGGCAATCCTCTACGGGCTCTCGGTCGCAAGCGTCCTCACGCTCCTCCTGTGGCGTTTTGGCGGCCGCGCGACGCGCGTCGCCACGGCCGGAGCCGTGACCGTCGTCGCGCTTCCGCTACTGATCGTCGGCCCGCTCAGCCACAGGCCGCCGCGCTGGAACGCCGCGAACATCGACGAGCCCCTCACGGGCAGCGTGGTCCGCAACGGAACCCAGCTGCAGGAGATCGTCTCCTTCGTCGGACAGGCCCCCGGTCCGCAGAAGCTCCTCGTCCGCGCCGATCTCCTCGTGGCGCCCGAACGGCTCGAGTCGACGTCGCTTCAGCTCGAGTACCTCCCCAGCGGCGACGTGTGCCGCGGACGGGTCACGAACGTGCAAGGCGAGAGCTTCACCGGCACGTGCCGGCTCCCGAACGGCGACGAGCGAACGGTCGAGGCGAGCTGGGTGCCGAACGAGGCCGGAACCGGCGTCAACGGCCGCATTCAGCTCGGGGTCTAAAACTCGGATCGCCGCTCCGCCACGAGCGCGAACTTGCGGACGCGACCGGACGCGAGCCATGCGCTCCAGAGGCGGTGGGACGTCACGAGGTCTTCCAGGCCCTCGGCGGCGTACGCATCGGCCAGCGAGTCAGCCGTCGAGCGATGCGACTCGCTCCAGTCCTGCTGCCAGCCGACGACCAGACCGGCACGCACGAGCAGGTCGTGCAGCTCGCTGAGCGGGATGAGCCACACCGTGTCCGCCGCGGGGATCTGCGCCCGCTCCGCCTCGGTCAGCGGCCGCCCCTCCTCCACCGTGAACGCGAACCGGCCGCCGGCCGGAAGCGCACGCGAGACGTCGTCGAGCAGCGCCGCCTTGTCCCGGAAGGCGAGCAGCGTCTCGAGCAGCAGGATGACGTCGAAGGTGCCGGACGGGAGCGGCGGTATCTTTGCGACTTCGAAGCGGCACGGCAAGCCGCCGGCGCGCTCGCGGGCGAGGTCGACCGCGCTCGCGCTCGCATCCACGCCGAGGTAGTCGCACCCGAGCTCGCGCGTCAGAAAGCGGCCCGGTCCGGCGATCCCGCAGCACAGGTCGAGAAGCGAGACACCCGGGCCGACAGCCGCCTGTTCCGCAAGCGCGCGGATCTCGGACGCGGTGACGAAGCTCTGCTGCTCGACGTATTCGTCCGGGCCGAACGCCGCCTCCTGCGCCCGCCGCATGGCCTCGCCAAACCGGTACATGGCGGGCACCGTATTGTCCTGCGAATGCTCGAGCGCGGAGCAACGCTGCCTGCGAACCGGAGGTCGCTGCCCCAGCTGGGCAAGCAGCTCGCTCCGGTGGCCGGGCTTGCCGGCACGGTTCTGATCCTCGCCGTACTGGCGGGGACGGTCGGGATCGGCGGCGCCGGCTGGCTCGTCGGTCTCGTCAGCGGTCTCGCTCTGAACCTGGCGCTCGCGCGCGCCCTCTGGCGCGATCCGGCAGCCGGCCTCGGGTGGGCGAGCTGGGTCACGCTGACGCGCGCGACGCTCGCGGTGGGGGTCGCCGCCCTCACCGCTGCGTCCTTCGAGCTGCCCGTAGCGACCGCAACGCTGGTGGTGCTGGCGTCGCTCGCGCTCGCCCTCGACTTCGCCGACGGCTGGATTGCACGGCGCACGAAGACGCAATCGGCCCTCGGGGCGAAGCTCGACGGAGAGGTCGACGCGTTCCTGATCCTCGTGCTCAGCATCGAGGTCGCTCCGACGGCCGGCGGCTGGGTGCTGCTGATCGGCCTCGCGCGCTACCTGTTCCTCGCGGCGGGCTGGGCGCTCCCGTGGCTGCGGGCGCCGCTGCCGCGGCGCGACTGGCGCAAGACGGTGACGGCAGCGCAGGGTGTCGCGCTCGTGGTGGCGGCGGCCGGGGTCCCGCCGTTGTGGCTGAGCCGTGTGCTGCTCGCCGTCGCCCTCGCCATGCTCGCCGAGTCGTTCGGCCGCGACGTCTGGTGGCTGTGGCGGCACCGCGACGAGGCGCCGCCCCACGCTCGTGCAGCCTGGCTCCGGCATCCGGTCACAGCTGCCCTGCTGACGGCGCTCGCCCTGGCAGTCGTCTGGTTCACGCTCGTCTTCCCGATCCGGCCGTGGCTGCTCACGCCGGGCGCCTTCGTGCGGATCCCGCTCGAAGGGCTCGTCATCGTCGGCCTGGCCGTCGCCCTGCCGAGCCGCGTGGGGCGCCTCGTGGCCTGGGTGATCGGGCCGCTGCTGGGAGTGCTGGTTCTGATCAAGGTCTTCGACCTCGGCTTCTTTATCTTCTTCGACCGGTCCTTCAACCCGGTCGAGGACTGGAGCTTCCTCTCGGTCGGCGTCGGCACGGTACGTGACACCTTCGGTAACAGGGACGCCGACCTAGCGATCGCAGCATCGATCGTCATCGGTCTCACTGCGCTCGCCGTCCCGGCACTGGCCGTGGGCCAGTTGACCAGGGTTGCGGCCCATCACCGCAGGCGCTCGCTGCGGACGATCGGCGTGCTCACCGCCGCGTGGGTGCTCTGCTGGGTGTTCGGCGCACAGGTGTCCGGCGCCGGGATCGCGTCGACGAGCGCCGCGCATCTCGCGGTAGGCGAGGTGCAGGCTGTGCGGGCCGACATCCGCAGCGAGGCCGAGTACAAGGCTCTCCTCGCCCGCAAGGATCCGTACGGGAAGACGCCCCCCGGCCGGCTCCTCAAGGGATTGCGTGGCAAGGACGTCCTGCTCGTGTTCGTCGAGAGCTACGGGCAGATGGCTGTCCAGGGGACGTCGTTCTCGCCCCCCATCGACGAGATACTCAACGCCGGCACTCAACAGCTCCAGGCTGACGGGTTCTCGTCCCGCAGCGCCTGGATCACGTCGCCGACGTTCGGCGGAGGAAGTGCCCTCTCGCATGCCACGCTGCTTTCGGGGACCTGGGTCAATAGCCCAGGACGCTACTCGCAGCTGATCAAGAGCACACGTCTGACGCTCCCGGCCGCGTTCCGGCGCGCCGGGTGGAGGACGGTTGCCGACGTGCCCTCAACGCACGGATCGTGGCCGGACGGGAAGTCCTTCTACCACTTCGAGAAGATCTACGAACGCGGAGGCATCCTCTATCGAGGCCCGAGGTTCGGCTTTTCGGCCATGCCGGACCAGTACGCGTTCCAGGCGCTGCAGCAGCGCGAGCTGAGCAAGCGGAACCGCCCGCCGATCTTCGCCGAGATCGACACGACGTCGAGCCACAACCCCTGGTTCCGTATTCCGTCGCTGATCTCCTGGAAACGACTCGGCAACGGATCGATCTTCAACCGCCTACCGATCGACCGGATCGGCATGACCGACACCCAGCAGGGATACGCCCACTCGATCCAGTACTCCCTGCGTACTCTCGATTCGTTCATCGAGCGTTACGGCAACAAGAACACCGTGCTCATCGTGCTGGGAGACGAGCAGCCCTCGACGGTCATCTCACAAGCGAATCACGAGGTGCCCATCACGATCATCGCCCACGACCCGAAGGTGATGGACCGGCTCTCGAGCTGGGGCTGGACTGACGGGATGCTGCCAAGCGCAACGGCGCCGGACTGGCTCATGAGCGCGTTCCGCGACCGCTTCCTCAACGCGTTCGACCACTAGCCAGGAACGCTGTCCCGAGCAAGAGCTCGCTCCACGAGACATCGACCAGTTCGGCCTCCATGGCGGTGCGGATCGTTTCCCACGGACGGCGCGCGATCCACTCGGCCGAGACTCCGAGCTGCGCCAGCCGCCGGGGCGCGTGGTCGGGCAGCTTGAGATCGAGCACCGTCCAGCGCCCGCCGGCCCGCAGGGCCGCGGCGCCGTGCGCGATCACCTCGACGCAGCCGGTCACCTGCGTCAGCGCGTAGGTGGAGAGGATCGCGTCGACCGCGCTCGGGAACTCGAACGCGGCGGCATCGGACTGCACGAGGCTCACGTTGCGCCAGCCGTTCGCCTCGACCCGGGCCTGAGCCTCGGCGAGCATCGCGTCGGTCAGGTCGACGCCGACGATGCGGCCTTCGGGTCCGATCGCCTGCTCGAGGAACGGGAAGTTCTGGCCGGTGCCGCAGGCCACGTCGACCACGGTGTCGCCCGGTTGAAGCGCCAGCGCCTTGATGGCCCGGCGTCGCTGCGTCTGCTGCGGATAGCCGGGAACCGGGTAGAGGCGGGAGGTGACGTTGTAGTGCCTCGCCTTCTTGCGATACGTAGCGATCAGGCGCTCGTGCGTGCGTTCGTCGCGGCTCACCACCTGGCTCATGGCGTCCTCGGGTGTGCCTCGACCGCGGCCTTGATCGCCGCCATCTCGACATCCATTACGCGCCGGATCCGGCCGTTGAGCACGCTGCCGGGGATCGCACGCATCACGTTCTCGAGGTCGACCTCGACCCACATCATCGCGTCGGTCTGCTGACCGTCGAGCGGCTCCAGCTCCATCCCCCAGCGCGCCGTGGACGTCCCCAGGGGGCCGGCAAATGCCATGCGGCTCGGCTCCTCGACCAGGGTCACGTCCTGCGCTCGGAAACGCGTCAGCCCGAAGGGCAGCTTCGCCCGTTGCTCCACGCGCGCACCGGCCTGCAGAGGCGCGCCTCCCGCCACCCAGCCCTTGTCGACCGTCGGCGCCCACTCGGGCCAGCGTCCGACGTCGGAGAGATAGGCCCAGACCTCGGGGACGCTCCCGTCGATTGCGATGCGGCTCTCGGATCTGATCATCCCGCGTTCCTACGGCAGAGCGGCCGCGTCGGATTTGGCGTCCGGGAGTTCGAGGGTGTGCCGGCCGCGGCGCGCCTTCGTCTCGAGATAGCGGTGGTTCGCGGCGGAGAGATGCACGCCGGTCGGCACCTGCTCGACGACGGTCACGCCGCAGGAGCGAAGCTGCCGCGCCTTGTCGGGGTTGTTGCTGAGGACGGCGACGCGAGAGACGCCGAGCGCGTCGAGCATCTGCGCGGCGGCGACGTAGCTGCGCTCGTCCTCGTCGTGACCCAGCGCGAGGTTCGCGTCGTACGTGTCGATCCCGCCGTCCTGCAGCGCGTAGGCCTCGAGCTTCGAGTAGAGGCCGATGCCGCGGCCCTCCTGCCGCAGGTAGAGGAGATAACCGCCGGCCTCGGCGATCCGCTCGACGGCCTCGCGCAACTGCGGCCCGCAGTCGCAGCGCTGGCTGCCGAACGTGTCGCCGGTGAGGCACTCGCTGTGCGGGCGGACCAGCGGCACGCGGTTGTCGTCGGCGGGATGAGGAGACCGCCAATCGCCGAGCGCGAAGGCGAGGTGCTCCCGGCCGTCGACGAGCCCGTCGAAGCTGAACACCCGCGCTTCGGTCGCGTACCCGTCGGCGAACCGCAGCGGTAGCTCGACCTGGGTGCGGATCGTCGCCTTCGGCAGTTGCGTCAGCATCCGTCGAACCTCGCTGAAAGCGCGTAGCGCAGGAGCACGACGTCGCCGAGCTTCTGCACGTCCACGAGCTCCGCGCGCCGCGCCGGGTTCCAGGGGAACATGCCGTCGCGCACGAACCGGGTCGCGTGCGAGTCGCCGACGAACACCGGGGCTACCGTCAGCTGCAACTCGTCGACGATGTCGTCGGTGAGGAATTGCGTGTGGACGGTGCCGCCGCCCTCGACCATCAGGCGCTCGACGCCTCGCGCCGCCAGGTCGGTACTGAGCGTGCGCATCTCGATGTTGTCGCCGGCGTCGACGACGGTCGCGACCGGACCGAGCCGATCTCGCGCGTGCTCCGCTCCCGATCTCGCGCAGTAGACGATCTTCTGGGCGTCTCCGGCATTGAAGAAATCGGCGCGGGCGTCGAGCTCGGCGCGCCGCGTGACCGTCACCTTGATCGGCGACTCCGGCAGCCCGCGGGCGGCCCGATCCTCTCGACGAGCCTTCGAGCGTACGAGCAGCCGGGGGTTGTCGACCCGGACGGTCTCGGCCCCGACCAGGATTGCGTCGCAGGAGGCACGCACGGCGTCGACCCGGTCGAAGTCGGCTTCGTTCGAGAGCAGCAGCCGCGAGGCCGCGTTCCCGATGTAGCCGTCGATCGAGACGCAGCACGAGAGCAGCGTGTAGGGACGCTCACGCATCGGCGGCTCCTTCCGGCCCGAAGACGACGCGTCCGCGCGACCGCGTGCCCGAGCCACGGCGACGTGGAAGCCAGCCCATGACGAGCACTATCGCGCCCGGCAGGCTCGCGGCGAGCACCAGGACGCCGTAGGCGACGGCAGTCGCGGCGCCGCGCTCGGCACCCAGGCCCGCCGCCGCGAACACCCAGGCCGTTGCTCCTTCCCGCGGCCCCCAGCCGGCGATGCTCGGCAAGACCACTGCGAGCAACGAGAGCACGGCCAGCGGCACGAGGCGGGAAAGCGGCGCGTCGACGCCGGTCGTCCGCGCGGCCACGATGAACGTCGCGGCGTGGCCGACGAACACGAGAATCGAGGTGAACACGATCGCCGGCAGCGCACTCCGGCGCAGGACTCCGTTATGGAGATCGGAAGCCACGGTGCTCCGGATGCGCGTCCACCTGGAGCGAGCGCCTCCCCGTCTCGCCCGGACCAGGAGCACGATCGCGAGGACGGCGATGACCGCGCCGGCAGCGACGAGGGGCATGGACGGGCGCACCGGCGAGGGCAGAACCAGCAGCAGCGCGATCGCGAGCACGACCTGGACAACCTGCCCCGCTGCCCGCTCCCACCAGACGGCCCTCAACCCACGTCCGACGTCTTGCACCTCCCGGCCGTGCGTGACGCCGCGGTGGACGTCACCGGCGATGCCGGCCGGAAGCAGCAGGTTGAGAAACACGGCCCGGTAGTAGGCGGCGACGGCCGCCGGAAAGGAGAGACGGACGCCGAGACCCCGGGACACGATCGTCCACCGCCAGGCGGCGCAGACGGTGGTGAGGAAGAAGATACCGGCAGCGGCGAGCAGAGCGCGGGCGTCGACGGCCTCGACGCCGGCGACGAACGGTCCGGTGCCGAGACGCCAGACCACGATCGCGAGAAACGCAAGCGAGACCGCTGGGCCGATCCACCGACGGAGGCTTCTCACGGCAGCACCAGCAGATCGGCGTGACCGATGGTGACTGCGAGGCAGCCGGCTTCGACATCTCTCTGACGACGCCGGCGGTACAGATCCACGTCAGCGTCCAGATCCGGGTTCTGCTCGCAGGCGGCGCCGATCCAGCCCGCGAACCACTCGGTGGCGAGGCTGGATTCGTCTGCGCCGAACCGCCACGGGCTCGGCTTGACGACGACCTCGGCGCCTGCGGCGCGGAACGCCTCGACCGCGGCGTCGACGGCGTCCGGGCCGAGGAGGCGGCCCCGGGACGTCACGCGGCGCTGGTGCTCGTCGAACGAGGCCGCGATACGTTGGTCGAGCGGATCCGCCGGCAGCAGCTGGACGCGGCCGGTGACGGAGAGCGTGAAGAGCACCGGACAGCCGGCTCCGGCGCAGGAAACGACGAGCGTTGCCAGCTCGTCCTCGGTGAGCAGGTCGAGCAGGGCGGACGCGGTGATGAGGCTCGCACCGTCAAGCTCGTCCGGGCCAAGCCGAGTCACGTCGCCGAGCCGTGTCTCGACGGTGACGCCCGCGGGAACGTCGGCGGCGGCCAGGGCGAGCAGATCGGGGTCGCGATCGTGCAGGACCCAGCGCTGCGGCCCCGGCAGCTGGGGCGCGAGCCAACGGCCCATCGACCCGCTGCCGCAGGCGAGGTCGTGGATCACCAGCACGTCACGGTCGGCCAACCTCCCGCGAAGCTGCCCGACGAGCTCGCGCGACCGGGCCGCCGCATCCGCGGGCTCGCGCAGCTCGAGCCAGTCGGAGCTGACCCGGTTCGCTTGGAGCATCGTCACGCTGCCCTTTCGAGAACGTCTGCCACTGTGGAGGTCGTCGTCGACCAATCGGAAAGCAACTCGCGGCGTTCGCGGGCGGCGCGGCGCAGCCGGCGGCGGAGGCCGGGATCCTCGAGCCACGCTCGCAGCGCGGCGCGCAGCGCCACCGGATCGTCGGGCGGAACGAGCAGACCCGGCCGGGCGCCGTCCGCGCCCTGCCCCAGAGCCTCCGGCACGCCGCCGACCTCGGCAGCCACAACGGGCAGGCCGCGGGCGAGTGCCTCGGCGACCACCATGCCGTACGACTCCGCGCGCGAGGGAAGGACGAGCAGATCCGCGGTCGCGTAGCTGCCGTCGAGGTCGGCACCCGCCCGCGGGCCCGGGAAGCGCACGCGCCGCTCGACTCCACCTTCCGCCGCGCGGCGGCGGACCAGCTCCACGAAGGCCGGGTCGCGTTCCAGGCTGCCGACGCAGAGACACTCCCAGGGCAGGCTCGTCAGCGGGACGAGGGCGTCGACGAGGAGGTCGTGGCCCTTGCCCGGGATCACGGCGGCCACCGAGAGCAGGGCGCCGGCGGCCGCCGTTCCGGGAGCGAGCTCGGTGCGATCGACGCCGGGCTCGGCGACATGGACGCGGTCGGCCGGGAGCGCGTAGAGGTCGAGCAGCGCTCGCCGGGCCCAGGCGCTCGTCGTCACGACGGAAGCGGCAGCCGAGAGGACCTCCCCCTCGCGCTCGCTGCGCAGCGGCATGTGGACGAGCGCGATGAGCCGCAGGCGAGCTGCCTCCGGAACCAGCACCCCGGGCGCCGGCGACGCGACGAGCCCGTCGAGCAGCACGAGAGATCCGTCCGGGATCGCGCCGACGACTGCGGCGAGAGCATCGAGCGCGGGCGCATCGGGCGACAACCACGAGCCCGCAACCTCGTACATCTGCACGTCCCAGCCCGCCGCGGCGAGGCCGTCGCAAACGCGCCGGTCGTACGCGTTGCCTCCGCTCGGGCGAGCCGGATCGTCGATACCGGCAGGGACGACGAAGTGGACGTCCATCACAGCTCTCGCTCGTAGGACGCGGACGCGACATGCGACTCGTGCAGCGTGACCACGAGCCTGTCGAGCTCCCCGGCGAGGTCGCCGATGCGTTCCGCCAGCCGGTCGGCGACGACCCGAGCGAGCTCCTCCGTGGTCGTGTTCACCTCCGCGAGACTCGGTTCGTCGTCGAGATTGCGGTAGTTCAGCTCCGCGAGCACGGCGCGCAGCTCCTCGCTCGCGCGGCCGATGTCGATCACCACGCCGTCGGCGTCGAGCTCCGACCGCCGGAACGTGGCGTCGACCACGTAGGTCGCGCCGTGGAGCCGCTGGGCAGGGCCGAAGCTCTCGCCCCGCAGGCTGTGGGCGATCATCACGTGATCGCGGACGGTCACGCTGAACACCCCTATCCCTCTCCGTAAGAGATCGTGTGGCAGAGCGCGGGCAGGCTTCCCTCGGCCAGCCGCGCCATCACGTCGGGCAGCTCGTCGAACGGCGACTCGCCGGTGAGGAGGACGTCGAAGGCGGGATCACGCAGCAGCTCGAGCGCGAGCGCGAGACGGTCGGCGGTCGTGCGGCGCGAGGCGCGGGCCGGGGAGATCGTCCCGACCTGGCTCGAGCGGATGCCGAGCCGGCCGGCGTGGAACGCGCCGCCGAGCGAGAGCCGAACCTCGGTGTCGCCGTACCAGCTCAGGTCGAGCACCGTCCCCTCGGGCGCGAGCAGCTCGAGCGAGCGCTGGAGGCCCGCAGACGTCGCGCTCGTGTGCACGACGAGATCGAGACCACCGTCCGCTTCTTCGGGCAGAGCGAAGTCGACGCCGAGAGCCGCGGCGACGTCCGCGCGCGCCGGATCGACGTCTACGAGCGTCACGCGAGAGCCCGGAAACTGCTGCAGCAGCCGCGCGACGCAGCATCCGACCATCCCGGCACCAACGACCGCGACGCGGTCTCCGACGAGCGGCCCCGCGTCCCAGAGTGCGTTGACCGCGGTCTCGACCGTCCCCGCGAGCACGGCGCGCGAAGCCGGCACGTCCTCCGGCACGACGAAGACGGCACCGGCCGGCACGACGTACGCGGTCTGGTGCGGATAGAGACAGAACACGGTGCGCCTGCGCAGCTCGGCCGGGCCTTCCTCGACGGCGCCGACGTTGAGGTAGCCGTACTTGACCGGGCCCGGGAAGTCACCCTCCTGGAACGGCGCCCGCATCCGCTCGTGCTCCGCCGGCGGCACCGCGCCGCGGAAGACGAGCGTCTCGGTGCCTCGGCTGATCGCCGAGCGGACGGTGCGCACGACCACGTCGCCCGGCCCGGGCTCGGGGAGCCCGACCTGGCGGATCTCTCCGCGGCCGGGGGCGGCCAGCCAGAAAGCGCGCGCGCGGCGGTTGTCGACAGCTTCGCTCACAAAGTCCTTGTGGCGAAGTACGCGAGACAGGGATCGCCGGATTCAGGGATCTGCGATCCCCTGGGGAAGGCAGTGCGTGGGATTCGGGACCTTAAACCGCCTCGCCTTGGCACGGGCCCGGCGCTCCCACCTTGCGGAGGGTCGCGCCGGGTCTGTGCGTTCGTGGTCTCAGTGACCTTTGAGGAGTGGTGCGAGCGAGTGGACCTGCAGGGTGTCGCTCGCGTTCCCGAGGTACGGGAGGTTCCAGTTCTGCTCGATCGTCTGGAGCAACGAGTAGTGGTTCGTCGCAGTGTCGTCGGTCACGCCGTGGGGTCCGTTCCGGGTGATGACGATCATCGGGACCTGGCCTCCCCCGTAGACACTGCCGCCGGCGAGGTCCCCGCCGCCGCCGCTGGTCGGGTTGGGCGGTGTGGCGGGAAGCCTCGGCGCATCGCAGCAGCCGCTGGTGTCGTTCGGCCCGAAGGGCGCGTCGTCGGCGAAGCTGCTCTCGTCCCAGGTCACGAAGATGGCCGAGTGGCCCGTCCACGCCTTCGAGTGCATGATCGCGGTCACCCACGTCTTCACAAACGAGTCGCCGTCCTGGTAGAGGGCGACTTGGTTGGCGTCGGTCGGCGTGTCGGGATACGGACACGATGGCGCGCCGCCGTGCATGTTGTTGCACTGGTTCGGAGTGATCCAGACGAACTGCGGCGCCTTGTTCTTCGCCAGATCCGTGGTGAGCTGCGTCAGCGGGACGACGTTGTTCGCCCGAGACGAGTCGTTGTAGATGTCCGGATACATCAGGAACGGGTCGTGCTTGCGCACGTAGAGGCCGTCCGAAGTCTGGGTCAGCGTGTCGCCCGGAGACGGTAGATCCTCCATGTACGCCTTCCAGCTCACGTGTTTCTGCTCGAACTGGTCTACGAGGTTCGTGTGATCGAAGAGCGGGGCCTGCGCGACGTCGTCGCTGTTGGAACCCCAGTTCGAACCGCTCGTGGCCGCGATGTAGTTCGGCAGGCTCACGTGCGTGACGCCCGAGTAGTTCGTCTCGAGCCCGTACGTGTTTGCGATGCTCTGGATGAACGTCGTATTCGTGTTGGACGGACTGAGGAGATCCGAATACGACGTGTTCTCCATCATGATCACGAAGACGTGATCCAGATGCGGAAAGCCGGGGTCGTTCCCCGGAGCCGCGGGCGGGTGGCCCGCGCCGTGTCCGGATGCGGCCGCCGGAAGAGCAAACGCGACGATGGCACCGGTGCACGCGCACGCCAGCGCGATGAGGCCGAACAGACGAAGACGCATTGATTCCCCCTATCGCTTGTCGATGATGAGTGCGCGAACGCCCGACGAGGCGTCCGTTCAGAGTTGACGGTTGGGCGTGTATCGAACTGGTGACAGCCTCGCACGAATCGCGAGGCGGCGGCAACTCGTCACGTGCTAGATGAGAGGTGTGAGCGGGGGGCGGCAGCACTACAACGTCACCTTCGCGCTGCTGGCCACCGCCGGTATCGCCTATGCGCTGCTGCAGTCGCTCGTCGCGCCGGCGCTACCGGAGCTCCAGGACGCGTTCCACACCTCGGTCAACTCCGCCAGCTGGGTGCTGACGGCGTATCTGCTCAGCGCGTCGATCGCGACACCGGTGATCGGCCGCCTCGGCGACATCCACGGCAAGGAGCGGCTGCTCGTCGGCGTGCTCGTCCTCCTCTGTGTCGGAACGGTGGCCTCCGCGCTCGCAACGACGTTGACGGTGATGCTGATCGGCCGCGTCATCCAGGGCGCTGCGGGTGGGCTCTTTCCGCTCGCCTTCGGGATCATCCGCGACGAGTTTCCGCGCGAGCGCATCGCGAGCGGGATCGGGCTGATGTCGGCGCTGCTCGGCGTCGGCGGCGGCGCCGGCATCGTCCTCGCCGGGCCGATCGTCGACCACCTCGACTACCACTACCTCTTCTGGCTGCCGCTGATCCTGCTCGTCCCTGCCACCGTGGCCATCCACTTCTTCGTGCCGGAATCGCCGGTGCGCAGCAAGGGAACCGTGAACTGGACCGGAGCGGTCCTGATGTCGATCGGTCTCGCGGCTCTGCTCGTTGCGGTGAGCGAGGCGCCGGTCTGGGGGTGGGGCTCGCCGAAGACTCTCGTCCTGCTTGCAATCGGCGCCGTCGTGCTCCCCGTCTGGGTCCGGAACGAGAGCCGGTCGCCGCAGCCGCTCGTCGACATGCGCATGATGCGAATCCGAGGCGTCTGGACGACCAACACCGTCGCCGCCCTGCTGGGCTTCGGCATGTACTCGTCGTTCATCCTCATCCCCAACTTCGTCGAGACGCCGAAACACGTCGGCTACGGCTTCGGCGCGTCCGTCACCGAGGCGGGCCTCTTCCTGCTCCCCGCGACCGTCGCCATGCTCGTCTTCGGCGCCCAGACCGGGCGGCTCGAGAAGCGCTTCGGGTCGAAACCGCCGCTGCTCGCGGGCGCGCTCTTCGCCAGCGGCGCTTACGCCCTGCTCGCCGCCTTCCGGGACGAGAGCTGGCAGATCTACCTCGCCGCGTTCCTGCTCGGAACCGGGATCGGGCTCGCATTCGCGGCGATGGTCAACCTGATCATCGAGAACGTCGGGCCCGTCGAGACCGGCATCGCCACCGGGATGAACACCGTCACGCGGACGGTGGGCGGCGCGTTCGGCGGCGCCGTCGTCGCGTCGATCCTCGCGGGCTCGATCGAGCACGGCGGCTATCCGTCGGCCTCGGGCTACACGGTTGCGTTCGCGGCGTGTGCGATCGCCCCGGCGGTCGGCATGCTGGTCGGCTTTCGCATCCCGGGCCGGCGCACCGAGGACGCGTTCGCGCGGCACGAGGTCGGCGACCTGATCGAAGAGCCGTCCCGCTAGTCCTCGAGCACCGCGGGGCGAGATCGTCGCCTACTCCCTCCCGCGTTGAGCGGACTCTCCCGGCCAGGCGCCGGTCAAGCGAGCGAATCCGGTAGCGCCGGCGCGGTCGACGAGAGCCTTCACGCCGCCGAAGACCGCACCCTGTGCGGCGGCTGCGAGCACTACCTCGCCCCATCCCTTGCGCTTGTCGGTCGCCTTCGGCACCTTTTCCTCGCGACCGGCGGCACTCCACACCCGCTTGAAGATCGCACGAGCCGCCATCCCACCGAGGAGGCTGAAGACGAGTCCCAAGGGCTTGTATAAGAGTCGCGCCACGGCATGACGGTGCCCGGGACCGGCGCGCGCGACACCTTTGGTGGTGAAGGCGGCTACGTCCGGCGGGGGTCGCCCTCGACCATCCCGTGCGGCTCGCCGTAGTCGGCCAGGAGCTCCAGGAAGGGGTCGGGCGGGAACGCTTCGGGGCCGAGCACTCCCGTGCCCTGCCAGGTGCCGGCCGCGAGCAGCTCGAGCGCGATCACCGGGTTGATGGCCGTCTGGAGGACGACCGCCTGATGGCCGTACTCGCGCATCGTCCGCTCGTTGTCGGCGACGTGGTAGAGGTAGACGGCGCCGTCCGTGCCGTCCTTGCGCTTGCCCGTCACGAGCGTGCCGGCGCACGTCTTGCCGCGCATCCGGTCACCGAGCGTCGCGGGGTCGGGGAGAGCGGCGGCGACGACGTCGCGCGGCGCGACCTCGACTCCGCGAGCCCGCACCGGCTCGGTCGAATCGAGGCCGAGCTTGTGGAGCGTCTGGAGGACGTCGATGAACTCGGTCCCGAGCCCGTACTTGAAGGTCACGCGCCGGCAGTCGATCTCACGCGGCACGAGCACGACCTCCTCGTGCTCGACGTTGACGCACTCGATCACGCCGATGCCCTCCGGGAACTCGAACAGCTCCGGCTCCGAGAACGGCTCGGTCGTGTAGAAGCCGCGCTCCTTCTCCCAGATCAACGGCGGATTCAGGCATTCCTCGATCGTCGTCCAGATCGAGAAGGTCGGCGCGAAGTCGTAGCCCTCGACGACGAGGTCGGCGCCGTCGCGGACTCCCACCTCGTCGATCTCGTCGAATAGGTGGTCTGCTGCATAGCGGGCAAAAACGTCGGCGAGTCCTGGCTCGACGCCGATGCCGGAGAGCGCGAGCAGCCCGCGCTCGCGCCAGCGCTCGTCCGCCTCCAGCTGCTCGGAGCCGAGCATCACGCCCGGCCCCGAGAGCGTCATCGCCATGTCGAGATACGTGCAGCCGTACTCGAACGCGGCCTCGAGGATCGGCGGGTTGAAGCGCGGATCGGCCGCGTTGAGCACGGCGTCCGCCTCGGTCTCGCGCAGGAGGCTCACCAGCGAGTCCTTGTCGCTCGCGTCGGCCTGCGCCGCGACGAAACGGCTGTCGCCCTCACGCTCGACGAGCGCCTGCGGGCGGGCAGGATCGAGATCCGCGAACGTCATCTGCTCGAAGAAGCCGCGCCGCTTGGCAACCGCGGCGACCGCGCCGCCGACGCCGCCGGTCCCGACGACGAGGACCTTCATCGGCGGCGGATCAGCGTCAGGCCTTCGCGGAAGGGGAGCAGGACCGTGTCCACGCGGTCGTCGCGCAGGACGTGATCGTTGAAGCGGGCGATCGCAGTCGCGTTCTCGCCTTCGCCGTCCAGGCCGAAGAGCGTGTTGTCGGCGGCGATCGTTCCGCCTGGCGCGAGCTTCGGCAGGATCGCCTCGTAGTAGTCGACGTAGCCGCCCTTGTCGGCGTCGATGAACGCGAGGTCGAACGGCCCCTCGAGGGTCGCGAGGGTCTCCACCGCCGGACCGAGCCGGTACTCGATCCGGTCGGCGACGCCGGCTTCCTCCGCGTAGCGCCGCGCGACGGCGGTCGTCTCCTCGTTGATGTCGCAGCTCACGATGCTTCCCCCCGGGGGCAGAGCTCCGGCCATCGCGATCGACGACCAGCCGGTGAAGGTGCCGACCTCGACGACCCGCTTGGCGTTCGTCATCGCGACGAGGAAGGCGAGGAATGCGCCCTCGATGTGGCCGACCATCATCTGGGGGCTCTGCTGGGTCTCCCGGGTCTCGGCATCGAGGCGGTCGAAGAGCTCGGCCTGCGCGCTCGTGTAGCGCGCCGCGTACTCCTCGACCTCGTCCGGCACAAAGCGGCCCATCAGAGCGAGTTTCCCATTGTTTCGAGCTCCGCGAGGAGCGTGTCGACGACGCGGTCGGCCTGCTCGGGCTCGATCACGAGCGGCGGCGACATGACGAGCTTCTCGCCTGCCGCGCGGACGACCACTCCGCGCTCGAGCGCACCGGCCGCAACCGGAGTGGCGTCGAGGCCCTGCTCGAGCTCCACGGCGAGCATCAGCCCCACGCCGCGCACCTCGAGCACACCGGCCATCTGGGCGGCCGGCTGGAGGCGCTCGAGCATGTACGAGCCGGTCTCGGCCGCGAGCTCGACGAGCCCCTCGCGCTCGATGATCTCGAGATTGGCGAGGCCGACGGCGGCGCCGACCGGATGCCCGTTGTACGTGAACCCGTGGCGGAAGGCGGTGCCGTCGAGCATCTCGACGACGCGGTCGTGGACGAAGACGGCGCCCATCGGGACGTAGCCGCTCGTGATCGCCTTGGCCGTCACGATCACGTCGGGGTCGAGCCCGAACCGCTGCGCCGCGAACCAGTAGCCCGTGCGACCGTAGCCGGTCACCACCTCGTCGAGGATGAGCAGGATGCCGTGCCGCCGCAGCACCTCCTGCACCCGTGGCCAGTAGCCGTCGGGCGGCGGGATCATCCCTCCCACGCCCATCACCGGCTCGCCCACGAAGGCGGCGATGCACTCCGCGCCGAGCTCGGCGATCGTCTGCTCGAGCTCGCCGACGAGCTCGTCGACATCCGAGCGCAAGGTCGGTGTCGAGAGATGGACGAAACCGGGCGGCAGCGGGTCGAATCCCTCCTTCAGCGGCGCGAGGCCGGTCGCCGCGAGCGAGGCCGAGCCGACGCCGTGGTACGCCGACTTACGCGAGAGGATCAGGTCGCGCTCGGACTGCCCCTTCGCATCCCACGCGAGGCGGACGAGCTTGAGCGCGGTCTCGGTTCCCTCCGAGCCGCCGTTGGTGAAGAAGACGTGGTCGAGCCCGGGCGGCGAGAGCTCCGCGAGCCGGGCGGCGAGCCGGATCGAAGGCTCGTTGGCGAAGTTCCAGAACGAGGCGTAGAACTCGAGCTTCGCCATCTGCTCGGCGGCGACGCGCCCCAGCTCCTCCCGGCCGTGGCCGACGGCGCACTGCCAGAGGCCGCAGGTGCCATCGACGTACTCCTTGCCGTCGACGTCCCAGAGCAGTGCTCCCTTGCCGTGCGACCACACGACTGGAGGCGCCGGACTGCCCACCACGGCATGGGGATGGATGACGTGCGCAGCGTCGAGCTCGGCCAGCGTGCTCACAGCCTGGACGCTACCCGGACGCCTCCATCCCCTGGCGCTTCGAGCGGTGAGAGGACGGTCTACGGCTTGTGCTTGATCAACGTTCCTGAGGGCGTGATGACGTACCACTTGCCGCCGTTGAGATTGACGTCCTGCCCGTTGGCCTGGCCCGCGGCGCCGTCGCCCTCGTACGTGTAGAGGGGCCACTTGTTGTACGTCACGACCTCGCCGCCACCGGGGCTCATGTCCGCGCCGAGGAGCTTGCTCTTCACCGCTCCGCCCGCCGTCGGCTTGCCGGCGCGGTTCCACTTCAGCGGCGGCCAGTATTCCGCACAATCTCCGGTGCACGTCACGTGGCGGCGCTGATCTTTCGCAAAGGTGTACAGCGTCCTGCCCTTTGCGTTGACGAGCACGACGCCGAGGCCCTTGACCTTGCGCGTCGTCGCGGCCGTCGAGCTTTTCGTGTGCTGCGCCGCCGCGGACGCGGCTGCACCGCCGTACGCCGCGGCGACGAGGCCGACCACCGCGAGTGCGATCGCGAACATCCTTTTCATATTCATCTCCTCCTTCGACTGAGCCTTCCGTCCTGCTCATCGCAGGGCGGGCGCAGTCGGATTCCAGGAGCCGCTAGCTCTGCGCCGAGCCGACGATCAGTGGTCGGACGAACTTCGGCGCCTTCGGCATCGTGGAGTGCTGGAGCTTGGAGACCGTGAAGCCCGCGGCCTCGATCGAGGAGAGCGTCGGCCGGTTGCAGTCACAGTCGACCACGAAGCGGTTCAGCCAGTTGATGCGGTCCTGGAAGCGCGCGAACTTCGGATCGTCGGAACGCACGTGCTCGAGGAAGAGCAGGCGCCCACCGGGTCGCAGGACGCGACGGATCTCGCGGAGCGCCCGGTTCTGGTCGTCGACGCCGCAGAGCACCAGCGTCGAGACGACGGTGTCGAAGCTCGCGTCCTCGAACGGCAGATCCTCGGCGGGCGCCCGCAGGACCTTGGCGAGCGGCGCCTGCTCGCGCGCCTTGCGCTGGAGGCGGCGCAGCATCGCCGGCTCCGGCTCGGTCAGCACCAGCGACTCGACCGCTCCGTCGTAGAAGGGAAGATTCGCGCCAGTCCCGCCGCCGATCTCGAGAACACGTCCGCCGGCGTCTGCGAGCAGATCCTGGCGCAGGGCGCGCACGCCGTGCTCCTCGTTCTTGCGTGACATGCGGTCGTACGTTGCTGCGAAGAAGTTCTTTCGTAGGCTCATGCAGCGAGGTTACGGCGGTGCGCTCAGTGCCGCCTGGGGCGATTGCCTCATCTTTCGAGGCGGCTCAGAGCAGCCCGTGCTCGGTCGCGAAGAGGCTTGCGGCCACGCGGGAGGAGGCGTCGATCTTCGTGTAGATGTGCTCGATGTGGTTGCGCGCCGTCTTCGGCGTGATCACGAGCTCGCGCGGCGATCTGCTTGCTGGAGAGGCCGCGCGCCACCAGCCGCAGGACGTCGACCTCGCGGGCCGTCAATCCGGCCGGCCACTCGCGGCGGCGGCTCACCGGATGGCCCGCTGCGGCGAGCACGGCGGCCACCGCCTCCGCGTCGAGCTTGCCCTCTCTCGCCTCCGCTTGCAGCTCGGCCGCTGCCTCCTCGCCGCTCAACGGCGGGCGATACGGACGAGGCTCGCACATCGACCGGTACGCGTCGACCGCTCCGAGGATGCGCGCCGGCCGGGAGATCGCCCCGCCGGAGAGGCCCTTCGGATACCCGGAGCCGTCGAGTCGCTCCCTGTGCTGCACGGCGACGGCGGCGAGCGGCGCGAGGGCAGCCGACTGGTGGAGCATCCGCTCGGTGAGATACGGGTGCAGCCGCACCCGCTCCCATTCGCCCGCGCCGAGTGGGGCCGGCTTGTCCCAGATCGCGTTCGAGACGCCTAGGCGCCCGAGATCGTGCACCAATCCTGCGCGACGAAGCAGGCCGATCTCGTCGTCCGGGAGACCGAGCTGCTCGCCCACGGCAGCCGCGAGCTCGCCCACCGCCCGCGCGTGTCCCAGCGTGTACGGCGACTTGAGGTCGACGAAGTCGGCGACGGCGAGAAGCGCCTGGTCGAACGCGTCGCGGGACAGCGTGACACGCAGGGCCGGCTCGGCCTCGATCACGGCCGTCCACGTGTGGGCCGAGTCGAGCTCGCCGAGAATCGCATCCGGATCCGTGCGCAGCACCGCAGCCAGCTCCGGGTCGAACTGCGACCCGGAGCGTCGCTCGGCGAGCGCGAGCGCGGCGTCGACGCCTCCGACCCGATGCGCGACCTCGACGAACTCGGCGAACTGGGCGAGCCGTGCGGCGGCGGGGATGCCGTCTCCGGCCAGCTCGCCGGGCCAGCCCTTGCCGTCCCACTGCTCGTACGAGGAACCGACGGCCTTCTGCACCTCCTCCGGCAGGCCGAGCCGCTCCGCCAGTGCACGCGCGAGCGCCGAGTGGCGCGCGATCATCCCGTCGAGGTCGTGGCGGCCGGAGATCGCGAACTCGAGCCCGACCCGGAAGCGATGCAGGGGCGGGTTGCCGCTCCCGACGAGGCTCAGCATCGCGGCTGCCGCGCGGAGGTTTCGCTCCTCGTACTTGCCGGACTTGAGCGCGATGTCGTCCCCGAACCACTTCGCCTGCTCGTGCGCGTCGGAGTGGCAGCCGACGTTGACCAGCAGCGCCGTGTAATAGACGGTGGAGCGCTCGGCGTCCTCGAGCTCCATCCGGTCGGCGAGGCGCAGAGCGATCATGCACTCGCGCAAGACGTGCTCCATCGGCTGCCCGAAGCCGAGATCGACGCCGAGCGACAGCGCCGCGACGAGCTCCGCGAGCCGGACCTCCGCCATGGAGCAACTATGAACCACCTGCCGCGCGCGAACTGGTATAGTGAACTCGATGGTTCAGTATGTTCACGACGTCGACCGCGCCTTCAGCGCCCTCGCAGACCCGACCCGTCGCGCCGTCCTCGAGCGGCTGGGCTCGGGCAGCGCATCGATCAGCGAGCTCGCCGAGCCCTTCGGCATGACGCTGACCGGGATGAAGAAACACATCCGGCTGCTCGAGGACGCGGAGCTCGTCACCACGGAGAAGGTCGGGCGGGTGCGCAGGTGCATGCTCGCGCCGTACGCGTTCGAGGGCATCAGCACGTGGTTGCGGAGACTCGACCGGTTCGCCCGGGTCGTCGAACGAACGAAAGGAGTCTGAATGGCACGGAAGTTCACAGCCGAGGAAAAGGCTGCGGCGAAGGCGGCGTTGAAGGACGCCGAAGGCGAGAAGGCTGTTCTCGCGGCGATCGCGAAGATGGCGGCAGCGGACCGCAGGATCGCGGAGCGGATCCACGCGATCGTTCGCAAGGCGGCGCCGGAGCTCACGCCGCGCACGTGGTACGGCATGCCGGCCTATTCGAAGGACGACAAGGTCATCTGCTTCTTCAAGGACGCCGGCAAGTTCAAGGAGCGCTACTCGACGTTCGGGTTCAACGACAAGGCGAACCTCGACGCCGGTTCGATGTGGCCGACCTCGTACGCCCTGCCGAAGCTGACCAAGACCGACGAGGCGAAGATCGCGAAGCTCGTCAAGCAGGCCGTGAGCTGATGAACGAGACCATCGTCACGAAGCCGAACGAGCTGGAGATCCGCGTCGAGCGGGAGTTCGACGCGCCGCGGGCCCACGTCTTCTCCGTCTGGACGGATCCCGCGCTGATCCCGGAATGGTGGGGCGGCCAGACGGTCGTCGAGGAGATGGACGTGCGGCCGGGCGGCAAGTGGCGCTTCGACACGGGCCACGGCGTCGTCGAGGGCGAGTTCCGCGAGGTCGACCCGCCGGCGCGCCTCGTGCAGACGTTCCAGAACCACGTCCAGATTCTCGAATTCGAGGAGCTGGGCGAGCGGACGAAGCTGACGCAGACGATGCGCTTCGCCACGACCGAGGAGCGCGACACGACGATGCAGTACGGGGTCGAGGAGGGCGCGAAGGGCGGCTTCCTGCGGGTCGATGCGGTGTTGCAGAGGCTGAGCGCCGCCGAATCGAGTTCGTAGCCCGTTCGTAACCAGATCTCGCCCCCGGCGGCCGCCGCGTCGCGCACCCTGAGGGCGGATGCGCAGAAAGGTCGAGCCCTTGCTGTGCGAGCTCCACGCTCACACGAGGTGGAGCGACGGGGCGTTGACCCTTCCGGAGCTCGTCGATCTCTACGGCACCAACGGCTTCGACGTCCTCGCCGTCACCGACCACGTCGTCCGCGGAGACTCGGCCGACGCGCTCCCGTTCGGCGTCCGCGCCGAGAATCACGCCGACTACCTCGCCGAGATCGCCGCGCAGTCGGAACGGGCGAGACGCGACTACGACCTGCTCGTCCTGCCGGGCCTCGAGCTGACCTACGACGACCCGGATCCGTTTGCCTCGGCGCACACGGTCGCGGTCGGCCTGCGCGACTTCGTCGCGGTGGACGACGGCGTCGAGTCGGCGCTCGTTCGTGCGCGTGACGCCGGGGCCGCTCTGATTGCGGCTCACCCCTACCGCCGCGGCGATGGCGAAGTCCCGCCCGCTCGGCCGACGCAGCGCTTCTCGCGCGACTGGGCCGAGCTGGCACCGTTGGTCGACCGGTGGGAGCTGTTCAACCGCCGCGAGCTCTTTGCCTGGGTCGCCGAGCGCGAGCTGCCGGCGGTCGCGAGCGGCGACTTCCATCAGCCCGAGCATCTCTTCGGCTGGAAAACGCTGCTGCCCTGTGCGAAGCGTGACGACGCAGTGGTCGACTACCTCCGCTCGGGCCGGCCGGCGTTCCTCACCCGGACCGACGACGTGCCTCTCCTGCGCGCCGCCTGACGGCGGAGACCCCCGGAAATGCCAAAGCCCGCGAACCGCTTGCGCAGTTCCCGGGCTTTGACGCCGCGTAACCTCTCACATCGGAGCGAGCTCGTCAAGTAGGCACCGTTCCGGCAGGAAACGCGCGCCTCGGGCCGAAAGTTCGCGCCGTGATCAACGGCGCAAACACGGGCTTCATGCTCCTCGCCGCGGCCCTGGTGATGCTGATGACCCCGGGTCTCGCCTTCTTCTACGGCGGGCTCGTCGGCCGCTCAAACACGCTGACGATCATGATCCAGAGCTTCGCCTCGATGGGGATCACGACTGCCCTGTGGTGGTTCGTCGGCTACTCGCTCTGCTTCAGCGGCGGCACGAACGGGATCTACGGCAACTTCGACTACGCGTTCCTGCGGGGCGTCACCGTCCACTCGGTCTACGAGCCGTCGCACATCCCTCTGACCGTGCTGATCGCCTACCAGATGATGTTCGCGATCATCACGCCGGCCCTGATCACCGGCGCCTTCACGAACCGCGTCACGTTCAAGGCGTACCTGCTGTTCCTCGTCGTCTGGCAACTCGCTGTCTACTACCCATTCGTGCACATGTTCTGGGGCGGCGGCATGCTCGCGCACTGGGGCGCGCGCGACTTCGCCGGTGGGATCGTCGTGCACGCGAGCGCGGGCTTCGCGGCGCTCGCCTCGGTCCTCTACGTCGGCAAGCGGAAGTTCGTCGACTCACCGCACAACATCCCGTTCATCGCGCTCGGCACCGGCCTGCTCTGGTTCGGCTGGTACGGCTTCAACGCCGGGAGCGAGCTGAAGGTCGACGACGTCACCTCGCTTGCGTTCCTCAACACCGATCTCGCCGCCTCATTCGCCGCGATCACCTGGCTGTTCGTCGAATGGCACGCAGCGCGCAAACCGCACTTCGTCGGGCTGCTCACGGGCGCGGTCGCCGGCCTCGCGTGCATCACGCCGGCGGCCGGGTACGTCCCGATCTACGCCTCGGTCGTGATCGGGATCGCCGCCGGGCTCATCTGCTACTACGCGATCCAGCTGAAGAACAGGCTCAAGTGGGACGACGCCCTCGACGTCTGGGGAGTCCACGGCGTCGGCGGCCTGCTCGGCATCGTCCTGCTCGGCGTCTTCGCCAGCACGGCGACGAATCCGGCCGGCGGTGAGGGGCTCATCCACGGCAGTGCCGCCTTCTTCGGCAAGCAGGTTGCCGCCGGTGTCGGCTGCTCGCTGTACGCCTTCGCCTTCACCTACGTGATGCTGCACGTGCTCGACCGGGTGACGCCGGTGCGTACCGGCGAGGAGGCGGAGCGGGGGCTCGACGAGGCGATGCACGGCGAGATCGCGTACGACTTCGAGCCGGCGGTCTGACACTTCAAGACCTCCGATGAGTTTCCGCGGGCGGGTCGGTCGTAGTTCCGATACCCACTCACGAGGAGGCTCAGGATGTCCACCGTGGCAGCGAAGCTCAACATCAGCAAGGTCGGCCGCGTCGTCGTGACGGTCGCCGACACCGACCGGGCACTCGGCTTCTACGCCGGCACGCTCGGCTTCGAGAAGGTCGTCGACGTGCCGATGGGCGAGGACATGCGCTGGGTCGAGGTGTCGGTCTCCGGCGCCGAGACGACGATCGCGCTCGCCCCGCCGCCGCCCGGCAACGAGGCGGGAAGCAAGGAGACCGGGATCATCCTCGACACGAGCGACGTCGACGGAGCACACGCGGCGCTGAAGGAGGCCGGCGTCGACGTCGACGACGAGGTCACGCGCTACGGCGGTCCGGTGCCGCCGATGTTCTGGCTCCGCGACCCCGACGGCAACTCGCTGATCGTCGTCGAGCCGCTGAGCTGAATACGGCCGTCGATCTGCGCGCGGTCGACTTCCTCGCGCGCCTCCGTCTTCGCACGGGAGCGCGCCTCGTCCGCGCGCCGCGCGAGCTGTGGGAGCTGCTCGACCTCTGCGGGCTAGTCGACGTGGTCGGCGGGCTGGAAGTGACGGCGGCTAAGCCGCCGTCACCCGGCCGGCAGAGCAGGGGGCAGCCCGAAGAGCGGGAACAGCCGCTGCGTATCGAGGAAGAACGTCAGCTCGACGATCCGGCCGGCTGAGACCTCGGGAACGATCAGCGCCCATGGCTCACGGCCACCGTTCGGGTCAGGCTTGTACTGGCCCCACCCGGGCATCCCGTTGACGAGACCGACCGGTACGAGCTTCGAGCCCTTGCACCCGATGCCCGGGCCGAACCACCACCTGAAGAGGTTCTCGCGCCCCTTCAGCCACATGCTGTACGGCGGCATCGACTGGACCGCGTCCTCGTGCAGGAGCTCGGTGAGCCGGTCGATGTCGTAGTCCTCGAACGCGGCGACGTAGCGGTCGAGCAGAGCGAGCGTCTCCTCGTCGAGCTCAGCCGGAGCGCTCGTGTCCGCCGTGGCGAGCGTCGCGCGGGCGCGCTGGAGCGCACTGTTGACCGAGGCGACGCTCGTCTCGAGCAGCTCGGCCGCCTCGCTCGCCTGCCACTTCAATACCTCGCAGAGGATGAGCGCGGCACGCTGCTTCGGCAGCAGGTGCTGCAATGCGGCGACGAACGCGAGGCGCAGGGTGTCGCGTTGCTCCGCGAGCTCCTCCGGCGTGGCGAGCGGCGTGATCCAGGTCACCTCGGGAAGCTCGGCGAGGTTCTCGAGCAGAGGCTCCTGCGCCGGCCCGAGATCCATGGGCCGCGCCCGGCGCTCGCGCCCGGCGAGCGCGTCGTAGCAGACGTTCGTCGCGATCCGGTACAGCCACGACTTGAGCGCCGAGCGACCCTCGAACTTCTCGAGCGAGCGCCAGGCGCGCACCATCGTCTCCTGCACCGCATCCTCGGCGTCGAAGGCCGAGCCGAGCATGCGGTAGCAGTAGCCCGTGAGCTCGCGCCGGTACTGCTCAAGAGCTTCGGAAGTGGCGGACTGGCTGCCGGACTGCGCTGTGGCCATGACCGACATCCTAGGCAAGCCGCCGATTCCTCCGAACCTCCGAACTCATCGCACCTCGAGGTCGAGCCAGGCCGCGAGATCCGCGATCTCCTTGCCCACCGCGGTCGTCATCGCCTCGCTGAAGCTCACGTCCTCGTGGGTCGCGTCGACCCGCAGCACGCCGGCCTTGCGGTCTGCGATCGCGTCGAGCTTCCCGACGAGCCGGTCGCCGTACAGGATCGGAAGCGCGAAGTAGCCCCAGCGTCGCTTTGCGGCCGGCTTGTACATCTCGAGCGTGTATTCGAAGTCGAACAGCTCCTCGGTGCGCACTCGATCGTGGATGAGACGGTCGAACGGCGACAGCAGCGCCGCCCTCCCTTTGAAGCTGCCACCGAGGTAGCGAGGATCGACCCGCCATTCGCCTTTCACGCCCTCCACGACCGCCGGCTCGCCCACTTCGCCGACGTGGATCGGCTCCATCGGCATCGCCCGTCCCTGAGCGCGCGCGATGCCGAGCGCCGTGAGCCGCCGCTCGGCCTTGCGACGTTCCGCCTCCTCGACCGACAGGGCGTCGCCCGAGACGTAGACGCGCCCGGCGAGATCCCACAGCCGTTCTCGCCCCGCGCGGCCGGCGATCGCGACCTCGCCGCGTGCCTGCATGAGCTCGAGCATCACCGTGACGTTGCGGTTGTTCGTCCAGCCGGTCGATGCCCACGACACGGCGCACGTGTCCGGGATGTCGCGTGACGCAACGGGCCCGGATTGCTCGAGGAGCTCGAGGATGTCGCGACGGGAGCGGTCGTTGTCGCGAAGCCAGTTCCGCGTTCGCTCGTGGCTCGGGCGGTCGGCCGCTCCGGCGAGATAGAGGCCGAGATCGCTCATCGGACGAATGAGCGCGTCGAACTCGAAGAGCGTCCGGTCGACTTCGAGCGCATGCTTGAGCTGCTCCGGCCGGTACGACGATCCAAGGCGGCTCCAGGCGACGAGGTCGGCGTTCGGGGCGATTGCCGCGGTCGGGTCGACCTGCAACAGCGTCAGCCGTTCGATCACCGCGAGCAGGCTCTTGGGCCGCGGCGCGTCGAGCAGCTGGGCACGAACGGCGACGCGCCGCGCCTGCGTCTTCGTCAGCCGGTGCACTCGCGGGACAGTAACGGCGGGCAGGCACGAGGCCCGCCCGCCGTTTGACCGCGATTACTAGGGCTGGCCCGCGGGAGAGGTGGCTGCCGGAGCCGCCGGAGTCGAGTAGCCGGCCTCGATCCGCTCGAGCTCCTCCTCGGTGCCCTCGCTGACCGGGCCCTTGAACCACTTGCGCGCCGAGACGAGCCACCAGCCGCCGGTCAGAAGGAGGACGGCGCCAACCGTGATCGGCGCGTAGTTGACGACGTCCCAGCTGAAGCCGGAGTGCCACGGGATCGCGGTCGGCACCGTCGGCATCATGAACAGGATCACGATGAAGACCACCCACAGGAAGGCGAGCGGGTTGATCCACTTGTAGTGGTTGCCGAGCGACCACGCGCCGTGCTGGAACGAGTCGCCGGCGCGCCAGCGCAGGAAGATCGGGATCCCGTACGCGATGTAGAGCCCGATCACGGCGATCGAGGTGCCCACGAGGTAGCCGATGGCGCCGTTCGCGAGCGTCGGCAGCATCAGCGCCCACGACAGCACGGCGATCCCGATGACCGCGTTGACGGGCACGCGGTGGGTCCGCGTCACCTTGCGGAAGACCGTGCGGCCGAACGGGACTGCTCCGTCGCGCGAGAAGGCGAACATCATCCTGGACGCCGCCGTCAAGGAGGCCGCGCCGCAGAAGAACTGGGCGACGCACGCGATGATCAACAGGAACTCCGCCCAGCGCGTGCTCATCGACGTCTGCCAGATGTACGTGATGTCGAAGGCGCCGGCGTTGATCGTGCCGGTCACGTCCGGCACGGCGAACGTCACTGCGACGAGCAGGATGAAGCCGAAGATCACGGACATCACCACCGACATGACGACTCCCCACGCGGCCGCGCGCGAGGCGGTCCGGGTCTCCTCGCTCATGTGCGCCGATGCGTCGTAGCCCGTGTACGTGTACTGCGCCATGAGCAGGCCTATACCGAACACGAACCAGAAGACCGGGGTCGAGAAGTTCGAGCCCGAGAAGCCCGAAGCGTTCAGGGTCTTCGTGAACACGAACGAGACCGACTGGTGGTGGTCGGGAACGAACGCGAGCACGAGCACGATCACGGTGACGCCGACCATGTGCCACCACGCCGAGATCGAGTTGATCGCGGCGAGAATCCGGATGCCGAGCAGGTTCAGCAGGAGGTGCGCGGCCACGATCGCACTGAACGTGATGAAGACCGTGTGCGTGTCCGTCCCCACGCTCGGGAAGAAGAGGTTCATCAGCGCGGTCCAGAAGATCGCCGCGCCGTAGTCGATGGCCGCGGTGACGCCGATCTGCCCGATCAGGTTGAACCAGCCGGTGAACCAGCCCCAGGCAGGCGAGCCGAGCTTCGACGCCCAGTAGTAGAGCGCGCCGGCCGTGGGCATCGACGACGCAATCTCCGCCATCCCGAGCGCGATGAGCGTGACGAAGCCCCCGACGAGCAACCATCCCCAGACCACCGCGACCGGACCGCCGTCGTTGAAGCCGATGAAGTACGACGTCAGGCAGCCGGCGAGGATCGAGATGATCGTGAACGAGATGGCGAAGTTCGAGAAGCCGCCCATCTCGCGGTAGAGCACCTGGGCGTAACCGAGTCGATGCAGGGTGCGCTCGTCCTCGTCTTGCGGGACGGCGTCGGGTGGTGCTGAGCTCACGTGTCCGCCTCCTTCAGTAGATCCGGTTGCGCGACGCTAACCGGATGTGCCGGACGTTGCAACCCGCGGAGCCGGTGTAGTGTCGGCCGCGATGCTGACGCTCGACGAGCTGCGGGAGGACGTCGCCGCCGGCACGGTCGACACCGTGATCGCGTGCTTCACCGACATGCAGGGCCGGCTGATGGGAAAGCGGCTCGACGCCGAGTTCTTCCTCGCTGAGAACGAGGCCGGCCACACCGGCGAAGGCTGCAACTACCTGCTCGCGCTCGAGATGGAGATGGATCCGGTTCCCGGGTACGCGATCGCGAGCTGGGAGCGCGGCTACGGCGACTTCGGGCTGCGTCCGGATCTCTCGACGCTGCGCCGCATCCCGTGGCACGAGGCGACGGCGATGGTGCAGTGCGACGTCGAGTGGCACGACGGGACGCCGGTCGGCCCCTCGCCTCGCCAAGTCCTCAAGGCACAGGTGGAAAAGGCTCGCGCGCTGGGCTTCGAGGCGATGTTCGGCTCGGAGCTCGAGTTCTTCCTCTTCCGCGAGACCTACCTCGAGGCGCACGCGAAGCACTACCACGACCTCACGCCGTCGGTGCCGTACATCCTCGACTACCACATCCTCGCGGCGAGCTTCGACGAGCCGTTCCTCCGCACGGTGCGGACGGCGATGAAGGCGGCCGGAATGGTCGTCGAGTCCTCGAAGGGCGAGGCCTGGGCCGGCCAGCACGAGATCAACTTCCGCTTCCGCGACGCGCTGCGCACCGCCGACGACCACGCCGTCTACAAGACCGGGATCAAGGAGATCGCGTTTCAGAACGGCGTCTCGGTCACCTTCATGGCGAAGCCGCACCACGAGTGGGTCGGCTCGTCGTGCCACATCCACTCCTCGCTCTGGCGCGACGGAGAGAACGCGTTCGCCGGCGAGTCGGAGCTCTTCCGCCACTACCTCGCCGGGCAGATCGCGTGCCTCGCGGACCTCGCGATCTTCGTCGCGCCGGTCGTCAACTCGTACAAGCGCTTCGCCGCCGACAGCTGGGCTCCGACCACGCTCGCGTGGGGCCACGACAACCGCACCTGCGGCTTCCGCGTCGTCGGCCACGGCTCGTCGGTGCGGCCCGAGACGCGGATCCCCGGCGCCGACGCCAACCCGTACCTCGCGTTCGCCGCGCTGCTCGCGGCCGGGTTGTACGGGATCGAGCATGAGCTCGAGCTCTCGGCGCCCCTCGAGGGCAACGCGTACGTCTCGGACGCCGAGCGCTTCCCGCACGCGCTGCGCGAGGCGATCGCCGGGCTCGAATCGAGCACGGTCGCGCGCGAACTGCTCGGGGACGAGGTCGTCGACCACTACCTCAACTACGCGCGCACCGAGCAGGAGCTGTTCGACCGGACCGTGACCGGCTACGAACGCGAGCGCATGTTCGAACGTGGCTAAGCGTCCCCTGATCGGCATCACGACGTACGTCGAGCCCGCGTCCTGGGGCCACTGGGCCGGCGTCGAGGCGGCCCTCATCCCGTACGACTACGTACGCGCGGTCGAGCGGGCAGGCGGGCGAGCCGTGCTCGTCCCGCCGGACGAGGACGGGATCGAGGAGGTGCTCGACGCGCTCGACGGGCTGATCTTCTCCGGCGGCAACGACGTGGAGCCCGACGAGTACGGAGCGGAGGCGCATCCGGCGACGACGGGCACGAACCGCGAGCGCGATCGCGGCGAGCTCGCACTGCTCGAGGCCGCGCTCGCCCGTGACCTCCCGGTGCTCGCGATCTGCCGCGGCTTCGAGGTGCTCAACGTCGTCCGGGGCGGTGACATCGTCCAGCACCTGCCGGAGATTCTCGGCCACGAGGAGCACCGCGAGGTTCTCGGGGAGTTCTCGGAGCACACCGTCCGCGTCGACTCGTCGTCGCACATCGGCGACGTTCGCGGACCGGTCATGTCGCACCACCACCAGGGCATCGGTCGGATCGGCGAGGGGCTCCGCGACGTCGCCTGGGCCGACGACGGAACCGTCGAGGGTCTCGAGGATCCCGAGAAGCCGTTCGTCGTCGGAGTGCTCTGGCATCCGGAAGCGGGAGAGGATCAGCGTCTCTTCGAGCAGCTCGTCGAGGCAGCACGCAGGTGACGTCCGTCCTGAACCCGGCGACGGAGGAGGTCATCGCCGAGGTCGAGCCCGCCGGCCGCGAGGAGACCGACGCCGCCGTCGCCCGCGCGAAGGAGGCGTTCCCGGCCTGGCGAGCAGTCGCCCCCGCCGACCGCGCCCGCCTGCTGCGCCGCCTCGCCACGCTCGTCGAGGAGCACCACGAGGAGCTCTCGCGGCTCGAGTCCCGCAACGTCGGCAAGCCGATCCAGGGCGCACGCGGCGAGGTCGGCATGGTCGCCGAGGTCTTTCACTACTACGCGGGCGCGATCGACAAGCAGTTCGGCGAGACGATCCCGGTCGCCGGTGGAGTCGACCTGACATTCCGCGAGCCGCTCGGGGTGGTCGGCCTGATCGTGCCGTGGAACTTCCCGCTCAACATCGCGTCGTGGAAGCTCGGGCCGGCGCTCGCATGCGGGAACACCGTGGTGCTCAAGCCCGCGGAGCTGACGCCGCTCACGGCGCTGCGGCTCGGCGAGCTCGCACTCGAAGCGGGTATCCCGGCAGGCGTCGTCAACGTCCTCCCCGGCAAGGGCTCGGTTGTGGGCACGCGTCTCGTCGAGCATCCGGACGTCGCGAAGATCGGCTTCACCGGCTCGACCGAGGTCGGCCAGGAGGTGATGCGCGGCGCAGCCGGCACCATCAAGCGCGTCACGCTCGAGCTCGGCGGGAAGTCGGCGAACATCGTCTTCGCCGACGCCGACGTCGAGCGGGCGGCAGCCGCCGCGCCGTACGCCGTCTTCGACAACGCCGGCCAGGACTGCTGCGCGCGGTCGCGGATCCTCGTCGAGGCGAGCGTCTACGACCGGTTCGCCGAGCTCCTCGTCGAGGCGACACGCAGCGTGAAGGTCGGCGACCCCGAGGACGACGCAACCGAGATGGGGCCGCTCGTCTCGGCGGCGCACCGCGAGACCGTGGCGGGCTTCCTCGACGACGGCGCGGCGCTCTTCCGCGGCGAGACGCCGAACGGTCGCGGCTTCTGGTTCCCCACCACGCTCGTCGAGGCGCGGCCCGACGACCGGATCGCCCGCGAGGAGGTGTTCGGCCCTGTCGCCGCGCTGATCCCGTTCGAGGACGAGGCCGAGGCGATCGGGATCGCGAACGACTCCGACTACGGCCTGTCCGGCTCGATCTGGACCGAGAACGGCGCCCGGGCGCTGCGCGTCGCGCGCGCAATCGAGACGGGCGTCCTCTCGATCAACTCGAACTCGTCGGTGCGCGTCTCGACGCCGTTCGGCGGCTTCAAGCGGAGCGGCTTCGGTCGCGAGCTCGGCATGCACGGCCTCGCGGGCTACAGCGAGGTGAAGAACGTGTTCTATTCCACGGAATGAGCGGGAGGCTGGAAGGCAAGGTCTGCGTGATCACCGGAGCCGGCGGCGGGATGGGCGCCGACGCAGCCGTCCGCTTCGCGGAGGAGGGCGCGCTGGTCGCGGTCGCCGACGTCGACGGCGCAGCCGCCGAGCGGGTCGCGGGCGAGGTCGACGGACTCGCCGTGCAGGTGGACGTCTCGGACGAGGCATCCGTCCAACGCATGTACCTCGCCGCCGCAGAGCGGTTCGGCGGCATCGACGTCCTCTACAACAACGCCGGCATCTCCCCCGCCGACGACGCCTCGATCCTCGAGACCGACCTCGACGCCTGGGAGCGCGTGCAGGCCGTGAACACGCGCGGTGTCTACCTCTGCTGCAAGCACGGCATCTCGCACCTGCTCGAGCGCGGCGGCGGCTCGGTGATCAACGTCGCCTCCTTTGTCGCGCTCGTCGGCGCCGCGACCTCCCAGATCTCGTACACCGCGTCGAAGGGCGCAGTGCTCTCGCTGAGCAAGGAGCTCGGCGTCCAGTTCGCACGCCGGGGGATCCGGGTCAACGCGCTCTGCCCGGGACCGGTCGAGACGCCACTGCTGCTGCGGATCTGGGGCGAGACGCCCGGCGCGGCCGAACGCCGGCTCGTCCACCTCCCGATGGGACGGATGGCGCAGCCGCGCGAGATCGTCAACGCCGCGCTCTTTCTCGCGAGCGACGAGTCGAGCTACGTGAACGCCGCGACGTTCGTGGTCGACGGCGGGCTCAGCGCGGCGTACGTGACGCCCGAGTGATTTAAGGAACCCGTAAGCGTTCGCTTACCCGGCGGCAATTTGCGTCGCCGATCCTTCACGACTCGGGTCCTCGCGTCGAAAGGAGCACGTAATGCGCTCGAAGAGATGGGCGGCTGCATTGGTCGCCGCCGCGGCGCTCGCCGCCGTTCCGGTCGCAGCGGCCGGGATGCACGCGACGCTCGGAGCACACCTGACGGGCATGGGCGAGCACGGGATCGTCAACCTCCAGTCGCACGCCACGAAGAACCAGCTCTGCTGGAAATTCGAGCTGAGCACCATGCACGTCCTCGGCGCGACGATCCGCGACAAGAGCGGAATGACCGTCGCCCACCTGGGTCACATGTACCGTGCCAAGGGCTGCGCGATGGTGCCGAAGACGTCTCTCCAGCTGATCGAGACAACGCCCGGCCACTACTGGGTCTGGATCGCGACGAAGGGCCATCCCGGCGATCTGCGCGGGAAGCTGTTCGCCGGCATGGCGCACATGTAATGGAGTCGCCGCCCGTCGCCGAGCATGAGCCCGATCGGCCGCGCCGCTACGGGCGCGGGCTGTTCCTCGCCACCGTGGCAGGCGGCATCTCGTCCCTTTACTGGGGCAAAGCGGGGTGGGACCACGTCACCGGCGTGATCTCCCCGATCGCTTCGACCATCGCGCCGATCCTGCCGACCGGCGGCTGGCGCATCTACACGATCTCCGGCCACATGCCGGTTTTCGACCCCGCCAGCTGGCGGCTGAGGATCGGCGGCCTCGTCGAGCAGCCGGTCTCGCTGACCTACGCCCAGCTCCGCGCGCTGCCGCGCGTCGAACAGGTCTCGGACTTCCACTGCGTCACCGGTTGGACCGTGAACAACGTCCGCTGGGGTGGGGTTCGGATGCACGACGTTCTCGCCGCCGCCAAGCCGAGCGTCTCGGCACACGCCCTCGAGTTCGTCTCGATGGAGGTGCCCTACACCGACTACCTGTCCCTCGAGCAAGCCGAGTTGCACGACGTGATGCTCGCCTACGAGATGGACGGGAAGCCGCTGCCGCGCGAGCACGGCGCGCCGGTGCGGCTGATCATCCCGCAGATGTACGGCTACAAGAACGTCAAGTGGCTGCAGGGGATCAACCTCGTCCCGCAGGAGCAGCTCGGCTACTGGGAGCAGCTCGGCTACGACCAGGACGCCTGGGTCGGCCGCTCGAACGGGTACGGAACGTGAAGAAGAGCGCTGGGTACGTGAGGCGGTTCTCGCCGGTGGAGCGGCTGCTCCACTGGGTCAACGCGCTCGGCTTCTTCTTCCTGCTGGCAACGGGGCTCATCCTCTATCTGCCGCGGCTTTCGGTGCTCGTCTCACGCCGGCAGTTCATCCAGAGCATCCACTTCTGGGGAGGAGTCGCCTGGCTGGCGGCGCTCGCAGCTGTCTTCTTGCTCGGCGCACGCCGCCTCCTCAGAACCGCGCGCGAGATCGAGACGTTCGACCAAGACGACCTGCGCTGGCTCAGCGGCCGCAAGGCTCCGCAGGGGCGGTTCAACGCCGGCCAGAAGCTCAACGCCGTCATCACCGCGGCGTTCGCGGTCCTGTTCGGCGTCTCCGGGCTCCTGCTCTGGTTCGGGGAGCAGGACACGCGGTTCCGCTTCGCGAGCACGGTCATCCTCCACGATGGCCTGATGTACGTCTCGCTCGTACTCGTCGTCGGCCATCTGTACCTGAGCCTGATCAACCCGGCGACGCGGCACTCGCTGCGCGGCATGACCCTCGGCGACGTACGCGTCGAGTGGGCGATGAAGCACCACTCGAAGTGGGAGCCGGAAGGCGTTCGGATCGATCGAGAAACGCGCTAGGAGGGAGTGGCTGCCGCGGTGTCCGGGGCAAGAAGCGCGACGACCTCGGCGCGCGTCGAGACGCCGAGCTTGCGCTCGACGGAGCCCACGTGACGCCGAACCGTGACCGGCGCGACCCCGAGCTCCTCGGCGATCTCCGAGGTGGTCGCCGGGCGCAGGAGCAGCTCGACGACCTCCCATTCCCGCGTCGTGAGCGCCACCCGGCCCTTGCCGTCGAGCACGACGGTGCGCCTGCGCTCGCGCGTCCGCAGCTCGTCGAGCAACCGGGAGACGAACTTGCGCGGCACGGCAGGCTCGCCGCGCATCGCCCCTTGCACGACGTACGGCAGCCGGGCGGGATCGAGGCTGTTCGTCAGGTAGCCGCTCGCCCCTGCGCGCACCGCAGCCATGAACTCCTCCTCGTCGAGCTTGTTCGTAAGGAGGATCACCGCGGCCGAAGGCACCCGCGAGACGATCTCGTTCACCACCCGAAGGCTCTGGCCGGACGGATCGAGGCCGAGCAGGCAGACGTCCGGGTGGTCGCGCACTGCCGCATCCACGGCGGACTCCGCGTCGGCGGCCTCCGTGCAGCGCGCCTCCGGCTCCAGCGCGAGGCGGAGACCCACGCGAGTCGGCAGGCGCTCGGCCGCGATCAGCACGTGCGTGCGCCTGGTGGGAGTGCCGCTCACGGTCGTGGACCCCGGGAGACGACAGGTCCGCCGACTACGATTGCCGTATGAAGGTTCTCATCGCCGACGACCACCGGCTGATCGTCGAGGGCGTCAAACGCGCTCTCGAAGAGGCGCCTGACTTCGAGGTAGTGGGCGAGTGCAACTCCGGCTCGCAGGTGCTGCCGATGGTCGGACGCACGAATCCGGACATCGTACTCCTCGACCTGCGTATGCCGGGCGCCGACGGGCTCTCCTGTCTGAGCCGCATCCGCAAGCAATATCCCGAAATCAAGGTCGTCGTCCTCTCGGTCTCGACCGACGAGAACGTGATCCAGACGGTGCTCAAGCGCGGCGCGAGCGCCTTCATCGTCAAGAGCATCAATCCCATCGACCTGCCCTCGGCGCTTCGCCAGGCCGTCGACGGAACCGTCTACAGCGCGATCGGCCTGCCCGATCCCGGCGAGAGCGCTGCGCGCGCCGCCGGTCTCACCGAGCGCGAGACCGCGATCCTCGCCGCCCTCGCCCGTGGCCTCTCGAACGAGGCGATCGGCAAGGAGCTGTGGGTGGCGGAGCAGACGGTGAAGTTCCACCTCACGAACATCTATCGGAAGCTCGGCGTCTCGAATCGCACCGAGGCCGCTCGCCTCGCGTACCAGAACGGGCTCGTCGAGAGCCCGATCGACGACCGCTGAGCTAGCGCTCATCCGGCCCCGACCCCTGTGAGCTCGGAGGGGGTGCGGGCATCTCCCGCACCCCCTCCGGCGTGTCGGTCACCCCGTCACCGGCGGGGTGAAGACGTTGGTGATGCCGACGCGCTTCGTGTTGCAGTGCTTGTCGGCGATCGGCGTGAAGACAAGGACGCCTGCCTTCTTCATCTGCACGGTCTGCTTGACCACGCCCCTGGCGTTCGAAGCCTTGGTCTTGATGTTCAGCTTCGGTCCCGTGATCCGGACGTGGATCCCCTGCACAGCCTTCTTGTCCTGCGCCAGGTGGATCGTCATCGTCGTCTTGCGGCCCACGAACAACTGTCCCGGCGTGACCTTGCTGACCGCGACGCAGAACACCGGCGGCGTGGGCGTGCCCGTGACCAGGACGCTCGCCGTGGCGGTGTTGTTGGTCGTGTTCGTCTCGGGCAGGTCACCGACGACCGAGACCGTGTTGGTCTGCGTACCGGTCGTGCTCGGCGTCGTGACGAGGGTGATCGTCACCGTCGCGCCGGCGGCCATCGTGCCGATGTTGCAGCTCAGGATCGCACCGCCGGTGCAGGTCCCCTGCGTCATCGTCGCCGAGACGAAGGTGTTCCCGGTCGGCATCGGATCGGTGATCTTCACACCGGTGTCGGCGTCCGGCCCGTTGTTCGTGACCACCGTCGTCCAAGTGATCTGGCTGCTCGCGTTGAGCTCCTGAGCCGCCGGCGAGCCGGTCTTCGTGATCGACAGGTCGACCAGAGCCTGAACACAGGTTGAGGCGCTGGACTGGCCGCTGCCGTCGTTGGTCGTGGTGACGTTGCCGGTGTTGTCGACGGTGCCGGTGCCGGGACAGTTGCCTCCGGCGGCCGGAGCGGTCGGCGACGTGATGTGCACCGTAAAGGTCGAGGCGGCCTGCGTCGTCCCACCGGGCACCGTCACCGGCCCGCAGGAAAGGACACCCGCCGCGATCGTGCAGTTGCCACCCCAGCCGGCGCCCTTGGAGGCGATCGACCAGGTGAGGCCGGCATTGGTCGGCAGCGTGTCCGTCAGGTCCACGCCCTTCGCGTCACCCGTGCCGAGGTTGAACACGGTGAGCGTGAAGCCGATCTGGCTGCCCACGTTCACCTTGGCAGCATCCGCGGTCTTCACGATCTGGATGTTCGCCCCCGCGACGCAGGTCGAGGCGCTCGACTGGTCGTTGCCGTCGTTGGTCGTGGTCACGCTGCCCGTGTTGTCGACGGTGCCGGTGCCGGGGCAGGTGCCGCCGGTCGCAGCCGTCGTGGGCGACGTGATGTGCACGGTGAACGTCGCGGCAGCCTGCGTCGTCCCTGCCGGAACCGTCACCGGCCCGCAGGTCAGGACGCCCGCGGCGATGGCGCAGGTGTTGTTCCACCCCGCACCCTGGCCCGCGATCGACCAGTTGAGCCCTGCGTTCGTCGGCAGGGTATCCGTCAGGTCGACGCCCTTCGCGTCACCCGCACCACTGTTCCAGACGGTCAGCGTGAAGCCGATCGGATCGCCCGCACTCACCTGCGCGGCGTCCGGCGTCTTCACGATCTGGATGTTCGGCGCCGCCACACACGTCGATGCGCTCGATTGGCCGCTGCCGTCGTTCGTCGTCGTCACGCTGCCCGTGTTGTCGACCGTGCCGGTGCCGGGGCAGGTGCCGCCGGTCGCAGCCGTCGTGGGCGACGTGATGTGGACGGTGAACGTGCTCGCAGCCTGCGTCGTTCCTGCGGGCACCGTGACCGGGCCGCAGGTCAGGACTCCCGCCGCGATCGCGCAGGTGTTGTTCCAACCAGCACCCTGGCCCGCGATCGACCAGTTGAGGCCGGCGTTGACCGGCAGCGTGTCCGTCAGGTCGACGCCCTTCGCGTCACCGATCCCGCTGTTCCAAACGGTCAGCGTGAAGCCGATCGGATCGCCCGCACTCACCTGGGCGTTGTCAGCCGCCTTCACGATCTGGATGTTCGGGGCCGCCACACACGTCGAGGCGCTCGACTGGCCGGAGCCGTCGTTCGTCGTCGTCACGCTGCCCGTGTTGTCGACCGTGCCGGTGCCGGGGCAGGTGCCGCCGGTCGCAGCCGTCGTGGGCGACGTGATGTGGACGGTGAACGTGCTCGCAGCCTGCGTCGTTCCTGCAGGCACCGTGACCGGGCCGCAGGTCAGGACTCCCGCCGCGATCGCGCAGGTGTTGTTCCAACCCGCACCCTGGCGCGTCGATCGACCAGTTGAGGCCCGCGTTCGTCGGCAGCGTGTCGGTCAGGGTCACGCCCTTCGCGTCACCGGCCCCGCTGTTGAAGACCGTCAACGTGAAGCCGATCGGGTCGCCCGCATCCACCTGGGCGTTGTCCGCCGCCTTCACGATCTGGATGTTCGGGGCCGCCACACACGTCGAGGCGGTCGACTGGCCGGAGCCGTCGTTGGTCGTCGTCACGCTGCCCGTGTTGTCGACCGTGCCGGTGCCGGGGCAGGTGCCTCCGGTCGCGGCCGTGGTCGGCGACGTGATGTGGACGTTGAAGGTCGAGAGGCCCTGGGTCGTGCCTGCGGGCACCGTGACCGGGCCGCAGGTGAGGACGCCTGCCGCAATCGCGCAGCTCCCGGCCCAACCGGCGTCCTGGGCGTCGATCGACCACGAGAGACCCGCGTTGGTCGGCAGCGTGTCGGTCAGGGTCACGTCCTTTGCGTCGCCCGAGCCGCTGTTCCAGACCGTAAGGGTGAAGCCGATCGGATCGCCGGCACTCACCTGAGCCGCGTCCGCCGTCTTCACGATCTGGATGTCCGGAGCCGCCACACACGTGGAGGCGGTCGACTGGCCGGAGCCGTCGTTCGTCGTCGTCACGTTGCCGGTGTTGTCGACCACACCGCTGCCACCCGGGCAGACGCCCGCCGTCGCGGAAGTGGTCGGCGACGTGATGTGGACGGTGAACGTCGACGCAGCCTGAGCCGTGGCCGCGGGCACCGTCACCGGGCCGCAGGAGAGGACGCCCGCCGCGATCGCGCAGGTGTTGTTCCAACCCGCACCCTGGCCCGCGATCGTCCAGGAGAGGCCCGGCTTGACCGGCAGGTTGTCGGACAGGGTCACGCCGTGCGCGTCGCCGGTGCCGGAGTTGGAGACCGTCAGCGTGAAGCCGATCGGCTCGCCCGCGTTCACCTGAGCGGCATCCGCCGTCTTGACGATGTGGATGATCGCGGAGGCGACGCACGTGGAGGCCGAAGACTGGTCGTTGCCGTCGTTGGTCGCGGTCACGTTGCCGGTGTTGTTGACCACGCCGCTGCCGCCGGGGCAGATCCCGGCCGTCGCAGAGGTGGTCGGCGACGTGATGTGGACCGTGAGCGTCGAGGCTGCCTGGGTCGTACCGGCAGGCACCGTCACCGGGCCGCAGGACAGGATCCCGCCGGCGATCGCGCAGGACGCGCCCCAACCGGCACCCTGGCCGGCGATCGACCAGGACAGCCCCGCCTTGACTGGAAGCGGATCGGACAGAGTGACACCCTTCGCGTCGCCGAGCCCGGTGTTGAACACAGTCAGCGTGAACCCGATCGGCTCGCCCGCGTTGACCTGGGCAGCGTCGGGGGTCTTCACGATGTGGATCGACGGCGCGTTGACGACGAGCTGCTCGCTGAGGCAGGGGCTCACGGCGGGCGCGTTCTTGCCGTCTCCCGAGTAAGCGGCCTGCCAGAAGAAGGTGCCCGCGCTCGGGAACGTGACCGGATTCGAGTTCGGCACGGCCCCGTTCGTCACGTTCACCGTGCCACCGTCGGCGAACTTCGTCGAGCAGTTCGAGTCACTGTAGACCGAGTAGGTGACCTTTCCGCTCGCGTCCCTCGAGTTGCCCGACAGCGTCGCCGAGTCCGAAACCGAGTCACCCGTCGAGACGCTCGACGCGGAAAGCTTGGTCGCGATCGATGGGAAGAAGAACTGCGGGCAGGAGTTGCCCACCGGGGTGTCTTTGTTCCCCGTGATGCTGTTGTCGTTGTTGTTCCCGCCGGAGTAGTGCGCGCCGGCCGCGACTTCCTCCTGGCCCGCGGTCACCTCCGAGGCCGAGCCCGGGATGCCTACGCCGTTGTTGCTCGACGCCTGCGTCCCCGGGTGCACGTCGTACGTCACCGCGCACACCTGCGTGACGTCGGCCGTCGACGGATACACGTGCTGCAGCAGCGCACCCTGCATCGACGGATTCGACGGCGGCGTCGGATCGTTGAACGGCTGTCCGGTCGAGTCGATCGAGCTCGGCGTCGCCATGCCGAAGTTGCCGTGCGAGACGGTCGCGATCGAGTACGACAGCACGCCCTTGTTGTTGACGACGATCGTGTCGGCGGAGTAGACGCCGCAACCGCCGCGCCACTTCGTGAACTGGCTCGGGTCGGTGATGTCCACGACCTTGCCGCTCGAGTTGTTTGTGATCGTGCCGCTCGTGCTCGTGGCGGCCACTGCCGCACCCGAGTCGTGATAGGAGACCGTGTTGGCGTTGGCCGCCGAGACGGTGAACGTCCCGTCGAAGCGGGCGTCGCCGATGCTGACCGTGATCGAGTCGCCGACGCTGAAGGAGTTGGCCGCCGTGAGGGTGGCCGTCGTGGTCGTCGCCTGCTTCTTCGTCACCGTGGCCGTCGCCGCCGTGGTCGAGAAGGTGTCGTTCTCGGTCGGGTGCACGACGTCGTCGGTCGGGTTCAGGCCGTTGGCTCCGGTTGCGCCCACGCCGAAGTCGTCAGGACCACCGGGCGTGTTGTTGACCACGCCGCCGTTGATGTCGAAGAACGCGAGATGGAAGCCGCGGTCGGTCGGGTCGAGCCAGTTGACTGCGACACCGGCGCCGGAGCGATTGGTGTTGCAGTCCGAGCCGTGGCTCGGCCACGACCAGCCGCCGGTGAGGTCGACGGTCACGTGGCCGGTCGCCGTGTCCACCGTCGCAACACCCGTCTGGGTCGGGTGCTGGCCGGGAGCCGGCGACGAAACCTTTACGTCAGGCGCATCCGCTCGCGCCGACACAGCCGCGATTCCTCCGACTGTCAGCGCCAGAACCACAACCAGCAAGAACCGGCGAATCCTCGGTCCGTTCATCTCTGCGTGCTCCTCCCCGTCAAGTTGTGCGGGCAGGAGCGCGCTCGCGGCCCAGCCTCACGACTTCTCCATAGAGCCAAACCGCGCGCAGGTATCCCTTCCTACGGCTAGTCAGGGCCAGCCCTTCGGTAAAGGAGGGAGGGATGCGGGACGAATCCCGCATCCCTCCCTGCAATCGGCTCAGCCGGTGACCGGCGGGGTGAACACGCCGGTGACGCCCACCCGCATGGTGTTGCACTTCTTGCTGGCGATCGGCGTGAAGATGAGGACGCCCGCCCTCTGTGCCTTCAGAGACTGCTTGATTACGCCCTTGCTGTTCGAGGCCTTGGTCTTGACGTTGACCTTGTGGCCCGTGATCCGCACGTGGATCCCCTTGACCGCCTTGCTGTTCCTCGTGACGTGGATCGTCAGGTTGGTCTTTCGGCCTACGAACAGCTGACCCGGCGAGACCTTGCTGACCGCCACGCAGAACACAGGCGGCTTGCCTTGCCCGACGACAGCGGTGGCCGACGACGAGTTGTTGTTCGTCGTGACCTCCGGCTCGTCACCGACGACCGTCACGTCGTTGCCGAGGGTTCCGGTCCTGGTAGCCGTCGTGACCAGCGTGATCGTCACGGTCTCGCCGGCCGCCATGTTCCCGATGTTGCAGGTGATGGTCGTGTTACCCGTGCACGCGCCCTTGGTCGTCGCGACCGAGACGAACGTCGTGCCGGCGGGCAGCGGATCGGTCACCGTGACGCCGGTGTCCGAGTCCGGTCCGTTGTTCTTGACGACCATCGTCCACGTGATGTTCCGGCCGACGTCGACAGAAGGCGGCGACGCCGACTTCGTGATCTGCAGGTCTACGACCGGCGCGATCACCAGCTTCTCCGAGGTGCACGGGCTGAGCGCCGACGTGTTGTTGGCGCCGCCCGAGTAGCTCGCCTGCCAGTAGAAGGTGCCGGCGTGCGGGAACGTGACGTTGTTCGAGTTCGGCACCGTCCCGTTGGTCACGTTGACCGTGCCGCCGTCGACGAACTTCGTCGTACAGCTGCTGTCGCTGTACACGCTGTATGTGACCGTGCCGCCGGCAGCCGCGGTCGCTCCGGTCAGCGTCGCCGTGTCGTGCACGATGTCACCGCTCTTTCCGGATGACTCCGACAGGTTCGTCGCGATGTCCGGAATGTTGGGGAACGCGAACGTCGGGCAGCTGTTGCCGGTCGGCGTGTTGTTGTTGCCGGTCAGGCTGCTGTCGTTGTTGTTGATGTTGGTGTACTCCGCACCCGACGCGACGGCCTGGTCGCCAGCCGTCACCTCCGACTGCGTCCCCGTGATGCCGACGCCGTTGTTCGCCGACGCGGCGGTGCCGCCCGCGCCCGCGGGGTGCACGTCATACATCAGCGCACAGACCTGTGTGACGTCGGCCTTCGACGCGTAGACGTGCTCGAGCAGCGCTCCCTGCAGCGTCGGGTTGCTCGGCGGCGTCGGGTCGTTGAACGGCGCGCCGCTGAAGTCGGTCGAGCTCGGCGTCGCCTGGCCGAAGTTGCCGTGTGCGACGTTCTGGGTCACGTACGAGAGCACTCCGCCGTTGTTCCGGAGGACGGTGTCGCTCGAGAAGACGCCGCAGCCGCCGCGCCAGTTCGCGAACTGGCTCGGGTCGGTGATGTCCACCACGGCACCTGTGCCCGTGTCGTTCTCGGTCGGATGCACGACGTCGTCGGCCGGGTTGAGCCCGTCGGCGCCGGTCGCGCCGACACCGAAGTCGTCAGGACCTCCCGGCGTGTTGTCGACCGGACGGCCGTTGAGGTCGAAGAACGTCACGTGAAACCCGCGATCGTTCGGGTCGAACCAGTTCGCCGCAACGCCCGCGCCTGCGCGGTCGAGGTTGCAGTCTTTTCCATGGGTCGGCCACGACCAGCCGCCGGTCAGGGTGACCGTGACGTGTCCGGTTGCGGCATCGACTGTCGCTTTCCCCGTCTGGAACGGATGCTGGCCCGGAGCCGGGGTGGTGACCTTCACATCCGGGGCATCCGCCCGAGCTGTGACGGCCGTGACTCCGCCAGCCACCAGCGCGAGGAACGCCACAAGGCAAAAGTGACGAAGCCTCGGTCTATTCATCTTTTGCTTCCCCTCCCGTTCTGAGCGAGCCGGAGAGCGTAACCGGCCCAGCCTGTCCACTTCCCCACTGGATGTCGTAGGCCCATCGCGGTCCCGGTTGGCCCTTCGATGGGCTAGTCGAGGCTGCCCTTTTGCCCAGACGGGAGATTTGCCCGCTTCGGGGCGGACGGCTCCAAGAAGTGGTGCGGGAGTTTGCTCCCGCACCACTTCGGGGGCGTAGCTCAGCCGGTTACCGGCGGCGTGAACACGCCGGTGACCCCCACGCGCTTGGTATTGCACTTCTTGCTCGCGATCGGCGTGAAGACGACGACTCCTGCCTTCTTCAGCTTCACGACCTGCTGACCACGCCCTTGCCATTCGAGGCCTTCGTCTTGAGGTGGAGCTTCGGCCCCTTGATCTGGACGTGGATCCCCTTGACCGCCTTGCCGTGCTTCGTGAGGTGGATCGTCAGCAGGGTCTCGCGGCCCACGAAGAGCTGCTTCGGAGTGACCTTGCTCACCGCGACGCAGAAGACCGTCGGCGGCGTGATGTTCGAGACGACCTGGACCGACGCCGTCGCGGTGTTGTTCGACGTGTTCGACTCGGGCCGGTTCCCGACGACCGTGACGGTATTCGTCACCGTCCCGGGCTGGCTCGGAGTCGTGACGAGGGTGATCGTCACGCTCGCGCCGACTGCCATCGGACCGATGTCACCGGTGAGGATCGCATCGCCGGTGCACGTGCCCTGCGTCGAGGTTGCCGAGACGAACGTGTATCCGGACGGGATCGGGTCGCTGAGCGTGACTCCGGTGTCAGCGTCCGGTCCGTTGTTCGTCACCACCATCGTCCAGGTGATGTTGCCCGGGAGCGTGTCCGGGCTCGGTGAGCCAGTCTTCGTGATCGACAGGTCGACCAGCGCCTGCACGCACGTCGACGCGCTCGACTGGCCGGAGCCGCCGTTGGTAGCGCTCACGGTGCCGGTGTTGTCCGCCGTCCCACTTCCGCCGGGGCAGTCGCCGCCGGTGGCGGCCGTCGTCGACGAAGTGATGTGCACGGTGAACGTCGACGCACACGAGCCCGCCCAGCCGGACCCCTGCGACGCGATCGTCCACGACAAGCCGGCCCTGGCCGGCCTCGCTGTATCCCTCCTCGGAGCGAGCGCCAAACCGTCTGCGCAAGGCCCTTTTGCCACCCTGGTCACTCGAACGAGGGAGTGCCGTCGGGGACGGAGCAGCCGATTTGTTGGCTGCAAGCGCGGCTCTCCCCTCAGATGACCAAGACCCTCCGCCTTCTCCTCCTCACCGCCGCAGTCGCGACCGTCGCCCTCGGCGGCGCGGCCCGCGCACTCGCCTGCGGCAACAGCACCGGCTACTCCTACGCGGGTGTCGGCGCAGCAGGCCCAGCTCACGGGATCTCGGCGATCATCTCGCCTCTCAACGCCTTCGACATCCTCAACGGCCACGTCGCCGGCTGGGTGGGCGTCGGCGGTCCCGGCGAGGGCCCGGGCGGCACGAACGAGTGGCTCCAGATCGGTTACAGCGGCTTCCCCGGAGTCATGGGCAGCGACATCTACTACGAGGTCGCACAGCCCAGCCACTTCCCGACCTATCACCAGGTCGCGGCTGCGTTACCGGTCGGCACCGTGTCGAAGGTGGCCGTCCTCGAGATGCACAAGCGCCCGAACTGGTGGCGCGTGTGGCTGAACCACAAGCCCGTCTCGGCTCCGATCCACCTGCAGGACAGCCACGACCGCTGGAGCCCTATCGCCACAGCCGAGAGCTGGGACGGCGGGACCGGCGGCACGTGCAACACCTTCCTCTACCGCTTCCGCCACGTCGCGATCGCGAACTCGACGGGTGGCGACTGGCATCAGCTCACCGGCGGCTTCCCGATCCAGAGCGCTGTGACCCGCGTGCAGCGTGCTCGCGGCTCCGCGGGATTCCTCGCGGCGGAAGGCCGGCCGGCCTTCCAGTTCCTCGCCGCTACTTCTTGATCCAGATCGGCGTGCCGAGCGGCGCGAGCGACTTCAGGTGCTCCGCCGTCACATTCGCAACACGCACGCAGCCGTGCGAGACCGCCTTGCCGAGGAGCTGCGGCTCATCGGTGCCGTGGATGCCGACGACTCCGCCGCCCGGCCACTCGGTGAGCTTCGAGTAGGCGCTCGTCTCGACCGCGAAGACGCCGAGGAACGGGTCGTGGTACGGGACGAAGCGGGCGGCAACGAAGTAGTGGCCGACCGGGGTCTCCCTGCCGGGCGCGCCGATGGCGACGATGCCGTGCCACTTGTGCTCGCCGAAGCGGTAGATGTCGATCGTCCGGCTCTGCAGGTTGACGACGATCTGGCTGTGGGTCGGGCTGAGCTTCACGGTGTTGGCCGGGATCCAGCCGTACGTGCCGTTCGGCCGCATCGGGATGCTGACGCGGTACCAGGCCTGTCCGTCGGAGCCGGTCGTCTCGCGAACGGCGAGCATCTCCTGCGGCCGGTAGTCGGACCGGAACATGTGCATGACCCTGATCACGCTGCCGTGCGGATTCGGCGTCTTGCGAACCGGCACCGAGTTGACGAGGAGCCCGCCGGCCGCCGGAAAGATCGTCTCGACCGTCGCGGCCTTCGACTTCGTCTTCTTCGACGTGGTCGTGGTCGTCGCCGTGGTGGTTGTCACGGTTGTGCTGGTGCCGGTGGCTGCCGTCCCCGTCCCGCCGGCCAGCGCCTGCTTGGGGAGCAGGACGACCGCAGCGGCGAACCCGGCCACGGCGACCACTACTGATGCGCTGAGGACCCGGCGACTCACGACCTCGCGGCGTAGATCGCAGCGGCGGCCGGTGTCGACGGTCGCCACTGCGGCAACGTCGCTCGAACTGTGGTGCCGCCGCCGAGTGTCGTCTCGAGTTCGACGGCGCCGCCGAGAAGCCTGACCCGCTCCGAGATACCGGCGAGGCCGAGGCGATCCGTGTCGAGCTCGCGCGGATCGAAGCCGCAACCGTTGTCGGTCACGTTGACCTCGACGAAGGTGCGCCTGCTGCGCAGCACGACCGAGACCTTCGCCGCCCCGCTGTGCTTGCGCACGTTCGACAGCGCTTCCTGGACGACGCGGAAGAGCACGATCTTCTGCGAGTCGCTGAGGTCGCTGAGGTCGCCCTCGACCTGAAGCTGCCCTTCGATGCCCGTCGCGTTCTCGAGCGCGCGCAGCTCGGACTCCACGGCGTCCCCGACCGGGCGGGCCGCCGCCGTCGTCGAGCGGATCGAGTGCGCGATCTCGCGCAAGCTGTCGTCGAGCGCGCCGAGCCTGGCGTGAACGTCGTTGAACCGTCCGCGCACGCGCTGCCTGAAGTCGTCCGGAACCACTTCCGAGATCTGGGAGGAGGCGGCCCGGATTTCGTCCGCAAGCGCGACGATCTCCTGCAGCGGCCCGTCGTGGAGGTCGAAGCCAAGACGCATGAGGCGCCGCTCGCCGGCAGCGACGAGGTCGTGCTCGCGCGCCACTCTGCGGTCGAAAAGGGACGCGCGCTCGAGGAGCGGCGCGAGAGCGTTCGCCGTTTCCTCGAGGTAGTCCTCGAGGTGCTGGGACTCCGCGCCGCGTCCGCGGGCGACGAGCGCCGCGTGCGGGCGGTCCCAGCGCTCGACCACCCGAACGTGAACCTGGGCGGAGCCGGCGACGACGCCGTCGAGTGCGGCCCGCGCCACCTCCCGCAGGCGGCGGCTGCGCGGCGCCTTACCGTGCGAGACCAGACACGTCGTCGCGCCTGCCGCGTCGAGAATCCAGAGAGAGCTTGCCGCGGCGGGGGCGAGCTCGACGATCAGCGTGAGCGCGAGCTCGGCGGCGACAGCCGGAGGAAGCTGGGCGGACTCCTTGCTCGCCAGCGCGCGACGGAAGACCGCGAAGGCTGCAGCCTCCGGCGGCAGCCCGAGCTCGCCGGCCGCGGCAATCACCGCAGCGCGAGCCTCGCCCGGCTCGAACCGGTGCTCGACTGCGACCGCAACGACCGCGTCACCGAGGAAGTCGAGGGCCGCCCCCTGACCCCAACCGTCGGCGAGCCGCCGCGCGCGAACCTCGCAGGCGAGAAGCGCGACGCGCAGGTCGCGCGGGAGGAGTGCCGCGCCGGCGGACCGGGGCTGCCCGGCGCCGATCGCCGCCGCACGGGCGATCAACTCCGAGGCCAGGGCACCTACCGGAGCGACCCTCCGGTCCGCCGTAGCGTCCACAGTTTCCACAGCTCCATTCTGCGTTCAATGAACGGATTGAACAATGGGACGCTCGGCCCACCTGTCGATCATCTTCCTGAACGCAGCTGGACAGGCCGATTCGCGTGTTTAAGCGGAGGATTGCCGACGAAAGCGCTGCCTTCTCCCAGCGCTCAACCAAGCGGCTTGTGTCGAGGGCCTCTCGCCTCTTTTGGCCGGCAGGGCACTTTGAACGCGCCGCGCAGCCCGAGCGCGGGGGTAATCCACACGTGTCGGAGCGCTACGCTCGTTCAGAAATTGAACGCTTCTAGCCGATTTGGGGCGTCGGCAACGTCCTCGAAGACGAGCAGCAGCGGTCGCCGCCGACGAAGCGCTCGGCGAGCGCAAGCGCGTCCGCGATACCGCTCGGCTGTTCCTGATACGCGTAGAAGAGTTGCTTGATCCCGTACTCCTGCCCGTTGCCGAGCAGGCGAAAGAACTCCCGGCGTGCATGCCTCCGGTGACGAGCATCATCTCGTCCATCCCTCCTTCGACGAGCGCCTCGACGGCGTCGGTCACCATCGGCCCGTCGTACAGCGGCAGCAGGTGCTTGCTCGTGATCCGGGTCAAGGGCGCGAGCCGGCTCCCGGTGCCACCGGCGAGGATCACGCCTTTCACCGGCGGGATGCTAGCCCTGGCCGCGAAGGCGGAGAAGCCAGGAGCGGCGGCGCTCGTCCGGCTCAGGCTCAAGTGGTGCCTCGCTGACGCCGAAGTAGCGGTAGACGCGAGGCGCGTCTGCGGAGACCTCCACCGAGGCGACCGGCGCGTCGTCCCTACCGTGATGCCCGAGCCTCTCTTTCAGCGCTTTCGCGCCCGCGATGTCCATCCAGCAGCTCCTTCGGCGACGTGGCGTCGTTCGCAGGATGGCCGACGTCTCCTGCCTCGTCGAGCTTGGATCGGCCCACGAGGTGGCGGGCCGGGCTCCTCTGATGGGTCGGCTTTACTGTCGCGCATGGTGTCGCGCGAGCGCCTCATGCAACTCGGCGCGAAGGGTGAGGAGCTCGCAAACAGGAAGCTGGTGCGGCTGGTCGCGCACGTCCTGCTGGTCGGCGGCCTGGCCTTTCTTATTGTCCGGCTCCGCTCGATCCTGCAGAACGACGACATCCACCTTACGGACCGCGGGTGGGGCTGGCTTGCCGCCGCCACGGCGTTGGGTGTTGCGGCAGTGGTCGGCTCGAGCTTCATCTGGCTGGTCGTCCTGCGGAGCCTTGGTTTGCGCGTCCGCTGGAGATCCGTCGGCATCTATCTCCAGTCCCAGCTCGCGAAATACGCCCCCGGAGGCGTGTGGCAGTACGCAAGTCGAGGGACGATGGCGCGCGCGCATGGCCTTCCCATGCGCATCGTCGCGAAGTCACTTCCGATCGAGCTCGCCGCCACCATGTACGCCGGCTCCGCTTTCACCTTTCTCTTGTTCGGATGGTGGGGCACGATCGCGGTCGTCGCTGCCATCGCCGCCGCGCCCGGCCTGGCTGCGTATTTCGGTAGGGGACGGATTGCTCTCGGCGCTGCGGCAAAGGCCGTTCCGCTTTACGCCGCGACGTGGCTGCTGATCGGGGTCAGCTTCTGGATGACGGCTCGTGCCTTCCTACCCGTCAGCCCGAGCGACCTCCCGATCTACACCGGAGCCTTCGCCGCGGCATGGATTGTCGGGCTCATCGCGATCTACGCTCCGGGCGGCATCGGGGTCAGAGAGGCGATGCTGGTTGCCATCCTGGGTAGCCGGATCGGATCCGCGGAGGCGTTGGTGATCGCGGCCACCTCACGGGCTGTCTTCACGGTGGCGGACCTCTTGCCGGCTGTGCTCAGCCTACCGCTGCTCCGTCGCCACACTCAGCTCACCGGCGATCCCGCGCCCCCGGCATGACGGGCGATCGCCCGCTCAAACGTTGTTTCGAGTGCGTCGATAGCGGCTTTCCAGGTCAGCCGCTCGACCGCAAACTCTCGAGCGTTTCGGGAGATTCGCTCGCGAAGCTCTGAGTCGGCCCGAAGCCGCTCGATCGCCGCGGCGAGCGCAGCCGGATCCTTCGGCGGAACGAGCAGACCGTTCTCGCCGTCACGGACGATTTCGGGGATGCCGCCGACGTTCGAGGCGATCAGAGGACGCCCGGCGGCGAGGGCTTCGAGCGCGGTACTGGTCGTTGCATCGACCCGACCGCGGCCGTCGACGACCGACGGAACGACGACCACGTCGGACGCAGCGAGCGCCTCCGCTACTCCGTCCCGCGACATGCGCCCTGCGAGCACAACCTGCCCGGAAGACGCCTGCACGGATCGCTCGAGCTCAGTCCGCAGCTCCCCGTCGCCGACGATCGCGACGGCAACCCGCTGCACCAGCGATGCCGCCTCGATCAGATACTCGAAGCCCTTCACCTGCGCCAGCCTTCCGACCGCCACGGCGAGGAAATCATCTGCCTGAGCGCCAAGCAGCTGCCTGACCGCGGGACTCGCGGGGCGCGGAGCGAACAATTCCGTGTCGACGCCGATGTACGTCGTGCTCGCGATCTGAGGATCCGCTCCGAGATCAACGGCGCGCCGTGAGAGATCGTCGCTGGTCGCAGTGACCGCGGCGACCCGCGCGAACGTCCGACGAACGAGACTCGCCAGCGGGCGATGACGCTCCGCCATCGCTATGTCGCTGCCGTGCAGCGTGACGACGACGGGAACCCCGGTTCCGTTCGCCGCGGAGGAAGCCGCCCACCCGTTGGGAAGCACCCAATGGGCATGAACCACGTCATACGGCTGAGCGGCAAGGCGACTCGCAATAGCGCGCCGCAACGAGAGCGCTATCGCCGGCAGCAACGGGACGACGGTCACCCGCACACGCGTCGTCGCACTGAAGATCTGCCCGTAGCCCCACGGGGACCACGATGCGAGCGGTGAGTAGCGGTACGGGAAGAAGCGAACTCCGTCGCCGTCCGCTTGCCGGAACTCCGGGTGGTACGGAAGCACGACGTCGACCTCATGGCCGCGGCCGGCAAGCCCGCGGACGATGGCCTCGATGAACGGTGTCGTCGAGTCCCCGAGCTCCTTCGGATACCCGAGCGTGATCGAGAGGATCCGCAAAGCGCGGCCGATCAGTTCGCTCCCACGCGCGTGAACACGTGGAAGTCCTGATACTCGGCGCTCGGCCCAGGCTCGACTTGCGTGAGCCTCCAACCCGTGGCGTTTCTCTCGACCCACGGAGTGAATTCACGCCAGCGGACGTGTCGCTTCAGAGCCGGCGACTCATCGCGGTCTCTCGCATAGATGACAACGAAGCGATCGGCAGCGTTGAACAGAGCTCCCATGTAGGCCTCGTAGACGTCGTCCTCGACCAGGTGAAAGACGACATCCAGGCTCAAGGCGAGGTCTGCGTGAATGAACCGCGAGGGGTCGGCGAACGCGCGTAGGTCGTAGGCCACGAAGCTCTTCGTCTTGTCGCCGCCAAATGACTCGATGCACCGCCGGATCGCCTGGCCCGCGATGTCGATGCCGAGGTAGCGCGGATAGTTGGCGAGACTGAGTTGGCTTCCGTCGCCGCAGCCGAACTCGACGACGCTCGTAACCGCATTCTCTTCCACAAGCCGGTTGAGATAGTCGGCCTTGTATCGGGCCTGGAGCGCATAGCTTCCAACGCCCGAGGTGCCGCGAGCTGCGTAGCGGCTGTTCCAATACGACCGCGAGTCGCGAAAGCGGATGGTCGCGACGAATCTGCCCATCCTGTCGCGCCACTTCATGGCGCCCTATGCAATCACCTGTGAAGGACGGTGACGCTCTGCGAGGCGAAGACGACTCGCCAGGATTTGTTTGACTCGTGCTTCATGAGGGCGGCCCTGAAGTCGCTCAAGATGCTCGCCGCCACCAGTACCTGCCTTTCCGCGCCTCCGTCCCGCGTCCCTGTTGTGGGGCCGCGATCCACGTCGCGCTCTCGTTCGGCGCGTTCGCGCTCCTTCCGCTCGCGCTCGGCTTCTTGCTGCAGCTCGCGTCCTCGCAGACCCAGGCGCTGGCCATCTCGCTCGCGGTTCTCCTCCCACGTTCACGCATCTGCTGCTCAGCTGGGTCTGGCTCCTCGCGCGGGTCCTCCAGGACCTGAACGCCACGCCTCTCGGAGGCCATCCGGCGACGAGCGACAACGCCTGACGCCTCGCCCGTCCACGCGCGGGCGTTACATTGATCTGAACGCTCCCGCCGGAAGCAGGGGAAGATGGACAACGGCATGCCCACCGGGGGGAATGTCGCGCCGGAACATCCGTCCGTGGTCATCGCGGACGACGACATACCGCTCCGCCGCGAGATTCGGGACGCGCTGGAGGCGCAGGGATTCGTCGTGGTGGCCGAGGCGAGCGACGCCGCGGCGGCGATCGGCGCGGCCACACGCCTCAAGCCCGACATCTGCCTGATCGAGATCGAGCTGCCGCTCGAGGGGCTGAGCGCGATCGGCAGGATCGCCAAGGCGTCGCCGAAGACGCTGGTCGTCGTGCTCAGCCGCTCGGACAGCCCGGAGGACGTCGTCACCGCGTTCACGCGCGGCGCCTCCGGCTACCTCTTGAAGGGCATCAGCGGCGAGCGGCTCGCCTCGACCCTCCGCGGCGCGTACGCCGGCGAGCCCCCGCTCTCGCGCTCGCTCGTCCCGTATCTCGTCGACGAGGTCCGGCGCGGCTCGATCCGTCGGCTGACGCTGCCGGGCGGTCCCGTGACGCTCACTCCACGCGAGTGGGAAGTCGGAGAGCTGCTCCGCGACGGCCAGACGACGACCGAGATCGCGGACCGGCTCGGCGTGTCGCCGATCACCGTCCGCCGGCACATCAGCCTGCTGCTCACGAAGCTCGGCGCGGAGGACCGGGAGGCCGCCGTCGAGCTTCTCCGCGCCTATGGAAGACGCTGAGACCGCTGTGATCCAGCAGCGCTGATCATGACCTGAACGGGACCTGGGTGGGACCGGACCAGGACCTAGGTTAGGGGCAGATCGACTCCCGATGCGTCTTAATGCAGTCGGCGGGCGCGCCCCCGCGCAGACGGTCAGATCTCCTTGGGCCCGTACGGGTCAGGACGTCGATTCGAGCGCGAGAGTCAGGGGGCGCGCCTGTCGTGCCTTGCGGGCCACCGAAGAGAGGTGCCGGCGGACGGTGACCTGCGACAGGTCGAGCTCGTAGGCGATCTCCTTCGGTGTCATTCCCTCGCGTGACCGCGCCATCACGTCGGCTTCCCGGCGCGTGAGCTGCAGCTGCTGGCCGTCGACCGCAGTCTGTTCCTGCGTGCCGCCGCGCACCTGCTCGATGAGGGATCCGACGCCCGCACGCGGGACGACCGACTCACCGCTCAGCGCGACCTCGGCGGCACGGACGAGACCGCTCGCACCGAGGGTTTCGAGCACGAAGCCGGCGGCGCCGGCGCGGAGTGCGGCGAGCAGCACCTCCTGGTCGAGCTCGGGAGCGACGACGAGCACTGCTGTCCCCGGCGCTCGCTCGGTGATCCGGCGGACAGCGAGGAGGCAGCCCCCGGCGATCTCGGAGTCGACGAGGACGAGGCCCGCCTCGTAGAGCTCGGCGGCCTTCGCCGCCCTCGACGCGTCCTCGACGTCGGCGCTGACCTCGAGCCCGGCACGCGAGAGCACGCTCTTCCGCGCCGCCCGGACGAGCACCTGCCCGCCCGCGACGACGACCGACCCCGGCTGGGGCCCGGGGTCAGAAGCAGCCGGGTCGCGAGTCATCGCCTGGTATGTGAGTAAGGGATCCAAGAGCCGCAGTGCCGTTTCTGCCGCCCACGGATCGCGGCAGCCGAACGGCCTTCGAAGCATGCTGTTCGCCGTCTGCGGCGGCAATCCCTCACCCGGGGGAACCCCAAGGCCGCTCGGCTTCGCGGCGACTCGACCCCCGAAGGGTCAAGTCCAACCCTTCGGCGGACGAAGACCAGTACATGGCGAACCACCCTGAGAACGTGGAGACCCGCTCCGGCCGCCGGCTGCTCGAGAACCAGTTCCTGCGCTTCGGCGCGGTGGGCGCCTCGGGCTACGCCGTCAACCTCGCGGTCTACGCGGCGCTGCTCGCGGCCGGGCTCCATTACCTCGCGGCTGCGGCGATCGCCTTCCTCGTCGCCGCGGTGAGCAACTACGCCTGGAACCGGTGGTGGACGTTCCAGACCTCCGGCGCTCCGGTGCTGGGCCAGGGCGCCCGCGCGCTCACCGTCTCGGCGCTCTCGCTCGGCGCGAACCAGCTCTTCCTGCTCGTGCTCGTCTCGGCGGGCGCCGGCCATCTCGCGGGCCAGGCGGTCGCAATCGTCCTCGCAACCCCGTTCAGCTTCGCGGCGAACAAGCTCTGGGCCTTCGCGGACGGCCCCGCCGCCGGCGAGCTCCAACCGGTCGCGGTCACCGCACGCCGCCGCGACCCCTGAGCCGCCGCGCCCTTCCCTACCATGGTGCCGTGTTGAGGGCTTTCACACTGTCTGCGGCCGCCGCGCTCGTGGTGGTCGCCGCCGGCTGCGGGGGCTCGCACAACGCCGCGCAGAGCACGACCCAGGCCACCAGCACAGTGCCGCCGGCGACGCAGGCGCTCGTCGTGCAGAACTTCCCGCAGCAGCTGAACGGGAACGTCGCCTTCGTCATCAACCGCACCCAGGGGAATCCGAAGAAGGCCGGCGGCTGGAAGCGCGACTACACCGTGACCCTCGACAACCTGGTCATGCGGCTCTCGGGCGTGACGGGGACAGGCGTCAACCGCAAGGCCCGCTACAGCCTCGTTTCGGCCGACGAGTCGTTCAAGGGGTTCGAGGACATCACGAACTCCAAGTGCCAGACCACGCACATCGTCTGGGCGGGATCGGGCCAGAAGACCACCGGCACGGTCGAGCTCTTCAGCCCGAAGTTCGACGGCGAGGTCGGCTTCGCGTTCGACGTCCCGCAGAAGGGCACGACGCTCACGCGGTCGTGCAAGGCGACGAGCGGAGGCACGCCAAACACCGTCACGCGCACGGCCCAGATCAACGGCAACGCGAACCTGAGGCTCGAGAACACGAAGACGCCGACGCAACGCTTCTCGATCGGCATCGAGGTCCAGTCGTCGACGGCCGGCCCGTCGTCGGCCGGCGGCTACACGATCAACGGCACGCTCGTCCCCGCGTCCGACGTCGGCACTCCCGTCAAGCTCTGCGGCGACGACAACGGCAAGCTCGACTGCAACCTCTAGCCGGTTCCAGTTCCTCTGGTCTTCGCAGAGCCAGTGCCTGATCTGGCGCTGCGCCGGGATTGGCCCCAAAGACGGGCTGCGAAGTGGTGTGGACTTCGGCGAGCGGGGTGCGTCTAAGCACGCGATGCACTCACCGAACGGGAGGGTAGACCTCATGCATAGACGAGTCTTGTTTGTGGTGGCCGCGGCCGCCGGCGTGCTCGTGCTGGCCGGCTCGGCTGCCGCTGTGCGAGCCGGCAGCTCGAGCTCGCACACGCGAGTTCTGGCCGCCGCCCCGTACGCACAGGCGGCGGCGAGCATTCCGCGCACGCCCGCCGCTCGGGCCGTGAAGAAGGACATGGTCTTCGGCCTCGAGCAGACAGTCACCGGCTTCAACGTCCTGGATCTGAACGAGGAGGCCTTCTACGCCGCGATCGTCGCCGGTACGCCTGTCATCCGCGGCACCTTCGTGATCGACCAGAAGGCCCACTATCACCTCGACCTTGCCTCCAAGGTCGTGGCGAACAAGAAGTTCCTCAAGATCTGGATCCGCAAGAACGCGAACTGGAACTGGCTCGGCCACAAGCCGGTGCCGGTCACCGCTGCGGACTACATCTACACCTGGAAGCAGCTCATCGCGCCCACCAACAATGTCGGGTCGAGCACGGGCTACACCAACATCGCCCGGGCGAAGACCAGCGGCAAGGGCAAGATCGTGACCTTCTACTGGAAGAAGGGCCAGGCGTTCGCCGACTACCGCGACATCTTCGGCGAGATCCTGCCGGGGTTTGCGCTCAAGGGCCAGTCGTTCAACACCTACTGGACGAACTGCGTGTGCGGCAACGACAACCATCCGATCTCGGACGGCCCGTACTACATGTCGGCCTACACCCCGGGGCAAGGGATGGTGCTGAAGGCGAACACGAAGTGGTACGGCGCGAAGCCTGGTCTGAGCACGGTCGACTTCAAGATGATCACCGACACCAACTCCGAGATCCAGGCGATGCGGGGTGGCGAGGTCGACGCGATCGCTCCGTCCCCTGAGTCCGGTCTGACGCAGCTCGTGGGTCAGAAGAACCTCGTCTACAGCTCCATCCCCAGCTTCACCCAGGAGCACTGGGACATGCAGGTGGAAAACCCGGACAACCCGCTGATGAAGAAGCTGTACATCCGGGCGGCGATCGCCGAGGGCATGAACCGGCAGTCGCTCATCGCTGCGCTGTACGGCAAGGTCGCTCCCGGACTCAAGCCGCTCAACAACCCCGAGTACGAGCTCGGCTCCGATGCCAGCGGCAAGTTCGCGTACTTCAACAAGTACAACTACAACCAGAAGGGCGCGATCGCACTCCTGAAGAAGAACGGGTGCACGGGCGGGCCTTCGGTTCCGAGTGCCGACAACCACGCCGTGTGGACGTGCGGCGGTCAGAAGACCGAGTTCCACTTCGACACCACGACGAGAGCTTCTCGTCAGCAGAGTGGCGCGATCTTCACCCAGCAGCTGATGGCGATCGGGATCAAGCTCGACCCCACGTATCACGACGCCTCGAGCTTCTTCGGCACGTTCCTGCCGGCTGCCCACTTCGACATCGGCGAGTACGCCTGGAGCTTCCCCAGCCCGGATCCGTCGGGATGGGACTCGATCTACCAGTGCTTCAACGCGCAGAAGAACCTGGGCGGTTCGAACTACAAGCGCTACTGCAACTCCAAGGTGGACGCGCTGATCAAGAAGGGAGACGCCAACTTCAGCCCGGCGTCGCGGACGGCCCAGTACGAGCAGGTTGCGAAGATCCTGTCGGATCAGATCTCCGTCATCCCGCTCTATTCGAGCCCGCAGATCTTCGTCTACAAGAAGGCGCTCAAGGGAGCGTCGACTGCGAACAACCCGACGAGCGAAGGTCCGACGTGGAACATCCAGGACTGGCACTGGTAAGCCGGCCGCGCGACTAGATCGGACAGCCAGACACAACTGGGATCCGTGCCCCCCTCCAGACCCCGGGCGCGGATCCCAGTGGCTGCACCTACGCAACGTACTGGCGCCACGTACTGGCACCACGCGCGGCCTTCTACTGGTCTTCGACAAGTTCGGCCGAATTACGTCTAGAGACAAGAGGAGGCGGATCCGAAAGCGAACGTGCTCGAGAGCCAACGGAAAATCCAGGCGCGGGATCTTCTGCTTCGGCTTGACCGCTCGCGGCGTGCCCCCGTGTCGCGCCAGCTCGAGGAGCAGATGCGCGGGGCCATCCGCTCGGGTGCCCTGGTTGCCGACGAGCAGCTTCCGTCGACGCGGGTACTCGCGGAAGATCTCGGCGTCTCCCGGGGCGTCATCCTGCGCGTCTACGGCCAGCTGGCGGCTGAGGGATACATCTGTCTTCGCCAGGGCGCGGCCCCGACCGTGCGGGCCGGGGGCCTCGACACGAGGACACTCCCCCCTCGAAACGGAGGCGGAATCGTCTATGACCTCAGGCCGCACCTTCCCGACGTCGCGACCTTTCCCCGCCAGCCGTGGCTACGAGCCGTGCGCGAGTCGCTGGCCCAAGCCCGGGTCGCCGACCTCGGCTACAGCGACCCGGCGGGACTCTGGGATCTTCGCGTTGCCGTCGCGAACTACCTCTCACGCACGCGTGGCGTCGCCGCGCATCCGGCGCAGACGTTGATCACCGCCGGCTCGACGCACTCCCTCAGCCTGCTGAGCCGGGTGCTGGCTCGCAGAGGAGACAGGAGGATGGCCTTCGAGAATCCCAGCCACAGACTCCTGCGGGCGGTGGCCTCGATGGGGGGTCAGACGGTCGTCAGGGCGGCGATCGACGAGTCGGGCGTACGCCCCGACACGATCGACCAGGCGGAGTCACTTGTCGTCTCGCCTGCGCATCAGTTTCCGACGGGAGTCGTGCTGGCGCCTCAACGCCGAGCAGCGCTCGTCGACTGGGCGCAACAGGCCGACGTCTTGATTCTCGAGGACGACTACAGCGCCGAGTTTCGGTACGACGGCGCCCCCACCGGCGCGCTGCAGAGCCTCGCGCCCGACCACGTCGTCTATCTCGGCTCGACCGGGAAGACGTTTGCCCCCGCGCTTCGTCTTGGCTGGATGGTGCTGCCGGAAGCTCTGGTCGACGACGTGTCGCGAGAGCTGGCGTGCAACATGCTGCACGTTTCCGGTCTCGATCAGCTCGCCTTCGCACGCTTCTTGCAGTGCGGAGACTTCGACCGGCATCTCCGGCGCATGAGACAGGTCTACGGTGCCCGTCGCAGCTTCATCACCGGGTTGCTGGCCGAGTTCCTTCCAGACCACGAAGTCCGCGGGATCGCCGGAGGACTCCACGTCGTGCTCGGCATGCCGTCGCACTCGACCGCCGCCTCGGTCCGCCTCGAGGCGCAAGACCTGGGAATCGGCATCGACTCGATCGACCAGCATTCGTTCGCCGACTCCGCAGGCCTGGCCGGTCTCGTCATCGGCTACGGCGCACTCCCCGAACCGACGCTCGAACACGCGCTCCGGAAGCTGGTCGAAGTCATTCGGAGACACGGCATGACGAACGGCACGGATGCGGTTCACGGTGCTCGTCGTGTCGCGCCAGGCAGGGCCCTAAGGCTGGACCGCCCCGACCTTTCGTCTACGCGGCAAACACGGCTTTCGGGCGACCGAGGCGGAATCCCGCCCGGCACGGCGAATGGAGAGCCCTGCGGATGAACGAAATGCCCGGCAATAACGGCAATCGGGCGGCCATTCGAACCGGCAGCGGAGCGTGGCCTTTCGGGCCGTTCGGACGGTCGCGCCCGGGGTTACAGAGAAGGGGTATGGAACGCCGCCCGCCCCTCCGACGCCTCCTCGTGTGCGCCGCTGCGCTCGTGGCTCTCGCCGCGCTGGCGAGCGCGTGCGGCGGCGGCACCGACGCGCCGGGGGCATCGACCTCGAGCTTCGACCCGCCGCTCGTCAAGTACTCGAACTCGCTGCTCAGCTTCACCCACCCCGCAGATTGGAAGGCGTATCCCTTCCAGTGGGCCGGCGAGCTGCACTTCCAGCCGATGGTCTACCTGAGCACGCAGGCGGTGCACAATCCGTGCTCGACCAGGGGGAACACGACGTCGTGCGGGTTCCCGGTGAAGCAGCTCGAGCCCGGCGGCGTCCTCGTCACCTGGAACGCCGGCAACCCGCCGGCCACCGGCTTCGGGCCGGGCGCGCGCATCCAGATCGACGGCCACCCCGCCACCCGCACCGTCACGGCGGGCGGAATGTGCAGCAGCATCGGCGCCGACCGGACGATCGACGTCCTGATCCAGACGCACCCCTTCCCCTCCACGCCGACGGAGATGACCGCGTGCCTCCGCGGCCCGGGCCTGGCGCAGGAGGAGAAGAGCGTCGACGCGCTGCTCGCATCCACGAAGCTCGTCACGCAGTAGCTCGGCCCGTCGACGAAGGTCCTGGTCGAACTAGACCTTGGTCCGGACTGGAGTGCCGCGAGCTGTCGAAACCGTAACCAGACGCGGATACGCACGGCATCCAGCAAGACGGTGATGTCTCCTCGGACCCGGCGGGTCAGGACGTGTCACAAGAACTCGATGCCGTGCACAACCCGTTCCGACCCTCCTTAGCGCAGAACCGCGGCCGAGCCTCTCGGGCTCGGCCGCAACGTCCTGCGCGAGACGTAACGCCTCAGCCGCTCGGGGCCGGAGCCGGCGGTGCCGCCGCCTCCTCCGCCGCGGGCGCCTTCTTGAGCGCGTGGAAGAGCCAGCCGTACATGGCGAGGATCAGGATCGCGTTCACCGGATGGAGCGCGCCGCCCCAGCGTCCGGTTCCGGGCAGGATCATCTGCACGAAGGTCAGGATCGGAACGAGGATCGAGATGACACGCATGCGCTTGTCGGGGAGCCAGGCGATGAGCGCACAGATCAGGAAGAGAAGCGCCCCGGGCAGCGTCAGGAAGAACCCGAGCGCGCGGTGGGCGTCGAGCGTCTTCGAGTTGCCGGCGCAGAGCGCGAGGTCGTGCGCGGTGGCGCTCTTCTTGTCGCAGTCGTCCGAATGCTTGATCACGTTGAGGCCGAAGATGCCCTCACCTGCGAGGTAGACCTGAATCACGATCAGCACCACGTAGAGCGCCGAGAACCATTTCAGGATTGAAGCCGCACGCCGCCTCATGGACACCTCTCTTGGCTCGGGAACCGGCCGAACCTACTACGGCCGACGGTCGGTGACAACGTGCATTCCACAGCGCCGGCGTCCCGGAATCGTTACGGCGCCGCGCGCACCCACACGGTGACGTGCGCCGGCTCGAGCGAGCGGGCCGCAGCGGCCGCGAGCTCGTCGAGAACCGTGTCGACGTCGACCGCGTCCCGGAGGCGGCCCGCGAACGCCGCGACCGTCGCGTCGGCGTCGTAGCGCGCGCGGTTGAAGCGGTGGTCGACGACCCGCTGCACGCGGCGGCGCAACGGATTGAAGAGCGCGGCTGCAGCGAGCGTGGAGGCGGCGACGCCGACCGGATTCGAGAACGGGAGCACGCGCGTCGCGAGGAGGACGACCCCGCCGAAGACGCCCACGAGCGTGGCCGTGACGATCGCGTACGAGAGCGTCCGGCTGATCAGCCGGTCGATGTCGTACAGCCGGTACTTGAGGATCCCGAAGCCGATCCCGAGCGGCAGCAACACGATGCAGACGAACAGGAAGCCGAGCGATGTTCGAACTGGCTGGCGAGGATCAGCCCACGTCACAGCGATGCCGCCGCACGCCAGGAACCACTTCAGCTGCTGGCGCTCGTCTCCCTGCGCGCGGCGGAAATGCGACGATCTGGTACGCGACCATCGCGGCAAAGCAGGCGGCGTACGCGACGATGCCGCCATGTTGAGATCGCCAGCCACTCTGCCGTACGGCCCGTTCAGCGACGACAGCGAGCCGGCGACTCGATCACCACTCGCCGGTCGGTGAAAGCCCGTAGGTCGGCCTCGAGCCGAGTCGCAAAAGGAACGCGACGGCGAGGGCGGCGTAGGCCCAGAAGATCCACCGCCAGCGCCCGGGCGGGATGCGCCCGTCGGGGAAGAGGACGATCGGAAGCGGAGCAAGCACGAGCACCGGGACCCACGCCGGAGCGAGCGCGACCGCGAGCCGGCCGAGCGGCAGGTGCGTCGTGAACGCGAAAGACGAGCACCGCGTAGTTGGCTGCGTTCACGCTCACGAGCACGGCGAACGTGAACGCGAGCAGGATCCAGCCGATCGGGTTCCGCGGCCGGCGACGGGCGACCACCAGGCCGACCACGGCGAAGGGGAGCGTGATGATCCCGACGCCCTTCAGCCCCGTGCCCGAAGGGATCCTGGTCGAAGAGCACGATGTTGCAGGCCGCGAGCCCGAGCGATCAGGCCGACGATGCCCAGCGTGACGGGCGAGATCCGCCGGAGCCGGATCCGCTTCACGACCTGACCCACACGGTGACGTGCGCGGGCTCGAGCGAGCCGGCCGCAGCGGCGCGAGCTCGTCGAGAACGGTGTCGACGTCGACGGCGTCGCGGAGGCGGAGACCGAACGCCGCGACCGTCGCCTCGGCGTCGTAGCGCGCGCGGTTGAAGCGCCTGTCGACGAGCCGCTGCAGGCGCGAGCGCAAGCGGCGAGAAGAGCCCCGCCGCGGCGAGGGTCGAGGCGGCGACGCCGACCGGGCTCGAGAACGGCAGCACGCGCGTCGTCAGCAGCACAAGCCCCGCGAAGACGCCGACCAGCAGCCCGGTGAGCAGCGTGTAGGACAGCGTCCGCGAGATCAGCCGGTCGATGTCGTACAGCCGGTAGCGCAGGATCCCGATCCCGATCGAGATCGGCAGCGCGATCAGCCCGAGGAAGCCCACCTTCCCGATCACCGAGACGACTCCGTGTCTGGCCCGAACCGACCGTGATCGCGACGAAGAAGCCGAACACCGAGAACGAGCCTCCGGCCAACAGCCACTTCAGCTGCTGTCGCCGGTCGCCGCTCGAGCGGCGGTAGAGCGACGACCTGGCGGATGACCCACGAGAGCGAGATCGCGAAGAAGAAGAGCACGAGCGAACACGAGGCCGGCGCTGGTGCTGCCGTTGCTGCCGAGCTGCTTGAGCTCGCCGGAGGAGTCGACCCTCACCGGATGCGTCGGTGAAGGCGCCGAAGTCCGTGATCACGACGTGGCAGATCAGCACGGCCGACAGCGCGATGTACGCCCCGAGCGTCCAACGCCAGCGCCGCGAGATCCTGCCGTCGGGGAAGAAGAGGATCGGCAGAGGCAGGAGAACGAGCATCGACAGCCACCCCTGGGTCAGGAAGACGGCGAGGCGCGACAGAGGAAGGCCGTGATGGTCGATGCGGTACGCGCGGACGGCGTAGAAGCCGGCGTCGGCGCCGTAGCTCGCGGTCACGGCGATCGCGAGCAGAAGCCAGCCGATCGGGTTCCGCGGCTCCCGGCTCGCGACGAGCGCGCCGACGGCCGCGAACGGGATCATCAGCAGCAGCTGCCCGACCCCGCCGAACGTGAGCTGGTGCGCGAGGGCCGACAGCGGGAAGCTCGCGACGATCAGCAACGCCGCCGCGGCACCGAGCCCCAGGGCGACGCGCCGCGTCATGTTCGCGTCCACACGGTCACGTGCGCCGGCTCGAGGGAGTGCGCCGCGGCCGCCGCGAGCTCGCCGAGGACGGTGTCGACGTCGACTGCGCCGCGCAATCGCGCCGAGAACGCCGCGACCGTCGCCTCGGCGTCGTAGTGCGCGCGGTTGAAGCGACGGTCGACCGCGTGCTGGATCCGGCCGCGAAGTGGGTTGAAGAGGGCGAGCGCGGCGAGCGTCGAGGCGGCGACGCCGACCGGGCTCGAGAACGGCAGCACGCGCGTCGTCAGCAGGACGAGCCCCGCGAAGACGCCGACGAGCAACCCGGTCAGCACCGCATACGAGAGCGTCCGCGAGATCAGCCGGTCGATGTCGTAGAGCCGGTAGCGCAGGATCCCCACTCCGATCGCGAGCAGGCAGGCCGATCAGACAGGCAGTCCCGACGAACCCGAGCACGCCGAACAACCCGCTGGAGCTCGTCGCCGTGATCACCGCGCCGACGAGCGCCGCCGCCACTCCGGTCAGGAGCCACTTCAGCTGCGCGCGGCGCACGCCGGTCGCCCGCCGGTAGACGGGGACTTGCGCGACGAGCCAGGCGACGCCGATCAGCAGGATGACGGCGAAGAACACGTCCTGGAAGGCGCTCCACCACGCCCAGGCGCCGGTCGCGTGGTCCTCCAGCAGCAGGTTCCCGGTCGGATCGACGTGGATCCGGTGAGAGAGGATCGCGTCCACTGCGATCCCGTAGGCACCGACGAGCCAGACGACGCAGACGATTCCGAAGACACCCAGCGGCAGCCGCCAGAGGCCGGGCGGGATCTCGCCGTCGGGGAAGAGCATGATCGACAGGGCCAGCAAAGCGATCCCCGGCGCCCACGCCGGTTGCAGGAGAACGGCGAGCTGCGCCGACCGGCAGGCTCCCGTGGTGCCTGCGGTAGTCGAGCACCGAGTAGGTCGAGGCTGCGTCGTCGAGCGCGAGACAGAGCGCGCAGCCCAGCAGCACCCACCCCATCGGGTTCCGCGGCTGCTTCCTCGCGACGATGAGGCCCGACGATCCCGAAAGCCGGGACGAGGACGATCGACCCTCCGTCGCCCGCGCGCAGCTGGTGGTCGGCCACGGTGAACACGCACCGCTATGAGCGCGAGCAGAATCGTCGCGACTCCGAGCGCGAGCGCCGTTCCCGACGTCGCGAGGCGGATCCGTCGCTGAGGGTGTCTGGCGCCTGCCGCGGTGGCGCTCATGCAGAGGAATCTATTCCTGTTTCGTCCCGGGATCGTTACGGCGCGTAACGATCCCGTAGCGGCCGGGGCGTAGATTTGCGCCGTGGTCCTGCGGCACGAACGGATCCGCAAGCCCGTCGGCGCAGCAGCGGCGCTCTTCCTCGTCGCCGGCATAACCCTGACCTTCGTGACGCACGACCCCTGGCCGACGAACGACGGCATCGCCCTCGCGGTCCTGGGCGCGTACGCCGGTGTCGGCTACGTGATCGCGCGGGCGGAGCCGCGGAACCCGATCGGCTGGATCTTCCTCGGGCTCGGCTTCTTCACCCTGTTCGACTACGTGAACCGCCTCTACCTCGTCCTCGACTACCGCCAGCACGGCGGCCGGCTGCCGCTGGGCGGCGTGGCGCTGTTCTGGCAGGGAAGCTGGACGCTCTTCCCGCTCATCGTCGCCCTGCCGGCGATTGTCCTCTTCCCGGACGGGCGCGTCTCGCGGCCGCTGGCGGAGGCTCCTCTATGTCTACGCGGGCGCCGCCATCGTCTTCATGAGTCTCGCGTTCGCGGGCCAGGCCATCTACGGCGTGCCCGGGCGGATCGTCGTCGACATTCGCGGGGCCCTCCCGAACGACAACGGGGGGCCGGTGTCGGCTGCGGGCTGGGTGCTGGCTCCGTTCTTCCTTGGCTGCTGGATCTCGTTCGTGTGGCGGCAGGTCGTTGCCTGGCGATCGTCGTCCGGCGTCCGCCGAGCGCAGCTGAAGTGGCTGGCTGCGGGGAGCGCCGTCCTGCTGGTGTCGTGCGTGGTGATCGTGATGTTCGGCGACGGCTCGACTGTCGGCTCGCGCGTCGCGGCCGACCTGGCGACGGTCGGAATCGGCGTGATGCCGGTCGCCGTGGGTGTGGCGATCCTTCGCTTCCACCTCTACGAGATCGACCGGATCATCTCGCGCACGCTCTCGTATGCGCTGCTGACGGGACTGCTCGTGGGCATCTTCGCCGGCGTCGTGATCCTGACCACCCGCGTCCTGCCGTTCTCGTCCCCGGTCGCGGTGGCCCTGTCGACGCTCGCAGCGGCAGCGCTCTTCAACCCGCTGCGGAGACGGGTGCAGGAGCTCGTCGACCGCCGCTTCAACCGGGCGCGGTACGACGCGGAAGCCCTTGTCGACCGGTTCGGAGCGCGCCTGCGAGACGCCGTCGACCCGGAGACGGTGATCGCCGAGCTCGCCGGCGCCGCCGCCAGCTCGGTCGAGCCGACCCACGTCTCGATCTGGGTCCGAGCTAGCCTAGCTACCACTCGACGAGCTTCCAGATCTCGGGCTCACCGGTCCGTCCTCGGGGCTTCCTTCGCCGATCTCGGCGAAGATCGCAACGGCCGACTTGAGGCGATCCATCGCTTCGTCCCCGCGCCCGAGCGCGTGAAGCAGGTCGGCCGCGTTGTTCTGGAGCGCGGCCTCGCGATGACGGTCGCCGACGCCGACGCACAGCGCGAGCGCCTCCTCGGTCAGCTCGAGCGCTCGCTCGAGCTCACCTTGCGCGCGCAGCGTGAGGGCGAGGTTGTTCAGCGCGGCGGCGCGGGCGCTCGGGTCGTCCTCCTCCGTCGCCAGCTCGAGGCTGCGCTCGAGCTGGGCTCGCGCCTCGGTCTCGTCGCCGCGGCCCGTGGCGAGGACGCCGAGGATGTTGTGCGCCTGCGCCAGCGCGCGACGGTCACCGGCCGCCGCGGCGAGCGCGAGCGCCTCCTGCGCCAGTTGCTCGGCCTCGCCGTCGCTCCGGCGGCGGTGCGCATTGAGGCTCCGGTCGGCGACGATCCGCGCCCGCAGGGCGGACGCGTCGCCGGCGGCCTCCGCGAGCGCCTCGTCGAACGAGCTGTCGGCGAGCTCCCACTCGCCGCGGCGCTGGTGGACGAGGCCGATGCGGTGCGCGATCGACGCCAGCCGCTCCGGCTTGGCAAGCGCCGCCGCGGCCTCGTAGCTCTCGAGCGCAGCCGGATAGTCGCCGGCGAGCGTCTCGAGGTCGCCGATCTCTTCGTGCAGCGACGCGGGGTCGTCGTCCCCGAGCGCGAGAGCCTCGTGGAAGTAGGCCAGTGCCTCGGAGTTCGCGTAGAGATCGCGTGCGTGCACGCCGGCGCGCCGGAACCACTCGGCCGCCTCGGCGCCGCGCCCGGCGAGACGCAAATGGCGGCCCACCGCCGCGGCGAGCGCGCCGGAAGCGTCCGCCTGCGCCAGCGCCTCGGCCGCGCGGCGATGCAGCAGCCGCCGCCGCCCTGTGCTCGTCCGGTCGTACGCCACGCGGCGCGCGAGCTCGTGGCGAAACGCATGCTCGGCCGAATCGGTCTCGGCGAGGATCCCGCGTCGCGTCAGCTCCTCGAGCGCCGCGACCGTCTCCTCCTCGCTCCGGCCGCTCACCGCGCGGATCAGATCGGAGTCGAACTGGCGGCCGAGCACGGCCGCCGCCGCGACGACCTGGCTCGCCACCTCGCTCGAGGCGCTCAACCTCGCTTCGAGCAAGCCGCGCACGCCCGGCGGCAACGGCCAGTCGGCGCCGTCCTCCGACCGCGAGTCGAGGTACTCGACGACGAAGAACGGGACTCCCTGCGTCTCCTCGAAGAGGCGCGCCGACAGCTCGGCCGGCGCACCGGCCACCGTTGCGAGCTCCGCGACCTCCTCGCGGCCGAGACGGTCGAGCTCGATCGCCACGCCCAGCCCGTCGCGAGTCGCGTCGGCGAGGATCTGCCGCGCCGGGTGGTCGGCGGCCGTCTCCTCGGGTCGCCACGTGAGGAGCAGCAGAACCGGCCGGCCCTGGAGCCGCCTCGCCAGGAATGCAAGCGCCTCGAGAGACGCTGCGTCGGCCCAGTGAACGTCGTCGACGAGGACCACACCCGGACGCGCCCCTGCCGTCGAGTCGAGCAGGACCCGTGCCACGCCGTCGAGGAAACGCGCCTGCGCGCCCGGCCCGTCGAGCGTCGGCGTCGGCGGCGTGCCGAGCTCGGGCAGCAGCCTGGCGGCTTCGCCCGCCGCGGCGGGATCGACCGGGCCGGTGCTCGCCGCGAGGGCGCTGCGCAGCAGCTCGATCGCGCAGCCGAATGCGAGCCCCGTCTCGCCCTCGACGGCGCGTGCCGTTGCCACGCGCGAGCCGCGACCGCGTGTCTGGGCGGCGAAGTCTGCGGCGAGCCGCGTCTTGCCGATCCCCGTCTCGCCGGCGAGCACGACGAGCCGGCCGTCGGGTCCGACCGCCTCGAAGGCTGCGCGCAGCGCGGCCAGCTGCGCTTCGCGTCCGACCAGCGGGTAGTCGCGGGCTGCAGTCTGCTCCACCGGCGCCGTCTCCCCCATCGCCGCGCCGGTCGAGCCCTCGCGGACGGCCCGGTACAGCGCCGTCGTCTCCTCGGTCGGCGCGACGCCGAGCTCCCGATGCAGCGTGCGGACACACTCGCGGTACTGGGCGAGCGCGGCGGCCCGCTCGCCGCTCGCGCCGTAGAGCTCGATCAGCCGCCGGTGCGCGGCTTCGTTGAGCGAATCGAGCGCGAGCCTGCGGCGGGCGTACTCGATCGCGCGCGCGTGGCTCCCGCGCGCGCCGAGGCCCTGGGCGAGACGGTCGAGCACGGCACCGAGCTCGCGCGCGAGCGTCCCCGCCTGCAGCGACTGCCAGTCGTCGAACGGAGCGCTGTCGCGAAGGCCGAAGCCGGCAAGGAAGGCTCCGCGCTGCAGCGCTGCGGCCTGCTCGAGGTCGGCGAGATCGTCTCCGGCGGCGAGACTGCGGAACTCGTCGACGTCGAGCGCCACGCCCTCCCGCTCGAGCGAGACCGCGTCGCGTGCGACGGCGAGCCAGCGTCCGTCGAGCGCCGAGCGGAGGGTCGAGAGCGTCCGCCGCAGGGCCGCGCGGGCGCGGTCGGGTGCGTACTCCGGCCACAGGAGCTCGGCGAGCGTGTCGCGACCGTGGCGTCCGGGCTCGACGGCGAGGTAGGCGAGCAGCGCCGTCGCCTTGCGCGTGTCGACCGTCACCGGCGTGCCGTCGCAGAGCGCCTCCGGAGGGCCGAGGAGCGACAACCGCAGCGTCGAGTCGCCCACGAATCCGATCGTAGACGCAACGGTTCGCAAGGCATAGCGTTCGCCCGTAACGATCTTGGGACGATCGAGCCGTACAACATGAGTGGAATGAGCGCCTGGCCGCAGTCGATCGCACGGGTGATACGCCGGAGCGAACGCTCCGCGGCGCCCACGGCTGATCCCGCCGCTCCGGCGGAGCCGCAGCAGCAGGACCTCGACGTCCGCCCGATCGAGATCTCGCCGAACGACCCGATCGTCGCCTACTTCCAGAGCGCCCCCGGAGCGGTCGACCTCGACGAGCTCGAGCTCGACTCGCCCGCGCTCGCGTCGCTGCGCGAGGCCGGCGTGAAGCTCGCCGTGCCGCTCGTGAGCCAGGGCGAGCTCGTCGGCCTGCTCAACCTCGGGCCGAGGCTCTCGGACCAGGACTACTCCACCGACGACCGCAAGCTGCTCGACTCGCTCGCGGCGCAGGCGGCGCCGGCCCTGCAGGTCGCGCAACTCGTGCGCCGCCAGGAGACCGAGGCGCGCTCGCGGGAGCGAATCGAGCAGGAGCTCCGCGTCGCGACGATGATCCAGCAGAACTATCTCCCCCGCGAGCTTCCCGAGCTGCCGGGCTGGGACGTGTCTGCCTACTACCGGCCGGCGCGGGAGGTCGGCGGCGACTTCTACGACTTCATCGAGCTGCCGGGAGAGCGGATCGGCGTCGTGATCGGCGACGTCACCGACAAGGGCGTCCCCGCCGCGATGGTCATGGCGGCCACGCGCAGCGTGCTGCGCGCCTCGGCGCAGCGCGTCGTCTCGCCGGGCGAGGTGCTGGGACGGGTCAACGACCTGATGTGCCCGGACATGCCGGCGAAGATGTTCGTCACCTGCCTCTACGGCGTGCTCGAGCCCTCGAGCGGCCGCTTCGTGTTCGCGAACGCGGGCCACAACCTCCCCTACGTGCGCACCGGCGACGGCTCGGCCGAGCTGCGGGCGACGGGGATGCCGCTCGGGCTGCTGCCCGGACTCGCCTACGAGGAGACCGAGGCGCAGCTCGAGGCCGGCCAGACGATGCTGCTCCACTCCGACGGCGTCGCCGAGGCGCACGGGCCGACGCGCGAGATGTTCGGCTTCCCGCGGCTGCAGGACGTGGTGGGCGCGCGCAGCGGCCGCGGCGCGGTGATCGACCGCGTCCTCACCGAGCTCGGCCGCTTCACCGGCTCCGACTGGGAGCAGGAGGACGACATCACGCTCGTCGCGCTCACGCGGTACGGCGGAGCGCCCGGCGCGTCCGGCGGCGGCGAGCTCGACGTCTCCTTCGAGGTCGCGAGCGAGCCCGGCAACGAGAAGGAGGTCAGCGAGCGGGTCGCCGAGGCCGTCGCGTCGCTCGCGCTCCCGGAGGCGAGGCTCGAGCGGCTGAAGACCGCGGTGTCGGAGGCGGCGATGAATGCGATCGAGCACGGCAACGAAGCGCGCGCGGAGCTTCCGGTCGAGATCTTCGTCCGGACGTCCGGCAACGAGCTCGTCGTGGGCGTCTCCGACCGCGGCGGCAGCCGCGAGACCCCGGAGGCCGAGGAGCCCGACCTCGAGGCGAAGCTGGAAGGACTGCAGAAGCCGCGTGGCTGGGGCCTCTTCCTGATCCGGAACATGGTCGACGACGTCCGCGTCTCGGGCGACGGGAGCCGGCACACGATCGAGCTCGTCATGCGCCTGGAAGGAGGCAGCGATGAACACCACTGAGTTCGCGGCGGAGCTGCGCCGCGAAGCCGATGTCGCTGTGTTGCTGCTGTCGGGCGACATCAGCTCGGGAGCGGAATCCGATCTGCAGCTCGCGTATGCCGGGGTGGCCGCGGAGCCGGTCGTGATCCTCGACTTCGCGGACGTCGACTACATCAACTCGACCGGGATCGCCCTGATCGTCGGGCTCCTGGCCGAGGCGCGCAAGAGCGGACAGGAAGTCCGCGCCCGGGGTCTCGCCCAGCACTACCGGGAGATCTTCCGCATCACGCGGCTCTCGGACTTCATGACCATCCTCGACGAGGAGGAAACGGAATGACGCAGGACACTGCGGCGATGGACGTGCATCGCGCCGGCGAGCTGGGCGTGATCACCATCGAGGGCGACATCACGGCCGGCTCGGAAGACGCCCTGATGGATGCCTACACGCGAGCCGCCGACGGCTCGCCCCGGGCCATCTTGCTCGATTTCTCGGCGCTCGAGTACATGAATTCGGGCGGCATCGGCCTGCTCGTGACGCTGCTCGTGCGGGCCAACCGCGCCAAGCAGCAGCTGCTCGCCTGCGGGCTCAACGACCACTACCGCCAGATCTTCGAGCTCACCCGGCTCGACGAGGCGATCTCGATCTTCGCCAACGAGACCGAGGCGCTGGCCGCGGTCTGAGGAGGACACCATGACCGAGCAGCAGAGCACCGCACGCGACGAAGGCAACTGGGCGACGCCGGTCGACCGGCTGGCGGTCGGGAACGTCCCGGACGGGGCGCTCGACACCGTCGGCGGCAAGCAGGTCGTCTCGCCGATCCAGGGCTTCGGGAAGATGTGGCAGAAGACGTACCGGATCTCGCTGGCCGGAGCCGACGTGACGCCGGTGCAGCTGATCGAGGTGTGGAAGACGGAGTTCTCGAGCTTCTGGCCGAAGGGAAGCCAGTTCCATGCGCCGCTGACCGGGATCGCGCCGGGCGAGGTTGCGCTGCTGCAGGCGTCCGTCGGCGGCGGCATGAAGCTGTCGACGGGCGTCTTCGTCCTCTATGCAGACGAGGATTCGTTCACGTTCATGACGCCGCAGGGGCACATGTTCGCGGGCTGGATCACGTTCTCGGCCGCCGAGGAGGACGGCGTGACGGTCGCGCAGTGCCAGGTGCTGATGCGCGCGCAGGATCCGCTGACCGAGGTCGGGCTCGTGCTCGGCGGCCACCGCAAGGAGGACCGCTTCTGGCAGGACACGATGCGCGCGCTCGCCGAGCGGTTCGGCGTCGAGGCCGAGCCGGAGACGAGCGTCGTCTGCGTCGACAAGCGCCGCCAGTGGGGACGGGCCGGAAACGTGCGGCATTCGAGCGCCTTCCGCTCGTCGGTGCACACCGCGACGGCGCCGTTGCGGAAGCGCAAGTAGCCTCGCTGGATGTCTGACGTCGACGCGGTCGTCGTCGGTTCCGGCCCGAACGGGCTCGCCGCGGCGATCGTGCTGGCGCAGGCGGGGCTTTCGGTCCGCGTCCTCGAGGCGGCCGACACCGTCGGCGGCGGTGCGCGCTCGGCCGAGCTGACGCTGCCGGGATTCGTCCACGACGTCTGCTCGGCGATCCACCCGCTCGGGGTCGCCTCGCCGTTCTTCCGCACGCTGCCGCTCGCCGAGCACGGCGTCGAGTGGATCGACCCGCCCGCGGCGCTCGCGCACCCGTTCGACGACGGAACCGCCGTCCTGCTCGAGCGCTCGCCGGACGCTGCCGCGCCGGGCGTCGGAGACGACGCCGACCGGTGGCGGCGGATGTTCGCGCCGCTCGCGCGCGATGCCGAGCCGCTCCTCGAGGATCTGCTCGCGCCCCTGCACCTCCCCTCCCACCCACTCGCACTCGGCCGCTTCAGCGCGCGAGCCGCACCGCCGGCGACGACGCTTGCCCGGCTCTCGTTTCGGGGGGGCAAGGCACGCGGCGTCTTCGCGGGGCTGTCCGCCCACTCGATGCTGCGGCTCGACCGGCCGCCGAGCGCCGCGTTCGGGCTCATGCTGGGGCTGCTCGCCCACGCGGTCGGCTGGCCGCTCCCACGAGGCGGCTCGCAGCGGATCTCGGACGCGCTCGCCTCGTATCTCCGCTCGCTGGGCGGCGAGATCGAGACGGGGCACCGCGTCGAGTCGCTCGCGGAGCTCGGCGAAGCACGAACGGTGCTGCTCGACGTGACGCCGCGCGGCCTGCTCGCGCTCGCCGGCGACCGGCTCCCGAGCCGCTACCGCCGCGGGCTCGAGCGCTACCGCTACGGGCCGGGCGTGTTCAAACTCGACTGGGCGCTCGACGGCCCGATCCCGTGGCAGGCCGAGGCGTGCGCGCGCGCGGCAACGGTGCACCTCGGAGCCACCATCGAGGAGATCGCCGCGTCGGAGATCGAGCCCGGCCGAGGCGGGATCGCCGAGCGGCCGTACGTCCTGCTCGCCCAGCAGAGCCTCTTCGACCCGACCCGGGCGCCCGCCGGACAGCACACGGCCTGGGCGTACTGCCACGTCCCGAACGGCTCGACCGTCGACCTGACCGAGCGGATCGAAGCCCAGGTCGAGCGCTTCGCGCCCGGCTTCCGCGAGAGGATCCTCGCGCGCTCGGCGCTCGGCCCCGCCCAGCTGGAGCGCTACAACGCGAACTACGTCGGCGGCGACATCAACGCCGGGGCCGCGACCCTCTCCCAGCTCTTCACGCGCCCCGTGCCCCGCGTCTCGCCGTACACGACGCCGCTGCCGGGAGTCTTTCTCTGCTCGGCCTCGACGCCGCCCGGTGGCGGCGTGCACGGGATGTGCGGCTACCACGCCGCCCGTGCCGCGCTCAGCCGGATCTCGGGCTACTCGAACCCGAACTGACCGGCGGCCGCGAGCGGCTCTTCCTCGGCCTCGCGCGTGACGGATGTCCGGAGCGGCTTCTCCCGGAGGAACCAGGAGAGCGCGAACGGCACGAGCGCCAGCACCGTCCCGAAGAGGAAGACCCCGCTGAGCGCGTGGGCGAACGCGTGCAGGACGACGTCGTGCACCCTCGGCGGCAGCTGGTCGATCTGCGGTCGGGTTGAGCTGGACGCCGCTGCCGAGGCGTGCCGTGACGGCGTGCGGCAGGCCCGCCAGCTGGTCGGAGAGCCGCGTGGCGAAGATCGTCCCGAAGAGCGCGACGCCGAACGCGCCGCCCATGCTGCGGAAGAACGTGGCGGACGCCGTGGCGACGCCGATGTCCTCCGGCCGCGCGTCGTTCTGCACGGCGAGCACGAGCACCTGCATGACCAGACCGAGCCCGACGCCCACCACGACCATGTACGCGGAGGCGACCCACGGCGGCGTGTCGACGCCGAGCAGTGAGAGCAGGAACATGCCCACCACGAGGATCGCGGTGCCGGCTATCGGGAACGGCCGGTAGCGGCCGATGCGGCTGATGGCACGGCCCGAGAGGACCGCCGTGACCAGCAGCCCGGCCATGAGCGGGATCGTGCGCAGGCCCGAGCTCTGGGCGCTAACGCCGTAGACGATCTGCAGGAAGAGCGGGATAAAGATGATCGCGCCGAACATCGCCATCCCGATCGTGAAGCCCATCGCGTTCGCGACGCTGAAGATGGGAGACCGGAAGAGCTGGAGCGGCAGGATCGGTTCGGCCGCCCGGCGCTCCTGCCAGACGAAGGCCGCGAGCAGGGCCACTCCCACGACGCCGAGCCCGATGATCTGCCTCGAGCCCCACGCGTACTCGGTCCCGCCCCAGGTCGCGAGCAGGATCAGCGCGCCGACGCCTCCGCTGAGCAGCCCGGCGCCGAGATAGTCGATGCGGTGCTGCCGGTGCGGCGTGTGCAGGTGGAGGCGGGTGCTCACGATCACCACGGCAAGCACGCCGATCGGCACGTTCACGTAGAAGACCCAGCGCCACGAGAGACTCGTGACGAGGAACCCGCCGAGCAGCGGGCCCGCCACCGACGCAACCGCGAAGACGGAGCCGATCAGGCCCATGTAGCGGCCGCGCTCGCGCGGCGGGACGATGTCGGCGATGATCGCCTGCGCGCCGACCATGAGGCCGCCGGCGCCGATCCCCTGCAGCGCGCGAAAGCCGATCAGCTGGTCCATCGTCTGCGAGAGACCCGCGAGCATCGAGCCGGCGAGGAAGATCAGGATCGCGACGAGAAAGACGGGCTTGCGCCCGTACATGTCGCCGAGCTTGCCGTAGATCGGCGTCGAGACCGTCGAGGCGAGCAGGTAGGAGGTGACGACCCAGGAGAGATGGTTGAGCCCGCCGAGGTCGCCGACGATGGTCGGCAGCGCAACCGAGACGATCGTCTGGTCGAGCGCGGCGAGGAACATGCCGAGCATCAGCGCTATGAACACCGTGCGCAGCGCTGCCCCGGTCAGCCTCTCCTCCTGCACCCCTTCCGAGAGTACCGCCGCGTGGCTAGGTAGCGCCCACGTGCTCCGCGGCGAGGATCGGGACCGGCGGCAAGGCGGCCCGAAGCCCGTCGAACTCGGTCAACGTCAGGCTCACGAACGCATGACAGGTGAGCTCCGGGCACTCGCAGATGAACTCCCAGGTCTGGGTCTGCCGGCCCATCGCTGGCCAGCTTGCGGATCGAGTCGTTGATCTGGGCGAAGAGCCCGTCCGCTTCCATGAACAACTCCGGTTCCCCTGCTAAAATCATACGCCTCCTCGAAGCGCGAGAGTGAATACGCGATAATTTATACACGATTCTAGGAGCGTATGTCAAGCACTGACGAACCGAAAACCTGGACGTTCCTCACGAACCACGCCCAGGTCCTCCTCTGCCTCGCCGAGACGCCCGACATCCGCCTGCGCGACGTGGCCGAGCGCGTCGGGATCACCGAGCGCGCGACCCAGCGGATCCTGGCCGAGCTCGTCGAGGCCGGCTACGTGAAGGTCGAGCGCGTGGGACGGCGCAACCAGTACACGGTCGACCGTGAGCAGGCGATGCGGCACTCGGCTCAGCTCGGCCACGAGATCGGCGCCCTGCTCGAGGCGCTCAGCTAGTACGTCTCCGCGCTCTCTCTGCCCGACGTCCCCGCCGGGCGACGTAGAGTTTCGGCGTGGACGTGACTGCCTACACCGCCGCCGCGCCGGCTCGGGCCGGCGGCGACAAGATCGCGCGCCTCCTGGGCGAGATCGACGCGCTGATCGCCGACGACGAGGCCGCCGACCGCCAGATCACCGGCGCCTGGCGAACGTTCTCCGACATCGTCGCCGCCGCGCACACGCACACGTGGGACGCGTACAGCGTCGACCTCTCCACCGACGCCGAGAGCTTCCGCCAGCTGTCGCGGCGGCAGCAGGACGCGGTGAAGCGCGTCTTCGGGACGATCTTCCGCGCCGAGTCGATCGTCGACGACTGGATGGACCGAATCGTCGCCGCGATGCCGCTGCGAGCCCGACTACGAGTCGATGCGCGCCGCGCTCATGACGCAGGAGCACGACGAGCGGATGCACCGCGGCAGCCTGCTGCGGGTCGCGACCGAGGTGCTCGGCATCGACGCCGCCGACGCCGACCGCGTGGCGAGGAAGTACAACAACTTCGTCGCCGAGATCCTCTTCGACCAGTTCGAGGTCGAGATGCGGCACCTGCTGCAGGCCGAACCGCCCGCTCGAGGACGTCTACACCGCGATCTTCATCTACGGCGTGATCAGCGAGGACGTCGTCGCGAACAGCGACGTCGTGATCCGCCGGGCCAAGGGCAACGCGCTCTACGACGTCTACGACCTGCCGGGGATGAAGGAGGGCCAGACGAACGTCCGCCGCGACGAGGGCCGCCACGTCCGCATCGCCGTCCTCGCGACGCACCGCTTCCTCGAGGAGTACGAGGGCGCCGCCGAGCGGCTGCTCGCCATCTGCACCTACTACATGGACCTCGCCGACCGGATGGTGCGCCGCGCGAAGGCGTCGCACGGCCTCATCGACGCGCACCTCGCCGAGTCGTACGGGCCCGACGTCGACTCGCTCTACTACTACGTGATGAACATGAAGCGGCTCGCGGTTCGCCTCGACGAGCTCGGCCTCCGCGAGGGCGTGCTCGAGGTGAAGCGCCGCGTCGACGCCTCGATCGCCGAGCTGAGCGGCGAGGACGGCGAGCCGATCGTCGAGACGCCGAGCCGGCTCCTGCGGCTCGTCGGGCCGACGATGCTGCAGCTCGCCGGCGCCTCCCGACTAGCCGTCTAGACACGCGCTCGTAGCAGTCCGCGAGCCGCCGGGCGAGCAGCGGCCAGGCGTACTCGCTCATCGCGCGCTCGCGCGCGGCTCGGCCGCGTCGACGCGCGCGGGCTCGTCGGCGAGCAGGCCTGCGATCGTGTCGGCGAGCGCTTCGGCGTCGTCGGGCGGCGACGAGGGCTCCCGTCTCCTCGGTGACGACCTCGCGATAGCCGGGGATGTCCGAGGCGACGACCGGCGTCGCGCAGGCGAAGGCGCGCGTGATCGTCATGCCGAAGCTCTCGTTGCCGAGCGACGGCGCGACGAGGAGCTTCGCCGCCGCGAGCTCCTGCGTCAGCGTCTCGTCGTCGACGTAGCCCAGGACGTCGATCCCCTCCTCCGACATGCGCAGGCGCGCGAGCAGCAGCCGCACGGCGAGCGGATCGGCGCCGAGCACGCGCAGCCGGATCCCGCTGCCGCGCAGCCGCGTCCAGGCCCGGAGCAGCACCGGCAGGCCCTTGCGCGGATCGTGGCGGCCGGCGAAGACGATGCGGTCGGCGCGGCCGCCCGGGTCGATCCCTTCCGGGATCTCGACGCCGTTCGGGATCACCTCGTAATGGCCGGGCGCGTAGGGGGCGGCGGCGAGGCGCGCCTGCTCCGAGACGGCGACGCGCAGGTCGATCCGATCGAGCAGGAAGCCCCACAAGGGCTCGGCGAACCGGCGCCAGGACGAGTTGCCGGCCGCGTGGAACGTCGCGACCGCCGGCCCGTCCCACATGGCGAGCGCCGCGGGGCTGAGCATCGGCGCGAGCGGCTCGTGCACGTGGATGAGGTCGAAGCCCTCGCGGGCGAGCGCGCGGCGCAGCTGCGGCAGCGCGTGCGGACTGAGGACGAGGTTCGAGAGCGCGCCGTTGCCCGGGACGATCACCGAGCGGCCGAGCGGGATCACACTCGCGGGCGGCGGCCCGGGCCGTCCCGTGCGCGGGTGGAGGATGCGGCTGAACGAGCCGGGCGGGTCGTTCCCGATCAGCAGCCGCGTCTCGATCCCGACCTCCCCGAGCGCGCGCGCCTGCGCGTCGGCGTGGTCGACGACGCCGCCGCCGAACGACCACGAGTACGGGACGACGATGCCGACCTTCATCCGGGCGAGGCTACCCGCGGCGCGCGAGCAGGAGCCCGAGGACCGCGCCGGCGAGCAGGAGCTGCGCCTCGACCGAGATCCCGGCGCCGTGCCGGCCGCCGCCGCGGTGGAAGACCTTCTCCCCGCGCACGCGGAGCCACGGCACGAGGTGCTCGAGGTCGGGCATCGACGCGGCCGCGCCGCCGAGCACGGCGGGGTCGAGCGGCCCTCGCCGGGCGGCGAGCAGCCCGAGCGCGACGAGGCCGCTGCCGATCTCGAAGCTCCGGTCGGGGATGTCCTCGTGCGGCACGCGATCGCCGGCGACGTGGAACGCCGGGCCGAGGAGCAGGGCAAGCGGCCGCGAGCGGACGACGGCCCCATCGCCGCCCGGTCGCCACGTGCAGCGAGACGATCACGCTCCGATCATCGCGTATGCTCCGGCGATGAGCGTCACCGACTGGTTCCGCCGCCTCTCCGTCCGAGCACCGGATCGGCCGAGGATGACGCGATCGAGCGGAGGAGTACGGCGGGGAGCGGAGGTGCCGGTATCGCAGGCGGAGGCGCGGGTCGAAGCGGCGTACAGGGCGTCGAGGCTCCCGCCCTCGCGCTAGCGTTCGGCCCGGTGTGCCGGGAAGGCTGGTCGGCGTGAGCCGATGACGCCCGCAGCCGCCATCCCAGTCTTCGTCGCCTCGATCGCGCTGATGCTGGTCGCGTCGGCGGTGTTCGCGCGGCGCCTCGACCACATCGGGCTGCGGCTCGGCCTGCCCGAGGCGCTGCTCGGCCTGCTCACCGCGCTCGCGGCCGACGCGCCCGAGATCTCGTCCGCGATCGCCGCGCTCGTCCAGCACGAGCACGCCGTCGCCGTCGGAGTCGTCGTCGGCTCGAACGCGTTCAACCTCGCGGCGATGCTCGGCGTCAGCGCCGTCGTCGCCGGCCGCGTCCGGGCGCGGCACGAGACGCTCGAGCTCGAGGCGTTCGTCGGGCTCTGGCTGCTCGCAGTGATGCTCGCGGTCGCCGCCGGGCGGCTCGGGGCGACGGCGGGAGGCGTGCTCGTCGCCGTCGTCGTCGGTGCCGTACGTCGCGCTGCTCGCGGCCGGGCCGCGCCTCGCCCGGCGACTGCGCTCGACGCCGCGAGCTGCTTCGTCCACCGGAGCTTCGGCGAGGCTCACCGGCGCGCGCGGCCGCTCGACTCGCGCCGCGAGGCCGCCGGGCGTCGTCGTCGTGCTCCTCCTCGCGCTCTGCCTGATCGTCGCCGGCAGCGTCGGCGCCGTGCGCGCGGCGACCGACCTCGCGCAGGCCTGGTCGGTGCCCGACGCGCTCGTCGGAGTCGCTCGTCCTCGCCGTCCTGACGAGCCTGCCCAACGCGTGGACCGGCGTCCGCTTCGGCCTCCAGGGACGCGGCTCGGCGCTGATGAGCGAGACGCTGAACTCGAACTCGATCAACATCGTGTTCGGGCTCGCCGTGCCCGGCCGCGCTCGGAGCCCTCACCGCCTTCTCGGGCCTCGCGATCTTCGACCTCGCCTGGCTGATCGGGATGACGGCGGCGGCGCTCGTCCTGTTCGGGAAGCGAGGCGGCGCGGGCCGCACCGCCGGCGCCCTCCTGATCGTCCTCTACGCCGTCTTCCTGGTCGGTGCAGTTCGCGAAGCTGGCCTAGTCGCACTCGGCGGGCTGCTCGAGCGCGGGCTCCTCGGGCGCGACGACGCGGCCGCCGCGCGACCAGGAGGCGAGCGCCGCGACGAGGCAGGCAGCGATCGCGAAGGCGAACGCCTCGTCGAGGCCGCTGCGGAACGGCGCCGCGATCAGGTGCGGGAAGAAGGCGCGGCCCGCTGATCGCGGCCGCGCTGTGCGCCGGGAGCCGCGCGAGCACGTGCGGCCCGAGCAGCTTCTGCGCCGGGTTGTAGCCGAGGAACGCCGCGAACAGCACCGAGACCGGAGGCAGGTTGCTCACGCGTGTCGCGACGTGAGGCCGGGACGCCGTGCGCCTGCAGGCCCGCGGCGAGCGAGTGCGGCAGCGTCCCGGAGAGCCCGACGATCATCAGCGTGAAGAAGATCCCGATCGACAGGACCTGAGCCGAGTTCTGGAACGTCTGGTTCATCCCGCCGCCCGCTCCCCGGTGCTGCGCGGGCAGGCTGTTCATGACTCCGGCCCGGTTCGGCGAGGCGAAGGCGCCCATCGACAGTCCCATCAGCAGGAGGATCGCGGCGAGCTCCGCGTACGAGAAGTCGACCGGCAGCATCGCGAGCAGGAAGAAGCTGAACGCCGACACGAGCATCCCGCCGGTCGCGAACGGCCGCGCGCCGTAGCGGTCGGAGAGGATCCCCGAGATCGGGCCGGCGATGAGGAACCCGACCGTCAGCGGCAGCATCCGGATCCCCGCCCAGAGCGGCGTCGAGGCGAAGCCGACGCCGTGCTCGGGCAGCCAGATCCCCTGCAGCCAGATGATCAGCATGAACATCAGGCCGCCGCGCGAGATCGCGGAGAGGAAGCTCGAGAGCACGCCGAACGTGAACGCACGGATCTTGAACAGCTGCAGCCGGAACATCGGCGCCTTCGACCGCAGCTCGACGACGACGAACAGCGCGAGCAGGGCGACGCCGGCAGCGAGGCAGGCTTCGACGACGTCGGCGACGTCCAGCCCATCGGGTGGCTCCCGTACGGCCGGATGCCGTACGTGATCCCGACCATCACGAGCACGAGCCCCGCCGCGAAGGTGAGGTTGCCCAGCCAGTCGATCGGCTCGCGGGTGCGGACACCGATCTCGCGCAGGCTGCGATACGACCAGATCGTCCCCGCAATGCCCGTCGGCACGGAGACGAGGAAGACGAGCCGCCACGAGATCGGCGCGAGCACGCCGCCGAGCACGAGCCCGATGAACATGCCGCTGATGCCGACGACGTTGTTGATCCCGAGCGCGAGCCCGCGCTGGTTCGACGGGAAAGCGTCGGTGAGGATCGCGACGGAGTTCGCCACGAGGAAGGCGGCGCCGATCCCCTGCACGATCCGGAAGGAGATGAGCCAGTCGGCGCCGGCGCGACCCTGGAGCCAGTCGATCGTGAGCAGCAGCGACGCCAGCGTGTAGACGACGAAGCCGACGTTGTACATCCGCACGCGCCCGTACTGGTCGCCGAGCCGGCCGAGGCTGACGACGAGCACGCTCGAGACGACGAGGAAGCCGAGGATCATCCACAGCAGGTAGAAGCTGTTGCCGGGCTGCAGCGGGTCGAGGTGGATGCCGCGGAAGATGGCGGGCATCGCGATCAGCACGATCGACCCGTCGATCGTCGCGAGCAGCACGCCCAGCGTCGTGTTCGAGAGCGCGACCCACTTGTAGTCCGGCTTCCTCTTACCAGGCAACCTGTTCAGGTTACCTGTCTACAATCTCCGTCATGCCTCACCCCTCCACTCAGGTCGTGAAGGGCGCGAGCGAGCTTCGACTGGTGCTCGGCCAGCTCCTCCGCCGGCTCAGGGCGGAGTACTCGTTCCCGGTCGCACAGGCGAGCGTCCTCAGCCGGCTCGACCGGGACGGAGCGCAGACCACGAGCGCCCTCGCCGCCGCCGAGCACGTCCGGCCGCAGTCGATGGCGCAGACGCTCACCGAGCTGGAGACCGCGGGCCTGATCGGGCGGCGACCCGATCCCGCCGACGGGCGGCGCATCCAGATCGAGCTCACCGAGCAAGGCCGCGACCGCGTTCTCGAGGGGCGCGGTCGGCGAGAGGACTGGCTCGCCTCGGCGATCGCCGCCGAGCTGAGCCCCGAGGAACAGCGGACGCTGCTGGCAGCGGTGCCGCTGCTGCGGCGGCTGTCCAGGACCCGACAGGAGGTATCGCATGCGCATCCGCTAGTACGCCAGTCCGCGTTCCTTCTCAGCGGGAAGCAGCGCCGCGTGTTCATCGACCCGTTCGGCGATGGCGCCGACTCGCCGCTGCCGGACTCTGGGTTACTCTCCCACCGGGGGCGTCCAGCCGACCTGCTCCTCGTTACACACGAGCACCGCGACACAACGCGCGTCGAGGCGTCGGCGCCGACCCGGTCGTGCTCTCGACCAGCCCGGCACGCACTCCTCGCCGGTCGACGACGTCATCGTTATCGCGTCGGGCACGACGCCGTCGCCGGCACCCAGCGCGGCCCGAACACGATCTTCCTCTTCGCGCTCGGCGGCACTAGCATCTCCCACTTCGACGCGTAAGCATCCGGTTAAAACGCCGGGACAACGCCGAGGTTCATGGTTACCCTGACTCGACAGCAGGGGCGAATGGAAGTGGGCTGTCAGTGGCTTCAGGACGGTGCAAACTTGGTTCGTAGCTCGTGACGAGCACTGCGCTCGCCTCGGGCTTAGCGGGCCCTGCCCGGGCCGCGACGACGTCCTTCGACCGCACGCGGACGATCCTGTTCGACGGCCGGCCGACGTTCCCGCTCGTGCTGTCACCGGGACCGCCACCGGGGCGCAATACGCCCTGGGGCACCGGCGGGCTCACCGAGACCGCGACGGCCGGGGCGAACGTGTACCGGACCGGGCCCGGCAGCATCTGGACCGGCGCCGACGTCAACTCGGCGCTCGCCTGGGACCGGGCGGCCGCCGCACTCCACGTCTACACCTGGCCGAATCTCAGCGGCTACTCACAGGCGCTCCCCGGCTCGCCGCAAGACGCAGAACTCGCGAACGTGGTCAGCACCCTGATCGACGACCCGAGCGGCGGCGCGATCGCCTTCTGGAAAGGCCGCGACGAGCCCTGGTACAGCGACATCGCGCCCTCGGCGCTCCAGTTCGCGCTACTGCCGCGTCACCTCGCGCGGCGACCCGTCCTGGTGCGACGGCGAGAACCCGCTCGACCCGAGCCAGCTCTGGGTGACGATCGAAGCCCCGCGCGGCACCCCAGCCGACCTCGCGCCGTACTCGAGCGTCACCGACGTTCATGGCGTGGACATCTACCCCGTGACGCTGGCCACCCGTCACCGGACCTCAGCAGAGTCGGCAAGTGGACGGCCTCGCTCGTCTCGATCTCCGCGCTGGCCCCGGTCTGGACGACGATCCAGATCTGCGCGAGCGGCAGCTTGGACAAGACGACCGGCGACTACGTCCTCCCGACCTTCCAGCAGGAGCGGTACATGGCCTACGACGCGATCCTGAACGGGGCCAAGGTCGCTCACCTTCTACGGCGGCGACAACGCAGGCTGCTTCAGCGGCAGCGACGCGACGTACGGCTGGAACTGGTCGTTCTGGCAAGGCGTCCTCGAACCGCTCGTGCAGCAAGCTCTCGGCCTCGAGCCCCATCGCGCCCGCGCTCGTCAACGGCGCGAGCGACTCCGCACGTCACCACCGGCCCGGGCACCGAGACGCTGCTGCGGCAAGGAACCTCCGTCGACGACCTCTGGCTGATCGCGGCCCGCAGCGGCCCCGGCACGAGGAAGGTGACGTTCAAGGGCCTTCCGCGCTGGGCGCACCGCGGCGGCGTCTACACCGAGAACCGCACGGTCACGGCGTCCCACGGGCGCTTCGCGACCGCTTCGGCCAGTGGGACGTCCACGTCTACCACTTCGTCGAGCCGCTCATCCTGCGGAAGGTGACGCCCGGCAAGGCGACGGTCGGCTCCCGCGTCACGCTGCAAGGGCAAGGGTCTGGCCGCGGTGACGGACGTCACCTTCGGCGGCGCCGCGGCCCACTTCAGGCTCGTGGACGACCGCAAGCTCGTGGCCACCGTTCCCGAGCACGCGCGGAGCGGGCCGATCGTCGTCGCCTCGCCGCTCAAGCAGGTCGAGACGAAAGCTCGTTCGCGATCGTCCCGAGCCCCTCGAAGAAGCCGCGGATCATCGGAGTAGCACGTCTCGGCCGCCGCCTGAAGGCCAAGACGGGCACCTGGTACGGCGACCCGGTGACGAGCTACACGTTCCGCTGGCTCGCGTGCAACCGGCGGGGACGCGACTGCAAGCCGGTGCGCGGTGCGACAGAGAGACGCTGAAGCTCGGGCGATCGCAGCTCGGCGAGCGGTTCCGCGTCGTCGTCACCGCGCACACCGGCTCCGCGGCCGGCGGCTTCCGCTCGGCCGCGACCGTCCCGGCTACTTCTTCTTGATGACCTTGCCGGACGGCGAGAGCACGTACCAGAGGCCGCCGCTCTGCTTGATCGCCTGACCCTTGCCTGGCCGGGCTTCGTGTCGACCACGTACGTGTAGAGCGGCCAGCGGTTGTACGTGACGACCGTCCCGTCCATGCCGAGCAGCTTCTTCTTCGCGGCGCCTCCCGCCGTCGGCTTCTGGCCCTTCTTCAGCTTCAAGGGCGGCCAGACGACCGCGCATCCGCCCTTGCAGGTCACCTTCTTCTGCTTGTCGGGGACGAACATGTAGAGCGTGAAGCCCTTGCTGTTGACGAGGATCGTGCCGAACTTCCTGACCTTCCTCGTGCTCACGGTCGCGGCCTTCGTCACGTGACGCGCACCCGCGATACCCGACGCGCGCCGACCGCGAGGACGCTGAGCACTGCGACGAGAACGACCAGACAGGCTCTCCGCACAACCATCGGAACAACTGTAGATGAGATCCCCCGAAAGGGGGAGGCCCGCCCGGGCGAACCGGCGAGATGATCAGCTCGACTCTTCGCTCGGGGCTGACGGCAAACATCTCTGCGGCGGAGTATTCGAAAGCGGTGGGCTAGCCCGCCGCTTTCTTCTTTCAGAGCAGCTCAGCTCTGCGCGCCCGGCAACGAGCGAGAGCTGCGGCCGACCGGCCGACTCCTTGAAGAGGAGCCGCTCGACGTCCTCGGCAGGTGCGGGCCGGCCGAAGAGATATCCCTGGCCGTAGCGGCAACCGAGCTGCCGCAGCCGCTCGGCCTGCGCGATGCTCGATTCCCTCGGCCACGGCCGCAAGGCCCAGCGAGTCGCCGAGCCGGAGAATCGCGTCGACGAAGGCATCGTCTGCCTCCTCGCCCACCAGCTTGTCGACGAAGGGCTTCGGAATCTTCACCGACTCGATCGGGAACTCGGCGAGGCGGCTCAGCGAGGAGTAGCCGGTACCGAAGTCGTCGATCGTCAGCCCCACCCCGAGCTCGCGCAGCCGCCGCATCGCGACGAGCGCGCCGTCGCTTCCCTGGATGACACCCGACTCGGTCACCTCGATGACGAGCCGGCTCGGCTCGACGCCGTAGCCCTTGAGGGCCTCGGAAAGGGTGTCGACGAGCCGCTCGTTGGCCAGCTCTGCGGCGGCGACGTTGAGCCAGATGCTCAGCCTCGAGGGCCAGCGGCGGGCAGCCTCGAGCGCCTGCTGCAGGACGAGCCGACCGAGCTCGATCGTCAACCCGGCCTCTTCGGCAGCGGGCAGGAACTCGGCAGCAGTGAGCAGGCCGCGCGTCGGGTGCGGCCAGCGGGCGAGCACCTCGAAGCCCTCGATCTCGCCGTCCGCCAGCTGCACGACCGGCTGGAAGTGGACGAGGATCTCGCGCCGCTCGATCGCCGCCTCGAGGTCGAGACCGAGCTGCCGCTGGGCGCGAAGCTTCTCGTGGAGCTCCGCCTCGTACAGCGTGTACGCGCGCTCCGACCGCTTCACGCTGTACATCGCGATGTCCGCGTTGCGGATGAGGTCCTCGCCGGTCGTCGTGCCCGCGGAGCCGACGGCGATGCCGACGCTGACGTGGCAGGCGACGTCTCCGCAGTCGAGGACGTACGTTCCGTCGATCGCGTTCAGCATGCGGCGCGCCACGGCGACGGCCGTCTCCGCGTCGGCGTCGCGAACGAGCACGGCGAACTCGTCGCCGCCGAGCCGGGCGGCGAGATCCTGGGCGCGGATCGCGCCGGCGAGCCGGTGCGAGAACTCCGTGAGCAGCTCGTCGCCGGCGCTGTGACCCCAGGTGTCGTTGACCGTCTTGAACCGGTCGAGGTCGAGGTAGAGCACCGCCGTCGGGGTGCCGCACGCGAGCTCGTGCTCGACTGCCTCGAGCAGGTTGAGGCGGTTCGGCAGGCCGGTGAGGCCGTCGTGATACGCCTGGTGGCGCAGCTGCTCCTTGAGCTGCGTCACCTCGGCGAGCGAATGCTCGAGCCGGCCGTTCTCGAGCAGGATGCTCGCATGGCCGGCGAAGGTGCCGAGGAGCTCGATGTCGGCCTCGGCGAACGTGCTGACGTCCCCGAGCCGCTCGCCGACGACGAGCAGGCCGAACGTCCGGGCCTCGCCGCGCAGCGGGGCGACGATCGCGTCCTCGAGCCTGCGCGTGGCGAGGAACGAGTCGAAGGCGTGCGTCGCGCGGCGCCGCGCGAGCAGCATCGGCGCGCCGGCGGCGGCGACCTGCGCAAACGCCGCGGCATCCTCCGGCGCGAGCTGCTCCTCCGGGTGCATGAGCAACTCCCCTTCGGCTCCGCTGACGCTGCGCAGAGGCCCTTCGCCCTCGGAAGCGGGCAGGAGGAGGATCTCGGCGTACTCGGCCCGTAGCAGCCGGCGCGCGGCGACCAGGAGCTGCCCCACCGCGAGACCGAACTCCGGCGCGCCCTGCGTCGCGCGCATCGACTCGTAGAGGAACTCGAGGTGCTCCCGCTGCTCGCGCTGTTCCATGTAGCCGCGGAAGGCCGCGACGGTCGCGAGAACCGGCACGACGAGCAGGAGGACGGAGGCCGGGCGAACCTGGAGGAGCGTCACGACCGCGAGGCCGAGCGACGCGGTCGCGAGGGCACCGAGCGTCGAGGTCACGAGCGTCCGGCCGAGCTGAGGCGCCTGGAGGCGCTCCTCGGCGATTGCGATGACGGTCGAGACGAGCAGGATGCCGACCACATGGGCGACCGCGCACGCGATGAGGACGAGCAGCCAGAGGTGAGGCGCCGAATCGGTCGGCGAGGCGAGCGAGCGGAAGACGATCAGCGCGATGCCGCTGCAGAGCGGCAGCTCGGCGAGATTGAACGCGAACTTGGCGAGCTGGCGCAGCTGGCTCCGGCGTCTGTTGACGACGAGGGCGACGAACGTCCCGACGAGCTGTCCGATCAGCAGCGACGAAGGCGCGGCGAGCAAGAGGCCGAGCGTGAGCCCGACCTCGGTCAGCGACAGCGTGTGGGCCTGCTTGCGGAACTGGAGATGGACGACCAGGACCTCTGCGAGGTAGAACGCGAGCGCCAGCCAGTACCAGGCGAGGACGGGTCCGTTCCGGAACGCCGGCTCGTCGAGGCCGCCGATCCCGAGCGTCCACACGAGCACGCACGCGACCGCGAGCACGCCGTTGAAGGCCCAGACGCGGCGAGGCGCCCGAAGCGCCTCACGCGCGCCGACGCCGAGCGGGCCAAGAGCTCGCTCGGCGTCCGGCGCGAGAAGGTGATGGGGCCGAGGGTCACCGGCCCGCCTCGCTACCGGTCAGCCCCAGCTCGCACCAAGGCATGTCTCTCCTGGGCGATTGTTCATCGGCCCCAACTCGCTCCGAGCCATCCGTCGCCCGACCAGCTCGAGCCGCTCCAGCTGCTGCCGCTCCAGGAGCTGCCGCTCCACGAGCTACCCGACCAGCTCGAACCGCTCCACGAGTTACCGCTCCAGGAACTACCCGACCAGCTGGAACCGCTCCACGAGTTGCCGCTCCAGGAACTACCCGACCAGCTCGAGCCGCTCCACGAGCTGCCGCTCCAGGAGCTACCCGTCCAGATGGAACCGTTCCACGTGCCTCCGGACCAGCTGGGGCGCAGCGCTTCGAGAATGGCCATTGCTCACGGAGTTGAACGGCTGACCGAAGATGTCCTGATTCCCCTGGAGCAGGACGCCGTTCAGCGACAGGCGGTTCGAGCCGCGCGTCGCCTGGAGCGAACCTGTGCCGATCGAGACTGAGGTGAGACGCCTGTGTCCTGCTCGGCGGGGAGTCGCTCAGCAGCGCGTCCAGGTCGAGCTCGCCGGCACCCTGCACCAGAGGCGAGGCCCCGGCCAGTGGATCGGAGCTGTCGACCAACATCTGCTTCACCTGGTCAGGTGTCGCCCGCGGGTACCGCTGAAGCAGCAGGGCAACCGCGCCGGTTACGTATGCGGCCGCCTCTGAGGTTCCGCTCCCGCGGAAGTAGAGATCCCCGAGCGCTGCGCTCGGGTTGTTCTGGTCGGTGTACGAGCCAGGATCGCGTAGGCCCTGCAAGTGCGTACCAGGCGCGAGCAGGTCCGGCGCGCGGCAGCCCATGGCGGCTGTGCCGGCGCAGGCCGCCCCGGCGGAGAACGGCGCCGGCTGATCGTCGTTTATCGAGGGTGTGCCCTCAGTATCAGCTGCGCCAACCGCAATCACCCACGGGTCGTACGCCGGATCCGAAAGACCTGAGCCGAGGCCGGTGTTGCCCGCCGCGGTGACGACGACGATTCCGGCCTTCCAGGCCCGCTCGAGCGCAAATGCCAACGGGTCGATCGTGAACGGCTGCGAAGAGTCCGTGCCGTACGAGAGGTTGATGACCCGGATGTTCATCCCGTTGTCGTTGCGGTGCTGGACGACCCAGTCGACGGCCGCGATCACCTGGCTCACGTCGACGGCGCCGTTCGCAGCGCCGACCTTGACCGACAGGATCCGCGAGTCGGGAGCGACGCCGCGATAGCCGCCGGGCTGCCCGTCGTTGCCGCCGATGATCCCCGCCATGAACGTCCCGTGGCCGTTCGTGTCGAGGTACTCGGTCGACGGATCCTGCGACTCGAACGAGAGGTCGGCGCCGTTCACGATCTTGCCGGCGCCACTGAGCGCCGGCACGGGAGCAACGCCCGTGTCGATGAGCGCGACGTCGACGCCCTGGCCCGTGTCGCCTGCGTTCCACCAGGCCCGGACGCCGTCCCCCGCCGTGATGTTCTGCATCGAGTACGGATCGGACGACGGGCTGTAGGCCGAAGCGCCCCACGAAGCGCCGGGCCGGATCATGCCCATCGCCACGGTCAAGACGAGTGCGAGCAGACCCAGTTGCCAGAGCTTGGAAGAGCCGTCGCGCCTGGTGAGGGTTGACCCCACGTCGCACCTCCTTGTCGCGACTTGTCCCTAATCCGCAGAACGTGCCGCAGTAGCCGCCAATCAGTGGACGCAACGTAGGTGGCGGCCGAGGCGCACTCTTCCCGCTAAAGGGGGAGCCTTTTCGCTCGAACGAGGGATTTTGAACGCCTGGCGAATAGCATCGAACGTCGTGAGCACCGTCCTCGAGACGACACCACCCCGGTTCACGGCCGGGGAGGCTGCACGGATCGCAGCGGAGCTCTTCGGCCTGCGCGGCACCGCGTCGGCGCTCGGCAGCGAGCGGGACCAGGCGTTCCTGCTCGAGGGCCGAGGCGCCGGCGGCGTGCTCAAGATCTCGAACCGCAGCGAGGACGAATCGGCGCTCGAACTCGAGGAGGCCGCGATCGCGCACGTGACGGCCGTCGACCCGGGCTTGCCCGTCGCGAGGCCGCTCGCGCCGCGAGCGGCATTCGACGGCCACGAGGTGCGGCTGTTCGAGCGGCGGCACGGCCACAAGGCCGGGCCGGAACTCGACGATGCCGCGGTGCGCGAGGTCGCGGAGACGCACGCAAGGCTCTGCCTCGCGCTCAGGTCGTTCTTCCACCCCGCCGCCGGCAGGGAGCTGCTCTGGAATCTGCGCTACGCGCCCCTCTTGCGTCCTCTGCTCGGCGAGATCGCCGAACCAGAACGGCGGGCGCTGGCCGCGCGCGCGCTCGACCGCTACGACGAGCGCGTGCTGCCGCATTGGGCGAATCTGCGCGCCCAGGTCGTCCACGGCGACTACAACCTCGACAACCTCCTGCTCGATGACGACGGCGGAGTGGCGGGAATCCTCGATTTCGGCGACTGCTGCCACACGGCGGTCGCGGCCGACGTCGCGGTCGCGGTCGCGTCCTTCCTGCGTGGACGGCCGCCGGAGGACGCGTTCCGGGTGGCCCGGATCGCCCTGGACGGGTTCTCGTCGCACCTGGAGCTCGAGCCGCTGGAGCTCGAGCTGCTCGGCGACCTCGTCTCGGCGCGGCTGGTCGCGATCGTCGCGATCAGCGCCCGGCGCTCACACCGCTTCCCCGAGAACGCCGAGTACATCGGGGCCTGGGACGACGACTCCTGGCGGCTGCTCGCGCTCCTCGACGACCTGGGGCCGGAGCAGGTCGCGCGCGAGCTCGGCGCACGAGCCCCTTCGACGCCGACCCCGGAGCTCGCCCGGCGGCGGAACGAGGCGCTCGGCGCGCTCCTGACACCGTTGACCTACGCGCGTCCCGTCCACGCCGTTCGCGCCGAGGGCGTCTGGATCCACGAGCCGGATGGCAGCCGCCTTCTCGACGCGTACAACAACGTCCCGGTCGTCGGCCACTGCCACCCGCGCGTGACCGAGGCGATCGTCCGCCAGACAAGGCTCTCGGCCGTGAACGCGCGCTACCTGGCGCAGCCGCTGGTCGAGCTCGCCGAGCGGCTGCTCGCGACGTTCCCGCCGGAGACTGGCCTCGACACGGTGCTGCTCGTCAACTCCGGCAGCGAGGCGAACGACGTCGCCTGGCGACTCGCGGCCGAGACCACGGGAAATGCCGGCGCCCTCGTGACCGAGCACGCATACCACGGCGTCACCACCGCGACGACCGCGCTCTCCCCGGAGGAGTGGCCGCGACAGAGCCGGCCCTCCCACGTCGTGCGCATCCCACCGCCCGGCAGCGGCGCCGACCTCGCCCGCGCTCTCGACGCACTCGACGTGAACCTCGCTGCGACGTTTCTCGACGGGTCGCTCATGAGCGACGGGATCTATACGCCGACGTCGGCGGAGCTGCAGCTCCTCGTCGAGAGGACGCACGCTGCCGGCGGGCTCTACGTCGCCGACGAGGTGCAGGCCGGCCACGGCCGACTCGGCCCCGGCCTCTGGTCGTTTGCACAACACGGCATCGCGCCGGACGTCGTCACGCTCGGCAAGCCGATGGGGAACGGCTATCCCGTCGCCGCGGTCGTGACCCGACGGGAGCTCGCCGAGCGATTTCCCTACGCAGGGCGGACGTTCTCCACCTTCGGCGGTAACCCCGTCGCGGCGAGCGCCGCAATCGCCGTGCTCGACGTTCTGGAAGACGAGCGGCTACCGGAGCGAGCGGCGGGCGTCGGCGAACGCCTCCGGGCGAGCCTCGAGAACCTGGGCAAGGCGGACATCCTCGAGGTCCGCGGAACCGGGCTCCTGGCGGGCGTCCGGCTGGCGAGCGAGGGGCTGGCCGCGCGCGTGGTCGACGAGCTGCGCGAGCACGGAATCCTCGTCGGCCTCACAGGACCAAACAGCGACGTGCTCAAGATCCGACCGCCGCTCGTGTTCGCGGACGAGCACGCTGAGCTGCTCGTCACGGCCCTGGACCTCATTCTCGACTGAATCGTTACTAAGAGCTCCTAACGCAACGAAGACGGGCCGTCTGGACGCGCTGTGCGGCACGTTGCGGCGTCCTCGGTCGTGTGAATAGCGCTGCTATTCACACTCCCTGCGTCCTTGCATCGCACTCGCCCATCGCGCCCAGTCAGCGCGTCATCACTCCGCTAGAAGCTCCAAGTCGTATCTTCCTCTCCGTGGCCGTCGAGCAGACCGATGCCCAGCTCGTCTCACGCTGCCGGGCGGGCGACGCCGACGCCTGGAACGAGTTCGTGGAGCGCTTTTCGCGCTACGTGTACGCCATCTGCGGCCGCGGCTTCCGGCTGCCGCAGCAGGACGCCGAAGATGTCTTCCAGGAGGTCTTTTCGCGAGCCTTCGAGCGGCTCGGCGAGCTCCGGAACGACGAGGCGGTGCGGCCCTGGCTCGCGCAGCTCACGAGGCGGCTCTGCATCGACAGGCTGCGCCTGAGCGCCCGCGATGCCCCGGCCGAGCCCGAGCTCGACGAGCAGGCGGCGGACGACGTCCTGGCGACGCTCGACGACGCAATGACCGTCCGCGCAGCGCTCGACAAGGTCGGCGATCCGTGCCGCGAGATTCTCGACCGCTTCTTCTGCCGCGACGAGAGCTATCGCACGATCGGCGACATGCTCGAACTTCCCGCCGGCACGATCGCGAGCCGGATCTCGCGCTGCCTCGACAAGGTCCGATCCGAACTCGATGGAAGAGCCGGGGGGTCTCGCCCGTCATGAGTAGTCGAGATGAACGGTTTCGACGAGGAACAGATCGGCCGGCTGCTACGCCTCCTGCCACCTGCGCCCGAGGGTTGGGTGCGCGCGGCGCAGGAGCTGCCGGCTGCGCGAGCGGTGCTCGACGAGCTCGTCGCGCGTGCCGAGCAGGACGCCGCCTTCCGGCTCCAGCTCCGGGCCGACCTCGAGCGTGCGATCGCCGCCGCCGGTTACGACCCGTCGCCGTTCGTCGTCTCCCGGCTGCGCCGGCTCCTCGAGGAGGTCTGACTCACGCGGGTCTGCGCCGGTTGAGACACTTGTGCGGTGCTCAACGGTCTCCCCCTTCCCGCGCTGCTCGAGGAGCTGGCAGCGCCTCGCGAGGTTCCGGGCGCGGGCTCGGCGCTGGCGGTAGCGCTGGCGAGCGCCGCGGCCGTCGTCCAGATGGCCGCGCGGCTGTCGCCCGAGAGCTGGCCCGACGCCGCCGGAGTCGCAGCGCAGGCCGAGGCGCTGCGCGAACGAGCCGCCCAGCTCGTCGACGAGGACGCCGCGGCCTACCGGCACGCGCTCGAGGCGCGGGCCGCCGCCGACGAGACCGCGCGACCCGAGCAGCGCGATTGGGCACTGGGGCGTGTCACCGCCGAGGCCGCGGAGCCGCCGCTCGCACTCGTCCGGCTCGCGGCCGACCTGGCCGAGCTCTGCGCCGCCGCCGGCGCGCGCGTCGAGCCGCGCGTCCACGCCGACGTGGCCGCCGCCGCCGCACTGGCATCCGCCGTCGCTCGCGGAGCGCGAGCGCTCGTAGCGACAAACCTCACCGCGCTGCCGGGCGACACGCGGGTGGAGGAGGCCGATCGTCTCGTCGCCGCCACCGAAGCGGCCGCGAGGTCGGTGTAGACGCCGGGACGCAAGAAGACCCGACCGAAGCCGGGCCCTTCTCACGTACGGGTTGTCAGGTTGGTGCTGCCGGGCGGTGCCTCCACTCTCCTAGACGCACCCCGAAGCCGAGATCTTCCGCCGGCCTCCCCGGAAAGCGAAAGGCCCGGTGTCAACCGGGCCCCCGCAAAGCTCGTGCCGCTTGCCTCAGTCGTACTTGGGGCCGTCGTGCCTGGTCATGTGGCCCTCGACCTCGTCGGTCTCGTCGCGCGGCTCGTCGTTCGCGTCCAACTTGGGGCCGTCGTGCCTCGTGGAATGGCCCTCGACCTCGGTCTCCTCGTCCTTGCGCTGCTCCTCGGACATTGCTCCTCCTTTTAGAAGCCGTTTGCGCCTCGTTCTTGGCGCTGTCAACTCTCTAGACGCGCCTGGGGGGACGAATCTTCCCACCGACCCTTCAAATTCGCAACCGCGCCTGCGATCCTGCGCAGAGTGAAGGGCTACGCGGCTTCGCTGCGCGCGTTCGCTCAGGTGTTCGCGAACCCGCGTGTCCGCAACGTAATGCTCGCGGACGTCGGCTCGACGCTCGGGACGTGGGCGTACGGCGTCGCCTTGCCCATCTACGCCTATCACGCAGGCGGAGCTCGAGCCGTGGGGCTGCTGTTCTTCGCGCGCTTCCTGCTCGCGGCGCTCGCGGCGCCCTGGCTCGGCCTTCTCGCCGACCGTTGGTCGCGACGGCAACTGATGCTGGTCGCCGACATCGTCCGCGCCGCGATCTTCGCCGGTATAACGGCGGTCGCGGTCACGGGCGGAAGCGCCTACATCGTCTACGCGCTCGCCATCACCTCGACGATCATCTCCGGCTCGTACGGCCCGGCGCAGGCCGCCCTGATGCCGTCGCTCGTGGAGTCGCCGGAGGAGCTGACGGCTGCGAACGTCGTGGGCAACACGATCTCGAGCCTCGGGATGTTCGTCGGACCGGCCGTGGCCGGAGTCTTGCTCGCGCTGAGCGGTCCGGGAGCTGCATTCGCGCTCAACGGTGCGCTCTTCATCTGGTCGGCGCTCTTCATCGCGCAGGTGCCGCGCGACGAGCCGCCTCCGCGTCCCGAGCGGCCACGCCTCTTACCGGAGCTCATGGCCGGCTTCACGACCGTGCTACGCCGGCCGGCCCTCCGCGTCGTGGTGGGGCTGACCGCGGGAATGACGCTCGTCGACGGAGCGCTCGAGGTGTTGCTGGTCGTGCTCGCGCTGCGGGTGCTGCAGAGCGGCAACGCCAGCCTGGGTTGGTTGAACACGGCCATCGGCGTCGGCAGCGTCTCCGGGGCCTTGGTCGTCGCTGCCTTTGTTTCGCGCCGCCGGCTGGCAGGAGGCTTCGCGCTGGGGATTCTGCTCTCGTCCGTCCCGCTCGCCCTGACGGCAGCCGTTTCCACGCTCGGACCCGCGATCGTGCTCATCGGAGCCCTGGGCATTGGCTCGATCCTCGTTCAGGTTAGCAGCGTCACGCTGGTTCAGCGCTCTGCCGAGAACGAGGTGCTCGGTCGCGTCTTCGGCTGCCTCCAGAGCCTGATGCTCGGCGCGCTTGCGATCGGCTCTCTCGTCACACCGGGCCTCGTCAGCTGGCTCGGGCCTCGCGGTGCGCTCGTCGCGGCGGGGGCACTCGGACCGATCCTGCTCGTACCGCTCTGGCCGTCCCTGCGACGGGTCGACGCCGAGGCGGTGATCGCCGAGGAGCCACTGCAGCTGCTGCGGAGGATCGAGATCTTCGCCGAGCTACCCGAGGTGGTGCTCGAGCGCCTCGCGGCGGCCGCCACCACCGTCTCGGTCGCCGCGGACGTGGTCGTCGTCGCACGCGGCGAGGCCGGCAACCATTTCTATGTCATAGCCGCCGGGCGAGCTGCCGTCGAGCTCGACGACGGTACGGCTCGCGAGCTCGGACCCGGCGAGTTCTTCGGCGAGATCGCGCTGCTGCGAGACGTCCCGCGGACGGCGACGGTGCGGGCGCTCGAGCCGCTTCGACTCTTCGTGGTGGAGAGGGACGACTTCCTCGCCGCCGTGACCGGCCACGCGCCGACGCTCGCGATCGCCGAGGACATCGTGGCGACGCGGCTCCCCGCCGGAGCGCTCGCCGGCTAGTCGGACGTCTCGACCAGCAGCCGGTCCAGGGCGCGCAGCAACTCAAAGGCCGTGTCCTCCTCGCGTTCCTCCAGATGCGCGGCGACACGTGCAAGCGGTGCGAGGCGGCCCTCGCCGGCGAGCGCCGCGCGTGCCCGGCGTGCCCGCTGCAGCAGGTCGAGGGCGATGGCCGCCTGGTTCGCGAACAGACCGAGCAGGTCCACCTCCGAGAGCCGCAGCTTCGTCTCCTCGGGCCGGTCGAGCACCGAGAGCACTCCGAGCGCACGCTCCTCGACCAGCAACGGGACGGCCATCATGCTCTTCGGCACGTAGCCGGTCGACTCGGCGGCCGAGCGCGAGAAGCGCGTGTCCGCACTCAGGTCGTCGACCACGAGCGGCTGCCGTGTTGTCAGCACCCAGCCGGCGATCCCTGTCCCGGCCGGGAACCGCGTCCCGATCAGCTCGCCCTCCCCCTCGCCGGCGACCGCTTCGAAGACGAGCTCGTCCGCGTCCTCGTCCAGGAGGAAGACGGACGCAGCCTTGGCGCCGAAGATCGCACGCGCTACCTCGACGGTCGCCTGCAGGAGCGCGCGATGCGCGTCGTCCGCACCGAGCACGCCCGCAGCGACGGCAGCTTCGAGCTCGCTCACGCCGCGGCCCCCTCTGCGTTCGACGCGGTCTGGTGGAGCACGCTCTTGAGCTGGAACGGCGTCAAATCGGAGTGCTTGCCGAGGATGAGCGCGCAGATGCCCGCGATGTGCGGCGTGGCGAAGCTGTTGCCGGTGCAGCGGAGCGTGCCGCCGCCGAGCCACGCGACGTCGAGGTCGAGGCCGCGCGCGAAGAACTCCACGGGCGGCGAGGGGTTGTAGTAGAAGGTCAGCGGGTCGCTCTCCTCGTGGCTACCGACCGAGATTACGCTCGCGAACCGCCACGGGAAGCTCTCGACCGGCATGTTGTGGGCCGACGCAACGAGGAGAACGCGCTTGAAATAGGCATGGTCCGCGAGCTCGTGAAGCCGTTCGACGTACTTCGTTCGCGTCGTCGAAAGGCTCATGTTCACGACCTGGAACCCCTGCTCGATCGCCCACTCCAGCCCACGCAGCAGGATCTCGCCGCCACCCTTGTAGCCGGCGCCGAGCACACGGACGCTCGTCAGCTCGACGTCGGGCGCAAGCGCGCGCACGACTCCTGCGCAGGCCGTTCCGTGTCCGCAGAGGTCGCCCTCGCGGTCGTCGAGAACCTGCAGCTCTCCGTTGTCGTCGCGCAGCACCGCGACGGAACGGTCGACGCGGCCGATGCGCGGATGGTCGAGCTCGATCCCGCTGTCGAGGATGCAGACGCGGACGCCGGCGCCGGTCGAGCCGCCCCACGCCCACTCTCGCGTCACCTGCTCGGGCAGGGTGACCGGAACCCGGATTCGGTCGACCGCCTCCGCCGGCAGGCTCCAGGCCGGGAGGTCCTCCTCTTCCGAGTGGTCGTGCAGCTCGAGCGTGGCGCTCATGACGCGCCGATCATCGCAAGATCTGCACCGCAGTCCCAAGCGGAACAGTCCGCATGAGGTAGCGGACGTCTGCCTCCGTCGCATGGAGGCAGCCCGCGGAGACCGCCGAGCCCTGTCCGGTGCCGGCGTGAATCGCGACGTAGTACGTGATGCGTGTGTTCCACCCGGGCGGCAGATGCGGCTGGCGCGCGGTGAGCACGATGATGTGCGGACCGAAGGCCGGGCCGAACGGGCCTGTCACCTTCTCGGCGACGGCGAAGCGGCCGGTAGGAGTTGGAGAGTCGGGGGCACCGATTCCAACCGGAATCGTTCGCATGACCCGTCCGTCTCGCAGGACGTACAGCTCCCGCCGCGAGAGCGACGCGCGGAGCGTCCAGCGGACCGGCTTGACCGCCACGTCGCGGCCGAACTCGACCCAGCCGTCGTGTCCGTTCGGGAGAGCTTCTGCTGTCACCTTCACCCAGCGACCGCGAACTCCGACCACGCCCAGAACCAGAGGACCGCCGAGCGGGCCGCGCGAGCCGACGCGCACGAGCGGACGTCCGCCCGGGCTCGCGCGGAGGACGACGGAGTTGCGCAACGGCCGTGCGGCGAGCGCCGCGGTCGTTCCCTTGGCCGGGGCGGCGGCATGCGAGGCAGCCATGGCCGCCGCGGCGAGATATGCGATCAGGGCGTTGCCCATCTCTTCGCAATTCTGCCCGAGAGAGCGTCAGCCGCTATGGGCTCGCAGCCAGGCTGCGAGGTTGGACGCCTGCTCGGTGGCGTTCGTTCCGGCAGCCGGCGGCGCCACCCGACGCGAGGTCGACGCTGGAGGCGTTGTGTGGCCGCCGTTGCTGCTGAGAACCAGGGCCGCCACGAGTCCGACGAGCGCCGCAATGACAAGGGCCGCGCCGGCGGCGAGACGCCGCGTCGTCCACCGTCGATCCGGGCGAGCCGGCCGGGCGAGGATCTCGGTTGCGCGCTGGGCCGGATCCGGCGGCAGCGAAAGCGTGGCCGCCTCGGCTGCGACCGGAGCGAGCAACCTCGCGAGGGCTGCAGCCGACTCGGGCCTGTCCTCGGGCCTGACCGCGAGACAAGCGGTCACCGCCGCGACCAGTTCGGCCGGAGCGGCGGGCATGCGAGCTGCGAGGTCGGAGGGTTGGAAGCCGTCGTCCGAGCCGAGCTCCGCCAGCGACTCCGCCGTCCGTGAGGGCTCGGCGGTCAGCAGCTCGAAGAGCACGGCTCCCACGGCGTAGACATCGGCTGCCGCCGTGACCTGCTCGCCGCGCGCCTGCTCGGGGGCGAGGTAGCCCGCCGTGCCGAGCACGGTCCCGGCAAGAGTGAGCCGCGTCCCTTCGTGGGCGACCGCGATACCGAAGTCGCCGAGCTTGAGCACACCGTTGCTGCTGACCAGGAGGTTCTGCGGCTTCACGTCACGGTGCACGAGACCCGCGGCATGAGCGGCGGCGAGGCCCGCGCAGATTTGCATGGCGAGCGCCGCCGCCTCGGGCGCCGGCAGCGGTCCCCGCCGCGCGATGAGCTCGGCGAGCGTCTCGCCGTCGACGTACTCCATCGCGATGAAAGGGCGTCCGTCGTCGGAGCCGACGTCGAAGACGCGCACGACGTTCGGGTGGGCGAGCCGGGCCGCGAGGCGCGCCTCACGGATGAAGCGGCGCCGCAGGTCCTCGTCGCGCGCAAGGTTCTCGGCGAGCCACTTCAACGCCACCGGCCGGTCGAGCTCGACGTCGTGAGCGAGGTCGACGGTCGCCATCGCTCCGTGGCCGAGCGGACGGACGAGCTCGTAGCGTCCAGCCACTCGAGTAGTCACGCTCATCCGTGACCGCCAGGGCCGTGTCCGTGGTCGTCGTGGTGGGGTGGCTTTGGCGGCTTCGGCGGCTTCGGCTTGGGCCCTTTCCCTGGCTGGGGCGGACCGTGCGGCGCAGCAGGCGTGACCTTCGGCGGCGGAACGCACGTGATGCGGTCGGCAAGCGAGTTCACTGCCTCGAGGAGCGGATCCTGGAACCGCGCCGGGACACGACCACCGGCCGAGATGACTTGCGTACGGAGCGAGTTGGCGAGCCGGCGGGCGCGACAGCTGTTCCCGCTCGCGGCGGCCGCCGCGATCGTGGATGCCTGCGTGGCCCACGCATTCGCGAGCACGGGCGGTAGGCCGCGCCTGGCAGCTCGCGTAGGCGAGGAGCCCGCGCAGCCGGCAGCCACCAGCAGGAGGAGCAAAAACGCCGAGAGGGCCCTCAACACTCTCCGCCTTATGCCCTGAATCCGGTCCAACCGAGCCTCGCAGTCACGATCGAGAATCGTTAAAGTCTTGTGAATGCCGATGCTTCATGGTTGTGCATTCCCGGGGTGCTCCACCTTCACTCTGAGCACCTACTGCGTCGAGCACGAGTTGCTCGTGCGGGCTCAGAAGGAAGCCGAGCGTGCGCTGGCTGCCGACCACGCTCTCGCCGCCGACGCAGCGCTCACCGCGGACGCCGCCCTGGCGGCAACCGCAACGGACACAGCCGCGTAGCTCGCGCTAGCTGGGAGCCGGCGCGGCAGGCGCGGCGGGCTTCTTGATGTCGTCCAGAGTCACGACCTCGGCGAAGTGGCATGCCGTGGGATGGCCCGTGCCGCGGTCGACGAGCTCCGGCTCCTGCTCCGCGCAGATCGCCTGAGCCTTCCAGCAACGCGTGCGGAAACGGCAACCCGAGGGCGGATTGGCCGGGCTCGGCACGTCGCCCTCCAGCACGATCCGCTCGCGCTTCCCGCGCTGGCCCGGCTCCTCGATCGGCACGGCGGACAGAAGCGCCTGCGTATAGGGGTGCGACGGGCGATCGTAGATGTCGTGCTTCGTGCCGATCTCGACGACCTTGCCGAGGTACATCACCGCGACGCGATCGGAGACGTGCCGCACGACGGACAGATCGTGCGCGACGAAGATGTAGGTCAGGCCGAAGTCGCGCTGCAGCGACTCGAGCAGGTTGACCACCTGCGCGCGGATCGAGACGTCGAGGGCCGAGACAGGCTCGTCGAGGATGATCAGCTGTGGATTGAGCGCGAGCGCCCGCGCCACTCCGATCCGCTGCCGCTGGCCGCCCGAGAACTCGTGCGGGAAGCGATTCGCGTGCTCGGGCGAGAGTCCGACGACGCGCAGCAGCTCGTCCACGCGAGCCTTGCCCTGACCACCGCCGGCTTGGCCGTGAATGACGAGGGGCTCGCTGACGATGTCGCGGACGGTCATCCGCGGGTTGAGCGACGCGTACGGGTCCTGGAAGACGATCTGCATCTCCCGGCGGACCTCGCGCATCTCGCGGCGCTTGAGGCCCGTGATGTCGCGGCCGTTGAAGACGATCCTCCCGGACGTCGGCTCCGTCAGCTTGATCAGCGTGCGCGACAGGGTCGTCTTGCCACAGCCCGACTCACCGACGAGGCCGAGCGTCTCTCCGGCCTGGATGGACAGGTCGACGCCGTCGACGGCGTGGATCTGTCCGACGGTGCGCTTGAGGATCCCGGCGCGGATCGGGAAGTACTTGACGAGATTCTCCACCCGGAGGATCTCGGCCCCGCTTCCCGCACGCTGGTGGATCGCCTCGACGGCCTCGGCGCTCACGCGACCGCCTCTGAGAACTTGGTCTTGCGGCCGATCAGCTCCTCCGAGAAGTGGCACGCGGTCAGGTGCGCGGAGTCCGGCCCGGTGCCCCCGACCGGAACGAGTGGCGGATTCTCCTCTCGGCACTTCTCGCGGGCGAGGAAGCAGCGGGGGTGGAACGGACAGCCCGGCGGCAGGTCGATCAGGGAGGGCGGCGAGCCGGTGATGGGCTCGAGCCACTCCTCGTCCTCCGTCAGCTTCGGCAGGCTGTTCATCAGCCCGATCGTGTACGGATGCCGTGGCGTGCGGAAGATCGTCGAGACGTCGCCCGACTCGACGATGTGACCGGCGTACATGACGAGAACGCGGTCGCACATCTCGGCCACGATGCCGAGGTCGTGCGTGATCAGGATCGTCGCCGCATCCGTCTCCCGCTGGACGCGCTTCATCACCTCGAGCACCTGCGCCTGAATGGTCACGTCGAGCGCGGTGGTCGGCTCGTCGGCGATCAGCAGTGACGGCGAGTTCGTGATCGCCATCGCGATCATCGCCCGCTGGCGCATGCCACCCGAGAACTCGTGCGGGTACTGGCCGTAGCGCGTCTCCGCGTTGGGGACGCCCACGAGGCGCAACAGCTCGATCACGCGCTCCTTGACGGCGTGGTCTTTCTGGTCCGGGAAGTGCGTCTTGATCGCCTCGCCCAGCTGGAAGCCGACCGTGAGCACCGGGTTGAGCGAGGTCATCGGATCCTGGAAGATCATCGCGACCTCGTTGCCGCGGACCCTGCGCAGCTCTCTCTTGCGGAGCTTCAGCAGGTCGCGTCCCTTGAACATCGCCGTGCCCCTGACGACCCGGCCCGGAGGCTGAGGGATCAGGCCCAGCAGCGTGAGCGTCGAGACGCTCTTGCCGGACCCCGACTCGCCGACGATCCCGAGCGTCTCGCCGGGCAACACGTCGTACGTGATCCCGTCCACTGCGTGGACGACCCCGTCCTCCGTCTTGAACTCGACGACGAGGTCGGTGATCGCGAGAACAGGCTCAGGCACGCACCCTCCGTTGCTGTGGGTCGAGCGCGTCGCGAAGTCCGTCGCCGACGAAGTTGACGCACAGGACGGTCAGGATGAGAACCACGCCGGGGAAGACGGTCAGCCACCACGCCTGCGGGCTCTGCTGTGCCTGGGACACCAGTATTCCGAGCGACGGCGTCGGCGGCTTGATCCCTTGGCCGAGGAAGGAGAGCGCTGCCTCGATCAGGATCGCCGTGCCGACGGCGAGCGTCGCGTTGACGACGATCGGCCCGAGCGTGTTCGGGAGGATGTGGCGGAACATCAACCGTGCGTCGCCTGCCCCTGACGCCTTCGCGGCCTCGACGTACTCCTTCTCCCGGAGCGAGAGGTAGATGCCCCGGACGACGCGGGCGATCCCCGTCCAGAAGAAGGCGACCAGGATCAACGAGACGCGCCACTGGTTTCCCTGCCCGAGCAGAGCCGACGCCGTGAGCAGCACGGCAAGCAGGGGCAGCGTGAGCACGAGGTCGGTCAGACGCATGAGCAGGTTGTCCAGCCAGCCGCCGAAGAAGCCGGCGGCCGCACCGATGGCCAGCCCGATCACCGTCGAGAGAAAGGCGACGAGCACGCCGACTTCCATCGAGGTGCGGATTCCCCAGATCACGCGACTGAACTCGTCGCTCCCGTTCGCGTCGGTGCCGAAGGGATAGGCCTGCGAGGGCGGCGCGAGGTAGTGCGGGTTGAACAAGGGGATGTACGCGAACGAGTACGGCGTGATGTAGGGGGCGAGGATTCCGGCGCCGAAGATGATCACCAGGCCGAACATCCCGAGCATCGCGAGGCGGTGGCGGAAGAAGCGCATCCGCGCGTACGACCACTGGCTGCGGACCTTGAAATCGAGGCCGGCCTGAAGGGTGCCTTCGACTCCCGGGTCCCCGAGTCCATCGATCATCGAGCCTTCGTCTGCACCCGCCACGGCGCGGTCCGGCGCGATGATCTCGCCGTCGAACCCCTGCGTGGTCGGGAAGAGCTCTCCCGAGTCCTGGCGAACGTCAGTCATAACGGATCCGTGGGTCGAGGAAGCCGTACAGGATGTCTGCGATCAGGTTGAACACCACGATCGCAATCGCCGTGATGAGGAGATAGTCCATCACGGCGTAGAGATCCAGCTGCTGGAGGCTGAGGAAGAAGAAATAGCCGAATCCGTCGAGCGTGAAGATGGTCTCCGTGATGATCGCGCCGCCGAGCAGCGCGCCGAAGTTGATCGCGGCGACCGTCGTAATCGGGATCAGCGCGTTGCGGAAGACGTGGCCCATGATCACCTTCCGCTCGGAGACGCCCTTCGCGCGAGCGGTCCGGACGTAGTCGCTGTTGATCACGTCCAGCATCGAGGCGCGCATGTAGCGGCTATAGACCGCGAAACTGATGGTGGCCAGGGTTATGATCGGTAGCGCAAGATGCTGCATCCGGTCTATCGACCACGCAGGCCCGCCCGGGAGGCTGTTCAGCCCCGAGGTGTAGAAGATCCGGACGTTCCAGTGCAGATAGATGTCGGTGAAGGCGATCTGCAGCAGGAGCGCGAGGATGAACGTCGGCATCGCAAAGCCGAGGAAGCTGACCGACGTGAAGAAGTAGTCGAAGACCGAGTACTGGCGGATCGCCGAGTAGATGCCGACGGCCACGCCGAGAATGAGCGCGAGGACCTCCGCGATCACGATGAACTGGAGCGTGTGTCCTAGCGTCCGGTGGATCTGCGGCCAGAGCGGCTGCAGCGTCACCAGCGAGTTGCCGAGCTTGTGCGTGAACACGTCGTCGAGCCAGTAGAAGTAGCGAACGACCACCGGCTTGTTGAGGTGCTCCTGGATGATGAGGTGCTGGACCGTGCTCGGCGGGATCCGAGGGTTCCCGCGCAGAAGCCCGATCGGGTTCCCAGCGTACGAGACGAACACGAAGCTGAGAAACGTGGAGAGAAACAGGACGGGAATGCTGTAGAGAACCCGTCTAGCGATGTACGTGAGCATGGAGTCAGCCCGCCTGGTCGAGGAGAGAACTGGGATCCGCGCCGGCCCTTAGGCGAGCGCGGATCCCATGTGGTTCGTCAGTCGATGATTCCGTGCTTCAAGTCAGCGGCAGCCTACCAGTGCCACTGCTCGATGTTCCAAGTCGGACCCTCGAGAGTCGGGTTGTTCGACTGTGAGGCTCCCTTGAGCGCCTTCTTGTAGACGAAGATCTGCGGGCTCGCGTACAGCGGGATCACCGAGATCTGATCCGAGAGGATCTTCGCGATCTGCTCGTACTGAGCAGTGCGCGACGTCGGGTTGAAGTTGGCGTCAGCCTTCTTGATGAGGCTGTCGACCTTCTTGTTGCAGTAGCGCTTGTAGTTCGAGCCACCCAGGTTCTTCGGAGCGTTGTAGCACTGGTAGATCGAGTCGAATCCGGACGGATCCGGGCCGCCGACCCACGCGTACTCGCCGATGTCGAACTTCGCTGCCGGCAGGAACGTGCCGAAGAAGCTCGAGGCATCGTGATACGTCGGGTCGAGCTTGATCCCGATCGCCATCAGCTGCTGGGTGAAGATCGCACCACTCTGCTCACGCGACGCGCGCGTCGTGGTGTCGAACTTGAACTCGGTCTTCTGACCGCCGCACGTCCACACGGCGTGGTTGTTGGCGCTCGGCGTCGAAGGACCGCCGGTGCAACCGTTCTTCTTCAGGAGTGCGATCGCGCCCTTCTGGTTGTAGTTGTACTTGTTGAAGAACGCGTTCTTGCCGTTCGCCTCGGCGAACTGCTCGTACTCCGGGTTGTTGAGCGGCTTGAGACCGGGAGCGACCTTGCCGTAGAGCGCGGCGATCAGCGACTGCCGGTTCATGCCCTCGGAGATCGCGGCCCGGATGTACTGCTTCTGCATGAGCGAGTTGTCCGGAGTACCAACCTCCATGTCCCAGTGCTCCTGCGTGAAGCTGCCGATGGAGCTGTAGACGAGGTTCTTCTGACCGAGAAGCTGCGTCAGGCCGGACTCAGGGGACGGAGCGATCGCGTCGACCTCGCCACCCCGCATCGCCTGGATCTCGGAGTTCGTGTCGGTGATCATCTTGAAGTCGATCGTGCTCAGACCCGACTTCTTGCCGTACCACTTCGTGTTGGCCTTCAGCACCATGCCCTGGCCAGGCGTGTAGCTCGACATGTAGAACGGGCCGTCCGAGATCGGATGACCGTCATTGCCGCACACGCAGTTCGTCCAGTAGGTGTTGAACTGCTGACCCTTGAGAGCGGCCGACGGGTAGATGTAGCCGAAGAGGTCGCGATAGTCCGCGAACGCCTGGCCCTTCTTCCAGTAGAAGGTCACGACCTTGCCGTGGCCGCTCGCCTTCGCCGAGGCGATGCTCGAGTAGCCAGTCGCCGACGCCACGTTGTTCGTCGGCGCGACGATCTGCTTCCACGTGTAGATGTAGTCGTTCGCGGTGACCGGCATGGCCTTGTGGCCGAGCCAGTTCCAGTTCGCGTCCTTGCGGATCCAGATCTTGAGGAACTTCTTGTTGGCCTGAACCTTCGACGCCATGTCGAGGTGGTACTTGCCCTTGTTGTCGATCAGATAGTTGCCGCGGATGACCGGCGTGCCGGCAACGATCGCAGCGTAAAAGGCGTTCTCGTCAGCGTCGTTGAGGTTGAAGCCTGTGACCGTCTGCTCGAGGCCGAAGACCATGTCCTTCTTCACGGCCCGAGCGGCGGGCGTGCGCGGAATGCTCGCCGCCGCCTTCGCGTACGGGGCGGCAGCAAGAACCCGCACGTGCGAGCTCGCGCTACCGGCCGTCATCGCAGCAGCAGAACCGGCAAGCAGAAGCACGCCGGCGGCCGCGGCCGCGAGGAACCAGACCCGTCTATGCATTGGATGTACCCTCCGTTCGGTGCGCGCCGGGGAGCCTGGGACGGCGGCGCCAACTCGCTCCGACGCTCGACTGAGCGTCCGTCACGTGCTTAGACGACCGGCGGGCAGCTTAGTTAGATGCGCCTGAGAAAGCGAGCTTGCGCGGCCGTCAGAACGGCTGGACGAAGGGCGCCGTGGTGACCGGTGCGAACCTGCCGTCCTCGAGCCGGGTCAGGCGGCTCACCTCGACGGTCTGCGGTTGGCCACCCGCGAAGTGCGACACAGGCAACCCGCGGTTCCGCGAATTCACAGACAGGCGCTGCCCGGGAGCGACGAACATCGCTGCGACGACCGCTGCCGCCGAGGCCAGCGCCACTGCCGAGCCGACCTTCCATCTGCGACTCTGCCGCGCCAGCACCAACCGACCGGCCGGCACCTCGAGACGTGTGTCGCGGAGCTGGAGCGTGACATCTCGCACCTGATCGGCCCAGGCCGAGCACTCCGGGCAGAACCGGAGGTGGGTCTCGAGACGATCGAAGTCCTGCTCGGACAGCTCACCGTCGAGCTGCATGGAGACGGACTCACGCGCGAGATCACAATCTGTCGGCGAAGTCGACACCTTGCTCCTTAACTCTTCTGACGGGCGGCTTGGGGGAAAGTTAGCCGTAGGTACCGGCGAGACCGGCGAACCAGTCGAGAGCCTCGGGGTTCGCAAGCGAGTCGCGGCTCGCGACCTCGGCGGCGGGCGCTCCCATCAGGATGCGCTTGACCGGCACCTCGAGGATTTTCCCCGAGAGCGTGCGCGGAATCTCGGGAGCGGCGACCACGGCGTCGGGAACGTGGCGCGGGGAGCAGTCCTCGCGGATCCGCCGTCGGATCTCCGTCTCGAGCCCTTCGTCGAGCATGACGCCGTCTCGCAGCACGACGAACAGCGTCATCCGGCTGCCGTCGCCCGCCGGGACGTCGACGACGAGCGCGTCGAGGACCTCGTCCAGGCCGAGGACGCTGCGGTAGAGCTCGCTCGTGCCCATCCGCACGCCGCCACGGTTGATCGTCGCGTCCGAGCGGCCCGTGATGATCGCGGTGCCGCGCTCGGTGATCTCGATCCAGTCGCCGTGGCGCCAGACGCCCGGGAACGCGGCGAAATAGCTCTCGCGATAGCGCGAACCGTCCTCGTCGCCCCAGAGATAAAGAGGCATCGACGGCATCGGCTCGGTGATCACGAGCTCGCCCACCTCTCCGACGAGCGACTGCCCGTCCTCGCTCCAGGCCTCGACCTTCGCCCCGAGCGCCCGCGCTTGCAGCTCTCCCCGGTAGACCGGCAGTGTCGGGACGCCTCCGACAAACGCGGTGCAGACGTCGGTGCCACCCGAGGTGGAGAAGAGCCAGATGTCCTCCCCGAGCTCCTCGCGCACCCAGTCGAAGCCGTCGGGCGCGAGCGGCGAGCCGGTCGAGCCGACGCTGTCGAGACGCGAGAGGTCACGGCCCGCCCGAGGCTCCACGTTCGCCTTCAGGCACGAGGCGATGAAACCGGCGCTCGTGCCGAAGCTCGTGATTCCCGCTGCGTCGGCGAGATCCCACAGCGTTCCGAGATCCGGGTAGGCCGGATTGCCGTCGAACAGCACGATCGACGCGTCGGACAGGAGGCCGCCGACGAGGAAGTTCCACATCATCCACCCGGTGGTCGTGAACCAGAAGAGGCGGTCGCCGGCCTGCGCATCGAGATGGAGGCGAAGCTTCTTCAGATGCTCGAGGAGGATCCCGCCCTGCCCGTGGACGATCGCCTTGGGCAGGCCGGTGGTGCCCGAGCTGTAGAGCACCCAGAGCGGATGGTCGAACGGGAGCTGCGCGAACTCGAGCTCTGCCGGTGGAAGCTCCCAGTCACCGCCCTCGAGGTACGGGAGCACGAAGGTCCGCTCGAGCGTCGGCAGCCGGCGCTGAAGCTCCGCGAGCGTCTCGCTCCGGTCGAAGTCCCGGCCGCCGTAGCGGTAGCCGTCGACAGCCAGCAGCACCTTGGGCTCGATCTGGGCGAAGCGGTCGACCACGCTCCGGACGCCGAACTCGGGAGCGCAGCTCGACCACGTGGCGCCGATGCTCGCGCAGCCGAGAAAGGCCGCGATCGTCTCCGGGATGTTCGGGAGATAGGCGCCGACCCGGTCTCCCGGCACGACGCCCGCCTGCTTCAGGGCTCCGGCGACAGCGCCCGCGCGCGCCCGCAGCTCTCCCCACGTCCACTCGCCGAGCGGACGCAGCTCCGACGCGTGACGGATGGCGACGTCCTGGTCGTCGCGGCCCCGGAAGACGTGCTCGGCGTAGCTCAGCCGGGCCTCCGGGAACCAGTCCGCGCCGGGCATCTCGTGGCTGGTGAGCACGCGCTCGTACGGCTCGCTCGCCTCGACCGCGAAGAAGTCCCAGATCGACGCCCAGAAGTCCTCGAGCTCGTCGACCGACCACTGCCACAGGTCGGCGTAGTCCTCGAGCGTCAGGCCACGCGTCTCGTTCAGCCATTCGCGGTAGCGCGTGATCGTCGCGGACGCGACCCGCTCGGGGCTCGGCGTCCACACGATCGGCGGCGTGTCGTCCACGCCGCCGATCGTACTTCCGGTCGGTCTACTGCTTGCGCGCCATCGCGCGCTCCTACGCCGTCGCCCGCTGGTTGACGCCTGCCTTGAACATGCCGCCGGTGGCGATCTTCGACAGGAGTTTGTCGGCCGCGGACTCCTCGTCGAGCGTCTGGTCGATGAGGTCGCGGATGCCGTCGAAGCCGCAGTCGTCGGCGAGCTGCCTCGCCGTGCCGTAGCCGGCGATCTCGTAGTGCTCGACCCGCTGTGCGGCGGCGATCAGCCCGGCGTCCTTCGCAACCGGATCGCCTTGCATCTGGATCATCTCCTCGCCCTCGGCGATGAGGCCCTGCATGCCCTTGCAGACCTCGGTCGGGTGCGAGACGCCGAGCTCGCCGAGCGCCTCCTCCACCCGCTTCAGATGGCCGCGCGTCTCCTCGAGATGGTTCTGGAAGGCGTCGCGCAGCTCGTCGTGATGCGCCGCCTGCGCCATCTTCGGCAGAGCCTCGACCAGCTGGGTCTCGGCGCTGTGCAGATCCTCGAGCTGTTCCTTCAGTACGTCTTCGAGTGAGTTGAACCCCATGTGTTTTCTCCTTTTCGATTCGTATTTCACCCAGTGGGTTCCGCGCTTCTCGAACTGCAAACAACGGATGCACGAGTAAGGTGGCGCGGTGCCTGACGAGACGCTGACCATCCGGGACAACCGCACCGGAACCGAGGTCGAGATCCCGATCTCCGACGACACGATCCGCGCCACGGACCTCCGCCAGCTCGGGCTGATGTCGTACGACCCGGCGTTCCTCAACACCGCCTCGACCCGCAGCGCGATCACGTACATCGACGGCGATGCCGGAATACTCCGCTATCGCGGCTACCCGATCGAGCAGCTCGCCGAGCACGCGAGCTTCCTCGAGACGGCGTGGCTCCTGTTCGAGGGAGAGCTCCCCACTGCCGCCGAGCTCGAGGCCTGGGAGGACGAGGTTCGCCTCCACACCTACGTGCACACGAACGTGACGCAGTTCCTCGACGGCTTCCGCCACGACGCGCACCCGATGGGAATGCTGCTCGGGGCCGTCGCGGCCCTCTCGACCTTCTATCCCGACGCGAAGGAGATCGGCGACGTCGAAAGCCGCCGCCTGCAGCGGCTGCGCCTGATCGCGAAGTTCCCGACCATCGCCGCGTGGGTGTTCCGGCACAGCCGCGGCCTGCCGTACGTCTTCCCGCGCAACGACCTCGACTACATCGGCAACTTCGTCAACATGACGTTCGAGATCGGCGGGCGCCACGAGCCGAACCCGGTGCTGCAGCGCGCGCTCGAGATCCTGCTCGTCCTGCACGCCGACCACGAGCAGAACGCCTCGACGAACGCGGTGCGCGGAGTCGGCTCGACGCAGGTCGATCCGTTTTCGGCCGTCTCAGCCGGAGTCGCGGCCCTGTACGGGCCGCTGCACGGCGGCGCGAACGAGGCCGTCCTGAAGATGCTCGACGAGATCGGCGACGGTCGAGCGCGTGCCCGAGTTCATCGAGAGCGTGAAGGCCGGCCACGGACGGCTGATGGGCTTCGGCCACCGCGTCTACAAGAGCTACGACCCGCGCGCGAAGCTGATCAAGCGCGTCGCCGACGACGTGTTCGCCGAGACGGGCCTCAACCCGAAGCTCGAGATCGCGCTCGAGCTCGAGCGGATCGCGCTCGAGGACGACTACTTCATCTCGCGCAAGCTCTACCCGAACGTCGACTTCTACTCGGGGCTCATCTACCAGGCGATGGGCTATCCCACCGACTACTTCACGGTGCTGTTCGCTCTCGGCCGCCTGCCCGGCTGGCTCGCGCAGTGGGAGGAGATGCTCTCCGACCCCGAGCAGAAGATCGCGCGGCCGCGCCAGGTTTACACGGGCTACGGCGAGCGCGACTTCGTCCCGCTCGTCCAGCGCTGACGGCTAGCGCGCGAGCTGCACCTTCCCACCCTCGCCGGCCGGGGCGGACGTGTGCTCGTGGGCGATCTTCCACCCGCCGCCGGCGTCGCGGCGCAGCACCCACGTCAGCCGGTTGTTCATCGAGCGCAGCTTCTCGCCGGTCGGCGACACGGCGGCGAAGGTGGTGAAGGCGCTCACTGCGGCGACGTCCTCCCCGGGCTGCGTCCGGACCTCGTCGAAGGAGACCTCCACGACCTCGTCGGCCGCGAGCGAGCCGAACCACTCCGCCACCATCGCGCGCAGTGCGTCCTTGCCGTCGTACGACCAGCGCTCCCAGAGATCGAAGGAGCGGACGTCGTCCGCGTAGAGGTCGAGGAACGCGTCGACGTCCTTGGCCCGCACGGCGGCGGCATACGCCTCCAGCATCTCGTCCATTTCAGAGTCTCCTTTCGTCGGTGTCGTTGTCACGACTCCGCGGCGAAGGCAAACTCAGCGGAGAGCCCCTCTCGCTCCTCGGAAGCGAGGGGGCCGGCGAGCGCGGCGAGTGCCGGTCGAAGCTGTTCGGCGCGGCGCGGGCCGAGGACGACCGAGATGCGGTCGTCGGCGAGGAGCCACGCGAACGCGAGCGTGGTCGGGTCGCCCCGCCGCTCGAGCTCCTCCAGCGCGTCGTAGACGCGGTCGTCGCGCAGGTGCTCGTACGGCCCGGAGCGCAGCGTCATGCGCGAGCCCTCCGGCGCAGGGGTGTCACGGCGGTACTTGCCGGTGAGCCAGCCGCCCATGAGCGGGCTGTGCACCTGGAACCAGAGGCCGTGCTCGGCGCAGAGCGGCAGCACCTCGGCCTCGACCTCGCGGTCGAGCAGCGAGTACGAGTTCTGGACAACCGAGAAGGAACCGGCCTCGAGCGCCGTCCGCAGCTGCGAGCCGTTGACGTTGCTGACTCCGTAGGCGCCGATCTTGCCCGCGGCGACGAGCTCCTCGAAGACGCCTGCGAGCTCGGCGGCGGGCACGTCCGGATCCGGAGCATGCGCGAGATAGAGGTCGACGCGGTCGACGCCGAGCCGCCCGAGGCTCGTGTCTATCTGCCGCCGCACCCGCTCCGGCGCGAGCCCGTGATCGTCGCCCTCGGCCATCGGGTTGAAGGTCTTGGTCGTGAGGCGAAGCCCGTCCGGACGCCGCGAGCGGATCCATTCGCCGATGAAGGCCTCGCTGCGCCCGCCGCCGTACGCGTCCGCGGTGTCGAACCACGTGATGCCCGCCTCCCAGGCGGCGTCCATCAGCTCCAACGCCTGCTCCAGCGTCTCGCCCTGGCCGAAGAAGGCCGGCGCCGATCCGATGCCGCCGAAGTTGCCGCAACCGAGGAGGATCCGTGGGTAGGCTCGCTCCATGGCGACGACCCTATTGGACGTCGAGGCCGTACGCTCGCGCTTCTCGTCGCTGCGCGACGGAGGCTTCGTCTTCCTCGATGCGCCGGGCGGCTCGCAGGTGCCCGACGAGGTCGGCGACGCGATCGCGCGCTCCATGCGCGAGGCCTCCGCGAACATCGGCGCGCTCTACGAGACGAGCCACCGGGTCGAGGCGATCCTCGGCACGGCGCGTGACGACGGCGCGCGATTCCTCGGCTGCTCGGCCGACGACGTGATCTTCGGCCAGAACATGACCGTGCTCGACTTCGCCCTGTCGCGGACGGCCGCGCGCGACTGGCGCGAGGGCGACCGGATCCTCGTCTCGCGGCTCGACCACGACGGCGGCGTGGCGCCGTGGGTGGAGCTGGCGGCCGACCGCGGCTTCGAGCTCGACTGGATCGACGTCACCCCGGACCTTCGCCTCGATCTCGACGATCTCGAGCGGAAGCTCGACGATCGCGTGCGCGTGGTCGCCTGCGTCGCGTCGTCGAACGCAGTCGGGACGATCGTCGACGTTGCGCGCGTCTCGGAGCTCGCGCACTCCGCCGGCGCGCTCTGCTGGGTGGATGCGGTGCAGTACGCGGCGCACGTGCCGACCGACGTGCAGGCGCTCGGCTGCGACCTCTACATCTGCTCCGCCTACAAGTTCTGCGGCCCCCACCTCGGTCTCGCGTACGGCCGCCACGATCTTCTCGAGTCGTGGCGCCCCTACAAGGCGCGGCCGGCGGCGTCGACTCCGGTCGGACGGAAGTTCGAGCCGGGGACGGCTCCCTACGAGCTTCTGGCCGGCTTCTCGGCGACGATCGGCTACCTCGAGTCGCTCGGCGGGATGCCCGCGATCGCCGCCTACGAGCGCGAGCTGGGCCAGCGCTTCATCGACGGGCTGCCCGACTCGGTCACCGTCTACGGACTGCCGACGATGGACGGCCGCGTCCCGACCTTCCTGCTCAACGTGGAAGGCGTCCCGGCGGCCGACGTCGCGGCGCGGATGGCTGAGCAGGGATTCGGCGTGTGGGCCCACGACAACTGGTACTCCCTCGGCCTCCGCGAGAAGCTGCCCTATCCGCAGGACGCCGTCCGGGTCGGCCTGATCCACTACAACACCGCTGACGAGATCGACCGTTTCAACGCGGCGCTCGCGCAACTCCAGTAGCCTATACGAACATATGTTCGTGTTGCACGCGGACGCGGACGCGTTCTTCGCGTCGGTCGAGCAGCGGGACGACCCGCGGCTCCGTGGCCGGCCGGTCATCGTCGGCGGCGGTGTCGTGCTGGCGGCGAGCTACGAGGCGAAGGCGTACGGAATCCGCACGGCGATGGGCGGACGGCAGGCGCGTCGGCTCTGCCCCGACGCCATCGTGGTGCCGCCGCGCCATGCCGCGTACACCGAAGCGAGCCGGGCGATGTTCGCCGTCTTCGAGGATGCGTCGCCCGTGGTCGAAGGGCTCTCGATCGACGAGGCGTTCCTCGACGTGCGCGGGATGGAGCGGATCGCCGGGACCCCGGTCGAGATCGCGGCCCGGCTGCGCGCGGCGGTGCGCGAGCGGGTCGGCCTGCCGATCACGGTCGGTGTCGCGCGGACGAAGTTCCTCGCGAAGGTCGCGAGCGGCGTGGCCAAGCCGGACGGGCTGCTCGCCGTGCCGCCCGATCGCGAGCTCGCCTTCCTGCATCCGCTGCCCGTGGAGTGCGTGTGGGGCGTCGGCCCGGCGACCGCGCGGCGGCTGCAGGCCTGGAACGTGCGGACGGTCGGTGAGCTCGCCGCACTGTCGGAGTCGACGCTCGTGGCGATGCTCGGGCGGGCGACCGGCCGGCAGCTCAACGCGCTCGCGCACAACCGCGACTTCCGGCGCGTCGAGTCCGGCAAGCGGCGCGGCTCGATCGGGTCTCAGCGCGCGCTCGGCCGCGGGAGGCACTCGCCGGAGAAGATCGACGCCTCCCTCGTCGGAATCGTCGACCGGATCACGAGGCGCATGCGAACGGCGCGGCGCGTCGGACGGACGGTCGTCCTCCGTCTGCGCTTCGGAGACTTCGAGCGCGCGACGCGGTCGCACACGCTTCCCTTCGCGACGGCGAACACGCAGGCAATCCTCGCCACCGCGCGAGCGCTCCTCGCGACGGCCATGCCGCTCATCGAGCAGCGCGGGATCACGCTGATCGGCTGCTCGGTCGCGATGCTCGAGGACGCCCGGACGCGCCAGCTCCTGCTCGGGCCTGAGGAAGCCCTCGACGCTGCCGTCGACGCTGTGCGCGACCGGTTCGGCTCGGCCGCGATCACGCGCGCCGTGCTGCTCGGCCGCGATCCCGGCTTCTCTATGCCGTTGCTGCCGGACTGATGATCCCGGCGTAGACGGCGGGATCGATGTTCCCGCCGCTGACGATGCAGACGCAGCGGTCGTCGCGCCTCAGCGCGGCCGCGAGCGCGAGCGCTCCGGCGCCCTCCGCGACGACGTGCGCGCGGGCGGCCAGCAGACGCAGCGCCTCCTCGACCTCGGCCAGCGGAAGAGCAACCGCTTCGTCGACGAGTTCGCGGGCACGCTCCCACACACCGGGGAGAAGCGCCCGGCCGCCGGCACCGTCCACCCACGACGCCTCGAACTCGATCTCGCTCGGTCCGCCCGCAGCGAACGCTGCAGCCAGCGGCGCGCCGGTCTCGGGCTCGGCCGTCACGACCCGAACGCCCGGCCGCAGCGCCTTGATCGCGCTCGCGATCCCGGAGGTCAGCCCGCCACCGCCCCACGGGATGACGACCGCATCGAATTGCGGGGCGTCCTCGACGATCTCGAGGCCGATCGTGCCGTTCCCGGCCATGACGGCCTCGTCGCCCGACGGGTGGATGAAGAGGCCGTCGACCCCTTCGCGCCCGTGGTCGACCATCGCCTGCCACCACTCCTCGTGCGTGACCGGGACGAGCTCCGCGCCGAGCGCGGCGATCCGGTCGAGCTTCGCGCGCGGCGCGCTCTCCGGGACGATCACGCGCGCCGGCACACCGGCCTCTCGCGCCGCCCAGGCGACGCCCTGCGCCATGTTGCCCGCGCTCGCCGTGACGACCCCGGAGGCGAGCTCGCCGGACGACGCCGCGCGCACCGCCGACAGCGCGCCGCGCAGCTTGAAGCAGCCGATCGGCTGTAGGCACTCGAGCTTCAACCGGATCCGGGCGTCCGTCCCGAGCGGTACGAGCGGCGTGCGGAGGACGTCGTCGCCGATCCGCTCGCGCGCCCGGCGAATCTCGTCGAGGGGGATCACCTAGTCCGACGACCCGGACGGTGATGGTGCTCAGCCGCCATTGCCGTCCGGGTCGTCTAGCTTCGCCAGCTCCGTGAGCTCCGTGCGAACCGTCCAGAGCTCGGGGAACATCTTGTGCTTGATCAGACCGGCGAGCAGCTCGACCGGAGTGCCCTGCGTCCCGACCACGTCCTCGCCGATCACGCGGCCGACCATCTTCACGTGGCGGAAGCGCCAGACGCCGACCTGCTCGTCCCAGTCGATCAGCGCCTCGGCCAGCTGGTACAGATCTTCGTGCTCGCGACCCCGCGTGTAGACCTCGAGCAGCGAGAGGCCCCGCTCGCGGCGCAGCCCGTCGAAGGCGGCGTAGAGGTCGGGCGAGACCTGCCGGATCATGCGGAAGCCGGGCGAATCGAAGCCCGAGCCGTGGCCGAGCACACGGCGCACCTCCTGGTACTCCCACGGCGACATCAGCTCGAGATGCTCGAGGAACGAGATGACGTAACGAATCGCATGGTTCGCGCGGCCGAGCAGCCGCAACGCGCCGGCGGCGTCACGCGCCTCGATCAGCCGCATCGCCTCCTCGAGCTCCATCCAGGCGTGCTTGAGGAAGAGCTCGGACGACTGATGGACGGTCTGGAAGAGAAGCTCGTCGCGGTGCACCCACTCGTCCGCGGTCTTCTGCAGCGCGAGCAGCTCGTCGGTGCGGAGATAGCGCTCGTAGTCCGAAGCGCCCGCGCCCTCGAGGATCGGGGCGAACTCGTCTGCGTTGGGAGCGCTCACCAGATGCGCATCTCCAGGCCGGCGAGCGGCACGCCGCCGTCCTCCGTCACGAGCCAGGTGTCCTGCATATAGAGGCATTCTCGACCATCGGCCGCGATCGCGTGCGGGTGCATCGAGAAGACCATGTTCGCTGCGAGCTCCGTCTCGATCCCCTCGCCGATCTTGGGGTGCTCGATCATCGTCATCCCGATCGAGTGGCCGGTCACGTGGCCGAGGTGGTAGCCGCGTTGCGTGAAGCCCGCCGAGACGGCGCGATGGACGTCGTGGGCGGTCGCGCCCGCGCGGAGCGCGCTCGGCGCCACCTCGTAGTACTCCTCGTACGCCTCGAGCATGCGCTGCACCTCGGCGCTCGGCGTCCCGAGCGCGCGCGAGACCTCGACCCAGTGACCGCCCGGCCCCGCGATCTCGAGGGACGGGACGGTGAACTCGCCGAAGATCGTGTCGTCGCGCGCGATCGCGAACTCGGCGCCGACGAGCACCATGTTCATGGTCAGCCGCCCGCAGCCACGCTCGACGAAGAGCTCCTCGGCCGGCGCGAGCACCTCGGCAGCGTTGCGGCCGGGAGCCCAGGCTTCGCGGAAGGCGTGGAAGCCGGCGGTGTTGATCTCGACGCTCTCGCGGACGGACGCAACCTCGGCCTCCGATTTGACCGCGCGCGCGAGGTCGAAGCTCTCGTCCCACGGCACGAGCTCGGCCCCGTCGGCAAGAGGCGCGTAGTCGCGCACCGTCATCACGTAGTCGAGCCCGTAGACGCCGACCCGTTGCCCGCGCAGCCGCTCGGCGAGCCATTCTCCCGGCCGGTCGGCGAAGACCTGGTCCTCGATCTGCGAGTCGCCATGCTCTCCGACGTATCGCGCCTCGGCCGGGAAGACGATCGCCGGCTCGCCCTCGGCCGGCAGGAGCACGTACGCGTAGCGATGGACGATCTGGAAGCCGGAGAGGTACGTGACGGCGCCCTCGAAGCCCGTGTACTCGGAGCCGCAGACGAGCGCGGCGTCGAGTCCGTCCCGCGCCATCGCCTCGCGGACCCGCGCATGGCGCGCGGTCAACTCTGCGTCCAAGAAGCCTCCACTCCCTTCACGAGTGCCTGGATTGCGGCGTTGAGCGGAGTCGGGACCCCGTACTCCTCGCCGAAGCGGACGATGCCGCCGTTGAGGTAGTCGACCTCCGTCTGCCGCCTCGCCTCGACGTCCTGGAGCATCGAGGCCTTGTGGTCGTAGGCGACATCCGGGCGCGCCGCGTGGTCGATCAGCTCCTCGGGATCGGCGTCGAGCACGATGCCCTGCGCCGCCGCGACCGCCTTGCCTTCGTCGACGAGACCGGTGACGAGGGCTCGGAGGTCAGGGCGCTCGCAGACGCGGCCGTGGGTGAGGCCGGTGAGCGCGCCGATCGGGTTCGTCGAGGCGTTGAAGATGACCTTTCGCCACTGCGGCCCGCGGGCGTCCTCGACCGCAGCCGCGGGCATCCCGGCTCGCGTGCAGGCATCCGCGAGCCGCTCCACGTCGCCGAAGGAAGTGCGTTCGTCGTAGGGGCCGAAGGTCGTATCGCCTTTCACGTCCCACTGCACCTGCCCGGGCCCGAGCAGCTTCCCGGCGGGGAACGTCGTGCCGCGGATCACGCGCTCGACGTGCGGCGCGATCGTCTCCTCGTTGCCGAGTCCGTTCTGGACGGTCGCGACACAGCCGTCCGCAAACGCGTGCGCGGTGGCGGCAATCGCGGACTCCGTGTGCATCGCCTTCGTCGCCACGATCCCGAAGTCGCAGGCCGGGAGCTCGCTCGCGTCGCTCGTCGCATGTGGACTGCCGACGACGTCGCCGGCGCCCGTGAGCCTGAGGCCGTCGCGGTTGATCGCCGCCACGTGCAGCTCGTTCAGGTCGAACGCCCAGACCTCGACGTCGTCGAGCAGCGACAGGTTCGCCGCAAACAGCGACCCCACGGCCCCGCATCCGATTACCGCAATCTTCACTCCGAGTAGCTCGCCTCCCTCGCCTTGACGAGCCTATAGACGGCGGTCTGCAGCGGCACGGGCACCTCATGCCGCTCAGCCTCGCGCACGAGGGCTCCGTTGATGAGCTCCACCTCGGTCGGCCGCCGCGCTTCGACGTCCTCGAGCATCGAGGGAAAGTGCCGGTGGCCGCGCCTGGTCGCGAGGACGTTCATCTCCCACGGGTCGTCGTGCAGCTCGACGCCCGCCGCGGCGGCGACGGCCTTCCCCTCGTCGACGAGGTCGCGGACGAGGCTGCCGAGATCCGACAGCTGCTCGGTCTGGGCGAAGTGGAAATCGTGCGGGAGGCCGGTCAATGCGGCGACGCCGTTCACCGTCGCGTTGAAGATCAGCTTCGACCACTGCGCGGGGCGCAGGTCGGGAAAGGCCTCGGCTTTCAGCCCGCCGGCCTCGATCAGCTCGGCGACCCGGCCCGCGTCGGCCTCGGTCGTCTCGCGGTACGGGCCGATCCAGGTCGCGGTGTCGAGGACATACTCGACGTGCGCGTCGCCGTGGCGCGTCCCGCTCATGAACGTGACGGCGGAGAGGAGCGGCCAGTCGCCGTGTGTCGCGACGATCTCCTCGGCACCGAGCCCGTTCTGGATCGTCATCACGGTCGCGCCCGCGAGTCGTCCCTTCGAGCCGCGCGGCGAGCGGGTCGAGGTCGGTGCTCTTGCAGGCCAGGATCGCAAGCTCGCCGTCCGCGGGCAGCGCCGCTGGATCGGCAGTCGCGTCGAGCTGCGCGGTGAAGTCGCTGCGCCCGGACACGCGAAGGCCCTGCTCGCGCAGCACGGCAGCGTGCTCCTCGCGCCGCGTGAGCACCGTCACGTCGGCGACACGTGCCAGGTGTGCGGCGAGGAGCGAGCCGATCGAGCCTGCTCCGGCAACAACGACCCTCGTCACGCTTCGACCGCGACCGCCCCGGTCTCGCGCTGGATCACGGGAATGACGTGCTCGGCGAAGAGCTCCTGCGCCTTGATCGCCTTCCAGTGCTCGACGCCGCCGGGATTCGTCGTGATCGCGATCTCGGTCAGCCCCTCGCAGACCTCGATCGTCTCGCGGATCCGCTCGATCACGTCCTCGGGAGTGCCGACCCAGACGATGTCGCCGGCGACCATCTCGTCGTACGGCGTCGCCGCGAGCTTCTCCATGATCCCCGCGGCGTAGAAGCCGTAGCCGGCGGCGTTGAGCGCGTCGGCCGGCGGCACGGGATAGTCCGTCAGCGGCGAGGCGTTGCCCTTGAGGAAGCCGGGCATGTGCCGCTCGGCCTCGCGCAGCGCGAGCTCGCGGTCGTCGTCGATGTAGCAGGCGTGGATCCAGATGATGTCGGGCGTCGTGCCGTACTCGGCGCACTTCGCGCGGTAGAAGTCGAGCTGCTCGGAGAGCGCGGCGTACGGCAGGAGCGGCGGCACCGCGACCGCCCAGCCGTGCTTCGCGGCGAGGTCGTAGGTGCGGTCGGAGGTACCGCCGAGGACGACCCGGAACTTGTGGCCGCTGAACGGGATCACCTGGCTGTCCTTCACGTTCCAGTACTCGCCCTCATGGCTGACGACGTCGGAGTGCAGCGCCGCCACGAACAGGTCGAGCGCCTCCTCGTAACGCGGCCGCGCGGTCTCGTCGAGCGGGAGCCCCGAAGGCAGCGGGATCCAGCCGTGGCCGCGGCCGACGCCGAACTCGTAGCGGCCGCCGGTGAGGAGCGAGAACTCGTGGACCTGAGCCGCCAGGACGAGCGGGTTGTGGTACGGGAGGACGTGGAGCATGGTGCGGAAGTTGATCCGGCGCGTCCTCGCGGCCGCCATCCCGAACAACCCGAACGGGTTCGCCGAGGCCGAGAACTTCGGGAAGAAGAAGTGCTCGATCGCGGCGTAGGCGTCGTAGCCGAGCCGGTCCGCGTTCTCGATCTGCTCGAGCACCTCGCCGTAGAGCCGGTCGTACGACTTGCCCGGCCAGCTCTGGATCTCCGTGTAGATGCTGAACCTCATGTCGTTGCCCTCGCTTTCTCGAGATCGGCCACGGGGCGACGCCTCCGTGGCAGGGAAAACTCGCGCCCGCCGGTGAGTCCGGCGGGACGCAGGATGAGCACCACCGCCATCAGCACGCCGAGCACGATCTCGGCCGTCCCCGACGGGACCGTCAGGTGCCAGCCGAGCACGTCGACGGTGTTCGTCGCGGCCGAGAAGAAGGAGTAGATCCCGTTCAGGACGAGCGTGCCGACGACCGCCCCCAGCAGGCTCCCGGAGCCGCCGACGACGAGCATCGCGAGCGTGATGAACGTCAGATCGAGATAGAGGTTCCCGACCTGGAGCGGCAGCAGGTGCACGTAGATGCCGCCGGCGAAGCCGGCGAGCGCGCCGGAGAGCGTGAATGCAAGCAGGCGCTGGCGGTAGGTCGAGATCCCGGCGGCGGCCGCCGCCGCGTGGTCCTCACGGGTTGCGCGCAGCATCCGGCCGAAGCGCGTGCGCTGGTAGGCGTACGCGACGACCACGCAGATGAGGGCCGCGACCGCCGCCTGCCAGATCCCGGTCGTCTGCGGCACCGACGAGAAGGCGTTCAGGCCCGGCCCGATCGACTGCTCGTAGGTGAGCACGTTGTACGTGATCCCGAGCACGGCAAAGGTCGCGATCCCGGCGGCGAGGCCGGACAGGCGCATCAGCGCCAGCCCCACGGCCAGTGCGAAGGCCGCTCCCACGCCGGCCGCGAGCGCGAGCGATGCGACGTTGCCGACGTTGTGGGTGAGGAGGAAATGCGAGAGGCCCGGCATCGTGACCTTCTTCTGGCCCTGCGGAACCGTGAGCACCCCGGCCGTCCACGCGCCGACCGCGACGAAGCTGATCGTCCCGAAGGAGAGGACACCCGAGTTGCCGATGAAGACGTAGAGCGCGATGACGATCGCGACCTTGATGAGCGTGTCGAGGAAGTACGCCTGGAGATAGCTCGAGACCACGAGGCCGAGGAGCGCGGTCGCGAGCACCAGAACGGCCGGTGCGAGCAGTTCCGGGAGCCTGCGAGCTTGATTCATACGCGCTCCACCGCGGCGCCCCCGCGGGTGAACAGCCCGTTCGGCCGGACGACCAGCACGACGATCACCGCGGCGAAGATGAAGCTCGGCAGGTACTGGCTCTGGTTCGACGGGAGGATCCCGCCCAGCAGCCCGAAGGCGAAGCCGATCGAGAAACCGCCGAGCGTGGCGGGAATCGGCCGGTTGAGACCGCCCAACACGACGCCCATCAGCACGTAGATGGTCTCCGGCAACGCCCACGTGCTCGTGATCTGCGGCTGCTCGACGCTGAGCATCACGGCGGCGGTTGCGGCGAGGAGCGCGGAGAGGACGACGGCGCCGCCGATCACGCGGTTCGCGCGGACACCAAGCATCCTGGCCGTCCGGAAGTCCATCGATGCCGCGCGCATGTGCAGGCCGACGGGCGTCCGCGTGAGCAGGAGCTGCAGCAGCAGCAGGCATCCCGCGGCCGTCGCGATCGCGATGATCGCGATCTTGCGGATGAAGACGCCGTGGATGTCCCACGGCGCCTGCAGCACCGCGAGCGATCCGGCCGTCTTGCCGAACGAGCCGAACGCGATGAGCGCGATGTTCTGGAGGACGAACGCAACGGCGAAGGTCGCGACCAGCATCACCGCCGGCGAGTGCGTCCGCAGCGGCCGGAAGACGAGATGGTCCATGAGGACCGAGAGCGCCAGCACGACGCCGAAGCAGAAGAGGATCGAGAGCCAGTTCGGCAGGCCCCACTGGTCGCCGAAGGCGAGCGCGAAGGCGCCGGCCATCATCAGCTGGCCGTAGGCGAAATTGACGAGGCGCAGGACGCCGAAGACGAGGCCGATCCCGACCGCCATCAGTGCGTAGATCCCGCCGAGTGCAAGCGCGTCGGCGAAGACCGGCCACGAGAGATTGGCGAAGGCGACGATCATGCGAGGTAAGCCGCCACAAGCCGTTCGGTGTCGCCCGCGTCCTTCGGGCCGAGCGTGAGACGAAGCTCGCCGTTGGCGAGCACGTACGACTTGTCGGCGAGCGCGACCGTGCGCTGCGCGCGCTGCTCGACCAGGAGGACGGCGAGGCCGGCGTCTCTGATCTGGGTCAGCGCCTCGAAGACGAGGTCGACGATCTTCGGCGCGAGCCCGAGCGAGGGCTCGTCGAGAAGCAGGACGTCGGGGTCGGACGCGAGCGCGCGGCCGATCGCGAGCTGCTGCTGCTGACCGCCCGAAAGCGCCCCCGCATGGCGCGAGCGGAACTCGCGCAGAATCGGAAACAGCTCGTACGCACGCGCGATCCCGCCGCCCTCGCGCTGCTTCCTCCGCGCGGCGAGGCCGAGGCGAAGGTTCTCCTCCACCGTCAGCTCGCCGAAGATCCGGCGTCCCTCGGGCACGAGCGCGATGCCGCGGCGCGCGATGTCCTCCGGCCGGCGGCCCACGAGCGAGCGACCGTCGAACCGTACGTCTCCGCCGCTGATCGGAGCCGCGCCCATGATCGCGTGGAGCGTCGACGACTTCCCGGCGCCGTTCGGCCCGATCAGGCCGACGATCTGTCCCGGCTTCACCTCCAGCGACAGGTCGCGCACGGCCTCGACAGCTCCGTAGCGGACGGACAGGCTCTCGACCGCAAGCCCGGTCACTCGACCTCCTCGGCCGCCGCGCTCTCGCCGAGGTAGGCGGCGGCGACGCCGAGATGCGCGCGGATCTCGGCGGGCGTGCCCTCCGCGAGCGTGGTTCCCTGGTCGAGCACGTGGACCCGCTCGCAGACGTCGAGCACGAGCGCGACGTTGTGATCGACGAGCAGGACGCCCGCGCCTCGGTCGCGCACGGTATTGACCGCGGTCGCGAAACGTGGAACCTCCGCCTCCGACAGTCCGGCGGCCGGCTCGTCCATGAGCACGTAGCGCGGATCGGTCGCGAGCGCCCGCGCGACGCCGAGGCGCCGCTCGTCGCCGTGCGACAGGTCCGACGCGGACCGGTCGGCGTAGTCGGCGAGGCCGAGCAGCCCGAGCAGCTCGTCCGCCCGCCGATGCGCCTCCCGGCTCGAGGCGCCGACGCCGAGCGCCGAGACCTCGACGTTCTCCCGCACCGACAGGGCCGCGGAACGCGTGGCTGTGCTGGAAGGTGCGCGAGAGCCCGTGCCGTCCGCGCCGATGCGCCGACCAGCGTGTCACGTCACGTTCCTCGAGCATCACGCGCCCGGCGCTCGGGCGATCAAACCCGCTGAGGACGTTGACGAGCGTCGACTTGCCGGCGCCGTTCGGCCCGATCAGTCCGACCACCTCGCCCTGGCGCAGCTCGAGCGAGACGTCCCGCAGCGCCTCGATGCCCGCGAACGAACGGGAGACGGAGGAGGCCCGGAGCGACGCCCCGGGCCTCTCTGTCTGCTGTTTCTCCGCCGCCAAGCCCTACGAGTCCGGGCTGTTCGGGACCTTCTTGGCGCGGATCAAGCCCTTCTCGATCGGGACGTTGTTGTTGATCTCGATCACGCGGTACTGGCGACCGAAGACCGAGTGCAGCTTCTTCGAGAAGCTGACCTTGCCCGAGATCGTCGGGACGTTGTGGAACTTCTGCATCACCGCCGCGAGCTTCGAGCCGACGAGCGAGCCGTGGGCCCGCTTGATCGCCGTGACGACGCCGTCGATCGCAGCCGGGCCGGTGATGAAGCCGCCGGTGAAGGCCTTGATCTGGGACGCGAGCTTGTTCACGGCCGGGTTCGGGTCGTGGCCGAACGCGTTCGCGTACGTCACGTACCAGTAGTTGGTGACCTTCGGGTTGAGGCCGCCGACCCAGTACGTCCCGTCACCGGCCCACGAGTTGAGGACCGGCGTCTTGTTCCCCGCCGTCCGCATCCCCGTGAGGAACGGACCGAGCGAGCCGTAGGCGCCGGCGGTAACGGTGACGACGACCTTCGCCGGATGCGCGTTGATCCCGGTCACGGCGTTCCCGACGTTGTTGCCGTGGAAGGCTGAGTCCTGGTACGTCGTCTCGTAGTTGATCTTGCCGCCGAGCTGCTCGAACCGAGCCTTGAAGGCGGTGACGACTGCCTTGAAGTAGACGATCACGGTGTCGGTGGCGAGATCCGCCGTCTTCCAGCCGTGATCCCAGGCGACCTGGGCCATCGCGGAGCCTTCGTCCTGCGCGACGTTGCCGAAGCTGAAGGCGAGCTTGCCCTTCGAGCCGAACCGCTTCGGCCCCATCTGGTCGGTGCCGATGCACGGCGCGATCGTGAGCAGGCCCTTGTTGATCGCCGGCTGCACGACCGGAGCAGCGAGATCGACGTCGCAGGTCGTGAACATGATGTTCACGCCCTCGCTGATCAGCTTCGCTGCGCAGGCGCTCGAGTCCGCTGCATTGTCGCCCTGCGTGTTGCACGTCTTGAGGATGATCTTGCTGCCGTCGACGCCCTTCTTGTTGACCTTGGCGATCTCGAGCTTTGCCGCTGCGAGTGCAGGCGCATCGAACGGGTTCATCGGCCCTCCGGATGCCCCGTCGTACGCCCAGCCGATGACGATCGGCTTCTTCGCGGTGGTGGAGTGTGTGCGAGCCGCCGCGGTCGCGGCGAGCACGAGCGCCAACGCGGCGACGATCAAGAGCGCCCACCGCGCCCGCTTGCTTACCCTCATGTCTCTCCTCTCTGGCCCACGGCCGCAGCCGTGACCCTCCTGTTCAGCCAGCACTGGGTGAATGCCTCCCGGCCCCGGCGCGCGAGCTCGGCTGAGTCGAGATCCCAGAGCGAGTCGGGATACGCGTTGCCGAAGGCACCGTTGTCGGAAAAGATCTCGAGGTCGTAGAAGCCCTCCCAGCCCACCTCTTCTAAGACGCCCAGAATCGCGGGCAAGTCAGCGGCTCCGCTACCCGGCAGCACACGATCCGCCCAGCCGCGGGTCGGCTCCCGCCAGTCGTTCACGTGCACGCCGGCGAGGAGGTGCGCGTACCGCGGGAGCTCTTCCAGCACGTCGGAGTTCCAGAGGTGCCAGACGTCGAACTGGATTCCGATCGCCTTGCTCCCGACCTCGTCGATCAGCTCGGCCGCCTCGCCGAGCGTGGAGATCAGCGACCAGTTCTCGACCCCTTCGCGCTGGAACGGCTCGAGCGCGAGCCGCACGCCGGCGCTTTCCGCCTCGCGGGCGAGGGTGCGCAGCCCGTCCACGGCGATCGCGCGAGCCTCGCCCGGGTCCAGGTCTCCTGCGGGACCGGTGAAGCAGAGCACCGCCGACGGGTCGAACCGCGCGAGCCGGTGCACCGAGGCGCAGAGCGAGGCGATCCGCTGTCCCGGATCCTCCGGGCCGGGCAGGAGCGGCAGCGGCAGGATCGACGGGACGGCGGGGACCGCCGTCGCCGAGCCGAGCCCGCTCGCGGCAAGCTGCTCGCGCGCCTCCTCGTCCGATCCCTCGCCGAGCTTCAGCTCCCAGATGCCGATCCCGTCGAACCCGGCGTCCGCATACGCGCGCAGGTCGTCGGCGAAGCTCGCGGCGAGCGTGCTCACCTGCGAGATCGAGACCAGCGGCAGTTGCTGAGCGGCCCTCGACACTCGGAACCGTGATCGTCTCACGCATTTGACATCTGATCAAGAGTGCTTCACGCTCGGCCAGGTGAAGCCCAGCGTGGAGTCGACGCTGTCGCGAGACGGCGCAGCGACTCGCCACCCGACGATGGCCGAGGCAGCGCTCGAGCGCCTGCGCGAGGCGATCATCCTCGGCGAGCTGACGCCGGGCACGCCGCTGCGGCTCGAGGATCTCGCCCGCTCGCTCGGGATGAGCATCTCGCCGATCCGCGAGGCGGTGCGCCAACTCGAGGCGCTCGGGCTCGCCGAGCACGTTCCGCACCACGGCGCGAAGGTCGTGGGGCTCGACATCGAGGAGCTGCGCGAGCTCTTCTCGATCCGGCTCTCGCTCGAGACCATGGCGGTGAGACGTGCGGCCGAGCTTTTCGACGCGGACGTCGAGCGCGCGGCCGGCTCGCACCTCGCCGAGCTCGACGAGGCCCGCGGAGCCGGCGACGTACGCACCGCGATGCGGGCGCACACCGCCTTCCACTTCACGCTCTACGAGGCTGCCCGCTCGGGCTCGCTGCTGCGCGTGATCCGTCCTGCGTGGGACAGCTGCGAGCGATACCGTCCGGTGCTGCTCGGGGCCGGCGGCTCACCCCAGGACCGGCACGCGGAGCTCGACCGGGAACTGCTCGAAGCGTGCGCGGCCTGCGAGCCCGATCGCGCCGCGTCGGCGCTGCATGCCCACCTCGAGCTGGCGACGGACATCTACGAGGTCGAGCTCGCCGGCCGCAGCATCTTCGCGTTCTAGATCAGCGTTGGAAGTACCCGCGAGCGCGGTTCATCGCCCGTTGGCTCAGCGGCGGCTCGAGGAGCTTGTGCGCCACGAGCGTGCCGGAGCCGGCGCCGAGACCGGGGCCGGGCCACGTGCTCGCGCCGATCTGCCAGAGCCGCTCGATCGGCGTGGTGTGCCCTGGGCTGCGGCCGAACGGCCGCCACAGGAAGTTCTGGTCGAGCGCGAGCGAGCCGCCGTACGGATCGCCGTGCCGGAGGTTGACGTTCGCGCGCTGCAGGTCGTGCGGCCCGAGCGCGACGCGCTTCAGGATCGAGGACTCGAGGTTCGGGATGTGTCGCGCAAGGCGGGCCTGGATCTGATCGGCGTACCGCTCGCGAAGCTCGTCCGTCCACCCGCCGCTGCCGACGTACGGGCACGCCGGAAGCGTGACCCTTGATGCGCCACGGCAGCTCCTGGAGCTGGATCCAGAGCAGCCCCCGACCCTCGGGCGCCCGCGAAGGATCGATTGTCAGCGGCTGCCCGACCACGATCGTCGCCTCGGCGGGAAGCAGCCCGCGCTCCGCCTCGTTCACCGCGCGCGAGACCCCGTCGAGGCCCGGCGTGACGTGAACGATCGCCGTCCGGCCGAGCCGCTCGTCGCCGTCCCAGCGCGGCGGCTCGGAGAGCGCGTAGTGGATCTGCATCTCGGAACGGCCGTAACGGAAGCGGCGCGCACCGTCGCGCACCGGCGCGGGCACGTCGGCGTCGGCGAGCAGGCGCTCGTGGAGCTGGGTCGGCGTCACGCTCGCCACGACGGCCTGCGTGGCCTCGATCGTCTCGCCGTCGGTGAGCCGCACGCCGACGGCGCGGCCGGAGCGCACGAGCACGCGCTCGACGTCGCGGTCGGTCTCGCAGACGCCGCCGTGGTCGCGGATCAGCTGCACGAGCGCGTCGGCGAGCTTCGCGCCGCCGCCGCGCGGAACCGGCATCCCGCCCTCCTGCACCGCGACCGCGATCACCTGGGTCATGAAGCCGGACGTCGCCTGATCCGGCCCGAGACCGGTGTGCAGCACCCACGGCGCCAGCACGCCGTGAGCACGCTCCGACGCGAACGTCGTCTCGAGCCAGTCGCGGCTCGACTGCAGGACTTCGCCCGAGAACGCGAGCGCGCCGGCGCGGCCGAGTCGCCGCAGGGCCTTCGCCCCGAGCGCGAATCCCGCAGACGACCACAGCTCGGTCCCGAGGACGCCGAACGCGAGATCGGCGTTGGGGAAGAAGCGCTCGAGCACCCCCGGCCACTCCGGTCCGAGCTCCCGCGTGTTGCCTTCCGCCGTGCGCAGGAGAAACGCCGCGCCGCCGTCCGGGAACGCGGTCGCCGTGGGCAGCTCCGTGTTGAGGTACTCGAGCCCGCGCGCCGCGAGCTCGTCGCCGAGCTCCGCGTGCGCGGCGCCGCCCACCCAGAGTGGATGCCACGCGCTGTAGACGTCGTGCAGGAACCCCGGCTCGGTCAGCTCCTCCGTCTTGATCGCGCCGCCGAACCAGTCGTTGCGCTCGAGCACGCAGACGCGCCACTCCGCCCGCGCGAGCAGCGCGGCGCACGCGAGGGAGTTGACGCCGCTCCCGACGACGATCGCGTCGTACTCAGCCACCGGCGAGCTCCCGCAGCTCGTCGTCGGTGACGAGTCCGCGCTTGCGCGTGCCGAGCTCCTTCACCTGCGCGAGCAGCTCCGGCCAGCGCTCCTCGGGCACGTCGAGGCCGAGCTCGGAGACCTTGATCCGGATCGAGTCGAGACCGCTCTTCTTGCCGAGCACGATGGCGCGCTCGGCGCCCACGAGCTCGGAGGAGTAAGGCTCGATCGAGGGCGGGTCGTGGAACTGGGAGGCGACCGCACCCGACTCGCGGCGGAAGAGCGTCTCGCCGGTGAGCGGCTTCCAGGGGGCGAGCCCGTAGCCCGACAGCTCCTGGATGCGCGCAGCGGCCTCGCGGATCCGGTCGAGGTGGAGCCCGGTCTCGACGCCGTAGAGCGCGCGCAGCGCGATCGCGATCTCGCCGAGATCGGCGTTCCCGGCGCGCTCGCCCATCCCGTTGATCGTGCCGTGGATCCAGGTTGCGCCCGCACGCACGGCCGCGACCGCGGAGGCCGTCGCGACACCGAAGTCGTTGTGCCCGTGAAAGTGCACGGGCACGTCCGGTCCGACCGTCTCGACGGTCCGCCCCACCAACTCGGCGACGGCCTCCGGCGACGCGATGCCGAGTGTGTCGACGACGACGACCTCGCGGGCGCCGGCCTCGACCGCGCTCGAGTACACGCGCTCGTAGAAGTCCGGCGCGGCACGCGTCGAGTCGACACCGAAGAACGCCGCCCGGATCCCGTGCTCCGACGCGAAGCGCATCGCGGCCGTGATCCGTCCGAGCATCTTGTCGCGCTCCACGCCGATTGCCTCGAGCTTGAGATCCGAGATCGGCGACTCGATCACCGACGCCTCCACGCCGAGCTCGACCAGGAGCTCGAGGTCGGCGGGCACCGCCCGCGAGAAGCCCCAGACCTCGGCGCCGAGACCCGCGCCGGCGATCAGCTCGACAGCGCGCCGGTCGTCCTCGGAGACACGCGGGAACCCCGCCTCGACCCGTTCGATGCCGAGGCCGTCGAGCAGGCGCGCGATCTCGAGCTTGTCTTCCGGCGAGAGGACGACGCCGACGGTCTGCTCGCCGTCGCGCAGCGTCGTGTCGTACAGGCCGACGCGGCCGCCGACGCGGTAAGGGTCGTTGAGCGAGCCGGTCCAGATCAGGTCTGACACGGAACCACTCCGTCCGGGAACGAGGAGAGCTTCTCGACACCGTCGCTCCTGACGAGGAAGTTGTCCTCGACCCGCAGCCCGCCGCCGCCCGGCCAGTACATGCCGGGCTCGACTGCGAGCACCATCCCCTCTGCGAACTCGCCGCCGCCCGCCTGGTGCGGATAGGGCGGTTCGTGTGCCCGCGCGCCCACCCCGTGGCAGATCGGGTGCGTCGGCTGACCCGGGTAGCCGGCCTCGTGCAGCTGCTCGCGGATCTGCCGGTCGAGCGCGGCCATCGAGGCGCCCGGCCGGATGGAGTCGAGCGCGGCCGTATACACGCCCATGAGCACCGCCTCGACCTCCGCGTAATCCGGCTTCAGCTCGCCGACCACGAGGTTTTTCGTGTGGTCGGCCCAGTAGCCGTCGGCGCAGACCCAGATCTCGAAGAGCACGGGCTCGCCCTCGACGACCGGCAGGTCGCCGGTGGCGGTAAAGGTCTTGATGCCGCGGCCGGCCCAGACCAGCGAGAAGGGAAGGGCGAGCTCGACCTTGCCGCCGCCCCAGCCCGTGCCTTCGCCGTGCACGAAGCCCTGCCACAGCGCGGCCGCCTCGGCCTCCTTCAGCCCGGGCTCGAGCCGCGCGCGGACGTGCTCCATCGCCGCCGCCGCGATCTCGTTCGCGAGCCGCAGTCGCTCGAGCTCCTGCTCGGTCTTGAGCGAGCGGGCGCGAACGAGCACCGGCGTGGCGTCGGCCGCCTCCGGAAAGGCGTCGAACCACGCCGCGGTGAACGTCGTCGGCTCGCCGACCATCCGGTCGGAAGCCTGCGTGCCGAGTGACAGCTCGAGCCCGACGCGCTCGTAGTCGCGCGCGGCGGCAACGGCGGCCTCGAGGGTGCGTGCGAGCGGCGGACGCGGATCCTCCGGGTCATAGCCTCGGATCAGGCGCACGTCCCCCGTCCAGGCCATGCGAGCGGCATCTTCCTCCGACGCCTCGATCGTGATCAGCACCGGCTCGCCCTCGCGCGGGAAGACGCAGGCGTCGTAGCCCTTCATCCCCCAGAAGTTCGTCAGGTAGAGGACGTTGTCGGGCGCGCGGACGACGAGCGCGTCGAGCTCCGCCTCGGCCATCAGCGCGCGGACGCGGTCGAGCTTCGCGTCGTCCTTGGGCCAGGCCATCAGTCGCCCCAGGGGCGAATGCGTGGCGGCGCCGGCTCGCCGTGGCCCTGCTGCCACGAGATCACCGGATTGCGCAGCACGCCGATTCCCTCGATCTGCGCCTCGACCACGTCCCCCGGCTTGAGGTAGAGCAGCGCGCGCTCCTCCTCCGATTTGAAGCCGGCGACTCCCGCGACCGTGCCCGTCGACAGCACGTCACCCGCGCTGTAGCCGAGCGCCGAGAAGTTGCTCAGGATCTGCGGAATCGTGACGCTCATGCGGCTCGAGTGCGACTCCTGCCGCTTCTCGCCGTTGACGCGCAGCTCCATCGCGAGGTTGTGCGGATCGGGGATCTCGTCAGGCGTCACGATCCAGGGCCCGAGCGGGCAGAACGTGTCGATCGCCTTGCAGAAGCTGAACACGCCCGAGCGCATCTCGCCACGCTGGATGTCGCGGGCGGTGATGTCGTTGAAGATCACGTAGCCGCCGATGTAGTCCTCGGCCTCCTCGGGCGAGAACCACTTGCCGGCCTTCTTCAGGACGACCGCGAGCTCGAGCTCGTAGTCGAGCTCCTCGGTGAGGTGCTCCGGATAGATGATCGGCTCGTCGGGGCCGATGATCGCGTCGACGTTCTGGAAGAAGTTGATCCACGGCGCGATCCGGTGCGACCAGTCGACGTTCTTCGACTCCTCCTCGTGCTCGCGGAAGTTGCCCGCGGTGTGGAAGAACTTCTTCGGCACGATCGGCGCGCGCAGCGTCGCGTCGTCGAGAGGCGTCCGCTCGCCGGTCTCGTCGGCGCCGCCCCGCTCGAACCAGGCGCGCATGGTGGGCACGTCGAGCCGGACGATCTCCTCGCCGTCGAAGTACCCGACCTTTCCGTCGTCGTAGGTGACGAGCCTCACGTGACTCCGCAGACGGCCATGGCGACGCGCGCGTAGACCTCCGCGGTCTTCACGAGCCCGTCGATCTCGAGGTTCTCGCCGAGCTCGACGTCCATCAGCCCGGTCGAGGTGCCGTAGTTGACGGTCGGCACGCCGTAGCGCGTCAGCGCGGACGCATCGCTGAACCAGCGGGTCACGTCGCGCCCCGGCGCCTCGCCCCAGACCTCGGCGTGCACCTTGTCGATCGCGGCAACGAGCTCGTGCCCCTCCTCGATCTCCGCGCCCGGCGCGGTCACGAAGACCTCGCCCTCGATGCCGTACGCGGGGAAGCGCTTGCCGAGTCCGCGCACCATGTCGAGCACCTCGCCCCGCGCGACTCCCATCGGCTTCGTCGGCGGCACGCGGACGTCGAGGAACAGATCCGTGTGGTGCGGCGTGCGCGAGGCGCGCCAGCCGAACCCGCCTTCGACCGCGCCGACATTGACGATCGCCTTCGCGCCCCGGTACCCGTTCGCCGGGTCGTCCTCCCAGGTCGGGATCCACTCGAGGATCGCGTCGAGCACCTCGCGCGCGCGCAGAATCGAGTTGCGATCGCGTCGGCCCTCGCTGAATGCCGTGTGGATGAAGTCGCCGTGCACGCGGATGCGAAGCCAGAGCGCGCCGAAGTGACCCAGCACCACCTTGCCCTCGGTCGGCTCGCCGAGCAGGCACATGTCCGCGACGCCGCCGTGCGAGACGAGATAACGCGTGCCGGCCGCATACCCGCGGTACTGCGCACCCTGCGCGTCGCCCTGCTGCGTCTTCTCGATCTCCCCGCAGACCGCCGCGATCAGGACGTCTCCACGCAGCCGGACGCCGGCGTCCTGCAGCGAGCGCACCGCCTCGACGTAGCACGCGACCGCGCCCTTCATGTTCGAGATGCCGAGTCCGTAGAGCCGGCCGTCGCGCTCGAACGCCTGGGGCTGGAAGCCGGGAACGCCGCGCAGCCACGGCTCGCGGCCGGAGTACGAGGTGTCGAGGTGGCCGTTGAACATGAGCGACTTCCCGCCGCCCGCGCCGGACCAGATGCCGAGCGCGTTCGCGCGTCCCTCCTCGACCTGCTGCCACTGCACCCGCAAGCCGATCGACTCGTACAGCTCGACCATCAGGCGCGCCGCCGCCTCCTCGTCGCCGGTGAAGCTCGGGACGTCGACCAGCGCGGACGCTGTCTCGACGAGCCGGTCGCGGTCGACCTTCATGAGCGGAATTGCGGCAGCACCTTTTCCCCGAAGAGCCGGATCTGCTCGTGCCGGTCGGCTCCCCAGAGCTCGAGCATCACGTGACTGCAACCGGCGTCGCGATACTCCTCGATCGCCTCGATGCAGTCGGCCGGCGTGCCGGCGATCGGCCGGCACTTGTCGAGCAGCGCGTCCGAGACCTCGGCCTTCGCGGCGAGGCGTCCCCCGCGCTCCATCGCCTCGGCGACGGGCCGGATCTCGTCCTGCTCGATCCCGGCCAGCTCGAGCAGCGTGTCGGCGGCGCCCTGGATGTTCTGCACCTTGTTCGCGAGGTACATGCCCGCGATCTCGCGTGCGCCGTCGCGGCCGGCGTCGCGGTCGTCGGCGTGGATCGAGGCGACGACGGTGCAGCCGACATCGATCTCGCCGCCGACGTTGCCGCGCGTGTAGCGGACGAAGGCGGGCGTCGTGATCGAGGGCGTGAGGCAGCCGTCGGCGATCTCGCCGGCCAACTGCTGCATCTTCGGCGCAGTCGCGGCGACGTAGACGGGCGGCACCTCGCGCGGCGCGTGCGCATCCGCGGCCATCGCAGGGACGTCGGCACTCCACGTGTCCCCGTCGTAGTCGAAGCGCTCGCCCGAGAGGACGCCGCGCGCGATCGTGACGGCGTCGCGCATCGGCCCGAGCGTCTTCTTCGTCTGCGACTTCGTGTTGTTGAGGAAGATCTTCGAGGTCCCGAAGCCGAGGATGAAGCGCCCCGGTCCGGCCGCCTCCTGCACGACTCGAGCGTCCATTGCCGCCTGCACGGGATGGCGGGTCGACGCAGCGATGATCCCCCAGCCGATCGTGAGGCGCCCTGTCTGGTGCGCCATGAGCGCGGCGACGCCGGTGGACGAGCGGGCCT
>CAVOMI010000015.1:0-66160 GCA_963696975.1 uncultured Actinomycetes bacterium | reverse complement strand
CCATGCCGTGCTTGCGCCACCACGGATAGGCCTCGGCGAGCCAGATCGTGTCCATGCCCGCCTCTTCCATCGCGCGCGCCGAGGCGAGCATCTCCTCGAGCGGCTCCATCGTGAGCTGCATCACGCCGAACCGGAGCGCAGGCGCCACTAGCGCTGAAGAGCTTCCTGCACCTGCGCGTCCAACGCCGCAAGCACGGCTCGAACCTGCTGGTTCACGATCGGCTGGAGCACGCGCTGGCCCATCGAGCCGACCGGCCCGAGGATCTTCACCTCGGCGCTCCAGGCCATCGAGGTCGCGCCCGCGTCCGCCTCGGAGAGCGTGAACGACGTCTCCATGTTCATGATCGCGCCGACGCCGTTGCCCTTGATCGCCATCTTGGCGAAGTCGGGCTCGCGCTCCTCGACCTTCTCCATGTCGACCGTCATCTTCAGGCCGCCGAGACCGAGCGGGATCTTCACGTTCGCGGTCCAGTGACGGTCGTCGTGGACGTCGAAGCTCTCGACGCCCGGCATCGTCTTGGCCATCGCCGCGGGGTCGTTCATGACGCGCCAGACGACGTCGCGCGGCGCCTGGAAGTCGCGATCGCCCGAGACGTTCATGCCTGGGCCTCCTGCAGAAGCCGCCAGACGCGCTGGTACGGGTTGTGGCTGTCGGTCACGACCTGCCCGGTCGCGTCCTGGATCGCCGCGCAGACGGCGTGGATGCCGGCACCGCCGCCCTCGCCCATGCCCTTCGTGCCGAGCGGGGTGAACGGCGACGGGCTCTCGGTCGCGCCGGTCGCAAGCGGCGGCATGTCGAGCGAATGCGGCACGTGGTAGTCGTAGAAGTTGGGCGTCAAGAGGTTTCCGTCCTCGTCGTATTCGAAGGTCTCGTGCACCGCGGCGCCGATCGCCTGCGCGGTCGCACCCATCACCTGGCCTTCGACGATCTGCGGATTGATCCGCTTGCCGCAGTCGTCGACAGCGGCGTAGTCGACGATCTCGTACGCGCCGGTCTCGGGGTCGATCTCGACGACCGCGACGTGGATCTGAGTGGCGTACGTGAGCGTGAGGTTGCCGAACTTCTTCTCGACGTCCGGCACCTCGAACGGCGGCCGGTACACGTAGCGGCAGTTGAGCGTGACGTCGAGGTCCTCCGGCAGGCCGGCGTTGTTCGCGTTGATGATCGCGCCGCAGGCCATGAAGGGGAGAAACGCGTCGGGGCTCTCCTTGATCCGCACGCCGCCGTCGGCCAGCTCGAGCGCCTCGGGCGGCACGCCGCCGAAGACTGCGCCCGCGAGCTTCTTGATCTCGGCCGCGAGCATGTCGGTCGCGCCCTTCACAGCGCTCAAGCCCGTCACTGCGAACTGGCTCGCGTACGTCCCCGAGAAGCCCGCGTGCGAGTTCCAGTAGCTGTCATGGCCGGCGCGCACGTGCACGTCGTCGACCGAGCAGTTGAGGATGTCGGCGACGACCTGGGCCGCGGTCGTCTCGTGTCCCTGGCCCTGCGGCGTCGTGCCGAGCGTGACCACGATCTCGCCGAAGATGTCGAGCTTGACGGTCGCGACCTCGTTGTTGCCCGAGAACTGCAGCTCCGGGTTGATGAGCCGCGACTGGCCGAAATTGTTCGTGCCGGAATCGAGGGTGGAGCCGATGCCGACGCCGAGCAGCTTGCCGCGCCCGGATGCCTCCGCCTTCCGGGCCGGGATCGAGTCCCAGTCGATCAGCTCGAGCGCGAGGTCGAGCATCCCGGCGTAGTCGCCGGAGTCGTAGACGCAGCCGTTGGGCGTCTCGTACGGCATGTCCTCGGCACGGATGTAGTTGCGCTTCCGCACCTCGACCGGGTCGAGGCCGAGCTCGCGCGCGACGATGTCGATCACGCGCTCGGTGAACCAGAGGTGCTGCATGCGCGAGTAGCCGCGGTTCGGCGAGACGGGCGCCTTGTTCGTCGCGACCTGCGTGAACTCGAGCTCGATATGGCGCCAGCGGTACATCCCGGGCGTCACCTGCGCCCAGATCACGCCGCCGAGCGGCTCGTAGCGCAGCCAGGCGCCGGCGTCGTCGAGCGCCTTGGTGCGGAAGCCGAGCAGGGTGCCGTCGTCGGAGACGGCCACCTCGGTGTCCTGGAACCAGCGCTCGTTGCCGTGCGACATCGAGAGGTGGAAGTCGGTCCGCCACTCCGTCCACTGCACCGGCCGGTTGAGCTTGCGCGCGAGCAGGCAGCAGACGACGAGCTGCGGGTGGGAGGTGATCTTGTTGCCGAAGCCGCCGCCGATGTCCTGCGTGACGAAACGGAGCTTGTCGAGCCCCACCTTCATCGCAGGCCCCATCATGATCGCGGCGAAGCCCGGGAACTGGTTGTTCGTGTGGATCGTCCACTGCCCGACGCCGCGGTTGAACTCGACGAGCGCCCCGTCGCATTCGAGCGGCGTCGAGTTGAAGCGGTGGAAGTGGAGCTCGGGGATCGTGATCACGCGGTCGGCCTCGGCGAAGGCGGCGTCGATATCGCCCCACGAGTAGAGCCCCGTCCACATGAGGTTCCCGCCGGCGTCGTCGTGCAGCACCGCGGCATCGGAGTCCTGCGCCGTCCGTGCGTCCACGACCACGTCGAGCGGCTCGTAGTCGACCTCGACCAGCTCGGAAGCGTCGCGCGCGAGCTCGCGCGTCTCGGCGACCACGGCGACGATGGGCTCGCCGACGTAGCGCACCTTGCCGACCGCGAGCGCGAAGTCCTTGATGTTCGCTCCCGGCACGCTCGAGATCTGGAAGAACGGATCGGTCAGGGCCGCGACCTCCTCGCCCGTCAGCGTCCCGTAGACACCGTCGATCGCCTCGGCCGCCGAGACGTCGACGCGCGTGATGTGCGCGTGCGCGTACGGGCTGCGCACGAAGTGGAGGTAGCCCATCCCGTGCCGCTTGACGTCGTCGACGAAGACGCCCTCGCCCTGCAGGAGCCGCTTGTCCTCCTTGCGCTTGACGCTCTGGCCGCCCCAGCCTTTCTGAACCTCGATCGGTGCCGGCGCGACAACGGTCTCGCTCATCTCGATCTCGGTCACTTCGCCACCGACTTCACGGCCTCGACGATGTTCCAGTAGCCGGTGCAGCGGCAGATGTTGCCCTGCAGCGCCTTCTTGACCTCGTCCTCGGACGGGCTCGGGTTCTCGCGCAGGAGCGCGGTCGCGCTCATCAGCATCCCCGGCGTGCAGTAGCCGCACTGGAGCGCGTGGTGCTCGTTGAACGCCTGCTGCAGCGGGGTCAGATTCGTGTCCTCGCTGAGCCCCTCGACGGTCTCGATGCTCGAGCCGTTCGCCTGGACGGCGAGGAGCATGCAGCTCTTCACGAGGACGCCGTCGTAGATCACCGAGCAAGCTCCGCAGTTGCCGGTGTCGCAGCCGATGTGGCTGCCCGTGAGGTCGAGGTCGTCGCGCAGGAAGTGGATCAGGAGCTTGCGCGGCTCGACGTCGCGCTCGTAGGTCGTCCCGTTGACGGTGACCGTGACGTCCATCAGCGCGTCGAGGCCTCCGTTGCGGCGCGCTCGGCGAGCACGGTGGCGAGATGGACGCGGTACTCGCTCGAGGCGTGGACGTCGGACGGCGGCATGAGGTTCGCTTCCCGCACGGCGGCGGCGACGCCGTCGGGCGAATCGGCCGTGAGCAGCACCGGCACGGCGTCGATGCACCCGAGCGCGACGCGCACGGTGCCGTTGACGGTGGCGGCGGCGTTGCAGATGCAGGTCCCGTCGGCACCGAGCGTGACCGCGGCGAACCCGTCCTTCTTGCCCGCGGGAATCGTGATCCGCGTGAGCAGCTCGCCCGGCCCGACCGCGGTGAGGTAGACGCCGAGGAAGAACTCCTCCGCCGACACCTCACGCTCGACCATCCCCGCTCCGACGATCGTCATCCGTGCGCCGACCGAGACCATCAGCGGCGGCAGGTGGTTGGTCGGGTCGTTCGAGCAGACGTTGCCGCCGATCGTGCCGCGGTTCCGGACCTGGACGTCGGCGATCGTCGCGCAGACCTCCCCGAGGATCGGCCGCGCCTTCGCCTCGGCCGAGGCCATGAGCTCCGAGTACGTGGTCATGGCTCCGATCGTCAGCGTCCCGTCGCCGGCGAGCTCGATCCCCTTCAGGTCGTCGAGGCCGTTCAGGTCGATGAGCATGTCGGGCGAGGCGGCGCGCGCCTTCATCACGTTGACGAGCGTCTGCCCGCCGGCGAGCGCGCGGGCGCCGTCGTTGGCGCCGAGGAGCTCCAGCGCCTCCGCCACGGATCCGGGTTTTGCGTACTCGACCTCGCGCAGCAGCATCGCTGCGATCCTACGCGTGGATGCGAGTGCTCGTCTCGCGAAGCGGCCCGCCTGGCCGTCCGGCGCGCACCGCGAGGATCTCGGCGAGGATCGAGACGGCCGTCTCCTCGGGCGAGGCGGCGCCGAGATCCAGACCGGCCGGCCCCCGCACGCGGTCCAGGTCGTCCTCCGCCACGCCTTCCTCGAGGAGCAGCCCGCGCCGCCGCTCCTGGTTCCTGCGCGAGCCGAGCCAGCCGAGATACATCGCCTCGGTCGCGAGCACGCCACGGACGACGGGGAGATCGAACTTGTCGTCGTGGGTGAGGACGACAACAGCGGTCGCCGCATCGGGCGCCACGTGCTCGAGCGCCTCCTCCGGCCACAGCACGAGGATCTCGTCCGCGCTCGGGAGCCGCTCCGGCGTCGCGAAGCGAGGTCGTGCGTCGGCCACGATCGTGCGCCAGCCGAGCAGCTTGGCGCCCGCGCAGAGCGCCTCGGCGGTGTCGGCGGCGCCGTAGACGAAGAGGCGCGGCGGCGGGACGCTCACGTCGGCGAAGACCGTTCGGCCCTCGAGCTCGAACACGTGGCTGCGGCCGCGACGGCGTGCCGTCTGCTCGAGCTCGGGATCGTCGAGCTTCTCGCCGACGCCGTCGCCCGCGACGACCGTCAGCACCACGTCCGAGCCTCGGCCCTCATACGGCTCGACGAAGACGTCGATCTCGCCGCCGCACGGCAGGCCGACACCGAACGCCATCTCGTCGGTGATCCCGTAGGTGACGAGGCGCGGCTCCCCGCCGGCGAGCACTTCCTGCGCGGCCAGGATCACGTCGCTCTCGACGCAGCCGTTCGAGACGGAGCCCTCGATGCTCCCATCCGCGCGCACGATGAGCTTCGACCCCACGGGCCGCGGGGCGGAGCTCCGGGTGGCTACGACGGTGGCGATGGCGGCGCGCCCGTCCATGCAGCTCAATCTAGTTGGGGCCTAGCGCCCGAGGTAGGCCTTGCGGAGATCCTCGTGCTCGCGCAGCTCTGCGGCCGGGCCTTCGAGGACGAGCCGGCCGGTCGAGAGGACGTAGCCGCGGTCGGCGATCGAGAGCGAGACGTTCGCGTTCTGCTCCACGACGAGGATCGCGGTGCCCGACTCGTGCACCTGCTTGATGATCTCGAAGTTCCGCTCGACGAGGATCGGCGCGAGCCCCATCGACGGCTCGTCCATCAGCAGCAGCTTCGGGCGTCCCATCAGCGCGCGCCCCATCGCCACCATCTGCTGCTCGCCGCCCGACATCGTTCCCGCCAGCTGCGAGCGCCGGTCGTAGAGGAGCGGGAAGAGCTCGTAGACGCGGTCGAAGTCCTCCTTCGCCCCCTTGCCGTGGAGGTACGCGCCCATCTCGAGGTTGTCGAGCACCGTCATCGGCCCGAACAGCCGCCGGTTCTCGGGGACGATCGCGATGCCCTTGCCGATCCGGTAGCTCGTCGACCGGGTCGTGACGTCCTCGCCTCTGAAGTACACGCGGCCGTTCCGCGGCTGCACGATCCCGAGCACGGTCTTCAGCGTCGTCGACTTGCCGGACGCGTTGCCCCCGAGCAGGCATACGAGCTCGCCGGCTCGCACGTCGAGGCTCAGGCCCTGGAGGATGTGGATCTGCCCGTAGTACGTATCGACGCCGTCGAGCCGAAGCAGGGGCTCGTCCGCCGCACCGTTCTCGTTGCCGCTCGCCTCGCTCACTTGGTCGACGTCGCCTTCGTCCCGAGGTACGCCTCGACCACGCGGGGGTCGGTGGCGACCGCGTCGAACGAGCCCTCGGCGATCTTGACGCCGTGGTCGAGCGCGACGACCCGGTCCGAGATGCCCTCGACCACGTGCATGTCGTGCTCGATCAGGAGGATCGTGTAGCCGCCCTCGTCGCGCAGCTTGCCGATCAGCTCCGTGATCTCGTGCGTCTCGGTCGGGTTCATGCCGGCGGCGGGCTCGTCGAGCAGGAGGATCCGCGGCTCGGTCGCCATCGCCCGCGCGATCTCGAGCCGTCGCCGGTTGGCGTACGACAGCGAGTACGCGGGCTGGTTCCAGCGGTAGCCCATCAGACGCTGCCCGAAGAAGGAGAGCTTCTCCTCCGCCCGCGCCCTGATCTCCTTCTCCTCGCGGCGCATCGCCGGAGTGCGGATCATCGCGCGAAAGACGTCCACCTTCGTCCGCCCGTACTGCGAAGCCATGACGTTCTCGATCACGCTCATATTGAGAAAGAGCCGCAGCGTCTGGAAGGTTCGGGCGACGCCGTTCTTGGTGATCGTGTGCGGCGCCATACCGACGAGGCTCTGGCCTCCGAGCAGGATCTCGCCCGCGTCGGGCTGGTAGATCCCGGTGATCAGGTTGAACAGCGTCGTCTTGCCGGCGCCGTTCGGGCCGATCACGCTGACGACCTCCGATCTCGTTGACGACGAGATCGAGGTTGTCGATCACCTTCAGGCCGCCGAACGACATCGAGAGGCCGTTGAGCTCGAGCAGCGGAGTGGGCTCCGCAGCCGCAGCCATCAGACGATCTCCACTCGTGCCGTCCCGAGCAGTCCCTGCGGCCGCTTGATCATCAGCCCGACGAGCATCGCCCCGAAGAGGATGAAGGCCGTGACTCCCGGGTTCTCGGTGAGCACGTTCTCCCACACGACCGCGGCGAGATAGATCGTCGGTCCGAGCGCAATGATGCGCCACCACCCCTTGAGCATCGCGACGAGCACGACCGCCACCACGAGCCCGATGTAGAGGATGTTGTTCACGTTCCCGTGGCTCACCTTCGGGATGACGACCCAGTGCGAGAGCCAGCCCGCTCCGGAGACCGTCTTGCCGGACGTCCACGCCGACCCGGCCGTCGCCGAGACGATGGCATGGACGATGAACCCGCTCGCGATCGTCCCAACGAAGACGAACCACGGCCTTGTACCACGGCTTCAGCGTCGCGATCAGCAGGATGATCGCGCCGTAGAAGAGCCACCGCTTGGCCTCGGGATGGTCGGTCTGCGGCTCGAGGAACACGAACACGCAGTTGATGATGATCGCCCCGACGAAGACTCCGGCGATGCTGCCGAGACCGCCGAGGATGATGACCGCGTAGATGGTGATCAGCAGCCCGATGCTGTAGTTCGTCGACACGGCGGACGTGAGGATCGCCACGTAGATCGCGCCGAACAACCCGGCCACTGCCCAGCTGAAGATGAACGCAAGGATCTTGAGCCGGTTGACGGGGATGCTCATCACCTCTGCGGCGAGCGGGTCCTCCCGCGACGCCCGCCAGGCGCGCCCCGTACGTGACTGGTTCGCGAGATAGAGAGCCGCGGCGACCACGGCGACTGCGCCGACCAGGAAGAAGTAGAGCTGCTTCGAGCTCGTGAGCTGGTAGCCGAAGAAGGTGAGCGGATCGGCCTGCGGGATCCCGTTGGCGCCCCCGGTGATCCCCTTGCCGAAGATCGTCGGGTTCGACACGTTCGTGAACACCAGGAACGCCTCCGCAAAGAACAGCGTCACGATTGCCAGGTAATCGCCGAGCAGCCGGCGTGCTGAGAAGCCGAGGATCGCGGCGGGAATCACCGCCGCGAGCATCGCGATCGGAATCACGACCTCGGCAGGCCAATGGATTCCGTAGTAGCCAGACGAGAGGAGCGCGTAGGCGTACCCGCCGATGCCGAAGGCCGCCACGTAGCCGAGGTCGAGCAGACCCGCGAAGCCGACGTCGACGTTGAGCCCCAGCCCCATGCCGATGAAGAGAAGCGTGAACAGCCCGAAGTTGAAGAGATCGCCTTCGCTCTTGAGGAGCCAGAAGGGCAGGCTCAGCGCAATCGCGACGAAGGCGAGGAACCTGGCCGCGTCCGGGATGGATTCCCACGCACGGGTTACCGAGCCGATCGGCCCGCTTCTCCCGCGAGCGGTCTCCGTGCGACGCGACCCAGGAGTCGACGCCGATCTTCGGGCCGGACTCCGACCCGGACTGGGGCTCGGGAGGCGGTTCGGGCAGGCCGGGGGTGTCGGGTGTGTCGCTCATACCTTCTGGATTGCGTGGGAGCCGAGGAGACCGGTCGGACGCACGATCAGGAAGCCGATGAGGAGGCCGAAGACCACGAGCTCGGACCACTGTCCCCCGACGTAGCCGGTCGAGAAGGACTCAGCGAGTCCGATCAAGATACCGCCGAGCATGGCGCCGGGAATGCTGCCGATCCCGCCGACCACCGCCGCCGTGAACGCCTTCAGGCCGAACAGGAAACCCAGGAAGAAGTACGTGTCGCCGAGGTACAGGCCGTACATCACGCCGGCCGCTCCCGGCGAGCACCGAGCCGATGAAGAACGTCATCGAGATGATGCGATCGGTGTCGATCCCCATCATCGCGGCGGCCTCCCTGTCGAACGCGACGGCTCGCATCGCCTTGCCGAACTTCGTGCGATAGACGAGCCAGACGAGCACTCCCATCAGTGCGATCGCCGTCAGGATGACGAGCGTCTGCACCACCGTGACAGGGATCCCGTCGACGGTGAAGACGGGGTTGAGAAGCGGCCCGAAATTGCCGTTCTTGCCGCCGAGCTGGTAGCCGTTGTAGAGGTAGTGGGCGGAGTTGGTGAGGAGCTGCACGCTGCTCTCGAGGAAGAACGCCACACCCAGGGCGCTGATGAGCGGCGCGATCCTCGGGGCGTTGCGCAGCGGCCGGTAGGCGACGCGCTCGATCGCCACGCCCAGGAAACCCGAGCCGGCCATCGAGACGGCGAACATCAGGATGATGAGCGGGACGATCGGGATGGTGGGCGACAGCGCTCCACCGAATGCCACCAGGACGCCGTAGCCGATGAAGGCTCCGACCATGTAGATGTCGCCGTGGGCGAAGTTGAGGAGCTTCAGGATCCCGTACACCATCGTGTAGCCGAGGGCGATCAGCGCGTAGAGGCTGCCGAGGACGAGCCCGTTGCGCAGCAGCTCGAACGCGCCCGACCAACCGAGCTCTCGGATCTGGTTGATGATGTTGAAGACGAGAAAGTGCACGGGGAGCGCCTACCTTCTCACAGAGAAAAGACGAACGGCCCGCAAAGGCGGGCCGTTCGTTTGGATCAGTCGGTCGGTTAACCGACGCGCTTGTAGCTGCCGTTCTTCTGGATCTGGTAGATGCCGAAGGCGGCCGCGCCACCCATGTCGCCGGGGCCCTGGAACTTGCCGGCGTTCCCCTTCAGGAACTGCACCGGGAAGCCGAGGAGCGAGACCGACTTGCTGAGCTTGACCTTGGCGACGGCCTTGCGGACAGCATTCCGCGTCGTCTTGCCGTGGCCGGCCTTGCACGCGTTGTTGATCGCGGTGGCGTTGACCATGACCGACGTGTACGTCGGGAGGCCGAACGTCTCCGGATCGCCGTTGTGCGCCTTCTGGAACGACTTCAGCGCGCTGGCCGAGGTGTCGACCGGGAAGCCGGACACGTAGCTGCCGGCACCCTTGAACGTGCTCGGATCGTCGGTTCCGTCGGAGCCCATGACGATCTGCTTGTCGCCGTTCGCCCGCAGCTGCGAGAAGAACTGCTGCGCCATGGCGGGAACCTGCCACGGGATGTAGACGAGCTGCGTGCTGTGCGGAATGGCCGTGATGACCGAGTTGTAGTCAGGGTTCTGCTGGCTGATGTGATCCGTGGTCACGGTGGCCCCGGCAGCCTGCAGGTCGTTCTTGACCTGGAGCGAGAGACCCTGGCTGTAGGCCTCTTCGTCGTCGATGATCCGGACGTTCGTCTTCTTCAGCACCTTGTGGATGAACGTCGCGACGTTGTCACCCTGCTGGCCGTCGTTCGGCACCGTGCGGAAGAAGTAGCCGGGCGTGGTCTCGCGGGGAGTGCCTGGCAAGGCGCGCGTCAACGCGACGCGGGTCTCGGAGCCCGACACGGGCGCGATGCCTGCGCCCTTCCACACGGAGGCAGTGTCCTCCATCTCCTGGCTACCGGCAGGGCCGGTGACCGCGAGGATCTTGCCGTTCGACGCGAACGCATGCGCAACCTGAACCGCCTGCGGGTTGTTGCCCGCGAGCTGCGTGTCGCCGCGAACGAAGGCGATCTTCAGCTTGTGGCTCTTGTTCCAGGTCTTCTTCGCGAAGTTCGCCCAGTCCCACTGCGGGGCGCCGAGCGTTGCGGCCGGGCCCGTCTCCGGGTACGCAACTCCGATCGTTGCCTTCGTGCCGCACTTGACGCTTCCCGTCGCCGCCGCAAGCGTTCTCGGCTTGGCCGAGCCCCAGGCGGTTGTCGCAACGACAACCGAGCACAGCGCCGCGAGAACTGCGACTACTCCAACCTTCTTCAACATTCATGCCCTCCTTGTTTACGCCCCCACAACTAAGACGCATTCCTCCGCGCGAGGTTTGTTTGCATCAAGCAAAGACTGGCTCGCGACTTTACTCCGCAACGTGCAGTAGAGGAAGGGGTGCGGCGGCGGTATAGGCTCGCTCGGTGCGCTATTGCATCCAGGCGGAGGAAACGGGCCAACAGGTCACGCCGCTCTTCACCGTTCCCGAATTTCGGCAGCGCCTTCTGCGTTTCGACGGGGCAGGCGACGAGCGCCGTGACGACGAGCGCGACGAGGTCTTGTACGTGCTCGACGGAACGGCGACTGCGATCGTCGGCGGCGACGAGCAGGAGCTCAGCCCCGGGACCGGCGTGTTCGTCGCGCACGGCACACCCTGGTGGGTCGACGCCGCCGAGAATCTGAAGCTCCTGTCCGTGCTCGTCGAGGATCCGCTGCCCGCATCGGCGAGCCACGCGCTCGTCGTGAGCGGCGAGCGCGGCACGGCCACGGCGGGACGCGAGTTCACGCTGCTCGCGCACCCGGATAACGGCTGCGAGTCGGTGACCCAGTTCGTCGGCTACATCCCGGCCGGACGTGCTCCCGAGCATTTCCACCTCTACGACGAGGTTGCGTACATCCTCACGGGGGAGGGAGCGTTCCACGTCGACGGCGAGAGCTCGCCGTTGCGCGCCGGCTCGTGCTTCCATCTTCCGGCCCGGCTCGTCCATTGCGTCGAGAACCACGGCCCGGGCGAGATGCGGGTGCTCGGCGTCTTCCGCCCGGCGGGCTCTCCGGCCGAGGCCTACTACCCCGACGGCGCCGCGGCCGCCGTTCCGGCGGGCTAATGCCGCACATCGAGCGCACCACGCACGTTGGCTGGGACGGGAACCTTGCGCGCGGCGCGGGCACGCTCGATGCCGCGACCGGTGCGTTCGCGCGCCTTCCGTTCTCCCTCCCCTCGCGGGTCGGCGATCCCGGAGGCAAGACGAGCCCCGAGGAGCTGCTCGCCGCGGCCCACGGCGGCTGTCTCACCATGTCCCTCGCGGGCGAGCTGACCTCGGCCGGCACACCCCCGGGCCGGCTCGACGTCGCCTGCACGATCGTCATGGACGAGGTCGAGGGCCAGGGCCACCAGATCGTCGGCTCGAAGATCGAGATCGTCGCGCGGGTCGACGGGATCGACGATGCGGCGCTGCAGGCGGCGGCGGCTCAGGCGGACGAAGGCTGTCCCTTCTCGCAGCTCCTGAAGCGCGCCGGCGCGACGGTCACGGTGACTGCACGCCTCGCGTGACCCTGGCCGACCTGGCCGCCGCACGGCGGACGCACAAGACCTTCGGCCCGGAGCCCGTCCCGCGCGAGACGCTGCTCGAGCTTTTCGCGACCGCGCGCTTCGCGCCGACGCACCACCTCAACCAGCCGTGGCGCTTCCGCGTCCTCGGTCCGGCCACACTCGCAGAGCTGAAGCGGGTGGCCGGAGAGAAGGAGGCCGCGAAGCTCGACCGCGCGCCGACGCTCGTCATCGCATCGGCCGCGCTGACGGGCGAGCTTGCGATGGACGAGGAGGACGTGTGTGCAACGGCGGCGGCGATCATGCTCGTGCTGCTGGCCGCAACCGAACGCGACATCGCGACGTACTGGCGAACGCCGCAGGTGCTGCGCACGAAGCTCGGCCGCGAGGCGGTCGGGATCCCGCAGGGCGAACGCGTCCTCGGCCTCCTGCACTTCGGGACCGCGACGCGCGAACCCGCCCCGCGCGAGCGCGAGCCGGCAGATTCCTACGTGGAGTTCTTGCCCTAGTCCGTTTCTTCGGCGCCCGCGTCACCTTGCGGAACGCCGCCGGTGGCGCGAATGGTCGCCGGCTCGTCCTTCGGAGTCGGGCCGAACAAGACCCAGATGGCGCCTCCGATCGCGCCTCCCAGGAGTGGTCCGACGAGGTAGATCCAGACCTTGCTGAAGTCCCAGTTGAAGATGACAGGGTCGAGCGATCTCGCGGGGTTGAACGAGCCACCCGACGCCGGGCCGATCGCGTCCGCAGCCGTGAAGATGAAGAGCCCGATCAGCAGCGGAGCCATGACGCCCTTCCAGGGCGCACGGTCATCCGTCGCGACCGTGCAGATCACCATGACGAAGAGGGCGGTCGCGATCAGTTCGAGCAGGAGCGCGCCACCGCTCGAGATCCCGAGGCCGGGCGCCGTGTCGAGCGAATCGACCGCACGCTCGGAATACACCGCCGCCACCGCGAGAACGGCCACGAACCCGCCGACGAGCTGCGCAACCCAGTAGAAGCCCACCTCCCTCGGGGGGAACTTGCGCGCCACGGCCAGCCCGAGGGAGACGGCGGGGTTGAAGTGGCCGCCGGAGACCTGTCCGAAGGCCGTGATCGCAAGCGCGAGCCCCAGTCCGAACGCGAACGCGATCCCGAGAGTGGTGATCGCACCGCCGCCGATGTCGACCGAAACGGCGATCGCGTTGAAGCCGAGGAAGAAGAAGAGAAACGTGCCGAGCGCCTCCGCGGCGAGGCGCAAACCGAGTGGTGACGAGTCCATGCGGCGAGCATATTCCTCTCGCGTCGGGCGTGCCGGAGCTCCGAGGAGTGGCGATGGTGCCGCGGCGGGTACACGCAGCGTGTGAGCGGAGTCAGTCAGGAGAGGAGCTTCGACGTCGAGTGCCCGCACTGTCACAAGCGGTTCGCGGGCGCGCCGATCGAAGGCGGCCGCGCGGCCCGCTACCTCGGCTTCAAGTGCCCGCACTGCAGGCTCTTCGTGCCGCTTCAGCGGGCGACAGAGGCCGACGTGAACGCCGCTAGCTGACGGCGTCGCGCAGCGCCTGCGCCTCGGGCAGGTGCTCGAGCTTCTTCAGTGTGTTGTTCTCGATCTGGCGGATCCGCTCGCGCGTGACACCGAACGCGCGGCCGACCTCCTCGAGCGTGCGCGGCTCGCCGCCGAGCAGCCCGTAGCGAAGCTCGATCACCTCGCGCTCGCGCCGCGGCAGAGCGTTCAGCGCGTGCACGACGTCCTCGCGCCGCAGCATCAGCTGAGCCGTGTCGTACGGCGACTCCGCAGCCTCGTCCTCGACGAAGTCGCCGAGCGAGGAGTCCTCCTCCTCGCCGATCGGCTTCTCGAGCGAGATCGGCAGCTGCGACATGCGCAGGATCTCGCGCACCTCGGCGGTCGTCATCTCGAGCTCCTCGGCGATCTCCTCCGGGCTCGGCTCGCGTCCCAGCCGCTGCACGAGCTGCCGCTCGATGTGGACGACCTTGTTCAGCTTCTCGACCATGTGGACCGGGATCCGGATCGTGCGCGCCTTGTCGGCGATGGCGCGTGTGACCGCCTGCCGGATCCACCAGGTCGCGTACGTCGAGAACTTGTAGCCCTTGCGGTAGTCGAACTTCTCCACCGCCCGGATCAAGCCGAGCGAACCCTCCTGGATCAGGTCGAGAAAGGAGAGGCCGCGGCCGAGGTAGCCCTTCGCAATCGAGACGACGAGGCGGAGATTCGCCTCGATCATCGCGGTCTTCGCGCTCATGTCGCCACGCTCGATCCGCTTCGCGAGCGTCACCTCCTGGTCGGCCGTCAGGAGGTTGACCTTGCCGATCTCGCGGAGGTAGAGGCGGAGCGAGTCGAGCGACGGCTCGACGGTGAGGTCGAGCTTCGGCACCGCTACGACCTTTTCGTCCTCGGGCGGCGGCGGCTCGTGCGGCGGAGCCTTGTGCTGCTCGCCCTCGACGAGGTCGACGCCGTGCTCGACCAGATACGTATAGAAGTCCTCGACCTGCTCCTTGGTCAGCTCGACGTCTTCGAGCCCGTTGACGATCTCGTCGTAGGAGAGGAAGCCTTTCTCTTTCCCTTCGGCGACGAGCTTGTGCAGCTCTTCGACGTCAGGAAGCGAGATGTCGACGGTGAGCACGTCCCGTTACCTCCCGGCCTAGTTGGTTGCACGACGGCACTGCCACAACCGACCGAGACCCTCTCCCCCGCGCGCCCCGGTCCTCCCTCAATCGCCCGCCGGATACTAGTCAGGACCGCGCAATTCGTAAAGAACTTGTCAACGCTCGGCGACGACCTCGCCCACGCGCTCGCCGCGCGTGTTGAGGACCGGCCGGGACGCGAGCTCGGGTAGGTCGATCGCCGAGCCGACCGAGGAAGGCCGCGAGGGCCGGCGCGTGGGCGCGGGCTGCGCCGTCTTCCGTCTTCAGTGCGAAGCCGGTGCCGTCGGGCCCGGCTGCGCAGATGAGGCCCTCCGCTCCGCCTTTCGCCAACCAGCCCGGTGCGCCCGTCATGAGCAGGAAGTCGGCGCCGTCAGGGCCGCCGACGAGGTCCGGCCGTGCCCGCATCGCCGCCGCGACCCGCCCGCCGCCGGCCAGCGACTCGAGGCGCGAGAACGCATGCGCCATCCGCTCGAGCGTGAGCGAGAAGGTGACGATGCCGCAACCGTCGGTGCCGGTCAGGAGCAACTCCGGCTCGACCTCCGCCGCCTCCGCATGAGCGGCGAGACACGCGAGCTGCACCGGGTGGTCGGGCAGGCGATAACCCTCGGTGGGCCAACCGCGCGCCCGGCAGAGAGCGAGCATCCCCGCGTGGTTGCCGGCGCAGTTGTTGTGGACGCGCTCGGGCGGCCGGCCCTCCTGCACGCCGAGCTCGAGGTCGTCCTCCGTCGCCTCGGCCCGCGCGAGCAACGCTCGAACTGCGGCCACCTGCTCGGGCGTGTCGTGATGCGAGGCGCAGGCGATTGCGAGCTCGTCGTCCGGCAGGTCGTCGCGGGCCCGCACCAGCGGAAGCGCCTGCAGCGGCTTGGACGACGAGCGCATGAAGCACGTCAGCGTCGGGTCGCCGGCCGCGGCCACGACCTCCCCCGAGCGGATAGCGACGGCGTGAACCCGATGCACCGCCTCGACAGCTTCGTTCCGGCGCACCTCGACGACGATCGGCTCGCTCACGCGCGCGAACCATACGCGGATTTGCCAATGGTCGAGATTTGTCGTATGGTCGGTAGATGCCGACCATAGACGGCCACGACTACGAGGCCGAGGAGACCCTGCTCGTCTCCGACCCCGCGAAGCTCCGGGCGATGGCCGATCCGTTCCGCGTGCAGCTGGTCCAGCTGCTGCGCGACAAGGCGCGTTCCACCCAGGAGATCTCGGAGCAACTCGGTATCCCGAAAGGGACCGTCGGCCACCACCTGAAGGTTCTCGAGTCCGCCGGCCTGATCCGCGTCGTCCGCACCCGCAAGGTGCGAGCGTTGACGGAGAAGTTCTACGGCCGCACGGCTCGACTCTTCCTCTACCAGACCGAGGATCCCGCAGACGGCCGGGCGATCTCTGCCGTCACCCTCCGGCAAGCCGCGAACGAGGTCGATCTCGCGCCCCTCGTGGCCGGGTTCGGCCTCGTTCGCGCTCGGTTGACTCAGCAGGAGATCGACCGCTTCGAGCGGCGCGTGAAGAAGCTGATGGACGACTTCCGGGGCGCCGACAAGCCCGGTGGCACGCCGAGCTCGCTGACCGCCGGCATCTGGGCCGTAGAGACCGACGATGCGTAAGCCGAGCGGAGCACTCTGGTCGCACCGCGACTTCCTGAAGCTGTGGACCGGCCAGACGATCAGCGAGTTCGGCTCGCAGATCTCGCAGCTCGCGATCCCGACCGTTGCGGTCCTGACGCTGAAGGCGAGCCCGTTTCAGGTGGCCGCGCTGGAGACCGTCGTGTTCCTGCCCTTCCTGCTCTTCACGTTGCCCGCCGGGGTGTGGGTCGACCGCTGGCGGCGCCGCTGGATCCTGATCGCGGGCGACCTCGGGCGGGCCGCGCTGCTCGCCTCGATCCCGCTCGCCTACCTCCTCGGGCACCTCACGCTCGGTCAGCTCTACGTCGTGGGCTTCCTCGTCGGGATCAACACGGTCTTCTTCGACGTCGCCTACCAGTCGTACCTGCCGCAGATCGTCGACCGCGAGACGCTTGTCGAGGGCAACTCGAAGCTGCAGATGACGGTCTCGGGCGCGGCGATCGCCGGGCCGGGCCTCTCCGGCCTTCTGATCGCCGCGTTCACCGCGCCGTACGCGATCCTCGTCGATGCGAGCAGCTTCCTGGTCTCCGGCGGGTTCACGGCCGCGATCCGCAAGCGCGAGGATCCTCCCCCGGCGGCCGAGCGACGGAGTCTCTTGGTCGAGCTGTGGGAGGGGCTCCGCTACGTGACCGGTCACCGGCTTCTCTTCCCGCAGGCCCTCGCCACGGGAAGCTCGAACTTCGCCACGAACGTCGTCTTCGCCGTCTACTTCGTCTGGGCGTACCGGTATCTCCACCTCACCCCGGCCCTGATGGGCCTCGTCGGAGCGATCGGGGCGACGGGTTGGCTGATCGGCTCGGCGTCGGCCGATTGGCTGCGCCGACGACTCGGCGTGAACGGCGCCACGATCCTCGGCATGGCCGTCGGAGCACCCGCGGCCCTGCTGATCCCGTTCGCACCCGAGGGCCACGCGGCGATCCCATTCCTGGCCTTGAGCGGCATGCTCGGCGGGTTCGGCGCCGTCGTCTACAACATCCAGCAGGTGAGCCTGCGACAGGCGATCACGCCCGAACGGCTGCAGGGACGGATGAACGCGTCGATGCGCTTCTTCGTCTGGGGGACGATCCCGCTCGGCTCTCTCGTCGGAGGCGTGCTCGCGACGGCGTTCGGCGTACGGACGGCGCTCATCGTCGGGGCGTGCCTCGGCTTCGTCTCGTTGCTCCCCGTTCTCCTCTCGCCGCTCCGAACCCTGCGCGAGTTCCCGGAGCAGGAGGAGGTACCGCTCTTGCACGAGCCGGGCCTCATGGGCGGCCCCGCTGCCGTTGACGCGTAGCGCGGTACCTTCAGCTCTATGCCGGAGCTCCCGGAGATGGAGGCGTGGCGGCGCCAGCTGGACGATCCCGTGTCGGCGTTCCCGATCGCGAAGGCCGGGCCGGCGCACATCGCCACGCTGAAGACGTTCGACCCGGCGCTCGACGCGCTCGAGGGCCGTCGCTTCAGCGGCGCCGAGCGGCGCGGCAAGCGCCTCCTCTTCCCCACCGACGACGGCCGGCTCGTCCTCCTCATCCACCTGATGACCGCGGGGAGGCTCAAGTTCCTGCAGGCCGGCGAGAAGGGCCCGAAGACGCCCGCATTCGCGCTCGAGTTTCAGGGGGGCTCGAAGCTCGTCCTCACGGAGAACGCGAGGAAGAAGCGCGCCGGCGTCTGGCTGCTCACGCCTGACGCGGCGGAGGCCGAGCTCGCGCATCTTGGGCCGGAAGCGCTGGGTCTCGGTCCGGAGCGGCTCGGCGAGATCGTCCACGGCGAGTCCCGCCGGCTGCACGCGCTGCTGCGCGACCAGCGCCTGATCGCCGGCATCGGCCGCGCGTGGGCCAACGAGATCCTCCATACGGCGAAGCTGTCCCCGTACGCGCTCTCGGGCGACCTCGACGACGAGGAGGTCGCGCGCCTGGCGGCGGCCGATCGACGCCGAGCTCGAACGCGGCCTCGAGCTGCGCGAGGCGGGAGCCTCCGACGAGAAGACCTACCGCGTCCACCGGCGCCTCGGCGAGCCTTGCCATGTGTGCGGCACGGCCATCGCGCAGGTGGACTTCGAGGAGCACACGATCTACTACTGCCCGACCTGCCAGACCGCCGGCCGCGTCCTCAAGGACCGGCGGCTTTCCCGGCTGCTCCGCTGAGCTGCGTTAGGCTCTCGCCATGGCCACGGTCGCCGAAGTCATGACTAGAGACGTCCTCGCCGTCGACCCGACCGCGTCGATCGGCGAAGCCGCCGAGAAGATGATGGACGGAGGTGTCGGCGCCGTCGTCGTGATGGAGGACATGGTGCGGATGGTCGGGATCATCACCGAGCGCGACCTCCTGCGCGCAGTCGCACAGCGGGCGCGCGCGGCCGAGGCGCGGGTGCGGCAGTGGATGACGGAGAGCGTCGTCACGATCGAGCCCGAGACCACCGTCGAGGAGGCCGCGAAGATGATGTTCGAGCGCAACTTCCGCCATCTCCCGGTGTCGAAAGACGGCCGGCTGCTCGGCATAGTCAGCCTCCGCCGCCTGTCGCAGTACGAGTTCGAGCACGGGAAGGAGTCCGTCGGGTCCGCCGAGTAGGGTCGGCGCGTGATCCGGCTCTTTCCCAACCGCGGCGGCTGGCTCGAAGTCATCTGCGGGCCGATGTTCAGCGGCAAGAGCGAGGAGCTCATCCGCCGCTTGCGGCGCGCCGAGATCGCCGGCCAGCGCGCACTGATCGTCAAGCCGCGCATCGACGACCGGTACGACATCGCCCACATCGTCAGCCACGCCGGCGCCAGGATGCGGGCCGTCGCCGTCGACGACCCGGCGGAAATCCCGGGTCTCGTCGATGGCTACGACGTCGTGGGCGTCGACGAGGTGCAGTTCTTCCCGCCCGAGATCGTGCTGGTCCTCGACGGCCTCGTCGAGTGCGGGCTCCGCATCATCGCGTGCGGTCTCGACCAGGACTTCCGCGGCTTCCCCTTCGCCGCGATGCCGGAGCTCCTCTGTCGCGCCGAGCTCGTCGACAAGCTGCAGGCCGTGTGTCATCGCTGCGGCGGACCAGCGACGATGACGCAGCGCCTCGTCGACGGGGCGCCAGCCGCCGCCGACGGCGCGACGATCGTGGTCGGAGCGCTCGAGCAGTACGAGGCTCGCTGCCGAAGCTGTCACCGGTTGAGTCAGCCGATCGGCCTGACCGCCGTCTAGACGAGCCGAATCGTCAGCGTCTCGCCGGCGACGGCGACCGAGCCGCCGAGCCGTCTGACCAGCCGCACTGCGACCGCCGCGCCGAGATCGCGCAGGTCGTCGCCCAGGACGACCGGTGCGGAGGCCGGCGTGACGCGCGAGAGCCGGAGCTCGGAGCCGTCAACCTCGACCTCGACGCGGTCGAGGCCGCCGTGCCGTAGCGCCGACTGGAACAACGCCGCGAGACCGCGCTCGACAGAGTCCTTGTCGGTCTCGATCGCCGCCCCGAAACCTGTGACGCCCACCCGATCCTCCCCGAGGCGCAACGCCGCCGCCTGCGCCAGCTCGAGCGTGTCGGCCTCGCGCGGCGCGGCGTCGTAGCGACCCGACTCGATCCGCGCGGCGAGCGACAGCTCGTCGACCAGCTCGGCAAGCTGTGCGGAGGCGGCGTCGATCATCTCGACGTACCGGTCGGCCGGCGGCTCCAGGCCCCCGGCGCGCACGAGCGTCGTCGCGAAGCCGTGCACGGTCGCGAGCGGCGTGCGCAGGTCGTGGCACGCGAGCGAGACGAGGCGGGCGAAGTCGTTGTCGTCGGCCACGGGTCTAACCTAACCGGATGGAACGTACCGAGGCCCCCGATCTCCAGGCCGCGGCGCCGGAGGTGGCGCTGGGCCTCTCCAGCGTCGGCGTGACGGGAGTCCAGAAGGCTGTCCGCGTCGGCGCCGGCCGCAGCGAGAAGCTCATCGCGGCGACGATCGACTGCACCGTCGATCTCGACCCGCGCCAGAAGGGTGTCCACATGTCCCGCTTCCCCGAGCTCTTCGAGGAGGCGGTCGAGGGTGTGGTCGACGACGACGCGTTCCTCGTCGAGGATCTCGCCGAGCACGTCGCACGTCGCGTCGTAGACCGGCACGACGCCCTGCTCGCGAAGGTGCGGATCGTCGCGCGCTACCCGTACGAACGGCGCACGCCGGTGACGAAGCTCGCTACGCAGGAGATGGTCTCGCTGATCGGGATCGCGGCCGCTTCGCGCGAACGCGTGCGCCGCGTCGTCGGGGTGGAGGCGACCGGGATCAACGCGTGCCCGTGCGCCCAGGGTCTCGTGCGCGGCGCGGCCGCGGACCGCTTGCTCGACGCGGGCTTCGAGGGCGGCGACGTCGAGCGGATTCTCGAGCTCGTCCCGCTCGCCACGCACAACCAGCGGGGCCAGGGCACGCTCCTCGTCGGCACCGCGGAAGGGCTCAACGCCGAGCGGCTCGTCGAGATCGTGGAGGGCTCGATGAGCTCGCCGATCTACGAGCTCCTGAAGCGGCCGGACGAGCTCTTCGTCGTCGAGCATGCGCACCTCCAGCCGCGTTTCGTCGAGGACTCGGTGCGCGTCGCGCTCAAGACCGTCCTCGACGAGCTGCCCCGGCTCGGCGACGGCGACTTCGTCCTCTCGCGGCAGGTCAACTTCGAGACGATCCACGCCCACGAGGTCGTCGCGGAACGGCACGGCACCATCGGGGAGCTGCGCGCAGAGCTCGGCGGCGCAGGGCGACACGGACCGGCCGCGCACACCGAGCTCGAAGCCTGGCTGCGGGCCTAGAAAACACGCTCCGAAGCGTCTACGATCCGACGCGGCGCGCCGGCAAGGGGGTACTGCCGTTCGTTGGTCGACGTGCCCACGGTTCGATGTCGAAAAATCGAAAGGAGCTAAGGGGAGTGAAAGCACTCGTCCTTTTGGCAGTCGCGGCTGCGACCGCCGTCGTTCTCTGGGTTTCCGCCGCTGGAGCAGCCCAGAACAGCTCGGGGGGGCCGCTCGCGAAGGGCGTAGCCGTGATGACAGGTCACATTCCCCTCTCCAAGACCAGCGGCACGATGCCGCGCAGCCTGAAGGGTGTGCCCTCGAAGGGCAATTACGCCTTCCTGCTCAAGCTCAAGGCCGAGCCGACCGGGATGGCGTACAACGCGTTCCGCTACGCAGGCAAGAGCGCGGCCAGCACGGCCGCGAAGAATCAGCTCGCGGCGGTCCGCACCGCGCAGAGCAACGTGGTCGCGGCGCTCCCGAGCGGCTCGCATGTGCTCTACGAGACACACGCGGCGCTGGCCGGCGTCGCGGTCTACACGAAGGTCGCGAACCTGGCGGCTCTGCAGCGCATCTCCGGCGTCGAGAAGATCTATCCGATCGCGCCGAAGACGCCGTCGAACTCCTACGCCGTCCGCCTCCAGAAGGCTCCTCAGGTCTGGCAGACGTACGGCGACACAGGGGAGAACAGCACGGTCGCGATCATCGACACCGGCATCGACTACACGCACGCCGACTTCGGCGGCCCCGGGACGGTGAGCGCCTACAACACGGCGCTTGCCAACGACACGGCCGATCCGACGTATCCGGATCCGAGCAAGGTCATCGGCGGGCACGACTTCGCCGGGGACGATTACGACGCGGACCCGCAGGATCCGGGATTCGACCCGACGCCTGCGCCCGACAACAACCCGCTTGACTGCAACAGCCACGGCACCCACGTCGCGGGGATCATCGCCGGCTACGGCGAGAACCCCGACGGCTCCAAGTACACGGGTGACTACACGTCGCTCGGCTCTCTCGACTCCACCGACTACCAGGCCCTGTTCAAGATCGGGCCGGGAATGGCTCCGAAGGCCAAGATCATCTCGTACAAGGTCTTCGGCTGCGAGGGCAGCACGGACGTGGTCGGCGAGGCGCTGGACCGCGCCGCAGATCCGAACAACGACGGCGACACCTCCGACCACGTCGACGTGGTCAACATGTCGCTCGGCTCCGACTATGGCTCGCCGCAGGACGGCGACTCGGTCCTCTCGAACGCCGACTCGGCGCTCGGCATCAGCGTCGTGGTGGCGGCCGGCAACGGCGGCGATCTCTACGACGTCGGCGGCTCGCCCGGCGACGCCACGCGCGTCATCGGCGTGGCCGCGAGCGTCGATGCCTACAACCAGATCGACACGCTGCACGCGACCGTGAACGGCACCCCCGAAACCTACGGCGCGCAGCGCTCGGTCGCCTACGACTGGGCGAGCGATCCGGACATCTCCGGCAGCGTCGTCGAGCTGACAAACGCGTCCAACAAGGACGGTTGCGACCCGATCAGCCAGAACCTGACCGGCAAGGTCGTGTTCCTGGAGTGGACGGACGACTCCACCGTCCGGCGGTGCGGCTCCGCCGCCCGCTCGCAGAACGCGGAGAATGCCGGCGCGATCGGCGTTGTCCTCGGTGAGGACGAGGAGACGTTCTCGGCGGGCATCACGGGCAGTGCCGACATCCCGGTCGTCCAGGTGGTCAAGTCCGCCTCGGATGCGATCGAGGCGGCGCTGAACGTGCCCCAGCCCGTTTCGGTCTCGGACACGACGGCGAACAACTTCGAGCAGCTCGTTCCGAGTGACGACGACAAGGTGGCGAGCTTCTCGTCGCGTGGCATCCGCAACGCGGGCGACATGAAGCCGGACGTCAGCGCAGTCGGCCAGAGCGTCTTCTCGGCCGGCATGGGCACGGGCGACGACGGCCTGTCCGACAGCGGTACGTCCATGGCGACGCCGATGGTCGCCGGCCTCTCTGCTCTCGTCCGCTCGGAGAACAGCAGCTGGAACCCCGAGCAGGTCAAGGCCGACATCATGAACACGGCCGACCAGGACCTCTTCACGGGTGACAACCACACGGGCACGACGTACGCCCCGAACCGGGTCGGCGCCGGCCGCATCGACGCGAAGGCGGCACTCGACAACAAGGTGCTCGCCTACGTCACGGACGATCCGGGCGCCGTCAGTGCGTCGTTCGGAACGATCGAGGCGACCGGTCCGCTGACGCTCCACAAGACGATCAAGCTGGACAACCAGGGTGGCACGGCCGAGACCTACGACACGTCCTACCAGCCGCTCACGGTGGTGCCGGGCGCCAACTACTCGGTCTCGCCGAACCAGGTGACCGTCGCCGCGGGATCGTCGACCACGGCGACGCTCACGCTGACCATCGACCGGACGCAGCTCACGAAGACGATCGACCCGACGATGGACCGGGACCAGGGCGGCTTGCCGCGCGAGTACGTCGCCGACGCGAGCGGCCGCGTGCTATTCACGCCGGAGGACTCGGCCCCGACGCTACGGGTGCCGGTCTACTCGGCTCCGCGGCCGGCTTCGGTCATGACCCAGCCGTCCTCGCTCGACATGCCGAGCGGAGCGATCCAGTCGGCCACGTTGCCGCTGAGCGGCACGGGGGTAGACCAGGGCAGCGGCGACGAGTTGATCCAGTCCCTCGTGGCCGGGTTCGAGCTCCAGGCGAAGAGCGGTGCGCTGCCGGTCTGCGGCGGCGCGATCACGACGGGCTGCATCCATGCGAGCGATGAGAAGGCCGCCGACCTGAAGTACGTCGGCACCACGTCGAACGCCCCGGAGCTGACGTCGATCGGCGACAACCCGTTCGGGTGCAACGGTGACGGCCAGTGCGGGCTCGAGTACTTCGCGATCTCGACGCAGGGCCCGTGGCATACCGCGGCGTCGCAGAACGAGTACGACATCTACATCGACTCGAATGGCGACGGGAACCCCGACACGGTCACCTTCAACACCCGGTTGACCGGCACGGACACCCTCGTCGACGAGACGATCGACCTCAGCAACGGTCACATCATCGATGAGGAGCTCATCGACGACCGGTTCGGCGACACCGATGCCGCACTGATGGACAGCGACACGCTGGTGATGCCTGTCGAGACCGACGCGCTGCCTGGGATCGCCCCCGGGAGCTCGCGGATCACGTACGGCATCTTCTCGTTCGGGCAGTTTTCAAGCGACCCGGTGGACAGCGTCGGGTTCGACAACAACTCCGATCTCGACGGATCGCTCACCACCGACGTGCTCAACCCGGGCGTGGCGGCGTTCGGCTCGTTCGACGGGACCGGCAGCCCACTGCTGTACGAGGACATGCCCGGCACCTCGCTCACGATCCGGCGTGACGCCGCGTCGTATGCAGCCGACCACGGAATGGGCGCGATGATCGTCCACTTCCACAACACGGTCGGGAACAAGGCGCAGATCGTCGACCTCGACCACCACAGCCTCACGGTGCAGAAGAGCGGCGCCGGCTCCGGAACGGTGACGAGCTCCCCGGCGGGGATCAGCTGTGGCTCGACCTGCTCGGCCTCGTACGCGAGCGGAACCTCGGTGACGCTCACGGCCACTCCGGCGTCCGATTCGACCTTTGCCGGCTGGTCGGGCGGAGGCTGCTCGGGAATCGGCACCTGTCAGGTGACGCTCAACGCGTCCGCGACGGTGACGGCGGCGTTCGTCCCGAAGGTGACGCTGACGGTGAGCAGGTCCGGCAGCGGATCCGGCTCGGTCACCAGCTCGCCGGCCGGGATCGACTGCGGCTCGACCTGTTCCGCGTCGTTCGCGACCGGCACGTCCGTGAGGCTCACTGCCTCGGCCGGCTCCGGCTCGAAGTTCGGCGGCTGGTCGGGCGGAGGCTGCTCGGGAACGGGCAGGTGCCAGGTGACGCTGACCGCCGCGACTTCGGTCACGGCCAGCTTCACCAAGAACAAGAAGAAAAAGGACACCACGAAGCCGAAGGTGGCGAGCGTCAAGATCGAGGTGAACCACGGCGCGAAGTCGGCCAAGGTCACGTTCCACGGCACCGACCCGGGGAACGGCTCGAAGGGCCTGCGGTTCAAGTGCAAGCTCGACGGCAAGTCCTTCAAGGGCTGTCACTCGCCGAAGACCTACAACCACCTGAGCCACGGCAAGCACACGGTTCAGGTCAAGGCGACCGACAAGGCAGGCAACGTCTCGAAGACCGTCAAGAAGAAGTTCACGGTCTAGGACGAGGGCTCGGCGGCGGGACCGCGCTTTGCGCGGCCCGCCGCCGCAGCTCGATCCTGTTCTCCTCTCCCCGCCAGAGCCGTCCGATGTTGGCGCGATGGAGAAAGATCACGCCCGCGGCGGCCGCAGCCCCGAACGCGATCACCGGCCACGGGTAGCCGTAGAGCCAGGCCCAGAACGGCAATGAGACGGCGGCGGTGATGGAGGCGACCGACGCATAGCGCGTGAGTGCGAAGACGAGGATCCAGACGCCCGCGCTCGTCACTCCCACCAGCGGCGCGACGCCGAGGAAGGCACCGCCTGCCGTCGCGACCATCTTCCCGCCTTTCTGGAAGCCGAGAAAGATCGGCCGCCAGTGCCCGAGCATCGCGGCCGCGCCGGCGAGGACGCCTGCGCCGTGCCCGACGACCACGGTCGCGGCGAACGCCGGCACGAAGCCCTTGGCCACGTCGAGGACGGCCGCCGGCACCCCGAGCTGCGGGCCGTACACGCGCCAGACGTTCGTCGCGCCGACGTTGCCGCTCCCCTTCGTCCGGATGTCCTCGCCGCGGAAGATCCGCACGAGCCAGTAACCCCACGTCAACGAGCCGCACAGATAGCCGGCGGCGACAAACGCAGCGGTGAGCAACAGCTCCTCCCCGTCTAGGACGGGATGCCGTACTGCTCGACCCAGCCGTTCACGACATCCCAGTCGAGATTCGTGAAGAACGCGTCGATGTACGCGGCGCGGTCGGTCTGGTAGTCGAGGAAGTACGCGTGCTCGTAGACGTCGAGCGCGACGAGCGGCGTCGCGTTCCAGACCGGGAACGTGTTCTGCGCGTCGCCGACGTAGTTGAAGAGGCGACCCTCATCCCAGTCGTACGCGGTCCAGGCCCAGCCGCGGCCCGCCATGCCGGTCGCCTTGAGATCGGCGCGCCACGCGTCGGCCGAGCCGAAGTGGCGGCCGACGAGGTCGCCGAAGGCGCCGTCGGGGTCGCCTCCGCCTCCGCCCAGATGCCCGAAGTAGAGCTCGTGGTTCTTGATGCCGCCGATCGCGAAGCTGAGGTCGACCTTCAGCGCGCGCAGCTCGGAGTACACCTGGTTCGCCGCGCCGAGGTCGACGTCGGCGAGCCGGCGAAGGATCTCGTTCCGCTTCGCGACGTACCCCTCGTACAGCTTGTAGTGCGCCTCCACCGAGGCGCGCGAGATCCCGTCGAGCTCCAGCACTTCTGGCCGCAGCGGCCGCGGCGCGATCTCCTCGAACCTGTAGACGAGCGTGGACACGAGCGCGGAGCATATCCTCCGACGGAGAAGCACGAGCAGCCGAAAGGAGCCCCCTGAGATGGCCTTTGCAGTCCCCGACCTGCCCTATGCGTACGACGCGCTCGAGCCGCACATCGACGCCGAGACGATGCGCATCCACCACGACCTCCACCACGGCGCGTACGTGACGAACGCGAACGCCGCGCTCGAGGGAACCGACCTGGCGGACGCCTCGGTCGAGAGCGTGCTGACGAACCTGGATTCGCTCTCCGAGGACAAGCAGACCGCCGTCCGCAACAACGCCGGCGGCCACGCCAACCACTCCCTGTTCTGGCAGATCATGAGCCCGGACGGCGGCGGCGAGCCGGGCGGCGCCCTCCGCTCGGCGATCGAGGACTCGCTCGGCTCGTTCGACGAGCTGAAGACCGCGCTCAACGACGGCGGCGTGAAGCGGTTCGGCAGCGGTTGGAGCTGGCTCGTCTGGGACGGAACCGGCCTCGCCGTCTACTCCACGGCGAACCAGGACTCGCCGATCCTGCAGTCGCACGTCCCGCTGCTCGGGATCGACGTCTGGGAGCACGCGTACTACCTCAAGTATCAGAACAAGCGCCCGGCGTACCTCGAGGCCTGGTGGAACGTGGTCAACTGGCCGGAGATCGAGCGGCGTTTCGCGGAGGCCCAGAACTAGGGACCGGTTGCGCAGCACCGAACTTGGTGCTGCAATCCGGCGCACGGTCGGATGCGTAAGAGCAAAGGCGATATGGAACTTGCAATCGAGGTTTCTCAGCCCCGCCTGCGCGCCGTTCCCACGGATCCCGCGCCCTCTCCGCCCGACGTCGCCGACCCGTCCGACGCCGAGCTGTTGGCGCGCGTCGGAAAACGCGACCGCGAGGCTTTCGAGGTTCTCTACGGCCGGTACGTGCGGCCGGTCTTCAGCCTTGCCCTCCGGAGGCTCGGGGACCGCGGCCACGCCGAGGACGCCGTCCAGGAGGCGTTCGCGGCGATCTGGCGTTCCGCCTCGACGTACCGGCCGGAACGCGGCGCGGCCGGCGGCTGGCTGTACACGGTCGCCCGGAACGCCATCGTCGACCGGCTGCGCCGCAACGGACCTTCTGTCGATGCCGAGCTGCCGGAGCTCGCCTCGGCCGAGGCCGGGCCCGCGCAGCAGGCCGAGGACTCCTACGTCTCGTGGCGCGTGCACCGGGCGCTCGAAGAGCTTCAGCCTCGCGAGCGCGAGGTGATCGAGCTTGCCTACTGGAGCGGGATGTCGCAGAGCGAGGTGGCCGAGTACTTGAACCTCCCGCTCGGAACGGTGAAGACGCGGACCCGCGCCGGACTCGCTCGGCTCGCGACGGTCCTGGAGGGTGAGCTCGAGTGAACCGCGTGCCGAACTTCGACGAGCTGGTCGACGCCGAGACGACGGGCGCCGAGCGGGAGCGGTTGCGGAACGTGCATGAGCTGCTCGTCCAGGCCGGGCCGCCGCCGGAGCTGCCTCCGGAGCTCGAGGCTGGGCCCAACCTGCAGATCACGTTCGCGCGGCGCCGGCAGCGCGCGAAGGGGCGGGCCATGATGCTGCTCGCAGCCGCGCTCGTGGGCGTCCTCGTCTTCATCGGTGGCTACGCGATCGGGAACGGCAAGGGCGGAGGCGGCGGCGGGAATCCCGTGACCACGCTCAACCTGAAAGGCACCTCGGCCGCGCCGAACGCACAGGCGAGCCTCGAGGTCTGGCACCCGAAGGACGGCAACTGGCCGATGACCCTCAGCGTGGTGGGGCTGCAGATGCTGCCGCCGCGCCGGTATTACGAGGTCTACGTCGTCCGCGGCGGGAAGATCCTGGGCTCGTGCGGCGTGTTCCGCGTCGAGCAGACGAGGAATCCGGTGGTCGTGACGCTCAACGCGCCGTATCCCCTCCAGAAGGGCGACACCTGGGTTGTCACCCGCCAGGGCGCCGAGGGAGCCGAGCCGGGCCAGACGGTGCTCCAGCCGGTCAACGCGTAGTTACTCCACGACCGCGCCGAGCGAGCGCGCCAGCTGAACCGCACCGGCGAGGTCGAGGCGCGCCTCCGAGATGCGGGCGGCCGAGAGATCGACGCCGTCGACGAGGGTCTCCCGCAGGTCGGCGCCCGCGAGCACCGCGTTGTGCAGGCGCGCACGGGTGAGATCGGCGCCGCGCAGGTCGGCGTTCGTCAGATCGGCCTCGGAGAGATCGGCCTCGCGGAGGCGGAGCCCCTGCAGGTCGAAGCCGGTGAGGTCGTGGCCTCGGAGCAGGACGTACGACCAGTCGCCGCCCTCGACGGTGACGCCCGTCAGCGTCGCGCCGGCGAAGCTCGCCCCGACCAGCCGGCACTCCCCGAAGCGTGCGCCGAACAGGTTCGCGCCCTCGAAGACCGAGTTCGCGAAGTCGGAACCGAGGTGCTCCGACGCGTTGAGCTGAGCGAACGAGAAGTCGCACGCCTGGAACGTGCACCCGCCAGTGCGGAGCCCCGAGAGATCCTGCCCGCGGAAGCTCTCCTTCTCGTAGACCTCGTGCTGGAGCTCAGCGTCCCGCTCGGGCCTCATTGCGCATCTCGGAGAGCAGCCGCTCGAGCCGAGGCTCGGTCGAGTCGTCGACGAAGGTCATCGCAGCCGCGACGCTCGGGTGGACGACGGCGATCGCGTCGCGCATCTGGAGTGCGACGGCCCGGTAGGAGGGATGGCCCTCGCGGCCGGAGCGAAGCTCGATCAGGTGGAGCGCCTCGCGCGCGTCGAGCTCGAGCACGTAGCGGATGCGATAGGCGAGGCAGAGCGCGTACGGCGCCTCCTCGGCGAGGCCGGCTCCGCGCAACCGCTCGTACTCGGCACGCGAGGTCTCGAGGGCGCGTTCGTAGTCGGGCCCGAGGCCCGACTCCTCGACCTCGTGCGGGACATCGGCGCCGAGGTCCGGCGACAGCCGCTGCCACTGGCACGTGAGCAGGCGGTGCCGCTGCAGGTCGCGGAAGGCGCCGTAGTCGGAGACGATCTCGAAGCGGTAGGTGAGCGTCTCGAAGCCGCGGCCGGGACGATGCCGGCGATTCTCGCGTGTGGCGACGAGGTCGCCCACGAGCGCCGTGCGCTCCTCCGCCGACAGCCGCGCGACGGCTGCGAGCGCCCGCTCCTCGCCGACGGCGGACGCCTCGTACAGGAGCGACGCGAGCAGCTCCTCCTCGCTGCCGTGCGCGCGGAGCAGACGCACGGACGGAGCCGCAACCTCTTGGGTCGCCTCGCCGAGGCCGAGCCCCGCGGCCGCGCTCGCAGCGGCGTCGCCCCGCTCGCGCAGGTACTCGATCCAGCGGCCGCCGCGGTCCGGACGCGGCACGCGCGCGACGAAGCTCGGCATCACCGTCTCGAGCTCGGCGAGCAGCATCTCGCCGTACGAGCGCGCCTCGACGAGCGGATGTACTAGCAGGTGGAGGACGAGCTGCTCGTACGTCTGGCCGGTCGCGTAGATCCCGACGTGCGAGAGCGACGCCGCAGGCAGGATCCCGCGGACGAGATCGAGCGCCTTCGCCCGCACGGCGCGCCGGCGCGCCGCCGGCGACTCGCCTTCCGCCGCGGGAAACCGCTCGTCGACCCAGGCCGAGACGCCCTCGAGCAGGCCCGAGTAGGCGCGGAACAGGTCATTCATCGCGGCCTCGTAGGCAGGCCCGAACCGAGCGTCACGGTGGTAGCGGTAGCCGAACCCGTCGAGCTGCGAGTCGTACGCGATGTACCGCGTCGACTGCTCGAGGTAGGCCGCGAGCCGCGGCCGCTGCAGGATCTTCGTGAGGAGGTTCGAGGTCCACTCGCACGCGATGTGCGCGCCGCCGAGCTGGGCGACGGAGTCGTCGCCGTAGCCGAGGAAGATCGTCTCGTAGAGCTTCGCCGCGCGCTCGCCCTCCGAGAGGTCCACGACCGGGATCTCGGGCAAGGACTCGGCGAACTCGTCGAGGAAGAGCCGGCGCAACGTGCCCGCGTACCGGGAGTAGCGGGCGAAGAGCGCGCCCTTCACCGTCTCGGGCAAGTTGACGAGCGCGAAGACCGGCCGGTCGAGGTTCGTGAAGTGCGGAGCGAGCCGCGCCTGCTCCTCCTCCGTGAACTGCTCGAGCGGGTATGTCAGTTTTTCCATCGTGGCCAAGGGATTGCCCCCCAAAGGATCGCAGAGAGTAAACCGCGTGTCGGTCGGCACCTCGGGCTGGTCGTATCCGAGCTGGCGGCCCGGCTTCTACCCGCGCGGGCTCGATCCGTCCGGCTTTCTCGCCTTCTACGCCGAGCGCTTCCCGACGGTCGAGCTGAACACGACCGGCTACCGGCTACCGGCCGAGGAGCAGTTCCGGCGCTGGGCTGAGCAGGTGCCCGACGGGTTCGAGTTCGCGCCGAAGCTGCCGGGCGAGCGGCCGCGTACGGTCGCCGAGTTCGAGAGCCGCGTGCGTCACCTCGGCGACCGCCTGGGTCCGGTGCGGATCTCGCTGAAGTCGAAACGCGACGAGGGAATGCTCGAGTTGCTGCTCGGCTCGCTCGACCCGTCGCTGCGGCTCGCGTTCGACTTCGAGCATCCGTCGTGGGACGGGATCGAGCCGCGACTCTCGGAGGCGGGCGCCGTTCGCGTCGGCGACCTCGACCATGCGGCACCGTTTCGATTCCTCCGCCGCCGGGAGCCGCCGGATGAGGCCTTCGCGGCAGCCGTGGCCGCAGCGCAGGAGCCGGTCTACGTCTACTTCCGCCATGACGACGCACCGGACGCACCGGCAAACGCCGCGCGCCTACGCGAATTGCTCGGGCCCTAGCCGGGAGACCTTCGCGCGAGCACTCTCAGGCGTAAGGACGCTCGCACACACCAGAGTCTTGTCGGCAGACGTGCTCGAGCATCGCAGACGTCTGCGGCCGAGCAAATGACCGCGTGGCTGGGGCGTGGCGTTCTGTCAACAGTCAGGCGGGACGAGCGCTCTGCGCCTGCGAGCAGTTCACTGGACACGGGCCGTCGCTCGTATCGACCTCTCCATGGGATACCGTCGCGACGGCGGCGCTCAGTGGCATTCTCGTACGGCAATGTGATGAACGGTCGCGACTCGTGACGGCCCCTAGCTCGAAGACGGCGGCGTGAGCGGTCGAACCAGGGGAGCAGTGCGACGGCTTCCGAGGTGTGTCCAGCATCCTCGGGTCGTGGCCGGGGAACGACGTGTGCTGCAGGCCGTGGCCGTCGAGGGCTGAGGCGAGCTCCTCGACGCTGCCGGCGAGGGCGATCTTCCTCGTGGGCCTCGCAACAGAAGGCGACAGCGCACGGGATCGACGACCAGAACAGGCGGCACGTCCGAGAGCGCGCGGTAGAAGGCCAACGCGACCGGGGATCGATCACTCGACTACGGCCAGGCCTACGTCGCAGCCTCCTCGTGCACCAATGCGGCCAGAGTACGATACTCGCCGACGTGAAGCCGTTCATCACGCCTCTCGACCGCGGTGAGCTGCGCGATCCAGGGCGCACCCGCCGTCTGAAGGAGTAAGCCGAGCGACGGAAATCGCTCGAACCGAGCGCTGATAGACAGATCATCGCCATTGCCGCCACGTCCTGAACCGTCAGCGGCGAGCGTGCGACTTGCCTGCGACTCGGCGACTCCGTTCACCACCATGAAGCGCTCGGTGAACGGGGCGAGATCGAGAACCTCCGGCCAGGAGAAGTTGAGGTAGGGCAGCGAGCAGGCCGGGACCTGACCCACCGTGCACCTCGTAGTGCAACTCCACGTCATCGGACTATCGTCGCACGCGAGCGGAAGCTATCCGCTCCAGCTGTACGACAGACGCGGCTCTCAGCGCTGCCGCGCGCATCTGCGCGATCGTGCGCGGCGTGCTCGCGTCGTGCGACCAGACGGGCCAGGAGTACGGCGTCGACGTCCGAATCGCGCAGCCGACCGTGCAGCCGAGCTTCGCGCCGTTCGAGGTGGTCGAGAAGAGACCGGAGAGAAGCTTCCGCACCGCCGCGGCGCCGTGCTTGTGGCGGACGACGTTCAGGATCTCCCAGTCCTCGATCCCCTCGCGCAGCACCTCGAGCCGCGCGCTCGCGATCGGCCCGTTCCTGCCGGGATAGACGAGGACGAAGGAGCCCTTCGCCTTGTCGTTCGACACGAGCGGGTTGCCCTTGGCGTACGTGGTCGTGCCCTGTCCGTAGAGCAAGCCGGTGATGCCCTCGAGCGCTGCCCAGTCGACGAAGACGCGCGGGTCGGAGGCCGGCTCCATCGCCGCGAAGCCGGGCGTGGAGTGGGAGGCGGCGTCGTACGTGTACGTCCAGATCTGCTTGTGGTGACGACGCGCCGCGTTGATCGACCTCAGCTCCTGGGTCGCGTGCGAGATGCCGCGGCGCGAGAGGGACGGGTTCGTGTACTCGCCGTAGTAACGGCTTGCGAGGACGGCCCAGACGTCGACATCGTCCGAGCCGCCGTTCCAGAGGAAGCGGTTCTGGGCGGTCGGCTTGCCGGTCACGATCACATGGCTGCCGGCGAAGCACGAGTGCGCCACCTTCGCCTGCTTCTGCACGACTCGGAAGCGCGACAACCCGGGCTCGTCCATCCCCCACAGGTACGGATACGAGCCCTCGAGCCAGCCGTGGCCCTGCCAGAAGCCATGCACCGACTTCAGGTACGAGCACCACGTCTGCGGCCTGAACGGCGACCGGCCGCCGACGTACGTGCTCTTGCTCCAGCGGTTGCTCGAGATCGGGATCCACATCGAGGCGAATTGCGAAGGCTGGCCGGCGGCGTCGACCATCTGCGCCGTCTTGTCGAGCCACCAGCGGCGGTCGCTCGTGTAGCCGGAGGCCGCCTTCGGGTTGCCGTAGCCCCAGCTGTTCGGCGAGAGCCGGTACGAGGCGAGGAAGCTGAAGAGCCCGGGCAGCGTCGAGTCGGGGTCGACGCCGTAGAGGCTCGCCGCCTTGTTCGAGTACGACTGCGGCGAGAAGTTGAAGCCGGTGAGCAGGCTCCCAGAGACCTGGTTCGGCTTCGGCAGCGTCACGGGCGCGACCGTGACTCTGATCGGCACGACGCTCCTCGTACCGTCGGCGACGACGTACACCGAGCCGCTGTAGGAGCCCGGGGCCGTGCCGTAGGGGACGGTCACCTGAAGCCAGAGCGGCTGGTTCGGCTCCTCCGTCGAGCGCTGCGAGCCGTCCCACGGCATGAGCGCGTCGGGCACCTGCGTGCCGTCGACCGAGACGTAGTGCGCGAAGAAGAGGCTCAACTGCAGCGGCGGAGCGATCGCCGGCAGCACGATCGAGACGTTCTGCGCTCCGCGAACGAGGATCGTCGCATCGTCGACGCCGCCCACCGGCGTCGCGAGCGAGACGGACGACCCGGCGCCGGCCGGAGCCGCCCCCGAAGCGGTGAAGGTCGTCCCCGACGGATACACGCTGACCGTCGCCTGCGCCGTGCGCGCAGCGCTCGACCCCGCGCTCAGCGCGAGGACCACGAGGACGAGCAGGAAGAGCCGCCGCACGGCTCATTCATCGGCCCACGGCTCGAGTCTCCTAACCCCTAGAAACGGGCAGCCGCTCCCTGGTGACGTTCGAACGCGCCGGTTGCCACGATGTCCGCCAGCTCGGAGACCGCGAGCCGCACCTCGTCCTCGCTGTTGAAGAAGTGCGGACCGAGCCGGATCCCGCCCGCCGGATCGGGCCGGAAGTCACAGACGATGCCTCGCTCGCCGAGCTCCGCGTGACAGGCCGCATGGTCGGGAGTCGAGACGGTGACCGTGCCGCCTCGCCGCTCCGCCTCGCGTGGCGAGACGATCTCGAGCCCGGCCTCGTCGCAGAGGTCGATCATCAGCTGTGTGAGCAGGAGCGAGCGCGCGCGGATTCGCGGTACGCCGACCTCCTCGATCACGTCGTAGCCCGCCGTCGCCGCGTAGAGGGCGGGCACGTTCGGCGTTCCGGTGAGGAAGCGCCTCGCGCCCGCCGCATACTCGAGCTCGGGCTCGAAAGCGAACGGACGGGCGTGGCCCTGCCAGCCGACGAGGGTCGGCTCGAGCCGTTCCGCGACGTCCGGACGCACGTAGAGCCAGCCGGCACCGGGGCCGCCGCAGAGCCACTTGACGCTGCCGCCGACGGCGAAATCGACGTCGAGCTCGGTGAGGTCGAACGGCACGATGCCGGCCGACTGGTAGCAGTCGAGCACCACATGAGCGCCCGCCTCGCGCGCGCGGCGGACGATCGGCTCGACGTCCTGGATCTCGCCATTCTTGAACAGGACGTGGCTGATCGGGACGAGCAACGTCCGCTCGTCGATCGCCTCCACGATCGCGGCGTCGTCGGAGACGGCGACGACCTCGAGACCCGGCTGCGCCTGGTAGAGGTAGCGCACCGACGGAAAGTTCGCCTGCTCGTAGACGATCCGGTTCCGCCCGCCGTCCAGTCCCGCGAAGCAGGAGAGGACGATCGCCTCGGCGACGGTCACGTTCTGGTGCATGACGATCGAGCCGGCCGGCGCGCCGAGGATGCGGCCGAGTTGGTCGCCGACCGTGACCGGCATCTCCCACCAGCCTTCGCCCCAGGACCGGATCCCGCGCTCACGCCACATGCGCGCGTACTCGAGAAGGTTGTCCTCGGCAGCCGCGGGCATCGCCGCGAGCGAGTGGTTGATGAGGTAGGTGCAGGTCTCGAGGATCGGAAAGCGGCCGCGGTAGTCGGCGGCCTCGATCACGCGTGCGCTCCGATCGCCTCGTCCTCGGCTGCGTAGTCGAGCGTCTCCTCGAGATAGGTGCCGTCCCAGCTGCGGCCGCGCTCGAGCTCGCCGACGAGCCACGCGCAGGTCTCGCGAACGGCCTCGGGATACGTCGTGACCGGCCGGTAGCCGAGCTCGCGCTCCGCAGCCTCCATCGAGACGACGAACGGCCGCGGTACTGCCCACGGGTTGCCGAACGATCCGTCCGCAAGCAGCACGGGCTCGAACTCGTGATCGAGCGCCGCGCCGACCGCCTGGCAGATCTCGAGCGTGCTAGGCGGATCGGGGTCGCCGGCGTTGAGCGCGCGGGAGCCCGGCTGCGCCGCGGAGAGGCGAATCAGCTCGGCGAGATTCTCGACCGACGTCGTGTGGAAGCGGCTCTCGCCGTTCCAGGCGAGCGCGACCTGCCGCCGCCCGTCGACGGCGCGCTTGACGAAGAAGAGCTCGCGCGGGAGCTGCGCGCCCGGTCCGTGAATCGCACACGCGCGAAGAAGCGTGGCCGGCAGCGGACCCTCGAGCAGGGTCTGCTCGAGCTCGGCCTTGCGCGTCGAATAGGTGGCGTCGCCGGGCTCCGCGGTGCGTTGCGTCTCGTAGACCGGAACCGGGAACTCGGGGAAGTCGCCTCCCTCGCCGTCGAGCGCCCTGCCGTCTTCATCCGCGTACGCCGAGGCGCTCGAGATGACCGCGACCGAGCCGACGAGGCCGGCGAGCCCGTTGAGCTGCTCGCCCTGCACGCGGTCGAAGGCGACGGTGTCGAGGACGAAGTCGGCGCCCGCGCCGATCGCGGCCCGCAGCTGCGCGTCGTCCGCGCGGTCGGCGACAGCCGACTCGACTCCCAGCTCGGCGAGCCCGTCGGGGAGCGTGCCGGAGCGCGAGACCGCGACGACCTCCCAGCCGTCGCCCGCGAGCGCGCGCGCCGCCGCCCGGCCGATCATCCCCGTGCCGCCGATCAAGACCGCGCGCGGCACTAGACCTCCACACCCTCCACAGCGGCAACCCTATGCCGCGCGGCGAAGGCCGCGACGACGGCCGCCGCGAGGACGATCCCGGCGGCGATCTGAAGCGCGAGATGGACGCCGTGACCGGCCGCGCCCTCGGCCGCGAGGAGCACCTTGGCGATCAGAGCGGTGTGACCCTTCACCCCGGGGCTGTTCTCGGCGCTCGTGATGTTGCCGCCGGTCGTGACGAACTGGATCACGACGTTGCGATAGAGGAGCGGGATGTGTAGGCCGACGAGCTTCTCGTTGAGCCCGCTCGTGAGCTGCGCGTTGACGACCGCGCCCAGCACCGCGACGCCGAACACGCCGCCCAGCTCGCGGCTCGTGTTCACGGTCGAAGCGGCCATGCCCGACTGCTCGGGCGGGACGAGGCCGAGCACCGCCGCCGTCATCGTGACGAGCGCGATCCCGAAGCCGACTCCGGCGATCGCGAGCGGCCAGGCGAGCGCGGCGACGCTCGTCGTCGCCGTCAGCTGATGGTCGACGAGCAGGAGCCCGAGCCCGGCGAGGAGGCACCCGATCACCATCGGCCCGCGCGGACCGACGCGGGCGGTCCAGCGGCCGGCGACCAGGCCGGCGACGATCATCGCCACCGCGAGGGAGGTGAAGACGAGCGCGATCTGATAGCCGGAGAAGTCGGTGATCAGCTGCAGGTAAAGCGCCGTGAAGAAGAAGACGGAGAAGACCGACAGGTTGGTCGCGAAGGCGACGACGTTTGCCGCCGTGAACGTCGGGTTGCGGAGGAACTCGAGCTTGAGCACGGGATCGGGCGCGTGGCGCTCGACAATCACAAACGCCGCAGTCAAGACCACTGCAAGCACGAAGAGGCCGTCGATCCACCACGTGCCGTAGCCGTTGTTCTCGCCCTCGATGACGGCGAAGGTCGCGGCCATGATCGCCGCCGCGCCGGTGACGAGCCCCGCCACGTCGAGCTTCCGTCCCTCGGGATCCTTGCTCTCGGTGAGCGTGACGGCAGCGACCGCGAACGCGACCGCGCCGAAGCCGAGGCCGAACCAGAAGATGCTCCGCCAGCCGATGCCGTCGGCCAGAACTCCGCCGAGCACCGGCCCGAGCGCGAGCGCGAGGCCCGAGACGGCCGCCCAGACGCCGAGCGCGCGGGCGCGCTCCCCACGCTCGGGATAGATGTGCCGGATGAGCGACAGCGTCCCAGGCTCCGACGCAGCGGCGCCGACGCCCATCACGATCCGCCCCGCGATGAGAACGCTCGTGCCGGGAGCGACGGCGGCCACGATCGAGCCGGCGCAGAAGAGCGCGACCCCGCCGAGCATTACCTTCTTCCGTCCGAACAGGTCGCCGAGCGTGCCGCCGGTGAGCATCAGCGCGGCGAACGTGAGCATGTAGCCGTCGACGATCCACTGCAGGCCCGTCACGCTCGTCGAGAGCGACGTCTGGATGTCGGCGAGCGCGACGCTGACGATCGTGTTGTCGAGGAAGGTGAGGAAGAGGATCGCGCAGACCGCCGCGAGGGCGGCCTCGCGGGCGTGGCGCTGCCGGAACAGCGTGATCGAGCTCACGCGGCCGAGGTTACGACTTGCAGGCGGACGGAGTGCTGCCGCTGAGCGCCACGAGCTTGCACAGGCTCGCGAACCCCACCTTCCACGTTCCGTTCTGCAGCACGGCGGTGCCCTGCTGCTTCCCGAGCGATGTGTTGCCGAACTTGACGGTGTAGACGACCTTCGCCTTGCCCCCGTCCTGGACTCCGACCGAGGAAACCGTCACGTGGACGTTCTTGGCGAGGGGGTTGCTCGCGAAGCTCGCGACGACCTTCTTGAACCTCGAGCCGTCCTGGAGCACGGCGACGCGGTCGGCAAGCGGCGTACTGGCCGCGAAGAACTGCTCGTAGGCCCTCCTGATCTGGGCCTGCGCGTTCGCGGTGCTGTTGGTTGTCGAAGGCTGGCTCGAGCCGCCGCAGCCGGCGAGCGCGAGGCCGGCGACGAGCACCAGGGCGAGGCGTCTCACGCGAGCAGCCTAGACCTCCTGCAGCGACCGCGCCCCGGGTCCGATGTACTTCGCCGACGGCCGGATGAGCACGCCGAGCCGCTTCTGCTCGAGGGCGTGCGCCGACCAGCCCGCGGTGCGCGAGCAGGCGAACATCGCGGGTGCGAGCGGCGGCGGAACCTCGGCGACGTCGAGAACGACTGCCGACCAGTACTCGACGTTCGTCCACGAGTGTCCCTCGCTCTTCTTCGCAATCGCCTCGTGCGCGACCTGCTCGAGCTCCTCCGCCACCTCGACGCGCGGCGAGCCGAGCTCCTTCGCCACGCGCTTGAGCACACGCGAGCGCGGATCCTCGGCGCGGTAGACCCGGTGGCCGAAGCCCATGATCCGCTCGCCGCGGCCGAGCGCCTCCGCGACCCACTTCTCGGCATCGCCCGATTCGGCGACGGCGTCGAGCATCGGCAGGACGCGCGCCGGAGCTCCGCCGTGGAGCGGCCCGGAGAGCGCTCCGACCGCCGACGAGAGCGCAGCGCCGGCATCCGCGCCGGTCGAGGCGACGATCCTCGCCGTGAACGTCGACGCGTTGAGGCCGTGCTCGGCCGTGCAGATCCAGTACGTGTCGATCGCCCTGGCCGACTTCTCGTTCAGCTCGCCGCGCCACTCGAGCACGAACCGCTCGGCGGCCGTCTGGCCCTCCGCCACCGTCTCCTTCGGCACGGGCGGCAGGTCGGCGCCGCGGGCCGACTGCGCGACGATCGAGAGAGCCGCCGCCGAGAGCCGGCGCAGATCCTCCTTCGCCTGCTCGTCGTCGATGTCGATGAACTGACCGAGCTTCCACTCGCCGCTCAACGCCGCGAGCGTCGACTGAAGGTCGGAGATGTGCCCGCCGGTGCGGCGCTCGAGGTCGATGTGCTCGTACGGGAGGCCGGGGTGGAGCGACTCGTCGACGAGCAGTCCCCACACCTGCTCGAACGGCACCTTGCCGACGAGATCCTCGATGTTGACGCCGCGGTACCGAAGCTCGCCGCCGTCCTTGTCCGGCTCGGCGATCTCCGTCTCGAACGCGACGACCCCGGCGAGGCCGGGCGAAAAGTCTTCGTTGCTGCTCATGCGTTGATCTCCTCCAGCTCGATCTCCTGGCCGATGCCGCGTTCCCGCCGCGGCCGCGACGACGAGCGCCGCGGCGGCGAGGTCCTGGACGGCGACGCCGACCGACTTGTACAGCGTGATCTGATCTTCCGAGCTTCTCCCGGCAGCCGTGCCGGCGATGATCTCGCCGAGCTCGACGACTCCGTCGCGGCCGCGCGGGTCGAGCTCGGGCGCGCCTGCCGGCAGCGGCGCGAAGGCCGAGTCGCGCTGCTCGACGACGACGAGGTCGGCCCGCTCGACGATCGCGGGATCGAGCTCGAACCCCCCGGTGAGCGTCGACCCGACGGAGCTGACATGCGCGCCGGGGCTCAGCCACTCGAAGCGGACGACGGGCTCGGGCGAGGCCGTCGTCGCATGCACGACGTCGGCTCCGCGGACGGCGTCCTCGAACTCGCCGCGGCCGGCGACCCGCACCTCGGCGAAGTCGCGCGCGCGGGGGAACATCTCCTGCGCCGAGCGCGACTGCACGCCCGTGCCGAGGATCGCGAGTATGCGCGCGCCGGGTCGCGCGAGGAGGCGCGTGGCGAGCGCCGCGGCCGCGGCCGTGCGCATCGCCGTGATGTACGTCCCGTCCATCAGAGCAAGCGGCGTTCCCGTCGCAGGGTCGAAGACCGAGATGACCGCCTGGTGCGTGGGGCGGTCGCGGTTGCCCGGGAAGAGCGTGACGAGCTTGCAGCCGAGTCCGCTCGAGGGCGCATAGGCGAGCATCCCGCCGAGCACGCCGGCGTCGCCGGCGAACGCGCCGACCCGCGGCACGAGCGAAGCCTTCCCGGAGGAGAGCTCCGCGTGCGCGGCCGCGAGCGCGTCGATCAGCGCGTCGAGGTCGAGCAGCGTCTCCACGTCGCTGCGGCTCAGGATCAGCATCTCAGGGCTGACGGTACTCCGCGCCGCCCGGCTCGCGCTGCGGCTTCCGCACGAGCACGTCGAACTCGCCCGCCCGCGCGACGACACGGAACCCGTGCGCCTGCGCGACGCTGCGCGAGCGCTCGTTCCAGCGCAGGATCAGCATCCGCACGCGCGCGGCCGGCTCCCCTGCGCACGCGTGCGCGAGGACGGCGCCGACAAACTCGCGACCGAGGCCCTGCCCCGTCAGCTCGGGCCGCATCCCGTAACCGATGTCGATCGTTCCCGGCTCGGGGTCGACGCCGGGAATCCGAGCCTCCGCACCCACGCAGCCGAAGCCGACGACTGCGCCGTCGTCGTCCTCCACGAAGAAGAAGCCGCGATCCGCGCCGAGCGCGCCGCGAACGTCGTACGTCGCGTACCTGCCTGGATAGAGCCAGCCGAGCGGTGTCTCGGCCTCCTCGGCGGTCAGCTCCCGCGTCCGCACGAAGCGGTCAGCCGACGAGCGTGAGCTTCCAGTCGGCCCGGTGCTGCGCGTCGAGCGAGAAGAGCAGGATCCGCTGCCACTGGCCGAGGCAGAGCGCTCCGTCGAGGAAGGGCACCTGCTCCGAGCCGGGGCCGAGCAGGAACGCGACGAGCCGCTCGCGAGAGCGCAGCTTCCCGGGAACCACGCGCTCGAGCAGCGACTCGAGATCCTCGAAGAAGCCCGTCTCCCGCTCCTGCACGCGAACCAGCGACAGCGTGCTTTCGGTGTGGAGGTACGCGATGCCCGAGCTCACGTCCGCGTCGGCGACCTCGCGCGAGACGTCGTTCGTGATGTCCATCACCGACAGCGACGGGAGGGCCGCGGCGATCGAATACGGAACGTCGACGGTCGTCATGCCTGTGCGACCTCCTTTGGCAGCCTGAAGTGGACATCCTCTTTCGCGACCTCGATCTCCTCCGGGAGCGCGTAGCCGGCCTCGGCGAGCCGTGCGGCCGTTGCCCGCACGAGTTCTTCGGGCGTCGAGGCGCCGGCAGTGAGGCCGATCGTCTCGTGGCCTTCGAGGAGCCCCGGGTCGAGCCCGCTCTCGCCGTCGACGAGCGTCGCCTGGGCCCCCGCGGCCTGAGCGACCTCGACCAGCCGTTGCGCGTTCGAGCTCGTCTCCGAGCCGATCACGAGGACGAGCGTCGCACCCTGCGCGACCATCGCCTTCACGGCGTCCTGGCGGTTCTGCGTCGCGTAACAGATGTCGTCGGCATGCGGCCTGCGCAGCGTGCCGACGTGGTCCTCGAGGGCGTCCACGATCGGCGCGACGTCGTCGAGCGACAGCGTCGTCTGCGTGATCACGGCGACCGGCTTGTCGGTCACGAGCTCGCGCGCCTGCTCGGGCGACTCGATCACGACGGTCGAGTCAGGGCGCTCCCCGAGCGTCCCGATCACCTCGACGTGATTCTCGTGGCCGACGAGCGCGACGAGATGGCCGCTGTCGGCGTAGCGGCGAGCCTCGGCGTGCACCTTGTTCACGAGCGGGCAGGTCGCGTCGACGACTCGCAGCCCGCGACGCTGCGCGTTCTCCTTCACGGCCGGCGCGACGCCGTGGGCCGAGAGGACGCAGATCTCGCCCTCGGGGATCTCGCTCTCGTCCTCGACGAAGACGGCGCCGAGCTGCTCGAGCCGGCGCACGACGTGCTCGTTGTGGACGATCTGATGGCGTACGTAGACCGGCGGCCCGTACTGCTCGAGCAGCCGCTCGACGATCTCGATCGCCCGATCGACGCCCGCGCAGAACGAGCGCGGAGCCGCGAGGAGGACACGCCCTCTCACGCTGCGACCGCCTCCTCCAGCGCGTGCAGCGCCCGCACCGCGTCGCGCATCGAGCGCACCGCGGCGCCGCGGCGGGTCGCGACCCAGCGGACCAGGCCCGCGACGTTCGTGCGCCCGTCGGCGTGCACCGTCCGATCCACTCCCTCGACCGCACTGCCTGCGTCGTCGGAGATCGCGCGAACAACGCCGGCGAGCCGGCCGCTGCGCGCGAGGACTCCGCTCTCCATGTCGACCGCGTCGGCACCGCTCGACTCGCGCAGGCGCGCGCGCTCGGCCGGGTCGTGCACGAGGACGTCGCCGCCCAGCACGACGCCCGGGTGGGCACCGCGCACCCCGAGCCCCGGCCCTTCCCAGATGGTTGTGCCCGCCTCGTCGACCACACGGGTCACGTCGAGCACGTCGCCGATCTCCAGCTCGCCGAGCGAGCCGGCAAGCCCGAAGGAGACGAGACGGCCTTCGGGGACGCCGTTCGCGACACAGACGCCGACGCGCACCGCGTCAAAGCCGAGCCGCCGCGCGACCCGCTCCTCGGCGCTCGTCGCGCAGGCGAATGTCAGCCCGTCAGCGTCCACGCGAGACTCCGCACGGTCTCTTTCAGGCTCTTCGATGCCTCGTACGCGGCCGACGGCTCGAACCCGCAGTGGATGCCGCAGTGCTCGCAGCGCGGGTCGTTGCCCGGCCCGTAGGCGTCCCACTCCATCCCTTCGAGCAGCGCTTCGTAGGTGGGGAAGATCCCGTCGGTGAGCAGGTAGCACGGGCCCTTCCAGCCGTACGGGTTGCGCGTGATCGAGCCCCACGGCGCGCACGTGAGCTCGCGCTCGCCCGTGAGGAAGTCCTGGTAGATCGGCGTCGCGATCCAGCGGTAGCCGTGCTCCTTCGTCGCAGCGCGGATCGCCCGGAACTTCTCCTCGTGCTCGTCGCGCGTCATCGTCAGCGCCGGATCGATCTGCGAGTACTGGTAGCCGGGCGCCACGAGCATCCCGTCGATGCCGACCTCGTCGGTGAGGTAGCGCATCATCTCGATCACGTCCGAGACCTCGGTCTCCTTGAAGATCGTCGTGTTCGTCGTCACGCGGAAGCCGCGGCCGCGGGCCGTCTTGATCGCGTCGATGGCGATGTCCCAGAGCCCGGGGTAGTCGCAGACGTAGTCGTGGATCTCGCGCATCCCGTCGAGGTGGATGACGAAGGTCAGCCGGCCCGACGGCTCGAACCAGTCGAGGCACTGCTCGAGCCGCAAGCGCGTTCGTGCAGAGCTCGATCGTCTTGCCGAGCTCGAGCACCTGCGGCACGACCTCCTCGATCCCCTTGTAGACGAGCGGCTCGCCGCCGCAGATCGAGACGACGGGAGCGGGGCACTGGACTGCTGCGTCGACGCACTCCTCGATCGAGAGGCGCGCACGGTTCGACTCGTACTCGCGGATCTTCCCGCAGCCGATGCAGGCGATGTTGCACGCGAGCGTGGGCTCGAGCATCAGCACGAGCGGATAGCGCTCGCCCTTGCGCTGCTGCGCTGCGACGTACTTGCCGATCGAGACCGTCGACCCCAGCGGGAACTTCATCCAGCCAACCTTTCTCTCAGTCGTCCGAGTGCCAGAAGCGGAAACGTGAGGCGGTAGAGGTGGTACCGAATCATGAAGTCGAGGGGGAACCCTGTGCCGGTGAAGTGCTCCTCGTGCCAATCACCGTCCGCGCCCTGCGCGGCACAGAGATAGTCTGCCGCCCTGCCGGCTGGCCGAATCTTCAGCGTTTCCTGCGGCCACGTACGCAAGCAGCGCCCAGGCCGTCTGCGACGGCGTCGTGAAGTCCGCCCGGCCGCGCCAGGCGGGGTCGGCATACGAGCGGATGTCCTCGCCGAAACCGCCGTTCTTCTGCTGCACGGAGTCGAGCCAGGCGACGGCGCGGCGCATGGAAGGATGGTCGTGCGGAACGCCCACGGCCTCGAGGCCCGGCAGTGCGGCTCCGGTGCCGTAGATGTGGTTGACGCCCCAGCGGCCGAACCACGAGCCGTCGTCCTCCTGCTCGGAGAGCAGCCAGTCGAGCCCTCGCTCGGCCGAGTCGCGATGCACTCCGAGCGTCCCGAGGATCTCGAGCGAGTGCGCGGTGACGTCGGCGCTCGGCTCGTCGGTCACCTTGCCGAAGTCGCAGAACGGGATCTTGTAGAGCCACATCGCCTGGTTGTCGACGTCGAACGCTCCCCAGCCACCCGTCGCGCGACTGCATGCCCGCGAGCCAGTCGACGCCGCGCTCGACGGCGTCCTCGCCGCGCCCGAGCTCGTGCAGCGCGAGGGCGACGACGGCCGCGTCGTCGACGTCGGGATAGAGGTCGTTCTCGAACTCGAAGGCCCAGCCACCGGGATCGAGGTCCGGCGCCCGGATCGACCAGTCGCCCCTGAGCGTCACCTGCTGGCGCAGGAGATACTCGCCGGCGGCGACGAGCTGAGGGTGGTCGGCCGGCACGCCGCACGCGCGGAGCCCGAGCACGGCGAGCGCGGTGTCCCACACCGGCGACTGGCACGCCTCGGGGCGCAGGCGGTCGCCGTCTTCGACCATGAATCCCTGCCAACCATCGACCGCCCGGCGCATGGTGTCGTCGTGCGCGACGTCGTGACCCAGCGCGTCGAGGGCGATGATCCCCCACACCCAGGGCGGCTGGATGCCTCCCCACGATCCGTCCACCTCCTGCCGCGCCCGGATCCATTCCTCGGCTCGCTTCTGCGCCAGACGGCGCAGCGGGTCGCGCCGGATCGACCCGCGCGTCTTCCCGGGGATCGCGCCGAGCATTCGCAGGTCGACGTCGATGGGTCGAACGGGCCGCAGCGACTGCGCGAGCGAGAGAGCCACGAACGTCTGCCGCGCCCAGCAGGCGAAGTTGTAGATCGAGAACGGGCCTCTGGGCGGGAAGAGCACGAGCTCGGGCGGGATGGGAACCATCCGCTGCCACGGCCACTGGCCGAGGAGCGCCAGGAAGCACTTCGTGAACAGCCGCGCCTTCGGGATGCCTCCTTCGCGCTGCAGATACGCGAGCGTCGCCGGGCCGGGATCGACGCCGCACATACGAAGTGCGACGTATGCCTCCAGCGAGGTGGAGAGGTCGGGCGGCCCCTCGAACCAGATCGACCACGTGCCGTCGTCGCGCATGCGCGCCATCAGCTCGTTCGCGATCCGCCGATCCATCTCGGGCGTGCGCAGGCCGAGCGCGTGGTTCCAGAAGAGGTGCTGCGCCGTCATCGTCACGTTCGACTCGAGCTCGCCGACCCAGACGCCGTCCGGCCGCTGCAGCTCGAGCAGCCGTTGCGTGCCGCGCTCGATCGCGGTGTCCAGTTCGGTCAGTGCAACGGTGACGGTCATCTCAGGCCGTAATCGTGGCGGAAACAGTGCTCAAGATGTGCTGAGCCGCCCGGCGGCCGCTGCGGATCGCGCTCTCCATCGTGGCCGGCCAGCCTGTGTCGGTCCAGCTCCCGGCGCGGGCGACGTTCGGCTGCGACGTCTCCACTCCCGGCCGCTCGACGCCCGGCCGCAGCGCGATCGTCGCGTACGGCTCCCGGCTGACGCGCGACCAGAGGAGCTCGGCCTCGCCGAGCCGCTCGGTGAGCTGTCCGGCGATCCGCTCCACCAGCTCGCGCCCGCGCACCTCGAGCAGCTCGGGGACGCCGCTCGAGACCACGGTCAGGTACTGGCCGCGCTCGGGCCGGCTCCCGGTGAGCGCGCCGCGATCGAAGACCCAGTGCGCGTCCGAAGCCGAGCAGCGCGGCGAGCGGTTGCTCGAGCAGCTGCCGCTCGAACCAGAGATGGACGCTCACGATCGGCGAGTCCTCGAGCTCCGGCTCGGGCTCGCCGAGCAGGCGCGCGCTCTCGGCGGGCGGAACGGCCACGACGATCGCGTCGGTGTCGAGCTCGTCGAGCGAGGCCGACGCGCGTGTCGGTCTGGATGGTCGCGCCGGCGGCCTCGAGCGCCGAACCTGCCGCGTCGCCGTGCATCCGTCCGAGCGGCTGCGTCGGGAGGATCAGGTCGCTGTTCGTACGCGGCCCGAGCAGCGCGGTGCGGACGGTGAAGAGACCTGCGCCGGCGTCGACCTCGTCGCAGCGAAGATTGAGCGCGGGCCGCACGAAGACGTCCCAGAAACAATCGATGGAGGTGTCGCTTTCGCCGACCCTCCTGAGCAAGTCGTCCGAACGATTCTTTGGGTTGCGACTGCGCCGAGCGCAGTCGCAGGAGTGTGAACGGGATTCGGAGCCGCTCTCTCGTCGGCAGGTGTTTGTAGCGGAGCAATCCCGTCAGGCTCGGCTCGATCGTCGCGGCCACGCCGTCCTCGTCGATGACCGGCAGCCCGAGCCGGGTGCGAAGGAACGATCCGCCTTCGCCGATGCGCTCGAGGAAGCTCAGATACTCGGTGAAGCAGCCGAGCCCGATGTGCTGGCCGTTGTCAGGCGGCGGCTCGGGATCTCCCTCGCGCTCGGGCAGCGTCTGCACGGCGCCGCCGAGCGTCGGCCGCGCCTCGAGCACCGTGACCGCGTGACCCGCGTCGACGAGGTCGAGCGCAGCGGAGAGCCCGGCGAGGCCGCCGCCCACGACCGCGACCTTCACGGCAGGAGCCCTCGCGCGACGACCGCGAGCTTGCGCGGCGTCGAAAGGCGCGTCTTCTCGCCGAACACGTCGAAGCCGGACGCCTCGATCCGCTCGAGCGTCTCGCGATACAGGCCGGCGAACGTGCCGACGCAAAGAGTGCTGCGGCGGTCGAGCGAGTCGAGCAGGCGCAATCCCTCGGCGAGGTACGTCCGCGCCCGCGCGGCCTGAAAGGCCATCAACTCGCGGAACTCCGGCGACAGCGCGAGCTTCTCGACCTCGAACGCGGCGATCTCGTCCTGGGGCAGATAGACGCGACCGAGTCGCTGGTCCTCGTCGACGTCGCGGATGATGTTGATCAGCTGCAGCGCGATCCCGAGCGTCATCGCGCGCTCCGTGTCGCTCGGAGCCGTAGACCGGGACGCACGCGAGCCCGACCGCACCCGCGACCTTCTCGCAGTAGCCGCGCAGGTCGTCGAAGTCGGCATAGGTGGACTGCTCGAGATCCTGCAAGCCTCCGTCGACGAGCGCCGCGAGCGGGTCGCGCGGGATGCCGAAGCGCTCGCGCGCGTCGAGCAGTGCCACGAAGACCGGATCGGCGGGATCGGAGTCGAGCGCCGCCCGCAACTCTTCGAGCCTGGCCCGCTTCTCCTCGGGCGGCAGCTCGCCGTCGGCGACGTCGTCCACGCTCCGCGCGAACGCGTAGATCGCGGCGATCGCCTGCCGCTTCGCCTTCGGCAGCACCATGATCCCGTAGGCGAAGTTCTTCGCCTCGCGCCGCGTGATGCGGCCGACCTCGGCATAGGCCTCCTGGACGCTCATCTCGCGGCGACGCTATCGCACGAGTACGAGTGCGGCCTCGCGCGCGAGGCGGGCGCGCGACGGTCGTGGCCGGCCGCTGAAGATGTCCCAGTCGGCCGACTCGAGCGCATCGAGCGCGGCCAGACCGCCGCGGGCGAAGAGCGCGACCGCCCGGCCGAGCCTCCCCCGATCTCGACGCGCAGCACCTCTCCGGCGGCGAGCAGCTCCGAGGCGCGCTCCGCCTCGAAACGGAGCAGTCCTCGCAACTCCTCGGTCGGCCGGTCGAGCGGCGGGTCGCCGAAGGCGCGCCGATCCTCCGCGGGCAGATAGACGCGGCCGAGCTCGAGATCGCGCGGCACGTCCTGGAGGAAGTTCACGAGCTGCAGCCCGGTGCAGACGGAGTCGCTCGCCGCCACGAGCTCGGGCTCGTCGAGCAGCCGGAGGACGCCGAGCACGAGCCGGCCGCACGGGTCGGCCGAGTGGACGCAGTAGTTCTTCACGTCCGCCCAGGTCTCGTACGCGGTCACTCGCTGATCCATGCGATTCGCCTCGATCAGGCGGAGAAACGGCTCGCGCGGCAGGTCGAACTCCCGGATCGTGGGCTGCACGTTCCGCAACACGGACCACGTCGCCTCCCCCGCGAACGCGGCGTCCAGCTCCCGCTCGAGCTCGTCGAGCGCAGCGAGGCGGTCGCCCTCGTACGCGTCGCCGAGCTCGTCGACGAGCCGCGCGTAGCAGTACAGGGCGCGGATGTGCGGGCGCAGCGGGCGTGGGAAGAGAACGGAGCCGACCGGGAAGTTCTCGCCCGCGGCGCGTGCTGCGATCTCGTCGAGCTCCACCGGATCATTCTTGCTTGAATGCCCGCGCGAACGGCGGCTGCCGCGGAGCGGTCGAGAGGAGGAGACGGTTGAGCGAGGGCGGGACACCGGGCACCGAAACGTCCGGAGGGCGCGAGTCGGTGGTCAAGGGAGTCGATCGCCGCGACGACGCGGTCGTCGTCTCGCTCGCAGGCGAGCTCGACCTCTACAACGCCGAGGAGATGCGCGGCGCGCTGCTGGAGGCGTGCGAGGCCGAGCCCGGGGTGCTCGTCGTCGACCTCGAAGAGGTGCGATTCATCGACTCGACCGCGCTCGGCGTGCTGATCGAGGCACGCTCGAGGATGACCGACGGCGACGGTTTTCGGCTCGCCGCGCCCGGGCTCGAGACCCGGCGGGCACTCGAGGTGTCCGGCCTCGACCGCCATTTCCTCGTTCACGACACGGTCGCGGCGGCGCTCGAAGCGACTCGCTGATCCGAGTGTCCGAAGCGCTCCTACCGCCCGAGTCGCTCTCGCGTTACGCCGACGCGATCGTGAGCGCATGTCTCGGCATCGAGCACGGAGACACGCTGGTCGTCCAGGGCGAGCCCGAGCACCGGGAGTTGCTCGTCGCCGTTGCCGAGTCCGCGTACCGTTCGGGCGCGCAGTACGTCGAGGTCTTGACGCTGGATCCACTCGTGATGCGCGCACGCCTCCTGCACGGAACCGACGACGCGCTCGGCGCCGTCTCGCCGTGGGCGCGGCGGCGCTTTCGAGAGGTTGCGAGCCCTCACGGTGCGCTCGCGCAGATCACCGGCGAGGGTGAGGGCGGCTACCTCGACGGCGTGCCGCCCGAGCGGATCGCGACCGACTACTCGCGGCTGGCCAAGCACGTGGGCTTCCTGCGCCGCGCCCAGCTGAACATGCGGGCGCGTTGGACGATCGCCGGCTGGCCCACCGACTACTGGGCCGGCCAGGTCTATCCGGGCCTCGAGCCGCTGAAAGCGAAGCGCCGCCTCGCCCGCGACCTCCTCAGCTTCTGCCGCCTCGCCGACGACGACGGCAAGGGGACGAGTGGCTGGCGCCGGCACCTGCGCACGCTCAGCCGCCGCTCGGCACGGCTGACGAAGCTCGGCCTGACTCGGGTCGAGTTGCGCGGGCCGGGAACCGAGCTCGAGCTGGGCCTTGCACCGAGCTCGCGCTGGCTCGGCGGTCCGGAGACGCTCGTCGACGGTCGAACCCTTGCGCCGAACATGCCGACGGAGGAGACCTTCACGAGCCCGGACCCGCGCAAGACGAACGGGACGTTCCGGTGCACGTTCCCTCTCTCGTTCCGCGGCCGCCTGATCGACGGGCTCAGCGGCGAGTTCTCGAACGGACGGCTCATACGCCTCGAGGCCGACTCGGACGCCGACCGCGACTTCGTCGCGTCGTATCTCGACACGGACCGAGGCGGACGGCGACTCGGTGAGGTCGCGCTCGTCGACGCCTCGTCGCGCATCGGGCAGACCGGCCGGATCTACTACAACACGCTGCTCGACGAGAACGCGGCCGCCCACATCGCGTTCGGCAGTGGTTTCGGCGGTACCCGATTGGAGACACCTGCACGTGGTGTGAACCGCTCGACGATCCACCTCGACGTCATGATCGGCAGCCCCGAGCTCGAGGCGACCGGCTTCACCGCGCGCGGCCGGCGTATCCCGCTGATCCACGAAGGGACCTGGCAGATCTGAGGCAGAAGGGCTTCGCCGTCGCGGCGTTGGCGGCCGTCGTTGCGACGATCGCGGCGGGTTGCGGCAGCGGATCGCAGCACAGAACGACGACGCGGGCTGCAACGAGGACGACTACGACGTGCACGCTGTCGGCGAAGCAGCACCGCGTGATCCGGCGGGCGAAGCTGATGATCGTGCGGCTGCACAGGCTCGAGGCACCGCTGAAGACGGTGCACAGGCACGGGCCCCGCGCGCTCGAGCTCGAGCTGAACCGGTTCCTGCTCTCCATCGGCGTCCTGCCGGTCGACCAGCGAGCCTTGCTGATCCGCAAGGCGAAGAGCGCGGTGGGGCTCTGCGAGGACTGCTTCGATGCGCTGGAGGCAATCGAGCCCGCCGTGCAGACGCGCCTCGGCGGATCGCCCTGCAAGCCCGGGTCCTAGCTAGGCCTAGCCGTCGACGAAGAGGCCGTTGAGCGGGCCCCAGAGGGCCTCGCTGCGACGGGAGACGTGTGGGAGCAGCGTGAGCTTTCCGTCGGCCCAGCCGTCGCGTCTCCGGCGCTCGAACCGCTCCTTCGCGAGCGGCTTCCACAGCTCGTCGAACACTCGCGCCGGATCGCCGTCGATGTCCTCGCGCGGCCGTTCGAGATGCTCCTCCCACAGTCTCAGGCGCACCTCCCGCGCGAGCGTCGGATCGCGAAGGACGACGTTCGTCTCCGTGTCGTTGAAGAGCGAGTGCTCGTTGAGGTTCGCAGAGCCGATCGTGAGCCACGCGTCGTCGATGACGGCCGCTTTCGAGTGGACGTAGACGGGATTCCCGCCGGGGCCCGACTGGTACAGGGTGCAGGCGAGGAAGCGGGTCGTCTCGTCTCCGGACTCGTTGTCGGCGTCGATGAGCGCCCCGACCTGTCCGCGGCTGTCGTCGGCGCCGTTGTTCGGCCGCGCCGGGAGGACCGCGATCACGCGAAAGTCGTCGCGTGGCGGCCGGCGCAGCTTCTCGGCGAGCACGACCGTGAGCTCCGGCGACCAGAGGAACTGGCTCTCGAGGTACACGAACCGTTCGGCCGCCTGCAGCGCGCGGAGGTAGCTCTCGAGGATCGACCACTCGCCGTCCCGGCAGGGTTCGTACAGCCGCTCGGGAACCGTCCGCACGAGCTGCGCCTCGATGCCGCCCGCGACGGCGGGCGGATCCGGCTTGGGCAGGCCGTTCCCCGTCACTCCCTCCCAGCGCATGCGGAAGTGCTCCGCCACGTCGGCGACAACGGGTCCTGCGAGCCGCAGCGCGGTGTCGTGCCAGCCGAGCCCGGCGCGCCGTGGGTGATCGCTCGAGTCGAGCCGGTCGCCCCCCAGGGCCGTGAGGTCGATCCCGCCCACGAACGCAGCCTGGTCGTCGACGACGACGAGCTTCTCGTGGTGGCAGTGGAAGGGCCGCTCTCGTGCGTCGAGCGCCAGCGAGATCCGGGTGCCACCGACGAGTTCCTCACCTGCGCGCCGCACCTCGCCGCGGTCCGGATGGAAGAGCGGCAAGGGGGCGCCGGCCCAGGCGAGCACCCGGACGTCTACTCGCTCGGCGGCTTCCGCGAGCAGTGCACGCAGCGTCGGGCCTTCCTCCTCCAGCCGGAAGGCGGGATCGAAGTGCCAGCCCGCGAGGTGGACGTGAGAGCGCGCGGAGCGGATCGCGTCCGCGATCCGCGGTAGCGCCTCTCGTCCGTCCACGAATGCCTCGACGCGGCAGCCGGGACGCGGCGCGAACGACGCGGTGCTCGCCCAGCCGCCAGCGTCCGGATCGACGGCCGCCCCGCCGCCGTTCCGCCTCAGCCGCCGCGCGTGGTGACCGCGCACGGCGTGTTCGATCGCGTCACCGACGAGGTCGTCGAGGCGGTTCAGCAAGGTAGAAGCCACGGGGCCGTTCTGCCCCGCGATGCCGAACTCTCACCCCGTCGGCGAGGTGGGGTATCCCGACGAGGAGCCGTAGGTGCCGGTTCCGTTGATCAGCGTGCCGCCGTTGAGATCGGCCGCCGGGAACTGCTTGACGGGCAGGTTGCCGACGGCAGAGCTCATGTAGTCGTGCCAGATCTCGGCGGGCAGCGTCCCACCTGCCACCGCGCCGACGCCCTCGACGTTGTAGAGGGAGATCTCGCCCTTCGGGTACCCGACCCAGACGCAGGTCGCGAGCTGGGGCACGTAGCCGCAGAACCACGCGTCCTGGAAGTTCTCGGCGGTCCCGGTCTTGCCGGCCACCGGGCGGGCGCCGAGCGAAGCCGCCGTGCCGGTGCCGTGCTGCACCACGCCCTGGAGGGCGTACGTCAGCTGGTCGGTGACGCTCGGGCTGAGCACCCGCGTCCCCTTGGTGGTCAGCTTCTCGATCACCTTGCCGTTCGCACTGCGGACGCTCTCGAACGCCTCCGGATCGTGGTGGACGCCTCCGTCGGCGAAGGTCGCGTAGACGTCGGTGAGCTCGAGCGGCGTGAACCCGACCGAGCCGAGCGTGATCGCGCAGGCCCGGCGGAAGTACGGGCCCCCGACCTGTTCCGTGACCCCGAGGTTGCGCGCCGTCGCCTGGACGTTCCCCACGCCGACCTTCGCGATCAGCTGGGCGAAGATCGTGTTCACCGAGTTCGCCGTGGCGTCGAGGAGGTCCATCGTCCCGGCCGCCTCGTCGGCGTAGTTGTGCACGTCCCACGGACCGTTGTTCGTCGCGCACTGCGGGTCGGTGATGAAGAGCTCGGGCGGCCCGTAGAAGGTCGAGTAGAGCGAGTCGCCCTCTTTCAGCGCAGTCGCCAGGGTGATCGGCTTGAAGGCGCTGCCGGTCGAGCGATGGGCCTGCGTCGCGAAGTTGAACTGCATCGGCCGATGGCTCGGGAGGTAGTCGACCATCGTCTTCACCGCACCGGTCTGAGGATCGATGGAGACGATGGCGGCCGCCGGATCCGTCGGCGTGTGCAGGACCGAGCTCACGGCGTGCAACGCGAGCCCCTGCAGCCGTGGGTCGAGCGTCGTCGTGGCCTTGAAGCCGCCGAGCTCGACCTGGCTCTCGTGGAAGCGGTGCGCAAGCTGCGTCGTCGCCCAGCCGAAGAAGGTCGGCTCGCTCAGCTGCGAGTAGCGGTGCCCGGGCCTGAGCTCGAGCTTCTTCTGCGTCGCGCTTCGCAGCTTCGCCGCGCTGATGTAGCCGTTCTTCCACATCGCCTGCAGAACCTCGTTCCGGCGAACCAGAGCGCGCTGCGGGTGGGCGATGGGGTCGAAGTCCGTCGGCGCCTGCGGCAAGCCGGCGAGAAGCGCCGCCTGCACGAGCGTCAGGTCGGCGGCATCCTTCGAGAAGTAGGTGCGAGAGGCAGCCTCGGCGCCATACGCGTGCCGCCCGTAGAAGACCTCGTTCAGGTAATCCGAGAGGATCTCCTGGCGGGCGTGCTTGCCGTAGCGGTTCTGCTCCCGCTGGAAGAGCTTCTCCGAGAGGCAGGCCTCCCTGACCTTCCGCGACAGGGTCCGCTGCGGATTGCCGATATAGAGGTTGCGCACCAGCTCCTGCGTGATCGTCGAGCCACCCTGCACGACCTGTCCGTGCGCGACGTCCTGGTAGAGGGCGCGGGCGATGCCCCGGTAATCGAGGGCTCCGTGCTGCCAGAAGCGGGCGTCCTCGATGGCGACCGAGGCCTCGGGCAGCATGGGCGAGATCTTGCTCAGCGGCAGCGGCTGCCGGTTCGTCGCCGACGGCACGACGCCGAGGAGGCGGTTGTTGTCGGTGTAGAGGAACGAGTTCTCGCCGAGCGCGAGCGGACGGAGATCCGAGAGGTTGCAGGCGGAGAGCAGGATCTGGCTGCCCGTGAAGGCGACGGTGGCAAGCAGCAGCGCGACGATCGCCGCGAGCAGAAGCGCGACCAGAAGCAGGATGCTGCGGCGTTTCCGGTTCTGCCGGCGCAGCCGCCCACGGCGGGCAAAGAGCACGCGCTCGAGCTCGACGTCCCTGCGCGAGGGCCGCCCGCGCTGCGGTCCTCTCCGGTTCCGACCCTGATCGTCTGCCACGTCTCGGACATTGTGCTTGAAGCGGCGGCTCGGGAAACCGGGAATTGCGTTTGGCCTCCCGTCGGTGTGGGGAATCTCCAGCTTCGTGACAGCGCTCCCGCTCGCTTCGACCTACGCGGCCGTCCACGGAGCGCACGGCTTCCTTCATTCGAGCGGCTTCGTCTTCGCCCGCAACATCGCGGTCGTGCTCGCGGTCGTCTTCTGGCTCGGCCTCGCCTTCTGGGTGCACAAGGATGCGCGCCGCAGGATCGCCGACCCCTTCCTCGTCTTCCTCGCCACACTGCTCGGGCTTGCGCCGCCGTACATCGGGCCGGTCGTCTATCTCCTCTTCCGGCCGGCCGAGACGACCGCCGACGTCCGCGCGCGCGACGTCGAGCTACAGGCGCTCGAGCAGCAGCTCGGACGCGCTGCTCTGCCGGCGTGCCCCGTCTGCAACGCGGCGATCGAGCCCGACTACCTCGGTTGCCCCGTCTGCGCGACGATGCTCCGCCAGCCGTGCGCGACGTGCAAAGCGCCCCTCGAGCCTCTCTGGCAGATGTGCCCCTACTGCGCGACCCCCGTCGAGCTGACGGCGGCCGACCTCGACGCGGCCCTCACCGCAGAGGCAAAGACGATCTCGTTCATGGGCGGCAACGTCCCGCTGGTGCCACAGCCCGAGCCACGGGCCGCCGACCTGTAACGAGGAGAGCCGACGCGCGGATTCGAACCGCGGACCCCTTCATTACGAGTGAAGTGCTCTACCAGCTGAGCTACGTCGGCGGGGAGCCCAAGTCTAGCCCCGGCTAGAGCGAGCGGTACGGGACCGCCTCGCGCATACCGGTCTCGCCGGAGCGCACGATCGCGTCGCAGACCTCCGACGCGCGGTAGCCGTCCTCGAAGTCGGCGCCGTAGGGCGCCACCCCGTGCTCGCCGGCGACCGCAGCGAGGAAGTGGTGCAGCTCGTGGACGAACGTGTCGCCCCAGCCGATGATGTGCCCGGGCGGCCACCAGTGCTGCCAGAACGGGTGGTCGGCTTCGGAGACGAGCACCGTCTTGAAGCCGCGGGCGCGGTCGCCGTCGGCCCGGAAGACCTGGAGCTCGTTCAGGCGCTCCATGTCGAACGCAAGCGAGCCCTTCGTGCCGTTGATCTCCCACTGGAACGCGTTACGGCGCCCGTGCGCGAAGCGCGTCGCTTCGAGCGTGCCGACCGAACCGTTCGCGAACCCCACCGCCGCCTCGACGGCGTCATCGACCTTGCGTCCGGGCAGGAAGGTGTGTGCGAAGCCCGAGACCGTCTCGATCTCACCGTTGAGGAACCGCGCGAGGTCGACGACGTGCGTCATCAGGTCGCCGAGGGCGCCCGAGCCCGCGGCGTCCGCATCGAAGCGCCAGGTGTCGAGCGAGGGATCGTCGCCCCAGTCCTGGAGGTAGCGGCCGCGGAAGTGGCGCACCTCGCCGAGCTCGCCCGCATCCACCATCTCGCGTGCGAGCCGCACCGCCGGCACGAACCGGTAGTTGAAGGCGCACATGTGCCGGACGCCGGTCGCGGCCACCGCCTGCCAGATCTCGAAGCTCTCGGCCGCGCTCCGGCCGAGCGGCTTCTCGCAGACGACGTGCTTGCCCGCCTGCGCCGCCGTGATCGTCGGCTCGGCATGAAGCGAGTTCGGCCCGCCGTTGTCGAAGAGGCCGATCCGCTCGTCCGCGACGAGGTCGCGCCAGTCAGTCGTGGCGTACTCCCAGCCGAAGCGCCGGGCCGCCTCACCCACGGCCTCCTCGTTGCGGCCGGCGATGCCGATCAACTCGGGCTCGAGCGGCGGCGGCCAGGTGATGTACGGGATCTTGCGGAACGCGTTCGAGTGGGCTTTGCCCATGAAGGCATAGCCGAGCATCCCCACGCCGATCCTCGCCACGATGCGAGATAGTACGCACGTGAGTTCACTAGTGAAGTGGGGCATTGTCTCCACCGCGGACATCAACCGGAAGGTGATCCCGGGAGCGCACGCGTCGGAGAAGGTCGACCTCGTCGCGGTCGCGAGCCGCGACCAGGCGCGGGCCGAGGCCTACGCGCGCGAGTGGGAGATTCCGCGGGCGTACGGCTCGTACGAGGAACTGCTCGCCGACCCCGAGATCGAGGCGGTCTACATCTCGCTGCCGAACACGATGCACGCCGAGTGGTCGATCAAGGCGCTCGACGCCGGCAAGCACGTGCTTTGCGAGAAGCCGTTCACGCGCCACCCCGCGGAGGTCGAGGCGGCGTTCGACGCCGGCGAGCGGAACGGCCGCCTGCTCAGCGAGGCGTTCATGTACCGCCACAACCCGCAGACGAAGCGGCTCTCCGAGCTGGTCGCCGACGGGGCGATCGGCGAGCTGAGGCTGATCCGGTCCGCCTTCTCGTACGGCCTCTACGACCAGGAGAACATCCGCCTCCGCACCGACGTCGAGGGCGGCGCGCTGATGGACGTGGGCTGTTACAACGTCTCGGGCTCGCGCCTCCTCGGCGGCGAGCCGGAGCGGGTCTGGGGTGAGGCGTGGTACGGGCCTTCGGGAACCGACTGGGTCTTCAGCGGGACGCTGCGGTTCCCGGGAGACGTGATCGCCACCTTCGACTGCGCCACCGCGCTGGCGGAGCGCGACGAGCTCGAGGCGATCGGCAGCGAGGGCTCGCTCTTCCTCGACGACCCGTGGCACTGCAACGTTCCCGTGATCGAGCTGCGGCGCGAGGGAGAAGTCGAGCGCATCGAGCTCGAACGCGAGGACTCCTACCAGCTCGAGCTCGAGAATCTCAGCGACGCGATTCGCGGCGAGGCCGAGCTGCTGCTGGGCCGTGAGGACGCGCTCGGCCAGGCGAAGGCGCTCGAGGCGCTCCACCGCTCGGCGACGACCGGCGCGCCGGTCTCACTCTAGGCCGAAGACGTCTCGCTGTAGGCCGAACGGCCTGTTTTCAATATTTCACTAGGGCACTAGCATTGGCTGGGCGAATGAGCGCCCACGCCGCACCTGCGCCCTTGGGGCCGAGCTTCACGATCCGCGGCAGGCCGTACCCGGTACTGCTGCCGAAGCTCAGCGACCCGCGCCTCCATCTCGCCGCGGTGATCATCTCGCTCCAGGTCATCGGGCAGATCGGCTTCCACTTCGAGCTTTCGATCTCCCAGATCCTGCTCGCCATCGGCACGTGCGCGGTGCTCGAAGTGGCGATCGCGATGCGGCAGCAGCACGTGCTGATGTGGCCGGCGAGCGCGCTCCTCACGGGCAACGGCGTCGCGTTCGTCCTGCGCGTTCCCGGCACCGTCCACGGCGACTGGTGGAGCCTCCGCGGGTGGTGGATCTACGTCGGCACCGCCGCGGTCTCGCTGCTCTCGAAGCACGTGATCAAGTGGCGCGGGGAGCACATCTTCAATCCGTCCAACATCGGCCTCGTGCTCTGCTTCCTGCTGCTCGGCCGGACTCGTGCCGCGCCGCTCGACTTCTGGTGGGGTCCGATGTCCGCCTGGCTCGTGCTCGCGCTCGCGGTCATCGTCGCCGGCGGCTTTCTGATCCTCCGTCGGCTAAAGCTGCTGCGGGTGGCGATCGGCTTCTGGATCACGTTCGCGCTCGCGATCGCCGTGCTCTCGCTCTCGGGGCACACGATGACCGCGCGCTGGCACCTAGGCCCGATCTCGGGCCTCCATCTGTGGTTGGTGCTCATCACCTCGCCCGAGGTGCTCGTGTTCCTCTTCTTCATGATCACCGACCCGAAGACGGCTCCACGCTCGCCGACGGGCCGGCTCGTCTATGCGATCTCGCTCGGCTTGCTCGCGGGAGTGATGATCGCGCCCACCATCACCGAGTACGCGGCCAAGGTCGCGCTCCTCGGCTCGCTCGCCGTCGTCTGTCTCGCCCTGCCGGTGCTGCGCACGATCTCGATCCCGCTCGACCGCCGGCTCGTGATCGGCCTCGCGTCGGCGGCCGTGGCCGTGGCGGCGGCGGCGATGGTCGCCGGCAACGCTCCCGCAGTCGCGAACGCCTCGCCGACACTGCCGCCCGGGAGCCTGCCGCCGATCAAGATCCTCCCCGCGCAGGGCGTCCAGACCAAGCTCGACCTCCACACGGCACAGCTGATCGCGCACGATCTCGTCGCCGCGAAGCCCGCCGCGAACGCCGGTCCGCTGCGCATCTGGCTCGTGCAAGGAGTGGAGCAGGGACCGCCGACGGCGACGGTGCAGCAGGCCGGGCTCACCTACCACCTGCATCAGACCGCGGACGGGCAGTGGGCGCTTCCCTCGGCGGTCAGCTCGGCCCCGGTCGTCGCCGCGCCGAAGAGCTCGGAGCTGGCCGGCCTGCGCTTGACGAACGTCGCACCCGCGGTCGGGCTCGACTTCCGCCAGGACTCGTTCCGCTACGGGGTCTCCAACGACTACACGGCGATGATGGGCGGCGGGGTCTGCTGGCTCGACTACAACGGTGACGGCTGGCAGGACCTGTTCGCCGTCAACTCGTACTCGAGTGGGAACACGGCGCAGTTCGAGGCGCACGGCGGCCTGCCGCGCACCCAGCTGTTCGAGAACGTTCGCGGCCACTTCCACAACGTCACCCCGCAGACCCATGCCGGCCTGCCGGTGCAGGGAGACGGCTGCGCCGCGGCCGACCTGAACGGCGACGGGCGGCCGGACCTGATCGTGACGACGACGAACGGGATCAAGCTGCTCTGGAACAACGGCAACGGCACCTTCAGCGAAGGCGCCAAGGCCGCGAGGATGAACGCGAGCGGCTGGTACACCGGCGTCGCGGTGGCGGACGTCAACGGCGACGGCCGCCCCGACGTCTTCGTCGCCGGCTATGCGCGCCCGTACGACTCGGTCCCCAACTCGTTCGCCGGCTTCCCGACCAACCTGGTCGGCGTCCGCGACCTCCTCTATCTCAACAAGGGGAACGGCCCGAACGGCCGCGCCCGGTTCCGCGAGGTCGGAGTCCAGGCGGGCCTCGAGTCGTCCGGCTTCTCGCACGGTCTCGGCGCGACCTTCCTCGACGTCAACGGCGACGGCCGGCCCGACCTCTACGTCGCGAACGACGAGGATCCGAACCAGCTCTACGTCGACGTGCCGTGGCCGGGCGGCGCGCAGGCCGATCCCGCCGGGCTCGGCTTCCGGTTCGAGAACCGCGCATCGGCGTCGGGCGTCGCCGACCCGTACGCGGGCATGGGAGTCGCCGTCGACGGCGGGAGCGATCCGCTCGACCTCTTCGTCAGCAACTCCCGTCACGAGCCGTCGGCTGCGTTCGCCAGGAGGACTGCGTCTTCGTTCTCGAATGCCCGGCCCGACTTCGACCCGGCGCTCGGGTCGGGTTTGGCCGGCTGGGGCGACTCGTTCGTCGACCTGAAGAATTCGGGCAAACCCGACCTCGTGCTCGCGACCGGAGACATCCCGGTGACGAGCCTGGCCAAGGACGCAGGGCCTGTGAAGGTGGTCGCTCCGGTTTCGGACCTCAGCAGGAGCTACGGCGTCGCCCCGAACATCCTGCCGCAGGGTCTGCGCGTGAACGGGCGTGGACTGGCGGCGGCGGACGTCGACAACGACGGTCGCATGGAGGTCGCGGTCAACACGATCGGAGGCAAGCTGCTTCTGCTGAAGCCGGCCGGCAAGGTCGGCCACTGGCTGGACGTGAGCCTCTCCCGCTTCAGCCCGGGGGCGGTCGTGACGCTCGCGCTCCCGCACGGCCGCACGCTCTCGGAGGAGGTTCGCGCGGGCAGCAGCTACCTGTCCTCTGAGGATCAGCGCCTCCACTTCGGCCTCGGTGATGCGACGCGGGCTGCGAGCCTGACCGTTCGCTACCCGGACGGAGCCAAGACCGTCCTCTTCGACGTTCGAGGCGACCGGATCGTCGGCGTCAAGGTTCCTCGGCGGCGTGTTTCACAGACGTCCCTCCCGGCGTCATATCGCCTCCCGAGCTGCACGCCGACGGCGAGCGCCGACCAGGTCGCGACGATCTGGAACCAGAACGCGGTCGGCGCGCTTCAGGACGGCAATGCGAGCGACCCGGTCCAGGCCCGCGATCTCTTCGACGTCTCCACCGCGATGTGGCGCGCGTGGAAGGCAGGTGCAGCGGAGCCCGCTTCCGCTCGCAGCGCCACGATCGCCTATGCCGCCTACCGAGTTCTGCTGTGGGATGCGTCCTTCAACTCGAACCTGCGCGAGACGTTCACCGAGCTGACGAGCGCGCTGCGCGCCGCCTGCTACTCGCCGGACTTCACGACCACACACGGAAGCTCACCGGCGGCGCTCGGGAACCGGATCGCAGCGGCCGTGATCTCCGCCGGCCGGCACGACGGCTCGAACGAGTCGCTCCACTTCGCCGACCCGACCTTTACCTCGCGGAACCAGCCGCTGATCGTCGACTCCTCCGGCTCGACGGTCGAGGACGCCACGTTCTGGCAGCCGCTCGCGCTCGGGACGATCCAGCCGCACAGCAGCCTGGTCGCCGAGCCTGCGGATGTCCAGAGCTTCGACGGCGCAGAGTGGGGCCACGTTCGCAGCTTCGCGCTCCCGCGCACGCGCCGTGGCCTTCCCGTCGACCCCGGCGCATCGCCGCTGGGCGATCCCTCGGGCCGCGCGTACAAGCAGGCCGCCCTGGCCGTCCTGCGGGCGACTTCCACCACCAAGCCGGCCCCGGAAGTCTGGTCGCCGGTGACCTGGAACGCGCTTGCCGAGGGAGCAGCGCCCCGCGATCTTGCCAAGGACGTCCGCCTCTACCTCGGCCTCGACGCCGCGCTCAACGACGCGGCCGACGCGACCTGGGGAGCGAAGCGCGCCTACCTGCCGCCGCGGCCGATCTCGATGATCCGCTACCTCGCGTTCCAGGGCCAGTCGAGCGACCGGAAGCAGCCGGACTACAGCGCCGACGGACTGCCTCTCGTTCCGGGTCTCGTCGAGCTGCGAGACGGCAAGGTCGAGGTCCTTTCGCACGGAGTCTGGATCGACGGCGGGGCCTGGTCGCCGCCGGTGGCCACGCCGGCTTCGCCCGGCGGCGTCGCCGAGGGAAGCGCGTTCGCCTACGCCGCGGGCCGGGTTCTGACCGCGCTCACGGGACACTCGTACGCAAGTCAGATCCGCAAGGCGTCGACGGCTCCGGTCGCCGGCGGCATCGACGTCCCGTCGGACATGACGGCAGGCCGCAGGATCGGCGAGCGCGTCGCGGCGCTCGTCCTCCGCAAGCTCGACCGCAACCGCTAGCGGCCGGAGCGCGCCTGCAGTCGGACCGCGACCGTGTCGAGCGTGACCGCCCCGAGCAGTACGGCGCCGGTGACGATGTAGATCCAGCCGTTCGAGATGCTCAGCGTGTTGAGGCCGTTCTGCAGCGTGCCGATCAGCAAGGCGCCGAGCAGCGCGCCGCGCACCTCGCCGCGGCCGCCGAAGAGGCTGACCCCGCCGATCACCGCGGCGGCGATCGCATTCAGCAGGAGATTGCCGGGCGGGAACGTGAGCGCGACCGAGTTGACCTGCGCGGCGAAGACGATGCCGCCGATCGCCGCCATCGCACCCGAGAGCGCGAACACGAGCACCCGGATGCGCGGCACGTTGATGCCGGCGCGCCGGGCCGCCTCGGCGTTGCCGCCCACCGCGTACACGTGGCGGCCGAACGTCGTCCACTTCGCGAGGAAGGTGAGGACGACGAAGAAGAAGACCATCAGCACGCCCGGCAGCGGCAGGCCCTCAGGCGTCGAGATGATCTTGGCGTTGTTGCAGATCGCGACCGTCCCGAACGCGGCGATGGCGATACCGATGGTCTTCAGAATCGCCGACGTCCAGCTCTGCTGGGCGATGTGCGTGCCCCGCGCGACGACCTTCCTGTACACCACGCTGAGCGGGTAGAGCGCCGTGAAGATCGCGGCGATCAGCCACCCGGCCGCCGGCGAGAAGATGTAGATGTCGGTGTAGTTGATCCAGCGGTCCTCGATGATGATCGTGCCGCGCTGCTCGAGCTTGTTCAGGATCACGCCCTGCCAGATCAGGAAGCCGGCGAGCGTGACGACGAACGAGGGGACGCCGACGAACGCGACGATCGAGCCCTGGGCGCCGCCGATCGCGGCGCAGACCACGACGGCGAGCAGCATCGCGAGAAGCCCGCTCATCTGATACTTGCTGCCCGGGAGCTGAAGCTCGGCCACGACCAGCGCCCCGATGCCGGCGAGGTAGCCGATCGAGAGGTCGATCTCCCCGAGCAGGAGCACGAAGACGACGCCGTACGCGAGCATCGCAGTCCCCGCGGTCTGCTCGATCAGGTTGACGAAGTTGACCGACGTGAAGAAGTTCGTCGCGGTGAAGGCGAAGATCATCACGACGACGACCTCGCCGACGATGATCGGAATGGCGCCGAGGTTGCCGGTACGCAGGTTCAGCCAGGCGCGTTCCCGGACGCCGCGGAGCCCGCCGGGGAGCTCCTCCTCCTCGAGCGGCGGGGGCGGCGCCTTGTCGACGCCGACGACGTCGGCCGAGCTCACGTCGCGGCTCCCGCGCCCGCGGTGGACGGGATCCCGGAGACCTTGGTGGGCGTGCCGGCGGTGATCGCCTCGACGACGGCCTGCTGCGTCGTGTTGCGGCGCTCGAACAGGCCGACGTTTCGTCCGAGCCGGAGCACCGTGATGCGGTCGGCGGTCTCGAAGACGTCGTGGAGGTTGTGGGAGATGAGCATCACCCCGAGGCCCTGGCTGCCGAGCCGCCGCACGAGCTCGAGCACCTGCTCTGTCTGGGCGACGCCGAGCGCCGCGGTCGGTTCGTCGAGCACGACGAGCTTCGAGTTCCACATCACGGCACGGGCGACCGCGACCGACTGGCGCTGCCCGCCCGAGAGCGTCGCCACCGTCTGGCGCACCGACTTGATCGTCGTCACCGCCAGCGACTTGAGCGTCTCGGCGGTGTGCTGCTCCATCGGCGCCTCGGAGAGAATCTGGGCGCGGCTGAGCTCGCGCCCCAGGTACATGTTCTGCACGACGTCGAGGTTGTCGCAGAGCGCGAGGTCCTGGTAGACGACCTCGATGCCGAGCCGGGCGGCGGCCTTCGGCCCGTGGATGTTGACCTCGTGGCCCTCGAACAGGATCTGGCCGCTGTCGGCCGTGTGGGTGCCGGCGACGCACTTGACGAGCGTCGACTTACCGGCGCCGTTGTCGCCGACGAGCGCCATCACCTCGCCGGCTTTGACCTCGAAGTCGACGTCGGTGAGCGCCTCCACCGAGCCGAACGTCTTGGTGATGTTGCGCAGCTGGAGGAGTGGTGTGTCGCTCATCGATGACTGCTCCTGGGCGAAGAGAGCGCAGTGGAGGCGCCCGATGCGGGCGCCTCCACCATCTCACAGTGAACGAGCTACTTGCAGTACTTCTTGTACTGACCGGAGCACACTTGGCTCTTCTTCAGCCAGCCCTGCGTGAAGAGCTGCTTGTAGTTCTTCTTCGTGATCCACTTGACCTTGAGAACCTCGGTCGGCTCCTTCGCGCCCTGGTTCGTGCGGAACGAGTTCGACGGCGGCTTCTTGCCCTTGAGCAGCGCTTCCGCTGCCGTGACTGCCGCGGCCGTCTCTTCCGGCACGTACTTGTAGACCGTGCCCGACTGCCAGCCGGCGAGGATGTACTGGACGCCCGTCAACGTCGTGTCCTGGCCGGACAGCGGTACCGGCTTGAGGTGATGGGCCTTCTCGCGGGCGATCACGGCGCCGGCGATGTTGTCGTTCGCCGCGATGACGCCCTGGATGTTGTTGTGCGTCTTGAGGAGCATCTGGTCGTAGATGGTCGCCGCGTTGTTCGCGTCCCAGTCGGGCACGAACTGCTGCGGCCCCTTCTTCAGCGTGTGCTTCTTGAAGAGCGGGTTGAGAACGGCGTCGTTGCCGCTCTTGAACCAGAACGCGTTCTGGTCCGTCTGGCCGCCCCAGAGCTCGGCGACCGTGCTGCTCTTCTTGTAGGTGCCCTTGGCCTTCATCGCGGCGATGACTCCCTTGGCCTGCGCCTCGCCGACGGCCTTGCCGTCGAACGTGTCGTAGACCGAGGCCGAGCCGCCGGTGACCTGGCGGTCATAGTCGATCGCGTAGCCGCCCTTCGACGTGAAGAGCTTCTCGATCGCCGCGGCCGAGCCGTTGTCGAGCGACGTCTCGATCACGACCTTGGCGCCTGCGGCGAGACACGCCTGCGCCTGTGCCGTCTGCTTCGACGGGTCGTTGAGCGCGTTGTTGATCGAGGCCGTGATGCCGGCCTTCTGGAACGACTTCTGGAAGTCCGGCGCGTCGAACTGGACCCAGCGGACGGACGACTTCGTGTCCGGCAGCAGAACGCAGACCTGCACGTTGGCCGACTTCTTCTTTGTGCTCGCAACCGCGGCTGCGGAGACTGCCAGGGCAGCTATCCCGACGCCGAGCACGAGGAACACACCCTTCCTTGCGAACCTCTTCACCCTCTTGCCCTCCTTCGTGCCACTTCGAGAGCGCCCTGTGGCGCCTCCTGTTTGTGCCGTTCCGTCAAAGACGCGGTGACTCCCACACCGTGACCGGCTCCGTGGATCGGCACGGGAATACTACTCCCCTAGGGGAATAGTTCAAGGGCGGTGACATTCCTCTATCTGACCGGATACCGGTCGGTGCTCGAGCTCCCCTCGAAGCGGCTCCTCGTTGTCAGGTAGCGGCCGACCGTCTCGCGCGTCACGAAGTTGAGGCCGGTGTTGGTGTCCGCCGGCGCGACGAGGCGGTCGCTGTAGCGATAGAGGAACATCTGGAGCACCGGAAGGAAGCCCTGCAGGTAGGGCTGCTGGTCGATCGCGAAGTCGAGGTCCCGGTCGTGGATCGCCTGGAGCGTGACGGGGAGCAGGTCGTAGCCACCCGCGCAGACGCCGCGCTTGTGCAGCTTGTACTTGCGCATCACCTCCGCGACGCCCGCGGTCGAGCCGGCGTCGACGGCGAACAGCCCCCGGAGGTTCTTGTGGGCGAGATAGGTGGCCTCGATCTTCCTGCGCTCGTGACGGATGTCGACGCCGGAGGAGACGACATGGCTTCGGATCGGCTTGCCCGAGTCGCGGATCGCGTCGAGGGCTCCGTCGATCCGCGGCTGGATGTTCTCCTGGCCCGGCGTGGCGATGAAGAGGTAGACGTCGCCACGCGAGCACATACGGGCCACGCGAGCCCCGAGCTCGAGCCCGGACTGGTAGTTGTCCTGGCCGATGTAGGCGAGCCGCTCGTTCTGCTTGCCGCCGTCGGCGTTGTACGAGAGAACCGGGATCCCGTGGGAAACCGCGAGCCGGGTCGCTCCGTTGAATGCGGTCGGGTCGATGAGCGAGACGGCGATGCCGTCGGCCTTGTTCGCGATCGCGTGGCGCATCGCCATGACCATCTGGCCGACGTCGCTGCTCGTCGAGCCGGTCCACCTCACGTCCACGCCGACGAGGTCGGCGGCGTCGCTGCTTCCGTTCATTGCGGGAATGAAGAACGGGTTCGTCAGCGCGTGGTTGACGAACACGAACCTCCAGCGCGGGTGGTGCTTCGGGAAGCCGCCGCCTGCCGAGAAGAGCTCGTGGGCACCCTTCGGTAGGGCACCGACCGCCGCGGCGCCGGCGGCGAGACGAAGCAGCTCGCCGCGGTCCATGCCCCCGCTCATGCCGGCGTCCGGCGGACGAGCCAGAGCGCGACGAGCACGAGCGCAACGGCCAATCCGGCGTAGAGCCCCGCTTCGAGGAGCTGGAACGTCCAGAAGCGGCCGGCCGGCTGATACGAGACGATCCGCCGCCAGCCGAGCGTGAGGATGTACGTGTGCGGGTCGATCCCGGCCTGCTGCGCATGGAGAACCGCGAGTTCTTCGCGCGACGCGGTGATCTGGCGTCCTCCTCCGTCGACCAGCGTGTTGCTCAGGACCCAGTCGCCGGGCATCGCGCTCGTCGTCGTCGCGGAGATCACGCGGTGCAGCGGCGTCATGAAGTGTGGCCGGATGAACTCGGAGACGAGGAACCGAGTCGCGCCGAAGGCGACGAGCGTCGCGGTCATCGCGGCCACGGTCCGCCGAAAGACGAGACCCGCCAGCACGCCGAGCGCGAGCGCGAAGAGCGCGTACGCCGGGACGACGATGCCCTCGATGTCGAAGCCGCTCGGCCCGACGCGTCCTTCGAGCGTGTCGAAGGGAGCGCGCCACCACATGACGACGAGGCTCGCGACGCCCGCCGCGACGACGGTGCCGAGGGCGAGCAGCGCCGTCTTCGAGAGCAGCCAGCGCCGCCGGCTCACGCCCTGCGTCCAGGCGAACCGATAGGTGCCGAACTCGAGCTCGCGGGCGATCAGCGGCGCGCCGACGAACAGGCCGGCGAGCACGGGGAGAACAGCCATGGCGCGCGTGGCTGTGACGAGCCCGCCGAACTGGCTCTCGAAGTGGGGCACGATGATGTCGCAGCCCGTTCGCGCCGCGGGCGGGATGCAGGCAGAGATCGAGTCGTGGTCGAACGCCGACGCGATCGGCAGGTGCGTGAGCACCGCCGCGACGGCGAGCGCGACGAGCAGGCCGAGGGCGCCGACCGCCTGCGACCAGTGCTGGCGCCAGGTC
>CAVOMI010000014.1:0-13256 GCA_963696975.1 uncultured Actinomycetes bacterium | reverse complement strand
CTTCGTCCGGGCTCGACGGCGGCCTTCGTTCAGCCGCTGCTGGGTGCCGCGCACGAGGTTGCCCAGGTGCAGGCGTTGAAGCCGTCGGCATCCGGGTCGGGCGCGGAAGGACTCCCGATCACATTGCTGTTGGAGTCGATGAGCTGGATCTCCTCCGACGCGTTGAGGTTCGCCGCGTGACCGTTGACCGTGGCGTTGTCGAAAGCCGGCGATGTCAGGTCGGGCAGCGAGGCGAAGCCGGCGTTCGCGCCGAGGATCAGAGGTGTCTCCTCGATCCACTCAGCCGTCAGGTGGGTCGAGGGATAGGGAACGGCCTGCGTGAACGTCTCGTTCTCGGTCACGTCCTGCAGCGTGATCGTCCAGACGTCGGAGTCGGGCACGAGCTCGGCGATCGTGGCGTGCATGCGGTCGCCCGGCTGCACGGTCATCGAGATCGAGATCGACGGGGCGGGGACGAGCTCCCACCAGGCCGAGTACGAGACCTGGCCGCCCGAGACGTCCTGTTCGGTGCCGGTCTGGATCAACGTCTCATCGCCGACGGTGCAGCCGGAGTCGACGCAGCCGCCGCCGATGCCGATCCAGTCGGAGGAGTTCTCGTCCTGGCCGGCCGTGTGCTGCGTCACCGCCGGCACCGTCCAGTCTCCGGAGATCGAGTTGAAGAGAGTGCCGCCCTGCTCGAGCGTGCCCTGGTCGTAGCCGAACCAGTTCGAGCTCTGGTCGGTGTTCGCGCGGATGTGGAGTAGCTGCCCGTGGGCAGTGAGAGCCGGGGCGGCTCCTGCCGAGGTGGTCGGTCCGAACCCGGCGAGAAGAGCTGCGCAGAGAGCTGCGAGCAGCGCGATCGAGACGCGCATATGGCCTCCTGGAAGTCGAGGCGGAACCCCCACGCCGCCCGCGCATGTCGTGAGTTGTCGGATTCGGCTACCCGGGCGATGCTCGTGCCAAACGCCTCGTTCGATGAAGAAGCCCCGCCGGAGCGGGGCTTCTCGTCAGCAGGCCTGTAAGCCGGATTTTGTCGAGGGTGACCATCCATCTGTGCGGCTACCCGGCTCCTCGGCGGGCCGCGTCAGCGGAGCCTGTTCGCCTTGCACCGGACGGGGTTTGGCGAGCCGACCCTGTCACCAGGGCCGCTGGTGGGCTCTTACCCCACCGTTTCACCCTTACCGGCCGCGACTCCGGAGATCCGCGACCGGCGGTCTGTTTTCTGTGCCACTTTCCGTCGGCTTTCGCCGCCTCCCTCGTGTCGTCAGACGATCTCGGGAGCGTCCTGCCCTGCGGTGTCCGGACTTTCCTCGACGCCTCTGCGAGGCGCCGCGGTCACCCGGCCTGCAGATCGGATTGTAGCCCCGTACCGTGCAGCCCAGTCTCGGCGCCGTCGACCCGCCCGTGCAGGAGCATCGAGCATTCGGGGCAGCGCACGACGGCACCCTCGTGGAGGACGAACTCGCCGCAGACCGGGCACTCGAGAGATGCTCCGCGCAGCACGGCAAGGAGCTCCTGCTCGAGCGTCCTGTGGAGTGACGCGACTTCGCTCATAGCTCTCGGAACACCCCCACGACCTTGCCGAGGATCTCGACGTGCGCGGCGTAGATCGGGTCGAGCGCGGAGTTCTCGGGCTGCAGCCGGATGCGCCCGTTCTCGCGGAAGAACCGCTTGACCGTCGCCTCGTCGGCCGACTCGTCGTCGCCGGCCAGGGCGACGACGATCTCGCCGTCGCGTGCGTCCTGGGCGCTCCGCACGACTACGACGTCGCCGTCGAGGATCCCAGCGTCGATCATCGACTCGCCCTTGACGCGCAGCAGGAAGTCGCCCCGGAGGTTCTCGGGGACCGCCAGCTGGTCTTCGACGTTCTGCTCCGCCAGCAGCGGGCCGCCGGCTGCGATCTGACCGAGCAACGGCAACTTCGGCAGCTCGGCGGTGACCGCCTCGGCGCCCTTGTCGCGACCGACGAGCTCGAGCGCTCTCGGCTTCGTCGGGTCTCGGCGCAGCAGGCCTGCGCGCTCGAGATTCGCGAGGTGGGCGTGAACCGTGGAGGGCGAGGCGAGGCCGACGGCTCCGCCGATCTCGCGCACTGTCGGCGGATAGCCGTGCTGGTCGACGTAGTCGACGAGGAAGCTCCAGATCTCGCGCTGCCGGCCGGTCAATTCGGCTGTCGTCTGCATCTCACGCTCCGTGGGTCGGGAAGTGTGGCGAACACGTGTTCGACAGCAGCGTACGGACTCCTCCGGACGGCGTCAACAGGATCGAGCAAGAGAACAGGCCGCCCGCAGGCGGCCCAGAGTGCGCTGGAGAGGACTTGAACCTCCACGGCCTGTTAAGGCCACTAGGCCCTCAACCTAGCGCGTCTACCAATTCCGCCACCAGCGCGAGAGCCCGCGCAGTGTAGCGCCCGCCCGGGCGGCGCCTCGGCTACTGGAGGACGTGGAAGAGGGCGATGCTGTTGGCGAAGAAGAGCACCGCGAGGACCACCGTCACGCGCGAGAGGTTCCGCTCGACGATGTGCGTGCCGCCCTGCGACGCCGGGGTGAAGCCCATCCCGCCCATGCCGGCATCGCGGCCGGAGTGCATGAGAATCGTCGAGACGAGCCCGACGACGATGAGGACCTGCATTACCGCGAAGAACGTGGTCACGCGTCCAGGGTACCGACGGTCACGCGGCCTCGCGACTCAGCGGCGAGTGACCTCGACGATCGTCGCGACGAGCTCGGAGGCGATCCGGTCCTTCGTCACGTAGCCCGACGCGCCCGCTTCCCGCGAGCGGTCGACGTCGTCACGCGAGTTTGAGCCGGTGAGCATGAGCACCCGCACGCCGGCGCTCTCCTCCCGGATCTCGCGCGTGGCCTCGAAGCCGTCGAGCACCGGCATGCTCACGTCCATCAGGACGATGTCCGGGTCGAGCTTCCGTGCGAGCTCGACCGCCTGCGCGCCGTCGCTCGCCTGCCCCACCACCTCGATCCGGTCGTCCGTGGCGAGAATCGCCTCGAGCGCCTCGGCGAAGAGCCGGTGGTCGTCGGCGATCACCACGCGGAGCGGCGTCTGCTTTCCCCTGCGGCTGCGCACCTGTTCATCCTCCCTGTTAGCGTCGATCTGTGGAAGAGGACGTCCACGAACGGATCCAGAAGCTGCTCGTGACCGGCGACAACCGCCTCAAGCAGGGCGTCGACCCGGCCAAGGCACGGCAGAGCTGGGAGCAGGCGCTCGCCCTTGCCCAAGAGGCAGGGATCGAGGAGCGGATCCGGCCGCTCGTCGAGGTCAGGCTCGCGGATCTCGAGCAGAGTTCGAAATAGCCGCGCGGCTGAGGATCGCCTCGATGCGCTCGGCCTGGCGGCGGACGTCGTGCTCCGCCGTCGCCTCGCGAGCAGCGCCGTTCGGACAGGGCAGCGCCGCCGCCTGCTCGAGCGCGCGCGCGAGGCCGTCGACGTCGAGCGGATCGACCAGCACGCCGGCCTCCGGCGGGACGAACTCGGGCGGGCCTCCGATCCGGGTCGCAACGACCGAGCGCCCGCAGGCCATCGCCTCGAGCAAGGCCTGACCGAGAGGCTCCACCAGGCTCGGCTGCGCGAGGACGCGACTCTCGGCGAGCAGGCGCGGGATCTCGTCATGCGGAATGCGCCCGAGCAAACGCACGCGCTCGCGCCCCTCGAGCCGAGGGCGGAACGGCCCGTCGCCGGCGAACGTGAGCGTGCCTTCCCCGAGGCGCGCGAACGCGTCGGCCAGCCGCACGACGTTCTTCCGCTCGTCGAGCGCGCCGACGCAGACAAAGCTCGGCGGGCCGGCGGGCGCCTCGGCGACCACGAATCGCTCGCGATCGACGCCGCTCGAGACGACCTCCACCTTGCCGCGTGCCTCGGGCAGCCTCGTCTCGAGCTCGCGCCGCAGATAGTGGGAAACGCAGACCACCGCGGCAGCGCGGCGCACGACGAGCCGCGTCGCGGCCGCCACGCCCGGGATCGCGCCGATGTTGCGGACGTCCCGCCCGTGCGCCGTCACGACGAGCGGCGCGCGGCCGGCGAGAGAGGCGATCAGCCCGGACGGAACGAGGAAGTGCGCGTAGACGACGTCCGGCCGGGCCGCCTGGATCGTCTTCCGCGCGAGCGTCAGGTAGCGGAGCTTCCCGCCGGCGCGCGTGTCGAGCACTGCCAGCTCGACCTCGTGTCCACGCGCGACGAGCTCGCGCTCGACCTGAGCGACGAACGTCCCGAGGTCCGGGGCGCCGGGCCCTGGGTACATCTGCGAGACGAGGAGGATGCGCACGGGGCCAGCGTACGCGGGCCCCATGCGACGGAGAAGCTCTACGCGGCTGCGGCGTTGCGGACTGCGTCGAGGACGTAGTCGGAGCGTCCCTCGAAGAGGAGGTCGAGGAGCCGGGCGCCGCCGACGAGCCCGACAGGGCGCCGCAGCAGGGCGACGAGGCGCGCCTCGTCGAGCCCGACGGCTCGCGCGGCCTTGACCGCGTTCCGGACGCCGGCCGGGATCGAGCCGCCGGGGCCGAACTGCCACGCCGGGTAGAGCCATTCATCCTGACCACGCACGGCAAAGAGCTCGCCACGCTGGCGGAGCTGCTCGATCTCGCGCGCGTTGACGCCGAGGCGGCTGGAAAGCCAGGAGCCGGGAAGCGGGGTGGTCGGAGTGTCGTGCATGCGGATGCTCCTTTCGTTCGTGTCAGGAGCACTCTCGGTTCGACTGCTTAAGATCGGCTTGACGCCGAGTTGGAGGTGCGATGAGCGACTACACGATCGTCAACGTCGGGGACGTCGAGAACGTCGCCCCGAAGTACCAGATGCCGGAGGGAATGGACGTCCGCTTCCCGCGGCGGGATCTCGGCTGCCAGGTCGGTGGCGTCGGAGTGGAGAAGCTGCCGGCCGGGCTGCGCATGCCGTTCGGCCACGCGCACTTGGTGCAGGAGGAGATCTACGTGATCGCCGAGGGCTCCGGCCGGATCAAGCTCGACGACGAGGTGCACGACCTGCGGCAGTGGGACATCCTGCGGATCGGCCCCGGCGTGATGCGCAACCTCGAGGCGGGCTCCGACGGGATCACGCTGGTCGCATTCGGCGCGCCGCTGGGCGAGGAGTCGGACGGCGAGATCGTGCCCGGCTGGTGGAGCGACGGCGTCTAGGCGCGAGCGCGCAGAGCGTCGTACATCCCCCACTCCTCGCGCAGCGCCTCGCAGAGCTCGCCGACCGTGCACCGCGCCTGCAGCGCCTCGCGCAGCGGCGGAAGCAGGTTCGCCTCGCCGCGCGCCGCTTCCCGCACCGTCGCGATCGCCGCGGCTGCGGCGTCCGCGTTGCGCTCCGCGCGGACGCGCGCCGTCCGCTCGAGCTGGCGCCGCTCGGCCGCCGGATCGATCCGGAGCAGCTCGATGCGCTCGTCCGACTCCTCCTCGAACGCGTTCACCCCGACGATGACGCGCTCGCCCGCCTCGACCTGCTGCTGAAACTCGAACGAGGCCCGCTCGATCTCCTCCTGCACGAAGCCCGACTCGACGGCCGCCACGGCACCTCCCGCCTCGTCCACCCGCTCGATCAGCTCCGACGCGCGCGCCTCGAGCTCGTCGGTCAGCGCCTCGACGTAGTAGGAGCCGCCGAGCGGGTCGGCGGTGTCGGTCGTGCCGGCCTCCGCAGCGATGATCTGCTGCGTCCGTAGCGCGATCTTCGCCGCGTGTTCGGTCGGCAGCGCGAGCGCCTCGTCGTAGCTGTTCGTGTGCAGGCTCTGCGCACCGCCGGCGACGGCCGACAGCGCCTGGATCGCGACCCGGACGATGTTGTTCTCGGGCTGCTGCGCCGTCAGCGTCGAGCCGCCGGTCTGCGCGTGGAAGCGAAGAGCGAGCGCGCGGGGATTCGTGGCGCCGAAGCGGTCGCGCATGATGCGCGCCCAGAGGCGGCGCGCGGCGCGGAACTTCGCCACCTCCTGGAAGAAGTCGTTGTGCGCGTTGAAGAAGAAGGAGAGGCGCGCGCCGAAATCGTCGGGCGACAGCCCCACCGCGACCGCCGCGTCGCAGTAGGCAATGCCGTTCGCCAGTGTGAATGCGAGCTCCTGCACCGCGGTCGAGCCCGCCTCGCGGATGTGGTAGCCGCTGATCGAGATCGTGTTCCAGCGCGGGATCCGTTCGGCGCAGTACGCGAACAGGTCCGTCGTCAGCCGCATCGAGGGCCGCGGCGGGAAGATGTAGTTCCCGCGCGCGATGTACTCCTTGAGGATGTCGTTCTGGACGGTGCCGCGCAGCGAGTCGGGCGGCACGCCCTGCTCGGAGGCGACGAGCTCGTAGAGCAGGAGCAAGAGCGACGCCGGCGCGTTGATCGTCATCGAGGTCGACACCTTGTCGAGCGGGATCCCGCTGAGCAGGATCTCCATGTCGGCGATCGAGTCGATCGCGACGCCGGTGCGGCCGATCTCTCCCAGGGCACGCGCGTCGTCGGAGTCGTAGCCGAGCTGCGTCGGCAGGTCGAAGGCGATCGAGAGGCCGGTCTGCCCGCGGTCGAGGAGGTAGCGGTAGCGCGCATTCGACTCCTCGGCCGACGCGAAGCCGGCGTACTGCCGGATCGTCCACGGCCTCCCGCGGTACATGTCGGGATACGGCCCGCGGGTGAAGGGGTACTCACCCGGCAGCTCGAGCTCACCCGGCGCGTCGGCGTCCGTGTAGACGGGCTTGATCTCGATGCCCGACTCGGTGCGCCGATCCTCCGCCACGCGCCAGATCGTACGGGGCTACGTGACGGGGTGGCACCGCGAGCGCACCGGCCGCACGCCAGGTGCGGCCGGCACGCTCGCCGCCCGCGGAGGGGCGGGCAGAGGCGAGAGGTGATCGGCGAGCCCGCGCAGCAGTGTCGCGGCTCGCGTGCGGAGGACTCCGGGACCCCGCAGACGCTCGGCCGCAGCTACGGCCTCCCGCCGGCGGTGATCCGTCGAGAAGAGGTCGAGCAGGTCGATCGACTGAGGCAGCATGTGCGGGCTCCTTGCGTTCGAAGGATCTCAGGTGTTCGAAGATTATCGAACGCTGCCCTATCTTCGCAAGCGCAACGGGAAATATCGCGCTACTATCGTGGTTACAGTTCGATGACAATCGAAAAGATCCAGCAGCCGCGGGCAACTCAGCAGCCGAGAGTCGTCGATGTCTCGCGTTCCGGACGCGCTCTCACGGTCGAGATCGACGCCTCCGAGGCGTCGGAGCTCTTGCTGAGCATCGCCACGCTTCTCGTCGACGAGGAGCGCGACACGTACGACCTCGGAGCTGCCCGGATCGAGGAGCTCAAGGCGTCCGCTCCGCCCGAGCTGCTCGCTGCGGCGGCCGAGCTCCTGCCGGGGAAGACCGCAGCGCATCTCCTCGGACTCGTCTACACGACGCCCAAGCCGCGCACGGCGGCGGCGTTCCTCGACCATGTCGCGGCCACCGATCCGGTCGAGATCCGCCTGCACCTGCTCGGCTACTACCTGCGCGGCCACCACATGACCGAGCCGGAGACGATCCGGCGAGCGGCCACGGGAGACGTCGAAGCGATCGGCGAGCTCGTCGGCGCCTACTCGGAGTACGACGACGCCGAGAAGTGCGCGAGCATCGAGCGGCAGCTCGTCGCCAACCCCGCCGACGGCAAGCGCGCGCTGCTCGATCTCCTCTCGGGCTGGCACGAGCGCGTGCTGCCTTCGATGGCACCGGACTTCGTGTCGCTCGCCGAGCGAGACGCGAAGGCGAAGCGCGAGCTCGTCCGCTCGGTGCCGCCCGAGCAGGTCGTCGAGCGACTCGCGCCCGGAATCCAGTGGGTGCCGGGACCGGACGTCGACCGTGTCGTGCTCTTCGCCGCCTTCTCGGCGCGGCCGTGGGTCTACATGAGCGAGTACAAGCGCGTGAAGATCTTCTGCTACCCGATCACGCTCGACCGCGCGCGGACCGCTCCCGACGACCCCGCCGAGCTCGTTCGCATCTACAAGGCGCTCGGCGACGAGAGCCGCCTGAAGTTGCTGAAGCGGCTGCAGGCCGGGCCGCTCTCGCTCGCCGAAGCGACGCAGGAGGTCGGCCTCGCCAAGTCGACGACCCACCACCACCTCGCGATCCTCCGCCAGGCCGGCTTCGTGCTGATCCAGGAGGGCGACGACAACACCTACCGGCTCCGTCCCGACCTAAGGCCGGAGCCCGGCGCGCTGCTCGAGCACTACCTCGGCACCTGAGGCCGCAGGCAAGATCCGGGGATGCGGATCACCGTCCGTCTCTTTGCCGGCTTGCGGGAACGAGCGGGACAGGCGCGGCTCGAGCTCGAGGACGTCGCGCGCGTCGAGGACGTGTGGCCGAGGCTCGGGCTCGGTGACGAGCCCCCGGGTCTGCTCTATGCCGTGAACCGGAGCTACGTCGAGCGCACGCATCCGCTGGTGGACGGCGACGAGGTCGCGCTCATCCCGCCCGTCAGCGGCGGCTCCTTCCGGCTCGTCGCTGCGCCTCTCGACGTGGCCGCCGTGCTGCAAGAGGTGGAGGACCCCGAAGCCGGAGCGCTCGCGAGCTTCGTCGGCACCGTCCGCCGGCGCTCGCGCGGCCGCGACGTGGTTCACCTCGAGTACGAGGCCTACGAGGAGATGGCCGAGCCGCTGCTCGCCGCGCTCGGCGACGACTTGACGGAGCGGCACGGCCTGTGCGCGGTCGCCGTCCACCACCGGCTCGGCCGCGTCGAGATCGGCGAGGCAAGCGTCGTGATCGCCGTCTCGGCCCCGCATCGCGCCGCCGCGCTCGACGCCTGTCGCGAGGCGATCGAGACGCTCAAGACGACCATCCCGCTCTGGAAAAAAGAGGTCTACGCCGGCGGCGAGGAATGGATAGGCCGAGGATCGTGAGCGCGCAGGCACACCAACAACGGCGGGGCATCTTCGAGCGGCTCATCGGCGTCGCCGCGCTGGCCGGCGGATTCGCGAAGTTCTTCTTCTTCTTCGTCTCGTTCGCCGCGTACTCCGCCTGGTTCGGGAGCTGGCAGTTCGGGCTCGGCTTCGTGCTGCTGATCCTCGTGCACGAGCTCGGCCACGTCGCCGAGGCCAAGCGGCAGGGCCTGCCCGTCACGCTGCCCACGTTCATCCCCTTCTTCGGCGCCTACGTCACGGTGCGCCACGCCAACACGCCGCCGTGGCGGAGCGCGCTCGTCTCGCTGGCCGGACCCTTCGCCGGCGGTCTCGCCGCCGCCGCGGTGTGGGCGTACGGCTCGGCTCAGAACACGACCTGGCTCGTCGTGCTCGCCAATCTCGGCTTCCTGCTCAACGCGTTCAACATGCTTCCGATCGGCTTCCTCGACGGAGGCACCGTGTGGCGCGCCGTGACGGACACCTGGCAGCGGCCGCAGATCCGGTTCGAGAACGGCGTGCCGGTCGAGGCGCTGCCGCCGGACCGGGAGCACGCCGTCCTGATCGGAACGCTCTACGTTCTGCTCGCGGCCGCGCTCGTCGGCGGAATGCTCGCCACGCGGCACAGCGGGATGCTCTAGACGATGGAGGATCGCGACCTTCTCCAGACCCACCACGCGCTCGAGTACCTCCGGGAGAAGTCGAAGTCGATCGGAGAGGAGTTCCTGGCCGGCTTCGAGGAGGTCGAGCGGATCGACCGCCCTGCGGTTTCCTGCTTCGGCTCTGCCCGCGTGCCGGAGGGATCGAGGCCCTACGAGCTCGCCCGCGAAACGGCGCGCCTCTTCGCGGAGGCAGGCTGGGCCGTCGTCACGGGCGGCGGTCCCGGCGTGATGGAGGCGGCGAACCGCGGCTGCCGCGAAGGCGGCGGGCTCTCGGTCGGCTTCGGAATCGAGCTGCCGCACGAGCAGCGGATGAACGACTACATCGACCTCGGCCTCGTCTTCGACCACTTCTACGCCCGCAAGACGATGTTCGTGAAGGCCGCGGAGGGCTTCTGCGTCTTCCCCGGCGGCTTCGGCACGGCCGACGAGCTGTTCGAGTCGCTCACCCTGATCCAGACCGGCAAGGTCCTCCACTTCCCCGTCGTGCTCGTCGGCGAGGCGTACTGGACGCCGCTGCTCGAGTGGGTGCGCCGCAGCGCTCTCGCCGACGGGATGGTCGCGGCCGAGGATCTTGCGCTCCTGACGCTCACGGACGACCCCCACGTCGCGCGCAACACGGTGCTCGACGCCTTCCGCGCAGGCGACGGGAGCCCGAGCCCTCACGAGCCCGAGAAGGCCGACGCGCAGTAGCGTTTGCTCCGATGGAGCTGCGTGACCTGCCCTCCGTTGACGAGCTCGCGCGCGAAGCGGGCGACCCGCTCGCGGTCGACGCGGCGCGAGCGGTGATCGACCGAGCCCGCGAGGAGATCCAGGCCGGAGCGGATCCGGGAGATCTCGCAGCTCGGCTCGGCGCGGAGCTTGCAGACGCACGGCGGCCGCGCCTGCGGCGCGTGCTTAACGCCACGGGCGTCGTCGTCCACACGAACCTCGGCCGCGCGCCACTCGCCGAGGAGGCGGTCGACCGCGTCGCCGAGGCTGCGCGCGGTTATTCGAACCTCGAGTACGACCTCGCGGAAGGCGCACGCGGCTCGCGGCAGGACCACACCTCGGCAGTCCTGCGCCGGTTGACCGGCGCCGAGGCCGCGCTCGTCGTCAACAACAACGCCGCCGCGGTTCTCCTCGCGCTCGCAGCACTCGCCGAGGGCCGCGAGGTCGTCGTCTCGCGCGGCGAGCTGATCGAGATCGGGGACGGCTTCCGGATCCCCGACGTCCTCGCGCGTTCCGGCGCTCGCCTCGTCGAGGTCGGGACGACGAACCGGACGCGGGCCGCCGACTACGAGCGCGCGATCACGCCGGAGACGGCGGTCCTGTTGCGTGTCCACCAGTCGAACTTCCGCGTCGTCGGCTTCGAGGAGCGGCCGCGGCTCGAAGAGGTCGCCGAGGTCGCGCGCCGCCACGGCCTCCCGCTCGTCGACGACCTCGGCTCGGGCGCGCTTGCGCCCGTCGAGGCCGAGCCCACCGCGCGCGAGTCGCTCGCAGCCGGGGCCGATCTCGTCTGCTTCTCGGGGGACAAGCTGCTCGGCGGCCCGCAGGCCGGGATCGTGCTTGGGCGCGCCGAGCTCGTCGAGCGCCTACGACGGCATCCGCTGCAACGAGCGTTGCGGATCGACAAGCTCTCGGTCGCGGCGCTCGAGGGGACGCTGCTGCTCCACCTCGAGGCGCCGGAACGGATTCCCGTGCTGCGCACGCTCGCGCAGGAGACGGAAACCGTGCGCGAACGCGCCGAGCGCCTGGCCGCCGCAACCGGCGGCGACGTCGAGGACACGGTCGGCCGCGTCGGGGGCGGCGCACTGCCGCTCGCCGAGCTGCCGAGCTTCGCCTGCGCGCTCGAGGAATCCCTCGCCGAACCGCTGCGCAAGGGCGAGCCGCCCGTGGTGGGCGTCGTCCGCGACGGCCGGCTCCTGCTCGACTGCCTGACGCTGACGGACGCCGACGCCGAGGAAGCCGCGGCGGCGGTCGCGCGCGCCCGCGCATGAGCGGGCGGCCGCCGGAAGCCGTTCTCTGGGACGTGCTGCGCGGCTCGCTGGTGACGAAGGCGCTCGGGGCGGTCACCGACGCGGGCGTCCCCGAGGCACTGGCGGACGGGCCGCGGCCGATCTCGGAGCTCACGGGCGACCCGGACACGCTCCACCGGCTGCTGCGAGCGCTCGCGAGCGACGGCATCTTCCGCGAGACCGAGCCCGGGGTGTTCGACCACACCGGGAGCTCCCGCCTCCTGCTCGCGCCCGGCTGGAGCGAGTTCGCGCACCTCTTTGGCGGCCTCTTCTTCGAGGCGACCCGGGATCTTGACGCCTCGCTGTCCGGGTCGCCCTTCGCGCGCCGGTTCGGGACCGGCTTCTGGGAGTGGCTCGCCGAGCACCCTGCCGAGCGGGCGACGTTCGACCTTGCGATGGCGGGCGAGCGCCTGCGGCCGGCCGAGCGTCTGGCGGCTCTCGAGTGGCGCGACGGCGAAGTCGTCGTCGACGTCGGCGGTGGCAACGGAGCGCTGCTCAGCGAGCTGATCGCGCGCCGGCCCGAGCTGCGCGGCATCGTCCTCGACCTGCCCGAGACGGTGCGTGACGAGGCGGCGCTCGGCGACCGCATCGAGTTCGTGGCGGGAAGCTTCTTCGACTCGGTGCCGACCGGCGACGCCTACGTCCTGTCCGGGATCCTCCACGACTGGCCCGATGACGACGCGGCCAGGATTCTGCGCACGATCCGAACGGCCGCCCCGGCGCACGCGCGCCTTCTGGTCAACGAATCCGTGATCGAGCCCGGCAACGAGCCGCAGGGGGCGAAATGGCTCGACCTCCTGATGCTCGTCCTCGCCGGCGGCCGCGAGCGCGACGAGCAGCAGTGGGACGCGCTGCTCGCAGGCGCTGGCTTCCAGGTGGAGTCGCTCGAGAATCCGATCGTCGCCACATGCCGCTGACCGTCGGCACCGCAGGACACATCGATCACGGCAAGACGGCGCTCGTCGAGGCGCTGACGGGCAAGAACACCGATCGTCTCCCCGAGGAGCACGAGCGCGGGATCTCGATCGACCTCGGCTACGCGCCGCTCGAGCTGCCCGACGGCACGAGCCTCTCGGTCGTCGACGTCCCCGGCCACGAGCGCTTCGTGCGCACCATGGTCGCGGGCGCGAGCGGCATCGACCTCTTTCTGCTCGTGATCGACGCCGGCGAGGGAGCTCGGCCGCAGACGCACGAGCACCTCGCGATTCTCCGCCTGCTCGGGATCGAGTACGGGGTCGTCGCGGTCACGAAGGCCGACGCCGTCGACGAAGAGACCCTCGAGCTCGCCCGCGCCGAGGCGGAGGAGCTCGTGCCGGGCGCTCCCGTGGTGGCGACGAGCGCGCGCACCGGCGCCGGGCTCGACGAGCTGCGAGCGGCGCTGGCCGAGACCGCCGCGCGCGTCACGCGACACGACGCCGAAGGGCCGGCGCGGCTCCACGTCGACCGTTCCTTCACGCTCCACGGAATCGGCACGATCGCGACGGGGACGCTCTGGTCGGGGACGATCGGCGAGGGAGACGAGCTGCGCGTCGAGCCGCGCGGGCGAGCGGTGCGCGTGCGGAGCGTGCAGGTGCACGACCGGCCCGTCGAGCGCGCCGAGGCTGGACAACGGGTCGCCGTCTCCCTCCCCGGCGTCGAGCGGACGGAACTGCGCCGCGGCGACGTGCTCGTCACGCCGGGAACGGCGACGCCGAGCTTCCGGCTCGACGTGCTGCTGGTGGCTGTCGGTGAAGTCCCAGCTCGCGTCGTCCTCCATCACGGCACCGCGGAGACCGCCGCCAGGGTCGCA
>CAVOMI010000013.1:0-522500 GCA_963696975.1 uncultured Actinomycetes bacterium | reverse complement strand
GACCAACACTCGAGGGGCCCCGGTGACGGGGCCCCTCCGACAGGATTCGTCCGACCGGGTCCGTAGCTTTCTCTCGTGAAGGTCGTAGGCATCGATCCGGGGACTGCTGCTTGCGGGTACGGAGTCGTCCAAGAAAGCGGAGGCCGCCTCAGGGAGGTGGCGCACGGCTGCTGGTCGACGCCCGCCGGGCAGGACACCGTCCTCCGTTTGAAGACGATCCACGACGCGGTGGCGGAGCTCATTGCCGAGCACGAGCCGGATGCGGTGGCGCTCGAGGAGTCGTACGTCGGCGCCGACGCCCGCATCGCGCTCTCCGTCGGACAGGCACGCGGCGCCGTGCTCGTCGCGGCCGCCAACGCGGGACTCGACTGCCGCGAGTACGCGCCCGCCAGCGTCAAGCAGGCGATCTGCGGCTACGGCCGCGCCGAGAAGGCGCAGATGCAGCGGATGGTGAAGATGATCCTCGGGCTCGCCGAAGAGCCGACTCCGCACCACGCCGCCGACGCGCTCGCGGTCGCGATCTGCCACGCGCTCGCGCCGCCGCTGCTACGCGCGGTGGGCTAGAGGGAACGTCCGTTCCCGTGCGTAGATTGCCCGCATGATCGCGCGCCTTCGCGGCAAGCCGGCTGCCAACACACCCGAGGGGCTCATCCTCGACGTCAACGGCGTCGGCTACCTCGTCCACGCGACGCCCGAGCGCCGTCCGCAAGGGAGATACGGCCGACGAGATCACGGTCGAGACGTACCTCCACGTGCGCGAGGACGCGCTCCAGCTCTACGGCTTCGCCGACCGAGGGGAGCGCGAGCTCTTCGTGCAGCTCCTCGCCGTCAGCGGCGTGGGGCCGAAGGTTGCGCTCGCGATCGTCTCCGGCTCTCCCGTCGCCGACCTGCGCCGCGCGATCGTGCGCGGCGACTCGGCCCGCTTCCAGGCGATCCCCGGCATCGGCAAGAAGACGGCCGAGCGGATCGTGCTCGAACTGAAGGAGAAGCTCGGCGACCCGGATCTCGTCGCGGTGCCCGACGGCTCCGGCGAAGACCACGTCGTCGCGCGCGACGCGCTCGTCGAGCTCGGCTGGTCGCTGCTCGACGCCGAGCGCGCCCTCGCGGAGGTCGACCCCGACCTCCCGCCGGAGGAACGCGTCCGGCTCGCGTTGAAACAGGCTGCATGAACGCGACCACGCAGTTCCTGACGCCGGCCCTCGGCGACGACGAGGAGGAGGTCGAGCGGAGCCTCCGCCCGCGCCGGCTCGACGAGTTCGTCGGCCAGGCCCGCATCAAGGAGCAGCTGGCGATCGCGCTCGAGGCCGCCAAGGGGCGCGGCGAAGCGCTCGACCACGTCCTGCTCGTCGGGCCGCCGGGCCTCGGCAAGACGAGCCTCGCGCACATCATCCGCGAGGAGCTCGGCGTCGGAATCCGCTCGGTCGCCGGTCCCGCGCTCGAGCGCAAGGACGTCGCGGCCATCCTCACCGCTGTCGAGGCGCGCGACGTCGTCTTCGTCGACGAGATCCACCGCCTCAGCCGCGCCGCCGAGGAGATCCTCTATCCGGCGCTCGAGGACTTCCGGCTCGACATCGTCATGGGCCAGGGGACCGCCGCGCGAACGCTCACGCTCGACCTGCCGCCGTTCACGCTGGTCGGCGCGACGACGCGCACGGGCCTCCTCACCTCGCCGCTGCGCGACCGCTTCGGCATGACGTTCCGGCTCGACTACTACGAGGACGGCGAGCTCGCGACGATCGTCCGCCGCTCGGCCGGGATCCTCGGCGTCCAGATCGCCGACGAGGCCGCCGACGAGATCGCCGGCCGCGCCCGCGGTACCCCGCGCGTCGGCAACCGGATCCTGCGTCGCGTCCGAGACGTCGCGGAAGTCCGTCACGAAGGAGCGATCACCACGGCGATCGCGCGCGAGGCGCTCGAGCTGCTCGAGGTCGACGAGGCGGGGCTCGAGCGGCTCGACCGAGAGCTCCTGCGGACGATCGGCGAGAAGTACGCCGGCGGACCGGTAGGTCTCAACACGCTCGCGGCGGCACTCGGCGAGGAGCCGGACACGATCGAGTACGTCTACGAGCCGTACCTCCTGCAGCTCGGCTTCCTGCAGCGAACGCCGCGCGGGCGCACGATCACGGCGCTCGGCCGGGCACATCTCGGCGTGGCTCCCGCGGCCGACGCCGACGCGCGCCTCTTCTAGCCTCCGGAAGTGCGGCGGATCCTCCTCACCGGGATGTCCGGGACCGGCAAGTCGAGCGCGCTCGCAGAGCTCGCACGGAAAGGCTTCCGCACCGTCGACACCGACGAGCCCGGCTGGAACGTCGTGGGTCCGGGCGGCGAGCAGTTGTGGGACGAGGAGCGAATCGCGCTGCTCCTGGCCGAGGAGGACGGCCTGGCGCTTTTCGTCTCCGGGACGGTTGGGAACCAAGGCCGCTTCTACGACCGGTTCGACGCCGTCGTCCTGCTGAGCGCGCCGACGGATGTCATCCTCGAGCGGATCGCGACCCGCACGACGAACAACTGGGGCAAGACACCCGGGGAAGAGGCGCTGATCCTCGGGCACATTCGCCAGATAGAGCCGCTGCTCCGCGCGACGTGCACGCACGAGATCGACACGAGTGCCCCGCTCGCGGAGGTCGTCGAGCGGCTCGTCGAGATCGCACGCGGGAGCTAGGGTCCTGCGCGTGCTCGAGTACGGCATTCACCTCGACGACAAGTTCGGCCAGCTGCAGGAGTTCGACGTCGCCGCCTTCGCCGCGGAGCACGAGCCGTGGTTCAACCAGACGCTCACGAGGGTGAACGAGTCGGTCGTGCGGCTCGGCGTGCTGGAGGGCGAGTTCCACTGGCACAAGCACGAGCGCGAGGACGAGTTCTTCTTCGTCCTCGACGGCAGGCTCGAGATCGAGATCGAAGGGCGAAAGTCCGCGGTTTTGGGGCCGCAGCAAGGGATCACAATTCCGCGCAACGTCATGCACCGGCCGATCGCCTACGGTCGCACGACCGTGCTGATGGTCGAGCCCGCAGGCGTCGTGCCCACGGGCGACTGATGCCGGAGCTCTGGACACCGAACGCGGACCTGCCGCACGAGGCGTTCGTCGAGCGACTCCACAAGTCAATCGCCTCCTTCGCCGAGGCGAACGGCGTCGAGAAGCCGCTCGTCGAGGTCGAGCTCGCCGATCGGTCGCGGTTCGTGCTCGAGCGGATCGAGCCCGAGCCCGGGTTCGGGATGGTGACGCTCTACGTGACGGACGCTCGCGACGACGCGCCAGACGCCCTGATCGTCCCGATCGGCTCCCTGCGGCGGATCGAGCTGAGCAAGTCGCCCGAGGAGCGAGTCCAGCGCTTCGGGTTCAGCGTCCCGCCTGCCACGTAGACGAGCCACGGCGCGAGGAGCAGCGCCATCACGTCGAACCAGACGTAGCCGCTCGCGACGCCGCTCGGCGGATTGCCGTCGGGGATTCCGAGCCCCGGCAGCGTCGACGCCCAGCGCCAGGTCCCGATCGACGTGCCGTAGAGCTCGAGCGCTCCCACGACGAGGAAGACGCCGGCATACGTCGCGCGCGAGCGGGAGCGCCAGAGGAAGAGCAGCAGCAGCGGCACCCCGAGGGCGCCGGCGACGTCGCGCTGCGGCAGCAGGGTGAGGCCGATGAGTCCCCACGTGGCAGCGCCGACTGCGGCGGCCCACACGACCGCGCGGGCGCGCAGGCTCCGGCTCAGCGCGACGCCGCTCAGGAACACGAGCCCGTGGGCGGGCGGGATGAAGAGCGGCAGGTTGTGCAGGCGGTAGTGGTAGACGCCCCACACGAGTGAGCCGGTCACCTCTCCGATCGTCGCGAACAGGACGACTCCGACGGTCTGTGCCCGCACGAGCGTCGGGAGTGGCCAAAGCGCGGCCGCCAGAACGAGGAAGGAGAGCACGCCGAGCGCGAGTTGCCCGTCGAGCGAGACCTGGGTGTCGAGCGCGAGGAGCGCCGCGAGGTATGCGGTCAGCGCAAGGGCGTACCAGCGAGGGACGGTCATCGGCGGTACTGGAGCTCGTGCCAGCTCGGCGTGGGGAGGAGCTCGAGCAGCGCACGGCCGCCGTTCGTGTCGGCGAACGTGAAGTCCTGCCGCTCGTCGTCCCAGTCGACCTCGAGCAGGCCCTCCTTGACGCGGTGGTCGAGCCACGCGCCGCGAAAGACGAGCTTCTTGAGCCAGTAGACGAGCGACTCACCGCGGACGAGCGCGAGCGCGTCCCAGTGGTGTACGAGGTACTCCCCGAGCGCGCTCCGCGGAGTCTCGATCGCGTCGCGCTCGACGAGCTCGACGAGGTCGGCAATCTCGTCGGAGTCCAACTCGGGGCTGGAGACGAGGCCGAGCCGGACCGCCGCCGCCGTGACCCGCTCCTCGAAATCGAGGGCGTTGAAGGAGAAGCGATAGCCGAGGAACTCGACGACGTAGTCGTCCCCCGAGTGGTAATTGCCGGCCGCTTCCACGGCGGCAGCGTACCCTGACCAGATGCGGCTACTCCGCTATCCGCTGGCGCTCGCGGTCGTCCTGGCGCTCGTCGGGCTGACGGCCTGGGCGCTCGCGTGGCCGTTCGAAAAGGCGGCGTTTCTGGCACCGGTGATCGTGGTCGGCGGAGCGGCGCTGGTCGGCCTGCTCCTCCTGTGGGGCAAGGTCGCGCTCGATTCGCTGCGCGAGTCGCGCCACCCGCGGCGCGTCGCTGCGTACTGGCTGCTCGGAATCGGGCTACTCGTCCTGCTGACCGTGCTCGGGGTCAAGCTCCCGAACGAGGGCGGCTGAGCTTCTAACGGAATGGCCACGCGCTGACTGGGCGCGATGGGCGAGTGCGATACAAGGACGCAGGGAGCGTGAATAGCAGCGCTATTCACGCGACTGAGGACGCGGCAGCGCGCCGTCCAGCGCGCCCAGGCGGCCCGTGCTCCATTGCGTTAGGAGCTTTAGCAAGCGGTCGATCTCGTCGCCCGTCGTGTAGGCGGCGACGGAGAGGCGAAGGAGGTCGTTGTCGGCGCCGCCGACCGGGATCTCGACGCGGTGCCGAGAGAAGAGCCTGTCGGACAGGCCGGGTGCGGGGCGGGGGAGCCGGACGGCTGCCATCTGCGCGAGCATCGTGTCGGGCGCGAGCGGTTCCGTTTCCAGGAGCTCGCAGAGCCCGACGCGGGCCTCGCGCGTGAGTCGGCGGCAGCGTTCCCTGATCGAGTCCCAGCCTCGGTCGGCCTGGAAGCGGATCGCATCACGAACAGCGAGCCAGGCCGCGGGGTCGCGCGTCCCCTGAATCTCGATCCGCTGAGGGAAGGTCCGGCCCCCGGTGTAGCCCCAGCTGACGATCGCGGCGTCGACGCGCTCCTGGTGCTCGGGTCGCACGTAAAGGAAGCCGGCGCCTCTCGGCGCGCAGAGCCATTTGTGACAGTTCCCGCTGTAGAAGTCGGCTGCGAGCTCGGCGAGGTCGAGCTGCACCTGTGCGGGCGCGTGTGCTCCGTCGACGATCGTGAGAAGGCCCAGCTCGCGAGCGCGGGCGACGACCGTCTCCACCGGCAGGACGAGCGCCGTCTCCGACGTGACGTGGCTGAGATAGACGGCGCGTGTCCGAACGGTCGCGAAGGCGAAGAGCGCCTCGACGAGCTCGCTCGGGTCGCGCAGCGGGAGCGGAATCGGCGCCCGGACGTAGCAGGCGCCTGTTCGGCCGCAGACCTGATCCCACGCGAGGTCACACGCGCCGTACTCCAGGTCGGTCGCGAGGATCTCGTCGCCGGGCCGTAGGTCGAGCGAGCGCGCGGCGAGGTTGACGCCTGTCGTTGCGTTCTGGACGAAAGCGAGATCCTGGTTCGAGCAGCCGACGTAGTCGGCGAGGGCCGCGCGTGCCTCGTCGAGAAGGCCGGGCAGGCGGCGCGCGAGGAAGTCGACGGGCTCGAGCTCGAGCTCCCGCTGCCAGGCCTGGTAGCGCTCGAACACCGGCCGCGCGCACGCGCCGAACGAACCGTGGTTGAGGAACGCGACCTCGGGATCGAGCATGAACTCACGCCGTAGCTCGGCTGCCGGGGTTGCGGCCATGACTCTTTTCTATCCATCCCGAACCCCCACCCGCCCGGGGATCCGCAGAAGCGTGCCGGCCCACCGGTCACAGGTGCGTCACGACTCCGTCCCGAAACCCCGGCAATCGCAATCCGACTGTCGCTTTCGGCCAGGCGCGCGGACCGATTCCGTCCGCCCGCCCCCGTAGCTTGGCTGCACATGCACGACGGCACCTGGACACTCGCCGATTGCCCGCCCGACCAGCAGGGCGAGCTGGTTCGCGCGCTCGGAATCTCGCCGCTGACGGCTGCAGTGCTCGTCCGGCGGGGCCACTCGGACCCGCTGGAGGCGCGGCGCTTCCTCGACGGTGAGCAGCCGCCGCACGACCCACTTCTGCTCGGCGACATGGCCACCGCCTGCGAGCAGATCCGCGCCGCGGTGTCGCAAGGGCGGCGGATCTGCGTCCACGGCGACTACGATGTCGACGGGATTGCCGCCACGGCGCTCGCCGTCCTCTTCTTGCGCGAGCTCGGTGCGGACGTCGCGTGGCATCTTCCGAGCCGGTTCGACGAGGGCTACGGCGTTCGCAGCGAAACACTGTCACGACTCGCTGACGAGGGCTGCGGGCTCGTCCTGACCGTCGACTGCGGGATCACGGCTGCGGCAGAGGTGGCGGAGGCAACGGAGCGCGGTCTCGACGTCGTCGTAACCGATCATCACCGACCAGGCGAGACGCTGCCCGACTGTCCGATCGTCGCCACCCGTCCGTCGGGATACCCGTTCCCCGAGCTCTGCGGCACCGGCGTGGTCTACAAGCTGGGCCAGGCGCTGTTCGGCATCGAGTCAGAGATTCCGCGTCGCCACCTCGACCTCGTCGCTCTTGCGACGATCGCCGATGTCGTCCCTCTCGTCGACGAGAACCGGTCGCTCGCGATCGCCGGGCTCCGCTCGCTCGCGCGCACCTCGAAGCCCGGGCTGCGCGCGCTCATGCAGCGCGCCGGCGTCGACCCGGCCACTGTCGACGCCGGCGCCGTCGGGTTCCGTCTCGCGCCTCGCCTGAACGCCGCCGGACGCCTTGGGCACCCACGCGAAGCGCTCGAGCTCCTGCTCACGGAAGACGAAGCTGAGGCGGGCAGGCTGGCCGACTCGCTCGAAGAGCTGAATCGCGAGCGCCAGGCGGTCGAAGGGCGGATCCTGCGCGAGGCCGTGACCCAGGTCGGGGCCTGGTCGGCCGAGAAACGGGCGCGGCGCGCCTACGCCGTAGCTGGTGCGGACTGGCACGAGGGAGTGATCGGCATCGTTGCCTCGCGCCTCGTCGAGCGCTACCACCGCCCGGTCGTCCTCATCGCGGGCACCGACGGCGACTGGAAAGGATCGGGACGCTCGATCCCCACCTTCGACCTCCATGCCGCGCTCGGCGCGTGCGCCGGGCTGCTCGGACGGTGGGGAGGACACCGCGCCGCAGCCGGCCTGTCGATCGCGGAGGAGAACGTCGAAGCGTTCAGCGAGGCATTCGCGCAGCAAGCCGCAGCGGTGCTCGACGCGGAAGACCTCGAGCCGGTGACGTCGATCGACGCGGTCGTCGCTCGGGGAGCCGATCTCTCTCTCGACCTGTGCACGGAGCTCGCGAGGCTGGCGCCCTTCGGGCTCGGCAACCCCGCGCCCACGTTGCTCGCACCCGGCTGCGGGCTCGCCGAAGTCGCAACCGTCGGAGACGGCAAGCACCTCCGCTTCCGCGTCCGACGAGAAGGTCGCGACGCCGGCAGCGCAATCGCCTTTGGGCAGGGCTCACGCCTCGAGCAACTGCGACCGGATGCCCTCTACGACGTCGCGTTCCGGCTGGAGGAGAACCACTGGAACGGCACCGTCGCGCCACAGCTCGTCGTCCGCCGAATCTTTCGCGCGGCCGCGCGGTACCGCGAGCTTCACGCGTGGCTCACGGCCGAGTGGAAGAAGCCAGAATCCGCGCGCGACGCCGAGGCGCAGACGATCTTCGCCGAGCTCCATCTCGTCGAGGGCGGCCCACGCCGCGACCTGCTCGAGTCCCAACGGTTCCGCGACCTACTCGCGGCCGAGCCGCCACTCGCCGCGGCAGCGTGATCCGGGTCGCAACCGAGGCCGACTGGACGACGATTCCCGAGATCCATCGCGCCGCATTCGGCGACGAGGGGGACGACGTCGCGCGGCTCACGCGCGAGCTTCGCTCGAGCGAGTGCTACGAGCCCGACCTCTCGTTCGTGGCTGAGGATGGCGGGGTCCTCGTCGGCCACGTGATGAATACGTGGAACTGGCTCGAGGGCGGCTCGCCACGTGTGCTGCAGCTCTCGCCGCTCGGCGTCCTGCCCGAGCACCAGGGTCGCGGCCACGGATCCGAGCTCGTCCGTGCCTCGCTCGATGCCGTTCGCGCCCGCGGCGAAACGCTCCTGCTCGTCGAGGGCAACCCGAAGTACTACGGACGCTTCGGCTTCGTCCGCGCCGACGAGCTCGGACTGCTACCGCCGCCGGAGGCGCTCTACGACTGGGCGTTCCAGGTAGCGGTACTCGACCACGATGCGGCGCTACCGCAAGGGCGGGTCGTCTACTCGGAGCCGTTTAGGCACTGAGCGAGCGCAAACGCGAGGCGAAGCGCGCTGCGGCGGCGTCTGAAGCGGAGGAATCTAGGCATGGGACCCGTCATTTCGCCTCTCTGGAGGGTGTTCCTTCCGCCGGAATGAGCTCCGAAACCTCGCGAGTACACTGAGATAATGGCGACGCTGGCATCGGGTGAACGGCACGAGGAGCTCCTCGAAGGGCTGCTCGCCGAGCTCGCCGCGCAGCGCTCGGACGCCGACGTAGAGCTCGTCACGAGAGCCTTTTGCTTCGCGGCGACAGCCCACGAGGGCCAGCACCGCCGCTCCGGCGAGCCGTTCATCACGCACCCGGTCGGCGTTGCGTCGATCTGCGCCGGCCTACGCCTCGACGAGCAGACGATCGCCGCCGCACTGCTGCACGACGTCGTCGAGGACACCGGCGTCGAGCTCGACACCCTCCGTGAGGAGTTCGGCGACGAGATCGCCGCTCTCGTCGACGGCGTCACCAAGCTGACACGCGTCCAGTTCCAGACCCGCGAGCAGGCGGAGGCGGAGAACTACCGGAAGATGGTCGTGGCGATGGCCGAGGACGTACGGGTTATCCTCGTCAAGCTCGCCGACCGCCTCCACAACCTCCGCACGATCGAGTACCTCGGCAAGCAGAAGCAGATCCAGAAGTCGCGCGAAGCGCTCGAGGTCTACGCGCCGCTCGCGCATCGGCTCGGTATCCACGCGCTCAAGTGGGAGCTCGAGGATCTCGCGTTCCAGACGCTCCATCCCCGCAAGTACAACGAGATAAAGACGATGGTCGCCGAGCGGCGCGCCGACCGCGAGGGACACGTCGCAGAGGCTGCCGACGTCCTGATCCGCGAGCTCGAGAAGGTCGACATCCCGGTCGACATCTCGGGGCGCGCGAAGCACTTCTACTCGATCTACGACAAGATGGCCCGCAAGGGCCGCGAGTTCAACGAGATCTACGACCTCACCGCGATGCGCGTGATCGTGGAGCGCGACGGCGAGGAGGGAACGCGCGACTGCTACGGCGCGCTCGGGCTCATTCATTCCCTCTGGAAGCCGATGCCCGGCCGCTTCAAGGACTACGTCGCGATGCCGAAGTTCAACGGCTACCGCTCGCTGCACACGACGGTGATCGGTCCGGAAGGGCGACCGCTCGAGATCCAGGTACGCACCCGCGAGATGCAGCAGACGGCCGAGCTCGGCGTCGCCGCGCATTGGGCATACAAGGACGGACGGCGGTCGAAGCGTGGCGAGGAAGAGTGGAACACGTGGGTGCGCCAGCTCATGGACATCAATGCCGACGAGTCGGACGCGCGCGAGTTCGTCAAGACATTCCGCACCGACCTCTTCGACGAGGAGGTGTTCGTCTTCACCCCGAAGGGCGAGGTGAAGACGCTGCCGGCCGGCGCCACGCCGATCGACTTCGCGTACGCCGTCCACACCGACGTGGGGCACCGCACCGTCGGCGCGAAGGTGAACGGCCGGATCGTGCCGCTCCACTACCGACTGCGCAGCGGCGACCGGGTCGAGATCCTGACCGGCAAGTCCGCCGCGCGCGGCCCCTCCCGCGACTGGCTCTCGCTCGTCGCCTCGTCTCGCGCCCGCAACAAGATCCGCCAGTTCTTCTCGCGCGAGCAGAAGGAGGATCTCGAGGCGAAGGGCCGCGAGTCGCTCGAGAACGCGCTCAAGGGTCAGAACCTGCCGTACAAGAAGCTCGCCGGCTCGGCCGTGCTCGCAGGCGTGATCCGGGAGTCGGGCTACAAGAAGGCCGAGGACTTCTACATCGCGCTCGGCTCGGGCAAGCTGCACGCCTCGAAGATCGTCGACAAGGTCCTGCAGCAGCTCAAGGTCGCCGAGGGTGTTGAGGAGCAGGTTCCGGTCAAGAAGCCGCGGGCGCGCGAGGCGCTCGGCAGCGAGAGCTACGGCATCAACGTGATCGGCGTCGAGGACGTCCTCGTGCGGCTCGCGAAGTGCTGCACACCCGTCCCGGGCGACGACATCGTCGGCTACATCTCGCTCGGCAAGGGCATCACGATCCACCGCGGCGACTGCCCCAACGTGCGCGCGCTGCGCCGCAACCCCGAGCGGTTCACACCGGTCGAGTGGGAGGGAGGCGGCAGCCAGAGCTTCCGCGTCCAGATTGCGGTGGACTCCTGGGACCGGCCGCGCCTGCTCGAGGATGTCGCGCGAACGTTCGCCGAGCACGGCTCGAACATCGTCTCCTACGGCGGCACGGTCGAGGATCAGATGGCGCGCAACTGGTACGTGGCCGAGGTCGGCGACGTGAAGGCGCTCCGCGGCCTGCTCTCCTCGCTCCGCAACATTGACGGCGTCTTCGACGCCCGCCGCGTCACGCCGTCCTAGGAGTAACTCCCCTCGTTCGAGGGATCGAGCCTCACCGACCCCCCGGGTTACCCCGTTCGAGGGAAACGTCAATCGTGGTGCGGCCTCCGTCCCTCGAACGAGGGACGTTCAGCTCACCCAGGTCTCGCCGCCGGTGTCCCAGCCGACGAGGCAGAGGTCGGCGATCCCGGCGGCGACGGTCTCGAGCTCCGTCCGGTCGATCGCCCCGTCGACCGCGAGCTCGGCGACCCGGGTGTCGCGCCACAAGACCGGGACGGCGATCCGGCGTGCCGGATCCGGAGTGCCGGCCTCGGGCCCGAGCGCGAGGCTGTCCTCCTCGACGAAGAAGATCCCGGCCCACGCGCAGCCCTCTCGCGCCGCCAGCTCCGACACGGTCTCGCGGAGCTGCTCGTCGGCGTCAGGCGTCGACATCGTCTCCCTCGAACCCGAGGACGGGCTCGCGGAACGAGTCGGGGACCGGGCACGCCTTTCGCTCGGCGAGGTCGACGTAGACGAGCGTCTGGTGCGCAGTGACCATCAGCAGGTCGTCGGGGAGGCGGTAGGCGGCGAAGCTGAAGGTGACGCTCGTGCGCCCGAGCCGCGAGACGCGCACGCAGACCTCGATCTCGTCGTCGAAGACGGCGGGCGCGAAGTACTCGACGTCGTTGGCGCGCATCACGAAGTCGCCCACCTCGCCGCGCGGCTGGAGGAGCCCGAGCGAGCGGAGATACTCGACGCGCGCGAGATCGAAGTACGGGTTGTAGCGGCCGTAGTAGACGATCCCCTGCGCGTCGGTGTCCGAGAAGCCGACTCGCGTCCGCGCGCTGAACTTGAACGGCGGCTTCATGAGCGGATCACGTCGAGCACCTCGTCGCGCTTCTGCTCCATCAGCTCCTCCGAGGCCGCCTCGAGGTTGAGGCGCAGCAGCGGCTCCGTGTTCGACGGCCGCACGTTGAAGTGCCAGTCGTCGTAGTCGACCGAGATCCCGTCGAGGTGCGAGATGCGCCCGTCGGCATAGCGCTCCTTCAACTCCTGGAGCTTGAGCGCGACGTCCGGGACCGGCGTGTTGAGCTCGCCGGTGATGAAGTAGCGGGAGCGCAGCGGCGCGAGGAGCTCCGACAGCCGTCCCCGCTTCGAGATCAGCTCGAGCATGAGAAGGAACGGGATCACGCCGGAGTCGGCCTGGCTGAAGTCGCGGAAGTAGTAGTGACCCGAGACCTCGCCGGCGAAGGCGGCATCCTCCTTGCGCATCCGCGCCTTGATGAAGGCGTGGCCGACGCGGTTCACGAGCGGGACGCCGCCCGCGCGCTCGATCGTGTCGGGCACCGCGCGGCTCGCGCGCACGTCGTAGATGATCTTCGCGCCCGGCTCCCTCGCGAGCAGGCTCTCGGCGAACAGCGCGGTGACGAAGTCGCCCGGGACGAACTCGCCGGTGTCGTCGACGAAGAAGCAGCGGTCGCCGTCGCCGTCGAACGCGACTCCGAGGTCAGCGCCTTCCTCAAGCGTCTTGCGGACGATGAACTCCCGGTTCTCGGGCAGGAGCGGGTTGGGCTCGTGGTGCGGGAACGAGCCGTCGGGCTCGAAGTAGCAGCGCACGGCTTCGACCGGAAGCCGCTCGAGCACCGGCGGCAGCATCGTTCCGGCCATCCCGTTCGCCGCGTCGATCACGACCGTGAGCGGCTTGATGGCGTCGACGTGGACGAAGGAGAGAACCCGGTCGACGTACGCGGGCCAGATGTCGAGCGCTCGCACCTCGCCAGGGTCGGTCTCGTGCCAGTTGCCGGCCTCGATCAGGTCGCGCAGATCGAAGAGGCCGCTGTCGCCGCCGACCGGCAGGGCGCCGCGGCGGACGAGCTTCAGCCCGGTGTACTGCTTCGGGTTGTGCGACGCGGTGACCATGATCCCGCCCTCGAGCCCGAGCGAACCGACGGCGAAATAGACCATCTCGGTGCCGACGAGACCGAGATCGAGCACCTCCGCGCCGGCGGCGGCGGCGCCGCGCATCACGGCCTGCTGCATCGCCGGCGAGGAGAGACGCATGTCTCGGCCGACGGCGATCCGCTTCGGCTCGAAATGCTCGACGTAGGCGTGGCCGATCGCCTCGGCGCCCGCCTCGTCGAGCTCGTCGGGATAGATCCCGCGCACGTCGTACGCCTTGAAGACTTTCGGGTCCAGCATGCCGGCCGATCCTAGCCAGGTAGACCGCGGAAACTACGATGGCACCATGGTCGAGCGGAAGCTTGCAACGGTCTTGTTCGTCGATCTGGTCGGCTCGACGCAGCTGGGCGCGGGCATCGACCCGGAGGTGGTTCGCCGTCGCGTCGGGCGGTACTTCGACCAGGTCTCACACTGCGTGATCACGCACGGTGGGACGGTCGAGAAGTTCGCCGGCGACGCCGTGATGGCCGCGTTCGGCGTGCCGCTGCAGCACGAGGACGACGCCGAGCGCGCGGTGCGAGCGGCGCTCGCGACTCTCGATCGGGTCGGCGAGCTCGGCCTCGACGTCCGAATCGGCATCGAGTCGGGTGAGGTCGTCGCGGACGAGACCGACTCCACGTTCGCCACGGGCGAGGCGGTCAACCTCGCTGCGCGCCTCGAGCAGCAGGCTGGGCCGAACGAGATCGTGATCGGCCCGACGGCTGCGCGGCTCGTGCGGGATCTCGTCGAGCTCGAGGAGCTCGAGCCGCTGGAGCTACGCGGGTGGCGCGACCCGATCGCAGCGAGCCGCGTCGTCGGAGCACGGGAGTCGGGTCGCCCGATGCGCTCGCTCTCGGCGCCGCTCGTGGGGCGGGAGTCGGAGCTCGAGCTGCTCGAGAACACGTTTGCGCGCACTTCCCGCGACGGCCGCGCGACCCTCGTCACGCTCTACGGCGAGCCCGGAGTCGGCAAGAGCCGTCTGGCGCGAGAGTTCGTCGACGGGCTCGAGCGCGCGACCGTGCTCCGCGGCCGCTGCCTCCCGTACGGCGAAGGCGTGACGTACTGGTCGATCGCGGAGATGGTGAAGGCGTCGGCCGGAATCTCCGACGACGACCCGCTCGACGAGGCGTTCGAGAAGCTCCGCGACACGTGCGAGAGCGAGGCGGTCGCGGACCTGCTCGGTCTCGCGGTCGGCGTCCTCGAGGCCGTGGAGGGCGAGCGGAGCCAGCAGGACATCGCCTGGGCCGTCCGCTCGTGGATCGAGCAGCTCGCGGCTGTGCAGCCGCTCGTCCTCGTCTTCGAGGACGTCCACTGGGCCGAGGAGCCACTGCTCGAGGTGATCGAGCACATCGCAGCCTGGGTGCGAACCGCGCCGGTCCTGCTTCTTTGCCTCGCCCGGCCCGAGCTGCTCGACGCGCGGCCGTCCTGGGGCGGGGGGCGGCTGCGGGCCGTCACGCTCGAGCTCGAGGCCCTCCCCGACGACGAGGGCGCGAAGCTCGTGAGAGAGCTCGCTGCGGAGCTCGACGTCGCAATCGACGTGGATGCGGTCCTGGCGAAGACCGAGGGAAACCCCCTCTTCGTCGAGGAGACCATCCGCGCTCTCGCCGAGCAGCCCGACGGGATGCAGCAGCGCATTCCCGACACGCTGCAGGCGCTCATCGCCGCTCGCATCGACCGTCTGCCGCCGGAGTCGCGCCGGCTCGTGCAGCGGGCGGCCGTCATGGGCCGCGTCTTCCTTCGCGGCGCACTGGCGCATCTCTCGCCCGACGTGGGCGACGTCGACGCCGTCCTCGACGATCTGCTCTTCCGGGACTTCGTCCTCCATGAGGATCGGTCGGCGATCAGCGGCGAGCAAGCGTTCAAGTTCAAGCACGTGCTCATCCGCGAGGTTGCCTACGCAGGCCTCTCGAAGGGATCGCGTGCCGATCTCCACCTCCTCTTCGCCGGTTGGCTCCGCGAGCGTGCGGGCGAGGAGCTCGTCGAGATCCTCGCCTTCCATCTCGACCAGGCGACTCGGCTGCTTGCCGAGCTCGACGGATCGGCCCCGCCGGACCTGGCCGAGGAAGCCGCGGCGGAGCTACTGCGCGCGGGACGCCGGGCACTGTCGCGCGAGTCGTTCGCCAGTGCGCGCAACCTGCTCATTCGCGCGGTCGAGCTCGCTCCGACTCTCGAGCGGCGCTACTACGCGGCGCGGGCGGCCTGGCGCCTCGGCGAGATGACCGCGGTCATCATCGAGATGGAAGAGGTCGCGGCGGCCGCCGACGTTGCGGGCGAGCGGCAGCTGCAGGGCCGCGCGCTCACCGCCCTCGCAGAAGCCGTGATGAACCAGCGCGCGGACGCGGCGGCGGCCCGGGAGCTCATCGAGGCGGCCGTGGACGTGCTGGCCGAGGCGGAGCCGGATATTCGGTTCGAGGCCTTCCGGGTCGCTGCTGCCGTGGCCCAGTGGCTCAGCGACGCCGATGCGTTCGAGAAATGGGCGAAGCTCGGTCTCGAGGCCGCGCGGGCGGCCGACCGGAAGGATCAGGAGCTCCAGATCACCGTGGCGCTCGCCGAGAGCTACGTGTATCGCCTCGAGCTCGCCGAAGCCGAGCCCCTCATCGACCGCATCGGAGAGCTGGCTGACGAGAGTGGCAGCATCGTCGGTCGCGCCCTCGCCTGGGCCGCCCGAGGAACCCTCGAAAACTGGCGTGGCAACGACGCCGAGGCCGAGGTCGCGTTCACGGCTGCCCACGACCTCTACGCGGAGATCGGGAACAGGGCCCAGGAGGCGAGCATGGCGCTGTCGATCGCCCGGCACGCCGCAGCTCTCGGCGACCTCGCCCGTGCAGAACAGCTGCTGCTCGAGGCGGTGCGGACGATGAAGGGCCTCAACGACCGGTCGCGGCTCTGCGAGGCGCAGCGGTCCCTCGCCGAGCTCTATGTCCGGCTGGGACGGCTCGAGGAGGCCGAGCGCTACGCGCTCCAGGCTCGCGAGTCGGTGGGATCCGACGATCGCAGCTCCATCACCACGACGAAGCTCTCGCTCGGGGTCGTGCGCGCGGCGCAGGGACGAGACGAGGAGGCGGCGGAGCTGATGCACGAGGCCGTCGACGATGCGCGGTGCACCGATCAGCGTGCACTCGAGCGCTGGGCGATCGGAAAGGTGATCGAGTTCCACCGCTCGCGCGGGCAGGACGACGAGGTGCAGCGCTACGAAGACCGGCTGGCGGAGCTCGCGCCGAGCACCGCGCCGATCGCCTGAGTCGACGCGGCGTCAGGCGACTCGCTGATCACTGTCGCCGGCCGCTCGAAGCGCGCCAGCGCGTCGCGCAGGGGCTCGGCGCGCAGTGTCCCCTCGCCGTAGGGAAGGTGCTTCGTCTCGTTCCGGTTCGCGTACTGGATGTCGCTGAAGTGGATGTGGAACGGGGCAGCGGGCTCGAGCACGGCATCGGCGCCGGCCAGGGCGTCGGCGAACGCATCCGGCTCGAGGAACGCGCCGTCGCTCGTCGCGTGCATGTGGGCGAAATCGAGAACCGGCCGGACGAAGTCGACCTGCGCCGCGATCGCGAGCACGTCGTCGATCGTGCCGAGATCGCGCACCCGGCCCATCACCTCGACCCCGAACGGGACGAGCCGGTCTTTCGCCTCGAGCCGCTCGCGCAGGTCGCCGAGCTGGTCGACGACGTCCGCGATCGCCTGCTCTCGCTCGCGCCCGAGCAGGAAGCCGGGGTGGAAGACGATCAGCCGCGCACCGCAGGCCTTGGCCAGTCCGGCGGTGTGGTCGAGCATGCCGAGCGCCATCTTGAACTTCTTGCCACGGTCGGCATGGCCCATGAACGCGGCGAGCGGCGCGTGCACGGAGAGGGCGATATCGGCGGCTGCCGCCGCCTCGCCGAACAGCGGTGCCGCGTCGTAGTCGAGCCAGAAACCGCCGACGAAGCCGACCTCGCAGGCCCGATACCCCTCGGCCGCGAGTGCGGCGAACGCCTCCTCGAACGTCGGCGCGTCGGGCAGGCCGCTCGGCCCGTACCGGATGTCACCCATCGGAGGGAGCCTATGCCGTCCGACTCTTTTTCTACGTTTTTGGCATGCCCAAGCGCCCTTCACGGATCGACCTGCTCGAGCTCGACATCGACCTCCGGCTCGCCGACCTCTGGCGCGAGACGCTCGACGTGACGGAGTGGAATCTCGAGGTCGTCGCCGCCTTCCTGCGGGCTGCGTACGGCAAGGGATATTGCGACGCGCTCACCGAGGATGCGCCCGGCTCGCTGTGCCACGAGCACGGCTACCGCATCCCTGCGCGCAAGCCCGAGAAGACGCCGAAGAGCTAGCTCGCAGGACTGCCGCTCCCCGCGGCGCGCGAGGGCTACGATGCCCGCGTGGGATCCAGTCCTGCGCGGCTTGTAATTGCCCTCTCGGTGGCCGCTGCCCTGGCCATCTTCGTGGTCTACACGGCGCTCGCCGGAAACGGCGTCGCCGAGGTCACGCCGAGCACGGTCGCGGCGCACGCCGGCAACGTCACGCTCGTCGGCAAGGTCGTCGGCCGGCCGAATACCGACACCGCCTTCACGAGAGCGGGGATGCGCTTCCGCCTGAAGGACATCGGAGACACCAAGGCCGCGCGCGTGCCGGTCGTGTACCACGGCGCCGTCCCGGACCTGTTCAAGACTGGGCGCGACATCGTGGTCGACGGGACGCTTCGCAACGGTGTCTTCGTCGCGAAGCGGGGCTCGCTGATCACGAAGTGCCCCTCGAAGTACACGCCGGCGAAGTCCGCTAAGACGTAATGGCGCCGCTCGGGCGCGCAGCACTCCTCCTCACCTTCGGCCTGGTCGCGTACGCGCTGATCGCCGGTTCGTATGCCGCGTGGAAGCGGAAGCGGCGGCTGGCACTGTCGGCTCAGAACGCGCTGCTCGCGGCGTTCCCGGTGACCCTCATCGCGGCGATCGTCCTGTTCGTCGCGCTCGGCCGCCGTGACATGTCGTTCGTCTACGTCTGGCAGCACACGAGCCACAAGCTGCCGCTCGGCTACGCGTTGTCGGCGTTCTGGGGAGGGCAGGAGGGCTCGCTCATGCTCTGGCTGCTCGTGCTCACGGGTTACGCCGGGCTCGCGGTCTGGCTCAACCGCCGCTCGCGCGAGCTCATCGCGTGGACGGTCCCGGTGTTCGGGCTCGTCGCCGTCTTCTTCGCCTTCATGCTCTGCTTCGTCTCGAGCCCGTTCAACGTGCAGCCGGCGCCGCCCGACGGCCAGGGGATGGTGCCGAGCCTGCAGAACCCGTACATGCTCGCCCATCCGCCGCTGCTCTATCTCGGCTACGTCGGCCTCACCGTCCCGTTCGCGTTCGCCATGGGCGCGCTCCTCTCCGGCCGCACGGACGAGCGCTGGATCGTCGCGACGCGGCGCTGGACGCTCGCCGCCTGGACGTTCCTCGGCGTCGGCCAGCTGATCGGCGCCCACTGGGCGTATGTCGAGATCGGCTGGGGCGGCTACTACGCCTGGGATCCGGTCGAGAACGCCGCGCTCATGCCGTGGCTCGCCGCGACGGCATTCCTCCACTCGGTGATGATCCAGGAGAAGCGCGGGATGCTGAAGGTCTGGAACATGATCCTCGTCGCGCTCGCCTTCAACCTCTCGCTCTTCGGCACGTTCCTCACGCGCTCGGGTGTGATCGACTCGATTCACTCGTTCTCGAAGAGCTCGATCGGGGGCTGGTTCCTCGGCTTCCTCGTGCTCATGGTCGCCCTGTCGGTCGGGCTGATCCGCTGGCGCCTGCCGCTGTTGCGGACGAAGACGAAGCTCGAGTCGCTCGTCTCGCGCGAGGCGACGTTCCTCTACAACAACCTGCTGCTCGTCGCGCTTTGCCTCACCATCCTCTGGGGCGTCCTCTATCCGATCCTCAGCGAGACCGTGCGTGGCGAGACGCGCTCGGTCTCGAAGCCGTACTACGACTTCTTCCTGCACACGTTCGGGTTGCCGCTGCTGCTGCTGATGGGAATCGGGCCGCTCGTGGCGTGGCGCAGGGCGTCGCTTCGTTCGCTCGGGAAGACGTTCCTCGTCCCGTTCGCCGCCGCTGTGGTGACCGGCGTCTCGCTGCTCGCGTTGGGCTTCGGGAGCTCGTGGCCGGGTCTGCTCGCGTACACGTTCGCGGCCTTCGTGGGTGCGTCGATCGTGCTCGAGTTCGTGCGCGGAAGGGCCGCGGCCGGCGGGATCTTCCGCCTGATCGGACGCAACCGGCGGCGCTACGGCGGCTACATCGTGCATGCGGCGATCCTCCTGCTCGCAATTGGCATCGCGGGCTCGAGCGCGTACCAGACCCAGCGGGAACGCCTTCTGCGGCCGGGCCAGTCGGTCGAGGCGGCGGGTTACACGCTCACGTACGAGGGGAGCACGGGCGTCCGCGGCCCGAACTACACGGGCTTCCGCGGGCTCCTGTCCGTGTCGGGGCACGGCGAGCGCTTCCGGCTCGCGCCGGGGATCAACGACTACAACATCGAGGGGCCGGGCGAACGTCGCCTCGATCTACCACGACCCGCGCTCGCTCGGCGACGTGTTCACGACGGCCCAGCCCGGTCCGAAAGGGACGAACGAGCATCGACCTCAAGGTGCTGGTGAAGCCGCTGATCAACCTCATCTGGGCGGCGGGCTTCCTCTTCGTCGCGGGCGCCCTGATCGCGATGTGGCCGGATGCGGTCGAGCAGCGCCGGCTCGCAGCGCGCTACGCGGCAGGCGCGGCTCCAGCGGGGATCTAGGGTGGTGCACTGATGGGCTTGGCGCTCGCGATCGCGGCGATGCTCGCGGTCGCCATCGTCATCTTCGTCGCGCGGCCGTTTCTCCGCGATCCCTCGCCCGCAAGCGACCGGCTCGACGAGCTCTCTCCCGAGGCCCGGCAGCGGCTTGCCCTGGCCGAAGAGCGCGATCGGGCGCTCGCCGCACTGAAGGAGCTCGAATTCGACCATCGCACCGGCAAGATCTCCGACGAGGATTACCGCGCGCAGCTCGGGCCGCTGCGCAGACGGGCGGCCGAGGCGTTACGTGCGCTGGAACAACGGGAACAGCCCGGGCATGAACGCGTCGCCGATCGAGGACAGCGCGTGCCGTAGCTGCGGCGAGGCGCTCCCGCCGGGCGCGCGCTTCTGCGCGAGCTGCGGGGCTCCGGTGAGCGAGTCGCCGCTGCTCGAGACTGCTCCGGGCCCCGTCGTGCACGAGGCTGTCGAGCGGCACTGGCTGGGGATGCCTGCGCGCTTCGTCCTACTCTGCCTCGGCTTCGCCGCGTCCGGCGCCGCGATCGGCCTCTTCGCGACCGGGAACTGGGTGTGGGGCATCGTCCTCCTGCTCGTCGCGATCTGCCTCCTCGCGGCTCTCGCGGAGGCGACCCGCCGCAGCGCCGACCTGTGGAAGCAGCACTCGTCGCGCCTCGCGGCAGACGGTCGCGCGCAGGCGGCGACCGCCGCCGAGGTGTGGCGGACGAGACTCGACTCGTCGGTGAGCCGTTGGCGCACGCGGTCGCGTCTCGACTCGCTCGCGGCCGCGCGGAAGCCGGCGTTCCGGGCGCTCGGCGAGGCGGTATGGCAGGGCGACGAGACCGCCGAGCGCGAGGCTCGGGAGCGGCTGGTGGAGCTCGAGCAGGAAACGAAACGGGTCGAGGACGAGCTGGCGGAACGGCTGGCCGGCGCCGACGAGAGGATTCGCAAAGCGCGACTCCCGGTACAAGAGACGTTGATGGTGACTCCAGACGAGCCGAACGCTCCGTATCCGCCGCCCGACGAAGGCAACCCGCCCGAGCCGGCGCAGGTGCCCGAGCCGTACCCGCCGCCCGACGAGGGCACCCCGCCGGTCCCGGTGCCCGATCCGGGGCAGTCCGACCCCGGGTAGCGCCAGCGGCCGACCACGCTAGGCCGCGCGGTTAGGGTGGGCCGGGCCATGGTCGGCGTCCACCATGCCGTCGCCTTCGCGGTCCTCGCTGCGACGTTCGGGGCGGCGGCGGCGGGAGCGTGGGCGTACTACCGCCGGCGCGAGCCGCGCGGGATTTCGACGCATCTGTTCGCGCTCGCGCAGACGCTGCTCGTGGCGCAGGTCGGGCTCGGGCTTCTGCTCCTCTCGAGCCATCACCGGGCCGCCGACAAGCTCCACTATCTCTACGGGACGCTCTCGCTGCTCGCGGTGCTCGCCCCGTGGATGTATGCGCCCGCAGACCGCCGCGGGCGCCTCGCCTGGTTCAGCGGAGCTACGTTGGTGGCAGGAGCGCTCGCGGTGCGGGCGTACATGACCGCAACATGAGCAGGTTCTCCTTCCGCATCAACCCGTTCGTCCGCGGCCTCTTGATCCTCGCCGCGATCGCCGGCGTGATCGTCGTCCTCCAGCTCGAGCAGACGCTGATCGCGCTCTCCGTGATCGCACGCGTCGCGTTCATCCTCGCGATCGCGTATTTCATCTTCCTCATGTGGCGCGAGCGCCGCGAGGGGATCTCGCTGTGGTCGCAGCGCGCGCGATGGGTCTTCTACGGCGCGGCGGTCGTCGCCGTGGTCGACGTCGGCGTCTACTGGTACGGCGGCGCCGTCGGCTACGAGATCCTCGCCTTTGTCGCTGTGCTCGCGCTGTGTGGGTTCGCCATGTGGCGCACGTGGCGCGACCAGCACAGGTACGTCTAGGCCGGCACGCGACAGGCAGCACATATCCGTGGAGCCACGGATGCAGTGTGCGCAGCCGCAGGCGACATTGCGGCGATGTCCTACGTCGACCTCTACTGGCTACCGCTCGGCGCAGGCGGACACTCCGTCCGGATCTACGGGCGCGTCTACGAATGGCTCTACGCGATTCTCGAGCGGCGCCAACCGCTCGACCTCTACCACGCGGGGCTCGAGGTGGACGTGCCGGAAGGGCGCTACGTGATCGAGATGACTCCGATCCCGGCCGGCGAGCCGGCGGCGCGGGGCGTGGTTGCCGAGGGGCCGGTGGGCAGCCGGATGCTGCACCGTTTTCGCCTCTTCCGGTACGAGGTACGCCGTTGGCGGGGAGGGTCGATCCCGGACGTGGCCGAGGCGGTCGACAGCCCGCACCGCCTGACCGACGACGTGGCGATCGCCCGGCGGCTGCTCGAGGTCGTTCCCTCGGTGCCGACCTATGTATGGGGCCGCGACGAGCTGCGAGTCAACGACATGTGGAACTCGAACTCACTCGTGGCGTGGCTCCTCGTGTGCAGCGGCGTCGATGCCGCTTCGGTGCAACCGCCGGCAGGCGGGCGGGCGCCCGGGTGGCACGCAGGACTCGTCGCGGCGCGTCAAGCCTCGACGCGGGCCGAAGCGCCGTCGAGTGCAGCAAGCGCCTCGCGCACCGGCACGTGACGGCCGACGAAGATCGGCGTGTCGCGCTCGGTATAGCGCGACGCCTCGCTGTCGCGCAGGCGCAACATGAGATGCATGAAGTCGGCCGGCTCTTCGCACTCGAAGGCGGTCATGAACTCCTGGTCGTCGATCCCGAACGAGTACGTCGTGTGGTTCTTGATTCCGGGGAACTCTTCCCGGCCGATCCGGATGTGCTCCTCCATCGCCCGCTGCCGCTCCTCTTCCGTCAGCGCGTACCACGGCCGCACCTTCACGAAGGGATAGACGACGAGGTAGGGGAGGCCGTGCGGCGTGATCTTCCGCGCCTTGCGGGCGCTCGTGTACTGCGACGCCTTCGTGGTGGCGAGGTAGGAGTACGGCGTCTCGAGCCAGCCGGCGAGGTCCGTCCCGTTGAGCGCGGCGCCGAGCTCCTCGAGCAGCTCGTACCGCTCGGTGATCTTCCAGAGGAAGAAGTCGCAGTCGCCGCGTGTTCCGGTCAGCGTGTAGGCGCGCAGGTGGTCGAATCGCTCGGCGAACGAGTCGACGACCTCGGCGAACCGCTCCTTGTGGTGGTGGCGGTCGGGCTCGCGCCGCCACGCCGGGTCGACCCGGTAGAACGTGTACGCGACGTACTGGCCCTCCACGGGTCGCATGCTAGCCACGGCGATAGGCTCTTCTCTCCTGCACGAGCGAGCGAAAGGAGCCCAGGTGAGGACGGTATTCGCCGGGGGACGCGTGTTCGACGGAACCGGCGCGGCGGTCGCGGACGCCGACGTCGCGGTGGTCGACGGGCGGATCGCCGAGGTCGGCCCGGGGCTGGACGGCGACGAGCGGGTCGACGTCACCGGCTCGACGCTCCTGCCCGGGCTCTTCGACACCCACGTCCACGTGATGTTCGGCCACGTCGACATCTGGAAGCACCTGCAGACGCCGTTCTCCTACCGCTTCTACGACGCGATCACCAACCTCGACGCGACGATCCGGATCGGCATCACGACCGTGCGGGACGCGGGCGGCGCCGACCTCGGCGTCAAGCAGGCGCTCGAGGAGGGGATCGTGCGCGGTCCGCGACTCCAGATCTCGCTGACGATGCTCAGCCAGACGGGTGGACACGGCGACGGTTGGCTGCCGTCGGGAGGCACGACCGAGCTCTTCCCGGAGTACCCGGGCATGCCGTCCTCGATCGTCGACGGGGTCGACGAGGCGAGACGCAGGGTGCGCGAGCTCATCCGCAACGGCGCCGACGTGATCAAGATCGCCACTTCCGGCGGCGTCCTCTCGCCGCGCGACTCACCCGACCAGCCCGGCTTCTCGCTCGAGGAGATCGAGGTCATGGTCACCGAGGCGCACGCTTTCGGGCTGTGGGTGATGTCGCACGCGCAGTCGACCGTCGGGATCAAGAACGCCGTTCGCGCCGGCGTCCGCTCGATCGAGCACGGCATCTACCTCGACGACGAGGCGATCGAGCTGATGCTCGAGCACGGTGCCTACCTCGTGCCGACGCTCGTCGCGCCGCTCGGCGTCGCCCGCGCGGCCGAGGCCGGAGCGCCGATTCCGGCGAACGTGCTCGTGAAGGCGGCCGAGGTCGTAGAGGCGCACCAGGACTCCTTCCGGCGTGCGGCCGCGGCCGGCGTCAAGATCGCGATGGGCACCGACGCAGGCGTCGTCCCGCACGGCACGAACCTCGAGGAGCTCCAGCTGATGGCCGATTGCGGCATGAGCCCCGAGGACGTGCTCGTGGCGACCACCGCATCCGCCGCCGAGCTGATGGGCCTGAGCGGCGAGCTCGGCACCATCGAGCCGGGCAAGCGCGCCGACCTGGTCGTCGTTGCGGGCGACCCGTTCGACTTCGCAGACCTCCCGGGGCGCATCGAGCGCGTCTACCAGGACGGCCGGCTCGTCGTCGAAGCCGCGCCCGAACGGGTGACCGCGGCAGCCGTCTAGCCGTACGGCACGCGGCTACGGTGGCGGTCGTGGCTGCCCGCGTCGAAAACCAGCTCAAATCGCTCCCGGCGAGACCGGGCGTCTACCTGTTCCGCGACGCCGACGGCGACGTCCTCTACGTCGGGAAAGCGAAGTCGCTGCGGCCGCGCGTGCGCTCGTACTTCCAGAAGACGACCGACGGGCGGGTGCAGATCCGCAGCCTGCCTGAGCGCGTCGCAGACATCGAGGTGATCGTGACGGGCAGCGAGGTCGAGGCGCTCCACCTCGAGCAGAATCTCGTCAAGCGGCACCGGCCGCCGTTCAACGTCCGGCTCCGCGACGACAAGTCGTTCCCGTACATCGCGGTCACGGTCGAGGACGACTACCCGCGCGTGATGTTCACCCGCGAGCGGCACAGGCCCGGCGTCTGGTACTTCGGCCCGTACGCGAACGCGAAGAAGGTGCGCGAGACGCTCGACGTGCTCAACCGTGTCTTCCGCTACCGGCCCTGCGAGGGACCGAAGCCCGGACGGCACAGCGGGATCCCGTGCCTCGACTACCACATCGACCGCTGCCTGGCCCCCTGCGTGGGCTACGTCTCGCAGGAGGACTACCGCGGCATCGTGGACGGCGTGATCGAGTTCCTCTCGGGCGACGTGAAGCCGATCCAGCGCGAGCTCGAGCGGCGGATGCAGGAGGCGGCGGCGGAGGAGCGCTTCGAGGATGCGGCCCGCTATCGCAACCGGCTCTTCGCGGTCCAACATCTCGTCGAGCGGCAGGCGGTCGAGCGGCAGTCGGTCGGGACGGTCGACGTGATCGGGTTCGCGGCCGAAGGTGACCGCGCCGTCGTCCAGATCTTCCCGCTGCGCGGCGGCAAGATGGTCGACCGCCACTCGTTCCACCTCGAGAATGTCGGGGGCCAGGATGTGACCACGATCCTGGAGTCGTTCGGGCTCGAGTACTACGGCAGCGCACCGAGCGTGCCGCCACAGATCGTCGTGCCGAGCGACGCCGGCGACCTGTCGGCGCTCGCCGAGTTCCTCTCCGAGCGGCGTGGCGCCCGCGTCGAGATTCGTACGGCTGAGCGCGGCGAAAAGCGGCGCCTGCAGCGTCTCGCCGACGAGAACGCGCTCCACGTGCTGACGAGCGACCTGGCGCAGGGCGAGCAGCGCCGGCTGCGCCGGGTCGAGGCGCTCGAGCAGCTACGAGAGACGCTCAACCTCGAGTCGCTGCCCCTGCGCATCGAGTGCTTCGACATCTCGACCGCGATGGGCCAGGACAACGTCGGCTCGATGGTCGTCTTCCAGGACGGCCTGCCGAAGAAGGCGCACTATCGCAAGTTCACGATCCGCGGCCAGGAGGGGATGGACGACTTCGCCGCGATGGCGGAGATGATCTCGCGGCGCTTCGCGCGGCTGGCGAAGGGAGTCACCGCAGACGAATACGACGAGTCGTTCGCGATGACTCCGAACCTCGTCGTCGTGGACGGCGGCAAGGGCCAGCTCGCGGCAGCGCTGTCCGCAATGCACGCCTTCGACCTGCCGCGCGTCGCGGTGATCGCGCTCGCGAAACGGGAGGAAGAGGTCTTCGTGCCCGGCCGGGCGAGGCCGGTGATCCTGTCGCGGCACGATCCGGGGCTCCAGCTCCTCCAGCGGCTCCGCGACGAGGCGCATCGCTTCGCCGTCGGTTTTCACCGGCAGAGGCGCGAGTCGCGTGGGTTCTCGTCGCTGTTCGACGAGCTGGAAGGCGTCGGCCCGGCGCGGCGGCGCGCGCTTCTCAACCACTTCGGCTCGGTCGATGCAATGCTCGCGGCGTCTCCGGAGGAGCTCGAGGGCGTCCCCGGAGTCCCGGCCAAGATCGCACGCAGCGTCTACGCCCAGCTGCACAAGACCGGCAGCGGGGCCGGGCGCGCCTGACTACTCGGAGTCGGGCCCTAGGAAGGGGTATCGATAGTCGCGCGGCGGCACGAACGTCTCCTTGATCGCGCGCGGGCTGACCCAGCGGATCAGGTTCCACAGCGAGCCGGCCTTGTCGTTCGTCCCGGAGGCGCGGGCGCCGCCGAACGGCTGCTGGCCGACCACGGCTCCGGTCGGCTTGTCGTTGACGTAGAAGTTTCCGGCGGCGTAGCGCAGGCGGTCACGTGTTCTCTCGATGGCGTCGAGATCGCGTGCGAAGACCGCGCCGGTGAGCGCGTACGTCGTGCCCTTGTCGACGAGATCGAGCGTCTCGTCGTAGCGCGAGTCGTCGTAGACGAACGCCGTCACGACGGGACCGAACAGCTCCTCCTGCATGGTGCGGAAGCCGGGGTCCGAGGTCTCGATCACGGTCGGCTGGACGAACCAGCCGTCGCTGTCGTCGTAGCCGCCGCCCGCGACGATCGAAGCGGTTCCGCCGGCGGCCTTCGCCTCCTCGATCGCCTCCTTCTGGGTCGCGAAGGAGCTCGCGTCGATGACCGCGCCGACGAAGTTCGAAAAGTCGGCGACGTCGCCCATCTTCATCTCGGCGATTTCCGCGGCGACCCGATCGCGCACCTGCGGCCAGAGGCTGGCGGGCGCGAAGACGCGCGAGGCCGCAGAGCATTTCTGGCCCTGGTACTCGAAGGAACCGCGGAGGATCGCCGTCGCGAGCGCCTCGGCGTCGGCGCTCGGGTGCGCGACGATGAAGTCCTTACCGCCGGTCTCGCCGACGACGCGCGGGTAGTTGCGGTAGCGGGCGATGTTGTCGCCGACGGTCTTCCACATCCCCTGGAAGACGGGCGTCGAGCCGGTGAAGTGGATCCCGGCGAGGTGCTCGCTCGCGAGTGCCGGGTCGCCGACGGCCGCGCCCGAGCCGTAGACGAGGTTGATCACGCCGGGCGGCAGGCCGGCTTCCTCGAACAGCTGCATCAGGAAGTGCGCGCTGACCGCCGCCGTCGAGGCGGGCTTCCAGACGACGGTGTTGCCCATGAGCGCCGCCGAGGTCGGGAGGTTGCCGGCGATCGAGGTGAAGTTGAACGGCGTCACGGCGAAGACGAATCCTTCGAGCGGCCGGTACTCGAGCCGGTTCCAGACGCCGGGCGACGAGATCGGCTGCTCCTCGTAGATGCGCGTCATGTACTGGACGTTGAAGCGCCAGAAGTCGATGAGCTCGCATGCGGCATCGATCTCGGCCTGATGTGCGGTCTTCGACTGGCCGAGCATCGTGGCCGCGTTCAGCGTCTGACGCCACGGGCCGGCGAGCAGCTCGGCCGCGCGGAGAAAGACGGCGGCGCGGTCCTCCCACGGCGTGCGCGACCAGTCCTCCCATGCGTCGGCTGCGGCGGCGATCGCGCGATCGACCTCGGCCGCGCCGCCCTTGTGGACGTCGGCGAGGACGTGGCTGCGCTCGTGCGGCATCACAGCTTCGAAGGTGTCGCCGGTCAGGACGTCCTCGCCGCCGATCACGAGCGGGATCTCGAGGCGCCGGCCGGAGAGCTCGTCGAGGCGGCGCCGGAGCTCCTCGCGCTCCGCGCTTCCGGGCTCGTACCCGAGCACCGGTTCGTTGTGGGGCTCCGGGACTCGGAAGATGCCGTGGGTGCTCATGTGACGATTCTAGGATTCGCAGTCGTGGCGGTGACGCAGGTCGCCTACGAGGTCGAAGGCTGGGGCGTGGGGGAGCTCGTCTTCTCGGGCGGCCGAGTCGTCTGGCACGAGCTGCCGTGGCCTCGCGCGACGGGCGATTCTCTGGACCCATCCCGAACCCCCGCCCACCCGGGGCCAGGGCCTGCTTCTTTCGTATCACGCAAGGGGTCACGCGGAGGTCGTGCCTTCGCGACGGAAGTCGTGCAGCTTGTACGGGCGTATTTCGCGGGCGAGCACGTGCCGCTCGAGGAGGTGCCCGTCGATCTCGAGTACGAGACTCCCTTCCTCTCGCGCTGCGCGGTGGCGCTTCGCGCAGTCCCACGCGGCGAGGTCGTCACGTACGGCGAGCTCGCCGCGCTCGCGGGCGCGCCCGGAGCGGCGCGCGCTGCCGGGGGTTTCTGCGCGCGCAGCCACCTCTCGCTCTTCGTCCCGTGCCACCGGGTCGTGTCGGCGGGCGGCCTCGGCCCGTACGGCTCCTACGGGACCGGCTACAAGCGCCGGCTGCTCGCCCTCGAGGGGTATGTCGACGCTCTCTGAGGATCTGCGGGAAGAGCTCGCCGGGATCGCGCCCGCCAGCGAGTCCGACCGCCTCGCCGAGCTCTCGGGGCTGTTCCACGTCGCCGGACGCGCACATCTGCGGGGACGCGGCGCGGTCGACGTCCATCTCGACGTGTCGACGTCCACCGTTGCGCGGCGCGCCTTCGCCTTGCTGCGCGCGTCGGACGTGAGGTCCGAGATCCGCACCTATTCGCGCCGCGCGTTCGACCAGTCCACGCGGTACCAGCTGCACGTGGAGGGCTCGCAGGACGCGTACGAGACCCTCCACCGGGCCGGAGTGCTCGACCGCTCCCACCGGCCGCTCGGCCGTCCGCCGAACCGCGTCGTCGCGCGGCGCTCGAGCGCCGCCGCCTACCTACGCGGCGCGTTACTCGGATCGGGCACCCTCAGCGGCCCGAGAGGACCGCACCTCGAGATCCGCACGGCCGAAACCGACGGCGCGCGCTTCCTCGCTGCGCTCGCGGCCCGCCTCGGCGGCGAGCTCCATGTGCAGGAGCGGAGCTCGCACGCGGCCGCCTACGCCAAGGGAACCGAGGCGATTGCAGACGTCCTTGTCGCCGTCGGCGCCGTCGACCTCGTCCTCGTGCTCGAGGAGCAGGCCGTGCTCGCGGCAACCCGCGCCGACGCCAACCGTCTCGCGAACGCCGACCATGCGAACCTCGTGCGCACCGGTCGGGCCGCGCACGCGCAGCTCGAAGCGCTCCACCGCCTCGACGTCGACGCGCTGCCAGACGACTTGCGCGAGGTCGCGCTCCTACGCCTGCGCCATCCGACGGCCTCGATCGCCGAGCTCGCGCGCCGCTGCAAGCCCCCGCTGTCGAAGGCTGCCGCCTACCGGCGACTCCGGCGTTTGCAGGAACTTTCCGATTCCTAAGTTACCTCGGTATCCGTTGCAGGTCGCCTGGCGCGGCAACAACGCAAGAGTCATACTCGCCCTCGGCGGGTTCCTGCTCGTCCGGCGACGGATTCAGACCCCGTCTGTCGTCAGGTCTCGAGCGGGTGAGGGACCGGGAGGGTCGTCCTCGGAGCTTCCCGGTCCGCCCGCCAGCCCGCGGTTACTAGACTCGGTCCGCGAGCGACTAGGAGAGTTGTGACGATGGCGAAGACCAGAGTGGGGATCAACGGCTTCGGCCGGATCGGCAGGAACTTCCTGCGCGCCCAGCTCCAGCAGGGCGGCGACTTCGAGATCGTGGCCGCGAACGACATCGGCGACGCCAAGACGATGGCGTACCTCCTGAAGCACGACTCCGTGCTCGGCACCCTCGACCAGCCCGTCGAGGCCGGCGACGGATCGATCAGCGTCGGAGGCCACGAGATCAAGCTCCTGGCCGAGCGCGACCCTGCCGACCTGCCGTGGGGCGAGCTCGGCGTGGACGTCGCGATCGAGTCGACCGGTCTGTTCACGAACCGCCCCGACGCCGAAAAGCACCTTCAGGCGGGAGCGAAGAAGGTCGTGATCTCCGCCCCGGCGACCGATCCCGACCTCACGATCGTGCTGGGGGTCAACGACCGGGAGTACGACCCCGAGCAGCACCACATCGTCTCGAACGCCTCCTGCACGACCAACTGCGTCGCGCCGGTCGCCAAGATCCTGCACGAGGCGTACGGGATCGAGCGCGGCTTCATGACCACGATCCACGCGTACACGAATGACCAGCAGGTGCTCGACCTGCCGCACAAGGATCTGCGCCGCGCCCGCGCGGCCGCGATCAACCTCATCCCGACCTCGACAGGCGCTGCCCGCGCCATCGGGGTCGTGCTCCCCGACCTCAAGGGCAAGGTCGACGGCATGTCGATGCGCGCGCCCGTCCCGACCGGCTCGATCGTCGACCTCGCCGTCCAGATCCGCGCGGAGCCGACCGCCGAGGAGGTCAACGAGCTCTTCCGCTCGCAGGCCGACAACGGCGACCTCGAGGGGATCCTCCAATACACCGACGAGCCGATCGTCTCGACCGACATCGTCCACTCGTCGTACTCCTCGATCTTCGACTCGCTGCTGACGATGGCGAACGGCCCACTCGTCAAGGTCTTCTCCTGGTACGACAACGAGTGGGGCTACAGCTGCCGGCTCGTCGACCTCGTGGAGAAGATCGGCCAGACGCTGCCGGCTGCCGTCGCCGCCGGCTAGGAGCGAGCAATGAGGCTGCCACGCTCCGTCCGCGACGCCGACGTCGCGCGCAAGACGGTGCTCGTCCGCGCCGACCTCAACGTGCCCCTCGAGGGCGGGCGTGTCGCCGACGACACCCGCATCCGCGCCTCGCTCCCCACGCTCGAGCTGCTCCTCGAGCAGGGCGCAGACGAGGTGCGCGTCTGCTCGCACCTCGGCCGTCCGAAGACCGAGGAGGACCGGGCGAAGTACGCGATGGCGCCGGTGGCGGAGCGGCTGGCGAAGCTCCTGCCGGACGAGCGCATCCACGTGCTCGAGAACACACGCTTCGACCCGGGCGAGACGGCGAACGACGAGCGGTTCGCCCGCGAGCTCGCCGAGGGCTGCGACCTCTACGTCGACGACGCCTTCGGCTCGGCACATCGTGCGCACGCCTCGACGGAGGCGGTCGCGCACCTCCTGCCTGCCTATGCCGGCCTGCTGCTGCTCGCCGAGCTCGAGCACCTCGGCCGCCTGCTCGGCGAGGTCGAGCGGCCGTTCGTGCTCGTCTCCGGCGGTGCGAAAGTGGAGGACAAGCTCGGCATCCTCCGCAACCTCGGCGGTCAGGCCGACACCGTGTTGATCGGCGGCAAGATGGCCGAGGCGCTGCGCGAGCACAACCCGCTCGAGTTCGAGGTCGAGCTGCCCGTCGACGTGGTGGGCGCAGACGCGTTCTCAGCCGACGCCCACGCCCTCGTCTACGCCTACGAGGAGCTCCCCGAGGGCCGGCTCGGGCTCGACATCGGCCCCGAGACGCGGACGCGCTTCGTCGAACGGATCGAGCAGGCGCGGACGATCTTCTGGAACGGGCCGATGGGGGTATTCGAATGGCCGCGGTTCGCCGAGGGGACGAAGGCCGTCGCTCGCGCGGTTGCGGCCAACCAGGACGCGTTCACCGTCGTCGGAGGCGCCGATTCCGTGCGTGCGCTCAACGAGCTCGGCCTCGCCGACCGCGTCTCCTGGGTCTCGACCGGCGGCGGCGCGAGCCTCGAGTTGCTCGAGGGCAAGGAGCTGCCCGGCGTGGCAGCGATCCCCTCATGATCATCGCAGGCAACTGGAAGATGTTCCACGGGCCGGAACCTGCTGCCCTGGCCGGGCTCGACGCCGTCGTCTGTCCGCCGTACACCCGCCTTCGCGAGTGCGTCGACGCCGGGCTCACCACCTACGCGCAGAACGTCCACTGGGAGCCCGAAGGCGCGTACACCGGCGAGATCTCGGCGCCGCTCTTGCTCGAGCTCGGCGTGGTGGGCTCCCTCGTCGGCCACTCCGAGCGGCGGCAGTACTTCGGCGAGACGGACGAGACCGTCGCGAAGCGCGCCCGTGGAGCTCTCGAGGCGGGATTGCGCGTGATCGCATGCGTCGGAGAGACGCACGACGAACGCGAGGCCGGCGAGACCGAGAACGTTCTGCGCCGCCAGCTCTCGGTGCTCGAGCCGCATCCCGAGCTCGTGCTCGCGTACGAGCCCGTCTGGGCGATCGGCACCGGCGTGACCGCCACGCCGGAGCTGGCGCAGGAGGCTCACGCCTTCATCAAATCGCTCCTCGACGCGCCGGTTCTCTACGGCGGATCGGTCAAGCCGGACAACGCCGGCGTGCTTCTGGCGCAGCCGGACGTGGACGGCGCGCTCGTCGGCGGCGCGTCCCTCGAGGTCGAGTCCTTCAAGGCGATATGCGAGACGGCCGCACGTATCCCCTCGTAGCGCTCGTCATCCTCGACGGCTGGGGGATCGCCCCGCCCGGCCCGGGGAACGCGATCGAGCTCGCCGAGACGCCGGTCTTCGACCGGCTGTGGCGCGAGTTTCCACACGCACAGCTCGCGGCATCCGGGAAGGCCGTGGGCCTGCCCGAGGGCCAGATGGGCAACTCGGAGGTCGGACACCTGACGATCGGCTCGGGTCGGATCCTCTTCCAGGACCTCGTGCGTGTGAGCAGGGCGGTCGAGACGGGTGAGCTCTTCGAGAACGAGGCTCTGCGCGGCGCCTTCGAGCGAGGAGAACGTGTCCATCTGCTCGGGCTCGTCTCGCACGGCGGTGTCCACTCGCACATCGACCATCTCCAGGCGTTGTTGAAGTTCGCGCCGGAGAAGACCTGGATCCACGCGTTCACCGACGGTCGCGACGTGTCGCCGCACTCGGCGGTGCACGACCTCGCCGAGCTTCCGGTCGAGCGCATCGCGACGGTGGCCGGCCGCTACTACGCGATGGACCGCGACAAGCGGTGGGATCGCACCGAGCGCGCGCTCCGCGCAATCGTGAACGGGGAGGGCGAGCACGCGGACGATCCGATCGCCGCCGTGCAGGCGAGCTACGACCGTGGCGTGACGGACGAGTTCATCGAGCCGGTCGTGATCGACGGTCGGCCACGGCTCGATCCCGAGCGAGACACGGCGGTCTTCTTCAACTTCCGCCCCGACCGAACGCGGCAGCTCTCCGAGAAGCTCGGTGCGCTCGGCGTCGACCTCACGACGATGACCCGCTACCGCGACGACTTCGATTTCCCCGTCGCCTTTCCGGAGCATGTCGTCGAGAACACGCTCGCGGAGGTCCTGTCGGCGCACGGCATCCGTCAGCTTCATGCGGCGGAGACCGAGAAGTACGCACACGTGACGTATTTCCTCGACGGCGGCCGCGAGCAGCCGTTCGCAGGCGAGGATCGAATCCTGGTCGACTCACCGCGCGACGTGCCGAGCTACGACCACAAGCCCGAGATGTCCGCCCGTGAGGTCGCCGACCGTATCGTCCGCGCGATCGACGAGGACGGCTACGGCTTCGTCGTCGTGAACTTTGCGAACCCGGACATGGTCGGGCACACCGGCGTGATTCCGGCGGTGGTTCAGGCGGTGGAGACGACCGACGAATGCCTGGGGCGAGTTGTCGAAGCCGTCGCTCGTGCCGGCGGCGTTTCGCTCGTGATCGCCGACCACGGGAACGCCGAGACGCTCCTGCAATCCGACGGGGTGAGCCCGCACACCGCCCACACGACGAACCCCGTGCCGGTCGTCCTCACGGCGCCAGATGTGCGTTTGCGCGACGGCGAGCTTTCTGACGTGGCGCCGACGATTCTCGCCCTCCTTGGCCTAGATGGATCATCTGAGATGACTGGCGAAAATCTCGTACAAATCCCGTGAATTTTCGGTCTATACTGCCGCCACCTTGTCGCTGCCCCAGCCAGATCACGGCGTACTGCGGAAGGCGCAGCGGGGCGATGAACGAGCTTTCTCGATCATCGTCCGCGCGTACCAGATTCCGGTCTACAACTACGTACTGCGCATGGTCGGCGATCGCTCGCTGGCCGAGGACCTGACGCAGGAGGTTTTCATCCGCGTCTTCCAGGGCCTCCCGGGCTTCTCGCTTCGCTCGAAGTTCACGACGTGGCTGTTCCAGGTGACGAAGAACCGCGTCCTCGACGAGCTCAGGGCGACCGAGCGCCGCCCCCGTGCGGTCGTCGATCTCGACGACATCCCGCCGTTGGAGGTCGTGGATGCTCCGTTCGAGCGGCTCGAGGCGATCGACGCTGTCTGGCGTGCGGTCGAGCGGCTCACTGTCGACCTGAAGATGGCGCTCCTGCTGCGCGACGTCGTGGGGCTGTCGTACACGGAGATCGCCGAGTCGCTCGACGTGACGCTCGCCACCGTCAAATGGCGGATCTGGAAGGCCCGGGAGGACGTCCAGCTCGCGCTCGCACGCGAGGGGATCGAGGTTTACGAGGAGCGCGAGGTCCCGGCGGTCGCCGAGGTTCCGGTGGTCGCATCGCCGCCCGTGCTCGTGCCGGTTCCGGTTCTGGTTCCGCCCGCGCTTCCCGCGGCCTAGAGACCCAGCTCCAGACGCGCGGCCAGCATCTCGGGCAGCTCTGCGTCCCGCATCTCGTGCTGCGTCCGTGCGATGTCGTACTCGGTGCGGCGGTAGGTCGCGCGCGTGCGCGTCGAGATCCAGGAGCAGGTAAGCGGCACGTGGATCGCCGTCCCGCGGTTGACCGACGGAACCGGGGTTGAGGAGCGCCCGCGTGCCGTCCAGCTCGAGCTCCGTGTCGGCCGGGGCCATGCCGCCGTCGAGCCGATCACCGGACTGAACGACGCGCAATGCGACGTGGCTGTGCCCGACGAGGACGAGCGGCGAGTCTGTGAGCTCGAGCGTCGCGCGCGCCGCCTCGTCGCTGAGCACGTACTCCCAGATCGGGTCGCGCGCCGAGCCGTGGTAGAGCTCGACACCGTGAGCGGCTCCCGTCGGCTCGAGCGTTTCGAGGAGCGTCTGCGCCTGCGACTCCAGCACTTCCCGGGTCCACCTGGCCGCGATTGCCGCCTCGCCGCCGAACTCCTCCAGATCGATCGTGCCCCGTACGGCCAGGTCGTGGTTCCCCGCGAGACAGACGTCGGCCCGCTGCGCGATCAGGGCGCAACACTCGTTCGGCCGGGGCCCGTAGCCGACGAGGTCGCCGAGACACCAGAGCTCGTCAGGCGCCTCCGCCTCGATCGCCGCGAGGACCGCCTCCAGCGCGTGCAGGTTCGAGTGGATGTCGGAGACGACTGCGACGCGCATCGACAGCGGCGAACGCTAACCCGGCGAGAACGGGCACCGTCGCTGCGACCTCCGACGTGACCATCAGGAGAAGCCCCCAGAGGCCGGCGGCGACGCCGGTGATCACGGCGGCACCGAGCTTCGTGCGACCGGCTACGACTACGCCGAGCAGGGCCGGCGCGAGCAGGTCGAGCCAGCCCATGAGCGCCGAGCCGAAGGTCGCCTGCTGCAGGTTCGGCAGCGACATGCCGGCGGCGTGGGGGAGTGGGACGGTTTCGAGTGTGGTCGTCGCGTTCTGCACGCTCGGGGTTCCCCAGACGAGGATGACGTCGAGAGCCGCCAGAGCGACGAGGCCGACGCGGATCGACCATGCGGGTGCGACGATCGCGATGGCCGAAGCGGCGGCAAGGCAGGCTGCGGCGATCAGGACGACGCCGGCTGTGTCTCGCAGGAGCCCGCTCGCGAGCCAGGCCACGAGCCACAGCCCCACCGCGGCGGGAGGCCAGAGCCACCAGCGAGGGCTGCCCTTGAAGATCCCGCCGGTGGCGGCGAGCAGAGGTGTCCCGAACGTCGCGAGCAGGGCGAGCGCGTGCGGCCCCTGCGGCACGAGATCGATGATTGCGACGCCTGCCCCGAGCAGCGCCGCGGGCACCGCGAGCCAGATCCAGCTCCGGCCGCGCGAACGAGCCTGCCGCGCCGGCGCTGCAACGGTCGCAGCCTGCGCGGCGCAGAGAGCTGCGTAGGAAGGGACGAGGGAGAGCGTCAGGTTTCCGAGTCGTCCGCTTCCGGATGGCCGGGAGCCTCCGGCAGGTTCCGGATGCCCTCGCGCGTGACGTACTTCGACCACGAGTCTTGCAAGGCCTCGATGAACTCCGGGATGAACCGCGGCGAGGCGTTCACCCTCGCGACGACCGCCCCCGGCACGTCACCTTCCTCGACCTCGTGCTCGATCCGGGCGAAGGTCAGCGTGAACTCGTACGGCGAGAAGCTGACGTTCGCGAAGTTCGCGTACGTGCCGCCCACCAGCTCGGCGGGCATCTGGATGTTGAGCCTGCGCTCTTCGGAGCCCGGCTCGGGTTGGTCGAGCTCGTCGTTGTCCATGACCACATACTAGGCCCGTGGCCGAACACGTTCGCCTTCGCCAGATCGTCCGCCTCCTGGTCGCCATCGCGGTGACGATCGCGGCCGGCACGGTCGCCTTCCACGAGAGCATCGACGAGTCGTGGTTCCAGTCGTTCTACCGCAGCGTCGTCACGGTGTCGCTGACCGGTCTCGACTCCGTTCCCGCGAGTGACGGCGCGCGGGTCGTCTCGATCGTGCTCGTCGTGGTGGGCATCACGATCATCGCCTACGCAGGTGCCGTTATCGTCGAGGCGGTCGCCGGCGGCGTCGTCACGGGCGCGTTGGCGGAACGACGGAGGGAGCGGGCGATCCAGCAGCTGAACGACCACTTCATCATCTGCGGCTACGGCCGCGTCGGCCGGCGAGTCGCGGAGGAATTCAGGGCGGCCGGAGTGCCGTTCCTCGTGCTCGACTTCCACAAGGACGCAGTCGACGCAGCGCGCAACGACGACGTGCTGCTGCTCGAGGGAGACGCGACGCGGGACGAGAACCTCCGGGGGGCGGGCCTCGAGCGCGCGCGGGGGCTGGTGGCTGCTTCCGACTCGGACGTCGACAACCTCTACGTCGTCCTCTCGGCCCGCTCGGCGCGCCCCGATCTGACGATCGTTGCGCGAGCGTCTCGTGCGGACTCCGAACAGAAGCTGATCCTCGCCGGTGCGGATCGCGTCGTGCTCCCGTACAGGACCGCGGGCCAGGTGATAGCGAATCTCGTGCTCAAGCCACAGGTGACCGCCTTCCTCGACGCCGTGACGACGGCTACCGGCCCCGACCTCCAGCTCGCGGAGATCGAGATGCGCCCGACGTGCGCCGCCGCGGGACGGACGATCCGCGAGCTCCGCATCCGCCACGAGACTGGAGCGATCGTGATCGCGTTGCGGAAGTCGGACGGCAGCTTCGACACGACGCCCGAGCCCGACACGCCGATCGAGGTCGGCGATGTGCTGATCGGCGTCGGCTCGCCGGACGAGATCCGGGCGCTCGAGGACCTCTTCGCTGCCGGCGAGACCGTTGCCGGCTGATCCCGTCAGATCGCTCGCTGCCGCGATCGCCGAGGTGGCCGGGGCCGAGCTCGAGCTCGAGCGCCCGGCGGAGGCCGAGCACGGCGACTACGCGACGAACGTCGCGCTGCAGCTCGCGGGAGTGAGGGGACGGCCGCCCCGCGAGATCGCGGCCGAGATCGCCGACGCCGCAGCGGGGCTCGAGGCGGTCGACCGCGCCGAGGTCGCGGGGCCGGGCTTCGTCAACCTCTTCCTGCGCGACGACTGGTTCGCGGCGACGCTCGGCGAGATGCTCAACGCCGGGGATGCGTACGGCGCGGGCGGCGCGGAGCAGCGGGAGCGCGTGCAGGTGGAGATGGTCTCGGCGAATCCCACCGGCCCGATCACGGTCGCCTCAGCTCGCAACGGCGCCTACGGCGACTCCGTCGCGCGGCTGTTCGACCTCGCCGGCCATGCGGTGGAGCGCGAGTACTACTACAACGACTCGGGCGGCCAGATGGAGCGGTTCCGCGCCTCGGTCGAGGCCGCACGGCGCGGGGAGGAGCCGCCCGAGGATGGCTACGCGGGCGCGTACATCGACGAGCTCGCCGCCCTGAAGGGCGACCCGGTGCCGCTGATGCTGAAGGAGATCGAGGCCTCGCTCGAGCGCTTTCGCATCCACTTCGACAGCTGGCGCCGCCAGAGCGAGCTCGAGCAGCGGCTGCCCGAGCTGCTGCCGCGGCTCGACACGTACGAGCAGGACGGAGCGCTCTGGGCACGGTCGTCGGCCTACGGCGACGAGGAGGACCGCGTGCTCCTGCGCTCGGGCGACCGCACCCCCACCTATCGCGCCGCGGACGTCGCCTACCTCGTGGACAAGCTCGAACGGGGCTTCGACCGTGCGATCTACGTGCTGGGCGCCGACCATCACGGCACCCGCAACTGGTACACGGCCGTCGCCCGGATGCTCGGCTACGACCCCGAGCGCGTCGAAGTCCTCATCTACCAGCTCGTCCACCTCACGAAGGGCGGCCGGCAGACGAAGATGTCGAAGCGGCGCGGCGACGTCGTCTTCCTCGACGACTTCATGGACGAGATCGGCGTCGATGCCGCGCGCTGGTACCTCGTCAACCGCGGGCCCGACCAGACGATCGACATCGACGTCGACCTTGCGGCCGAGCGGTCGCAGAAGAACCCCGTCTACTACGTCCAGTACGCGCATGCGCGCATCGCCGGGATCCTCCGCAACGCTCCCGCCAATCCTGGTGACAGCCTGTCGCTCGCCGGGCCCCTGGCCCCGGAGGAGCGGGAGCTGGTCAAGCGGCTCGCGGAGCTGCCGGCCGTGGTCGCCGACGCGCTCGCGAAGCGTGGGCCGCAGGGCGTGCCGAACTACGCGATCCGCGTCGCCGACGACTTCCACCGCTTCTACCACGAGCACCGCGTGCTCGAGAGCGAGCAGGAGGAGTTCCGGCTTGGCCTCTGCCGCGCGACGGGGTCCGTGATAGCGCGTTGCCTCGATCTCGTCGGCGTCGACGCGCCGGACCGGATGTAACACCCCGCAGCCGAGCCAGCGCGGCGACCGAGACCCCTTTAGGATCACCGGCATGGACACGCCGGAGGCGCCGAGCAGGGCAATCGCCGTCGAAGGAGACTTCGAGCTGGCTGCGACCCTCGTGGCGGTCGGCCTCTTCGTATCGCTCTTCCCCCCGTGGTACGCGTCCTTCTGGGGCTGGGGCCTGCGGGCCGGGGACGAGGCCGGCCTCCTCGCACTGGCAGTCGTGCTCCTCGAGCTGGTGCGGCTCATGGGAGGTTGGAAGACCCAGTCCGCACGTCTCGTCGCGTTCTGCCCGACGGCGGCGGCCGGGATCATGGGAGTCACCACGTTTGTCGTGATTCGCTGGGGCAGTGGCGCGCCGATCAGGTTTTCCAGCCTGGGGTACGGGGCGTGGATCGGGCTGGCGGCCGGAATCCTCCTGGTCGTGCTTGCCGTTCTGCAGTTGAACGCGATACGCCGAACAGCTCAGTGAGCGCCCGCACAGCTCCGGACCGCAACATCGCGATGGAGCTGGTCCGCGTCACCGAGGCGGGCGCGATGGCGGCTGCGCGGTGGATCGGCCGCGGCGAGAAGGAGAGTGCCGACCGGGCCGCCGTCGACGCGATGCGGTTCGTCCTCGACAGCGTCTCGATGCGCGGCGTCGTCGTGATCGGGGAGGGGGAGAAGGACGAGGCGCCGATGCTCTACAACGGCGAGGAGGTCGGGAACGGCGAGGGTCCCGAGGTCGACGTCGCTGTCGATCCCCTCGAGGGAACGCGGCTGACCGCGCTCGGGCAGCCGAACGCGATCGCGGTCATCGCCGTCGCCGAGCGCGGCACGATGCTCTTCCCCGGTGCGGCGTTCTACATGGAGAAGATCGCAGTCGGTCCGGAAGCGATCGACGCGATCGACATCGAGCGAAGCCCCACCGACAACGTGGGCGCCGTCGCGGAAGCTCTGGGCAAGACGGCGCGAGAGGTGGACGTCGTCGTGCTCGAGCGCGAGCGCCACGAGGGGCTGATCGCGGAGCTGCGCGAGGCGGGCGCGCGCGTGCGCCTCGTTCGCGACGGCGACGTCGCGCCGGCGATCGCGGCGGCCCAACCCGGAACCGGCGTCGACATGCTCTACGGGATCGGCGGCACTCCCGAGGGTGTGATCTCGGCCGCCGCACTGAAGTGCGTCGGCGGCGGTATCCAGGGACGGCTCTGGCCGCGCAACGACGAAGAGCGGCAGAAGCTCATCGACGAGGGTCTCGATCCGGCGCGCGTCCTCCACACCGACGATCTCGTCTCGGGCGACGACGTCTTCGTCGCGGCGACGGGCGTCACGACGGGCTCGCTGCTTCAGGGCGTCCGGTACACGCCGGGCGGCGCGGTCACCGACTCGATCGTGATGCGCTCACGGTCGGGAACGGTGCGCCGCGTGGTGGCGCAGCAGTCGCTGGCCAAGCTGTCCGCCCTGACGGGCTTCGAGTACACCTGAGAGCTAGGCGGCGACCGCCTCCTGCTCCATCTCCGGCGCGTACACGCCGGTGCGGGCGGCCGAGTTCATCTTCGCCCGGTGGTAATAGGCGCGCTGGCCCGCCTCGACGTTCTCGGCCTCGCCGCCCCACGCCTTCAGCGCCGGCGCCTGCAGCGCGCGTCCGTAGGAGAAGGACAGCTGCCACGGGTGCGGCCCGCGCGCGTTCATCGCGTTGAGGTGCGCGGTCGCGTCCTCGTCGGACTGGCCGCCCGAGAGGAACACGATCCCCGGCACCGCCGCCGGCACGTGCTTCTTCAGCGTGTGCAGCGTCTCCTCGGCGACCTCGTCGACGCCGGCGCGCTCCGACGCCTCGTAGCCGGAGAGCACCATGTTCGGCTTGAGCAGCGTCCCCTCGACGTCGATGCGCTGGTCGAACAGCTCGGTGTAGAGCGCCGCGAGCACCCGTGAGGTGACGAATCCGCTGCGCTCGATCGAGTGCGTCCCGTCCTGCAGCACCTCGGGCTCCACGATCGGAACGATCCCCGCCTCCTGGCAAAGCGCCGCGTACCGCGCGAGCGCGTGCGCGTTCGCCCAGATGCAGTACTCGCTCGGCAGCGTGTCGGAGATCGAATACGTCGCGCGCCATTTCGCGAAGCGGGCGCCGAGCTCCCGGTACTCCTCGAGCCGCTGCCGCAGCCCGTCGAGTCCCTCCGTCACCGTCTCGCCCTCGGCGAGCGCGAGCGGCTTCGCGCCCTCGTCGACCTTGATGCCCGGGATGATCCCCTTCGAGGCGAGCAGCTCCGGGAACGGCGTCCCGGCATCGTCGCGCTGGCGAATCGTCTCGTCGTAGAGGATCACGCCGCTGATGAACTCCTCGGCGCCGGGCGTCGTGAAGAGGAGGTTGCGGTAGGCGCGGCGGGTCTCCTCGGTCGACTCGACGCCGATCGAGTCGAATCGCTTCTTGATCGTGCCGGTGCTCTCGTCTGCGGCGAGGATTCCCTTCCCCTCGGCGACGAGCGCTGCGGCGGTCTCGTGCAGCTCGGTGTGCGGCATGGAACTCTCCTTCTCGCGGTCTCGAGGATCCATTATGGCCGGGCTAGAATCCACACAGTCGGCGGACGTAGCTCAGCTGGTAGAGCATTGGCTTCCCAAGCCAAGGGTCGCGGGTTCGAATCCCGTCGTCCGCTTCACTCGACCTCTCACAGGGGCGCGCTAGCATCGACGCATGAGCCAACTCGTCGGGGATCGTGAGCGCGATCGCGCCACGCACGAGCTTCAGCGGCACTACCGCGAGGGGCGCCTCACGACGGAGGAGCTCGGGCAGCGGCTCGAGGCGGCGCTCCACGCACGGAGCGGCGCCCAGCTTCGCTCGGCTCTCAGGGATCTGCCCGCGTGGAGGTGGGGAGAACCGGGCGCCGCGCTGCGATCGCCCATCCGGATGCTGCGAAACGCCGCGTTCGTGGTCGGCGCCGCCGTGATGTGGCTCTTCGTGAGCGTCGGCCTGCTGATCGCATTCATTGCCTGGCTGGTCGCGAACGGGCCGGGCCTCGCCGGGCTACTGGTCTTCCCGCTCGTGTGGGTCGCTGCGACCTGGCTGCTCTGGAGTGGCAGCCGGCGCCTTCGCTCGCGGCCCTGAGGGCTAGGAGTCGTCCCGGCGGGCCGGGTCACGCTGGGGCTCCGTGTCGACGAAGAGCATGCGGAAGACGTCCGCGCCCATCAGGAGCAGCACCAGCACAGCGACGACATCGACGAGCATGGGCTCGTCTTACCCCGGAACGGGCTTCCCGACGCCAGCCGTTCGGCCGGGATCGGCGGGACGATCAGCCGCCGCCGCAGGCGCCCGTCGGGTTGATCCCCGCGGCGTAGGCCAGGCCGGCGAGCGCGAGCGCGACGATCGAGAGGATCCCGCCGGCGAGGCCGATCTGCACGAGGCGGAAGGCGAACCGCGTGAGCCAGACCATGTCGTCGCGGAGGATCTGGATCGAGACGAGGAACGCGCCGACGGTTGCCACCGCCCAGCAGGCGACGAGCGTGTCCGCCCGCACACCCCAATGGTGTGCCCAGACGAACGAGGCGCCGAGCAGCGTGAGCGAGAGGAGCCCGAGAACTGCGGCGACCGGGCTGCGCGCCGGCGTAACTCGCGATTCTGCGACGGCCTCGATCACGGGATCCTGGTCGGCCACGCTTCGGCGAGCTTGCGCCGAGTCTCGAGCAGATGCTCGGGGATGACCTTGATGTCGGCGAGCACCGGCATGAAGTTCGTGTCTCCGTTCCAGCGCGGCACGACATGGACGTGGCCGTGGTCGACGATGCCCGCCCCCGCAACGCGGCCGACGTTCCAGCCGACGTTGAATCCCTCCGGCGAGAAGACGGTCCGCAGTGCCGCGATTCCCTCGACCGCGAGCCGGTGCACCTCCAGCGCCTCCGCGTCCTCGAGGTCGTCGAAGCCGGAGCCGTGCCGGTACGGGGCGACCATCAGGTGCCCGGACGCGTACGGGAACTTGTTGAGGAGCACGAAGGCGAGGTCGCCGCGGCGGATCACGAGCTCGGGCTCGTCCTCGGGGAGCGCGGCGGCGCGGCAGAAGACACACTCGTCACCGTCGTCCGCATGTTGGACGTACTCGAGCCGCCACGGCGCCCAGAGCTGCCTCACGGCGAGGAGGCTACGCCTTTCCGGTCAGCGTCAGCCCGACGAGCACGAGCGACAGGGCGCTCGTCACGAGCACCGTCACCGCCGCGACGGCGTCGAAGACACGTCCGTTGCGGTACTCGCCCATCAGCTCCTCATTCCGGGAGAGCCGCCAGACGAAGAAGAGCGTCACGGGCAGCAGCGCCCCGTTCACGACCTGGACGAAGATCAAAAGCTTGATCACGGGCACGCCCGGCACCATCGCCACGACGGCGCCGACGAGCACGAGCACGGTCAGCGTGGCCACGAACACGGGCGCTTCGCGCGGGCGCCGCGCGAGCCCCTTCTCGAGGCCGAACGTCTCGGCGATCACGTAGGCCGCGGTGACGGGGATGATCGCCGCGGCGAGGAGGCTCGCTCCGAGCAGGCCGACGGCGAAGAGCGCCTCCGCGAAGCGGCCGGCGAACGGCTCGAGCGCCTTTGCGGCATCGGCGGCGCTCGTGACGGTGTGGTCGCCGTGGACGTAGAGCGTCGCGGCGGTGGCGATGATGATGAACATCGCCACGGCGTTGGCGAAGATGGAGGCCATCGTGACTTCGGCGCGCTCGGCCGGAATGTCCTCGGGGCCGAGGCCGCGTTCCACGACCGCCGACTGGAGATACAGCTGCATGAACGGAGTGATCGTCGTCCCCACGGTGGCGATGAAGAGGACGATGTACGCGCCGTTGAGGTGGATCTGGGGCTCGACGACGCCGCGGCCGACGGCGCCCCAGTCCGGGTGCGCGAGGATCGCAGCGATCGGGTAGGCGAAGAACGTGAGCGTCATCGCCACGAAGACGCCCTCGGCGAGCTTGTACGAGCCGCGCACGACGAGGAGCCAGACGACGACGGCGGCGATCGGAACCGAGATCTGCACCGGGATGTGCGCGAGCCCGAGAGCCGCGCCGATCCCGACGAACTCCGAGATGCAGATGCCGAGGTTCGCGACGAGGACGGCGGCGGTGGAGAAGAGCGACCAGCGCGGCCCGTACTGCTCGCGGATCAGCTCGGCGAGGCCCTTGCCCGTGACCGCGCCCATGCGTGCGGCCATCTCCTGCACGACGATGAGGCTGATCGTGATCAGCACCATCATCCAGAGCAGGTCGTAGCCGTACCGCGCGCCGACGGAGGCGTAGGTCGCGATGCCGCCCGCGTCGTTGCCCGCGTTCGCCGCGACGAGCCCCGGCCCGACGAATGCGAGGAGCGCTACGAGCTTGAGCGAGAGCCGGTTGCGCGGCCGCAGCCGGGGCCGGCCGCGCGGCAGGCGCGGCAGGCGGAGCCGGAGCGCCACGTCAGTCGCTCCCGAGGAGCCCGAACCGGCGGCGCCAGGGCTCGGGCAGGACGAGCTCGAGCACGTCGTCGACCGTGACGATCCCGAGGATGCGCTCCTCCTCGTCGACGACCGGGACGATCGTCAGGTCGAAGTCGGTCATCAGCCGCGCGACCTCCTCGAGGTCGGCGTCGGCGCGGACCGTCTGCACGGGCCGCAGGATGTTCCAGAGCCGCTCGCCCGGCTCGGTCCGGACGAGGTCGGCCAGCGCGATCCCGCCGCGCAGGCGCCGGTGCGTGTTCATGCCGTAGACCCACGACAGCGACTCGGCCGGCAGAGCCGATCGCCCGACGCGCTCGAGTGCCTCCTCCCGCGTCGCGTCGGCGTAGACGCACACGAACTCCGGGCTCATGAGCCCGCCCGCGGTGGCGGGGTCGTAGCCGAGCAGCGTCCTCAGGCGGCGAGCCTGGAAGGGGGAGAGGAGTCCGATCACGTCCTCGCGCCGCTCCTCGGGAAGCTGGAGGACGAGGTCGGCGGCGTCGTCGGTCTCCATGCGTGCGAGCAGCGCGGCGATCTCCTCGTCGCTGCGGTCCTCGACGAACTCGAGCTGGTGGCCGTCCTCGAGCTCCTCGAAGACGTCGGCCTCGAGTTCGGGGTCGCCGGCGACTGCGGCGAGGATCTCCTCGCCCTCGTTGTGCGACGCCGCCTCGACGAGGTCGGCGACCTGCGCGGGATGGAGCTTGGCGAGCTTCGGGTGCGGCACCCGCAGGCGGACGGTGGGGACGTGCCCGGTGAACGGCTCGACCGAGGCCCAGTCGAGGAAGCTGCCCGGCTCGACCCGCCGGGCGAGCGCGCGCGGCAGCACGCGCCGGACGAGGCTCCGTAGGCTGATGTCGACGCCGACGACCCGGTACCAGCCCTCGAGCCGCGCGAGCTCGATCTCGTTCGCGCGTACGAGCCGGGCGCCGTCGACGTTGATCAGCTGCCGGTCGAGGACGTCCTTCTTCAGCAGCACCTCTTGCGGCCGCCGCTGGAAGTGCTGGAGATCGAGCTGCTGGCCGATCAGCTTCACGAAGCCGGGACCGAGCTCGACGGTCTGCTCGGCGGCGACGAAGACCGGGCGTCCCGCGACGGTGGCGACGACTCCGGTAACCGGCGGATAGTCCTCGTCGCCGAGGCGGACGATCAGGTCGTCGACGCGCCCGAGCCGCTCGCCGGCTGCGTCGCGCAGGTCGCCGCCGACGACCTGCGAGAGATGGAGGACCACCGGCGCCGCCGAAGCCATCGACGGTCGTCCTCCTGCATCACAGCCACCGCTTCCAGCGGAAGAAGCCGAGCATGCCGATCACCGTCACGGCCATGAAGCCGATTGCGGCGACGAAGGCGGCCCACGAGTTGTAGCCCGGGAAGTGGACGTTCATCCCGAAGAAGCCGGTGATGAACGAGAGCGGCGTCAGCACGACGAGGAAGATCGTGAGGACGTAGAGGATGTCGTTCTGCTGGTGCGAGATCAGCGACTCGTTCGTGTCCTCGAGCGCCTCCACGACCTCCTTGTAGTTGTCGAGCAGGTCCCAGATCCGCTCGCTCGCGTCGACGATGTCGTCGAAGTAGAGCTCGAGGCCCTCGGGCAGGAAGCGATCGATCTGCCGCTCGAGCTGCCTCAGGGTCGGGCGCTGCGGCTTGACGATCTTGCGGTAGGAGATGATCTCCTGCTTGACGCGATGGATGTCGCGGACGAGCTCCTTCGCGCCGTCGCCCGCCACGAGAAGCTCCTCGTCGATCTGCTCGAGCTTGAACCCGATCTTGTCGAGGATCGGGAAGCAGTAGTCGTAGAGGTCGTCGAGCACCTCGTACAGCAGCCGACCCGAGCCGCGCGAGAGGAGCTGCTCCCGGACGTCCTCGCTCTCGGCCGCCCGGCGGAAGAGGAGGCTGACCGGCCGCAGCTCGACGGCGGGCAGCGTGACGATGTAGTCGGGACCGATGAAGGCATCGAGCTCGCCGGCGTTGAGCCGCCCGATCGCCGCGTCGTAGACCGGGAAGTGGAGGACGGTGAAGAGGTAACCGTCGCGACCGGCGTCGTCTCCGGCATAGACGTCGACCTTCGGGCGCTGACGCCGCGACAGCACGTCCTCGACGTCGAGCGGGTGCCAGCCGAAGCGGGTTGCGAGCTGTTGGGCCTCCTCCGTCGTCGGGCCCTGGAGGTGGACCCAGGTGACGCCGGAGGCGCTGAGCTCAGCGGGGCCGGGACGCGAGGCCGCGACCGGACGTCCGGGAGCGGCACGGCGCGAGCGGATGCGCGGCAGGCTGGGCACCGGTACTGAGGGGGTCTGCGGTCGCGGGCATGGCCGAGAAATGCTACCCGCTCGCCGGAATTGGCAACGAAACCGGTTCGCCGCGCGGCGTCCGGCGAACCCCGGCGGGCAGCTGCGGCTCGAGCGCGAGCGCGGCCACGGCGCAGGCGAGATTGACGGCCGCCGCGATCGGCCAGAGCAGGAGCGGCCGGTGCTGGAGCAGGAAGCCGCCCGCCGCCGGGCCGATGATCCACCCGATCTGCCACGAGATGCTCGCCGCGGCCGTGTAGCGGCCGACGAGCTGCGGCGGCGCGAGGTCGACGCTGAGCGGCGTGTGGATCGCCCCGTGCAGGCACTCGCCGACCGCGAAGACAAGCACGGCGCCGGCCAGGATCCCGAACGCGGCGGTGGCGTGAGTCCACGCCCCTGCCGCCCAGATCCCGAGCATCGTGGCTGCCCACAGCATCCCCATGAGCGCCATCCCGCGCATCCGGCTTCGGCCCTCGGAGAGCTTGACGATGGGGAGCTGGAGGATCGCCACGCCCAGCGCGTCGAGGGCGAACACGATCCCGACCTCTTTCTCGCTCACGCCGGCAACGTTCTTGCCGAACGCGGGCAGCAGCTCGACGACGAGCGAGATCGCAGCCGTCATGAACGCGGCATTGAGGAGGGTGTAGCGCGTGAAGACCCGGTCGCGCAGCACCGCGCGCCAGCTGCCGCCGAGCCGTCCTTCGTGCAGCGCCGGGGCGCGAACCCAGGCGAGGACGACCATGTAGCCGACGAACGTGACGCAGTTGATCGCGAAGAGGACGGTGAACGTCTGCGGATTCCCGACCGATGCGATCAGGCCGGCGACGAGGCCGCCGGCCGCGACGCCGACGTTCATCGCGAGTCTCTGCAGCGCGTACGCGGGCGCTCGCCGCGCGGGCGGCGTCAGTGCCGCGAGGAGCGCCGACTGAGACGGCCAGAACGCGCCGCTGCCGATGCCCCAGAGCGTGTAGATCGCGAACGCCTCCCAGACCGTCCGGATCGTCGGCATGAGCGCGAACGCGACCGTCATCACCGCGAGCGATCCGAGCAGCACGCGCTTCGGGCCGACGCGGTCGGACAGCGCTCCGCCGAGGAAGGCGCTTGCGAGCGCCGCCGCCGACTGGACTGCGGCCGCGAGACCGGCGAGCCCGAACGAGATCCCGCGCACGTTGTGGAGGTAGATGAGCAGGAAGGGCAGGACGACGCCGTTCCCGAACGCATTGACGAGCGCCCCGAGCTCGAGCACGTAGACGGGCCGGGGCAGTCGCGGGTCGAGGCTCCGGAGATACGAACGCATCCGCCGCGAGGCTAGCCGCCGGCGGACAAGCCTCACTGCTCGAGGTCGGGGCAGCGGGTTGCGCCGAAATGTCGGACGAGACGCCCTGACCGGAGGCACCCTCGGAAGAGGATCTCGTCGTCGATGACGCAACCCGCGCCACCTCGATGCGTTCTAGAGGGAAACCCGGTGCGAGTCCGGCGGGCGGGCGCTCGGGGTTCCCAGCGCCTGCTCTGAGCAGAACGGCGCCCGGCTCAGGCTGCTCGTCGATGCGCCCGGCAGGAATCGAACCTGCGACCTCGCGCTCCGGAGGCGCGCGCTCTATCCCCTGAGCTACGGGCGCGGGGGAGCGGCCCAGTCTACCGGCGGACGACGCCCGGCTCTTACCGGGAGATCTTGCCTCCGCCCGGCCGCGAAGACATGATGCAGGGGATGGGGGGCTTTCTCCTGCGGCGAGTGGCCTTCGGACTCCTCGCGCTCTTCGTGGGGTTGTCCGGGGTATTCCTGTTCTTCGCCTCGAAGTATCCGCCGCTCTACTACGAGCCGCTGGCGCACACCTACTGGGTCTGGCTGCGCGGCCTGCCGAGCGGCCGCAGCCTCAACGACGGCCTGCTCGCCGGGCATCAGTTGTCCGCGGTGGGCGCCGCGTTCGGGCGCACGCTCCTCCTGCTCGTCGTGACACTGGTGATCGTCCTCGCGATCTCGGTTCCGCTGGCCTGTCTCTCTGCGGCGAAGCGCGGCTCGCCGTTCGACTTCCTCGTGCGGTGCCTCTCCTACGCCGTCTGGGCGGTGCCCGTGTTCCTGGCCGCGACGATCGGGCAGGAGGGGCTCGGCCGCGTCCCGGGCGGCTGGGGGCTCCCGTGGTTCCCGTACGTCGGGTGGGCGGGCGACTGCCCGAACGGGCAGGGGATCGACGAGCACAACTTCCAGTGCCCGTCCGGCGGCACCGGACTGAACCATGTCGGCCTGGTCCTCGATCACCTGGCACTCCCGGCGATGGTCCTCGCGCTCGGCTTCATCGGCTTGCAGGCCCGCTACCTGCGGAGCGCGCTCCTCGACGCCCTCGATGCCCCGTACGTCACGGTCGCGCGTGCCAAGGGTCTCCCGGAACGGGTCGTGGTGCTCCGCCACGCGGTGAGGAACGCACTCGCCACCTTCGTCCCCGCGCTCGTATCCGACTTCGGGCTGATCTTCGGCGCAGCGCTCGCGATCGACTTCATCTTCCAGTTAGGTGGGATCGGGTCGCTCTTCATCAACTCGCTCAAGCTCAACGCCGACGGATTCGTCCCCGTCGACACCTATGCCCTGGTGTTGGCCCTGCTGCTCGGCGGCGGCCTCATGCTCATGGTCTCGATCCTCGGTGAGGTTGCCCTGTGGCTGCTCGACCCGCGGACGCGGCCGGACTGAGATGGCGAGCGTCGACGCACAGACGGTTACGGCCGCTCGCCCGGTACGCCGGAGGAGATCCTCGACGCGGCTCTGGCCGCGGTTGGCGCGGCAGCCGGCCGCCCTGGTGTCCGCGTTCGTGCTCATCGTCATCTTCGTGATCGGCGCGATCCAGCCGCAGATCACGCCGGCCAGCGCCTCGCGAATCCACCTGGGAAGCCAGTTCCTCGACAACCCGCCGACGTTCAGCCTCAGCTGGCACATCCTCGGCACGGACGGCATCGGCCGCCTGGTGCTCGTGCGGACGCTCGAAGGCCTGCACACGAGCGAGCAGTCGGCGCTGCTCGCGACCCTGTTCGCCACGCTCATCGGCGTCACGATCGGCGGCATCTCGGGCTACCGCGGCGGCTCGGCCGACGCCATGCTGATGCGCTTCGCCGACATGCTCGGCATCTTCCCCGCGCTCCTGCTGCTGCTCGCGGCGTACACCTATTTCTCCCCGGTCACCGTCTCGAAGGCCACGCTCATCCTCTCCTGCTACCTCTGGATTCCGGTGGCGCGGGTCGTCCGGGCCGAGATCACCACGCTGCGGAGCCGTGAGTTCGTCCAGGCTGCGCGCTCGCTCGGCGCCTCGGACCGGCGCATCTTCTTCCGCCATCTGCTGCCGAATGCGAGCGGGACGATCATCATCGCGGCGACGACGCTGCTCGGTCAGGTGATCATGCTCGAGGCCACGGTCGAGTTCTTCGGTCTCGGCGTCCCGGCCGAGATTCGACCCACGCTCGGGAACCTGATCGGCGACGGCCAGCGCAACGTCCTCGCGTTGGCCTGGGGCTGGTGGACGTGGGCAGGCCCGGCGGTCCTCCTCGTGGTGATCCTCGTCTGCGCGAACCTCCTCGGCGACGGCGTCGCCGAAGCCCTCCGCCCGGCACGGCAGCGCTGATCTCCCGCCTATAGCCGGCGTTGGTACGTTCACCTCGTGGACGTCTCCGCGCGGATCGGCACGCTCGAGCTGGCCGAGACGTTCGTCATCTCGCGCAGCGCGCGCGACAGCGAGGACGTGGTGGTCGTCGAGCTGCGGCACTCCGGCGTCTCGGGCTTCGGCGAGGCGCAGCCGATCGACCGCTACGACGAGACCGTCGAATCGGCCCAGGCGTTCGTCGAGGAGTACGCCGATGCGCTCGGCGACGATCCGTTCGCGCTCGAGGAGGTGATGGAGCGGCTCCCGGCCCGCGAGTTCGCGGCGCGCGCGGCCGCTCGACGCGGCGCTCCACGACCTGCAGGGAAAGTTGCTCGGCCAGCCCGTCTGGCGGCTGCTGGGGCTGCGCCGCTCCGGGCCGCCGACGAGCTGGACGGTCTGGCTCGGCGATCCCGACGACATGGCCCGGCGGGCCGAGCAAGCCCTCCATCGCTTCCGCCGGCTCAAGCTCAAGCTCGGCGGCCGCGACGGGCTCGACGTCGAACGTGTCCGTGCGGTGCGCGGCGTGGCCGGCGATCTCCCGCTGCAGGTGGACGTCAACGAGGCGTGGAGCCTCGACGAGGCGCTCGAGGCTCTAGCGTCGCTCTCCGAGCTGGGTGTCGAGTATTGCGAGCAGCCGTTACCCGCGGGCGACCCCGGCGGGCCGGAGTTGAAGGGCCGCTCGCTGCTCCCGATCTACGTCGACGAGGACTGCCACACGCTCCGTGACGTAGCCGCGTGCGCCGGGCGCGCTCACGGAATCAACGTCAAGCTCGCGAAGTCGGGCGGGATCCGCGAGGCGGTCAGGATGGTGCACGCCGCTCGCGCGCTCGGGCTCGGCTGCATGCTGGGCTGCATGGTCGAGTCGGGCCTCGGCATCTCTGCGGGTGCCCAGGTCGCGTCGCTCTTCGACCATGTCGATCTCGACGGCAACCTCCTGCTCGCGCACGATCCGTGGCCGGGCGTCCCGTTCGTCGACGGCGTCCAGCTTCCACCGGAGGAACCGGGGCTCGGAGTCCATGCGGTACCTGCTGCTCGCTGAGGGCTCGTCGGGCGATCCGCTCTACGGGAAGACGATGCGCGGCGTGCTGCGTTACCGCCGCGAGGACGTGGTCGCGATCTTCGACTCGACACGGGTGGGGGAGACCGAGGACGGCGTGCCGATCGTGGGCAGCGTCGGGGAGGCTGCGGAGCTGGGGGCGACGACGGCGCTCGTCGGCGTCGTGACCCAGGGCGGGTACTTCCCGCCCGCCTGGATGGAGCTGCTGCGGGACTGCGTCGACCGCGGGCTCGACGTCGAGAACGGCCTGCACGTCTTGCTCGGCGACGATCCGACGCTCAGTGCGCTCGCGGACGAGCGTGGCGTCGAGCTCCGCGACCTGCGCCGTCCTCCGGGGGATCTCTCGACCGCGACGGGCGAGAATCTCTCGGTCGACGCGACGATCGTCCTCACTGTCGGCTCCGACTGCGCGATCGGGAAGATGACGGTCTCGTGCGAGCTCGACCTCGAGGCGCGCCGCCGCGGTCTGCGCTCCGTGTTCGTCCCGACCGGCCAGACCGGGATGGTGATCGCGGGCTGGGGAATGGCGATCGACGCCGTCGTCGCCGACTTCCTCGCGGGCGCCGCAGAGCGGCTCGTGCTCGAGGGGCGCGACCGCGGCGGCGAGCTGCTCTGGGTCGAGGGCCAGGGCTCGCTCGTCCACCCGGTCTACTCGGGCGTGACACTCGGCCTCTATCACGGGAGCGCGCCGCATCTGCTCGTGCTCTGTCACGAGGCCGGCCGGACGCACATCGAGGGCGCCGGTGGTGGCCCGCACCCGATCCCGCCGCTCCGCGAGCTGGTCGAGCTGCACGAGCGACTTGCCCTGCCGGCGCGTCCCGCACGGGTCGCGGCGGTCGCGCTCAACACGCGTGCGCTCGGCGACGACGAGGCGCGAGCTGCGGTTGCGGCGGCAGAGGAGGAGACCGGCCTGCCGGCCGACGATCCCGTTCGGTTCGGTGCGTCGAAGCTCGTCGACGCCGTGCTCGCCGCTCGTCCATAGTCTGCGGGCATGAACGCAGAAGAGACAAAGTGGCTGTTCCGGGTGGGGGTCGCTCTCACCTCGCTCTACATCCTTCTTCGGAAGCGGCCGCGGCGCTCGCGCTAGACGCTTGACACCGAACACACGTTCGCCTACCATGCGAACAGATGTTCGGGAAGATACTCATCCTGGTCTGCGTCGTGGCACTCGCCGTCGGGCTCGCGGCCCGCGGCTCGAGCGGCGCCGGGCCGAAGCGGGTCTACGTCGTGCGCCCCGGCGACACGCTGTGGTCGGTCGCGGCGCGCACGTACGGCGGCGACCCGCGCGAGGGTGTCTGGAAGCTCCAGCAGCGGAACCACCTCGCCTCGGCGACGATCGTGCCGGGTGAGAAGCTCGTCGTTCCCTAAGCGCCGGCGGAAGCTCGATCCCGAAGGTGTAGACCTTCTCGCCGCGGAAGAGCCGCAGCTCCGGATCCCACGGGAACCAGATCAGCACCTTCCACTCGAGCCTGCCCTCGACCGGGCCCTGGCCGAGCCACGGCGCCTGCTGGGTGGCCGAGACGTTCGCCTCCTCGCACACGCCCTGCGGGCCGATCACGATGTCGGTCAGGTCGAACCGGATGTCCGGGAACGCGGTCAGGAGCTCGGTGTAGAAGCGACGCGCCCCGTCATGGCCCTCCCAGCGATGGCCGGTTTGGACGAGCTCGTAGACACAGTTGGGAGTCAACGTCGAGATCAGGCCGGCGAGGTCACGAGCGTCCTCGGCCACCGAGTGCGTCTTGTAGAGCTCCCGCACGTCGCGATAGAGCTCCGGGGTCACCTCGCGGCGGTAGACCTCGAGCACAGTCGGATCAGCCACCGCTCGATCCTACAATCGCCGCGTGGATCTCGACGTCGTCTTCCTCGGCACCGCCGCGTCGATGCCGACTGCGCAACGCGGCCCCGCGGCGCTGCTCGTGCGCCGCGGCAGCGAGCGGCTCCTGTTCGACTGCGGCGAGGGGACGCAACGGCAGCTGCAGCGCTCGGCGATCGGCCTGCCCGACCTGCAGGAGATCTTCCTCACGCACTTCCACGCCGACCACTTCCTCGGCCTGCCGGGCATGCTGAAGACATTCGCGCTGCGCGGCCGCGAGGAGACGCCGCTCACGGTCTACGGCCCGCGCGGCGTGCGCGAGCTGTTCAAGCGGCTGCATCCGTTCCTCGGCCGGCTGCCGTATCCGCTCGACCTCGTCGAGCTCGAGGTCGGGGAGCGGCTCGCGCGGGAGGACTACACGATCGAAGGGCTTGCAGTCGAGCACGGCGTTGAGGCGCTCGGCTACGCGATCGTCGAACACGAACGGCCGGGCCGCTTCGACGTCGCGGCAGCCGATGCGCTCGGCGTGCCTGACGGGCCGGCGCGCGGGCTGCTGCAAGCGGGAAAGGAGGTGACGGTCGACTCGGGCCGCACCGTGACACCGGCCGACGTGCTGGGCGAGCCGCGACCGGGGCGGAAGGTCGTCTACACCGGAGACACAGCGCCGTCGCCGTTCGTCGTGCAGGCGGCCCACGGCGCGGATCTGCTCGTACACGAGGCGAGCTTCCTGAGCGAGGAGTCCGAGCGCGCGCGGGAGACGATGCACTCGACCGCTGCTCAGGCGGCCGAGGTGGCGCGCCTTGCGCAGGTGCGGCTCCTCGCCCTCACGCACGTCTCGCCGCGCTACTTCGGGCCGGAGCTCGCCGACGAGGCACGAGAGATCTTCCCGGATACCGTCGTGCCCCGCGACTTCGACCTGATCGAGGTGCCGTTCCCGGAACGGGGCGCGCCTCGGCTCGTCAAGAACGGCGCCCGGCCGCCGCGAACGGAGACGGAACAGGCCGAAGCGCCTATGATCGACGGGTAATGAGCGCAATGGTTCAGGCCGCAGTGGCCGGCGACGTTGCCGAGGCGGAGGAGATCCAGGAGATCCTTCGCAACGCGGGCATCGAGTCGTCGATCGAGCAGGCGCCCGAAGACGACGCCGTGAGCGTCCTCGTGCCGGAGGCGGAGCTCGAGTCGGCGCAGGACGCGATCGAGGCGCTCACGGAACCCGACGATCTGATCGCGGAGCCCTAACCGATGACGATGGCCTTCTTCCGTGGCAGAGCGCGCCGTATCGCAGGCGCGCCCGCCCGGGCGCCACGCTCTTCGTAGTCGCGCTTTCGCCGACGAGCTCGTTCGCGACGCGGGAGTCGCACCCGGCACGCTCGTGCTCGACCTCGGTGCCGGCGGCGGCGTCCTGACTCGCGCTCTCGCCGCCGCGGGAGCCCGTGTGCGCGCGGTCGAGCTCGACGTGACCGCGCTGCGGCAACTCGAGGCGCATTTCGGCAGCGATTCCCGCGTCGAAGTGCTGCAGGGAGACGCGACCACCGTGCCGTTGCCGGACGAACCGTTCGCGGTCGTCGCGAACCTGCCGTTCGCCGCCGGCACGGCGATCCTGCGGCGCCTGCTCGGCGATCCGGCCGTGCGCCTCTCGCAGCTCGACGCGATCGTGGAGTGGGGGCTCGCCGCGAAGCGGGCGGCTGTCTGGCCGTCGACGCTCCTCGGCTGCATCTGGGGTGCCTGGTACGAGCTGAGCGTCGGCCGCCGTGTGTCGCGGACGTGCTTCGCGCCTCCGCCCAGCGTCGATGCGGCCGTGCTGCGGGCGACTCGGCGGCCGGAGCCGCTCGTCGCGCCTGCCGAAGCCGCGGCATATGAAGCCCTGCTGCGGCGCGCGTTCGCAGGGCAGGCTCCGCTCGACCGGATCCTCCCGCGCCGGCTCGTCCACCGCACGGCCAACGAGCTCGGCTTCGATCCACACGGGCGAGCCCGCGACCTGGACGTCCGCCAGTGGGCCGGGATCCACGCCGCGCTGAGGCGGGTGTAGCGTCGCAGCGAATGCACCTACGCATGAGCTGCGGATGCTCAACCCGTTCTCTGCCGTGCCGACCGCCTACCGAGTACGGGCGACCGGCCGCTGGTGGTACGGCAACTGCGCCTGGGATGCGCTCGGCATCATGAACCTCTTCCGGTCGGAAGAGCACATGACCCGCTGGCTCGCCGGCAGAGAGCCGGGGGCGACGATCCCGGTGGCCAAGCTCTCGGAGCTCGCGCACGCCTGGTGGGACGACCGCCTCTCGCCGAACTGGGTGCCGCACACGCGCGAGCAGAGCCAGGCGACCCTCGAGCGGCTCGGGCTCACCGGCGCGTTCTGGCAGCTCCCGTGAGCGTCACCACCCTCGTCGCGGTCGGCGACCACGTCGAGCTCACCGGCGACCCCGATGCGCGGTACCCGATCTACAGCGTCACGAAGACGGCTGTCGCTGCCGCCGTGCTTCTCCTCGTGCGGGAGGGCGCTGTCGAGCTCGAGCTCGGTGCGGCAGGCTGCTCGACCACACGAGCGGCGTGCGCGATTACGGCTCGCTGCCCGAGTACCACGAGGCGGTGCGGACGCAGCCGGGACGCGCGTGGGACGACGACGAGTTTCTCGCCCGTACGGCCGCGGCCGGGCCGCAGTTCGAGCCCGGAGCAGGCTGGGCGTACTCGAACACGGGCTACCTGCTGCTGCGGCGGCTGCTCGACGAGCGCGGTGGGCTCGCGGCGTTCCTCCCGCAGCTCGGCCTCGCGGAGGCCAAGGTGGCCGAGCGGTCCGACGACCTGAGCCTGGCAGTCCCGGCCCCGAGCGCCCTGCTCCTCGACGGCGTCGACGACGTCCGAGCCGTCTACGACCCGCGCTGGGTCGGGCACCGGACGCTCGTCGCGCGCGCCGGGGACCTCGCCGGCTTCTGGCGCGACCTGCCGGCGGAGATGCTCGACCCGCAGACGTTCGTCCCGATCGGCTTCGACGCGCCGGGCTTCGTCCGGCCCTGCTACGGACTCGGCGTCATGGCCGATCCGGGGAGTCCTCTCGGAACGGTCGTCGGCCACGGTGGCGGCGGCCCGGGCTATGCAACGGCCGTCTTCGCGGTGCCGAGCGCCGACCTCGTCGCGATCGTTCTTGCCGCTGACGAGCGGTACCCCGCGCAGCAGGCCGCGCTCGAGTTGCTCTCGACCCGCGCTTGACCCTCGAGGCCGCCGGGAGGAGAGTGGCTTCGTAACGTTCACCGCCGAAGGAGGAAGTCGTGCACACAGTGATTCGGAGGTACGAGGGTGCCGGGGACAGCGCGGAGGTGGCCCGGCGCGCTACCGAGGAGTTCGGGCCGATGCTCAGCGGACGGCCGGGATTCCAGGGGTATTGGGTCGTCGACGCGGGGGACGGCGTTCTCGCGACGATCACGGTCTTCGACACGGAGGAGGCTGCCGTCGAAACGACGAGCGCGGCCGGCGACTGGGTGCGGGAGAACCTGCCGGAACTCGCCGCGAACCCGCCACAGGTGACCGCCGGCAGCACCACCGGTGTGATGGCGGAGGCGCCGGCCTGAGAAGTCCATAGGCTGCCCCGCCGTTCATCCGGCGGGGCAGCTACAGTCCCCGGCGAACGAGCCCCTTTAACCCGGTCCAGCGAGGCCGGAAAGGAGTCGGATGAACACGCACGCGCCCGTTCAGGGCAGATCTCTCCTCGACGCCGACGGGCTCGCGAGGACCCTTTCCAGAATCGCCCACGAGATCATCGAGGGCAACCCGGAGCTCGACGACCTCGCGCTCGTCGGGATCCAGACCCGCGGCGTCCCGCTCGCGCGGCGGCTCGCGCGCCTGATCTCCGAGCGCGCCGGAGTCGAGCCCGCGCTCGGCGCCGTCGACATCACCTTCTACCGCGACGACGTCACCGTCCGCGGCGGCGAGGCGCCGCTCGCGGCGCAGCCACTCGTCCGCGCGACGCAGCTCGACTTTCCGCTCGACGGACGGACGGTCGTACTCGTCGACGACGTCCTCTACACCGGCCGCACGATCCGCGCGGCAATCGAGGCGCTCTTCGACTACGGCCGGCCTGCGCGCGTCCAGCTCGCAGTGCTCGTCGACCGCGGCCACCGCGAGCTGCCGATCCGACCCGACTACGTCGGCAAGAACCTGCCCACCGCGCGCGGCGAGCGGATCCAGGTGCAGCTCGTCGAGGTGGACGAGCTCGACGCCGTCCTGCTGGTCTCGACCCCGGAGGAGGAGAGCCGATGATTCGCCTCGTCACAGACGACCTGAGGCCCCCCGGGGACCCGCCGAAGCGGCACCTGCTCTCGGTCGGCGACCTGACGCGCGACGACGTCGAGCGCCTGCTCGGCACGGCGCGCACCTTCGAGACCTCGCTCGAGCGGCACGTGAAGAAGCTGCCGACGCTCAAGGGACATCTGATCGTCAACCTCTTCTACGAGTCCTCGACGCGGACGTCGTCCTCGTTCGAGCTCGCGGCGAAGCGGCTCTCGGCGGACACCCTCAACATCAAGTCGACCGGCTCCTCCGTGGACAAGGGCGAGTCGCTCAAGGACACGGCGCTCACGCTCGGCGCCTACGACCCCGACGTGATCGTGATCCGGCACCCGCAGATCGGCGCGCCGCAACTCGTTGCCCGCGTGACGGACGCGCATGTCGTCAACGCCGGAGACGGGAAGCACCAGCATCCGACGCAGGCGCTGCTCGACCTCTACACCCTGCGGAAGGAGCTCGGCGAGCTCGAGGGGCTCCACGTCGCGATCGTCGGCGACGTCCTCCACTCGCGCGTCGCGCGCTCGCTGCTGCAGGCGTTCGCGCTGGTCGGGATCCGGGCGACGCTCGTCGGCCCGCCGGCCCTGCTGCCCCGCGAGCTGCCGGCGGAGACGAGCACCGACATCGAGACCATTCGCGACGCGGACGTCGTCTACGTCCTCCGCATGCAGAACGAGCGGATGGAGGCCGGCGCGAACTTCGTCCCGAGCCTCCGCGAGTACACGGCACGTTGGGGGATCACGTCCGAGCGGCTCCGGCCCGGGCAGAAGGTCATGCACCCGGGGCCGATCAACCGCGGCGTCGAGATCGACCCGCGGGTCGCCGATTCGCCCGAGTCGCTGATCACGACCCAGGTCCGCTCGGGGCTCGTCACGCGGATGGCCGTCCTCTACGACCTGCTCACGGGCGGCCCCGTCGGGGTGCAGGCGCTCGCCGCGGCGGAGGTGGCTTAGGTGGCCATGCTCTGGCAGCAGGAGCTACCAGGCGCCGACCTCGTGATCCGCGGCGCGCGCGTACTCGATCCCGCCGAGGGGATCGACGCGCGGATCGAGGTGCGGATCGACGGCGGGACGATCGTCGAGGTTGGAGAGCAGGTCGACGCCAACGGGCATCGCTTGGTCGAGGCGGACGGGCTCGTGCTCGCGCCCGGCCTTCGTCGACCCGCACGTCCACCTGCGCACGCCCGGTCGCGAGGACGAAGAGACGGTCGCGAGCGGCACGGCGGCCGCGGCGGCCGGCGGCTTCTGCGCGATCCTCGCAATGCCGAACACTGACCCGGTGGTCGATTCGGCCGCGACGTTCGGCTCGCTCGTCGAGACGGCGCGCGCCGAGGCGGTGGTGCCGGTCGGCTTCCTCGCCGCGATCACGCGCGGCCAGCAGGGGGAGGAGCTGACCGAGATGGGCGAGCTTGCCGAGCTGGGGGCGGTCGCCTTCTCCGACGACGGCATGCCCGTGGCCTCGGCAGGGCTGATGCGCCGGGCGCTCCAGTACGCCTCGACCACCGACCGGCCGCTCGCGCTTCACTGCGAGGAGCCTGCGCTCTCGCACGGCGGACACGTGCACGAGGGACGCGTCGCCGCCGAGCTCGGCTTCGCTGGCTATCCCTCCGTCGCCGAGTCCGTCGCAGTGGAGCGCGACCTCTCGCTCGCTGCCTACGAGAGCGGCCGGGTGCACGTTCTCCATCTTTCGGCGGCCGAGTCGGTCCACGCGCTGAGACGGGCGCGCGAGGCCGGTATCTCGGCGAGCGGCGAGGCGACTCCGCATCACCTCGTCCTCACCGACGACGCGGTCCGCTCGCTCGACCCGAACGTCAAGATGAACCCGCCGCTGCGGGCCGAGCAGGACCGGGTCGCGCTGCTCGACGCCGTGCGCGACGGGACGATCGAGGCGATCGCGACCGATCACGCACCGCACGCCGCGCACGAGAAAGAGGTTCCGTTCGAGGCGGCCCCATTCGGGGTGACGGGCCTCGAGACCGCGTTCGCCGCGCTCTACACGCATCTCGTCAAGCCGGGGCTGCTGCCGCTCGAGACGCTCCTCGAGCGGATGTCGGCCGGCCCGGCGCGGATCTTCGGTCTCGACCGGCCGCGCGTCGCGGCCGGCGCGCGGGCCAACCTCGTTCTCCTCGACCTCGAGCAGGAGTGGACGGTCGGCGAGCGGCCGTTCTGCTCGCGGTCGGACAACTCCTGGCTGCTCGGCTCGACGCTCGCCGGAGCGGTTCGCATGACGCTCGCCGGCGGATCGGTGGCGTTCGGATGAGCTATCTCGCTTTGGCGGACGGCACGGTCTGGCCCGGCGAGTCGGTCGGCTCCGAGGGGTACGCGCTTGGAGAGGCGGTCTTCACGACGGGCATGTCCGGCTACCAGGAGGCGGTGACCGACCCGAGCTTCGAAAACCAGCTCATCTGCTTCACGGCGCCGATGGTCGGCAACTACGGCGTCGCCGAGGAGCGGAGCGAATCGGCGCGAGCCCACGCGCGCGCGGTGCTCATGCGCGAGGCGCGCGGGCCCGAGTGGACCGACTGGCTGAGGGAACGAGACATCGTCGCGCTGACCGGGATCGACACACGCAGCCTCGTCCTCCATCTCCGCGACGCCGGAGCCGCGCCGGGCATCGCGGTCGCCTCCGAGCTGCCGGTCGAGGACGCGATCGAGCTCGCGGCGCGGCAGCCGTCGATGCTCGGGCGTCCGCTCGTCGAGGGCGTCTCGACCGACGAGGCGTACGTGTTCACAGGCGACGGCCGCGTGCGGATCGGGGTGGTCGACTACGGCGTCAAGAATTCGGTGCTCCGCCGGCTCGCCAGGGCCGGCGTTGCGGTGACGGTCCACCCGCACGACACCAGCGCCGACGAGCTCGCCGGCTACGACGGCGTCCTTCTCTCGCCGGGGCCGGGCGACCCGGAGCCGCTCGAGGCCGAGACCGCGACGGTGCGCGAGCTGCTCGGACGCACGCACGTGCTCGGCATCTGCCTCGGCCACCAGCTGATCGCGCGCGCGACCGGCCACGAGACGTACAAGCTGCCGTTCGGCCACCGCGGCGCGAATCACCCCGTGCACGAGCGGCTCACCGGCCGCGTGCTCGTCACGAGCCAGAACCACGGCTTCGCCGTCAAGCCGAGCGAGGCCGCCGAGGTATCGCACGTCTCCCTCTACGACGGCACGGTCGAGGGGCTCGACCTGCCGGACCTGCGCGCCCGCTCGCTGCAGTTCCACCCCGAAGCGGGGCCGGGTCCGCACGACGCGTGGCCGCTGCTCGAGGCGTGGGTGCAGGAGGTGACGGATGCCGCGGCGTAACGACATCGAGTCGATCTGCATCGTCGGCTCCGGGCCGATCGTGATCGGCCAGGCGGCCGAGTTCGACTACGCGGGCTGCCAGGCGCTCAAGGTGCTGCGCGAGGACGGGTTCCGCACGATCGTCGTCAACTCGAACCCGGCGACGATCATGACCGACCCCGGCTTCGCCGACCGCACCTATCTCGAGCCGCTCGACCTCGAGTCGGTCGCCGAGGTGCTGCGCATCGAGCAGCCCGATGCGCTGCTCCCGACCATGGGCGGCCAGACGGCGCTCAACCTCGCCCGCGAGCTCGCGAACGCGGGCGTCCTCGACGAGCTCGGAATCGAGCTGATCGGCGCGAGGCTCGACGCGATCGAGCGCGCCGAGGACCGGCTGAAGTTCAAGGAGGCGGTCGAGTCGTGCAACCTCAAGGTGCCGAAATCGGCGATCGTCACCTCGCTCGACGAGCTCGAGGGCCTGATGGTTCCGGCGGTCGTCCGGCCCGCCTTCACGCTCGGCGGCCACGGCGGCGGCTTCGCGTACAGCGAGGACGAGCTGTACCGGCAGGTCGAGCGCGGCCTCTCCGAGTCTCCGATCGGCCAGGTGCTGGTGGAGGAGTCGGTGCGCGGCTGGGACGAGTTCGAGCTCGAGGTGGTGCGCGACCGCATCGACAACGTCGTGATCGTCTGCTCGATCGAGAACCTCGATCCGATGGGCGTCCACACGGGCGACTCGGTCACGGTCGCGCCGCAGATGACGCTGCCCGACGAGGCGTACCAGGAGCTGCGCGACGCGGCCGCGGCCGTGATCCGCGCGGTCGGCGTCGACACCGGCGGCTCGAACATCCAGTTCGCCCGCAGCCGGGAGACGGGCGAGGTGCGCGTGATCGAGATGAACCCGCGCGTCTCGCGCTCCTCGGCGCTCGCCTCCAAGGCGACCGGCTATCCGATCGCGAAGGTCGCCGCGCGTCTCGCCGTCGGCTACACGCTCGACGAGATCCCGAACGACCTGACGGGCACGACGCCGGCCAGCTTCGAGCCGACGCTCGACTACGTCGTCGTCAAGTTCCCACGCTTCGCCTTCGAGAAGTTCCCCGGCGCCGACCGGACCCTGGGCACACAGATGAAGTCGGTGGGGGAGACGATGGGCATCGGCCGCACCTTCACGGAGGCGTTCCTCAAGGCGTACCGCTCGCGGGAGCTCGACCCCGGCGCCGCGACGCCGTGGCAGCTGCTCGCCGACGTGCCGGAGGACGTGCACCCGTTCTTCCAGCGCGAGTTCGACGAGATCCGGAAGGCGATTGCCGGCATCGGCGACGCCGAGTCGCTCGTCGCGGGCGACTGGCTCCGTCTGAAGCGCCTCGGTCTCTCCGACGGCGAGATCGCAGCCGCCGCCGGCACGACCGAGACCGTGGTGCGCCAGCGACGCCGCGACTGCGGCGTCCGTCCCGCGTATCGCCGCGTCGACTCCTGCGCGGGTGAGGTCGAGGCAGCCTCCAACTACTACTACTCGACCTGGGGTGAGCAGGACGAAGCCGCGCCGACCGGCGACCGTCCGCGCGTCGTGATCCTCGGCTCGGGGCCGAACCGGATCGGGCAGGGGATCGAGTTCGACTACTGCTGCGTCCACGCCGTCACGACGTATCGCGAGCTCGGCTACGAGGCGGTGATGGTCAACTGCAACCCCGAGACCGTCTCGACCGACTACGACACCTCCGACCGGCTCTATTTCGAGCCGCTCGACACCGAGTCGGTGCTCGCGATCTGCGAGCGGGAGAAGCCTGACGGCGTCGTGATCCAGTTCGGCGGCCAGACACCGCTGAAGCTCGCGCGTGCGATCGAGGATGCCGGCTACCGGATCCTCGGCACCCCGTTCGACGCCGTCGACCTTGCGGAGAACCGCGAGCGCTTCGCGGGCCTGCTGCTGGCACACGGTCTGCGCTCGCCGGAGTGGGGGATCGCGGCCTCGCCCGACGAAGCGGTCGAGATCGCCGAGCGGATCGGCTACCCGGTGCTCGTCCGGCCCTCCTACGTGCTCGGCGGCCGCGCGATGCGCGTCTGCTACACGGCCGACGACGTCCGCGAGATGCCTCCCTTCGAGCGGATCCTTGTCGACCGTTTCGTCGAGCACGCGGTCGAGGTGGATGTCGACGCACTGTGTGACGGCGTGGACACGTATGTCGCCGCGGTCATGCAGCACGTCGAGGAGGCCGGGGTTCACTCGGGCGACTCGGCGTGCGTCCTGCCTGCGCCGAGCCTCTCGTTCGCGCAGACGCAGGAGATCGCGCGCGTCGTTCGCATCCTGGGACGCTCCCTCGGCGCCGTCGGGCTGCTCAATGTCCAGCTTGCGGTGACGGGCGACGGCGACGTCTACGTGATCGAGGCGAACCCACGCGCGTCGCGGACGGTCCCGTTCGTGAGCAAGGCGACCGGCGTCGAGCTCGTCAAGGCGGCCTGCCGCCTGGCACTCGGAGCTCCGGTCTCGGAGCTCGGGCTTCCGCCCGAGCGGCCGCCACGGCAGTGGAGCGTCAAGGCCGCAGTGCTGCCGTTCGCGCGCTTTCCCGGCAGCGACCCGGTGCTCGGGCCGGAGATGCGCTCGACCGGCGAGGTGATGGCGAGCGCCGCCGACCTCTCGACCGCCCTCGACAAGGCCGAACGCGCCGCGGGACGGAGGCTGCCGCGCTCCGGCTCCGTCTTCATTTCGATCCGCGAGCCCGACCACCAGCAGGCCGTGCCGATCGCGGCGACGCTCGTCGGCCTCGGCTTCGAGCTGTACGCGACCGAGGGGACGGCAGCCACACTGGCCGCCGCGGGTATCGAGGTCGAGCCGGTGCGCAAGCTCAGCGAGGCAACCGACGGCGAGCCGACGGTCGTCGACCTGATCCGCCGCGGCCGCTGCGACCTCGTGATCAACACGCCGGAGGGCCGCAACGCCCGCTCCGACGGCTACGCGATCCGCGAGGCGGCGCTCGCACGGCGCGTGCCGTGCATCACGACGCTCTCGGGCGCAGCCGCCGCCGTGCACGCGATCGCCGCGGCGCGGGCCGAACAGGCCATCTCACTTCAGGAGCGGATCGATGCGGAGCTCGGCGTCACCCAGTCGGCATAGCGTCACCGGCTCCGAGCGCGTCGGGCCGTACACCCTGTTGACCCTCGAGCGCGGCGACCTCGACCCCGGCGTGCCCGGACAGTTCTTCATGCTCGAGGCGCCCGGTCGCCTGCTGCCGCGGCCGTTCTCGCTCTGCCTCGCGCCGCCCGGCGAGCTCGCGTTTCTCGTCGACCCGGTCGGGCCGGGAACCGAAGCCCTCTGCCGGCTCCGGGCCGGGGACGAGATCGCAGTGCTCGGGCCGCTCGGGCACGGCTACCGGCTCGACGTCGAGCGGCCGCTTCTCGTCGGCGGTGGGATCGGGATCGCACCGCTGCCCTGGCTCTCCGAGGCGCTGAACGCGCCCCCGGCCGTGCTCGGATTCCGCTCGCAGCATCACGCCGAAGCGGCCACGCTGCTCCCTCACGCCGAGGTCGTGATCGATCCCGTGCTCGTGACCGACGTGCTGCCCGAGGGGCACGACGTGCTGGCGTGCGGGCCCGTGCCGATGCTCCACGCCGTGGCTGCGCGGTGCCCGAATGCGCAGCTCGCGTGGGAGGCCCCGATGGCCTGCGGCTACGGGGCGTGTTACGGCTGCGTCGTCGAGATCGACGGAGCGCTGAAGCGCCTCTGCGTCGAAGGGCCGGTGCTCGATTCCGTTCGGCTTCGCCCGCGCGAGAAGGTGGCCGCGTGAGGATCCTCAACGCGAGCGGCTGCCTCGACGCGCTCGCCGCGCCCGACGTCGCGCGGCAGCTCGACGCCTTCGTCACGAAGACGGTCACGCCGCTGCCTCGCCAGGGGAACGCTCCGCCGCGGATTGCGGAGACCGCACATGGGATGCTCAACGCCATCGGCCTCGCCAACCCCGGCCGGGACCGTTTCCTGGCCGAGCACCTCCCGCAGCTGGCCGAACTCGGGCTTCCGTTGTGGGTCAGCGTCGGCGGCTTCTGCGCCGACGACTACGCGGAGACGTGCTCGCGTCTCGCCGGAGTCGAGGCGATCGAGCTCAACCTCTCGTGCCCGAACGTCGACGAGGCCGCCGACTCGGCCGCCGAGATCGTCGCCGCGTGCCGAGGCGCGACGCAGCTCCCGCTCTACGCGAAGCTCTCCGCCGCGCATCCGGACGTCGCCGAGGTCGCGCGCGCGGTCGCCGCAGCCGGCGCCGACGGCCTGTCCCTCATCAACACGCTTCGCGCCACCGCGCTCGACGCGCGCCTTCGGCCGGTGCTGGCGCGCGGCAGCGGCGGCCTCTCAGGGCCTTCGCTGAAGCCGATCGCGCTCCATGCGGTGACCGTTTGCCAGGAGGCGACGGGGCTGCCGATCGTCGGGATGGGAGGGATCGAGACCGGCCGCGACGCCCTCGAGTTCGCCGTCTGCGGCGCCCGCGATATCGCGCTCGGAACGGTCCTCTTCGCCGATCCCGGTGCTCCGGCGAGAGTTCGTGCCGAGCTGGCCGCTGCGTGCGAAGCCGCCGGTGTTGCCATGCCGGGCGACGTGGAGAGTCTGGCAAAAAGCCCGGAAACCCAGCGAAAAGTCCCCGCTTGAAGCGCGCGGGCACATTGGTAAGATCGGCCGGCTGTGAGTCCGACCAAGACGCAGGCGCATGCTCCGCTTCGTTCCCTCGACCAGCGGATGGACGCCCTCAAGAGAGCGAACGACGTGCGCGTCAAGCGCGCGAAGCTCAAGAAGGACCTGAAGGACGGCGAGGTCCGGATCGAGAAGATCCTCGGTAACCCTCCCGAGTACGTCTCCACGGCGAAGGTCATCGACATCCTGATGGCGGTGCCGAAGTTCGGGCGCGTCAAGGCGACGCGGTTCCTCACCACGTGCAAGATCAGCCCGTCCAAGACGGTCGGCGGCCTCTCCGACCGGCAACGCGCCGAGCTGATCGGCCTCTTCAACAGCAGGTAGTGGAGGCTCCCCGGATGCCGACGGTGCTCGTCGTCACGGGCCCGTCGGGCGCCGGCAAGGGGACGCTCATCCGCGAGCTCGTCGATCGCGTGCCGGAAATCGAGGCGACCGTCTCGGCCACGACACGCGAACGGCGGCGTGGGGAGGAGAACGGTCGCGAGTACTGGTTCCTCTCCGACGACGACTTCCTCGCATGCGTCGCGCGTGGCGAGTTCCTCGAGCACGTCGAGTACGTCTCGGGCCACCGCTACGGCACGCTCCGCTCGGAGCTCGACCGCATCGCGGGGAACGGCCACGTGCCGCTGCTGGAGCTCGAGACGGAAGGAGCGCTTCGCGTCAAGCACGAGGTGCCGGGCGCCGTGACGATCTTCATCGCCGCCCGCGTCGACGAGCTCGAGCGGCGCCTGCGCGAGCGCGCGACCGAGAGCTCCGGCGAGATCCACGAGCGCATCGAGCTCGCCCGGAAGCAGCTCGAGCAGGCCGGCGAGTTCGACTACGTGATCGAAAACGACGTCCTCGAGCGCGCGGCTGCCGAGCTGACCACCTTGGTCCGCGGCCTCCTGAGTCCCGCAGCTACCATGCCGCGGCGATGATCGAACCCCGCGTCGACGACCTGCTGCAGAACGTGGACTCGCGCTACGCACTCGTGATCGTGGCGGCGAAGCGCGCCCGGCAGATCAACAACTACCACCAGCAGCTCGGTGAGGGCACCTTCGGCGACAACCTGCCGCCCCTCGTCGAGAGCCGGTCGAAGAACTATCTGACGATGGCCCTCGAGGAAGTCTCCCAGGGCATGCTCAAGTACGACTACAGCGCGTAGCCGGAAGCCCGCGCGCCAGCTGCACCTGCGGCGGGTAGGCATCATTTCGGCATGTCCCGCGTCCTCCTCGGCGTGACCGGCGGCATCGCCGCCTACAAGGCGTGCGAGCTGTGCCGGTTGCTCGTCAAGGAAGGCCACGATGTCGTACCTCTCGTCACGCCCGGGGCCGAGCGCTTCGTCACGGCCGAGACGTTTCGCGCACTCGCGCGGCGGCCGCCCGCCGACGATGTCTACGTCCATCTCACCCGCGCCGACCTGCTCGTCGTCGCGCCGTGCACGGCGAACACGCTGGCCAAGCTCGCGCACGGGATCGCCGACAACGTCCTTACCGAGGCAGCGCTCGCGCATCGCGGGCCGGTGCTCGTAGCGCCGGCGATGAATCCGCGGATGTGGGCACATCCCGCCACGCGCGCGAACGCCGACACGCTGCGCGCGCGCGGCGTCGTCCTTGTCGGGCCGGACGAAGGCGAGACGGCCGAGGGAGAGCTCGGAGTGGGGCGGATGGCCGAGCCGGATGAGATCTTCGGCGCAGCAACCGGTCTCCTCTCCGCAAGCAACAGTCTGTTACACGGAAGGACGGTGCTCGTTTCGGCCGGCGGTACGCGCGAGCCGCTCGACGCGGTTCGCTACGTCGGCAACCGCTCGTCGGGCCGGATGGGCGTCGCCCTTGCGGCCGAGGCACGCAGGCGCGGCGCCGAGGTGACGCTGCTCGCCGCCAACCTCGCAGTGCGCGCTCCCGAAGGAGTGACGGTCGTCGAGACGTCGACCGCCGCCGAGCTCGAGCGCGAGGCGCTCGCCCGCGCTGCCGATGCCGACGTCGTGATCATGGCCGCGGCCGTCGCGGACTACCGCCCTGCGGAGGCGCTCGCGGCGAAGCGGCCGAAAGACACGGTCACCTGGACGCTCGAGCTCGAGCCGACGGCCGACGTTCTCTCGGCACTCGGCGAGCGCCGCCGCGAAGGCCAGCTCCTCGTCGGCTTCGCAGCCGAGACCGGCGACACCGGCCTCGAACGGGCGCGGGTGAAGCTCGCCCGCAAAGGCGCGGACCTCTTCGTCCTCAACGACGTCTCCCGGCCGGACATCGGCTTCGACGCGTCCGACAACGAGGTGACCCTCCTCGCAGCATCCGGCGAGCGCACGCTTGCGAAGGCACCGAAGGAAGAGATCGCAGCCGCAATCCTCGACGAGGTGGAGGCCCTCCTGGGAAATGGCTGAGCGCGCAGTCGAACCGGTTCCGAGTGGCCAGATCTCGACGATCGTCGAAAACCTGGGCCGGGTCGTGCATGCGCCCGACGAGACGCTTCGCCTGATCGTCCTCTGCCTCGTTGCGGAGGGACATGCGATCATCGAGGACTTCCCCGGCGTCGGCAAGACGATGCTGGCCAAGGCGCTCGCGCGCTCGTTGGAGGCCCGTTTTTCCCGCCTCCAGTTCACGCCCGACCTGCTGCCCTCGGACGTGACCGGCGTCAACGTCTTCAACCAGCAGCAGAACGAGTTCGAGTTCCGGCCAGGTCCTGTGTTCGCGAACCTCCTCCTCGTCGACGAGGTGAACCGCGCCTCGCCGAAGACACAGGCTGCGCTGCTCGAGTGCATGGAGGAGCGGCAGGTCTCGGTCGACGGCGTCACGTACGGGCTCGAGCCGCCGTTCATGGTGATGGCGACGCAGAATCCGATCGAGTACGAGGGGACGTACCCGCTGCCCGAGGCGCAGCTCGACCGGTTCACCATGCGGCTTTCGCTCGGCTACCCGCCGCTCGCGGAGGAGGCGCGGATGCTCGACGAGCAAACGCATGAGCCGCCGCTCGACTCGCTCCGCGCGGTCGCCCACGCCGCCGACGTGTTGCGGCTGGTCGAGGCCGCGCGCGGCGTGTACGTCGAGGAGAGCGTCGGGCGCTACGTCGTGGCGCTGCTGCGCCAGACCCGCGCCGACTCACGCCTCTATCTCGGTGCGAGCCCGCGCGCGGGGATCGCGCTGCTCAGGGTGGCGAAGGCGCGCGCGCTCTCCGAGGGCCGCGAGTACGTCACTCCCGACGACGTGAAAGCTGTCGCTGCGCCGGTGCTCGCGCACCGCCTGATCCTCGCGCCGGAGGCTCGCTCGGCCGCGCTCGGCGCGGAGGAGCTCGTCGCCGACGCGCTCGCGCACACTCCGGTTCCCGTCTGATGACGGCCCGGGGTCGAGCGGTACTCGCACTCGGTGTCCTCTGCTGGATCGTCGCGGTCGTCTTCGGGTCGCCGGCGCTCTATCCGGTCGCGGCCGGGCTCGTCATCGTGGTCCCGCTCGCGGTTGCGTGGGTGCGGATCACGGTGCGGCAACCGCGCGTGCGGCGGAGCTGGCGGCACGAGAACCTCGTCGAGCGCGGCGACGTCCGGATCGAGCTCGTGCTCGAGCGCGAGCCCGGCGTTCCGCTGCCGAACGTCGTGGCCCACGAGCAGGTCGGCCGGGTCGGCGACGAGGAGGTCGAGCTTCGAGCGGTCAGGAGAGGCTTCTACTCGGGGTCGTATCGCCTCCGCGACGTGCCGCGCGGGCGGCACCGCTTCGCGCCGCTGCGGCTGTCGATCGCAGATCCGTTCGGGCTCGCCGAGACGAGCCTGGCGCTCGACGAGCAGCAGTCGCTCGTCGTCTATCCGCGCCTCACCGAGCTGGACCGGCTCTTCTTCGACGGCGGCGCCGGGGCCGACCACGGCAGGCGGCTTCTCCTGCGGCGGCCCGTCGGCTTCGACCTCCACAGCGTTCGCGACTACCAGCAGGGCGAGTCGCTGCGCCGCGTCCACTGGCCGTCGACCGCCCGGCGCGGCGCGCTGATGGTGAAGGAGCTCGAAGACTCGCCGCGCGACGAGGTCGCGGTGCTGCTCGACGGCGATCCCGCCGCCGTCGCCGGCGCGTCGCCGGATTCGTCCTTCGACGTCGCCGTCAGGGTCGCCGGCTCGATCCTCCTCGCGCAGGTGCGGCGCGGCCGCCGCTGCGTGCTCGTCCTCAACACGGCCGGGCGCGAGATGCAGGCGGTCTCGTCGGACGGGCCGGAGTGGCAGCGCGCGCTCGAGCTCCTCGCCGCGGCCGAGCCCGACGCGCGCGCACCGGCCGCGACCTTGCTCCGGTCGGCGGACGGAGCCGCCGCCCGCGCCCTCGAGCTCGTCGTCGTGACGTCCAGGATCGAGCCGTCGCTCGTCGACCGCCTGCTCGAGCGCGCGCTCACGCACCGCCCGGTGGCGCTCGTCCACATCGAGCCCGAGAGCTTCGCCGGACGTCCGCGCCGGCCGGAGCCCGCGCTCCTCCGCCTGCAGGCGGCGGGCGTGCCGATCGCGGTTGTACGGCAGGGAGACGACCTCGCGAGCGCGCTCGACGGCGCGGGTGCGAGGGAGGTAGCGCGTGCGTAGCGCGGCCCGGACGGCTGCCGTCGGCGCTCCCGCGCTCATCGTCGTGGCCGCGGCCTGGCTTCGTCTCGAGCAGCCGCTCACGTCGTTGTGGCGCGTGCTGGCGCTCCTCGCGGTCGCGCTGGCGGCTGCGCTGCCCCGCCGCCGTTCGCTCCGGCTTCTCGCCGCGGCGGCTGCAACGGTCGCAGCGGCGTGGGTGGCCGTTGGCGTCGATCTCGTCCCCTGGCGACTCGACCGGCCCGGATCTGGCTTCGGCCTCGGGCCCGCGCTGTCCGAGCTCGGGACGAAGTTCGGGAACGGCTTCGGCGACTTCTACGGGACTCATCTCCCGTTCGACCCGCGCGTGCACGTGGCGATGAACGAGCTCGTGCTCTCGGCCGTGTTTCTCTTCGCGCTCGGTCTCACGCTGCTCGTGGCGGAACGGAAGGCCGTTGCGAGCGCGCTCGTGCTCCTCGTCGGTGCCGGCTGGCCGGCCACGCTGCTGGGCGCCTCACACGAGATCGTCATGGGTGCGGCGATCCTGGCGGCGGCGCTCGTCCTGCTCGCCGGGCTCGGCTCCCGCCGCTGGCCGGCGTTCGCGCTGCCGGCCGTTGCAGTGGTCGCCGTGGCGGCTGTCGCGGTTGGCTCTGCGACGGCGGCGCGCCACGGCCTCGTGCACTGGCAGACGTGGAATCTGGCGCACGTCGCGACCGGGCCCGAGGACGTCGGCTTCGTCTGGAACGCGCAATACGGCGGGCTCAAGTGGTCGGGTAAGCCCACGACCGTCCTTCAGGTGCAGTCCAACCGAGCGCCTTCCTATCTGCGCGCGACGGTGCTCGACGACTTCGACGGCAACGCGTGGAAGCTCGGGCCGCCTCGACCTTCCGACTCTCTCGAGCCGGCGGTCACGCGACGGCCGCGAAACGACACCCGCGAGATCGTGACGATCAACGCCCTCGCCGACACGCATCTCGTCGGCGGCAGCGTCCCGATCCGCTTCAAGGCTGCGGGCGGCGTACCGCTCGTCAAGACGGAGCCCGGCTTCGCGGAGCTCGACCAGAACCTTCCGCACGGTCTCCGCTACACCGTGTGGAGCTACACCGCGCGGCCGGGCGCCACCATGCTGCGCCGCTCGCCTGCGCAGTATCCGCTGGAGCTCTCGAATGACGGCCTGCTGAATGTGGGCCACGATGTGACGCTGCCGGCTTTCGGCACGCCTGACCGCGCCCAGAAGGTCGAGACGCTGCTCTCGGAAAACTCCGATTTGAATCCGTACGCCACGCTGGCGAGGCTCGCCGCGCAGGTCGCCGGCCGCGCCCGGACTCCGTACGACGCGGTCGCCGACCTCGAGAACTGGTTCGTCGCCTCCGGCACGTTCCGCTACACCAACCACCCGCCGGTGATCTCCCCGGTCCTCGTCAACTTCGTGACGAAGACGCATGCGGGCTACTGCCAGTACTTCGCCGGCGCGATGGCGCTCATGCTCCGCTACCTCGGCATTCCGGCGCGGGTCGCGGTCGGCTTCGCCGGCGGAGCCTACGACCAGAGCGAGCAGCTCTGGAACGTCTCCGATCGCGAAGCTCACGCCTGGGTCGAGGTCTGGTTCAAGGGATACGGCTGGTTGCCGTTCGACCCGACTCCGGCCGCGCCCGGAGCTGCGCCGCGCTCGATCCGAGGTGCAGCTGCCGTCACCGCAGGTGCGCGAACCGGAGGATCGACGTCGTCTCCGACGGGTCACATACGGAGCACGTCGCATGGGTCGTCGACGATCGCGGCGAAGCTCGGCACGCAGAACGGCTTCCTGCCCGGGCACGCCGGACACCATCCGTCGGGGTCGCCGGCCGCCGAGCTCAGCGGTGTAGGCAGCAGCGGCCGAGGCGGCGACCGGAGTCGGCCGGTGCTGCTTCTCCTCGCCGCTCTGGCGGTGGCGATGGCAGGGATCGTGCTGACCAAGATCGCCTTCCGCATCGCCCGAAGGGTGCGCCGCGATCCGCGCGCAGTCGCGGCCGCGTGCCGGCAGGAGCTCACGTCATTCCTCGTCGACCAGCGGATCGAGACGCCCCGCAGTGCGACGCTCGGCGACCTCGGCGAGCTCTTCCGGCACGAGTTCGGTGTGCGACCCGACGCGTTCGTCGCAGCGGCGACAGCGGCCCGCTTCGGCCCGGTCGAGGACGCGGCGCCGGCGGCCGCCTCGGCCCGGCGGGAGCTCCACGCACTGCTCGGACGGGCGCGGCGCAGCCTCACCTGGCGGGACCGACTGCGCGGCCTGCTCTCGCTTCGCTCGCTGACGCGCCCGGCCGCGCCGGCCACGTCGTGAGCGAATCGACCTACAGCCTCTTCCAGCAGGGGCGCCGCCACCTGCGGGCAGGCATGGCGGCGCAGGCGACGGTCTCGCTCGAGAAGGCGAAGCGCCGCGAGCCCGACAAGGCTTCGATCCGCGAAACCCTTGGGATCGCGTACTTCCGGATCCGGCGTTGGAAGGAGGCCGAGGCCGAATTTCGCAAGGTGCTCGAGCTCTCTCCGGTCAACGACTACGCGCACTACGCGCTCGGCCGCTGCCTCGAGAAGCAGGGGAGGGTCGTCGAGGCCAACCGGCACTACAAGCTGGCCAGCTCGCTCCGGCCGGACTCGAACCAGTACCGGGCACGCATCCGCGAGCTCGACTAGATGCGTCGGCCCACGCAATGCGTGTAGTCGTGCAGCGCGTCTCGCGGGCACGGGTCACGCCCGGCGGCGAGGTCGGCCCGGGGCTCTGCGTGCTGCTGGGCGTCGCGCGCGAGGACGGGGAGGAGCAGGCCACGCGGCTCGCCGGCAAGGTCGCGCGGCTGCGGATCTTCCCGGACGAGGAGGGGCGATTCGACCGCTCGGTGGCAGACGTCGGCGGCGCAGTGCTGGTCGTCTCCCAGTTCACGCTCATCGCGGACACTGCGAAGGGCAACCGGCCGAGCTTCGCCGAGGCCGCACCGGCCGACGAGGCGGAGCAGCTCTACGCACGCTTCTGCTCCGAGCTGCGGACACTGGGCGTTTCCGTCGAGACGGGAGTCTTCGGCGCGAAGATGACGGTCGAGCTCGTGAACGACGGGCCGGTGACGATCGTGCTCGACTCCTGAGGGGACCGCCGCCGAGCGGCGTTGCTACACTCGATTCACCACATTTCACCGGTTCGGAGAAATGGGCCTGCGGGCCCATTTTGTATGAGAGGGACGGATGCCGACGACGCTCGAGAAGGAACAGCAGCTGCAGCACGAGATCGCACCGCGGGTCGAGAACGACCTGCCGGGCGTCGACGTGCTCGCGGTCGAGCTGCTGACTCCGACGCGGTTCCGCGTCTACGTCGACTCTCCCGCGGGCGTCGACCACGGCCTCTGCGAGCAGGTCACCGACGTGCTGCGCGACTACCTGCGCGAGTACAGCGTCGAGGTCTCCTCTCCCGGACTGGATCGGCCGCTGCGGCGGCAGGAGCATTTCGAGGCCGCGCTGGGACGCCGCGTCAAGCTGCGCACCGCCGGCCGTCGCACGTTGCGCGGGGAGATTCTCTCCGCGGGCGAGCAGAGCGTGAAGGTCGCCGCCTCGGACGGCGCCGAAACCGAGATCCCGTACGACGAGATCGTGCGGGCGAACCTCATCGACGAGGGAGCGTGACATGAGCCAGGAGATCATCGAGGCCGTCCGCGAGATCGAGCGCGACAAGGGAATCGAGGAAGGTGCGCTCGTCGCGGCGCTCGAGGATGCGCTGCTCGCGGCGTACAAGAAGACGCCCGGCGCGTCGCGTCACGCCACGGTAGAGATGGACGAGGTCACCGGCGACTTCCGCGTCTTCTCGGTCGAGCTGCCCGCCGACATCGAGGAGCGCCTGCTCGACGAGGCGCGCGAGCGCAAGCTCGAGGAGCTCGAGAAGCTCGAGGAGGAGACCGGCGAGCGCCAGCACACGCTCATCTCCGACGACGACCTCGACATCGACTGGTCCGACGTCCCCGAGGAAGACGTGAAGCGCGAGGACGTGACGCCCGAAGGCTTCGGCCGCATCGCAGCACAGACCGCAAAACAGGTCATTTTGCAGCGGATTCGCGAGGAAGAGCGAAGGATGATGTACGACGAGTACATCGACCGCGTGACGGAGGTCGTGACCGGCATCGTCCAGCAGGCCGGCGACCGCAACAACGTCCTCGTCGACCTCGGCAAGGTGGAGGCGCTCCTGCCGCGCTCCGAGCAGGTCGACGGCGAGCGCTACGAGCAGGGATCGCGGATCAAGGCGGTCATCACCGAGGTGCGCTCCGGGACGAAGGGCCCGCAGGTCATCCTGTCGCGGCGCGATTCGGAACTGATCAAGACGCTGTTCGAGCTCGAGGTACCGGAGATCGCGGACGGGCTCGTCGAGATCCGCGGCGTCGCCCGCGAGCCGGGCTACCGCTCGAAGATCGCGGTCGAGTCGCATGCGCAGGGAGTCGATCCGGTCGGCGCCTGCGTCGGTCCGCGCGGCTCGCGCGTCCGCATGGTCGTCTCGGAGCTCCGCGGCGAGAAGATCGACATCATCCCGTGGAACCCGGAGCCGGCGCGGTTCGTCGCGAAGGCGCTCTCGCCCGCGCGCGTGCGCGAGGTCTACCTCGACGACGAGGCGCGCGAGGCGACGGTCGTCGTCCCCGACGACCAGCTCGCGCTCGCAATCGGCAAGGAAGGGATGAACGCCCGCCTCGCCGCGCGTCTCACCGGCTGGAAGATCGACATCCAGAGCGATACCGAGTTCGCGCAGGCCGAGGCCGAGGCGGCCTTCGGCGGCGGCGAGCCGGGCGCGGAGGACTTCTCCGGCCGCTGCTCCGCGATCCTCGCCAACGGCAAGCGCTGCCCGAACGCCGCGCTGCCCGGCTCGCGCTTCTGCGGCGTCCCGGCGCACCAGGCGCTCGAGGGAACCGGCAGCGACTACGTCGCCGGTCCTCCCGCCGAGACCGAAGAGGTCGAGGTCGAACCGGTGGCCGAGGCCGAGGTCGCCGAGCCCGAGGAGGTTCCGGCGGGTATTCCGGTCGAGCCGACCGGCGAGGAGGAGTCTTCGTAAGCGTGCCGCTGCGGCGTTGCGCCGGTTGCGGCCGGCGGGCGCCGCAGCGCGAGTTGCTGCGCTTCGCCGCCCGCGGCGGCGTGCTCGTGGCCGGCCGGACCGAGCCGGGGCGCGGCGCGTATACGTGCGGCAGCCTCGCGTGCTTCGACCGCGCGGCCGATCGTGGCGCGTTCGCGCGGGTCCTACGGCAGTCCGTGCAGATCGAACCTGAGCTGCGTCGCCTTTACACTGGAGACACACATGGCTAACGGAGGCAACAGGCCGAACCGTCCGCTGCGCCCGCGCGGCGGCGGCGCCGGCGGCGGACGCCGTCGCCGCGTCGTCATCGACCAGGGAGGAGCGCGTCCTTCGCGCGAGCAGCGGCAGGCGCGCCAGGACAGCCGGCCCCGCGAGCCGCGTGCCCCCGCGGCGCCGCCGAGCGGTCCCGTCTCGGTCGAGTCGGGCGTCAGCGTCCGCGACCTCTCGCAGGCGCTCGGCGTCCCGATGCCGAACATCATCAAGATCCTCATGGGCCTCGGCCAGATGCGGACCGCGACCCAGTCGTTGAGCGACGAGGAAGTCGAGCTGATCGCGACCGAGGTCGGCCGCGAGATCACGATCAAGCACGCCGCCGACGAGGAGGACGAGCCCGAGGCGTTCGACGACCCCGAGGAGACGCTGCAGGCGCGGCCGCCGGTCGTGACGATCATGGGCCATGTCGACCACGGCAAGACGACGCTGCTCGACGCGATCCGGGACGCTCGGGTAGTCGCCACCGAGGCCGGTGGCATCACGCAGCACATCGGCGCCTACCAGGTCGACGTCGACGGCCGCAAGATCAGCTTCCTCGACACGCCGGGCCACGAGGCGTTCACCGCGATGCGCGCCCGCGGCGCGAAGGTGACGGATATCGCCGTGCTCGTCGTCGCCGCCGACGACGGTGTCATGCCGCAGACGAAGGAGTCGATCGCGCACGCGCGCGCGGCCGACGTGCCGATCGTCGTCGCCGTCAACAAGATCGACCTGGCCGACGCGAACGTCGACCGGGTCAAGGGCGAGCTCGCCCAGGAGGGTCTCAACCCCGAGGACTGGGGCGGCGACACGCAGTTCGCGGAGGTCTCGGCGAAGACCCACACGAACCTCGACGACCTGCTCGAGAAGGTCCTGCTCGTCGCCGATCTCGAGCTCGAAGGCCTGAAGGCGAACCCCAATGCGGACGCCTCGGGCCCGATCATCGAGTCACGGCTCGACGTGGGTCGTGGCCCTGTGGCGACGATGCTCGTCCATCGTGGAACGCTCCGGGTTGGCGACGCGGTCGTCGCCGGCGACGCCTACGGCCGCGTCAAGGCGCTCTTCGACTACAAGGGCGAGCGGCGGGAGAGCGCCGTTCCCGGCGATCCCGTCGAGATTCTCGGCTTCGACAAGCCGCCGGCCGCAGGTGAGCTCGCGCGCGTCGTCGCCAACGACCGTGAGGCGCGCGACGTCGCGAACCGCCGGAGCGAAAGGTTGCGGCGCGAGCAGCTCGCGGCGGTGCGGCCCAATGCCGGCGTCTCGCTCGAGGGTCTGTACGAGCAGCTCCAGGAGGGCGAGGTCTCCGACCTCAACCTCGTGGTGCGCGGCGACGTCGTCGGCTCGGTCGAGGCCGTCGTCTCCGAGCTGTCGAAGTTCGAGCACCCCGAGGTGCGGCTGAACGTGATCGCCGACGGCGTGGGGGCGATCACGCAGAACGACATCATGCTCGCGTCTGCCTCCGACGCTCTGATCGTGGGCTTCAACGTGCGCCCGAACGCCGAGGCTCGCGAGCTCGCCGCGCGCGAGGGCGTCGAGATCCGAACGTACGACGTCATCTACAAGCTCACCGAGGAGATCGAGCAGGCGCTCGTCGGCAAGCTCGCCGCGGTCAAGACCGAGGAGACGATCGGCGAGGCGGAGGTCAGGGCTCTTTTCCGCGTCTCGCGGCTCGGCACGATCGCCGGCTGCATGGTCACCCACGGCGTCGTCCGTCGCAACGCGAGCGTCCGAGTCCTTCGCGAAGGCGCTGTGATCTACACGACGACGATCTCGCAGCTGAAGCGGTTCAAGGACGACGTCCGCGAGGTCGCGGAGGGCTTCGAGTGCGGCATTCTCCTCGAGGGCTTCAACGACGTCAAAGAGGGCGACGTGCTCGAGATCTTCGAGACGCGTGAGGTCGAGCGGACGTCGCTCGACGAAGCTCCCTCGGCCGCTTCCTAGGCGCTCGCGTCGAGCAGCTCGAGCACGCGGCGCGCCTGCTCGCCGCCTGCTTCCGCGTGAGCGCGGAGCGGGATCCCGTGTGGCCCGAGAGCGTGGAGCGCCTCGGGCTGCGCGGCCAGCACCGCGCGAACGACGTCGAGCTCCCCGAGCATGGCTGCGGCGAAGACGTCGAGTCGTGCACCGCGGCCGAGGAGCAGCTCGGCGATGTCGCGCCGGCCGACGTGAGAGGCGGCGCCGAGCGCGGTCTCCCAGTCGCCGCCGCCCCAATCCCAGCACGCGTTGACGAGCGTGGGGTGGAGATCGAGAGCCTCGCGAACCGCGTCGAGGTCGCCGTGGGCGTTGGCGACGAGCTCGCGCACCAAGTCCTGGTCGAGTGCGGATGGAGTTTCCGTGGCACCCATCGTTAGGTAGCCTAACTAAATGTCTGAATCTGCGCAACGACGACGTGACGCCGCCGACCGGATCCACTCTGCCGCGATCCATCTTCTCCGTCGCGTCCATGAGGTCGACGCGGACGCGATGGGGATCTCTCCGGCGCGGGCGTCGGCACTCTCGGTGCTCGTGTTCGGCGGGGCGCGATCGCTGAGGGAGCTGGCGGACGCCGAGCGCGTGACGAGCGCCACGATGAGCAAGCTCGTGAGCGCGATGGAGGAGGAACGGCTCGTCCGTCGCTATCCGGACGTCAACGATGCCCGGTCGGTCAGGATCGAGGCAACGGCGAAGGGACGCCGGATCCTCGAGCGTGGCCGGGCGCGGAGGCTCGATCTGCTCGAGCGCCTTCTGAGCGCGGCTAGCGAGACGGAGATCGCGGCGATACGGACAGCCGCCGTCGCTGTCGAGCGAGCGATCGACTCCGCTTGAATGCGGCCGTGGCGAGCGGCTGGGTCGGGATTCTCACGTGCGAGCTCCATTTTCCGGCGGCGCACTCGCTGAAGGAGAAGCGGCACCACCTCCGGTCGGCGAAGGCACAGCTTCAGAACCGCGTCGGCGCGTCGGTCGCTGAGGTGGACCACCACGACGTCTGGCAGCGGGCGCGGATCACGGCCGCCTGCGTCGCGCGCGAGCACCGAGAGGCCGAGCGGCTACTCGACGAAGCGGAGCGATGGCTGCGCGGTCAGGAGTGGGAGGTCGCCCTCGCGGAGCGGCTCTACGTGGATCCAGAGGACTAGTAGGGTCGCGCGGGTGCACGCCGTCGACTTGATCGAGCGCAAGCGGAACGGGGCCGAGATTCCGGCCCAGGAGCTGCGCGAGCTCGTTGCGGCCTATGTGCGCGAGGAGGTTCCCGACTACCAGATGGCCGCGCTCTTGATGGCCGTCTGGTTCCGCGGGCTGTCGTCCGCCGAGACGTTCGCGCTGACGGAGGCGATGGTCGCGAGCGGCGAGACGGTCGACCTGGCCGCTCGTCTCGGCAGGAGGGTCGTCGACAAGCACTCGACGGGCGGCGTGGGGGACAAGACGACGCTCGCGCTGGGGCCGGTCGTCGCGGCGTGCGGCGCTCCGTTCGGGAAGATGAGCGGCCGCGGGCTCGGGCACACGGGCGGCACCCTCGACAAGCTCGAGTCGATCCCGGGTTTCCACGTCGAGCTCACGATCGACGAGCTCATCCACCAGGTGAACGAGATCGGGCTGGCGGTTGCCGGGCAAACCGCCGACCTCGTGCCGGCGGATCGCAAGCTCTATGCCCTGCGGGACGTGACGGCCACGATCGACGAGGTCTCGCTCATTGCGGCGAGCATCATGTCGAAGAAGATCGCAGGCGGCGCAAGCGCGCTCGTTCTCGACGTCAAGGTCGGGGAAGGAGCGTTCATGCGCACACGCGAAGAGGCGCGACGCCTGGCCGGGGTGATGAGCGGGCTGGGTCGGGAGGCCGGCATGGACGTCGTCTGCCTGCTGACGGACATGGAGCAGCCACTCGGGCATGCCGTCGGCAACGCGCTCGAGGTGCTGGAGGCATACGAGACCCTCGCCGGCGCAGGGCCGCCGGACTTTCGCGCGCTCGTGGTCGAGGCGGCGACGCAGTTGCTCGCGCTGTCGGATCTCGATCTCGACGAAGAGGAGGCGCGGCAGCGCGTGACGACCGTTCTCGCAGACGGCTCCGCGCTCGCAGCCTATGAACGGTGGATTCGGGCGCAGGGCGGCGATCCAGATCCGTCGCTTTTGCCGCGCGCCGCCGTCGTTCGGCCGGTGTCGGCGCCGGTGACCGGCTTCGTGTGCGAGGTTCGCGCAAGGGAGGTGGCCGGCGTCGCCATGGGGCTCGGAGCCGGTCGCGAGCGCAAGGAGGATCCGATCGACCACGCAGTTGGCGTGGTCTGCGGCGCCAAGCGTGGCGACCATGTCGAACGCGGTGACCCGCTGGCCGACGTCCACGCGCGCGACGAGGCGGCGGCGGCGACGGCGGAGGCCGCACTGCTCGATGCGTACGAGATCGGGGACGAGCCGGAGCCACGTCCGCTCCTCCTGGACGTGATTCGCTGAGGCAGAGCCCGTCGAGCGCGTTCTCCGGCAGGCCGAGTGAATGTCGGAGCTTGGCGATCGACCAGCACGCATTCGTGACGTTTCGTGCGCTAGCGTCGGCTCCGAGGGCGGAGGGACAGCGTCCCCACCCTGGGTGGCAATGGCCGTTCTTTGTAGAAGCTGCCCACGGGAGGCACCGCTTCTGAGTGCGGCTTCCAGAAGCGGCTACCTCTCCGCAGGCCCCACGAGGGGGAGTGCTCAGAGTGTCATAGATCGTGGCGCGTGTGGGCGTCCAGACGACCCGCTACGGTGGAGGGGCGATGGCCGGGAAGAAGGATTACGACGCGACGAAGAACCTGCGCGAAGGGGAGCCGACACAGACGCTTCCGAAGGGCACGAAGACGGGGCTACCGAAGCGCAAGTCGGTGTTTGCAGCGCTCGACAAGATCGCCAAGAAGCCTACGAAGTAGTCCCTGCGCTCGGCGGCGGTGAAGCCGCATGAGGCTAGGAGACTGCCGTGACGATCTCCGGCGCGTCGAGGACCTTCGCTACCTCAACGCTGACGACTTCAAGGGTGCCGTAGAAGTCTCCCCAGTCCTCCACGACTATCTCGACGGTCGGGCGAAGCTCCATGTCCACTTTGGGGTTCGGGCCGGTTACGACTGCGGTTCCCCGCACGAGTTCTGCGCCTGGCTTGAGTGCCGGCCTTTCCGGGGGATTCTCCCAAGAAACCGGAAGGCACTCGGTGAACGTTACGTTGCTCTTGAGGAAGCGAAAGAGACCTGCGAATACGTGAAGCGCCCGGTGCTTGTCATCGTTCGAGAGTTTCGCCAGGGCAAGAAGCTCATTGTTGGTGGCGTTCCCTCGGACGTATCCGTGGCGCGCCTGGATGAAGGCCATGGCATCTTGGTCAACTCCCGGCAGGCGACGGGATTGGTTGTATCGGAAGCCGCCGAGTGTGTCGTAAATCGGGAACTGAACGGCGTTCGCGGCTCGCTCGTCTTTCAGTGGCCAGCCAGAACCATGTCTTACAAGCTGCCACGCAACGTGGTCAAGGGCGCTCCTGTAGTTGTGGATCGCATCCCCGAAACGAGCGGCGAACGACGCGGGAAGATCCGGGGGCGCGCTGTCCACGACGACGCGAAAGCCGAAGGTCGTTCCGGCCCCAGCGTGGGTGAAGCCTTCGTCTCCTTCTGGCTCGACACGGAAGGTTGGGCTGGGGTGACCGCGGAAGAACCGGCCCGCCTCGCGCCGGGCCGTGGCTTTGTGGAGATTGCCTCGCGCCAGTTTCGTCCGGGCACTTGCGAGGGCGTCAGCCATGCTTGGTAACCCCAGCACGAGCCGGGGCCGCTGTCTAGACCGGAGCGGCGGCGTTGCGCAGGAGCGAGCGGAACATGGCTTGGTCGTCTTTCCGGTGGTTCCACTTCCACACCCACTCGTTCAGGTAGCCGGGGAGCCAGCGCGTCGAGATCGAGTGGTGGGTTCCGCGCACGTCGGTCTTGAAGTGGCCGAAGAAGCCCTCGACCGTGTTGGTGTGTACGTCGCCCTCGACGTAGATGCGCTGCGAATGGCGGATGCGGCGGAACTTGTAGACGCCGGCGCGGTCGAGGACGTTGTAGCCGCCCCAATCGTCGGTGAAGACCATCGACCCCGGCAGGACGTACTCATGGAGCGTGGAGCGGATCGCGTGCGTCGTCTGTGCTTGTGCGCGGGAGTCACCGACGACGGAAGCGCGCATCCGTCCGTCGCGCTCGACGGCGGCGAAGATCACGTCGCGTCTCTTGGTGGCTGGCCCCTGGTTGGATCGGCCCTCGGCGCGAAGCTTGACCCGCTCTCCCTCATGGAGTTGGCCACCGATGTACGCGGAGTCGGCTTCGACTTCGCCGGACAGTGGCCCTGTGTAGTCCTGCTCCATGAGGTCTTCGCGGATCTTGTGCAGCATGCGAAGCGCGGTCTTGTAGTTCACGCCAAGCTCGCGCTCCAGCTGTTTTGCGGCGATGCCGCAGCGCGAACTAGAGACGAGATAGATCGCGTAGAACCACAAGTGCAGCGAGGTCGAGGACTTATGGAAGATCGTCCCGGCGGTCGGGTGGATGTGGTGGCCGCAGGCGGTACACGTCCACGACTGACGCTTCTGCGCCGTCTCGTACCGCTTGAAGGGCCGTACCTGTTCGCACTTCGGGCACTCCGCGTTCTCGCCGTCTTCGGCGTAGCGGGTGCGCCAGAGGTAGTCAAGACAGGCCGCGTCGTTGGGGAACTCGCGCATGAACTCCAGAAAGGAGATGCGCGACTCGGAGGACTCGGCCCGGGCTGGATTGTGTCGATTCGCAGGAGGCATCTTGTACCCCTCAGTGTAGAAGCCGGATCGGACGGACTCGGGTGTTGCGTCAGGGTCATTCGCCCCCTTTGTGAGTCGGCCGTAGGCTTGGTGTGCCTAGCCGTTTGCGGTGGCCCTGACGGAACTTCCGGGCTACCCTCTGGGACGAGGCTTGATGGGCCGGGCGGGGATCAAACCCGCGACACCCCGGTTAGTAGCCGGGTGCTCTCTTCGCTGAGCTACCGGCCCATCAAACCTCGCCCACAGAGGGCTATGCGCGAACCGGCGTTGGTGTCGTCGGCTCGCCTTATTTGGTACCAGCAGCTACGCCGGGTTTCTAGATGCGGCCGCGTCCGTTGTGAACCGGTCTTTTCTCCCTCTGTGCAGGCCTTTCCCCCATCGTCGCAAGCGCGTCAGATGGCCTCGCTGGGGATGGAAGATGCGCTCCGAGCGGGAACTTCCGGCGCAGATCCACAAGGAAAGTTCGGGCGACTTCTACAGAGAATGGCCAGTTGCCACCCTGGGTGGGGGTGTGGTCGAAAGCGGCGCGAACTTGAGGCCGGTCGGTCTAGCCGAGAGGCGGTTCATGCAGTCAAGCGCTTCAATAACGCCGTGAGCGAACGTGAACGCATGCGCAGGGTCAACGAGTCGGTGAGGCAGGTGCTGGCCGAGGCTCTTCCGGAGCTCAAGGACCCCCGGATCGGGCTGATCACCGTCACCGGCGTCGACACGGCGCCGGATCTGCGCCATGCCACGGTCTTCATCAGCGTGCTCGGCTCTGGCCGAAAGCAACGCGCGAGCCTACTCGGACTCGAGGCGGCGCACGGCGTACTCCAGTCGCGACTTGCCCGAGAGCTCCGGCTGAAGCGAACCCCTCAACTGACCTTCGAGTACGATCCCACGGTCGAGCGCGGCATGCGCATGACCCGCCTGATCGACGAGCTCGCGCCGGACGACGATGACCGAGACGACTGATCTGAAGGCGATCGGAGACGCGCTGCGGCGGCACGACCGCTTCCTGGTGGTGACGCACGAAAACCCGGACGGCGACGCTCTCGGATCGCTCCTCGCGGCCTCAATCGCGCTCCGGCAGCTCGGTAAGGACGCGGTCATGTACCTGCCCGGCCAGACGCCGTTGCCGAGCGAGTACGGGTTCATGCCGCTCGCAGACCTCGTTCGCGAGCCGCCGGACGACGCGGCGGACCGCGTGCTCCTCGCGGTCGACTGTGCGAAGGAGGAGCGCATCGGCGACGACGCCGCTCGTTCACGCGCGCCGCTCACCGTCAACGTCGACCACCACCACGACAACACGCGCTTCGGCGATTTGAACCTCATCGTCGCCGACGCGTCGTCGACCGGCGAGGTTCTGCGGGACCTCTTCGCCGAGCTGGATGTCGAGCTGACACCGGAGCTCGCCGAGCCCCTCTACATCGCCCTCGTCACCGACACCGGGCGGTTTCAGTACGCCAACACGACGCCGAAGTCGCTCCGGCTCGCGGCCGAGCTCGTCGAGGCCGGCGCCGACATCCACGAGGTCTTCCAGCAGGTCTACGAGTCGCTCGAGTTCGCGAAGCTGAAGCTGCTCGCGCGTGCTCTCGACCGCGCCGAGGTGCTGGAGGGCGGACGGATCGTCGTCTCGCACCTCCTGCGTGCCGACTTCGGCGAGGTCGGCGCGAGCGAGCCGTACTCCGAGGGGATCATCGACTATCTGCGCGCGGTCGAGGGAGCGGAGCTGGCGGCGCTGGTCCGGGAGCAGCTGAACGAAGACGCCGCTGCATACAAGGGATCGCTTCGCTCGAGCATCGACGAGCTCGACGTCTCGGCGATCGCGCGTCGCTTCGGCGGTGGAGGCCATCGCCAGGCCGCCGGCTTTTCCACCGACCTTCCGCTCGAGGAGATCATCGAGCAGATCCGCGAGGGCTTCCTCGCGCAACGTGCCACCGCGCGCGCTTGATCCCGCGGGCGTCGCGCTCGTCGACAAGCCGAGCGGTCCGTCGTCCTTCGCCGTCGTGGCTCAGATCCGCCGCGTGACGCACGCCCGGACGGGTCACGCGGGGACGCTCGATCCCTTCGCAACCGGGCTCTTGCTGTTGTTGTCCGGTAGGACAACTAAGCTGGCGCCATATCTCGTCGGACTGGACAAGCGCTATCTCACCGAGATCGACCTTTGCCGCCGGACCTCGACCGGGGACCCGGAGGGCGCAGTGGTCGAGAGCCAATCGCCGCCCGGCGAGGAGGAGCTCGGCAGGCGGCTCGAGCGCCTCCGCGGTGAGATCGAGCTACCGATCCCGGCCGCTTCGGCGGTGAAGATCGGTGGCGAGCGCGCCTACCGGCTCGCGCGGCGCGGCATCGAGGTGGAGATGCCGACGCGCCGTTCGACCGTGCATGCGCTCGACGTCATCGCGTATACGGGCGAGACGGTCACGCTCGACCTCCGTGTCAGCTCGGGGACCTACGTCCGGTCGCTCGCGATCGCACTGGGTGGGCACTGCGTGACGCTGCGGCGGACGGAGGTCGGGCCGTTCTCAGTCGACGACGCCGTCACGCCGGAGTCGTTCACGGCCGCGCGGCTCCTGGCGGAGTCGGTAGTGCGGAAGCGCGTCGAAGCCGCACGCTCCGGGACGGGCTCGTGAACGTCGCTCGCGACCCCGGTGGCCTGCCCGAGGCGCGCCGCGCCGCGGCCGTCGGCACCTTCGACGGCGTTCACCGTGGTCACCTGCGAGTGATCGACGCAGCGCGCAGAGCCGGGCTACGGACGAGCGTCGTCACGTTCGACCCACATCCGCGAGCGGTGCTCGGCAATCGTGTCGAGCTCCTCGCGACGCTCGAGCGCAGGCTCGAGCTGCTCTCCGATGCCGGCGTCGAGGACGTTCTTGTTCTCCCCTTCGACGAAGCGCTCGCGGCGCTCTCGGCGGAGGAGTTCGCCGAGCAGATTCTGCGCGCGATGGGAGCCGAGACTCTTGCGGCAGGGGAGACGTTCCGCTTCGGGCGCGGTCGCGAGGGCGACCTGGACCTGCTCGACCGGCTCGGCTTCGACGTGCGCCGCGTGCCGCTCGTCGAGCACATCTCGTCGAGCCGCGTACGCGAGCTCGTCCACGCCGGCGAGATCGGGCCCGCGGCGACGCTGCTCGGACGTCCGCCCGAGGTAGAGGGGATCGTCGTCCGAGGCGATGGACGCGGTCGCGATCTCGGCTTCCCGACCGCGAACCTCGACGTCCCGGCCGGGCTGCTCGTGCCGCCTGACGGCGTGTACGCCGGCTGGGCCGGGGGGCAGCGGGCGGCAATCTCTATCGGGACGAACCCGCACTTCGACGGCGTCGAGCGGCGGGTCGAGGCGCACCTGCTGGACTTCGACGGCGACCTCTACGGCGAGCGGCTCGTCGTCGAGATCTGGGCGCCCCTCCGCGAGCAGCGGCGCTTCGACTCGCTCGAAGAGCTCGTCGCCGCGATCGACGACGACGTCGAGCGGACGCGTGGCGCGCAACGGCCCGGCTGAGCCGAGCCGCCCGCCTTACGAACTCGACAGAGGCAGCGCCGTCCAGCCCACGCGCGCGACGCCCTGCCGCGGGAAGTCGACCCGGTGACTCATGAGGAACCCACCGGCGAAGCCGTAGACATCGCCGCCGAGAGGGTCGAGCGCGTACGCGGGTCGCTCGATCCGCACGCCGGTCAGCGGATCGTCCTCGCTCTCCGCCACACGCCAGCGGCCGCTCCGCTCCGTCAAGACGGCCACGGCGTCGCCGAGCTCGTAGCGGCCGGGCTCGACGCGGGCCGATCCCGCCCCTTCGATAGGCGACGGCACGAGCCCGAGCTCGCGGACGACCCGTCGGATCAGCCCGCTGCCACGCCAGCTGTTCGTTAGTACGGCAAGCGCGGCCTGCTCCTCGGGCACGAGCAGGAGCAGCGACTGGTAGCCGCCCACCGACCCTTCGTGGTCGAAGGCGCGCCGCCCGCCGACGAGCGTCCGACTCCAGCAGCCAAGGCAGTAGCGGCCGCCCAGCGCGTCGGCTCGCGGCTCGCGAACGGCACCCAGCAGTTCCGCGGAGAGGGGTCCCGGGCCGCCGAGCTGGTGCTTCGCGAACCGAAGGAGGTCTCCGACCGTCGACCAGAGGCCGCCCGCCGCCCGTCTCGACTCGGCGTACTCGGCCTCCGGGGCCGGCCGGTGGCCCGTCGCGCCCTCGGGGACGTGTCCCGGAGCGGCGTCGCTGGGGTCGGCGAAGCTGGTGCGCTCGAGTTCGAGTGGATCGAGCAGGCGCTCCTGCACCGCCTGCGAGTACGACGTCCCTGCCGCCGCGGCGCACGCCTCGCCGGCGAGCACGTAGCCGGCGTTCGAGTACGACCAGAGACCGCGGCACGGGTCGGGGAGCAGTTCCCGCGAGCTCGGCCGCAGATCGGCGGTATGCGAGAGGAGTCGGCCCGCAGTCGCGCCGTCCGCGCCCACCGGCGCCTCGAGGTCGAGCACGAGCGCCGCAAGGGATGCCGTGAACCACTTGGTGATCGAGGCGATCCTGAACGGCGTCTCGATCTCGACCGGCCCGTCGGCGGCTAGCTCCACTTGGTCGCCGACGAGGAGCCCGGCGGTGACGGCGGGGACGCCGCTGCGCGCCCGTGCCTCGCGCACGATCTCGGCCAGTCGTTCTTGCGGAATCGCGCTCGCCATGCCGGTTTCCGCTACCCTACCCGGCGACCCAGGCCCGGCTCGCGTCACGTCCTTGGCGGTGCGGGCGGAGCCTCGGGAGGCGAAATAGGAAGGAGAGGGCGTTGGCCCTGACCAAGGAAGCGAAGCAGGAGATCATCTCGAAGCACGGCCGCAGCGATGCCGACACCGGCTCGCCGCAGGTGCAGATCGCGATGCTCACCCAGCGGATCAACGAGCTGACCGAGCATCTGCGCACCCACAAGCACGACCACTACTCGCGGCGCGGGCTGCTCAAGCTGGTCGGGCGGCGCCGTCGCTTCCTGAACTACCTGCAAAAGCACGACCTCGAGGGCTACCGAGCCCTCATCAAGGAGCTCGGCCTACGCCGCTAGCTCCCAGAACTCGGAGGGTGGAAGTTCGAGCGAGCCCACCGACTCAGCCGGCAGGCTGGCTCGAGCTCCCGCCCTCCACAAGCAAAGTGGAGGACAATTGATGAGTATCGCGACCGAGAGCCGGGCGCAGGTCTCCGTTCAGATCGGTGATCAGGAGATCAGCTTCGAAACCGGCCACCTCGCGAAGCAAGCGGACGGCGCCGTCGTCGTTCGCGGTGGCGACACGATGGTGCTCGCCACAGCCCAGGGGCGCGCAGAGGCGCGCGAGGGCGCAGACTTCTTCCCGCTCACCGTCGACGTCGAAGAGCGGATGTACGCCGCCGGGAAGATCCCCGGCGGTTTCTTCAAGCGGGAGGGCCGCCCGACGGAGCGCGCCATCCTCACCGCGCGGATGATCGACCGCCCGATTCGACCGCTCTGGCCGAAGGGCTTCCGCAACGAGGTTCAGGTGATCTGCACCGTCCTCAGCGCGGACATGGTGACGGCGCACGACATCCTCTGCATCAACGGGGCATCGGCCGCGCTGATGCTCTCGCCGATGCCGTTCTTCGGGCCGGTCGGTGCCGTGCGCATCGCGCTGGTCGAGGGTGAGCTCGTCATCAACCCGACGCTCCGCGAGAGCGAGGACAACGACGAGCTCGACCTGATCGTGGTCGGCACGAAGGAAGCGCTGACCATGGTCGAGGCCGGCGCGAACGAGATCCCCGAGGAGAAGATCCTCGAGGCGCTCGAGCTTGCCCACGGCGAGATCGTGAAGCTCTGCGACGCGCAGGAGGAGCTGCGCCGCCAGGCCGGCAAGCCGAAGTGGCTCGACCTCGACCTCATGGCAGAGATCGAGCGCGACCACGGCCACACGATCTGGGAGCGGATCCAGCAGGTCGGCATCAAGGAGTCGAGCACGGCCGTGGACGAGCTCCTGGCCGAGCTTGCGCCGACGATCACGATGGAGTCGACCGACGACGACATTCAGCGTCAGATCCAGGTCAAGTCGGCTCTCGCGATGCTGCTCGACAAGCAGCGGTCGGTCGCCGTCGAAGGGCCGGTGCGCGAGCAGTTCGGCGACGACCTCAAGGCGCTGACCGACGCCGAGCAGGACTCGAAGTCGCTCAAGTCGGCGAAGCGTCAGCTGCTCTTCGACCGGATCATCGAGCACGTCCAGCTGCCGTTCCCGGCCGGAGGTGCTTCGGCCGACGCCGAGACCGACGAGCCGGCTGCGAAGGACTCCCAGACACGCTCGCAGATCAAGAAGGCATGCGAGTCGATCTACAAGGACCTCGTGCGGCAGAAGATCGCCGTCGAGAAGCGCCGCCCCGATGGGCGCGGCGCCGAGGAGATCCGGCCGATCGAGGTCGAGGTGGGCGTCAATCCGCGCACCCACGGCTCGGGCCTCTTCACACGCGGCCAGACGCAGATCCTCTCGTCGCTGACGCTCGGCACCGCGAAGGAGGGTCAGCGTATCGACGACCTCTCCCTCGAGGAGGAGCGCCGCTTCATGCACCACTACAACTTCCCGCCCTACTCGGTCGGGGAGACGGGCTTCATGCGCGGCCCGAAGCGGCGTGACATCGGCCACGGTGCGCTCGCGCAGCGGGCGCTCGAGGCGGTCATCCCGACGCCCGACGAGTTCCCGTACACGATCCGGATCGTCTCGGAGACGCTCGAGTCGAACGGCTCGTCGTCGATGGGCTCCGTCTGCGGCTCGACCCTCTCGTTGATGGACGCCGGAGTGCCGATCAAGGCGCCGGTCTCGGGCATCGCGATGGGCCTCGTCAAGGAGGGCGACGACTACGTCATCCTCACCGACATCCAGGGGGCGGAAGACCACCTCGGCGACATGGACTTCAAGGTCGCCGGATCTCGGAACGGGATCACCGCGCTCCAGATGGACATCAAGATCACGGGCGTCACGCAGCAGATCATGCGAGACGCGCTCGAGCAGGCGAAGCGGGCACGCGAGTTCATCCTCGAGAAGATGCTCGACGTCATCCCGGAGTCGCGCGCGGAGCTCTCGGACAACGCACCGCGGATCACGACGATCAAGATCGACCAGGAGAAGATCGGCATGGTCATCGGCAAGGGCGGCGAGACGATCCGCGGCCTGGAGTCCGACTACGAGGTGCAGATCGACATCGAGGAAGACGGCACGATCCTCATCTACGCGACCGAGGGGACGAAGGCCAAGGAGGCCGTCGCCGCGATCGAGGCTCTGACGAAGGAGCCCGAGGTCGGCGACGCGTTCACCGGCAAGGTCGTGAAGACGACGCAGTTCGGCGCCTTCGTCGAGCTGAAGAAGGGCACCGACGGTCTCCTGCACGTCTCGAACGTCGGCCCGGGCCGGGTCGCGCACATCGAGGACGTGATGAGCCGCGGCGACGTCGTCGACGTCGTCGTCCAGGAGGTCGACAAGGCCCGCGGGCGGATCGGCCTGAAGCTCGTCGCGAAGCACGAGAACGGCGGTCTCGTCCAGCCGGAGGAGCTGATCGAGCGGGCAAAGGACGCGCCGCCGCGGCCTCCGGAGGAGGACCGGCCGCGCGGCGACCGCCGCGGCGGTCGCGGCCGCTAGCCCACGCCGCGACGACGGCGAGTAACCGAGCATCGGGGCGGGCGGCGTAGACCGCCCGCCCGGCGCTCAATTCACTCGTTCGGGGCAACGATCCGCCCCGAATCGCTTCACTCCACGCTCGGCTCGTGCCGATGACTTCAACGAGCCGATCCTTTGAGCCATCCGACCATCTCACCGCTGCGGGGCCTCGTCGAGGTCACCCGCCTCCTGCGGGCGCGTGAGGATCTTCCTGCGCTGCTCGACGCTGTCGCTCGAACCATCGGCGAGTCGCTCGGCTACGGCACCGTCGCGGTCAACGTCTACCGGCCGGCCTGGGACGACTTCGAGGTGACGACCGTCTACGGGAACGAGGAAGCTCGAGCGACGCTGCTCGGCAACGCGCGCAGCGGCGACGACTGGACGGTCCTCCTCTCCGAGCGGTTCGAGCGACGCGGCGCCTACGTCGTGCCGAGCGGATCGGTCGACTGGGGCACGCTCGGTCTGAGCTACGTGCCGCAGGGAGGACGGTCGTGCCAGCCCGACGCCTGGGATCCCGAGGACGCGCTCTTCGTTCCGATGCGCGACCGGCACGGCCTTCTGCTCGGGATCATCTCGGTCGACGAGCCGGTGACCGGCCGCCGGCCAACCGACGACGACCTCGACATCCTCGTGTCGCTCGGCGACCACGCGGCGCTCGCCGTCGAAGCGTCACGCGAGGCTGCGCAGTCGTCCCGGCACCAGCGGGCCCTCCAGGAGTTGCTCGCCGTGTCGTCCCGCATCACGAGCGAGACGTCGAACACCGAAGTGCTGCGGCGCGTCTGCACCGGCATCCGCGACGCCCTCGACTTTCGCAACGTCTGCGCGGCGCTCGTCGACCCGGAGAGCGGCGCCGTCGTCCCGCATGCAACGGCGGGCTGGCGGCTCGAGGAGATGCAGCAGCGCGAGCTCGCGAGCATCGCGCAGCTCGAGCCGCTGCTCGACGACGTGTTCCTGCGCGAGGGCTGCTACCTCTTCACGCACGACCAGGCCCGCGCCCGGCTCGGGACGGAGGTCGAGGTCTACCCCTCCCAGCTCAACGGCCGTGGCCCGTGGGCGTGGAACCGTCACCTGCTGATCGTGCCGTTGTGGGACGGCGGGGGCGCGCTGCTCGGGATCATCTGGGTCGACAACCCGGCCGACCGGCTCGTGCCGTCGGCCGATCGCCTCCAGGCTTTGCGGATCTTCGCCAACGACGCCGCCGCCGCGCTCATGTCGGGCCGGCATCTCGGCGAGCTTCGCTTTCTCGCCAACCACGATCCACTCACACGGCTCCTCAACCGGCGCGCGTTCGTCAACCGCCTCGAGAGCGAGGTGGCGCGGGCGGTGCGTTACAAGCGCTCGTTCGGCCTCGTCGTGACGGATCTGGACGGCTTCAAGCAGCTCAACGACCGCTACGGGCACGCCGCCGGCGACGAGGCGCTCGTCGCGTTCGCGAACGTGCTCGGCGAGTCGCTGCGGAAGCCGGACGACGCCTTCCGCATCGGCGGCGACGAGTTCGCGGTGCTCGTCGCGGAGGCGACGGAGGAGGACACGCGCCAGGTCGTCGGGCGAGTCGAGGCGCTGCTCGAGCAGCTGTCGGTCGGCGGCGAGCCGTGGGCCGCCGACCTCGGCGCGTGCTTCGGCTGTGCAGCCTGCCCGGAGGACGCGAACGACGCGAAGACGCTGTTCCGCCTCGCCGACGAGGCGCTGTACGACGCGAAGCGGAACGGCACCGTGCTGCGCTTCGTGGCCCGCGCCTAGTAGCTCTGCGCGGCGGTTCGCCTACGATCACTGCGTGCGTAGGCTCGACGGAGCACGGAAAGGAGCGCAGGCGCCGGCTTAGCCGGTGCCGAAGCGGAACAGTGCAGAAGGTGACCCTGAGCGAGCTCGACAGCGGCGAGCGCGTCATCTCGGAGCGAGTCGCCGGCGTTCGCTCTGTTGCGCTGGGGTTCTGGATCGACGTCGGCTCCCGTGACGAGCGCGCAGAGCGCGCAGGCGTCTCGCATTTCATCGAGCACCTCCTGTTCAAGGGCTCGCGCCGCTTCGACGCGCAGCAGATCGCGGAGACGTTCGACGCCATGGGTGCCGAGCTCAACGCGGCGACCTCCCGCGAGAACACCGTCGTCTACGCACGCGTTCCCGACCATCACGTCGAGACGGCTCTCGAGGTCATGACCGACATGGTCTTCGCGCCGTCGTTTGCCGAGGTCGACCAGGAGCGCGAGGTCGTGCTCGAGGAGATCGCGATGTACGAGGACGCGCCTCAGGAGCTCGTGCACGACCTGTTCTCGCAGGCCGTCTTCGCCGACCATCCGCTCGGACGGCCGGTCATCGGCACCGCCGAGGTCATCTCGACGGTCAGCCGCCGTGCGCTCTCGGGCTACCACCGCAGTGCCTACGCGCCCGGCAACGTCGTGGTCGCCGCCGCCGGGAACCTCGACCACGACCGCCTCGTCGCCTTGCTTCAGCGCAGCGAGCGACGCGCTGGAGCGCCCGCGCGAGCCGGCACCCGCGTCCGCCGGCCGCTCGCGCAGCTGCCCGGCCCCGGGCTCCGCTTCCAGCGCAAGGAGACCGAGCAGTACCACCTCTGCCTCGGCGCGACCGGCATCTCGCGCTCCGACCGCCGCCGCTTCGCCTCGTCGCTGCTCGACTCGATCCTCGGCGGATCGGCCTCGTCGCGGCTCTTCCAGGAGATCCGCGAGAAGCGGGGGATGGCCTACGCCGTCTACAGCTTCGGTGCCCAGTACACCGACACCGGCATCCTCGGCGTCTACGTCGGCACGCGGGAGGAGAACCTCGCGGCGTGCGTCGAGATCTGCGTCGAGCAGATCGGCGAGATCGCGGCCGGAAGGCTGCGCAAGGGAGAGCTCGAGCGCGCGAAGGAGAACCTCAAGGGGACGGATCGTCCTCTCGCTCGAGTCGACGTCGAACCGCATGAGCCGCCTCGGCAAGTCGCTCGTGACGGACACCGAGCTGCTGACGGTCGAGCGGGTGATCGCGGAGATCGACGCGGTCACCGGCGACGAGCTCGCCGAGCTCGCGGCGGCGCTCCTGCCGTCCGAGCGGCTCGCGGCTGCCGGGGTGGGACCGGACGAGGCGCACTTCCGCGCGGCGGTCGGGCGAGCGAGCTCGGCATTGGTCGAGCAGGCCGCAGCGTGAAGATCGCGTTCTTCGGCGCTGCCGGGAAGACGGGCAGTGCGGTAGCGCGGCGACTGGAGCAGGCGGGACACGAGGTGCGCGGAATCGAGCTCGGCGACGAGCCCGACGTGAGCGGCTGCGACGCGGCGGTCGACTTCACCACGCCCGAGGCAGCGCCCGCCAATGTCCGCGCCGCGCTCGAGCAGGGCGTCTCCTGTGTGGTGGGCACGACCGGCTGGGATCCGGCCGAGCTCGGCTCGCTCGCGCAGGAGAAAGGGCTGCGCCTCTTCGTCGCTCCGAACTTCTCGATCGGCGCCGTGCTGATGATCGCGCTTCGCACGCGAGGCGGCGGTGCACTTCCCGCGCGCCGAGATCGTCGAGCTCCACAACGAGGCCAAGAAGGACGCGCCGTCCGGCACGGCCAAGGCGACCGCGGAGGCGATCGGGGAAGGCACGGCGGTCCACTCGGTCCGCCTGCCCGGGCTCGTCGCGCACCAGGAGGTGATCTTCGGCGGCGAGGGCCAGCTCCTCACGATCCGCCACGACACGACCGGCCGCGAGTCCTTCGCCGACGGGGTGATGCTCGCGCTCGAGAAGCTTCCCGAGCTCCCTCCGGGCCTCACCCTCGGCCTGGAGACACTGATCTCGTAGAAGATCCCAGCCATGCGGACCGAGGCGGCCGAGCTCGTCTTCGACGAGGCGACGAAGGTCTACCCGGGCCGCGACGGGGCGGCGGTCGACCACCTCTCGCTCACCGTACCCGCGGGGGAGATCTGCGTCCTCGTCGGCCCGTCGGGCGGCGGCAAGACGACCGCGCTCAAGCTCGTCAACCGGCTGATCCCGCTCACGAGTGGCTACATCCGCATCGACGGCCGGCAGATCGGCGACTACGACCTGACCGAGCTGCGCCGCTCGATCGGCTACGTGATCCAGCAAGTCGGCCTCTTCCCGCACATGACGGTGGAGGCGAACATCGGGACGGTGCCCAAGCTGCTCGGCCGGCCACGCTCGTGGATCAGGACGCGCTCCGCCGAGCTGCTCGAGCTGGTGGGTCTCGACCCTTCCTACGCGAAGCAGTTCCCGGCACAACTCTCCGGCGGCGAGCGGCAGCGCGTCGGCCTCGCACGCGCGCTCGCAGCGAACCCGCCGCTGATGCTGATGGACGAGCCGTTCGGCGCGATCGACCCGATCGTCCGCTCCCGTCTGCAGGACGAGTTCCTGCGCCTGCAGCACGAGATCCGCAAGACCGTCGTCTTCGTCACCCACGACATCGACGAGGCGATCAAGGTCGGCGACCGGATCGCAATCCTCCGCGAGGGCGGGCGGCTCGCCCAGTACGACACGCCGCAGCGGATCCTCGAGCAGCCCGTCGACGACTTCGTCGCGGACTTCGTCGGTCGCGACCGCGCGCTCAAGGCGCTTGCGCTGCGGACCCTCGGCGAGCTCGAGCTCGCGAACCCGGCCGGAGCGGACGGACTGCCGCGGCTGCCCGAGGACACCAATCTCCGCGACGCGCTCGCCACGCTCGTGGCCGAGCACGAGGAGGCGCTGCTCGTCGTCGGTTCCGACGGCTCGCCCCTCGGCGTCGCGACGCGCGAGGACCTCCTCGGATGACCGGCTTCCGCGTGGCCGGCGGCGGTCCGGTGATCCCGAACTTCGGGCACGTGAGCTCATGCCTCAAGAACAACGGCTGGTTCTGCACCGGCTGGGTGCACGATCACTGGGGCGACACCCTGCAGCCGGCGCTCATCCAGCACATCAAGCTGACGGTGATCGCGGTCGCGATCGGCTTCGTGATCGCATTCCTGCTGGCGCTCGTCGGCTTTCGCTGGCGTTTTCTCAACGCGCCGATCGGAGCCCTGTCGGACTTTCTCTACGCGCTCCCGAGCATCGCGCTCTTCGAGCTGCTGCTGCCGGTGACCGGAATCACCACGACCACGATCCTGATCCCGCTCGTCGCCTACACGCTGTTCGTCCTCTACCGGAACATCGTCGCGGGGCTCGACGGCGTTCCCGCGGAGGTGCTCGAGTCGGCGCGGGGCATGGGGCTGACACGGCGCCAGACGTTCTTCAAGGTCGAGCTGCCGCTTGCCGTGCCGGCGATCATGGGCGGACTGCGCGTCGTCACGGTGTCGACGATCTCGATCGCAACCGTCGCCGCGTACCTCATCCACTACGGGCTCGGCGGCCCGATCTTCGACGCGCTCGGACAGCCCGACATCTTCCGGACGGAGCTCGTCGCAGCCGGCGGGCTCGCGGTCCTGCTCGCCCTGGCAGCGGACGGGCTTCTCGCCCTTGCGCAACGCGCGCTCACACCCTGGAACCAGGTTCGCTGATGCTCGCCTCGGTCTTCATCGACGCCTTTCGCTTCATCCCCGACAACGTGCACCTCCTGTTGCAGAAGACGCTGGAGCTCGCCGAGCTCGCATTCACGGCGCTGGGCATCGCGATCCTGATCGCCCTCCCGCTGGGTCTCTGGCTCGGGCACCGACATCGCGGCCTGTTCGCGGCGCTCGGCGTGTCGTCGTTCGGCCGCGCACTGCCGAGCATCGCGCTGATCGGTTTCTTCATCGCCTGGCTCGGCGTCGGCTTCTGGAACATCGAGATCGCACTGGTGGTGATCGGGCTGCCGCCGCTGCTCACGAACACGTACTTCGCCGTCGAGGGCGTCGATGCGGACGTCGTCGAGGCGGCGCGGGGGATGGGCCTCACCGAGACGCAGATCCTCACGAAGGTCGAGCTGCCGCTCGGTTTGCCGCTCATCATCGCCGGCGCCCGCATCGCCGCGGTGTTCGTGATCGCGACATCCACGATCGCCGGCATCGTCGGAGGGAGCGGTCTGGGCGAGATCATCGCCAACCAGGCCGCCTACGGTCTCGCCGGGGTGTTTGCGGCAGCGCTCTGCGTCTCTGCGGTCGCCCTGCTCGCGACCTGGCTGCTCGGCTTCGCCGAGCGCGCGGCCTACCGGAAGATGGCCCCGAGCGCATAGGGTCCCGGGAACTGGAATAGGACCGCGGAAGCGGAAGGAGGAGAGATGGTGCGGAAACACACTCGGCGCGCCGCCAAGGCGGCGTTCGCGGTCTCGTTCGGGGTCGCGCTTCTGATCGGAGTTACCGCCTGCGGTGGTGCGAAGCACGGCGTCGCGGGCGCACAGAAGACGATCACCGCGTCGAAGCCGACGATCGTGCTGGGCACGAAGAACTTCACCGAGGAGTACATCCTCGGCCAGCTCTACGGCCAGGCCCTGCAGGCGAAGGGCTTCAAGGTCGAGTACAAGGGGAGCTTCGGCTCGTCCGAGCTCGCGAACACGGCGATCCGCAACGGGAAGATGAACTTCTACCCGGAGTACACGGGGATCATCGTGCTCGACCTCGCAGGGTCGAAGAAGTTCCCGCCGTCGGCCGCAGCAACGTACAAGGCCGCGAAGTCGTACGAGCAGAAGCACGGCCAGACGCTGCTCAAGCAGACGCCGTTCGTCGACAGCGACACCTTCACGATGCTGGCGAAGACGGCGAACAAGCTCGGGGTGAAGAAGATCTCCGACCTGAAGAAGGTGAAGTCGTTCTCGTACGCCGCGTTCCCGGAGTGCAAGACGCGGATCACCTGCCTGCTCGGCCTCAAGAACGTCTACGGGCTCAAGCAGGTGCAGTTCAAGGCGCTCGGCTCGATCAGCGTCTACACCCTGATCGACAAGGGCCAGGTGACCGGCGGCGACGGGTTCACCACTGACCCGCAGCAGAGCAGCTCGAAGTACACGGAGCTGGTCGACGACAAGCACATCTTCGGCTTCCAGAACGTGGCGCCGGTGGTGTCGCAGAAGCTCCTGAACGGCAAGACCGGCAAAGAGATCGCGCAGATCTCCAACCAGGTCTCGGCCCTGCTGACGATCTCGGCGATGCGCGCGATGGACAAGGCCGCCTACGTGCAGAAGGCGAAGCCGAGCGAAATCGCCAGCAAGTTCCTCAAGGCCAACGGACTGAAGTAGTGAAGGTCGTCGTTCTCGGCGGAGGGTCGACCGGCGAGCATTTCGTCGGCGCTCTCCGCCGGCTCGACGACGAGGCGGAGATCACGCTCGTCGAGAGCCGGCTCGTCGGCGGCGAGTGCTCGTACTTCGCCTGCATGCCCACCAAGACGATGCTGCGGGCGACCGAGCTCGGCGGCGCGCTCGACCGGGCGCCCGGCCTGCACGGCGAGCGTCCGGAGGCCGACGGCGTCTGGTCGTGGCGCGACTGGATGACGAGCGACTGGGACGACGCAGGCCAGCTCCACTACCTCCAGGAGTGGAACTGCCGGCTCGTGCGCGGTGAGGGCAACGTCGTGCGCTCGGGGGTCGTCGAGGTGGACGGACAGGAGCTGCCGTACGACCGGCTCGTCCTCGCCACCGGCTCGCGGCCCGCGATTCCGCCGATCGACGGGCTCGACACGGTCGAGTACTGGACGAACCGCGAGGCGACGAGGACGCACAAGGTTCCGCGGAGCCTCGTCGTCATGGGCGGCGGACCGGTCGGCTGCGAGCTCGCGCAGTTCTTCTCCCGCATGGGCGCGCAGGTGACGGTCGTCGAGCGCGGCGACTACCTGCTCGGCCGCGTGCACCGCGACGCGGGCGACCTGCTCGCCGAGCTCTTCCGCGAGGAGGACATCGACGTGCGAGTCGGGGTCGGGATCGAGCGTGTGGAGCCGGGAGTCAAGGTTCACCTGTCCGACGGCGCGACGGTCGAAGCGGAGCGGCTGCTCGTCGCGACGGGCCGCCGACCGAACGTCGAGCGGCTCGGCCTCGACGAGCTCGGCGTCTCGGTGTCCCCGCGCGGGATCGAGGTGGATGAGCGGCTGCGCGCGGCCGACAACGTCTGGGCGATCGGCGACGTGACCGGGATCGCGCAGTTCACCCACGTCGGCAAGTACCAGGCCCGCGTCGCTGCGGCCGACATCGCCAAGCGCCGCGCCAAGGCCGACTACCGGGCGATCCCGGCCGGAACGTTCACCGACCCGGAGGTGGGGACGGTCGGACGGATGGACGGCGACGACCTCGTGAGCGTCCGGATCCCGCTCAGCGCACTGCCGCGGCTCGTGACGTACGAGAAGCCGAAGCGCGAGGGCTTCGTCCGCGTCTTCGCAGACCCACGGCAGCGCGTGCTCGTCGGCGCCGTCTGCGTCGGCCCCCAGGCGGCGGAGTGGCTCGGCCAGTTCACGCTCGCGGTCCGCGCCGAGGTGCCGGTCGAGACGCTCCTCGACACGATCCAGCCGTACCCGACATTCTCCGAAGGCGTCTTCTACGCCTTGCAGGAATTGCAGGGCGCCCTCTCGTAGACTTCAGCGAGATGCTGGGCTCCCACAAGCTGGGCTCCGTGATCACGGCGATGGTGACGCCGTTCAAGCCGGACGGCGCGGTCGACCTCGAGCGCTTCCGCGAGCTGGCGACGTTTCTCGTCGACAACGGCTCCGACGGCCTCGTCGTCTGTGGCACGACCGGCGAGTCACCGACGCTGACCGACGAGGAGAAGCTCGACCTCTTCCGGGCGGCGGTCGAAACGGTGGGCGAGCGCGCGACCGTCATCGCGGGCACCGGCACGTACGACACGCGCCACTCGATCCACCTGACGAGCAAGGCGACAGAGCTCGGCGTCGACGGGATCCTCGTCGTGACGCCGTACTACAACAAACCGCCGCAGCGCGCGATCGTGCGCCACTTCGAGGCGATCGCGGCCGCAACCCATCTGCCTGTGGTCGTCTACAACATCCCCGGACGCGTCGTCGTCAACATCGAGTCCGCCACGATCGCCCGGCTCGCGGAGATCGACAACGTCGTGGCGGTGAAGCAGGCGATCGGCGATCTCGAGCAGGCGCGCTTCATCGCCGAGGAGACGCGGCTCGACCTCTACTCCGGCGACGACCCGAACACGTTCTCCTTTCTCGAGCTCGGCGGCGTCGGCGTCGTGTCGGTGACCGCGCACCTCTGGGGGCCGCAGATCGCCGAGATGATCCGGCGCCACTGCGACGGCGATGTCGACGGCGCACGCGCGCTGCACGAAGAGCAGGAACCGTCGTACGACCTACTGAGAATCCAGACCAACCCGATCCCGATCAAGGCGGCGCTGAACCTGACCGGTCACGAGGTCGGTGGCCACCGTCTGCCGATGGTCGAGGCGGACGAGGAGGAGCTCGCGCAGATCCGCTCCTGTCTCGAGCGGTCGGGCCTTCTCGCCGCCGCGACCGCCTAGCGGCCATAGACTCAGCGGCGATGGGGGTGTGCCGCATCATTCCGCTCGGCGGCCTCGGCGAGGTCGGCAAGAACATGACCGTCTACGAGGCGGACGGCTCGATCGTCGTCGTCGATGCCGGCCTGGCGTTCCCGCGGGACGAGCACCTCGGCGTCGACCTCGTGCTGCCGGACTTCTCGTACCTGCGCGACCGCGAGGAGATGGTGCGCGCGGTCGTGCTCACGCACGGGCACGAGGATCACGTCGGCTCGCTCCCGTACCTGATGCGCGAGGTGCGCGTGCCGCTCGTGCTCGCGACTCGCCTCACGCTCGCTCTCGTCAAGTCCAAGCTCGACGAACACGGGCTGCTGCGTTCCGCAGAGCTGCGGGAGCTGGCGCCCGGCGACGATCCCGTCGAGCTCGGTCCCTTCCGCCTCGAATTCATCCGGGTGGCGCACTCGATCCCCGACGCGGCCGCGATCGTCCTCGAGACGCCGGGCGGTCGCTGTGTCCATACCGGCGACTACAAGCTCGACCACACACCCGTGGACGGGCAGCGGACCGACGTCGGCCGGCTGGCCGAGGTCGGCAGCAAGGGCGTCGACCTCCTGCTCGGCGACTCCACCAACGCCGAGCGACCGGGCATCACGCAGTCCGAGCGGGTGGTGGGGGAGGCGTTCCGCCAGATCTTCCCGAGTCGGGAGGGTCGGATCCTCGTCTCGTCCTTCGCCTCCAACGTGCACCGGATGCAGCAGGCGGCCGACGTCGCTCTCGACTGCGGGCGCAAGATCGCGTTCGTCGGCCGCTCGATGCGGAAGAACGGGAACATCGCGCGCAACCTCGGCTACATGGACGTGCCCGACGAGGCGATCCTCCGGCCGCAGGAGCTCGCCGAGCTGCCGCGCGACCAGCAGCTGATCCTCTGCACCGGGAGCCAGGGGGAGCCGATGTCGGCCATGACCCGGATCGCCTACAACGACCATCCCGCCGTGCACGTCGAGCGCGGCGACACGGTGATCATCTCCGCGAAGCCGATCCCGGGTAACGAGCTGCGCGTCCACGACGCGATCAACCGGCTCGCCAAGATCGGCGCCGAGGTGCTGCACGAGGACAACGCGCCGGTACATGTCTCCGGCCACGCCTGTGCCGAGGAGCTGCGCACGATGATCGGGCTCCTGCGGCCGAAGTCGGTGATGCCGATGCACGGCGAGTTCCGGATGCTCGCGGCGCACGCGCAGCTCGCGCGGGAGGGCGGCGTGCCCGACGACCGGATCGTCCTCGCCGAGAACGGCAGCGTGGTCGAGCTGCGGGACGGCGTGGCGGGCATCGTCGGCGAGGTCGAGGCGGGCGTCACGTTCGTCGACGGGCTCGGCGTCGGGGACGTCCACGACGTCGCGCTGCGCGACCGGCGGAAGCTCGCCGAGGACGGCGTCCTCATCGTCGTGGCGACACTCGCGGTCCAGGACGGCGGCGGGCTGACGGCGCCGCCCGAGCTCATCGTGCGCGGCTTCGGCGAGGGTGCCGAGGCGCTCCTCGAGGAGCTGCGGGAAGAGGCGTCGCGGGTGCTCGAGGAGCTCGTCGCCGACGACGTGACCGAGATCAAGCTGTTGCAAGAGCACCTGCACGACGCCCTCGGCGGCGTCGTCTACGACCGCACCCGCCGGCGGCCGATGGTGCTGCCGGTGATCGTCGAGGTCTAGTCGTCCTCGAGCGGCTCGCCGTCGAAGTAGTCGAGCTCCTCGATCCGCCCGATCACGCCGATGCCGCGCCAGAAGATCTTCTTCGACCGCGGGTAGAAGCAGATGTCGTTCACGTCGCGCGTGCCGTAGATCAGCATCGTCACGCCTTCCGGGCCGGCCCGGAACGAGTGTGAGATGCGCGTCCCCGGCGGCCGCGCCACCACGTGGCCCGCACGGAGTGGGATCTCCTCGACCGTGTCGCTCTCGCTGAGCGGAGAAGGCCAGAGCTCGAGCGTCGCCGTGCCTCCGAGGATGACGAAGACCTCTTCCTCGGCCGAGTGACAGTGCGGGACGCAGCCGCGGCGCCCGGGAGCGAGCTTCTCCCAATGCAGCCCGGCGAGGGTCGAGCGCTCGCGTGTCGCGAGCGGCGCGGTCGTGGACCGGTCGGCCTCGCTCTCGAGCTCGACTTCGTCGACGTTGACGATGTTCGCGGGTCGCGGCGCCGGCTCGCCGAGAGCGAGCGGTTCGACGCTCGCCTCGACGTCCCACGGGTCGTCGTCGCGCCCCTCGATCCAGACCCGGCCGACCCGTAGCGCGTGCGAGCGCGGCAGCCAGCCGAGCTCCGGCGGATGGCGCGTCCCGAACACGATGTACTCGAGCCCATCGGGTCCGGCGACGAACGCGTGCTCCATCTCCCGCGGGCGCTGGATGACGCAGTCCAGCGGCCGCAGCTCGTGCACCTCTCCGTCCTGCCAAGCCAGGCCCGTGCCCGCGAGCACGAAGTAGAGCTCCTCCGAGGCGCCGTGCGAATGCGGCGGCGTCGACAGCTTCCCCGGCGCCACCCGGACGCGGTTGACGCCGACGCCCCGCGTTCCGGCGGCGTCGCCGAGCGCCTGCCACGTGGCGTCCATCTCGCCCTTCGCGAGCCGGCGGCCCTCGACTCCGTCCCAGTGCGCGACGCTCACCGGCGGCAGTTTCTCACTTCCGAGGGTCGGTCTCCTTGGCCACCTCGACAGCTTCGGTTGCCTGCTTGCGCACCACGTCGTAGCCCTCTGCCCGCTCGACGACGCTCTCGATCTCGGGAAACTCGTGGCCGGGTGCGATCACGTAGAGGAGGCTGTCGCTGCGGACGCGCTCGTACTTCGCCAGCGGCAGCTCGATCCGGTCGGTGCACCCGGCGTCGCCGCACTCGCAGATCACGGTGACCGTGCCTTCGTCGATCCCGAGCTCGTCCCCGAGGTTCTTAATCTGCTCGTTCACCTGGCGGAAGATCGCCTCGTTCAGGCCGACGCGTCTGTCCTGATTCATCCCGTCTGCTTCCCCGACCGGGGCGGTGGATACACATCGGGATAGGCTCGATCGCATGGCTGCGCCTCATCTGACCGTGGTTGGCTCGATCAACCTCGACCTCGTCGTTCAGGCGGAGCGCCTGCCGCGGCCCGGCGAGACCGTGAGCGGCGCGCGGTTCGCCCGCGTTCCGGGCGGTAAGGGCGCGAACCAGGCAGTCGCAGCCGCGCGGCTCGGAGCAACGGTGCGGATGGTCGGCTGCGTCGGGCGCGACGGCCTCGCCGACGAGGCTCTCGCCGGGCTGCGAGACGCGGCGGTGGAGGAGCGGTGGCTCGCGAAGGATGCTCCCACCGGCATCGCGCTCATCACGGTCGACGCGGAAGGCGAGACGACCATCGTCGTAGCGCCCGGTGCGAACGCAGAACTGCACCCCGACGACCTCGAGCTCGGCGATGCTGACGCAGTGCTGTGCCAGCAGGAGATCCCGGCCGAGACGGTCGCGCGGGCGGCGGCAATCGCGCCGAGGTTCTTCCTCAATGCCGCCCCGGCGAGGGACGACGCACCCGAGGCCGAGCTGACGATCGTGAACCGGCTCGAGCTCGAGGCGCTCGGTGAGCGATCCGGCCTCGTGTGTCTCACGCTCGGCGCCGAGGGCGCCGTGTTCCTCGAGGACGGACGGGAGGTGGCGCGCGCCGAGCCTCCCGCGGTCGAGGCCGTCGACGGCACCGCCGCCGGCGACGCCTTCACCGCGTGTCTCGTCGTCTCGCTGCTCGAAGGCCGCCCCCGCGACGACGCGCTGCGCCGGGCGTGCGCCGCCGGGGCGCTCGCCGCGTCGCGTTTCGGCGCCCAGACCTCGCTACCGACCGCCGAGGAGGTGGACGCCCTCCTGTGAGCGTAGGCTCGACGGAGCTCACCCAGGAGCGGAGCCGGCGGCTCGGCCGGCGGCGGAGCGGAGAATGAGCACCAAGATCGTCATCGACTGCGACCCCGGTCACGACGACGCGATCGCGATCCTGCTCGCGCTCGCCTCCCCGGAGGTGGAGCTGATCGGGGTCACGACCGTCGCCGGCAACCAGACGCTCGACAAGACGACCCGTAACGCGCTCGTCACGCTCGAGATCGCCGGCCGAAGCGACATCCCCGTCGCCGCCGGGGCCGCGGCGCCGCTGCGGCGCGAGCTGTGCACGGCGGCGCACGTCCACGGCGAGACGGGCCTCGACGGACCCGAGCTCCCGCAGCCGTCGGCGCTTCCGGTGGAAGCGCACGCCGCCGACTTCCTGGCGGAATTGCTGGAGCCAGGCGTCGTCCTCGTCCCCACGGCTCCGCTGACGAACCTCGCGCTGATGCTCGAGCGCCACCCCGACGTCCACGATCGGCTCGAGAGCATCGTCTGGATGGGCGGGTCGATCGGGCAGGGAAACGTCACACCGGCCGCGGAGTTCAACTCCTTCGTCGACCCCGAGGCCGCGGCGATCGTCTTCGCGAGCGGAATCCCGATCACGATGGTCGGTCTCGACGTGACGCACAAGGCGCTGTTCACGCGCGCACATGCCGAGCGCCTGCGCGGCGCCGGCCGCGCGGGCCGCTTCGTCGCCGAGCTGTCGGACTTCTTCCAGGCGTTCCACGAGCGCTCGTACGGCTTCGACGGCTCCCCGATCCACGACGCCATGGCGGTCGCGCACGTGATCGACCCGACGCTCATGACGACGCGCCGTACGAACGTCGCGGTCGAGACGCGCTCCGAGTTTTGCGACGGCAGAACCGTGGTCGACCTGCGCGGCGTCACGGGACGGGAGCCGAACGCGGCGGTCGGAGTCGACGTCGACGCCGAGCGGTTCCTCGAGCTGCTCGTCACGCGCATCGGATCGCTGCCATGAGCCTCGTCTTCGCCTGTATCGCGCCGCACGGCGACGTCGATCTCGCTCCGGAGCTGCGCGCGGGAATGGAAGAGCTCGGCCGCCGGTTCGACGCGGCGCGTCCCGAGGTCGCGGTGGTCGTGACGCCGCACTCCGTCCACGTCGAAAGCCACTTCGCCGTCGTCACGTCCGCGAAGGTGGGGGAGTGGGAGACCGACGCGGGTGCGGCCGCCGCGCTGCTCGAGGCGCCGTTGCCGATCCTCGGCGTCTCGTACGGCGGCAACGACGCCGCGACGGCCGAGTTCCCGCTCGACTGGGGAACCGAGGTGCCGCTGGCATTCATGCGTGCCCCGCGTGTCGTCGTGGTCGCGCCGGCCCGCGACCGCTCGCTCGAGGAACATCTCCGGCTGGGGCAAGCGATCGCAGCCCTGCCTGGGCGCGTCGCGCTGATCGCGAGCGCCGACAACGGCCACGCGCATGATGCCGACGGCCCGTACGGCTTCGACCCCGCAGCGGCCGAATACGACGCCCGGCTCCAGGAGATCCTCGCCTCGGACACGCTCGACTTCCTGCCCCTCGCCGAGCGCGTGGAGCCCGCGAAAGCCGACTCGCTCTGGCAGCTCGTCGTCCTCCAGGGAGCGCTCGGCGAGTCGGCGCGAGCCGACGTCCTCGCCTACGCCGCGCCGACGTACTACGGGATGCTCGTCGCCGAGGTGACCGCCTAGAAGGAGCGGGGCGGGCTCGGGCGAACTCGACTTCATGCCGCGCCGCAAGCGGAAGTCGAAGCTGCGTCCGAAGCTCCCGAGCCGCGTCCGTAAGACGCGGACGAAGCGAAGCGCCCGCGCACACGGCCACCATCCCGAGCTCTGGGGCCTCGGATCGATCGCGCTCGGCCTCTTCCTCGGCGCCGTCCTCTATCTCGGCTGGAACGGCGGCTATGTGGGCGGCTGGCTCGGAAGAGGTCTCGACCGGCTGGTGGGCGACGCGAAGTACGTCGTGCCGGTCGTGCTCGTCACACTCGGTGCGCTCCTCGTGACGCGCAGCAAGCTCGTGGACGTCCGTCCGTTTCGGACCGGGCTCGCCGTGCTCGGCCTCGGCCTGATGATCACCCTCGGCAAGGACCAGGGCGGCTACGTCGGACAGTTCCTCGGCGGAGCGGTGGGAATCGCGCTCGGCGCCACCGGCTCGGTGCTGCTGGGCGCTCTCTTGATGCTCGTCGGCGGGCTGTTGCTCACGGGCGCTTCGCTCGGAGCGATCCTGCGCCGTTCCGGTCACGGGCTGCACCGCGCCGCCAGCAATGCCCGATCGCGGCGCACGCGCCCGGAGCCGGACGCGTGGCCAGAGCCGCAGCCCACCCGTCCTCTGCCGTCCCTCACGCCTCCGGTCGACGCGGTCTCGGCCTTCCCCGACGTCGTGGGGGAGAGCGCGCCGACGCCGTACGCGGGCGTGCAGCCGGCTCCGCTCCAGACCGAGCCGAAGGCGTTGATCGAGGATCCTCCGACCCTCTTCGACGAGGTGACCTCGGAGAATCCGGAGTACCGGCTGCCCGACGCGGGCGTCCTTCGTGTCTCGCCGGAGCAGAGCGACGACTCGGGCGAGACGGCCGCGCGCGTCGCCGAGCTCCTCGTGCAGACGCTCGCGCACTTCGGCGTCGAGGCGACGGTGATCGGCCAGATCTCGGGCCCGCGCGTGACGCGCTACGAGCTCCAGCTCGCGCCCGGCACGAAGGTCGCCAAGGTGGCCGCGCTGAAGGACGACCTCTCGTACGCGCTCGCGACGACGGAGATCCGGATCCTGGCGCCGATCCCCGGCAAGCAGGCAGTCGGCGTGGAGCTTCCGAACCTCTCCCCGAACCTCGTCACGCTCGGCGACATCTACGAGCCGCTGCCGGCGACGGCGAGCCCGGTCTCGGTCTGGCTCGGCAAGGACATCTCCGGCGCCGCGGTCTGGACCGACCTCGCCCGCATGCCGCACCTGCTGATCGCCGGCACCACCGGCTCGGGTAAGTCGGGCTGCCTCAACACGGTGCTCACCTCGGTGCTGCTGCGCGCGACGCCCGACGACGTGCGGCTCATCCTCATCGACCCGAAACGGATCGAGCTAAGCCACTTCGAGGCGGTGCCCCACCTGCTCACGCCCGTGGTCTCGAGCCCGAAGGAGGCGAGCGCCGTGCTCGCCAACTGCCTCGCCGAGATGGAGCGCCGCTACGAGCGCCTCGCGACCGTGCGCGCGCGCAACCTCAACGAGGCGAACCGCGCCTTCCGCCAGCGCGGCGAGCCGACGCTTCCCTACGTCCTCGTCGTGATCGACGAGCTCGCCGACCTGATGATGGTCGCGCCGCAGGCGGTGGAGGACGCCGTGATCAGGCTCGCACAGAAGTCGCGCGCCGTCGGGATCCACCTCGTCCTCGCGACGCAGCGTCCGTCCGTCGACGTGATCACCGGGATGATCAAGGCGAACGTCCCCTCGCGCATCGCCTTCGCCGTCTCGTCGCAGACCGACTCGCGCGTGATCCTCGATTCCGGCGGCGCGGAGTCGCTGCTCGGCCAGGGCGACATGCTCTTCAAGCCGCTCGGCACCTCGCGCCTGCAGCGCGTGCAGGGCGCGTACGTCTCGGAGGAGGAGATCGCGCTCGTCGTCGAGCAGACCCGGCAGCGCGAGCAGGAGCTCGACGAGAGCTACCTCGAGCTGCCCGAGGTCTTCGCCGAGCCGGGCGACGGCCACGACGACGGCGAGTTCGACCCCGACGACGATCCGCTGCTCGACAAGGCGATCGAGATCGTCGTCCAGACCCAGACCGCCTCCGTCTCTCTCCTCCAGCGGCGCCTCCGCGTCGGGTACACGCGCGCGGGCCGCCTGATCGACATGCTCGAGCGGCGCGGGATCGTCTCCGGCTACGAGGGATCCAAGCCGCGGCGCGTGCTCGTCGACGAGAGCCAGTACCACTCGTACGTCGCCGCCGAGTAGTTCAACTAGGCCTCAGCCGCGCGTCGTTCTAATATCGCTGGTCCGGGGAGAACGATCGACCGGTCAGGGACGAACCACAGCAGAAGAAGAGGAGGGCACATCTTGAGATCGAGGACACGCACGGTCGTGGTCCTGTTCGCAGCGGCTGCGGCCATCGCGCTTGTCGCGGCCGGCTGCGGCGGGGGTGGCGGCGGAGGCTCGAGTAACACGACGACGACGAGCGCGGCGAGCAACTTCAAAGCAGCGCTCGTCAGCGACGTCGCAGGCTTCAACGACAACGGGTTCAACAAGAACCAGCTCCTGGGCTTGAACAAGATGAAGAGCCAGCTCGGGATCCAGGCTCTCCCGGTGGTCTCGCATTCGTCGAGCGACTACGTCCCGAACTACAACAAGGCCGTCCACGGAAACTCGAACATCATCATCGCGGCGGGCTTCCTGCTCGGGGACACGGTCAAGAAGTACGCGAAGCAGTATCCGAAGATCGACTTTGCGATCACCGACGACCCCGTCAGCGCCATCGGCGCCTACAAGAACGAGATCGGCATCACCTACGCGACCCAGGAGGTCGGCTGTCTGGTCGGCGTCCTCGCCGCGAAGGAAGCGCAGAAGATGAACGGCGGCCAGGCCGGCACGATCGGTGCCGTCGGCGGGATCAAGATCCCGCCGGTCGACTCGTACATCGCCGGCTACCAGTACTGCTCGAACAAGGCGGTGCCGGGCACGAAGACCGTCGTCAACTACTCGAACAGCTTCACCGACGAGAGTGCGTGCGCAGCACAGGCGCAGAACCAGATCAGCGGCCAGAAGGCTCAGGTCGTCTTCCAGGTCGCGGGCCTCTGCGGTGACGGAGCGCTCAAGGAAGCGTCGAAGCTCGGCAAGTGGGGGATCGGTGTCGACGTCGACGAGTATCACGTCGCGTCGAAGATCCTCACGAGCGCGACCAAGAAGACCGACGTCGGTGTCGAGACTGCGATTCGGCTCTCCGAGTCCGGACACTGGCCGGGCGGCAAGGACATCAGCCTCGACCTGAAGAACCACGGCGTCGGCGTCGGCACGATCAGCCCGACGGTGCCTCAGGCGTGGATCGATACGATGAACCAGTACAAGTCGCAGATCATCGCGGGCACGCTCACGCCGCCGGCGACTGTCAGCAAGTAGGGATCACCCGTCAGAGCGGGAGGGCGCTTCGATTTCGCCCTCCCGCCGACGGGCGATAGCATCGACTCCGGTGAGCGACGAGCTCGTTCTCGAGATGCGGGGCATCCGCAAGGAGTTCCCGGGCGTCGTCGCCAACGACGACGTGTCGCTCGACGTCCGCCGCGGCGAGGTTCACGCGCTGCTCGGCGAGAACGGCGCCGGCAAGTCGACGCTGATGAACATCCTGTACGGCCTCTACAAGCCCGACGCCGGCGAGATTCGCGTCAACGGCAAGCCGGTCACCTTCGGCTCGGCGAGCGACGCGATCGACTCCGGGATCGGCATGGTGCACCAGCACTTCATGCTCATCCCGGTGATGACCGTCGCCGAGAACGTCGTGCTCGGCACGGAGCCGGTCAAGGACCGCGTCCTGCTCGACGAGACGGCAGCGGAGCGGAAGGTGGCCGACATGGCGAAGACGTTCAACTTCGCCGTCGACCCCGGGGCGCTCGTCCAGGACATCGGCGTCGGCCAGCAGCAGCGCGTCGAGATCATGAAGGCGCTCTACCGGAACGCCGACATCCTGATCCTCGACGAGCCGACCGCCGTGCTCACGCCCCAGGAGGCGCTCGACCTGTTCGAGATTCTGCGCACGCTGCGGCGCGAAGGCGTCTCGATCGTCTTCATCACCCACAAGCTCGGCGAGGTGCTCGAGATCGCCGACCGCATCACCGTCCTTCGCCGCGGCAAGACGATCGAGACCGTCGCGCGCGAGGGGGCGACCGAACAATCTCTCGCGCGGGCCATGGTGGGGCGCGACGTCCTCCTGCGCGTCGAGAAGCCGCCGGCGGAGGTGGGCGACGTCCTGCTCGAGGTCGAGGACCTCTACGCCACGGACGACCGCGGCATCGAGAAGGTGCGCGGCGTGTCCCTGGAGGTTCGGGCGGGCGAGATCGTCGGCATCGCCGGAGTGGACGGGAACGGCCAGACCGAGCTCATCGAGGCTCTCACCGGCCTGCGTCGCGCGGACCGCGGCGTCATCCGCGTCGGCGGCCGTGAGCTCCATCACTCGTCGACGCGGGACGTTCTCGACGCCGGCCTGGGCCACATCCCCGAGGACCGCCAGCGCCGCGGGCTCGTCCTCGAGTTCTCGCTCGCCGAGAACATCGCGCTGCACGACTACGACAAGCAGCCGGATTCCAAGTGGGGCTGGCTCTTTCCCAAGAGGCTCGTCGAGCGCGCAAAGACGCTGATCGAGGAGTTCGACGTGCGCGGCGGCGGGCCGCTCACGGCTGCCGGGGCGCTGTCGGGCGGCAACCAGCAGAAGCTCGTCGCTGCACGAGAGATCTCCCGCGACCCGAAGGCGCTGATCGCGGCGCAGCCCACGCGCGGGCTCGACGTCGGCGCCATCGAATACCTCCACCGGCGGCTCGTCACCGAACGCGACGAAGGCCGCGCGATCCTGCTCGTGTCGCTCGAGCTCGACGAGATCCTCTCGCTCTCCGATCGCATCCTCGTGCTCTACGAAGGCCAGATCGTCGGGACGCACGAGGGCGCGGTGTCGGAGGAGCAGATCGGCTTCGAGATGGTCGGCGTGAAACCCGAGGTCCCCGCCGCGTGACCGAGCCGAACCAGGATCTGACCCAGCCGCCCGAGACGGGCGGATCCTTCGCGGCTCGGCTCTCGCTCAGCCAGCGCGCAGGCGGTATCGCGGTGCCGGTGGCGACGGTCCTACTCGCCTTCCTCCTCGGCGGCCTCGTCGTGCTCGCGACCGGCCACAACCCGCTCCTCGCCTACCGCGACATCTTCAACGGGGCCGGGCTGAACTGGATCTTCCATCCGACGACGAGCACCCAGGGCACCTCCGCCTACAACCTCTCCCAGACGCTCCTCCAGTCGACGACGCTCATCCTCACGGGGCTCGCCGTCGCGTTCGCCTTCCGATGCGGGATGTTCAACATCGGAGGCCAGGGCCAGTACTTCATCGGCCTGATCGTCGCGAACTGGCTCGGCGTCAGCTTCGCCGGCATGAGCACGCTCCCGCACGTCCTGATCGCGATCATCGGCGCGACACTCGCCGGCGCGGCGTGGGCGGGCATCGCCGGCGTCCTCAAGGCGACCACCGGAGCGCACGAGGTGATCTCGACGATCATGCTCAACTACATCGCGCTCTACACGGCGACGTGGCTCTTCGGTGACGGCGGCCCGCTGCAGAACTCGACCCAGCCGACGGTGCCGGTCTCCAACGACATCGCCCACAGCGCGCAGCTGCCGGTCATCTGGGGGACGGTCGGCTTCCAGGGCCTCGACATCGGCTTCCTCATCGCCATCGCGGCGCTCGTCGTCTTCTGGGCGTTGATCAACCGCACGACGCTCGGCTACGAGGTTCGCGCGGTCGGCTTCAACCCCGAGGCTGCGGCGTACGGCGGCATCAACGTGAAGAAGAACCTGATCCGGGCGATGGCCATCTCGGGCGCGTTCGCGGGCCTCGCGGGCGCAGTCGACATGCTCGGCTACCTCTACCACTACGGCTCGCTCGACGTTGCGGTCAGCCAGGTCGGCTTCATCGGCATCGCCGTGGCGCTGCTCGGTCGCAACACCGCCGTGGGAGTGTTCATCGGCGCGTTGATCTTCGGCGGCCTCATCTACGGGACGACGCAGGGTCTCAGCTCGAACGTGATCCAGCCCGAGCTGGCGACGAACCTGACGTACATCATCCAGGGTCTCGTCGTGCTCTTCATCGGAGCCGACATCCTCATCCTCTACGTCTGGAACTCGCGCAAGCGCCTCCGCCCGCGGCGGCCGGCCCGGGCGCCTGCTGCGAAGGCGGCGGCATGACGGCCTGGGGGCAGCGCCTCGACAACCCCGTCAGCGAGCGGCTCCGGGATCCCGCGTCGACCGGCTACCTCGCGATCGCGCTCGGCGCGTTCGCCGCCTTCCTCGCGATTCCGCCGATCGAGGCGCGTTCGCCGACGTGGCCGATCGCCATCGGGATCGTCGCCATCGCGCTGGGGATCTGGACGGCTACGCGCGGCCGGCGACGGCTCGGCTACGGCGCCGCCGTCGCGGGCCTCCTCGGGATCGGTCTCGGGATCCTGGCCACGAAGTCGGGGACGGGGAACCTCGATACCGTCTTCGACACGACGCTGATCGCCCAGACGTTCGGCTTCGCGACGCCGCTCGTGTTCGGCGCGATCGCCGGCATGTTCTCCGAGCGGAGCGGCGTGGTGAACATCGGGTTGGAGGGGATGATGTTGATGGGCGCCTTCTGGGGCGTCTACGGCGCGGACAAGGGCGGCAGCTGGGTCGTCGGGCTGCTCATCGGCATGGCCTCCGGCGGCGTGCTCGCGCTCGTCTACGCGTACTTCGCGATCCATCTCCGCGCCGACCAGATCGTCGGCGGCACGGCGGTCAACTTCCTCGCGTACGGGATCACCGGCTACTTCTTCCAGCAGATCTTCAACGGCCAGATCACGGGACAGGTCTCGACGGTGCCGAACCTCCACATCCCGGGGCTCGGGCATTTCCTCGAGGGCTCCATCGGCGATCTCAGCTGGCTCACGTGGGCGAGCTTCGCGCTCGTGATCGTCTCGTACGTCGTGCTCTTCAAGACGCCGATCGGGCTGCGGATCCGCGCCTGCGGCGAGCATCCGCGCGCCGCGGACACCGTGGGCATCAACGTGTACGCGATCCGCTACGCCTGCGTCGTCCTCTCGGGGCTCCTGGTCGCGATCGGCGGCGTCTATCTCTCGCTCGGCCCACAGGGGAACGGAACGTTCATCAACAACATGACGAACGGCCGAGGCTTCATCGCGCTCGCAGCGATGATCTTCGGCAACTGGCGCCCCGCGGGCGCGTTCGCAGCCGCGCTTCTGTTCGGCTTCTCGAGCGCCCTCGCACTCAAGCTTCAGGTGTACTCGAACCAGGCCTCGACGCTGTTCGCGATCCTCCCGTACGTCCTGACGCTGATCGCCGTGGCCGGCGTGATCGGCCGCACGGTCGCTCCCGCGGCCGACGGCAAGCCGTACGCGAAGCAGTAGCTAGCTCACGAGCGCACTAGCCACGAAGAGCGAGAAAAATGACACACCACTCGGTTGGGCCAGTGTTCCGGAACGACCCCTGAGCCGGGCCGGTCCGGCGTCGACCGTAGACTCTGAGCATGAAGATCAGCAAGAAGCTCAAGCACCTTTTTCGGCGAAAGACGCCCACAGCGGAGGAACTCGCCGTGCGCGCTCAATCGGATGCGGCGAGCGCGCAGATCAGTATCGAGCGCGGGACGGCAGATAACGCCACGCAGGCCGACCGTTACTCTCCTCCCCCCTTTTGAAAGGCGCCGCTCGCCTGGGCGAGCGTCCTCTCACCTGATCCCTTCGTGGGAGACGGCAGCGGCTTCGCCAGCTACGTGATCGCGACCATGCGCTCGATCGCAAGGCTGGCGCGTTCGGCCAGCTCCGGGTCGACCGTGATCCGGTGGACGCCGTCGCGGAGCGAGTCGCGCACCTTCTCGAGCGTGGTCAGCTTCATGTAGCGGCACTCCGCGTCCTCGCGCACGGGCTCGAACCGCTTGCCGGGCGCCTCCTGCTTGAGTCGGTGGATGATCCCCGTCTCGGTCGCGATCAGGAAGCGCTGCTTCGGCGAGCGCTTCGCGTAGTCGATCATCTTCTCGGTCGAGAGGATCTGCGTGCGCTCGTTGCCGAACGCCATCGCCTGGCTCGCGCAGCCGCACTCCGGATGGACGAGCAGCTCGGCGTCGGGAGCCTCGTCCTGCCAGCGCTCGATGTCGGCCGGCCGGATCCCCGCGTGGACGTGGCACTCGCCGAGCCAGATCGTCAGCTTGCGGCCGGTCACCTTCTCGAGCCAGAGGCCGAGATACATGTCCGGCAGGAAGAGAATCTCCTGCTCGGGCGGGATGGCCTCGATCACGGACTTCGCATTTCCAGACGTGCAGCAGTAGTCGCTCTCGGCCTTGACCTCCGCCGTCGTGTTCACGTACGAGACGACGACCGCGCCGGGATGCTGCGCCTTCCACTCGCGCAGCTGCTCGGCGTCGATCGACGCGGCGAGCGAGCAGCCGGCACCGATGTCCGGCAGCAGCACCGTCTTCTCGGGGCTGAGGATCGCGGCCGTCTCGGCCATGAAATGGACGCCGCAGAAGACGATCGTCTGCGCGTCGGTCGCGGCCGCCTGGCGCGAGAGGCCGAGCGAGTCGCCGACGTAGTCCGCCACGTCCTGCACCTCGGGGCGCTGGTAGTTGTGCGCCAGGATCACGGCGTCCTTCGCCGCCGCGAGCGCGCGGACTTCCTCGTGGAGCTCGGTGCTGGGCGAAGCCGAAACGGTCATGTGACCTCCAGTGAGACGTGGAGCGAGCGGGCGGAGTGGGTGAGGGCGCCGACCGAGACGAAGTCGACGCCCGTCTCCGCGTAGGCGCGAACGGTGCCGATCGAGACCCCGCCGGAGGCCTCGAGCTCGGCGCGGCCGGCGACGAGCTCGACGGCCTCGCGCACCTCCTCGGGGCTCATGTTGTCGAGCAGGATTCGCGGCGCGCCGCCGTCGAGGGCCTCCCGCACCTGGGCGAGAGTCTCGGCCTCGACTTCGACCGGAAGGCCGTCGACCCGGCCTTCCAGGGCCTTCAGCGCCGCGGTGACTCCGCCGGCGACACGGAGATGGTTCTCCTTCACGAGCACCCCGTCGTACAGCCCGGCGCGATGGTTACGGCCGCCGCCGCAGCGGACGGCGTACTTCTCGAGCGCGCGCAGGCCGGGGGTCGTCTTGCGCGTGTCGAGGACGGCCGTGCGCGTTCCCTCGGTCAGCTCGACGAAGCGGCGGGTGAGCGAGGCGATGCCGCAGAGTCGGGCAAGGAGGTTCAACGCGACCCGCTCGCCGCTGAGGATCGCGCGCGCAGGTCCTTCGACGACGGCGAGCACGGCGGGGACGTCCGAGACCGCCGTGCCCTCTTCCAGCTTCGCCGCGACCTCGACCGCCGGGTCGAGCGCGCGGAAGACGGCCGCAGCGACCGGAACGCCGCAGACGACGCCCGGCTCCTCGAGCAGCAGCTCCGCACTGCAGCGAGCGTCCTCCGGGACGAGCGCGAGCGTCGTCGCGTCGCCCGAGCCGACGTCTTCGGCCAGCGCACCGGCGACGACGCGGTCGATGTCCTGCTGCGTCAGCTCCATCGCTCGAGCATCGGCTCGCGGCCGGGTTCGACGACGAGATGCCCGGCGAGCGACTCGCTCTCGACCGGGAAGTCCTCGCGGAAGTGGACGCCGCGGCTCTCCTCGCGCGCGAGACCGGAGGCTGCGATCTCGCGGACGAGCGGGTGCGGCGAGTCGAGCAGGCGGGTGAGTCCCTCGCTGCTGCGGATCAGCCCGGCGTCGTGCCAGAGCTCGGCGCCCGGGTCCGGCGAGTCCGCAAGCGGCGTCGCGTCGGCGTCGAAGCGGGGGCCGTCGAGCGCCGCGAGGCCGGCCCGGCGGCCGAAGACGAGACACTCGAGCAGCGAATTCGAAGCGAGCCGGTTCGCGCCGTGGACCCCGCTGCAGGCGCACTCTCCGGCGGCGTAGAGCCCGCGCACGGACGTGTGCGCGTCGAGGTCGGCGACGACGCCGCCGATCGCGTAGTGCGCGGCGGGGGAGACAGGAACCGGCTCGTCTGCCGGGTGGTAGCCCGCCTCCGCGAGTGTTGCCATCAGGGTCGGATACCGCTCGCGCTCGACCGGTCGCAGGTCGAGGCGCGCTCCGGCCCGAGCGGCGACCGCCCGCGCGACGACGTCGCGGGGCGCGAGCTCGTCGACGAAGCGCTCGCCGCCGTCGTCGAGCAGCGTCGCTCCGGCGCCGCGAAGCGCCTCGGAGAGCAGGAAGCCGTCGTGTCCGTTGTCGTCGCGCAGCGCGGTCGGGTGGAACTGGACGAATTCGAGATCGGCAAGTGCGGCGCCCGCGGCCCGCGCGAGCAGGAGGCCTTCGCCGACCGCGCCGCTCGGGTTGGTCGTCCGCGCCCAGAGGGCGGCGTAGCCGCCGGTCGCGAGGACGACAGCCGAACCGCGAAGCGTGCCGAGCGTCGTGATCCGCTCGCCTTCGGCGAGGCGCACCCGCGGGTGCTCGCGAACGCGTGCGGTCAGGACGTCCGCAATGTGGCGCCCGGTGTCAGCGCCGCCGGCATGCACGACGCGGGCGCGCGAGTGGCCGCCTTCGCGGCCGAGGCCGTCGTCGAAGCGGACGCCGAGCCGGCGCAGTTCGGCGATCCGGGCTGGAGCCTCGGCTGTGAGGAGCTCGACGGCGCTGGGCCGGCAGAGGCCGCGGCCTGCCGAGAGCGTGTCGGCCGTGTGCAGCGAGGGGTCGTCGTCCGGGCCGACCGCAGCGGCCACGCCTCCCTGGGCCGCATAGCTGTTCGAGCTCGTGTGCGAGGCCTTCGCGAGCACGAGCACCGAGGCGCCGGCGTCGGCCGCGGCGAGGGCGGCAGAGAGGCCGGCGACACCGGCTCCGACGACGAAAACGTCGCATGTCTGGCGTTTTTGCCTCACAAGCGATAACCTCCAAGGCAGAGTCTACATGGTTGACGACTCCCAGGCGAAAACTTCTGCGCACGCTGTACTCGCGGCCGTTCTCCAGGTTCGCGACCGGCGGCTGCAGGCGCTGCTGTGGCAGCGCGCCCTCGAGCCGTTCGCCGGCTGCTGGGCGCTGCCGGGCGGGGCGTTGGCGGCCGACGAGACCCTCGAGGAGTCGATGTTGCGGCATCTCGCGGAGAAGGTGGACGTGCGGGAGGTCGCGCATCTCGAGCAGCTGGAGACGCGGAGCGATCCGGCGCGCAATCCAATCCGGCGCGAGCTCGCGACGACGTTTCTCGGACTCGTCCCGAGTGGGCTGGACCCGCAGGTACCCGAGGACACGCACTGGCATCCGCTCGACGCGCTGCCCGAGCTCGCGTACGACCACGAGGCGATCCTCCTCAGCGCGCGCGACCGGCTCCGGGGAAAGCTCTCGTACACGAATCTCGGCTTCGCCCTCGCGCCGCCGAGCTTCACGCTCGCTGAGTTGCGCGACCTCTATGCCGCCGCCCTGGGACATCCGGTGGGCGCGACGAATCTCCAGCGTGTCCTGCTCCGGCGCCGGGTGCTCGAGGACACGGGAGAGCAGCGGCACTACGGCAGCGGCGGTGGCAGGCCGGCGGCGATCTACCGTTTCCGCAGCCCGCGCCTCGAGGTCACCGACCAGTTCGCCGTCCTGCGTCCGCCTACAATGGCGAACTAGATGGCTGCCCGTACGCAGACACTCATCGAGCCGAGACGGCCCAACTACCGAGCATTCCTCTCCTTCCTCTTCGGTGTGGTCGCGGTCGGCGTGATCCCCGCCGCGATCGAGCTGACGCGGAAGATCCCGGGCGCGGCACTGCTCGACGCGGTCTGGGCGATTCCGGTTGCGGCCGCGGCGGCGATCGTGTCGCTGCTCTTCGCCCGCGGCGCGCGCGGTGCCATCGCGCGGACACTCGGGCACGTCGGCGGCTCGGGGTGGATCCGGATCGGCCGCATCCTGGCGGTGGCGGGAATCTGCGTCACGCTCTCCGCCTCGATCGCCGTCGGCCTGTACGAGCTCCTCTTGCGCCTCGAGCACTAGAACAGGAAGACTCCCGGCGTGTTCGAGATCGGCAACAGTCTGCGTGAGGCCCGCGAACGGCAGGGACTCGGCTACCCGGAGATCGAGCTCGCGACGAAGATCCGCGCGAAGTACATCCGCGCGCTCGAGGAGGAGGACTTCACGTCGCTCCCGGGCGACGCGTATATCCGCGGCTTCCTGCGCACGTACGCCGACTACCTCGGGCTCGACGGCGACGTCTACGTCGACGAGTACGCGTCACGCTTCATCACGAGCTGGCGCGACGAGCTGCCTCCGCGGTCGGAACGGCCGAAGATCCGGACGCGCGGCCGTCCCGTCGACCGGCGGGTGGTCCTGCTCGCGGTCGCAGCCGTCGTGGTCGTCGGACTGCTCGTCTTCGCAGCCTTCAGCCTTCCCGGCTCGTCGACGCGCGTGCCGGGACTCGGGACGAAGCACAAGCACTCCTCGCAACCCAGGCATCAGCTCGTCCTCACCGGTGTGAAGCGAGGGACGTACGTCGTGGTTCGCCGCGGTACGGCCTCCGCCAAGGTCGATCTGCAGGGAACGGTCGGAGCGGGGGAGACCGACCGGCTCGCAGGCGACCGTTTCTATCTCCTCGTGCGCACGCCCGCCGGCCTGCACATCACGCTCGACGGCAAGGCCGTCGCGCTGCCGGCCGTGCACAACTACCGCGTCCTCGTCACCCCGCAGCAGACGACGCACCTCAAAGGGTGACCGACCCGCGGCCGCGCGCGGTCGTCGTCGTCACCGGCAGCGAGCTCGTCCGCGGCGAGCGCACTGACCGGAACGGTCCGTTCCTCGCCTCCCAAGCCCTCAGCCACGGGCTCGAGCCGGCCCGGATCACGATCGTCGGCGACGCACCGGCGGAGCTCGAGGCGGTGCTGCGCGAGGCTTTGGAAGCCGAGGCGTGCTTCGTCTCCGGCGGACTCGGCCCGACCCACGACGACCGAACCGTGGAGCTCGTCGCGCGTGCGGCCGGGCTCGAGCTCGTCGTCGACGAGGCCCTCGAGCGGGAGATCGAGTCGATCTCGCGTGCGGTCTCGGAGCGCCTCCGCCGGCCGTATGCCGACTTTGCTCCCGGCGTCACGAAGCAGGCGACGCGTCCGGTCTCGGCGACGTCGCTCGGTCTCGCGGGGACTGCCCCCGGACTGGTGCTGAAAGCGCCGACGGGCTGCGTGGTCGTCATCCTGCCGGGGCCGCCGGGCGAGCTGCGGAGGCTCTGGCCGAACGCGCTCGAGAGCGAGCCGATGCGTGAGCTGCTGCAGCGGACGCGTCCGCCCGGACGGCGCGTGCTGCGGCTGTTCGGCGTCAGCGAGTCTGCCGTCGCGCGAGCGCTCGAGGAAGCGGGCGGCGACGGCGGCGGCGTCGAGGCGACGATCTGCGCGCGCGAGTTCGAGATCCATATCGACCTCGTCGTCGAGCCCGGGGCCGAAGAGCGCGCCGACGTTCTCGAGGCAGGGCTCGCAGAGCGGCTCGAGCGCTGGCTCTTCGCGCGCGACGAGCGGCGGGTGGAGGAGCTCGTGCTCTCGCTCGCGGAGGCGCAGGGTCGTAGGCTCGCGACCGCCGAGTCGTGCACCGGGGGCATGGTCGCCGCGCGGCTCACCGACGTGCCCGGCTCGAGCGCGAGCTTCGTCGGAGGCGTGGTCTCGTATGCGGACGAGGTGAAGCGCTCGGAGCTCGACGTGCCCGGGGCGCTGCTCGCGGCGCACGGCGCGGTGTCGGCTGAAGTCGCTGCCTCGATGGCTGAAGGGGCGCGTCGGCGGCTCGGCGCGGACGTGGCCGTCGCCGTGACAGGCGTCGCGGGGCCGGACGGCGGCACGCCCGAGAAGCCGGTAGGACGCGTCTACCTCCACGTGGCCGGCCCGGACGGCTCCCTTGCACGCATGCTCGACCTGCCCGGCGAGCGCGCGCAGATTCGCGTCCGCGCGACGGTCACCGCGCTGCACATGCTGCGTGCGCTTCTGCTGGGAAGTCGCGAAGAAGCCGCGTGAACTCCACGGCTAGCGTGGGCGGCGATGAACGAATCCGGCTCTTTCTCGCCTTGCGCCTGCCTGAAAAGGTTCTCGACGACGTCGAGAGCTGGCAGGAGAAGCACCTCGCGGGTGTCAGAGTCGTCCCCCGTGAGCACCTGCACGTCACGCTCGCGTTTCTCGGCCATCGACCGGCGGAAGAGCTCGAACCGATCGTGGCCGCTCTGTGCGAGGCGGCGACCGGAGCGGGGCAGATTCGGCTTGCACCCGTTCGCTATCGCGAGACGCAGAGCGTCGGCATGCTCGTCCTCTCCGATGAAGGAGCCTGTGCCGCTCGGCTCGCCGTGGACGTCCAGGAGCGGCTGGAACGGCTCGACGTCTACCGAAGCGAAGGTCGCGCCTGGCTGCCGCACCTCACGGTCGCACGCTTCCGGCAGCGGCCGCGGCTTCATCCGGATCCGCCGCCGACGGGAACGTTTGTTCCGTCCGACGCGGCTGCTTACCTGTCACGGCTGCACCCCGGTGGGGCGCGGTACGAAGTCTTGGAATCTGTCGCTCTAGGAGGCTGAGAAGTGGACAAGCACGAAGCACTCGACGTGGCGCTCGGCCAGATCGAGCGGCAGTTCGGCAAGGGCTCGGTCATGAAGATGAACGACCACGCCGCGGTTTCGGTCGGAGCCGTCTCCACGGGCTCGCTCGCGCTCGATCTCGCGCTCGGCATAGGCGGCCTGCCGCGCGGCCGCATCGTCGAGATCTTCGGTCCCGAGTCCTCCGGCAAGACGACCCTCGTCTACCACGTGATCGCCGAGGCACAACGGCGTGGCGGCATCTGCGCCTTCATCGACGCCGAGCACGCGATGGACCCGGCGTACGCGAAGCGGATCGGCGTCGACATCGACAACCTCCTCGTCTCGCAGCCCGACACGGGCGAGCAGGCGCTCGAGATCACGGAGCTCCTCATCCGGTCGGGTGCGCTCGACGTCGTCGCGATCGACTCGGTCGCGGCGCTGACGCCGAAGGCCGAGATCGAAGGCGAGATGGGCGACAGCCACGTCGGCCTCCAGGCGCGCCTCATGAGCCAGGCCTTGCGCAAGCTCGCCGGCACCCTCAACCGCACCGACACGATCTGCCTCTTCACGAACCAGCTGCGCGAGAAGATCGGCGTGATGTTCGGGAATCCCGAGACGACGCCCGGCGGTCGTGCGCTGAAGTTCTACTCGTCCGTGCGGCTCGACATCCGCCGCATCGAGACGCTGAAAGAGGGAGTCGAGGCCTTCGGCAACCGGGTGCGCGTGAAGGTCGTCAAGAACAAGGTCGCGCCGCCGTTCAAGCAGGCAGAGTTCGACATCATCTACGGCTCCGGCATCTCCTGGGAGGGCACGGTGCTCGATTCGGGCCTCGACCGCAAGGTCGTCACGAAGTCGGGCTCGTACTTCAGCTTCGGCGACGAACGGCTCGGCCAGGGCCGGCAGAACGCGACGGCCTTCCTCCGCGAGCACCCCGACGTCACGCAGGGGATCCTGCAGCAGATCCAGGTGGAGCTCGGAGCGGACCAGATCGCGTCGGCGCGGTTGCTGCCGATCGCGAGCGAGGAGCTCGAGACGAGCAACGGTAAGGCGGAGGTGGCCGCGGAGGCGCTCGCAGCGGCCGAAGCCGAGGCGTGACGCCGACCGTAACGGCGCTCCGTGAGCGGAAACGTGCGCGGGTCGCGGTCGAGCTCGACGGCCGGGAGTGGCGAGTCCTGCCGGCGGATGCCGTCGTGCGGGCAGGTCTGGCGGTCGGCCGCCCGCTCGACCGACCCACGGCGAGGCAGCTCGCACGAGAGGTGCGCCGTGCGCGCGCGTTGTCGCAGGCGACTCGGACGCTTGCCGCGACTGCGCGGTCGCGTGGCGAGCTCGAGCGGCGCCTGGCGCGGGCCGGACATGCCGAGGCAGCGCGGGAGGACGCCCTCGAGAGCCTCGGCCGCGCGGGTCTCGTCGACGACGCTCGGCTCGCCGAGGATCGCGCCCGCGTGCTCGCACGCCGCGGCTACGGCGATGCCGCAATACGGGCCGACCTCCGGCGACGCCTGATCGGAGCCGAGGCCGTCTCCGACGCGGTAGCCGGCCTCGAGCCGGAACTCACACGCGTCCACGGCCTGCTCGCGGGCAAAAACGTCACGCCGGCGCTCCTGCGGCGACTCGCCGGGCGCGGCTTTTCACGCGACACGCTCGATGCGGTCGGATCGAGGTTTGCGCAAGAGGCCTGAAAGCGGATACGATCCGGATACAACCATTCGACGTTTTGCCTGCAAAAGCAGCTTTTCCGAAACCACATCCGATGACCGACCACTCAGATCCGACGACTCGGAGGTTGCGCGCGAGGTAGCGCAGCGACGTTCGGCAGGCGTGTGCTTGCCGGAGAACGGCTTCTCGGAATAGCTGTCGGCTGGGCCCGGCGCTGAATGGCGCGCCGCCGCGGGCGGCTGTGTCCCCGACCAAGGAGCCGGGCACGTGCAGATCGGGATCGGAATCGCGATCGGGATCGCCGGAGGCGTCGCCCTTGCCCTGCTGGCCGTTTCGGTTTTCGGCACGACGGGAGTCGCGAAGGCTCGCCGGATTCGCGACCAACTGCTCGACGACGCGCGTCGTGAGAGCGACGCCGTGCGACGCGAGGCGCAGGTCGAAGCTCGCGAGCAGGCCGTGCGGCTGCGGAGCGAGATCGATGCGGAGCTCACGGACCGGCGCGCGCAGGTGCTCAAGATCGAGGAGCGCGTTCTGGCAAAGGAGCTCGAGGTCGAGCGCAAGCTCGAGGAGTTCACGCGCCGCGACCAGGGGCTCGCCGACCGCGAAGAACACGTCCGCCAGCTCCAAGAGGAGCTCAAGGAGCTCAAGCACATCCAGCTCGCCGAGCTCGAGCGCGTCGCCGGCCTGACGCACACCGAGGCGCGGGAGCTGCTTCTGGAGCGCGGGGAAGAGCAGACGCGGCACGAGCTTGCCCGGCGGGTCAGGATGCTCGAGGAAGAGGCGCGTGCCGAGTCGAAGCGTCGCGCTCGGAACCTCGTCGCCGACGCGCTGCAGCGCGTGGCCGCCACGCACACTGCCGAGACGACAGTGACCGTCGTCGAGCTTCCGTCCGATGACATGAAGGGACGGATCATCGGGCGGGAGGGCCGCAACATCCGCGCGCTCGAACACCTCACCGGCGTCGACTTCATCGTCGACGACACGCCGCACGCGGTCGTCCTCTCGTCGTTCGACGGACTCCGACGCGAAGTCGCGCGCCTCACGGTTACGAAGCTCCTCGAGGACGGGCGGATCCATCCGGCGCGGATCGAGGAGACTTACTACGAGTCGAAGGCGGAGGTCGAGGAGGTCGTGCGCCAGGCCGGCGAGCAGGCGGTGTTCGAGGCGAACTGCGGCCCGTTCCCGGACGAGCTCGTCCAGATTCTCGGGCGCCTTCGGTTTCGCACGAGCTACGGCCAGAACGTGCTCAAGCACACGCTCGAGGTCGTGCACCTGGCGGGAATCATGGCGACGGAGCTCGAGGCGAGCGTCCAGACGGCAAAGCGCGCCGCGATGCTCCACGACATCGGCAAGGCGATGACCCATGAAGTGGAGGGCTCGCATGCGCTCATCTCGGCGCAGCTCGCCCGGCGTTACGGCGAGCCGCAGGGCGTCGTCCACGCAATCGAGGCGCATCACTACGAGGTCCAGCCGCAGACGGTGGAGGCAGTCCTCCTGATTGCCGCGGACGCGGTCTCGGCGAGCCGGCCGGGCGCGCGGGGCGAGAGTCTCGAGCAGTACATCAAGCGCCTCGAGGCGCTCGAGGAACTGGCCGCGGCGAAGTCCGGCGTCGAGAAGGTCTATGCACTCCAGGCGGGACGGGAGATCAGAGTCATCGTCAGTCCGGGCGACGTCGACGACGACGAAGCCGCGCTGCTCGCGCACGAGATCGCGCGCGAGATCGAGGATCGCCTCGAGTATCCGGGCCAGGTGAAGGTGACCGTGATCCGTGAGAGCCGCGCAGTCGAGGTCGCGAAGAACCACGGAGCGTCCCGCACAGAGCGCTCGCCGGCCGACTCGCCGATCCAGGCCGCGTAGCGGGCGGGGCTACCCTACGCCGGTGCGGCGCTACCACGTCACGACGTTCGGGTGCCAGATGAACGCCCACGACTCCGAGCGGATCAAGGGCCTGCTGGAGGAGCTCGGTCTCGGCGAGGCGCCGTCTCAGGAGCAGGCAGACGTGATCGTCCTCAACACGTGCACGATCCGCGAGAAGCCCGACACGCGCTTTGCCGCCCACATGGGGAACGCCGCGAAGGCGAAACGCGAGCGCCCGGGGACGATCGTGGCCGTCGGCGGCTGCTACGCGGAGGCACAGCGAGAGCGGCTCTTCTCCCTCTATCCGGACGTCGATGTCGCTTTCGGACCGGGCACGATCTCGCACCTCGGCACGTGGCTCGGCGCCGGTGGCGAGGGGATCGCGCGCGGCGCGTTCGGCACCGGTGAGGAGCGCGCGTTTGCGGCCGGCCTTCCGGCCCATCGCGAGCGCCGGTTCCAGGCCTGGGTGCAGGTCTCCATGGGCTGCAACTCGGTCTGCTCCTACTGCATCGTCCCGGCCGTCCGTGGGCGCGAGATCTCACGGCGCCCGGGCGAGCTGCTCGCCGAGGTGGAGCAGCTTGCGGCCGCGGGCGTCCGCGAGGTGACGCTCCTCGGCCAGAACGTCAACTCGTACGGCCGCGACGTCGGCTCGAGCTTCGCGGAGCTGCTGCGCGCAGTCGATGCTGTGGCAGGCGTCGAGCGGATCCGCTTCACGAGCCCGCATCCGAAGGACTTTCGTCGCGACGTCATCGCCGCGATGGCCGACTGCGCCGCGGTGTGCGAGCACGCGCATCTGCCGCTTCAGTCGGGGTCGAGCCGGATCCTGAAGGCGATGCGACGGACGTACTCGCGGGAGCGGTACCTGCGACTCGTGGCGGAGCTGCGGGCCGCGATCCCCGACCTCGCCGTTACGACGGACATCATCGTGGGCTTCCCCGGCGAGACCGACGACGACTTCCGCGAGACGCTCGAGGTCGTCGAGGAGGTCGGCTTCGACGGCGCATTCACGTTTGTCTACTCACCGCGGGCCGGAACCGAGGCGGCGGCGATGCCGGACCAAGTCCCGGAGGAAGTGAAGCGCGAGCGCATCGAGCGCCTCGTCGAGAGCGTGCAGCGCGTGGCGGCGGAGCGCAATGCGAGGCGGGTTGGGATGGTCGAAGAGGTGCTGGTCGAAAGCCCGAGCCGCACCGAGCCGAAGCTCTTGCGCGGCCGGACGCGTCGGAATACGACGGTCAACTTCAGCGGGGACGCCGCTCCCGGCGAGATCGTCTCGGTTGCGATCACGGGCGCAACCTCGACGACCCTCGCCGGCGCACAGCTCGCGCTCGCCGCCGCCTGACGCAGTGCCCGTCATCGGCTTGTTCGGGCCGACCGCGAGCGGAAAGTCCGATGTCGCGGCGGCAGTCACGGAGTTGATCCCGGCCGAGGTCGTCTCGGCCGACGCCATGCAGGTCTACGACGGCCTGCCGATCCTCACGAACCAGTCGCCCAATCCGGAGAGGCTCGTCGGCATCTGGCCGCTCTCGCACGTCGCGTCGGTAGGGGAGTACGCGCCGCTCGCGCACGCCGCGGTCGACGAGATTCTCGCGGCCGGGCGGACGCCGCTCGTCGTGGGCGGAACAGGCCTCTACTTCCGCGCCGCGCTCGCCGAGCTCGGCCTGCCTCCGGCGCCCGCGCCGGGCGCGCGCGAACGATGGGAGCGGCTCTACGACGAGAGCGGCTCCGCCGCCGCGCATGCGCGACTCGGCGAGCTCGATCCGGCCGCAGCGGGGCGAGTCCACCCGAACGACCGCCGTCGTGTCGTCCGGGCGCTCGAGCTCGCGGAGGCAGGCGGGTCGCTCGTTCCGCAGCGGGACGCCCTCTTCGGCGGCGCCTGGCGGCATCCGACGGTTCTCGTCGGTCTGGATGTCCCGAAGCTCGAGCTCGATCGAAGGATCGAGGAGCGGACGAGGCGCATGTTCGAAGCTGGCGTAGAGAATGAGGTGCGCCGCGCTCTTCTCACCGAGTTGTCGGCGACGGCACGGAAGATCATCGGTCTCGACGAGGTGGCCACGCTGCCGCAGGAGGAAGCGATCGCGGCCGTGGCCGCACGCACACGGCGGTATGCCGCGTATCAGCGCAAGTGGCTGCGGCGTCTGGAAGGTCTCGCTATCGTCGCGGCCGACCGGCCCCCGGAGGAGACCGCCGCTGAAATCGTCGCGCTGGCACGCACACGGGAACGTCTACCTCGTCCATGAGGGGCCCACGGCCGGGCTCGACCTGTCCGGCACGGACGGCGCTGTCGAGGTGCTGTCCATCGAGGGCGACGACGTGACAGTTGCAATCGTCAATCCTGACGGCTCGCACGCGGAGATGTCCGGAAACGGAACGCGGATCGCGGCCGCCTGGCTGATGGGCCGCACAGGGTCGGCGACCGCGCGCGTGCACGTCGGCCCGCGGACCGTGGTTGTACGGCGGACCGACGACGGGCTCTACGAGTCGGAGCTCGGGCCGGTCGAGGTGGGTCCGCCGGAGGTGGTCGACGGAGTCGAGCTGGTTGCGGTGTCGGTCGGCAATCCTCATGCGGTCGTGGCCGGTGACCCGAGTCGGATCACCGAGCTCGGCCCGCGGCTGGAAACCAACTCGCGCTTCCCGGAACGCACGAACGTGCAGGTCGCGCGCCTCGAGCGGCCGGGCGAGGTCGTCGCTCGGGTCTGGGAGCGCGGTGTGGGGGAGACGTCGGCGTCGGGGTCGAGCGCCGTGGCGGTCGCGGCTGCGACGCACGGCGACGGCGAGGTGGTCGTGCATTTCCCTGGCGGCGACCTGCGGGTGCGTCTGGCAGGCGGCGAAGCCTGGCTCACGGGGCCGGCGGAACCGCTACCCGAATTGCCGGGCTCCGTTCGCGAAACCGGTACGGAGCGGTAACAGGTTCCGCAGTATCGTCGCCTCCGAGGGCGGAGGGAGAGCGACCCCGCCCTTTGGGTGGGGGTGTGTGGACGATCGCTGCCGCAGGCGCCTCGCGACGAGCTCTCAGGTGCCGATATCGAACTCGCGCAGGACGTCGTTCAGGCTCGTCTTCAAATCCGTCTGCGCGCTTCTCCAGCCGACGACGAGCGCGCACGCGACCTCGTACGTTCCCGCCGGGAACTCCTTCGGCCTCGTCCCGGGCACGACGACTGCGCGCGGCGGGACATAACCACGATGCTCAACCGGTTCCGGGCCGGTCACGTCGATGACCGGCACCGAGCCCGTCAGGGAGACGTTCGGCGCGAGCACCGCGCGTTCCCCGATCAGGACTCCCTCGGTGAGGATGCAGCGCGACCCGATGAAGGCGCCGTCCTCGACGATCACCGGACGCGCCTGCACGGGTTCCAGCACGCCGCCGACGCCTACCCCTCCGGCGAGATGCACGTCCGCCCCGATCTGCGCGCACGAACCGACCGTCGCCCAGGTGTCGACCATCGTGTTCGGCCCGACCCAGGCGCCGATGTTGACGTAGCTCGGCATCAGGACCACGCCCCGGGAGAGGAACGAGCCGTATCTCGCCGTCGCCGGCGGCACCACGCGCACGCCGTGCTCGGCATGGTCGTGCTTGAGCGGGATCTTGTCGAGATATTCGAACGGCCCGACCTCGATCGGCTCGACCTTCCGCACCCGGAAGTACTCGAGGATCGCGGTCTTTGCCTCCTCGTTGACCAGCCAGTCGTCGCCGATCTTCTCCGCGACCCGCACTTCGCCGCGATCGAGCGCCGCGATCGTTTCGTCGACGTCCATCACGCCACCTCCCGCAAGATCTCCGCCGCCCGCTTGCACTCCTCGAGCGTGGGGACGAGGGCGAAGCGGACGTAGCCCTCGCCGCTCGGCCCGAACATCTCGCCCGGCGACACGATGAGCCCGCGGTCGAGCAACGCAGCCGGATCTGGGCCTACCACCCACAGGTACATCGTCGCCTCGCTCGCGACGATCTCCCAGCCGCGCCTGGAGATCGCCGGGATCAGTACGTCCCGCTTCGCGCGATAGCGCGCCCGAGTTTCCTCGACGTGCCGCTCGTCGTTCCACGCGACGACGGAAGCCCGTTGCACGAACTCCTGAGGCGCCGTCCCGACCGTCGGCCGGAATGCCTTCAGCGCAGCCACGATCTCCGGCGGCCCCGCCACGAAGCCAGAGCGGTAGCCGGTCATCGAGGAGCGCTTGCTCAGCGTCTGGAAGACGACGAGGCGCGAGCGGTCGGCGGCCTGGAGCGCCGACGGCGGCGGCTCGTCGAACCAGAGCTCCGTGTAGGCCTCGTCGGAGCCCACGACGAAGTCGTGGCGCTCGGCTGCCTCCGCGAGCTCGTCGTAGAACTCGCGTGGGGCTACCGCGCCGGTTGGGTTGTGCGGGTAGTTGACCCAGACCAGCGCGACGTCGTCGTCGAGCTCGCCGAGGTCCGGCAGAAAGCCGTTCTCGCGTCTCAGTGGAAGCGTCCGCACCTGTGCTCCCGCAAAGAGGGCGCCCCGCTCGTAGACGGGGTATGCCGGCTCACCGAACGCCACCACCCGGCCGTCGGTATCGAGCACCTGCGCGAGGGAGAAGATCGCCTCCTTCGACCCGTAGGTGGGCACGATCTCGCGCTCCGGGTCGACGGTGACGCCGAAGCGGTGCCCGAGCCAGGCCGCGGCCGCGTCGCGCAGCTCCAGCAGTCCCTGTGCCAGCGGGTACGGCGCCCGTTCAGGCAGCGCGTCGACGAGTGCGCGGCGGATCATGGGATCGGTCGGCTCGTTCGGGTCGCCCTTGCCGAAGTCGATCACCTCGACGCCGGCAGCCAGCAGCCTCCGCCGCTCCTCCTCGAGGCGCGTGAACGGGTAGACGGCCATGTCCGTCAGCACCGGGTTGATCACAAGAGGAACCTAGCCAGTGTCCGCGCGTCCCGCTCGTAGAGCCGTTTCCGGTGCGTCAGACACCCAGAAAATACCTAGATGCGGGATGACACCGGCGGACTCGCGGTTAGGGGTGTCCGAAGACGTCCATCTCGATCTTCGCCATCAGATTCGCGGTTTCCTCGGCGGCCTCCCGGTTCTGCCGGCTCGTCGGCTCCGCAGCCAACACCTTCCGAGGGAAGTTCAGCTTGTGGCCGCCGATCTTGATACCCGTTGCGCCGATCCGGTCCAGGGCCCGGCGTGCCGCCTCGACTGCCGACTCTTCTGCGCTGTCAGTGAACGTCAGAGCAACGGTGTACCCCGTGATCTGAGCGTCGTCCGCTCCTGCCCGGACCAGATCCGACTCGAGGAGATCGAGATCGCGGCTGAGATGGTGGAAGCGCGCAATCACCGTATGCATAACTGCTCCTTCACTCGAGGGCCGCCTCGTGCCGACACCGAGTAGAGGATCGCACCTCCAGCACCGATCGCGCATCCGCGGAACCGCGTACCCGCCCGTCCGTGCGCAGCACGATCTCGGCGCGCGCCTGCGTTTCAGCCACCCGACACCTCCTGACGACACCCCTCCAAAAACCTCGCCAGCGTCTCGTACACCGCGTGCAGGTTCGCGATCGGGATCTGCTCGTCCTGCCGGTGCGCGTACGCAGTGGCGCCGGGCCCGAAGTTGATCCCGTCGATGCCTTGCTCGGCGAATTGCGCGACCGGCGTCCACGCCTGCTTCGGCGCTACCTCCGGAACGAGCCCGCGCAGGCGCTCCACGAGCGGATTTCCAAGGGCCGGCGGTGCCGACGGTGAGTTGTGGAGGACGTGCAGCTCGCCGTTCGGCAAGAGCTCGCGCAGCCGCTCCTCGGCCCCTCCGCGCGAGCGGCCGGGGGCGTAGCGGAAGTTGAGCTCCGCAGCCGCCAGCGCCGGCACCACATTCTGTGCAATCCCGCCCTCGACCCGGACCGCGCTCACGACCTCGCGGTAGACGAGGCCGTCGAGCTCGACGTCGTGCGGCTCGAGCTCGGCGAGGGGCGCGAGGCTCGCGAACAGCGCGTGAATCGCGTTGCGCCCTGTCCACGGCCGGGCTGAGTGCGCGCTCTCGCCGTGAAACTCGACGCGTGCCTGCAGGTTCCCGAGACAACCGGCGTGGAGGGTCGCGTCGGTCGGCTCGAGCACGACGGCGAGCTCTGTACCCGCCAGGACGCCGCTTGCGAACACGGCCGGCAGCGGACTCTCCTCGAGGGGCACTTCCTCGCGTGTGAAGAACACGTAGCGCGCGGGGGCAGCAGCGCGCGCGAGCTCGAGCATCACCGCGACGCCGCCCTTCATGTCGCTCGCGCCGAGGCCGTGCACCGCGTCGCCGGCGAGCCGGCCGGGGAGGTTCCCCTGCGCCGGCACCGTGTCGATGTGGCCGGCGAGGACGACCGGCGCCGTCGGGTCTCCCCAGACGATCGCCTCGCCGTCGTCGTAGAGCGGCTCGCCCGGGAGGAGGCTCCGGACGAGCTCCATCGCCGCGGCTTCGTGGCGGCTCTCGGAGGGGACGTCGACGAGCTCGAGCGTTCTGGCCGCGAGGTCTGAAGCAGGCATGGCAGGAGTCATAATGACCGTCGGATGGAGGTGAGACAGCCCGATCGCTCCTGGGCGGCCGAGCCCGAGCGTGGGCTCCTTCTTGCCGTGCTCGCGCCGGGAGCCGACGGAGCCGACGAACTCGCCGAGCTCGAGGAGCTCTCGCGCACGGCGCGCGTCGAGCCGGTGGGCCGTGTCGTCCAGCACCGGCGGCTTGCCGACGCGCGCACCTACGTCGGCAAGGGGAAGCTCGAGGAGCTCAAGCAGGCCTACGGCGACGCCCGAGCAGACGTCCTGATCGTCGACGACGAGCTCAGCCCGCCGCAGCAACGGACGCTCGAGAACGCGCTCCAGGCGCGCGTCGTCGACCGGACGCAGCTGATCCTCGACATCTTCGCCGAGCACGCCGTGAGCGCCGAGGGCAAGCTCCAGGTCGAGCTCGCGCAGCTCGAGTACAACCTGCCGCGGATGCGGGGGATGTGGCAGCACCTCGAGCGGCTGGGTGGCGGCACCGGCGGTCTCGGCGCCGGCGTCGGAACGCGCGGCCCCGGCGAGTCCCAGCTCGAGACAGACCGGCGCCTCGCCCGCCGGCGCATCACGCAGCTCCGCGAGCGGCTGCGAAAGCTGAGCCGCCAGCGCGACGTCCGCCGCCAGGAGCGGCGCCGCACCGAGACACCGACGGTTGCGCTCGCCGGGTACACGAACGCCGGCAAGTCGACGCTCCTCAACGCGCTCACCGACGCGGACGTCTCGGTGCGCGACCGCCTGTTCGAGACGCTCGACCCGGTGACGCGCGGCTTCGACCACGAAGGCCGCCGTTACCTCGTCACCGACACCGTCGGCTTCGTCCGGCGGCTGCCGCATCAGCTGGTCGAAGGCTTCGCGGCGACGCTCGAGGAGACGCTCGTGGCCGATCTCGTGCTCCACGTCGTCGACGGAGCCGCGTCCGAGCAGCAGCTCGTGGAGCAGATCGCCGCGGTCGACGGCGTCCTGCGCGAGATCGGAGCGAACGACCTCCCGATCGAGCTGGTCGTCAACAAGATCGACGCCGTCGATGCGCTCGGCCGGCGACGCCTCGCGAACCGCTACCCCGACGCGCTGCAGATCTCCGCACTGACGGGGGAGGGCCTCGACGGGCTGCGTGCCCGGATCGCCGAGCGCTTCGGCGAGCGCTTCGAGCGGGTGCGCCTCCTCCTGCCGTACGAGGAGGGTGCGCGCCTGAACGAGCTCTACGCGCTCGGCGCGCCGATCGACGAGCGCGAGGACACGGCCGAGGGCGTCCTTCTCGTCGCACGCCTACCGCGACGTGAGCTGCGCCGCTTCGCGCCCTACGTCGTCGCCGAAGAGCGCGTGGCCGAAGAGACGCCGAGGCAGCGCCGGACGGGCGCATGACCGAGCTGCACGTCAAGCGCGTTCACGCCGACGCGACAATGCCGACGCGCGCGTACGAGGGCGACGCGGGCCTCGATCTCTCCGCCTGCGAGCGGGTCGAGCTCGGACCGGGGGAGCGGGCCATGGTCTCGACCGGCCTCAGCGTGGCCGTCCCGGAGGGGCACGCCGGCTTCGTGCAGCCCCGCTCGGGTCTCGCGGCGCGTCACGGCATCTCGGTTCTGAACTCGCCGGGCCTGATCGACGCCGGCTACCGCGGCGAGCTCAAGGTCGTGCTGCTCAACACCGATCGGAGCGAGCCGTTCGTCGTCGAGCCGGGGATGCGGATCGCTCAGCTCGTGATCGTTCCGGTGGCCGTGAGCGACCCCAGGGAGGTGACCGAGCTGCCAGACAGCCAACGCGGCGAGAAGGGCTTCGGCAGCTCCGCCCACTGATGACGCTCGAGCCGCGCCTCCGAGTCTCGGCCGTCCTCCGCTGGGAGGGCCGGATCCTCCTCTGCCGGCACGAGAAGCCGGGTCGCGGCGAGTACTGGCTGCTCCCCGGCGGCGGGGTCAACGGCGGCGAGAGTCTCGTGGAAGCGCTGCGACGGGAGCTGGAGGAGGAGGTTGCGATCGGCGAAGACCTCACCTTCGAAGGGCCCGTCGCGGTCGTCGACTCGATCGCGCCGAAGCGGCCGCTCGTCGGCCGCCACGTCGTGCACATCATCTTCGGCGCCGACCTCTCCGGGCGCTCGCTCGAGCGCGTCACCTCGACCGACGCGGCCGTCCGCGGCCATCGCCTCTTCGATCCGGCCGACCTCGACGAGGTCGTGCTCCACCCGCCGATCCAGCGCTTCCTCGGCCGCTGGCAACCCGGAGACCCGGCCGTCTACCTCGGCGCTCTCTGGGCGCCCTGAGCGTGGCGCCGCCGCTCAGACGCGTCTCGATCCAGGGCTATCGCGCGGCGCGCGAGCTCGAGCTCACGCCGGGGGCGGTCTGCGCGCTCGTGGGGGAGGCGTCCAGCGGAAAGTCCACCGTCTTGACGGCGATCTGGACGCTGCTCGAAGCGGCTGCGCCACCGCCGACCATCGACGACGTCGCCCGCGACGGCTCTGAGCTGGAAGCATCACCGGCAAAGCCGGCGACGCCCGGCCGGAAGACGGGGACACCCTCGGTGTCTGGGCTGGAAGCGTCACCGGCAAAGCCGGCGACGCCCGGCCGGAAGACACCCTCGGTGTCCCGGGCGGGAGGATTCGCCTCGAAGCCGACGTCGCGAAGGGCACGATCTTCCTCGACGCCCGGCCGCCCGACACGCTCAACCTCAACCGGGCAGGCGCGCCGCCTGTGCTCTTCCTGCCGGCGAACCTCCGCTCGCGGACGCTCGTGGCTCCCGCCACCGGACGCGGCGCGGCCGAAGTCGCCGAGCTCTTACAGCCGCCGAGGGTGGACCGTCACTGGGCCGCCGCCGACGGCGGGCTTGCGCTCGTCGCGGGGATGGAGCGGCTCCTGGCATCGCACCTCCGGCACTTCGTGCTGTTGATCGAGGAGCCGGAGCTGTATCTCAGCCCGCACGCGCAGCGCCGCCTGTATGCGCTTCTGCGGGGCCTCGCGCAGGCCGGGAACCAGATCCTCTACTCGACGCACGCGCCCGTCTTCCTCAGCGTCGACAAGCTCGAGGAGCTCGCGCTCGTCCGCCACACGGCCACAGGCGGGACGTCGCTCTTCCAGCCCGAGCCGCTGGCGGAGGCAGAGGGATTCCGCGCGCTCTCGGAGTTCGACAGCGACCGCGCCGAGCTCTTCCTCGCGCGGTGCGCGGTGCTCGTCGAGGGCAGGACCGAGAAGCTCACGTTCCCACTCGTCTTCGAGGCGCTCGGCGTCGATCCGGACAAGGAAGGGATCCTCGTGCTCGAGTGTGGCGGCAAGGGCAACATGCCGCTCTTCGCACGCGTCGCGAACGCCTGCAGCGTCCCCTACGTCGTCGTCCACGACCGGGATGCTCCGCGCGGCACGCGGCCCGTGGAGTCCGAGCGGGTCGTCAACCGCCTGATCCGGGAGATCGCGGGCAGCCGGCGGACCATCGTCCTCACGCCGGACTTCGAGAGCGTGTCGGGGCTGCGGGCGAGCACCCGGGGCCGCAAGCCGCAGAAGGCGTGGCAGCGTTACCGCGGCAACGGGGACGTCCCCGAGCCTCTCCGCGTGGCCGTCGAGAAGATTCTCAAGATCGCGGAGACAGGCTAGGAGGCGCGGCCGCCGCGGGAGCGTGCGCGTGCGGCGGACACCTCGTGTGCACGACTCTCCAGCTCGTCGGGCAGCGGCTCGAGCTCCGGCGCCTCGTCGCTGCCCGTGCGATGTGCGAGCGCCTGCGCGAGCAGCCAATCCGCCAACCAGGCGTTGCGCGGCAGGAGCGGTCCGTGCAGATACGTGCCGACGACACGGCCGGCGCGGCAGCCCTCGAAGCCGTTCTCGCCGTCGTTGCCGAAACCCGCGAGCACGCGCCCGAGAGGCTCGGCACCCGGATCGAGATGCGTCCGGCCGGCGTGGTTCTCGAAGCCGGCGAGCGTCCGCTTCTCGCCGGGCTCCAGCTCGCACTCGAGCAGCACGTCGCCGATCATGCGGCGCTCGCCTGCGACGGTCTCGAGCGGGAGGAGGCCGATGCCGGGCATGTCCTCGCCGTGGAAGCCGCGGTAACCGCGACCGAGCAGCTGGTAGCCGCCGCAGACCGCGAGCACGGCCGCGCCGCGCGCGACCGCCTCGTGCAGCGCCTCCGCCTTCGTCACCAGATCCTCGGCGACGAGGAGCTGCTCGCGATCCTGGCCACCGCCGACGTAGTAGAGATCGTGCGCGCGCGCTTCGACCGGGTCTCCCATCCCGAGTGACGTCACCTCGAGCTCGTGACCGCGCCACGCCGCCCGCCGGCTGAGGACGGCGATGTTGCCGCGGTCGGCGTAGATGTTGAGGTAGTCCGGATAGAGATGGCCGACGCGGATGGTCGTCATGCGGAGCGCTCCCAGTACGGCTTGGCGAGTCCACGCGAGGCGAGGAGTCGCTGCAGGCCGAGCATCGCGGTGTAGGTGGGGAGGACGACGAGCTCGCTACCGTCCTGGGTCAGCTCGAGCCCGCGGTCGAGTGCTTGCGCGAGATCGGGTACGACCTCGATCGCGTCCTCGTCGAGACCGCCGTAGCGAAACCGCAGCGCGAGCTCGTGAGCGCGCGAGCCGCCCGCGACGAGCGTCTCGAGCTGCGGCAGCAGCGGCTCGAAGTCGACATCCCAGATCCACGAGACGTCGCGTCCGTCCGCAATCTCGTCGTTGAGCGCGACCACCAGCACCTGCGGCGCGCGGCCGTCCACGAGGGTGCGCACGGCTTCGTTCGCGCCGGCGGGGTTCTTGATCAGGAGCAGAAGGAGCTGCTTCTCGCCGACGGCGAGGCGTTCGAAGCGGCCGAACGCCGCCGAGAACCGCTCGAGCCCGGACGCGACCTCGTCGAGCTCCGCGCCGAGCGAGCGGGCGAGAGCGGCGGCCGCGACCGCGTTGTAGACGTTGTAGAGCCCCGGCAGGCGCAGCTCGACCTGACGGGAGCCCTCCGGCGTGTCGAGCCGAAACGAGGCGCGCTCGAGCCCGTGCAGCGAGATGTCTCGTGCGGCGACGTCGAGCGGCGGCCGGGCGTGGTCGCCGCGCGGGCATCGGTAGTCGCCGAGGTGGCCGACGTACGCGGCGGCGTAGGTGTACGGCGTGCCGCAGCGGACGCAGTACTTCGAGTCGGCCGCGTGCTGCAGCGAGGAGCGCGAGACGCGTGGGTCGTCCACGCCGAACGCGACGCGGCTCGCGTGCGACTCGGCGACGGCCGCCAGCTGCGGGTCGTCGGCGTTGTACACGACCTGGGCGCTGTTCGGCAGCGATGCCACCGCGTCACGCCAGCGCTCGGCCACGAGCTCGAGCTCCCCGTAGCGGTCGAGCTGGTCGCGAAAGAGATTGCCGAGGCAGACAGTTCGTGGCCGCAGCCGGCGCAGGAGCTCCGGCAGCGCCGCCTCGTCGACCTCGAACAGGCCGAGCTCGGCGTCTCCGGCCGAGAGCAGGGCGGAGGCAACGCCCGAGACGAGGTTCGCGCCCGCAGCGTTGTGGGCGAGCCGATGGCGCGGCCGCAGGATCTCGGCCGCCATCGAGGTCGTCGTCGTCTTCCCGTTCGTCGCCGAGACGACCGCGGTTCCGTTCGCGAGTCGCGCCGCGAGCCGGTCGATCGCGCCGCGGTCGAGCTCCGCGAGGAGCTTGCCTGGGATCGTCGTCCCGCCGCCGGCTCCGACACGGCGTGAGAGCGCGGCGACACCGCGCGCCGCAGCGATCTCGAGAGCGAGTGGGGGGCGGGGGCGCATCGCGCGAGCGTAGTCAAGACACGCCTGCACGGGACTACTTGCGTATTACTCAACCTGCTCTACACTTATTGACATGGCCGAGAAGCCCCGCTACCGGGCGCTCGCGTCGATCGATCCGCAGGAGCTCGCGGAGTTCCAGGCCGGTATCCGCAAGCGCTACACCGATGAGCAGATCGTGGCGGAGATCGTCGCCTGCGCCGAGCGCCTCGGCCGCTCGCCGACCATGCGCGAGTTCGCCGCGGATGCGGAGACGGCAGTGCATCCACAGACGGTGATCGAGCATTTCGGCTCGTGGAACGCGGCCAAGCGCGCCGCCGGCCTCGTTCCGCGCCGCTTCGCCACGCGCGACGAGCTGCTCGGCCTGTTGCGCACCCTCGGCGAGGAGCTCGGCCGGCCGCCGACGGCGCGCGACATCGACGAGCACAAGGGCCGCCTTCCCTCGAAGTCGCTCTACTGGCACACATTCGGCTCGCTTACGAATGCGCTGCGCGAGGCGGGTTTCGACGTGCCGGTGGGCGAGGAGAGGCTCGAGCGTGCCGTCGACCAGGGAGTCACGCTCGCCGAACGGCTGGGCCGGCTGCCGAAGTTCGCCGACTGGGCGGCGGCCCGGCGCCAGGACGACTCGCTCCTGACGGAGTGGCAGGTCTACCGCATGTTCGACGCGCGCCGCGGCGCGTGGTCGACGTTCCAGTTCCTCGTGCGACAGCGGCTGGCGGAGCAAAGCCGCGACGTCGCGAGCGACGGGACTCTGACCTAGGCGGCGGAGGCCGCGATCACCGCGAGGCGAGCGAGGCAGTACGCGCTCTGCCCCGGAGCCCGCACGGCCGGGAGCGAACCGTCCTCGACGTAGCTGCGATCCGGGCGGAAGCAGGAGCTCCGGGCAACGCGACCGTCGCGGAGGGCGAGGAACGTCCCGTCCACCACCTCGCTCATGCGCAGCCGCACCCCGGTGTACTCCGACGCGATCTCGAGCGCGGTGCGGGTGGAGGCGAAGAAGACCTCGTTGCGGCCGCGGCCGAGCCAGAGCGGCCGCCCGACGCCGCGGGCGGCGAAGACCGTGCCGGGCTCACGCTCGTCGAGCCAGGCGGTCGCCATCGAGCCGGCGAGCTCCTCGAGGGCGCGCGGGTCGTTCTCCGAGTGCGCCGCGAGAGCGAAGATCGCCTCGGAGTCGACGGTCATCCGGGGCTCGGCCCGGGCGCAGGAGTAGGGGGCGAGCAGCTCGTCGTCGTTGAGGATGATCCCGTTGTGGATTCCGACGATCGGCCCGTGACAGACGGGGTGGTTGTTCGCGGTGATCGACGGATGCCCCTTCGTGTAGTCGCGCACGTGGATGAGCAGCTCGGTCGCGTGCTCGGAGACGCTGATTTGCTCGAGCAGGCGGCTCGCGGGCGTCCGCTGCTTCGTGATCACCGGATACGTGTCGTGACCGCCGCGATAGGCATAGCCAACTGCGTCGGCGCCTCGATCGGCGATTCCGGCCAGGAGCGCCTGCGCAGCGAGCGTCCGGTCGACGCCGCTCCGTGACGAGAGGCTATATCCCGCAATGCCGCACATATCGTCCTAGGAAAGCTTTTCTCCGTATCGGTATCTGAACCCTTCCACCGTAGGCCAAGTCAGTTAGGGCTTTCTAAAGCCCAAACCGGATGGAGCCGATACAGACCGCGATGGAATCTTCCTTTGCGGCCGAGGGCGGGGCCTCCGAGCACGCACCGTCCGCTGACCCGCTGAAGCTCTACGTGCGCCAGATCGGCGGCGGGGCGCTGCTCACCCGCGAGGAGGAGCGCGAGCTCGCCCGGCGCAAGGACGACGGCGACGAAGAAGCGAAGAAGCGGCTGATCGAGTCGAACCTCCGGCTCGTGATGGCGATCACGCGCAACTACACGAGGGCCAGCGTCCCCCTGCTCGACCTGATCCAGGAGGGGAACCTCGGCCTGATCCGTGCGGTGGAGAAGTTCGACTACCGGCTCGGCTTCAAGCTCTCGACCTATGCGACCTGGTGGATCCGCCAGGCGATCACGCGCGCGCTCGCCGACCAGGGCAGGACGATCCGGCTCCCCGTGCACGTGGCCGACCAGGTGCGGCGCCTGCTTCGCGCACGCCGGCAGCTTGCGCAGAAGCTCAACCGCGAGCCGTCGCTCGCGGAGCTCGCACGTGAGACGCAGCTGTCCGAGGAGCGTGTCCGGGAGCTGCTCGAGCTGGTGGAGAACCCCGTCAGCCTCGAGACGCCCGTCGGCGACGGCGAAAGCATGTATGGGGACCTGATCGAGGACGTCCACGCGCTTGCGCCGCACGAGCAGAGCGCCGAGCAGGCGCGGGGGAGAGAGCTCGCGGGAGCGCTCGACCAGCTCAATCCGCGCATGCGCCGCGTCCTGTCGCTTCGCTTCGGCCTCGACGGCGAGCTTCCGCAGACGCTCGAAGAGGTCGGCGGCCAGCTCGGCATCACACGCGAGCGCGTTCGCCAGCTCGAGACGCGGGCACTCCGGGAGCTGCGCATGGCCGCGCCCGGGCTCGAGCACTATCTCCGCGCCGAGTAGTTCCTAGGGAGCGGCGACCATCTGCATCTCGCGCAGGTTCGCGAGACGGCGGAGGGAATCGAGCTCAATCTGGCGTACGCGCTCGCGCGTGAGGCCGAGACGCCTGCCGATCTCCTCGAGCGTCTTCGGCTCCTCGTCGACGAGCCCGTAGCGGAGGACGAGCACCTGTCGCTCGCGCTCGGACAGGGCTTGCAGCGCGACGGCGAGAGCCTGGCTGCGGAGGGCGCCTTCGACGCGCTCGTCCGGCAGCGGGTCGTCGCCCGCCACGAAGTCGCCGAAGACCGCATCCTCCTGGTCGCCGACCGGCTGGTCGAGACTGGTCGAAGCGCGCGCCGCCGCTCGCACCTCCCGCGCCTGCTCGACCGGCAGCGAAGCCTCGTCCGCAATCTCGTCGAGCGTCGGCTCGCGGCCGAGCTCCATCCAGAGCGTCCGCTCGGCGCGGTTCATCTTCTGCATCCGCTCCACGATGTGGACGGGCATCCGGATCGTCCTCGCCTTGTCGGCGAGCGCGCGGGCCACGGCCTGCCGGATCCACCAGGTCGCGTAGGTGGAGAACTTGTAGCCGCGGCGCCAGTCGAATTTCTCGACCGCTCGGATGAGCCCGAGCGTCCCTTCCTGGATGAGGTCGAGGAAGGGGAGACCCTGGTTGCGGTAGTTCTTGGCGATCGAGACGACGAGACGGAGGTTCGACTGGATCATCCGCTGCTTCGCGGCCCCGTCGCCACGCTCGATCCGCTTTGCAAGCTCGACCTCCTGTGCGGCCGTCAGTAGCTGATGGCGGCCCGCTTCGCGCAGGAACAGCTGCAGCGCGTCGGTCGTCGTCTCGAACGGCTGCGGCGCCGGCGGCGGTGTCTTCTCCGGAGCCGGCTCCGGTTCGGTCTCGCGCTCCGGCTCCACGAGCAGCTCGATTCCGCGCCGGTCGAGCTCCTGATAGACGGCCTCCGTCTCGAGCGGGTCGAGCTCCAGCGGCTCGAGCACCTCGACCAATTCGGCCTGCCGCAGCTGGCCGCTCGACTCGGACGCCTCGAGCAGCGTCGCCAGCTCCTCGCTTGCGAGGATCGACTCCATCTCGACCGTCGTCACAGCTTCCCCCTCAGTCGGCGCTTCTGGACGTTCTCCCGCCTGTTGAAGCTACCGAAACACGGCGGCACCCTCCGGGTCAAGTCTCGTGCACGATAAGCAATGTTATGTCAAGTAGCGGCAGGAATCAGCCGGGCCCTTTGTTTTCGTCCCTCCCACTCAGCTGGGTGCGGTCAGTCGAATCCCCCTCGACGCCAGTTATCCACAGGATGCACAGAGTGCTGTGGAAATGTTGATTATTCAACGTTCGCAAATTGCGGCATTTTCCGTTCTCGACCCCCTTGCGGCGTGTCCGAAGAGGCCGTAGATTCCCTCATGCGCCGAGCGCGGCGCGGGAGTAGGACGAAGCAACACCGGGAGGCCGTACGAGGCGGCTCGCAAGGGCCGAAGCGGAAAGTCAATCGGGGTTGTGGACGAAACCGCGACGAGCTCGGCGAATTTTTTTTGGTCCGGTCCGCCCCGCTCTCGACCCCTTGCTTGCTACACCCGGCGGATCTCGCCTCGTCTAGGATCGCTGCGATGCATCCGCCCCGTCCGCCGAGCATCGACCAGGGCGTGATCGCGCTCATCTGGGCGATCAGCCTCGGCTTGTACATCTACTTCGGGCTGATCGCCATCGGAGAAAGCGGTGCGACCGCGGTGGTGATCTCGATGGTCTCGTTCGCGGCGATCTGGCTGTTCGTTCGTCTTCGCGGCGAAGACATTCCGCGGCGGCGGCGCGCCAGCCGCAGGCGCTCGTAGCCTCTACGCCGCGCGCCGGCTCGGGCGGTGCGGCGCCAGGGCGAAGACGAGCTTGCGCGCAAGCTCGTTGCCGAGCTGTTCGTCGAGCCGCTCGCGCGCCGGGACGGCCCGCGGATCGAGGCTCTCCAAGTGCGCGGCGAGCAGGCGCGCGCCGCGGTGACTCGTCTCCTGGGCCAAGACGTTCATCTCGATCTGTATATCGGGGGACCCACCTCGTCAGCGTGATCCCTCGGGCAGGGATCCGCGGCCGCGTTCACTCGTTCGAGGCGAACGAGCGACAGCGGCCGCGGATCGGCGGGTCGTGCGAGATCAGCTCGCCGGCGCGCGGGTGCGCGTCGCGGTCGTGTCCTCGGCGTCGGTGGCCGGCGCTGCGGGCGCCCGCCTCGCAGTCCAGCTGCGCTCGGCCGTGACAGGCTCGTCAGCCGTCGGCCCGGCGTAGGCCGGCTCGGCCTCGACCACAGGCGCGGGAACACCGTCGAGCGAGAGGCCGAGCATGAGCCCGAGCCCGAACGCGAGGGCTCCGTGCCAGAGGCCGATCGAGTGCACCACTCCCAGAATCCCGATCGAGTTGCTCCAGGTGTCGATCCTGCCCTCCTGCCAGCCCGATCCCGGTTGATTCGCGAGCAGGATCCAGCCGACGCAGACGAGGACGGGCAGAAACGCAAGAGCGAACGTGCCCGGAGACACCCGCATCCTGAGGCCCTTCGTCCACGTCCCGACGTGGTTGGCGAGCGCGATCAGAAGCCCCGCGCCCGCGACGACGAGCATCGCGAGCCAGAAACGCCCGGTTGTCTGAGTTCCGACCTGCGCGGCGCCCCACAGCCCGAGTCCCGCCAGCCCTGCGGCGAGCGCGAGCGTCAGACCGCGCGACGTGTCATATAAGCCGTACCTGCGCATCCGTTTCACCTCGTTCCGTTGCCCGTTGCGAGTGGAACGGTCGAGCCCGGCTTCGAGGTGCGCGGCTCTCGAAAGCGGCTACTCGAGCGCGAGCCGGCGCACGTCGAACGACGCCGACCAGAGCTCCGCCCGGAACTCGTCGAGCGTGGTGAGCGCGTCTTGAGCGAACAGATGTTCCACCACCCCTATCTCGCGGTCGTTGTGGAACGGAACGTCGACGTGCGAGTGCGAGACGAGGTTGAGCGAGAGCCGGCGGCAGCTCGGACAGCGCACGGCAAGCCCCACCGGACCGTCGGTCGCCGTGAGCAACGCGAAGGACGACGGGAACACGGGACGTGCCCGCCCCTCCGGAAAGCAGAAGAAGCTCCACGGCCACTCGCCTCGCCTGATGTGCCCGGCTGCGAGCTCGCCGAGCTCGGCGCCCGCGGAGTCGAGCTGCGAGGTCATGAGGTTGAGAAATGCGCCCGCGCGGAGCCCGAGCGGCGCCCAGTCGAGCTCGTCGTGCGTGAGCAGGCCGTCGTGCTCGGAGCCGCAGCCGCAGTCGAACCTCACCCGGAAGACGGCCGGATGCGCTGCTCCTGGCAGCTGCTCGATGCTGAGGAAGGCGGACAGCGGCACATGCGTCTCGCCCCGCACGGGACAGGCGAACGCGTAGCGGCTCGTGAGCGGGTCGTAGATGGAGACGTTGTAAAGACGGCGCCGGACGACCGGTGGGGTGTCCTCAGTACGTGATCAGCGAGCAGAGGTCGTAGCTCGCCAGGCGCTCGCGGCCGCCGAGGAACGAGAGCTCGATCACGAAGTTGACTCCGACCACGGTGCCGCCGAGCTGCTCCACGAGGCCGGCGATGGCCTCGACGGTTCCGCCTGTCGCGAGCACGTCGTCGTGGATGACGACCCGGGCGCCCCCTGCGATCGCATCGGCCGCCACCTCGAGCGTGTTCTGGCCGTACTCGAGCGCGTAGGTCGCGGAGACGGTCTCGGGCGGGAGCTTGCCCGGCCGCCGGGCGGCGACGAAGCCGCAGCCTGCTTCGACCGCGATCGCAGCGCCGAGCCAGAAGCCTCGGGCCTCGGCGCCGAGCACGAGGTCGGCCTCGCGTTCGCGGGTCCAGTCGGCGAGGTCGCCCACCGCCTGCCGCAGCGCCTCGGCGTCGAGCAAGAGCGGCGAGATGTCCTTGAAGCCGACCCCCCGCTCGGGGAAGTCCGGGACCTCGCGGACGCGTGTCGTGAGATCGATCCCCGCCATGTGTGCGAGGCTACTCGACCAGACGGCGGACGTTGCGGCGCAACAGGAGGTCGGCGAGCTCCTGCGCGTTTTGCGCGAGGCGCTGCAGGTCGCCGAGTGCGGCCTGGCGGCGCTCGGCGTTGCGCGACCGCAGAGCAGGTCCAATGACCGCCTCGAGGAGGCTGCCCTGGCGGTCGGAGGCGGTACGGAAGGCGCGCAGGTTCCTCGCTGCGATCCCGAAACGGGCGAGCGCTTCGCACGCGGCGGCGATGTCGGCTTCGCTTTCGGGGTAGAGCCGCTGGCCGTCTTCGACTCGCGACTCGAGCAGCCCGAACTCCTCGAGCTCGCGCGCGCGGTCGAGCGTGATGCCGGCGCGCTCGCAGAGCTCGTCGAGAGTGAGCTCCTCCTCCCCCGTGTCGACGACACTGCGACGACGTCGCCGCTTCGCGCCGGCGCCCGCGTCGAGCTCCTCGCGGATCACGCGCAGCGGCAGAAACTCGTCGCGCTGCAGACGCAGGATCGTCTCCAGCCGCTCGACGTCGTCCTCGGAAAAGAGCCGGTAGCCGCCCTGCGTGCGCCGCGGCGTCAGGAGTCCCTGGTCCTCGAGGTAGCGGATCTTGGAGATCGAGACGTCGGGGAACTCGTCCTTGAGCCGGCTGCAGACGGTGCCGATCGTCAGCAGACGGCGGCGCGAGGGTGCCTCGGTCGCTGCCATCAGCGCTGCATGAACGTCAGTCGGTATTTGCCGATCTGGAGCTCGTCGCCGTCTCTGATCTCGGCGGTCTCGACTCGTTCGCGGTTGACGAACGTCCCGTTGAGGCTGCCCTGATCCTCGATCTGCCACCGGTCGCCGTCCTGCGTGAAGACGGCGTGCTTGCGGGAGACGGTGACGTCGTCGAGGAAGATCGCGCAGTCCGGCGAGCGGCCGATCGCGGTGGGGCTCGCCTCGACGGGGAAGGTCTCACCCGCCCGGCCGCCGCCCGAGCGCACGATGACGGCTGCGCCGTGCACACCGAGATCCTCGAGTGGATCGAGGCTCTCGGGCAGCTCGGGGGCGGTGAACGCCTCCGTCGACTCGCCTTCTTCGGGGACGACGAGCGCCGCACCGCACTTCGCGCAGAAGTGCGCGTGCTCCGGGTTGTTGTACCCGCATTCAGGGCAGTAGACGTGGGCCATCAGGCCGGTGGCGCAGCCTTTCCGGTGAGGATCGCCGTCAGCGAGTCGACGTCGACCGACTCGAGGACGCTCCGCCCCTCCGTCTTCTGCAGTCGGGCCACGAGTTCGGCTCGCAGGATGTCGATCTTTCCGTGCAGGAGCCGCCGGCGGTACGAGACCTCCTGCTCCTCCCGCGTCAGCTCGTCGATGAGCTTCTTGAGGTCGTCGTCTGACAGCGTCGCAAGATCGGGCAGCGGTTCCATCGGGCCCTTTCGTCGTAGGGTGAACCTGAACTTTAGCTTTTAGGTTCGAAGGGAGCAAAAGCCCCGCTTAGGTACGGGTCGCCGCCGCCTCGCCCTGCTCGATCTCGTCGACGAGCGCCCGCAGCTCGCGTGCGAGCTCTTCCGAGAGCTCTCGCGTCTCCCCCTCCGCGTAGAGATGCAGGACCGGCTCGTCGGGATCCGGCAGCACCTGCGCCCAGCCGCGCTCCTCGAACAGCTTGATCCCGTCGGTGAGGTCGAGGTCCCGTCCTGCCAAGCGTTCGTTCAGCATGCGCATGACGAGCCCTTTGAGCGCCCACGGACAGGGAACCTGGTGGTGGACGAGCGTCGGCTCGGGCAGCTCGGCGACGAGCTCCGAGACGGGCCGGTTGACAGGCGCGAGCAGCTCGAGCAGCTTCGCGAGGCTCGCGACGGCGTCGTAGCCGGGCAGGAAGTCGGGAAAGACGTACCCGCCCCCGACGGCGCCCGCGAACACGACGCCACCCTGCGCGGCCACGCGCGTCAGCTCGGGAAGCGAGGTGGGCGTGCGCACGACCTCGAGCTCGGAGTTCTCGACGAGCCGCTCGACCTGGCTCGTCACGGTCACCGGGAAAGCGAGCTTCCCACGGCGGCCGTTCGAGCCCAGCAGGCGAAGGAAGAGCAGCAGCGCCTGTTCGACCGGCACTTCGTGCGCCTGCTCGTCGACGAGATAGAGCCGTTCAGCCGACCGGTCGAAGACGGCTCCGAGATCCGCGCCAACCACCGGCACGAGCCGCTTCGTCTGGCCGATCGACGCTGCGAGCCCCGGCGCGGCGGCGTCGGGCCCTTCGCCGGTGAATGCATGGGCCGCCACGACCTCTACTCCGAGCGGGCCGAGCACGAGCGGCAAGACGTACGAGGCGCCGGAGAATCCGTAGTCGACGACGATGCGGAACCGCCGGTCGCGCACAGCTTCGGCGTCGATCGTCGAGAGCAGGTCGGCGGCGTACGTCTCGCGGACGCGCGCGGGGTAGGAGATGGTTCCCACTTCTCCGGCGGCGACGCGGCGGAACTCGCCGCGCGTGAAGTGCTTCTCGACCTCCTTCTGCATCTCGGCGCTCATCTCGACCCCGAGCGGCTCGAAGAACTGGATGCGGATCACTTCGGGGTCGTTCGGGCTGATGCCGACGTGGAAGCCGGCGTCGTGCGCCTCCGACTTGACGAGGTGGCGGGCAACGGCGGCCGGGCTGACTCGAAGATCCTCGACGTGGACGCCGGTCGAGGACAGACCGGAGATCATCGCCCGCTTGATCATCCGGCAGGCGGCCGCGCCCTCGCGGCTCGCGACGACGCGCGCGCCGCGTTTCAGCGCAGTGCCGAGCGCGGCCGCGAGCCTGACCGCCACGTCCGGTGTGAGGTCGACGTTCACCATCCCGGCCACGCCGCTCTTGCCGAAGACGCGGGTCGTGCCGCGCGACTCCCAGATCAGGCTCTCGTGCAGCGTCGAGCCGGTCTCGACCTCCTTGAAGGGGTAGATGCGGACGCCCGGCAGGATCACGCTCTCGGCGCCGACCGTGACCTCGTCCCCGATCGCGACGCCCTCGTGGACGCGTACGTGTGCACGCAGATCGCAGGTGCGGCCGACGATCGCGCCCACGACCTCGGTGCTGCGGCCGATGTACGACGACGTGTCGACGATGGAGCGAAGGACGCGGCCGCGCTCGCGCACGGTGACGCTCGACGAGAGGACGGTGTACGGCCCGACGTGGGCGCCGCGCCCGACCCGGCAGTAGTTGCCGAGGTACGCCGGCCCGGCGATCGTGTCGAGGTCGTCGAGGTCCACCCCCTCCCCCAGCCAGATGTTGCCGCGAATGCGGATGCCGTCGATCTCGAGCCGGACGCTCTCGTCGAGGGCGTCGAAGTTCGCCTGCCGGTACTGGTCGAGGTTGCCGATGTCCTGCCAGTAGCCGTCGAAGACGTGGCCGTAGATCGGTCTCCCCATCTCGAGCAGCAGCGGGAAAAGCTCCTTCGAGAAGTCGTACGGCCGGTCCTGCGGGATGTGCTTCAGGACCTCCGGCTCGATCACGTAGATGCCGGTGTTGATCGTGTCCGAGAAGACCTGTCCCCAGGACGGCTTCTCGAGGAAGCGCTCGACACGGCCGTCCTCGTCGGTGACGACGATGCCGAACTCGAGCGGGTTCTCGACCGACTTGAGGCCGATCGTCACGGACGCGCCTTTCTCCCGATGCGCTTCCACGAGCGCGGTCAGGTCGACGTCGCAGAGGGCGTCGCCGGAGATGACGAGGAAGGTGTCGTCCAGCCTTCCGGCCGCCAGCTTCACCGAGCCGGCGGTGCCGAGCGGCGACTCCTCCACCGAGTAGCCGATGTCGACGCCGAGCCCCTCGCCGCTGCCGAAGTAGCCGCGGATCGCCTGCGGCAGGAACGCGACTGTGACGATCACGTCCTCGAAGCCGTGCCTGCGCAGCAGCTCGATGATGTGCTCCATGCACGGCTTGCCGACGATCGGCACCATCGGCTTGGGCTGGTTTGAGGTGAGGGGCCGCAGCCGTGTGCCCTCTCCCCCCGCCATGACTACGGCCTTCATCGCCGCAGTTCTCTCCGGGCGGTTCGGATGTAGAACACGGCGGCCACCAGGGCGAGCGCGAGCCCGGCCCAGAAGAGGTAGAGCGGCCACTTCGTCGCTTCGTGCGTGACGATGCGGAAGCCGATCGCCGCGTAGAGCACCCACGTCGCGGCCTTGCCGACCGTGTTCACCTCGATCTCGATACCGCGCGGGGCGAGGAGCCTCGAGCCGGCGAGCAGGAGGACGTCGCGTCCCAGGATGACCGCGAGTCCGACCCACGGCAGGCGGTCGTAGTAGGCGAGCAGGATCACGGCCGCGTCGATCATCAGGCGGTCGGCGAGCGGGTCGGCGAGCTGTCCGAAGCGCGACTCGACGTGCCAGCGGCGCGCGAGAAAGCCGTCGATCTGGTCTGTGATGCCTGCGATGCCGAAAACGATGCCGGCGGGCCAGCTCGGGTTGTGGCCGGCTTGCACCATGAGCACGACGAAGATCGGGATCAAGGCGAGCCGCGCGACCGTCAGCGCGTTCGGAAGCTGCGCGAGCGGCGGAGATACGGCGCGAGCTTCCATGTGAGGAAGGATACGGGCGTGCAGAAGCCGCCTCGGATCCCGGGCTTCGTCGACGCGCACTGCCACGCGTTCCAGCGGGCGCTGCGCGGGCGGGCCGAAGGCGCCGATTTCTGGGCGTGGCGCGAGACGATGCTCGAGCTCGCACAGGGTCAGACCCCGGAACGGGTGCGAACGAGCTATGCGGAGGTCTATCGCGAGCTGCGCGCGGCCGGGTACACCGCCGTCGGCGAGTTCCACTACCTCGGGCTCGCGGAGGCCCATGCCGCGGCCGACGCTGCGGCCGAGGCGGGAATCGAGCTTGTCCTCCTTCACGTCGCCTATGCGCGCGGCGGTCTGGAGCGTTTCCGGCAGGACTCGGTTGCCGCGTACGTCGCCGAGGTCGAGGAGCTGCGCGCCGAGGGAATCCGGGTCGGGATTGCCCCCCACTCCATCCGCGCCTGCCCGCGCGCGTGGCTCGAGGAGCTCGGCAGCTACGCCGCGGACCACCGGCTGCCGCTGCACGTCCACGCCGACGAGCAGCCGCGTGAGATCGAGGAGTGCCTCGCCGAGCACGGTCTGCGGCCGATCGAGCTGCTCGACGCGTGCGGCTGTCTCGGTCCGCACACGACGATCGTCCATGCGACGCACGCCGACGGACACGAGTTCGATCTGCTCGCGGCGGCGGGGGCGCGTATCTGCGCCTGCCCGACCACCGAGGCCAACCTCGGCGACGGCTTTCTCCCGGTCGAGCGCGTGCTCCACCGCGACATCGAGCTCTGCATCGGGTCGGACTCGAACGTCCGGATCGATCCCCTGGAGGAGCTACGAGAGCTCGACGGGATCGCGCGGCGTCAATCCGGCCGGCGTGACGTCTTCGCGGTCGACGACCTGCTCGAGATGGGCTCGGCGGGCGGCGCAGCTGCGCTGGGCATCGATTCGTGGCCGGACGTCGCCGTCGACGTCGGCCATCCACAGCTCGCGGGGGTCGAGGACTGGCGGAACGCGCTGGTCGCTAGCTGCTCGGCCGACGTCCTCGCCGCCTGAGGATCGCCCGCACGTCGTCGAGCGTCTGGTCCGTGACCCAGCCTGCCACGGCGATCACACCGGCGACCGTCAGGAAGAACAGCACAGTCGGGGCGGCCGGATTCGAACCGGCGACCTTTGGTCCCCCAGACCAACGCGCTAACCAGGCTGCGCCACGCCCCGGGCCGGGAAACCGTAGCTCACCGGGACCTCCGGTCCGGCCTCCGCCGTATCGGTGGCATGCGCCGACTCCTCGTTCTCGTCGTCGCGTTGCTGCTGGTTCCTGCCGCGGCCGCCCGCACGTCCGCCCGCGCTCCCGTCGGGATCGTCGCGGCCGAGACCTCGAACCAGGTGATCGCCGTCTCGCTCGGCCCGCACGGCGGTCGTGTTCTGAAGCGCGTCCACATTGTCGACCCGCTCATGGTCGCCGCACCGCTGCACGGTCCCGCGGTGGTCCTCAGCCCGGCGACCGGGAGCGTGACGCTGCTGGCCTGGCACAGCTTGCGGCCGATCAAGGTGTTCCAAGGTTTCCGCGATCCGGAGGTCGCGCGAGTCGCCCCCGGTAACCGCTACGCGTACGTCGCCGACGGGGGAACGGGAGATCTGACCGTGATCGACCTCGAGCGGCAACGAATCGTCCATCGCCTCTACGTCGGCGCCGGCGCGCATCACATGTCCTTCAGTCCGGACGGGAAGCGCCTGTGGATCGCGCTCAGCGAGGTCGCAACCACGGTCGTCCGGCTCGATACATCCGACCTGGCGGACCCGCGGATCGCCGGCCGGCTCCATCCCCGCGTTCCGTCGCACAGCGTCGGTTTTGCGCCCGACGGTCGCACGGTCTGGCTCAGCTCGGCGCGGGCTCCCTACGTCACCGTCTACAGCGCCGACACGGGCAGGGTCGTGAAGGTCATTCGGGCCGGCCGCGCCCCGCAGGAGGTTGCCTTCTCCGGCGCTCGGGCGCTGCTGACGAGCGGCTACGGCTCGTCCATCGAGGCGGTGCTGTGGCGGACGTACCGGCGACTCGGCACCGTCCCGATGCCCTACGGCTCGTTCAACCTCGCGACGTTCGGCGGCCAGGTCGTGACGTCGTCGCTCCTCACCGGCCAGGTGACGGAGCTCAGGGCAGGAACGCTCCATCGGTTCTGGACGAGGAAGGTCGCGCCCGAGACGCGATACGTTGCGATCTCGCTCTGGCCCCGCTAGCCGACCTGGAGGTCGCTGACGGCCGCATTTGGCGGGACGGTCAGGAGCGTTGTGTGGCCGGTGAATAGCCTCGGTCCGCTGCGCACGATGACGAGCTTCGGAGTGACTGCGGCGACGACGCTGTGGGCTCCGTACACGACATGCGACGTTGCGCCGGGCGCGATTGTCGTGAGCCCTCCACCCACCGCGACGGCGAGCCGCCCGTTCAGCCAGCCGAGAGTCTCGACCTTGCCGGCCGGCGACGGCCTTCGCGCCGAGCCGCACCGTGCTCGGCGTTGCCAGCGCGAGCGCCGTGCCCGTCGGCGCGAAGGCCAAATGCGTGACCGGCTCCGGCGGTCCCGACCACACGGTGCGTCTTGTGCGCGAGGTCGTACACCACGGCGCGACCGCCTCCCCCGACGTAGGCGAAGGCGAGGGAGTCGGCTCGCCACGAGGGCCGTACCGCTCGCACAGAGCGGTCGATCGTCGTGTCGTGGATGCCGTTCCCGTAGATGACGTGCAGCACGAAGCGATTCCCGGTGTGGACGACGTACGCGATCCGCAAGCCGTCGGGGGCCCAGGCGATCGCGACGACGCTCCCGCCGGCGGGATGTGACCAGGCCTGGCGGCCGTTCGGCTTGAGCGCGACGAGTGAGTGGCCGATCCCGGCGGCGACGTACAGCGCATGCGGCGACAGAGCGGCGGCGGTCGCCGGCAGCCCCTGGAGCCGGAAGCCACCTCTCGTCACCACCGAGAGCCGGCCGTCGACGATCGCCGCGATTCCGTCGGCTCCCCTCGGGAGGGTCAGCTGGACGACCGCTCGACGCGGCTTCGCCTTCGCCCCGAAGCTGACATGCAGCGCGCCCGCCGCGGCGAGGGAGCCGGCTGCGACCACGAGCAGCACGACGGCAGCCGCGAAGACGAGGATGGCGGTACGCAGCCCGCGGTGCGAATGAGTAACCGGCTCGAGCGACTGCAATGCCCGATGCAGCGCCTTCTCCCCCGCTCCCGGGTCAGGTTCGGGAGCGTCGGCAAGCATCGCCTCGAGCCGCCGCTCGAGCTCACTCGACATGCTCGACCTCCAATGACTCGCGCAGCTGCTCGAGCGCGCGGGCGAGCCGCGAGTTGACCGTGCCCACGGGGAGATCGAGCGCGTCCGCGATCTGCTTCGGCGTCATTCCGACCCCGTAGCGGAGGACGACGACCACGCGGCGCTCGAGCGACAACCCGGCCACCGCCGTGAGCAGGCTGCGGTCGCCCACCTCGTGCGACGGTGCGAGATCGGGGAGATCCGGCAATTCCTCGTCCGAGAGACGGCGCTCGGCACGGAGCACGTCGAGCGCCCGGTTCGCCACGATCCGGTGCAGCCACGGGCCGAACGGACGCCGGTCGTCGAAGCGCCCGAGCGCGGCGAACGCTCGCTCGAAGCCGTCGGAGGCGACGTCGTCCGCGAGCGAGCGTCGCCCGGTGATCGCATAGGCGGCACGCCACGCGTCGCGCCAGTAGCGGCGGAAGAGCGCAGCGGCAGCCTCGCGGTCGCCGCGCCGCGCCTTTCGGACGAGTTCCCGGTCACTCGATTCACGCACTCCTCTGGAGTCTTGTACGAACAACCGCCGTTTGCGCGTCCCGCACCGGGAATACTCCCGCCATGAGCGATTGGCAGGAGCAGGACGACGCGCTCGTACGGGAGTTCGAGCTGCCGTCGTTCCCGGCAGCGATCGAGTTCGTCGACCGGCTCGCCGAGCTCGCTGAGAGCGAGAACCACCACCCGGACATCGACATCCGCTACCGGCGTGTGACCGTACGCTGGACGACGCACTCGGCGGGCGGGATCACCCAGAAGGATCGCGAGATGGCGGAGCGGACGTCCGCTCTTGCCTCTGCGTAGCGCGCCGTCGCGCCGGTAGAAGGTAAGACCTTGCTCCCTTCCAACCGCCGTCTCGTGAAAGAGGGCTGAGATGACCAACACCAAGTACCTCATCGTCGGAGCCGGCATGACCGGCGACATGGCCGCCAAGGGCATCCGCGACCAGGATCCCGAGGGCTCGATCACGATGATCGGCGCCGATCCGCACCCGCCGTACAAGCGGCCGCTGCTCACGAAAGGCCTGTGGCACGGCGCCTCGGAGGAGAAGCTCTGGCGCGAGCCGGCCGCGGGCGTCGAGCTCGTCACCGGCCGCCGCATCGTCTCGGTCGACCTCGCGGGACACAGCGCGACCGACGACGCCGGCGACGAGTACGGCTGGGAGAAGCTGCTGCTTGCGACCGGGGCGAAGCCGCGCGAGATTCCCGGCGCGCGAGGGTGTCGATCTGGTTCCGCACGCTCGACGACTACCGCCGCCTGCGCGAGATCGCGCCCGAGGGATCGCATGTCGTCGTGATCGGCGGCGGATTCATCGGCTCCGAGATCGCGGCCGCGCTGGTCGGCAACGGCGCTCGCGTGACGATGCTCTTCCCCGAGCATGGAATCGGCTTCCGCCTCTTCCCGCCCGGTCTCTCGGCGTCGGTCACCGACTACTACCGCGAGAAGGGCGTCGACGTGCGCACCGGCGAGCTTGTCGCCGAGGCCTCGGGCAGCCGGGTCAAGACCCAGTCGGGCCTGGAGCTCGAGGCGGACGCCGTCGTCGCCGGGCTCGGCGTCGTCCCCGACACGGAGCTCGCCGAGGCGGCAGGGCTGGAGGTCAACGACGGAATCGTCGTGGACGAGTACGGCCGCGTTCCCGGTCACGATGACGTCTTCGCCGCCGGCGACGTCGCGCGCTTCCCCGTCCCCGCGCTCGGCATCACGCTGCGGATCGAGCACGAGGACCACGCGAACAGCCACGGCCACGCGGTCGGCGCGAACATGGCCGGAGCAAACGCGCCGTACGAGCACCTCCCGTTCTTCTACTCCGACCTGTTCGACCTCGGCTACGAGGCCGTCGGGCACGTCGACTCGAGGCTCGAGGTCGGTCGAGGACTGGCAGGAGCCGTACCGCAAGGGCGTCGTGACCTACGTCGAGGACGGCAGGCCGCGCGGCGTGCTGCTCTGGAACGTCTGGGACAAGCTCGACGACGCTCGCGACCTGATCCGCGCCGGCGAAGGTGCGCTTGCCGTCTAGCCGTCTCGCGCGGTCGCGGAAGCCGCGGCGCGGGACCGAGCTCGTGTGCGAGTGGATCTTCCGCCCGCTCGCGCACCCGCTCGTGCTCCTGTTCGCACGCCTCCGCGTTCCGCCGCCCCTTGTCGTCGTCGCTGCCGGAGCCGCGGGGATCACGGCGGCCGCCGAGCTCGGGCGCGGCTCGCTGGTCGTGGCCGCGCTGCTCGTGCAGCTCAAGACGCTGCTCGACAACGCGGACGGCCAGCTCGCGCGGCTCACGGGCCGCACGAGCGCGTTCGGCCGCTACCTCGACTCGGAGGTCGACCTGCTCGTGAACGCAGCGCTCTTCGCCGGGCTTGGCTGGACGACCGGGAGCCCGGCGCTCGCGCTCGCCGGCTTCCTTGCAGTGACGAGCGTCCTCAGCCTCAACTTCAACGTCGAGCGGCTGTCGCGCGAGGCGGCTGCCGAGCCCGAAGCGGCCGGAGGCCGCGCGACAGAGTTTCTGCGCCGGATCTACGGCTTCGTCTACGCCCCGCAGGACAGGCTGGCCGAGGCGCTCGTCGCGCGCCGGCCGGCGCTCACGAGCTCGTTCGCCGTCTTCTTGCTCGCCAATCTGGGCATGTCGACGCAGCTCGCAGCGTTTGGACTCCTAATGGTGGTCGGACATCCCCTCGTCTTCGCCTGGCTCGCGCTCGCGCAGGTCGCCGTCATCGGGCTCGCCGTGCTTCCCCGGCGAATGCCCCAGGAGGAGGTCGCATGAGCACGAACGTCTTCGAGCTTCCCGTCCACGGTCCCGACGGACGCGAACTCACGACGCGGACTGGGCGCGCCTCGAGCGGAACGCTGCCGAGATCTTTACGGCGCTCGGGCTCGACCTCGACACGCCGGGCACACGCGACACGCCGCGGCGCTTCGTGCACGCGTTGTACGACGCGACAGCCGGTTACGACGGCGATCCGAAGCTGCGCACGCTCTTTCCGGCTGAGCGGCCCGCGGGCGTGGACGGCCTCCACGCGCAGATCGTCGAGGGCCCTGTCGGGTTCTACGCGCTCTGTGAGCATCACGCGCTGCCGTTCCACGGACGCGCTCACATCGGTTACGTCGCCGGCGACGAGATCCTCGGCATCTCGAAGCTCACGCGGCTCGTGCGCCTCTACGCGCGCCGCTTCACCGTGCAGGAGCGACTCGCCGAGGAGATCGCGGACGGGCTGCAGCAGCTCGCCTGTGCGCGCGGCGTCGCGGTGCGGCTCGAGGCTGCGCACCTGTGCACCGCGATGCGAGGCGTCGAGGAGGGCGGCTCGGTCACGGTCACGACCGTCTGGCGCGGCTTTACGACGAGGACGAGACGCTGCGCTCAGAGTTTCTTACGCTGACGCGGTGATCTCGCCGTTCAGCGTCCTCGCCGAGGACGACGACCTGCCGCGCTGGGACGTCCCGCAGGAGCTTGCCGACCTCTACGGCAGCGCGATCGGCCTCGACGAGCCGTGCGTCGTCGCGAACTTCGTGGAGTCGCTCGACGGTGTCGTGGCCGTACCGAGGCTGCCGCGCTCACATGCGGTGGTCGGAGACGAAAGCGAGGCCGACAGCTTCGTCCTCGCGCTCCTGCGTGCCTGCTCGGACGCCGTCGTCGTCGGGTCGGGAACGCTGCTCGCCTCGCCGAAGGGAACGTGGCGGGTCGATCGCGCGTATCCGCCTGCGGCCGCTGCGCTGGCCGAGCTGCGAGCCCGCCGGGGCCGGCCGGAACAGCCTCTCGTCGTCGTCGTCACCACTGGCGCCTCGCTCGACCCCGCACATCCGGTGCTCGAGTCCGGCGCCCTCGTGCTGACGACGGAGGAGGCCGCAGCGCGCCTGCGAGTCTCGGTGCCGGGCGCCGCCGAGGTCGTGCCCGTCAACACCGGCGAGACGGTCGATCTCGCGCTCGCGTTGGACGTGCTGCGCGACCGCGGCTGCTCGGTCGTGCTCACCGAAGCAGGCCCGACGACGTTCGGGTCGCTCGTTGCCTCGCGGCTCGTGGACGAGCTCTTTCTCACCGTCTCGCCGCTCCTCGCGGGCCGTGCCGGGATCGGAGCTCGTCTCGGCCTCGTCGAGGGCGTCGAGCTGATTCCAGAGACTCGGGTGGCCGGGCGACTTCGCTCGGTGCGAGCGCACGGCTCGCACCTCTTTCTCCGCTACGCGCTCCGCCACCTCCCGTGCTACCTCCGCAGCCACCGCCCGCTGCTCCTTGTAGCTATCCGCTCCTCTCCGCCGTCTGAACCCGCTGCGTTCGATGCAGCGCGTGGATCGCCCAGCCCACCCCGAGGGCGACGAGGAGCGGCATTACGCCTTCACGGTCGAAAGCCGCAACCGTCCGGCCATCCACACATCAGACGCCGTAGCTGATCGTCCCGACCCGAGCGAGCGGCGCGAAGGGCGACGTAACCGAGATCGCCGGTGCGCAAGAACAGACAAGCCCGCGAGCCTCTGCCAGCGAAACCCGCGGCGTAGGCGAACGCGGTGCTCCGTGCGCGAGTGTCGGCTCAGGCGATCCGATCACCACGCACGAGCGAGCAACGACGCGCAATCGAATCCTCGGCACGGCGTCACTCCCGCTGCTCTCGCGGCGGCAGACGCAGATCCACGTGAAGTCCGCTACACCGCATTCCGGCCCGAGTAGACCTCGCCTCGGTTCGCGCCGCCGTCAGCGTGACGCCTGCGCCCGCCAGGCGCTGACGACCCGATCGTTGCCGCCATGAGGACAGCCTCTAGTCCACCTACGCCAACCGCGCGACAGCAACACGAATAGCCGGCCATACAAAGTAAAACTGCTCCTCCTCGGCGAGCGACCACATCGGCGTGAGCGTCGATGGGCAGCCAGCATGGCCTCACGCATTCCGTAAAGACGTTGCCGAGTAGACGCACGGCACACCGCTACGCCTTCCAACGAGAGCCGGCCGAACCCCGGCAATGACCCGACTAGTGGGACAAAGGCCATGAATGCAGCGCCGACACCGAGGACGGCTAGCACGAGCCGGTGAGCTATACCTCGCGCTGCGACGCGCGTAGAACGCGCGAAACGACACTCGACCTGCTGCCGCGCACGTTCCATCGAGCAGAAGCGGTAGTGATCGAGAAACCCTCGAGAGCCGACGAAGAACCAGATCGACGCCGTAGAAGCCACCCGGCAGCCGAGAAAGTGCGTACGCCAGCACCAGCAAGATGCCATTCCGCGGATCCCGTCCACGCCGCCAATAGCCAGTTCGCTTGCGACCATCTGCAGCGTAATACGTCCCGCCAGAGCCCACCGCGCATCCCCTCATCCAAGGCTATGCCGTGTTGAGCGCTAGCTAGCCGGGCTTGTTGAGCTGGCGGTAGAGCCGGTCGATCAGCGCGGGCATCGCCTCGAGCCGGTCCGTTATCACCCGCAGGCGGTACTCGCGGAAGTGCTCCGGCTCCACTTCCAGTGCCTCCGCGAGCGTGGCCACGACGTCGTTCGACGGGACCGGGCGGTTGCCGTGGACGAGGTGGTTGAGGTAGCCGGCCGAGAGACCGGTGCGGGAAGCGAGCTGCCGGTACGTCACGCCGTGCTCGTCCATCAGGCTCTGCACGGTCTCGCCGAATGCTTCCTCGCTGAACCGCCGACGCTTAGCCACTCTGCGCAACCACCCCGGGGACCTCCTGACCGAGATCGGCAACATCTAATCGTTTCTCGTCGCCGCTTGCACGGTTCCTGAGGTCGACCTTCCCGTCTTCGAGGCTCTTCTTCCCTGCGGTGATACGGATCGGGCAGCCGATCAGGTCGGCGTCGGCGAACTTCTCCCCCGCCCTCTGGTCGCGATCGTCGAGCAGGACGTCGAGCCCGCTCGCCGAGAGGGTCTCGGCCGCCTGTTCGGCGATCTCCTCCGCGCCCGGCAGCGCGACGACGTGCGCGTCGTACGGCGCGACCGCCTGCGGCCACACGATCCCGTGCTCGTCGTGCGACTGCTCGACGACCGCCGCCATCGTGCGCGCGAGGCCGATGCCGTAACTGCCCATGACGAGCGGCTTCTCCCTCCCGTCCTCGTCGAGAAACGTCGCGCCGAACGGCTGCGAGTGAAAGGTGCCGAGCTTGAAGATGTGACCGACCTCGATCGCTGTCTCGATGCGCAGCGTGCCACCGCACTCCGGGCAGGCGTCGCCGTCCTTTGCCTGGCGGATGTCCCCGAAGGTGGGCTCGTAGTCGCGGCCGGCCTGGACGCCACGGAAATGCTTGCCGTCCTCGTTCGCTCCGGCGACGTACTGGCCCTCGCGCAGCGCTTCATCGGCGATCACGTCGACGTCGACGCCGACCGGACCAAGCGAGCCACCGCCCGCTCCGAAGACCTCGCGGATCTCGTCCTCCGTGGCGGGCCTGAACGCTGCCTCGAAGAAGGTCTCGAGCTTTCCCTCGCTCAGCCTGTCGTCGCCCCGCACGAGCGCGAGCACCAGCCGGTCGCCGGTCACAACCGGCAGCGCCTTCGAGGTCGCGGACTCGGCGATGCCGAGCAGGTTCGCAACGTCCTCGATCGTGGTCACGTCCGGCGTGTCGACGATCTCGGGCGTGTCGAGCGGCGGGGGCAGCTCGGCCGGAGGAGCGACGCCGCGCGCCGCTTCGGCGTCCGCGAAGTAGTCGCCGTTCTCGCAGCGCATGAGCTCGTTTTCGCCCGAGCCGGTCGGCGCGAGAAAGTCCTTGGACTCCTTGCCGCCCATGACCCCCGACTCGGCCTCGACGAGATACGCCTCGAGCCCGCAGCGCTCGAAGATCCGTTTGTACGCCTCCTCGTGCCGCGCGAAGGCGGCGTCGAGCCCGGCCTCGTCGGCGTCGAACGTGTATGAGTCCTTCATGATGAACTCGCGGACGCGCAGGAGGCCGCCGCGGGGACGCGGCTCGTCCCGGTCCTTCGTCGAGAAGTGGTACCAGACCTGGGGTAGCTGCTTGTAGGACTGGATCTCGCGCGCCAGGAAGGTCATCGACTCCTCGTGCGTCCACGAGAGCACGAACGGCCGGCCGCCGCTGTCGTTCAGGTGAAAGAGGATCGGGACGTCGATGCGGCCGGTCGTCTCCCAGAGCTCAGCCGGCGTCAGCGTCGGCGAGAGCATCTCCTGGCCGCCGATCGCGTTGATCTCCTCGCGGATGATCTGCTCGATCCGCATGTGGACGCGCCAGCCGAGCGGCAGCATCGCCCAGAGGCCGGCGCCGATCTGGCGGATGAACCCGCCGCGCACGAGTAGCTGGTGCGAGGCGGCCTCCGCGTCGGCGGGTGGCTCGCGCAGGGTCGGCAGGAAGAGCTGTGAGGCTCGGGCGATCATCGGCGTTGTCGCCCTAGGCTATTCGAGCGGGATCAGGGACGCCTCGGCCATGGCCAAGGCCGCCGGCTTCGCCATCTTGAGGCGCTTCGGACGGTGCATTCCGTCGGCGATCCATTTGTCGATCTCATGGAACAGCTCGTCGATCAGGATGTCGGAGCTGACCTTCTTCAGGACTCGGCCGTGGGCGTAGATGAAGCCGACGTCGCGGCCGCCGGCGATCCCGAAGTCGGCGTCGCCCGACTCGCCGGGGCCGTTGACCGCGCAGCCGAGCACCGCGACCTCGAAGTGCTGCGGGTAGTCCTGGAGGCGCGTCTCCACTTCCTCGGCGAGCGTGTGGACGCCGACGTTGTCGCGTCCGCAGCTCGGGCAGGCGATCATCACCGGGCCGCGCTCGCGCAATCCCAGGGCCTTGAGGATCTCGTATGCCGTCTTCGGCTCCTCGACCGGATCGGAGGCGAGCGAGACGCGGATGGTGTCGCCGATCCCCTCGGCGAGGAGCGTGCCGATCCCGACGGCGCTCTTGATCGAGCCGGCGAAGACCGTTCCGGCCTCGGTGACGCCGAGATGGAGCGGGTAGTCGACCTTCTCCGAGAGCATCCGGTAGGCGCGGATCATGGTGGGCACGTGGCTCGACTTGACCGAGATCTTGAAGTCGTAGAAATCGAGGCTCTCGAGCAGGCGCACCTCCTCGAGCGCGGCCTCGACGAGCGCCTCGGCCTGGTCTCGCTGCGCCAGCTCCTCGAGATGCTTCGGCAGCGAGCCCGAGTTTGCGCCGATCCGCATCGCGATCCCCTTTGCCTTCGCCGCGCGCACGACCTCGGCGACTTTGTCGGAGCCGCCGATGTTGCCGGGGTTGATGCGGACGGCCGCAACGCCCTGGTCGATTGCCTTCAGGGCGAGGCTCGCGTTGAAGTGGATGTCCGCGATGATCGGCACGGGCGAGAAGCGGACGATCCTCGACAGCGCCTCCGCGTCCTCGGTCTTCGGCACCGCGACGCGGACGATCTCGCAGCCCGCGCTCGCAAGCGCAGCGACCTGCGCGGTCGTCGCCTCGACGTCGTGCGTCTTCGTCGTCGTCATCGACTGGACGACGACGGGCGCGCCGCCGCCGACCTTGACGCCGCCGACCGAGATCTGCCGCTTGCTGGCCATCCGCGAATCAGTCTAGCCAGGCGGGTTCCCGCGGAATCGCGCCCTCAGAGGACGCTGAGGCGGGCGATCCCCTGAGCCGGCTCAGTGCGGCGCGTGGCCCGACAGGTCGTTCGAGAACGCGATCACCCAGACGAGCAGGATGAGCGCGATGCCGACGACCGAGACGCGCTCGTACACCTCGCGGGCGAGGGCGCGACGGCGGACACCCTCGATCAAGGAGAAGAGAATGTGGCCGCCGTCGAGTGGCAGCAGTGGGATCAGGTTGATCAGAGCGAGCGACATGCTCACGAACGCGAGGATCTCGAGGTAGTAGGTCAGCCCGATCTGGAGCTCGCTGTGCGAGACGCGGACGATCCCGACGGGCCCGGACAGCTGGCTGCGGCCCTGGTGGGAGAACAGCCCTTTCAGGCCGGTGCCGGTGCCGGTGACTACGCCCCAGAGATCCGAGGACGCCGTGCTCGCTGCCTTGCCGACGGGGTACTTCTCGAGCTGTGCCGACGGCGAGAAGCCGAAGATCCAGCGGCCCTGCTCGTGGATCGTGCGCCGGGGACCGACCGTCACCCGCCGGCCGTCCCGCACGACGGTGAGCGTGACGTTGGCTCCGTGGCTCGACCGGATGAGATGCGACACCTGGGAGAACGTTCGGGTCCGCCGACCGTCGACGGCGATGATCCGGTCGCCGATATGCAGGCCGGCCGCGGCCGCGGGAGTTCCGCTCTCCACGTCGGCGACGGTCGCCGTCGGACGCTGCGACGGCGCGCCGCTCACGGCGAACACGACGAACAGGATGACGAACGCGAGGAGGACGTTCGCGGCCGGCCCGGCGGCGATGACCGCGACTCGCTTCCACGTGGCCGCGCGCCAGTACGCGTCGGGAGCGGTTCCCTCCTCGACGTCGCGCAAGCCGCGCTCCGCCGAGCGCCGCGCTCCGGGCGAGAGGTCCGCAGCGGCGACATCGCGCTCGAGCTCGGCGTACGCGCGCCGCGCTTCGGCGTAATCCTCGACGTCGAGGGCGCGCCGGACCGCGCCGACGGCCGGTGCGAGGCCCGGCTGCTCTCGCACGGCGGGCTCAGAGTAGGCACGCAGATCGCGGGCGGACGGACGATTCATCCCCGGGATCCGCACGAGGCCGCCGAGCGGGATCATCCCGATCCCGTACTCGATCCCCTTGCGCTTCACCTTCACGAGCGCCGGCGGGAAGAAGATGTAGAAGCTGCGCGGCCGCAACTTGACGGCCATGGCGACCGAGAAGTGGCCGAGCTCGTGCACGAAGATGATCAGGACGAGCCCGACGGCGACGACGAGCCAGGTCATGCGGCTGCCAGCGCTCCTTCGGCGAGCGCCCTCGCCGCGCGGTCGGCCTCGACGAGATCGTCCACGTCCTGGATCGGATCGGTGCCGGCCGTCGCCAGCGTCTCGCCCACGACCTCGGGGATCCCGAGGAAGGGCAGGCGGCCGTCCAGGAACGCGGCGACTGCGACCTCGTTCGCGGCGTTGTAGACGCACGGCGCGCTGCCGCCCTCCTGCCCGGCGGCGCGCGCGAGCGACAGCATCGGGAACGTGTCGGTGTCGGGACGCGAGAACTCGAGGGTCAGCGAGGCGAGGTCGAGCGGCGCAAGGGGCGTCGCGGCACGCTCGGGATAGGTGAGCGCGTAGGAGATCGGCACGCGCATGTCCGGGTAGCCGAGGTGCGCGAGCGCGGCTCCGTCGCGGAAGCGCACGAGCGAGTGGACGATCGACGTGGGCTGGATCGCGACCTCGATCCGCTCGTACGGGACGCCGAACAGGTAGTGCGCCTCGATCACCTCGAGCCCCTTGTTCGCGAGCGTCGCCGAGTCCACGGTGATCTTCGGCCCCATGCGCCAGGTCGGATGCGCGAGCGCCTGCTCGGGTTCGACGTCCTCGAGCTCGGCCCGCGTGCGGCCGCGGAACGGCCCGCCGGAACCGGTGAGCACGAGCGTGTCGACCTGCTCCGGCTCGCGGCCCTCCAGACACTGGAAGAGCGCCGAATGCTCGCTGTCGACCGGGAGGATCCGTCCGCTCCCCCGCTCGCGCGCAGCGAGCGCGAGCTCGCCGGCGGCGACGAGGCTTTCCTTGTTCGCCAGCGCGAGGTCGACGCCGCGCTCGAGCGTCCAGAGCGTCGCGTGCACTCCGGCGAAGCCGACGACGGCGTTGAGCACGATGTCGGGCTCGGCGCGCTCGAGGAACTCGGTCAGGTCGCCTCCGACCGCTTTCAGCGGCGCGTCGACATCGTCGAGCGGGCTCGAGCCCGAGGCTGCGGCGCAGAGCTCGAGCTCCGGATGCGCCTCGATGATCTCGATCGCCTGGCGGCCGATCGAGCCGGTTGCGCCGAGGAGCGCGACGCGCTTCACCCGCCAAGTGTAGAAGCCGGAACTCCTGGGAGGGTTTGGCGAAAGCCAAGCTGAGTCGCCGGCGCACGCTGCTCGCCCGCTGAGCTGCGTCCTCAGTCGCTCGAATAGCGCTGCTATTCGAGCTCCCTGCGTCCTTGTCAGCGAACGAGCATCGCACGCCGACGACGAGCGACCTTCCGCCAAACCCTCCCTAGTGGAACGCGAGCACGAGGAAATACGCCGCGGGTGCGGCGAACAGCAGTCCGTCGATGCGGTCGAGCATGCCGCCGTGCCCGCCGAGGAGGCGTCCCGTGTCCTTGACCTCGAGATCGCGCTTCAGCGACGACTCGAACAGGTCGCCCATCAGCTCGGCGACGACGACCACCAGGCCGAGCACGACCGCCTCCCAGACGCTGAGGAACGTGTGACGCGTGTCGTAGAGCGCGATGAAGGCCACGAAGACACCGGCGGCGGCTCCGATCAGGAGGCCCTCCCACGACTTGCCGGGCGACAGGCGCGGGGCGAGCTTGTGACGGCCTAGCGGGCGCCCGCCGAGATAGGCGAACGTCGCCGCGGCCCACGCCGCGAGCACGACGGTGAATGCGAGCAGCCTGCCGTGGTCGGGCATCTCGCGCAGCAGCAGGAAGAAGCCGAGCCCGAGCCCGATCCAGGCCGAGCCCAGGATCGTCGAGCCGATCGCTGCGGTCGTCGGCGCTCTGGTGCTCGAGAAGACGTGCAGGACGAAGGCGAGGGCGAACGTCGCGAGGAATCCGCCCACCAGCCACGCCACGCCGCCGGTGCGCGCGCCGAAGAGCGCGAGCAGCACGCCCGCGTATACGGCCGGGGCGAGCGGCCGCAGGGGACGCGCGGTCGTCACGAACTCGTGCACGCCGATCCAGGCGGCCACGGCGAGGAGCGTGAAGAGCCACCAGCCGCCGAGCCACAGCATGCCGAGCACGAGCGGGAGGCCGACCGCTGCGACCAGTAGGCGCGAGGCGAAGTTGGTCATCGACCGCCGAATCTACGGCGCCGGCTCGCGTACTCCTCGATCGCGCCGCGGAGGTCCTCCGGCCCGAAGTCGGGCCAGAACGTGTCGGTGAAGACGTACTCGGCGTACGCCGACTGCCAGATGAGGAAGTTCGAGATGCGGCGCTCCCCGGAGGTGCGGATAACGAGGTCGGGATCCGGCATCCCGGGCTCGTAGAGGTAGGCCGCGAACGCGGCCTCGTCGAGCAGATCCGGGTCCGCCCCGCTTTCGAGCAGCCGCCGCGCGGCGTCGACGAGCTCGGCGCGCCCTCCGTAGTCGAAGGCGATCCAGAGCTGAAGCCTCGACTTCTCCGCCGTCGCGGCTTCGAGGTGCTCCATCTTGGTTCGCAGCCAGTCGGGAGCGCGGTCGCGGCGGCCGACGAACCGGCACCGGACGCCCTGCGCGGCAAGGTCCTCGAGCTCCCGCTCGATCGTCTCGCCGAAGATCTCCATCAGCGCCTCGACCTCGCCGGCGTCGCGGCTCCAGTTCTCGGTCGAGAACGCATAGACCGCGAGCGACTCGATGCCGAGGTCGATCGCCGCCTCGACGACGGGCCGCAGCGCGCGTGACCCCGCGCGATGGCCGTCGGCGACCGAGACCCCGTGCTCCGTGGCCCAGCGCCCGTTCCCGTCCATGATGACCGCGACCGCGTGCGCGACCTCGGGGAGGTGCTCCTCGGGGCTGACGTCCGTGCCGGGGAGGGACGAGCTCAGACCTCCATCACCTCGGCTTCTTTGTGCTTCAGGAGCTCGTCGATCTGCTTCGTGTGCTCGTCTGTCAGCTCCTGGACGCGACCCTCGGCGCGGTGCTCGTCGTCGGCTCCGACCTCGCCGTTGTCGACGAGCTCCTTCAGGTGCTTCATCGCGTCGCGCCGGATCTCCCTGACGGCGACCTTGTGCTCCTCCGCCATGTTGCGGACGACCTTCACGAGTTCCTTCCGCCGCTCCTCGGTCAGCTGGGGAATCGGCAGCCGGATGAGCTTGCCGTCGTTCGACGGCGTCAACCCGAGATCCGACTCCATGACCGCCTTCTCGATCGCCTTGATCGAGCCCGGGTCGAACGGCTGCACGGTGAGCATGCGCGGCTCGGGGACGTTGATCGTCGAGAGCTGGCGCAACGGGGTCTGCGTCCCGTAGTAGTCGACCTCGATCCGGTCGAGGAGGGACGCCGAGGCCCGGCCGGTGCGCACCGTCGCGAATTCCGCCCGTGCGTGCTCGACCGACTTGACCATCTTGTCCTGGGCGCCCTTGATCATCTCTTCCGCGGTCGCCATGCGTCAGCCCTCCTTGTCCCGGGCGCCGCCGGAGGCGGCGCGGTCTGCCGGCCGGGCGTCTGCGGCTTCGCCGCGGACGCTTCCAGCCCCAGTCGCGATGATGGTGCCGACCTCCTCGCCCGCCACGACGCGGGCGACGTTGCCCTCGGCGAGCTCGAAGACGTGGATGGTGAGGCGGTTGTCCATGCAGAGGGAGAGAGCGGTCGTATCCATGACCTTGAGCCCGCGCTCGATCGCCTCGAGGTGCGTGATCCGCGGCAGGAACTCCGCGTCGGACACCTGCCGCGGATCGCCGTCGTAGACGCCCTGGACGCCGTGCTTCGCCATCAGGATCGCGTCGGCGCCCATCTCGAGCGCGCGCAGCGCCGCGGCCGTGTCGGTCGTGAAGAACGGGTTCCCGGTGCCTGCGGCAAAGATCACGACGCGGCCCTTCTCGAGATGCCTGATCGCGCGACGGCGGATGTACGGCTCGGCGACCTCCGACACCTCGAGCGCGGACATGACGCGCGTGACGGCTCCCTCCCGCTCGAGCGCGTCCTGGAGTGCGAGGGCGTTGAGGAGCGTCGCGAGCATCCCGGCGTAGTCGGCCGTCGCGCGGTCCATGCCGCTCTCCGCCGCCGCGGCGAGGCCGCGGTAGAAGTTGCCGCCGCCCACGACGAGCGCGATGTCGACGCCCTCGTTGCGGATGCCGGCGACCTCGCGCGCGAGCGCTCGCGTCACGCCGGGCTCGATGCCGTACTCGCGCTCGCCCATGAGCGCCTCGCCCGAGAGCTTGAGCAGCACCCGGCGGAAGGCGGGGGGCTGAGGCGTCGTGCCGGTCTCGGTCTCCGTTTGCGCGGTCATCCCGCCAGCGAGAACCGCTCGAACTCGAGCACCTCGGCACCCGCGTCCGCGAGCACCTTCCCGACCTTGAGCGAGCCGTCGTGGATCCACGGCTGGTCGGCCAGCACTCCGCCCCGCTCGGCGTAGAAACGCTTGTCGAGCATGCCGCTGACGATCTTCTCACGCGCCTGCTCGGGCTTCGACTGCACCTCGTCGGAGTTGAGGTAGATCTCCTTCTCCGCCGCGACGAGATCCTCGGGAACGTCTTCGCGGCTAATCCACCGCGGATCCGACCACGAGATGTGCATCGCGAGCTGGCGTGCGAGCTCCGCGTCGCCGCCGCGGATCTGCACGAGCACGCCGAGCTTGTTCGCCGGCGGGTGCGCGTAGGCCGCGACGATGCCTCCGTCGACCGCCTCGAAGCGGGCGCCGCCGACGACCGCGATGTTCTCGCCGAGCTTCGCGGTCAGCTCCACGCGCTCGTCTTCGAGCTCGCTCTCGGCGCCGACGCCCTTCTCCTCGACGAGGTCGAGCACCTTCTTCGCGTAAGAGAGGAACTCGTCGTTGTTCGAGACGGGCTCCGTCTCGCACCCGACGGCGACCATGGTGCCTCTGGAGCCGTCCTCCGGGACCCGGAAGCCGACCTTGCCTTCGGTCGTCGCCCGGTCGGCGCGCTTGGCCGCGTTGGCCATCCCCTTCTCGCGCAGGAGGACGACGGCTGCCTCCATGTCGCCGTTCGTGTCGACGAGCGCGCGCTTGCAGTCCATCATCCCCGCGCCCGTCTTGTCGCGAAGCTCGCGGACGAGCTGGGCCGAGATCTCCGCCGCCATCAGGCCCCCTCTCCTTCCTTCTCGCCACGCGTCGGGTCGCCGAGCGCCGCGGCGGAGCGCTTCGTCTCCTCGGCGCCTTCCTTGGCCGGGTCCTCGCCGGTCGGCACCGGAACGGACTCGCCCTCGGTGACCGGCTGGATGATCTCCCCGGCAACGACGTCCTCGACGTCGCCCGGGATGTCGCCTTGGGGGGCGCTCTCCTCGGCTGCGGCGGCCGCCTGCTGCTCGCGCTGTTGCTGCTGCTGAGCCTGTTGCAGCTCCTGGGCCGAGACCTTCTGCTTGCCCGCCCAGACCGACTCGGCGAGCGCATGCACGATGAGGCTGCACGACCGGATCGCGTCGTCGTTGCCCGGGATGACGTAGTCGGCCTCGTCCGGGTCACAGTTGGTGTCGACGAGAGCGACGACCGGGACACCGAGCCGCCGCGCCTCGCGCACGGCGAGCGCCTCCTTCTTCAGGTCGACGATCACGACCGCGTCGGGCTGGCGCCGCATGTCGGCGACGCCGCCGAGGTTCGCCTCGAGCTTTTCGAGCTCGCCGGACATCGCGATGCGCTCCTTCGCGGGCAGGAGGTCCATCTGGCCCTCGTCTCGCAGGCGGCGCATCTCGTGGAGGCGGTCGATGCGGTCGGCCATCGTGCGCCAGTTCGTCAGCAGGCCGCCGAGCCAGCGGTGGTTGACGTACGGCATGCCGACGCGCTTGGCCTCCTGCTCGACCGCGTCCTGAGCCTGCTTCTTCGTGCCGACGAAGAGGACGGCGCCGCCGCGCTCCGCGACGTTGCGCAGGAACTGCTGGGCCTCGTCGAGCCGCTCCGCCGTCTGCGTGAGGTCGATGATGTAGATGCCGCCGCGCTCGGCGAAGATGAAGCGGCGCATCTTCGGGTTCCAGCGTCGTGTCTGGTGGCCGAAGTGGACTCCGGCCTCCAGCAGTTCGCGCATGCTGACTGCGCCCGCCGAGGCCGTCTGAGTCGATTCTGACTCAGTCGAAACTGACATGAGAGCTCCTTCCGGATTCGTTTTCGTCGTGGTGCGCCGGCGGAGTCGAGGCGCACCTCCCGAGAGGAGAGGCACCCGCGCCGCGGTTGGGCCGCCGGGGAGTAGGAACAGAGGCGCCGGAAGGTTAGCTGCGAGCCGCGGCGAGCGCGTCCGCGAGGTCGGGCGGCAGCGGCGAGGAGACGTCGACCGCCGCGCCTGTCACCGGATGCTCGAAGGCGAGCCGCGCGGCGTGGAGGAACTGCCGCTCGAGCCCGAGTGCGCCAGGGATGCCGTACGTCGGATCGCCCGCGACGGGGAGCTCGACCGCGGCGAGATGGACGCGGATCTGGTGCGTCCGGCCCGTCTCGAGCCGGACACGCAGGAGCGCATGGCGCGGCAGCAGCTCCTCGAGCTCGAAGTGCGTCACGGCAGCGCGGGGAGTATCGGTGTCGAGCGAGTGGCGGAGCCGGTCGTGACGGTCGCGACCGACCGGCGCGTCGATCGTCCCTCGCCGCGAGCGCGGCTTGCCGACGACGAGCGCGAGGTACTCGCGCGTCAGCGCGCGGCGCTTCACGAGCTGCTGCAGCTGTTCGTACGCCTCGGGCGACCGGGCGACGACGAGCAGTCCCGAGGTGTCGCGGTCGAGGCGGTGGACGATCCCGAGCCGGTCCTCCTCCCCGCCCGCGGCACCCGCCTCGGCGAGAGCCTGCGCGAGCGTGCCCCCCGCGTGCCCGGGCGCCGGATGCACGACGACACCGGCGGGCTTGTCGACGACGAGGAGGTGCTCGTCCTCGTACGCGATCGTGAGCTCGGGCAGGGCGACCGGAGGCTCCGCGGCGGGCGGAGCCGGAGGCTCGATCGCGATCTCCTCGCCGCCTACGAGCTTGTGACTCTTCGTCCGGGGCTCGCCGTCCACGAGCACGGCGCCGGCCGCGAGGAGCCGCTCCGCGGCCGCACGCGATCCGACATCGGGCAGGCCGGCGAGATGGCGGTCGAGCCGCTCTCCGGCGGCCTCCGGCGGGACGACGAGCCGCTTCAGCGCTTCGGGCTGTCGCCGCGTCCCGGCCGCGGCTCTCGCTCGGTGAGGACGAGCGCGGCGAGCAGGATCCCGACGCCGATCACGATGCAGCTGTCCGCGACGTTGAAGGCAGGCCAGTAGCGGAAGTCGATGAAGTCGGTCACGAAGCCGAGCCGCACGCGGTCGGCGAGGTTCGAGAGGCTGCCGCCGATCACGAGGCCGAGCGCCACGGGCAGCACCGGGTGGCGGGCGCCGGAGCGCGCGAAGTAGGCGAGCATCCAGCCGATCGCGATCGCCGTGACGACGATGACCCCGGCCGTTGCGTTCGAGAAGAGGCCGAACGCGATCCCGGAGTTCTGAACGTGCCGGATCGTCAACGGCCCGACGACGTGGACGCCGTCGCCGAGCGACAAGCTGCCTGCGACGACGTGCTTCGTCACCTGGTCGGCGATGACGGCCGCAACCGCGATAGCCGCCAGCAACAACCACTGCAGCCTCGTCGCCGCAAACGAGCGGCTCGCGCGCGAAAGAGGCGTCAAGGCATCCGTCGCAGAGCCGACTCGCACCTCGAGTTGCCGTGCCGGCTCGTTCATCCTGCCTCGGCTTTGCGCTTGCAGTCGATGCAGAGAGAAGCCCACGGATTTGCCTCGAGACGTTCGCGCGGGATCTCGTTGCCGCAACCGCTGCAGCGGCCGTAGGTGCCCTCCTCGATGCGCGCGAGAGCCGCGTCAATCGAGGTGATGACCTGTTCGGCGTTGTCGCCCAGCGTGTAGTCGATCTCGCGGCCGAGCGTCGCCGTCGCGGTCTCGGCGAGGTGACTGTCGTTCGTCGCCGCGACCTCCTCGACCTCGTCGTCGAGCGAGCCCGGGTGCTCGTCGCGGAGCGTGGCCAGTGCATGCTCGACGCGGCGGCGCTCATCGAGGAGCGCGTCGCGGAACTGCCCGGTGTCGACGTTCGTCACCGGCGCTCCCTTCGGCCTCGATCGCCTCCCACCGTGGCCGAGGCGAGACGGCGCTCGATCAGCGCCGGTCCGACGCCTGTGAGCTCGACGATCTTCTCCCGGCCGCCGTGACCCGAGACGAGCGTGACGGCCGCGCGTGGCAGGGCGAGCGTGTCGGCGAGGAGGCGCAGCACTGCTTCGTTGGCGCGACCGCGCTCCGGCGCCTCGGTGACGCGCACCTTCCACGCGTCGCCGTGTCGCCCGACCACCGCAGTCCGGCCGGCTCCCGGACTGACGCGAAGGCGGACTCGCGTGGTCTCCCCAGTCACACGCCCAGTTTACGTCCGGGCTGCTTACGCAGCGTTCGCGTCAGTCGCGCCGTACCAGCTCCGCTCCTCTGTCTCGTCGCGGCCGGGCTCCGTCTGCGTCCCCGAGGTCGCCGCTCCCGCGGGGTCGTCGCCGAACGCGGAGAGCGCCTCCTCTAGCTGCGCCCGCAGCCGCCGCGACTCGCGCGCCAGCCGTTCGTTCTCGGCGATCGCGTGCCTCTGGATCGAGCGCGCTTCGGCGTGAGCCTCGCTGAGGATCAGGGCCGACTCGCGCCGCGCCTGGTCGCGCATCTCCGCCGACGCCTGCTCCGCCGAGACGAGCGTCGCGCGGAGGAGGCTCTCGAGCTCGCGGAAGCGGACGAGGTCGGCCTCGAGCTGCTCGACCTTGTCCGCGAGGTCCGCGCGCTCGCGCCAGACGTCCTCGAAGCTGGTTGCGATCTCCTCGAGCAGCGTGTCGGTGGCCGCGGCGCGATAGCCGCGGAAGATGGTGCGCGGTGGTTTCAGGTGTCTGATCTCGACGGGTGTGAGCGCCATCGCTCTCTCCTTTAGTTGAAGTGATTCAGGATCCAGATCAGGAAGCGGTCGATCACGATCAGGAAGATCAACGCCAGCAGCGGCGAGAGGTCGATCCCTCCGGTCGAGGGGAGCAGGCGGCGGAAGACGCGAAGGTAGGGCTCGCAGACGTCGTAGAGGAACCGCTGGATCCGGTTGAGCGTGGGCGAGTACGGCAGCCGCAACCAGCTCGAGAGGATGTAGACGAAGATCACGAGCGAGTACAGCCCGACGAAGACGTTGATGAACGTCTCGACGCTCGAAATCGCGTCGGCAAGCAGCACGAACGTGGCCGACCAGCCCATTCAGGCGACGTTCGCCCTGACCGGCGCTTCTCCTATGCCTGGTTGAAGAAGCCGCGCTCGAGCATCCGGGCCCGATCCTCGGCCGACAATTCGACGTCGCGCGGCGTGAGGAGGAAGACCTTGTCGGCAATCCGCTGCATCCCGCCGTCGAGCGCGTACGTGAGCCCGCTCGCGAAGTCGATGAGCCGCTTCGAGAGCTCGGAGTCCGCCGACTGGAGGTTGAGGATCACCGGCACGCCGTCCTTGAAGCGGTCGGCGAGCTGCTGGGCGTCGTTGAAGCTGCGCGGCAGGATGAGATGCACCCGCGAGGTGGCGGGGCCGCGCACCGGCTCGAGCTGGCGCACCCGGCGCGACTCGCCGCGCGGGCGCAGGATGCTCGTGCGCTGGGCGTCGCCCGGCTCGGGATCCGTCCAGTCGTCGTCGTAGTTCTGCCGCGAGCGCCGCGCCGGCAGACGGCGCACGTTCGCGGCGTCGTAGTCCTCGGCGAGCTCGTCCTCGGTGAGATAGCCGTTCTCGTCCCAGTCCTCTTCCTCGGCGATGCCGAAATAGACGAGGGTCCGGGCCCAGACGTCGGAGAGCGCCATGGCGCCGCCGATGTTAGCGCCGCCACAGGACTGCGCCGACCCGGACATAGGTCGCGCCCTCCTCGGCCGCGACGCGGTAGTCCTGGCTCGTCCCCATCGAGAGGTCGTGCAGTCCGTGCTGCTCGGCGAGCTCGCGGAGGCGGCGGAAGTAGGGCCGCGACGCCTCGGGGTCGTCGGCCGCCGGAGGCATCGTCATCAGCCCGCGGACGTCGGGATAGCTCTCGAGCAGCGCCGGCAGCTGCTCCGGGGTCACGCCGGACTTGGTCGGCTCGCCCGAGAGGTTGACCTCGACGAGCGCCGGGATCGTGAGCTTCCTCGCCGCCGACTCGGAGGCGAGCGAGTGGCAGAGCTCGCACAGCTCGCTCACGAGCGGCGCCTTGCGGCTCTGGAGGTGGCCGATGAAGTGCCAGCGGAACGCCTCTCCGTAGACGCGGTGCTTCGCCTGCAGATCCTGTGCGCGGTTCTCCCCGACGATCTGGATGCCGGCTTCTGCGAGCGCGGACAGGTCCTCGACCGAGACGTACTTCGTCGCAGTGACCACCGTGACGCCCGGCCCGACCTCCTCGCGGATGCGCTCGTAGCGCTCGCGGATCTCAGCCGGTGACATAGGCGATCACTCCCTGGCGGCCGGTGCGGCCGGCGTCGCGCCGGTGCGAGAAGAACGACTCGGGCTCGCAGAAGGTGCAGCGGTCGAAGCGGTCGATGCGCTCGACTCCGGCGGCGCGAAGCGCGCGCTCGGCGCTCGTCCAGAGGTCCAGGCGGCCGTCTCGCACGACGTCGTCGCCGAAGCGGTGGCGAAACGGCGCCGCGACGTCCTCCCCCACCTCGTAGCAGCAGGGCCCGATTCCCGGCCCGATCGCCGCGGCAAGCCTGCCGTTCGCGAGCGCGTCTGCTCCGGTCGCGACGATGCCGGCGAGCAGGCCTTTCCAGCCGGCGTGGAGAACGGCGACCGCGGGGGCGGCGCTGTCGGTGCGCGCGAGCGCGATCGGCAGGCAGTCGGCGGACATCGCCAGGATCGGCAAGCCCGGCTCGCCTGTCCACAGCCCGTCGGCGTGCTCGTCACGCATTCCCGGCGCCGCCCGTTGCACCCGGGCGGAGTGCACCTGGTAGTTGAGCGCGAGCTTCCCCAGATCGGCTCCGATCGCCTCGCACGCGATGCGGCGGTTCTCGTCCACTCGCTCGACGTCGTCGCCGCTCTTGCGGCCCAGGTTGAGCGAGCGGTACGGCCCCTCGCTCACACCTCCGGCCCGGGTGGTGAAGGCGACCTCGTAGCCGTCCACCTCCCAGCGGATCACAGGCGTTCCCTCGCGCGTGCGAGCAGTGCGTCTCGGTTGTTGAGGCGGGGTTCGTCCACGACGGCGTCGAGCAGGTCGTGGAGGATCCGGCCGAGCTGTGGCCCGGGCCGGAAGCCGAGCTCGATCAGGTCGTTCCCGTCGATCGCGAGGTCGCGGAGCCGGTGCGGGCTCGCACGCTCGCTCTCGACGACGTCGCGGAAGTGCAACAGCGCGTCGATCTCGTCGAGCGGCGGCGGCTCGCCGTCGGTCCCGCGCTTGCCGAGCAGATCGGCGTGTTTGTGGTCGAGGAGGTCGAAGGCGAGCTCGTCGCCGTTTCGCTGGAGAAAGCGGCGCGCCCGGTGCGCGTCGCCCTTGCCTGGCTGGAACATGTGACGGCGCACGATCCGCACGACGCGCTGCCGCAACGCGTTCGGGTACCTCAGTCGCAGCAGCGCGCCCGCCGCGAGTTCGGCCCCGACCTGATCGTGTCCGTGGGGGGCGACGCCGGGCTTCGCGTAGTAGTGGAGCCTCCCGTCGCGCCCGCGCCACGCGACGACCGGCTTGCCGAGGTCATGGAAGAGCGCGGCGAGGCGGACATGCAGCGCGAAGCCGTTGTCGGCCGCCGCCTGGACGACGGCGAACGTGTGCTCGTCGACGGTGAGGTCGTGGTAGCGGCTCTCCTGGTCGAAGCCGATCGCCGGGCCGAACTCCGGCAGAAGCTCGACGAGGACGCCGGTGTCGCGCGCGAGCCGCAGTGCGCGGGCGGGCTCGGCGCCGAGCAGGAGCTTCGACAGCTCCCCCATTCCGTCGGCCGAGAGGCCGCCGCCGATGCGCTCGCCCGAGACGAGCTTCACCGCCGCCGCTTCCTCTCGCATCTGCGCCAGCAGCTCCTCGTCGGGCTCGAAGCCGAGTTGCGAGACGAAGCGAAGGGCGCGGACAAGCCGCAGCGGATCCTCGCGGAAGCTCTGCGACGAGACCGTCCGGAGTCGCCGCGCCTCGAGGTCGGCCCGGCCGCCGAGCGGGTCGACGAGCTCGCCGGTCTCGAGCCGGCGGGCCATGGCGTTGACCGTGAAGTCGCGGCGGCGCATGTCGTCGGAGACCGAGAGCGAGGGGTCGGCGACGATCTCGAAGTCGTGCCGTCCGGGGCCGGTCGAAACCTCCTTGCGCGGCGGAGCGAACTCGATCCCGGCCGGGGTCAGCTGCCGGATGTGCCGGTCCCTCGGGTGGAAGCGCACACCGACAAGCCGGTCGGCGACCACGAGATCCTCGACGCGACCGTGCGGAGCGAGCGCCGCCCGCAATCCTTCGGTGTCGACGCCGGGCACGAGAAAGTCGGCGTCCTTCGAATCCAGGCCGAGCAACTCGTCGCGGACCGCGCCGCCGACGAGGTAGGCGTCGAGTCCGAGCGACCGGACGTAATCCTCGATCTCCTGGCGCATTGCGCCATTGTGGCGCGACTACAGGAGTGCAATCGCTTCGATCTCGACGAGCGCCCCGGACGGGAGCTTTGCGACCTCGATGGTCGCGCGTGCCGGGGGCTGCTGGCCGACGTGCTTCGCGTAGACCTCGTTCATCGCCTGGAAGTCGCCGAGGTTCTGCAGGAAGACAGTCGTCTTGACCAGCCGGTCGAGGCCGGTGCCTGCCTCTTCGAGGATCGCCTTCAGGTTCGCGAAGACCTGCTCGGTCTGCTCTTCGATGCCGCCGGAGATCGCGGTGTCTCCGGGCTGGAGGCCGAGCTGGCCCGAGACGAAGACGAAGCCGCCGGCCGCGATCGCCTGCGAGTACGGCGCGCCCTGGAACGGTGCCGGTGCGGCCTCCGTGCGGACCACGGTCTTGTCGCTCATCGACGTTCCTCCTGTCTGGAACACGCCTCGGCCAGTGCCGCGCCGAGCCCTTTGAAAATCGCTTCGAGCACATGACCGCTGTCGGTTCCGTTCAGGAGCCGCACGTGGAGGACGAGCCCCGCGTGCTCGGCGAGCACCTCGAGAAAGCGTCGCACGACGTCGGTGCCGAGCCCGCCGATGCGGGCCTGCGTGAGGTCGACGTTCGTGACGAAGAGCGGCTCGTCGCTCGTCTCGAGGACGACCGAGGCAAGCGCTTCCGCCGACGTCATCGCGCCCGATCCGTGGCCGCGCGCGCCCTCCGCTCGCAGCGGCCCCGCGAGCGCGTTGCCGATCGCCCCCGCCGCAGCCTCGACCTCGGCCTGCGTGTCACCCGGCTCGATGTCGAGGACTAGGTCGAACCGCGCGGTCTCGGCAAGACGCACGAGCAGCCGGTTCAGGACCGGGAGCCCGGTCTCGACCGTCGCGTCGCCGTGCCCCAGGACGTTGACACGGACGCCTGCCGCAGCCTGCTCGCTCATGCGATGAGCGTAGCTCCGGCTGCTAGGCCCCGACGCGCTCGATCTGCGCGCCGACCGCGCGGAGGCGCTCGTCGATCCGCTCGTAGCCGCGGTCGATCTCGGCGACGTTGCCGATCACCGAGCGGCCGTTCGCGCACAGCGCGGCGATCAGGATCGCCATCCCGGCCCGGATGTCGGGGCTGGTGAGCCGTTGGCCGTACAGGCGCGACGGCCCGCTGACGACGACCCGGTGCGGGTCGCAGACGATGATCCGTGCGCCCATCGACACGAGCTTGTCGACGAAGAACAGCCGGTTCTCGAACATCTTCTCGAAGACGAGGACCGTCCCCCACGCCTGCGTCGCCACGGCGACCGCGATCGAGGTGAGGTCGGCCGGGAAGGCGGGCCACGGGCCGTCCTCGATCTTCGGCACCTGGTCGCCGAGGTCGTTCTTGATCACGAGCTCCTGGTCGGGCGGCACGCGCAGCCAGTCGTCTCCGAGCTCGACCTCGATCCCGAGGCGGCTGAACGCGGTGAGGATCGAGAGCATGTCGTGCGGGACGACGGCGTCGATCGTGAGGTCGCTGTTCGTGACGGCCGCGAGGCCGATGAAGCTCCCGACCTCGATGTGCTCGGGTGCGATCTTCCACTCCCCGCCCTTCAGCATCTCGACGCCGCGAATCCTGAGGACGTTCGACTCGATGCCGTCAATCTCGGCGCCGAGCGAGACGAGGAAGCGGCAGAGATCCTGTACGTGCGGCTCGCAGGCGGCGTTCCCGATCGCCGTCTCTCCGGGCGCGAGGACGGCGGCCATCACCGTGTTCTCGGTCGCCATCACGCTCGCCTCGTCGAGGAAGATGTCGGCGCCCCGCAGGCCGTCAGTCGCCATCTCGAAGCGGCTCTCGATGTCGACGCGCGCGCCGAGCCGCTGCAGGGCATGGATGTGCGGATCGAGCCGGCGCCGCCCGATCACGTCTCCGCCGGGCGGCGGCACGCTTGCGCGGCCGAGCCGTGCGAGCAACGGGCCGGCGAGGAGGAACGATGCCCTGATCCGCTCGGCGAGAACTGCGTCGACCTCGTACGACGAGAGACCTCGCGGATCGACGCGCACCTCGTTCGGACCCGTCCACTCGGCGCTCGCCCCGGTGGCGCACAGCAGCTCGAGCATCGTCTCGACGTCACGGATGCGCGGAACGTTCGAGAGCGTGACCGGGTCGTCGGCGAGGAGGCACGCGGCGAGGATCGGCAGCGCGCCGTTCTTGTTTCCGGAAGCGCGGATGCGGCCGTTGAGCGGGTTTCCACCCTCGATGACGAGGGCGTGCGGCGCTGTCGTGACGGACATGCCGGGCTAGGATAGCCGGGCCTTGGAGCCCACTCGCGAACAGGCCTGGGAGACGCTCACCCGCTACACGAAGAGCGAGTCGCTACTGCGGCACGCGCTCGCCGTGGAGGCCTCGACAGCTGCGTACGCGAGGAAGTTCGGCGAGGACGAGGAGCTCTGGCGCGTGTCTGCGCTCCTGCACGACTTCGACTACGAGATGCACCCGACGCTCGACAAGCACCCGCAGGACGGCGCTCCGATCCTGCGTGAGGAGGGGTATCCCGAGGAGGTCGTCGACACGGTGCTGTCGCACGCCGAGCATCTCGCGCTTCCGCGCGACACGCCGCTCAAGAAGGCGCTGTTCGCCTGCGACGAGCTGAGCGGCTTCGTTCACGCGTGCGCGCTCGTCCGCCCGACCGGCCTCGAGGGGCTCGAGCCGAAGTCGGTCAAGAAGAAGCTCAAGCAGCCGTCGTTCGCGTCGGGCGTCCATCGCGAGGACGTCTACAAGGGCGCCGAGGAGCTCGGGGTCGAGCTCGACGACCACATCCGCACGGTCGTCGCCGCGCTCCAGCCCATCGCGGCGGAGCTTGGTCTACCCGGCTAGCCCGTCCGCGAGGCGGCGCAGGTCGTCGTCGCTCGTCCACCAGCCGCACGAGGCGCGGACGAGGTTGCGGCCCGGCAACTCACGGACCACGACTCCCCGCTCGGCGAGCGCCGCGACGAGCTCGGTCGGGTCGCCGGGCGGACGGAAGGTGACGAGCGTCGATTGCCCCTCCGGCGTGACGACGTCGACGAGCGGCGCGAGCAGCTCCCGGCAGCGCGCGGCTGCCTTCGCCGCGGCCTCGTAACGCCACTCCGGGTGCACTGCCAGCGCCGCTTCGAGGCCGGCGAGCGCGGGGCGGCCGATCCAGCCGGAGTCGAAGCGCCTGGCGCCTTCCTTGGGCACGAACGAGCCGTCGTCGGAGTGGCTCTGCTGCGAGAACGCGGTCGGCAACGCCACGGGCAAACGATCGGGGTCGCGCACGAAGAGCGCTCCCGAAGGGTCGGGTCCGCACAGCCATTTCTGGGCCGAGACCGTGTAGAAGTCGGCGCCGGCAAGATCGACGGGGATCGCGCCCGCCGACTGGGCGCCGTCGACGAGGAGCAGCGGGCCGCCGGCCTGTCGCAGTCGCGTGAGATCGAGCCTGCGCCCCGTCGTCCAGAGGACGTGCGAGACGGCGACGAGCCGCGTGCGCGGTGTCACGGCGGCGAGCAGCGCCGGACTCGTCGGCCTCCACCATGACGACGCGGGCGCCGCTGCCGTGAAGCTCGCTCGTCAGGCCGAAGTGCTCCTCGTCGGTGGTGACGATCTCGTCCTCGGGTCCGAGCCCGAGGCCGACGACGACGATCTGGCAGCAGCGCGTCGTCGAGTCGACGAGCGCGACGAGGTCGGCGGTCGTGCCGAGAACCGCCGCGATCTCGCCACGGATCCGCTCCCGCGTCTCCATCAGCTCCTCGATGAACTGCACCGCCGCTGCGGCCTGCCGTAACGTCGCGCTCGAGCGCCACGGTCGTGGCGTCGATCGCGGCCTGCGGAAGCGGCCCCGCAGAGCCGGTGTTGAGGTAGGCGACGCGCTCGAGCACCGGGAACTGCGCGCGAGCCTCCTCGAACGTCACTCGACCACCACTTCGACCGGCGCGTGGTCGGACAGCACGCGACCGTCGACCGTCCGCCGTTGCAGGGGCCACGCCGAAGGGCCCTCGCTCAGCGTCAGTCCGCGCACGAAGATCTGGTCGATGCTGTCCGCCAGCGGGGGCGAGAATCCATCGGCCGCCGGCGAGACGAGGTTCGCGTCGCCCGCGACGATCGACCGCTCGGGCGCGAGTGCGAGAACGCGGTCGAACTGCTCACGGTCGCCGTCGATATGGAAGTTCACGACCGTGACGCCCGCGACCTCGGCGGCATGCGCGATCCGGCGCAGCTTCGTCTCGCCCACCACGTGCTTGCCGAGAGCGCGCGCAGGCTCACGCGTGAGGATCGCGTCCGCCTCGCCGGTGAACGCCGAGCGGAACAGGCCGTGGTGCAACCCGGTCACCGCCCGCGCGCCGACGGGAAGGAGGGGGCGCCGCGCAACCGCGCTGCTCGCGTGCATCCCGCTCCAGCGCTCGAGCTGCGGCAGCGACCAGACCGGCAGCTCCTGCAGGCAGACGATGTCCGGACCGTCGCGCGTCACGAGCTCGATCATCTGCTCGAGGAACGCCCGGCGTCCCGGCGGCGACGGCTTGCCGTGGAAGAGGTTCCAAGTCCGTACGAGCATGGCCACGGCGTAGCGTACGAGGCCGTGCGCGTGCTACTCGCCGATCCCCCGGCCTTCACGCCGCCGTATGACCATGAGCTCGCCGCGGCGCTCGCGCGCGCCGGTGCGGAGGTCGAGCTCGTCACCTCGCGCTTTCGCTTCGGCGAGGCGCCGCAGCCGGAGGGATACGCGCGCCGGGAATCCTTCTATCCGCTCTCGTCGCGCGCTCTTCGGAAGATCGGCGTCTGCGGCTGCCGGTCAAGGTGGCGGAGCATCCGCTCGGCCTCGCCTCCCTCCGCCGCATCCGCGCCGACGTGCTCCATGTCCAGTGGATGCCCGCGCCGGAGCTCGACGCGTATCTCTTCCGCCCGCATCTGCCGTCGGTGTTCACGGCGCACGACCTTCTCCCCCGCCGCACCGCCCACCGCACGGATCTCTGGCGCCGCATCTTCGACCGCTTCGACCGGATCGTCGTCCATAGCGAGACGCGGCGCCGAGACGCTCGCCGAGCTCGGCGTCGACCGGGAGCGGCTGCGGGTGATCCCCCACCCCGTGTTTCCGAGCGAGCCCGAGCGGCGAGACGACGGCCGCACCGTGCTCGCCTTCGGGATCATCCGGCCGTACAAGGGGCTCGGCGACGCGATCGCGGCCGTCCGCGCGGCGGGCGACGCACGGCTCCTCGTCGCGGGCGACGCGCTCGAGCCGGTCGAGCCCTACCGAGCCGCGGCCGACGGGCTCGAGGTCGAGTGGCGCCTCGGCTACCTCGCGCAGCCGGAGATCGACCGCGCGTTCGGCGAGGCGACGGTCGCCGTCTTCCCGTATCGGCCCGAGCTCGACCAGAGCGGTGCGCTCCTGCAGGCACTCGGCGCAGGAGTTCCCGTGGTCGCCTACGACGTCGGCGGCATCGCGGAGCCCGTGCGCCGCTTCGACGCCGGCCGCGTCGTGCCCGCGGGCGACGTCGCCGGACTCGCGGCGGCGCTGCACGAGCTCCTCTCCGACGACGACGCGCTCGAGCGGGCGCGCGAGGGCGCGAGGCGGGCGCGCGCGGAGCTGACCTGGGACGCAGCCGCCCAGGCGCATCTCGCGGTGTACGAGGAGATCACGTGAGATTCGGCCGCGACCCTTTCCGCGACGTCATCGCGCGCCAGCTCGACCTGTTCGTCTCCGACGAGGCCGACCTGCTCGAGGAGTGCCGCGACAAGTTCCGCCTGTACGAGCGCGCCGACCGCGAGGACCGCGAGGAGGCGTACGGCGACTGGAGCGACGTCGTCGAGACGGCGACGGAGGTGCTCGCCGACATGCGCGACAGGTTCGCCCGCACGCTCGACGAGGATGCAGCCGAGACGTACGAGGATTCCTTCAACCGCGCGGTCCGCAAGCGCTGGCCCGAGCTCGGCCTGGAGATCGAGAACCGCTGATGCCCAAGATCGAGGACTACGCCCTGCTGGGCGACCTGCAGACGGCGGCACTCGTCGACCGGGGCGGCTCGATCGACTGGCTCTGCTTCCCCCGCTTCGACTCGGGCGCGTGCTTCGCAGCGCTCCTCGGCGGACAGGACAACGGCTGCTGGTCCCTCGCTCCCTCGACCACCGCGAAGACCGAGCGCCGCTACCTCCACGACACGCTCGTCCTCGAGACGACGTGGACGACCGGCGACGGCTCGGTTGCGCGCGTCCTCGATTTCATGCCGCCGCGCGGCCAGGCGCCCGATCATCGTGCGCATCGTCGAGGGCATCAAGGGCCGCGTCCACTTCCGTTCGGAGCTGACGATCCGCTTCGACTACGGACGCATCGTCCCGTGGGTGCGCAAGCGCACGCACGAGGCGGACACGCGCGTCGCGATCGCGGGGCCCGACGCGCTCTGCTTCCGCACGCACGCCGAGACGCGCGGCGAGGACATGCGAACGGTGTCGGAGTTCTCGGTCGACGAGGGCGAGCGCGTCCCGTTCGTGTTGACGTGGTTCCCGTCGCACGAGGACGTTCCCGCGGCCATCGACCCCGAGCAGGCGCTCGAGGACACCGAGGCGTACTGGCGGGAGTGGAGCGACGCATGCCCGCTCGAGCTTCCCGGCGACTGGGCGGCCCTCGTCCGGCGGTCGCTGATCGTGCTGAAAGCGCTCACCTACGACCCGACCGGCGGGATCGTCGCGGCGGCTACGACGTCGCTGCCCGAGTGGATCGGCTCGGTCCGCAACTGGGACTACCGCTACTGCTGGCTGCGCGACGCGACTCTCACCCTGCTCGCTCTCCTTCACTGCAACCACGCCGACGAGGCGGGAAACTGGCGGCGCTGGCTGATCCGTGCGGTCGCGGGTGACCCCGCCGACGTCCAGATCATGTACGGCGTCGCCGGAGAGCGGCGCCTCAGCGAGTTCGAGCTGCCCTGGCTCGACGGCTACGAGGGCTCGAAGCCGGTGCGGGTCGGGAACGCGGCGAGCGGACAGCTCCAGCTCGACGTCTACGGCGAGGTGCTCGACTGCTTCTACCAGGCGCGCCAGCACGGCTTGCCGTGGACCCGCAGGGCTGGGCGATCCAGCTCGGCCTGCTCGACCATCTCGAAGACGCCTGGCGTGAACCGGACGACGGCATCTGGGAGATTCGCGGCGCACGCCGCCACTTCGTCCATTCGAAGGCAATGGCGTGGGTCGCGTTCGACCGCGCGGTACGAACGGCCGAGGAGCACGGGTTCGACGGCCCGGTCGACCGGTGGCGGCGGCTCCGCGACGAGATCCACCAGGACGTCTGCGAGCACGGCTTCGACCCCGAGCTCAACTCCTTCACCCAGTCCTACGGCTCGAAGGAGCTCGACGCGAGCCTGCTGCTGCTACCGCTCGTCGGCTTCCTGCCCGCCACCGACCCGCGGATCGGCGGCACGATCGAGGCGATCGAGCGCGAGCTTCTGTACGAGGGCTTCGTGCTGCGCTACCGCACGAGCGAGTCGGCCGCCGACGGGTTGCCACCGGGCGAGGGTGTGTTCCTGCCGTGCTCCTTCTGGCTCTGCGACTGCTACGAGCTACTCGGACGCCAGGACGAGGCGCGCGAGCTGTTCGAGCGTCTCGTCGATCTCGGCAACGATCTCGGGCTGCTGGCGGAGGAGTACGACCCGAAGGCCGGCCGCCTGCTCGGCAACTTCCCGCAGGCGTTCACCCACCTCGCGCTCGTGAACACGGCCTTCAACCTCGCGCCCGACCTGCCTTCGCCGATGCACCGCCGGCACGCGAGCCGGCACTAGCGCCGTCCGCTACCAGGCGTTCACCGAGCGCGACGAGATGGAACCCAGCGCGCGCCTGCGCGGCCACCAGCGGCGGACGGACATTCGAACCCGTAACCAGATCGACCCCATGCTCCTCGCCTCCTAGCCGACCGGCCAGCCGTAGTCGGCCCTGGCAGCGAGCGGACGCGGCTCCTTCACGGGCGGCTCGTCGAGGACGATCTTCTCGTCGTAGCGCTCTGCGAGCTCGAAGTCGTCGGCCGTGAGGGGAAGGTCGGCGTCCAGGTCGTACGTCTCCACGGACAGACGCTGCGCCTTTGCGTTGGCCTGCGCCCGTTCGGCCACCAGAACCACGCCGAAACCGAGGGCGGCCAGCAGCACACAGGCGATCGCGCCGCCGATCCCGATCGTCATCCACATGGCGCCGAAGCCGAATCCGACCGCGCCCCCGATATACCGCATCCAGCTGTCCACGTTCGTACCTCCTCGTCGTGAAGCCCTGCCCGACGACGATTCGCGGCCGCACGGCGGACACCTGCAAAGAGAAGGCCGGGAGCTCGGTGCGCTACGGCCCCTTGCTCACGACGAGGCTCACCTTGCCGTTGTGCTCGAGGTGCGTTCCCCGCTTCGGCTTCTGCGAGGCGACGCGGCCCTTCTTCGCCTTGGTCGAGAAGACGCGCTTGATCTTCCCGGCAGTGCAGAAGTGCGCCCTGAGCGTGCGCTTCGCGGCGGCGAGCGTCTTGCCCGTGACCTTCGGGACGATGCAGTTCTCGAGCGTGAACTCCGCCGTCACCGAGAGGCCCTGGTCGGCCGTCAGCTTGCACGGCTTCTTGCCGACGCAGGCGCCGCTCCAGCCGGCGAAGCTCGAGCCCGTCGCGGCTTTCGCCTTCAGCGTGACGGCAGTCCCGAAGGTGAAGTCGTGCGAGCACGTCGTCTTCGTACAGCTGATCCCCTTCGGCGTGCTCGTGACCTTGCCGGCGCCGTTGCCGGTTCTGTGCACGGTCACGGTCTGCGGCGGCGGCTGGGTGTACGTGAACGTCGAGCTCGCAGGCGAGACACCGGCTGACGTATCGCTCTCGACCGTCGAAAGCGTGACCGACACGGTTCCGACGTTGCCGGGCGGCGTGGTCACCGTCACCGTGCTCGTCGAGCCGCAGTCGAGCAGCGCCTCCTGGTTGGTCGCATCGTCGGCATCGACGCCGCCGAAGGAGACGTTGGTCACACAGCCGAGGTTCTCGCCCGTGATCGTCAGCTGGGTTCCGCCCGTCGCAGGCCCGGAGTCCGGCGTGATCGAGTCGATCTGCGGATTGCCCGGCGGGAAGAGGATGAACTCGTCCGACGTGTCTCCGTTGAGCGAGCTCGGCTGCGAGCAGTCGGTCACGGTGCACACCTGGGTGTCGACGACCGCCGGGTTCTGCGCGACGGTGTGGGTGGTCAGCTTCGTGTCGCTGCTCGCCGTGAGGTTGAACTGGGTGCCGAACGAGAACTGGGTGGCGACGTCGGCGAAGGTCACCATCGTGGCCTGGTTGGCGAAGCCCGAGCCGTCGATCTCGATCGGCGTGCCGCCCGTGTCGGGGCCGGCGGGTTGCCCGGAGGTCGGGCCTCCTGTCGCCACCACGCTGGAGACCGTCGGAACTCCCGCATACGTCGCGTTCACCGGGTTCGACAGGCCGGCCGCCGTCGTGACGCTGACGGAAACGTTCGTCGGGCCGAGCGTCTCCATGGCGAGAGCCGGCGCGACGAGCTGGATCTCCGTGCCCGTGTCGCTGACGATGTTGAAGAACTGCTGCGAGGCAGCCTGCGTGGGGTCGCCGAAGTTGACCCAGTCGAGCGCGGCGAGGTTCAGACCCGCGCCGCGGATCGTGACGAGCGAATTGCCGTTCTCGCTCGCGAGCGAGCCCGGACCGTTCGTGGTCGAGATCGACGAGATCGTCGGCGTCGGCACGTAGTCGTATTCCGTCGCCGCCGGAGCCGCCTCGTCTCCCGGAGGCACCTCGAGTACGCCCGATGTCGCTGAACGTGACCCCTCCCTCGTAGAGAGGGTCGATCGAAGACTCGTGGCTCATCCCGTTCGGCGTCGTCACCTGCACCTGCGCCTGGCAGATGTCGTTGGTGGCGGTCTCGCCGAAGCTCGAGCCGCTCTGGTCGCAGTCGGTGACGTTGTCCTGGTAGGCCGGAACGGTGACCGAGATCTGCGTCCCGCTCGGATTGACCGTGAACGTCGACGCGGCCACGCCGCCGAAGGTGACGCTCGTCGCTCCCGAGAAGCCGGCGCCGTAGACGAGGACGGTGTTGCCGCCCGCTTCGGCGCCGGCGAAGGTATGGACGCCGGTCACGGTCGGAAGCGCAGCCGCGGAACCGTTGTCGTCCACGAACGTGAACCCGGTGTTCAGGTTGACCGCGCTCGTCTCGCCGTCGCTCAGCCTGACGGTCACCTGGTACTCGCCCGCGCCGTCCGTCTGGTCGTTCGGCGGCACGAACGAGGAGGCAGCCGGGAGGTCGGCGGTGATCTGCGTCGGGCTGTCGACCGTGAACGACGCCGAGCCGAGCTCGACGCTCTCCGACCTGGATCTTCGCGACGTCCGGCACGCCGCTCTGCTCGAAGTTCGTGCCGGTGATCGTCACGCTCGTGTCGGTTGCCGAGGTGAGGCCGGAGGCCGGGCTGAGATTCGTGACGGTCGGCCGTGTGACCGCCGGAGCCTGGCTGCAGAGGTAGAAGGCGAGCCCGGCCTGGCCGTTCGGTTGCGTGAGCTCCGGAGTGCCGAGACCCGAGGCCATGTCGTACCCGGTGCCCGACTGGAAGAGGTTCGAGTCGCCGAACGCGTCGTTGTTGCCCAGCGTGATGTCGTTGAACGACGCCGCGTAGGCCGTCGGGTTCGCCGCGACCGAGTACAGGAGCGGGCTGACGAACCCGACGCCGCTCTGGGTCGCGTTGTTCGCCTGGCACGTCGGCGAGGCGTTGACGTCCGCCAGCATGCCCGCCCACATCGGGGCCGCCGACGACGTGCCGCCGATCGTGGTCCAGCCCCCGAACTGGGCGCTGAAGATGGTGATCGCGCCGGTGAACTCGTCGGAGGCGGCGCTCACGTCCGGCAGCTCGCGGCAGCCGTCCTCGGAGCCACCGACCGGATTGTCGGACGCGCAGAACCGGTAGCCGGGCGCGCCGAGGTCGTTCGCCTCGAATGCGTTGGCGGCCGTGACGGCGCTCGAGTTGCCCGCGGTCTGCACCACGAAGCTGTCCTGCCACGCCGGCATCGGCCACGACTCGGAGATGCCGCCACCGGCCGCGCCGCCCACCGGACCGTCGTTCCAGACGTGCTCCAACGCGGGCTGGGTGGCGTCGTCGATCGTCGTGCCGCCGGCGGCCACCACGTAGGGCTGGCTCGAAGGATCGTCCACGGACAGCACGGGGCTGACGGGCGACGTGGTCTCGAACGAATTGCAGTCGTCGCTGCCTTCGTCCCCCGCGGCCGAGAAGACCGACTGGCCCTGGGCTGCAGCCTGCTCGAAGATCAGGTTCTCGGCCTGCTGGACTCCGGGAGAGCCCTCCTGAAGGCCCTGCTCGCAGAAGCCCCAGCTCGTGGTCACGACCTGGTCGACGTCGTCGTTGACGATCTTCGCGTACTCGTCGAGCGACCCGAACGTGGTGAGCGGAGCCTGGTAGACGTCGATGTTCGCGCCCGGGGCAAATGCGGAGACGTCCTGGATGTCGAGAATCGACTCGCCCGAGCCGGGTCCGGCCCCCGGGCCGCCGTCGACGTTGACGGTGTGCACGCGGCTGAGCATCGAGGCAGCCTGGGTCGCCCCGAAGTAGCAGGTGTCGAACGTCTGGAGGTCGCTCGTCGCGAACGGCTCCAGCTCGTAGACGGCGATGTGCTGGCCCGACCCAGTGTCGCCGGCGCCGTAGAGGCCGAAGGCGCCGTACGAGTTCGCGATCTGGTCGTCGGTGAGGCCGCCGAACTCCTGCGCTGCGTCGGATGCGTCCGAGCAGGCCGTCGGCGAGCCCGCGGGATGCGTGAACTTCGGATGGAGCGCGGCCGGGTGGGCCGCCGCCGCCGACCTGGTCGACCGCGGGAGGCCGAGCGGCCGAAGCCGCACGGTCGTGTCGAGGCCGACGACCGACGTCACGTACCTGCCGATCGTCGCCGGCACCTTGAGCGGAGCCGTCCGCGCGTGCTCGGTCGAGCCGTTGGCGAGCTTGTAGCGCTCGAGTCCCGTCTGGAACTCGCTCTCGACCCGGCTTGCCGGAGCGGTGAAGTCGACGATCAGGCCGTCCGGAGCGACGTTCGTCACCGTGAGGCCGGCCGCCTGCAACTGCGACTCGACGGCCGCGATGCTCGAGGATGTCGCGCCGAACTTCGCCGCGAACGTCGCCGGGGTCAGGTACCGGTGGAAGAGCGGCGAGTGCCTGTCCGTGACCTGCGAGATGAAGTGGGCCAGTGCACTCTCGTCACGCGGTTGCAGCACCACGGCGCCGGAGATCGCCTTCGTCGGCGAGACGGCGCCGAGCCTGGTCGCACCGCGAGGGATCAGCGGCCTGGGCGCGACTGTCGTCCCAGGGGGGCGCCCCGCAGCGCCCGCGCCCGCAGCCGAGATGGTGAGACACAGCACTGCCAGGAGCGGCGCCGCCACCACGAGCGCTCGCCAACGCACAACCCGCTTCATGTACTTCCTCCCATCGCACTGGCAACCGCCGCCCCCCGGTCTGCGGCCCCACCGCATACCGACCTATCGCACACGTGAGATGCGATGTCAATTTCGACGTCCGCCGGGCCGAACGGTTTGTGCGCTAGCGATGCCCGAAATGGTGGGCGCGCGGGAGAGCGGCGTGGACGTCGGCGCCGTCGGTCAGGGATCGCGCGAGCTGCGCGAGCGAGACGAGTTCGTCGACGAGGACGTTCCGGTTGCGATCCGAGTGCTCGTAACGGCCGCGGACGAGCAGCAGCGGCTCGCTGCGGACGACGGCTCGGAACCGCTCGTACACCCGCGGCAGCACGACGAGGTTCACCTGCGCAAGCTCGTCCTCGAGGAGCATGAAGACGACACCGTTCGCGGTCGACGGCCGCTGCCGCGCGACCACGAGCCCGGCGAACTGGACCCTGGCCCGGTCCGGCGCCTCAAGCAGCTCGGCGCTCGACAACGTTCCCGGCGGCAGGTGCGGCCGCAACAGCGCGAGCGGGTGGACGCCGACCGACAGGCTCGTCGTGCGGTAGTCGGTGAGCATCCGCTCCCACACGGTCGGCTCGGGGAGCTTCGGCGTGGAGACGGTCGGCTCGAGCGGCAGCGCGAGCTGCTTCGCTTTTCCTTCCGTGCCCGGGACGCTCGCGGGTCGCGGTACGAGCCCGAGCTGCCACAGCAGCTCGCGTCGCCGCAGGCCAAAGCCGTCACAGGCGCCCGACTCGGCGAGCGCGCGCAGCTCGTTCTCCGACAGCCCCGTCTGCTGCGCGAGCTCGCGGATGGACGAATAGGGCCGCTTCGCGGCGACGGCTTCCGCGTCGTCCTCCCCCAGTCCGGTCACATACTTGAGCCCGACGCGAACCGCACCGTCCTCCTCGATCGTGCAGCCGGCCTCGCTGAGGTTCACGTCGGGCGGACGCGTCTCGACCCCGCGTCGCTGGCCGTCGCGGACGAGCGTCGCCGGCGGATAGAAGCCCATCGGCTGCGCGTTGAGGAGCGCCGCGAGGAACTCCGGCGCGTAGTGGTGCCGCAGCCACGCCGACTGGTACGCGAGCAGCCCGAACGCGGCCGCGTGCGATTTCGGGAAGCCGAAGCCCGAGAAGGCGACGAGCTTGTCGTAGAGCTCGTGCGCCTTCGGCTCCTCCACTCCCTTCTCGAGCGCGCCCGCGACGAACCGCTCGCGCCACGCCTCGAGCGCCGCGTGCGAGCGCTTGCGGCTCATCGCCCGCCGAAGCCCTTCCGCCTCCCCGACGGTGAAGCCTGCGAGATGGACGGCGACGTCGAGCACCTGGTCCTGGAAGACGACGACGCCGAGCGTCTCGCGCAGCGGCTCGGAGAGCAGCGGGTGGTCGGCCGGGGCGCGATAGCTCGGATCCTCACGCAGCAGCTGCCGCCGCTCGACGTACGGGTGCACCGCCTTCCCCTGGATCGGCCCGGGCCGCACGAGCGCGACCTGCACCGTGATGTCGTCGATCGTCTCGGGCCGCGTGCGGAGGACGACCTGCATCTGCGCGCGGCTCTCGATCTGGAAGCAGCCGACCGTGTCGGCCCGCTGGATCTCGGCGAACACGTCCGGGTCGTCGAGCGGGATCCGCGAGAGGTCGATCTGCTCGTCGTGGCGACGCGCGATCAGGTCGACGCACTCCTCGACCGCCGACAGCATCCCGAGCCCGAGCAGGTCGATCTTGAGGAAGCCTGCGTCGGCGCAGGAGTCCTTGTCCCACTGGCACATCTGCCGGCCTTCCATCGCCGCCGGCTGGACGGGCACGAGCTCGACGAGCGGCCGCGACGAGATGACCATCCCGCCGGGGTGCTGGGAGATGTGGCGCGGCAGGCCGGCGATCTCGGCGCAGAGAGCGCCGAAGGCGCGCCAGCGCGGCGAGCGGAGCTTCGTCGCGGCGTCGGGGAGCGCGGCGATCTCGTCGGCGACGCGCTGCGCGTTCCAGCCGTCCGTGAGGCGCGCGAGCCGCTCGAGGTCGGCGTACGGGAGGCCGAGCGCCTTGCCGACGTCCCGGATCGCGCCGCGTGAGCGATAGGTCGCGAACGCCGCCACGAGCGAGGCGTGCTCGGAGCCGTAGCGCTCGACGACACGTACGATGAGCTTCTCGCGGATGTCGCGCGGGAAGTCGAGGTCGATGTCGGGCACCGACGCGAGCTCGCGGTTGAGGAAGCGGCCGAGCGAGAGGTTGTTCGCGACCGGATCGACGTGCGAGAGGCCGGTCAGGTAGCAGACGAGCGAGCCGACCGAGGAGCCGCGCCCGCGACCGGGCGGCAGGACGTGCCGCATCGAGCCGGGGCCGCGCACCTCGCATGCGACCTCGCGCGCGAGCTCGAGCACCTCCCAGTGGAGCAGGAAGAAGCCGGCGAGGCCGAGCTCGTCGATGAGCGCCAGCTCCTCCTCCAGGCGCTTGCGGACGCGGCGCTTGTGGCCGTTGAGGTCCGAGTAGCGCTCCGCGAACGCGTCCTCGCAGACCCGGCGTAGTTGCACGATCGCCGGCTCCTCGCCGTCGGAGAAGTCCGGATAGCGGTAGCCGAGCTCCTCGGTGAGGTCGAACTCGAGCCGGCGGGCGAGCTCGGCGGTCTGCTCGACGGCCTCCGGATGATCTGCAAAGCGCTCGTCGATCTCTGCGGGGGTCAGCAGGACGGACTCGTGGTTGCCGCGCCGTTCCCGTTCGCAGCCTTCCAGCGAGGTGCGGCAGCGGACGGCGACGAGCACGTCCTGGAGCGCGGCTCGGCTGTGGTCGTGCGCGTGGACGTCTCCGGTCGCGACCGTCCGGACGCCGAGCGTCTCGGCGAGCTCGACCAGGCGCGCGTTGCGGCGGGCGTCGCCGCGCTCGTACGGACGCTGCAGCTCGACGTAGAAGCGGTCTCGGCCGAAGGCGCGCGCGAGCCGCGCCGCGGCATTCGGGTTGCGAACCGCAAGGCCGTCGCGGGCGCAGCCCGAGAGGCAGACGAGCCCACTCGCTCAGCTCCTCGAGCAGCGCCTGGTCGAGCCGTGGCGGCACGGGGTTCGCGGTTCGTCGTGTCGCGCGTGTGCGCGTGTGCGGCGGTCAGCAGCCGGCAGAGGTTCGCGTAGCCGCGCGCGCTCTCCACGAGCAACGTCACGTGGGACTCGTCGGCGAGCGTGACCTCTGCGCCGGTGATCGGCCGCACGCCGAGATCCTTCGCCGCGTGCGCGAACTCGAGCGAGCCGTAGACCCCGTCGTGGTCGGTGAGCGCGATCGCCTCGTAGCCGAGCTCCGCAGCGCGGGCCGCCAGCTCCTCCGGTTGCGACGCTCCGTCGAGGAACGAGTACGCCGAGTGCGCATGCAGCTCGACGTATGTCATGGTGCATCGCGGTGGACGAGGCGTATTTCATCCGGCCGGGCGAAGGCGAGCGGATCGGCGAGCGCGGGCACCGTGTCCTCGCGGAGCTGCCGCAGATCGAAGCGCTCGAGCTCTCGTTCGGGCCGGACTTCGAGGGCGTCGGCGCGCACACCCACGCCGACCACACCGACTCCTTCTACGTGCTCGAGGGCGAGGTCGAGTTCCTCCAGAACGGCCAGTGGCATCGCGCCGGCCCCGGCACGTTCCTCTCGGTGCCGCCCGACGTCGAGCACGGCTTCCGGCCCTGCGGCACGTCCTTCCGCCTGCTCAACTTCCACACGCCGAACGTCGGCTTCATCGGTCGGCTGCGGGACGGCTAGCGTCATTCCCGGAGTCTAGGCGAACGTATGTTCGTGCGCGACAGGCTGGCTCGCTCGCAGCTCTATTTCGTCCTTGCCGGTGCTGACGTCCCCGTGCTCGAGCCCGCGTTGCGCGGCGGAGTCGACGTCGTCCAGCTCCGCGACAAGGAGCTCACCGACGAGGAGCTCGTCGCGGCGGCCGAGGCGTTTCGTGCGGCCTGCGACGCGCACGGCGCGCTCTTCGTGCTCAACGACCGGCCCGACCTCGTCGAGGCGTGCGGCGCGGACGGCGTCCATGTGGGGCGAAGCGACGCGTCCGTGGCGGAGGCGCGGGCGCTCGTCGGGCCGGAGCGGCTCGTCGGGGCTTTCCGTCTCCACACTGGACGAGCTCGCGCGACGTGGCGGGTGCCGACTACGTCGGGGTGACCGCGTTCGCAACGCCGACGAAGGAGGATGCGGTCGCGGGCGGGTTCGGTCTCCTGCGCCTCGCGGCGGAGACGCTCGCGGTGCCCTGGTTCGCGATCGGCGGCATCGACCTTTCCAATAGCGCCGAGGTAACGGCAGCCGGCGCGCCGGGAGTCGCAGTCGTCCGCGCCATCCGCGACGCCGAGCGATCCCGAGTCGGCGGCACGGAGCTGCGGGCGGCGCTAGATCGGTAGCAGTAGGTCGATCTCGTCGCGACGGCGGTAGTGCTCGAGGCCGGGCGCGTCTCGTCCGGCTTCGCCTGCCGCGCCAGCTCGTCGAAGGTCGGCCCGATCTGCTCGTAGACGCCGGGCGGCTCGCCCCGCAGCCGGGCGCGGAGATAGCGGCCGCCGGGCAGCGTCCCGCTCTCGAGACCTGGTACGGGCTCGTCTCCTTCTCGCACCTCGACGCACGCGCGGTAGTCGTTCGCGACGGGGTCGAACGCGCCGTAGAAGTGACGGCCGCGGAGTCGACGACGGCTTCGAGCTCGTCCCAGGCACGGCGGATGTTCTCGAGCCCGTCGGGGACGCGGACGAACTGCACCGCGATCTCCTCGCGCTCTATCCGTCGAACTCGCTCATGCGCCGCGCTGGATATACCAGCCGCCGCTCGCGCCGTCGTGGAAGACGACGGTGTTCTCGCCGCTCTCGAGCACGAGCTCGAAGTAGCCGCGGACGATGGGCTCCTCGGTCCACCACCGGTCGACGACGCGCCACTCCTCGCGGACGAGCGCGACGGCGCGATGGTTGACCTCGAGCGGCCTCCCGTTCGCGTTCGCCTCGACGCGCGCCGCTCGGGGCGCGTTGAAGCGTGCAACTACTCGTCCTTCGGGACGAGCAGTGCGCGACTCTCCGGAACGCGAGACCAAGGCGCCACCTCCACGACGGTGCAAACGGAGCCGGAGCCTGTGCTCGCCGTCACCTGGCGCAGCCCGTCCCGCAGGCGGGAGCGATCCTCCGCGCCGGCGGCGAGCAGCTCGAGCTGGTGGCCGGTCGGCTCGGTCAACTCCACGAGCTCGAGGCGAAGCTCGGCGACCGGAGCCGGCAGCTCGGCAAGGCGCGGCGAGAGCGCGACGCGGATGCGGTCGGGATCGGCGCTCGGCTCGCGCAGGGTCAGCGTCCTCCGCCACGAGCCTCCGCTCTCGAGCCGGGCGGCGAGCGCGACCTTGCGGACGAACCTGTCGCGCCGCTCGGGCCGTGCGAGGGCGGCGTCGACGAGCCCTGCGAGCGCCCGTCTCAGCGTCAGCTCGTTGCCGACTGCCTCCGGGAACTCGAACGAGGCAGCGACGAGAGAGGGTGGGCGACGGCCGCGCACCCGCGCGGCCACCCCACCTCTCGCCAGGCCCCAGGCGCGCCGGCCGTCCGGCCCCAAACGTTCGGCGACGGCGCCTCCCGGGAGCCCGGCAAGCTGCCCCAGCTTGCGAACTCCGAGTGCTTCGAGCTCTTCGTAACGGCCGCGCTCGAGCGGCAGGAGCGTGAGCGGCAGCGGTGCGAGGAACTGCGGCAGATCCTCGTCGGCGACCACGACGACCTGTCCCGGCCGCGCGACAGAGGCTGCGGCGAGCGCGGCGAAGCGCCGCCCGGCCGCACCGATGCGCGCGTCCCACTCGGTCCCGACCGCGGCGAGCGCGCGCCGTAGCGCCGGCTCGAGCCCGCCGTAGAGCCGCTCGACTCCCCGTGTCTCGAAGTACGCGACACCGAGCGAGGCCGGATCGACGGCGAAGCCCGCGTCCTCGAGCGCATGCAGGATCTCTTCCCAGGCGAGTTCGGCCCCTGCCGCGTCGGGCTCGACGAGCGCGAGCGACGGACAGGTGGCGAGTCCCTCGCCCAGCCGCATCCCCGGCCGCACGCCGGCGGCCTCGGCGGCAGCCGTCACCGGCCCGAGCAGCGGCTCGCCCTGCGGCTCGGGAGCCAGCGCGGCGGGACGCAGCGCGAGCGACGGAGTCCGCCGCAACGCGGCCTTCAGCTCGAGCCCGGGAATGACGAGACAGGCGATCACAGGAACGTATGTTCTATACGAACACGTGTTCTCCTGTCAAGGAATCGGCGACAATCGCAGGCGTGGAACGCGTGCGGATCGATAAGTGGCTCTGGGCGGCGCGCTTTGCGAAGACGCGGAGTGCCGCGACGGACCTCGTCCTCGCCGGCCACGTCAAGGTCGGCGGCGAGCGCGTAAAACCGGCGCGCGACATCACGATCGGCGACACGGTCGAGATCCGGCTCGGGCCGACCCGCCGCGTCGTCGTCGTCACCGGCCTCGCCGACCGCCGCGGGCCGGCGAAGGTTGCCGCGACGCTCTACGAGGAGACGCCTGCCTCGCGCGAGGAGCGTGAGCGGCTCGCGGCCGAGCGGCGACTGGCCCGGCCGCTCGGCGCCGACCTCGGCGCGCGTCCGACGAAGCAGGAGCGGAGGCGGCTCGACGCGCTGCGCCGGGGACAGCGCCGCCGCTGAGGGGTGAGGCGTAGGCTCGCGCCGACAAACGAAAGGAGAGTTCGATGGCACTGGCACGTGTCGTTTCGTTCGATGGAGTCAACTCGGAGCGCGCCGCGGAGTTGTCACGCGAGATCGAGAGCGGCGATCAGCCCGAGGGGATGAATGCGACCGAGATCATGCTTCTCCACGACCCGAACGCCGATCAGGCTCTCGCGATCATCTTCTTCGACAACGAAGACGACTACCGCACGGGGGACGAGATCCTCAGCGCGATGCCTACCGGAGACACCCCGGGCACCCGGACCGGCGTCACGAAATACGACGTCGCGCTTCGGATGACGCAGTAGTCAGGCAGTGACTTCGGCCGCGGGGCCGACGCGACGGACGTAGCGCGGGACGACGTCGAGGGCGTTCTCCTGCGCGCAGCGCTCGACGTCGGCCTCGAGGCCGTGCCGCCGCAGGTTCGCGGCGCTGCGGCTCCCGCCCAGCCCTTCGAGCGCATTCGGGAAGCTGCGCGCCAGCAGGATCGCGGCGCGGGCGGAATCGGCCGGCTCGCCGCCGAGCGCTTCGGCGATGCGGCCGGCGCAATACGCGTCGTCGAGGGCGAGCTCGCCCAGCACGCCGGCGCAGAGCACCGCGACGTCCTCCCCGCTCTCGCGCGCAGCCGCAGCGACCGCGTCGAGGTTGAGGAGCGAGCCGACGTAGACGCGCTCGAACCGCTCGGCGGCGGAGACGAGGAGACGCGTTCCGTTGGTGGTCGTGAGGATCAGCGTCTCGGCGGCAGGCTCGCCCTCGAGCTCGCGCGGCGAGTTGCCGAAGTCGAAGCCCTCGATGGCCTGGAGCCGCTGCTCACCCGCGAGCCTCGCCGGCCCTTCGCTCTCGGCGAGCGCCCGCGCGTCGTCGACCTCTGCACAGCAGAGGACACGCTGATACCCCGACGCGAGCGCCTGGCAGATCGTCGAGGTCGCGCGGAGCACGTCGACGACGATCCCGACGGGCGCGGGTGTCTGTTCTCCGGGCGTGAAGGCAACGTGGACACGCATCGACCGGACTAGGCTAATTGCGATGTCTACGGTCGAGACCCGTTACTGCTACCGGCATCCCGACCGCGAGACGGGGCTCTCGTGCTCGGAATGCGACCGGCCGATCTGCGCCGACTGCGCGAACTTCGGGCCGGTGGGCGTCCGCTGCCCGGATCACGCGAGCGTCCGTCCTCGCAGTCCCGCGGCGCGCATCAAGCCACCGCAGGTGCGGCGCGCACCGGGTATCGCGCTCTCGACGGGCAGCGCGCCGGTCACCTACACGCTCATCGCGCTGAACGTCGTGATCTATCTCATCGGAGCCAGCCAGGGCGGCAGCCTCAACCAGGCAGGATCGAGCATCTACCGGTCGGGCTCGCTCTACAACAAGATGGTGCTCTTCGGGCCGTACGTGCCGCATAGTGGCTGGTATCGGCTCGTGACGGCGATGTTCCTGCACGAGAGCCTCCTCCACATCGGCTTCAACATGTACGCGCTGTTCGTGATCGGGAGGGTGGTCGAGCAGTACCTCGGCACCGCGCGGTACATCGGCCTGTACTTCGTATCGGGCCTCGCCGGTTCCGCCGTAGCGCTCCTCCAGTCGCCTACGACGCCGGTACTCGGCGCCTCGGGCGCGATCTTCGGGATCCTCGGCGCAATGCTGATCCTCGAGTGGCAGTTGACCGGCAGCCTCCGCGGTCAAGCGGCGGTCCTGATCGTGATCAACCTCGTCATTTCATTCGTGGTCCCGGGCATCTCCTGGGGCGGCCATGTCGGCGGCCTGATCGGTGGGATCTTGATCATGCTCGCCTACGCGCACTGGAGCGACCAGGGGCGGGCGCAGTACGGCGGGCTCGGTCTCGGCGGGATCCTCGGTCTCGTCGCGGTCGCCGCCGGGAGCGTCGCGATCGCGTACTTCCGCACGCGCGGCTACGCCTAGCGCACGCCGAGGATCGCTCTGACCACAGCTGGGTCGGCGGTGCCGGCCAGACGATCTGCCCGCTCGACGCGGTAGCAGCCTCCCAGCTCGACACTTGCTACCGAGCCCGGGCTTCTGACGATGACCGCGAACGTGCGCTGCTTCGGGCAGCCACGCCTCGGCCCGGGGCCGGTGAGCGCTCCGAGCAGCCGCCGGGTGCGGGACGCACCAAGACGACGGAAGCCGCGGATGAAGTGCCCGACCGCGAAGCGATTCGGCGGCGTCCGGAAGACGCAGATGCGAACGGACTTCGGCGCGACGGGGAAGAGCGGCCCGCCGCCGGAATCGCGCGGCGGCCCGGCCCAGGCGACGGTGTTGCCCCACTCCATCGGGCAGTTCGCCGCGACGGCCGCCGCCGAGATGACCTGCTTGATTCTGTGCACCCAGACGACGTGCCAGCGCACCCCCGTCGGTTTCTCTCCCTTCGGCAAGCCCAGCGGATGACCGCAGCCGTCCACAGGTGTCTTCGGCCTGAGCGAGCGCCCCTGGCTGTCGACGAAGGCGGGCACCTCCAGCACGATGAGGTTGTCGGTGCAGGCCCCGTTCTTGGGGAGATTCGGCTCGCTCGGCTGCTCGATAGCGCTGCCAGGCGGGGATCCCGCTGACGGCGACCTTGCGAACGGTGACCTCCCACTGGCCCTGGCCGGGATAGATGCGATGTCCCTCGGTGCAGATCACCGCGGTCACCGCATGGAAGTGGCTGAACGCCTTCGGGCCGACCAGGTGCTTGTAGCCGCTCCCACAGCGCACGTTTTTCGTCAGCCGAAGATCGGTCCGCAGCGACGGCGAGCCGCCGAATGCGCCTGCGGCGTATGCACCGCCGACGGCGAGAAGAAGCGTGACGGCTACGGAAGCACGCCTCATACCTCAGTTATACGACGCCGGAGCGCCGTCCGTCACCCGCCGGTCTGGACGTACTCGGCGCGCTTCGCCTCCTTGAGGACTGCCTGCGCGGCGGCGAGGCGCGCGAGCGGGACGCGGTACGGCGAGCAGCTCACGTAGTCGAGCCCGATCCGGTGACAGAACTCGACCGACGACGGTTCGCCGCCGTGCTCGCCGCAGATGCCGAGCTTGATCTCCGGCTTCGTCGCCCTCCCGCGCTCGACGGCGATCCGCATCAGGTCGCCGACTCCGTCCTGGTCGAGCACCTCGAACGGGTTCCGCTCGAGCACTCCGTCCTCGAGGTAGAAGGTGAGGAACTTCCCCTCGGCGTCGTCCCGCGACATGCCGAGCGCAGTCTGCGTCAGGTCGTTCGTGCCGAAGGAGAAGAAGTCGGCCACCTCGGCGATCACGTCCGCCCGCAGCGCCGCACGAGGCAGCTCGATCATCGTGCCGCAGAGGTATTCGAGCCCCGGTGCCTCCTCCTCCATCACGCGCTCGGTGAGCTCGCGCAGCCGGCGCAGCTCCTCGCGGAAACCCACCAGCGGATGCATGACCTCGACGAGCGGCGCCTCTCCCCCGCGCTCCTGCACCGCCTTCGCCGCGCGCGCGATCGCGCGCACCTGCATCTCGTAGATCTCCGGCCACTGGATCCCGACCCGGCAGCCGCGCGTGCCGAGCATCGGGTTCGACTCGTGCAGCTGGCGGATGCGGCGGCGCATGCGCTCGTCCGTCGCGTCCTCTTCGCTCGGCAGGAACTCGTGCAGCGGCGGATCGAGGAGCCTGATCGTGACCGGCAGCCCGGCCATCGCCTCGAAGATCGCCTCGAAGTCGGACTGCTGGAACGGGAGGAGCCGGTCGAGCGCGTCGCGGCGGCCGGCCTCGTCGCGCGCGAGGATCATCTCCTGCATCACCGGCAGCCGCTCCTCGCCGAAGAACATGTGCTCGGTGCGGCAGAGGCCGATGCCCTGCGCGCCGAACTCGCGGGCCTTCGAGGCGTCGTCGGCGTTGTCGGCGTTCGTGCGCACCTCGAGGCGGCGGAAGTCGTCGCCCCACTCGAGGATCGTCTCGAAGTCCTCGTTGATCGCGGGCGGCACGAGCGACACCTCGCCGACGATGACGCGGCCGGTGCCGCCGTCGATCGTGATCACGTCTCCCTCCCGCAACTGGTGGCCGCCGATGCGGACGGTCTTCGCCCCGGTGTCGATGTCGAGATCCTCGCAGCCTGCGACGCACGGCTTGCCCATGCCGCGCGCGACGACAGCCGCGTGCGACGTCATGCCGCCGTGTGCGGTCAGCACGCCCTGGGCCTGGATGAGGCCGTGGATGTCGTCGGGCGTGGTCTCCCAGCGGACGAGGATGACCGGCTCGCCGGCCTTGCCGGCCTCCTCGGCGCTGTCGGCGTCGAGCACGATCTTGCCGCTCGCCGCGCCGGGCGAGGCGTTGAGCCCCTGGGCCGCGACCTCGAACGTCGCGTCCGGATCGAGGCGCGGGTGGAGGAGCTGGTCGAGCTGCGCGGGGTCGATCCGCGCCACGGCCTCCTCTCGATCGATGAGCCCCTCGGCGGTCATGTCGACGGCGCAGCGGATCGCGGCGGCCGCAGTCCGCTTCGCCGTGCGCGTCTGGAGGAGGTACAGCCGCCCCTGCTCGACCGTGAACTCGATGTCCTGCATGTCGCGGTAGTGGCGTTCGAGCGCGGCCATCGTCTCGAGGAGCTGGTCGTACGCCTCCGGCATGTGCCCGCGCAGCTCGGCGAGCGGCTGCGGCGTGCGCACTCCGGCGACGACGTCCTCTCCCTGCGCGTTGATGAGGTACTCGCCGTACGCGCCGTGCTCGCCGGTCGACGGATTGCGGGTGAAGCAGACGCCCGTCGCCGAGTCGTCGCCCTTGTTCCCGAACACCATCTGCACGACGTTGACCGCCGTGCCGAGGTCGTCGGGGATCGAGTACATGCGCCGGTAGACCTGAGCGCGCGAGGAGTTCCACGACTCGAAGACGGCCGTGATCGCGCGCTGCAGCTGCTCGCGCGCATCCTGCGGAAACCCGTGCCCCGTCTCGCGCTCGTAGATCTGGCGGGCCTGCTCGACGGAGTTGTCGACGCTGAAGCTCTCGTGCGGGATGTCGTCGACCGTCTCGCCGAACATCTGGATCAACCGGCGGTAGCAGTCGCGCGTGAACTCCTCGTTGCCGGTCGTCTGCGCGAGGCCGGCCACCGACTCGTCGTTGAGCCCGACGTTGAGGATCGAGTCCATCATCCCGGGCATCGAGATCGCCGCGCCGGAGCGGACCGAGACGAGCAGCGGGTCGGCGGCGTCGCCGAAGCGCTTGCCGGTGCGCTCCTCGAGCCGCGCGATGTGCTCCGCGACTTCCTCGTCGAGCCCTTCGACCTCCCCGCCCGAAGCCATGAACGCACGGCAGGCATCGGTCGTGATCGTGAATCCGGCCGGGACGGGGATCCCGAGCTGCGTCATCTCGGCGAGGCCGACACCCTTGCCGCCGAGGAGGTCGCGTCCGCCGTCGGAGGGCTCATCGAAGTCGTAGACGAAACGCGTCATGCGCCGCAGATGTTGTCATACGCCTGCCGATGCCCAGTCAAACGATCGTCGCCGCCGGCGCCCGTCCGGACGCCCGGCTTGCCGAATACGCCCTCAGCTTTGCGCGGGGCCGGCGCGTGCTCCTCGACTGCACGGCATCGCCCACGTTCGACGGACCGCTCGAACTCCCCGGCGACCCGACACGCCTCTCGTTCTGGCCGTGGCCGCCCGAGAATCTGCGCGAGCTCGCGCTCTCGCACGACGCGATCTTCGTCTGCGGCGGGAACACGGCGAACCTGCTCGCGGTCTGGCGGGTGCACGGCTTCGACGAGATCCTGCGCGAGGCCTGGCAGTCGGGGGTCGTCCTCTGTGGCTGGAGCGCTGGGATGATCTGCTGGTTCGAAGCGTGCGTGACCGACTCGTTCGGCCCGCAGCTCGCGGCCTGCGCGACGGGCTCGGCTTCCTGTCCGGCAGCGCCTGTCCGCACTACGACGCCGAGGAGCTCCGTCGCCCGGTCTACACGAGCCTCGTCGCCGACGGCTTCCCACCCGGGCTCGCCCTCGACAACGCGGCCGCCGCGCGCTTCGACGGTGCCGAGCTGGCCGAGGTCGTGGCCACTGTTCCGGGCGCCGCCGGCTACCGCGTGGGGCCCGGTGGCGAGGAGCGGCTCGAGACGCGGCTCCTGCCCTAGTTCAGGCCGCGTGCCGCCGCGCGCCTGAACTCGGCGACCCAGGCGAGCGTCCGCAGCCCGATCCAGATCGGAGTCAAGAGGACGTAGAAGACGAAGTCGCCGACCATGAGGACGACCCACCACAGGCCCCAGCGCCAGAACGGAATGCGCGGCTTGCGTGTCAGCGGGCCGCCTTCGCCTCGCCGGCGCGCTCCTCGACGACGCGGAGGATGCGGTGAGCGGTCTCCTCGATCGACAGCTCCGAGATGTCGATCACGGGACACTTCAGGCGGCGGTGGAGCTTCGCGGCCTCCTCGAGCTCCTCGTAGATCTCGGCGAGCTCGGCGTACTGCCGGTTGCGTCCCGGCGCGCCCATCGCCCGCACCCGTGCGCGGCGGATCTCGGCGAGCCGGTCCGGGTCGATCGTGAGACCCACCACCTTGGCGCGGTCGACCTCGAAGAGCTCCGGCGGCGGCGCGATCCCTTTCACGACGGGGACATTCGCCGCCTTGTGGCCCAAGTAGCCGAGGTAGATCGAGAGCGGCGTCTTCGAGGTGCGCGAGACGCCCACGAGCACGACGTCTGCGTCGTGCAGGCCGTGCGCCACGCCGTCGTCGTAGCGGACGGCGAACTCGATCGCCTCCATCCGCTTGAAATAGGCGGAGTTGAGCGGCGGCCGCGAGCCCGGAGTCATCTTTGCCGCCTGACCGGAGACGCGGGCGACGGCGTCGATCGGCTGGCCGAGCAGGTCGCAGTAGTGGAGGCGCGCACGGCGGCAGAGGGTGCGCATCGCCTCGCGGAGCTGCGGCTGGACGAGCGTGTAGACCACGACCGCCGGCCGGCCGCGCATCCGGTTCACGGCGAGCTGGAGGTCGTCCTCCGACTCGACCCGCGGATGGCGGATCTCGACGAACTCCTGTTCCGGGAACTGCGCCTCGAGCGCCTGCACGAGCCGTGCGGCCGTCTCGCCGGTGGCGTCGGAGACGACATGAAGCTCGACCGGCGGGTTCGGCATCGGCGATCAGCCTAACGAGGGCGCGGCCGTGCTTCTCTCACCGTCCCGAACCCCCAACCCACCCACGGGGATGCCAGGTTACGCCGGCACCGGTGGCGCCGGCGTCGAGACTTCGTGCCAAGCTCGCGCGAACGGCCTGGGTAGGCTCCGCCTCATGGCCGATTCGGGGCAACCGGTGACGATGGACACGATCGTCTCCCTGTGCCGGCGCCGCGGGTTCGTCTTCCCCTCCTCCGAGATCTACGGCGGCCTCGGCTCGACGTACGACTACGGCCACTACGGCGTCCTGACGAAGAACAACATCCGCTCGCTCTGGTTCCGCGCGATGGTGCAGGAGCGTGACGACATCGTCGCGCTCGATTCCGCGATCATCCTCAACCCGCGCGTCTGGGAGGCGTCCGGCCACGTCGCCGGGTTCACCGACCCGCTCGTCGACTGCCGCACGTGCAAGCTCCGCTTCCGCGCCGACCAGCTCGAGCTCGCGCGCTGCGGCCGCAAGCCGAGCAAGCGCCCCGGCGAGACGCCCGACTGCGACCTCACCGAGCCGCGGCAGTTCAACCTCATGTTCGAGACGCATGTCGGGGCGCTCCAGGACGAGAGCTCGGCCGCGTACCTCCGTCCCGAGACTGCCCAGGGCATTTTCATCAACTTCAAGAACGTCGCCCAGCTCGCGCGACGCAAGCCGCCTTTCGGCATCGCCCAGGTCGGCAAGTCGTTCCGGAACGAGATCACGCCCGGGCAACTTCCTCTTCCGCGTCCGCGAGTTCGAGCAGATGGAGATGGAGTTCTTCGTCCCGCCTGCGGACGCCACCACGTGGTTCGAGTACTGGCTCGAGCAGAGAGTGGGCTGGCACCGCAGCCTCGGCCTCCGCGACGAGAACCTTCGCGTGCGCGAGCACGACGAGAAAGAGCGGTCGCACTATTCGAGCGCGACGAGCGACATCGAGTACCTGTACCCCATCGGCTGGCAGGAGCTCGAGGGAGTCGCGAACCGCGGCGAGTTCGATCTCACCCAGCACACGCAGCAGTCGGGCACGAAGCTCGAGTGGATCGATCCCGACGGCAATCGCTACACGCCGCACGTGATCGAGCCGGCCGTCAGCATCGAGCGCATCTTCGTCGCCCTTCTCTGCGACGCGTATCACGAGGAGGTGGTCGGCGACCGCGAGCGCGTGGTGCTCCGGCTGCATCCGCAGGTCGCGCCCGTGAAGGCGGCGATCCTGCCGCTCATCCCTCGAGACGAGGGGATGGCGACGCGGGCTCGGACGCTCTACGAGGAGCTGCGCCGCCACCACGTCGTCGAGCACGACGAGGGCGGCCAGATCGGCAGGCGTTACCGGCGCCAGGACGAAATAGGTACGCCGTGGGCGTTCACCGTCGACGAACAGACACTCTCCGACGAGACCGTCACCGTGCGGGACCGGGACACGCTTGCGCAGGAGAGGCTGCCGATCGGAGGAGTGCTCGAGTGGCTGGACGACGCGCTGCAGCGGGACTGGTCGCCGCCGGCATCGCCCTGACCGTCGCAGGCTGCGGCCTCGGCGGCGGGACGAAGACCGTCACGGTCACTCAGACGACGACCACGACCCGGACCGTCACGACGACCGCATCCGTCGCCTCCGCCAAGCCGTGCGCGGGAAGTGACCTCACAGCCGTCTTCACGCTGATTCCGGGTAGCGCCGGCGCCGGCCAGATCGGGTACACGCTGACGGTGAAGAACACCGCCCAGGCTCCGTGCTCCCTCCACGGAATCCCACAGGGGACGTTGGTGGGCGCGAGCGGGACGCCGCTGCCCACGCACGTCAAGTCGGCGGGAGGCGATGGTCGCCGGATCGTCCTTCCGCCGGGGGCTTCCGCGACAGCGGTGGCACGATTCTCGCCGGACGTCGCCGGCACCGGAGATGCTCAATCCGGTGCGTGCCAGCCCGTGGCACGCACGTTCCAGCTGAGCGCCGCCGGCAGCGTCGCCGAGGCGGAGATCCAGCCGCCCACCAGCGTGTGCGAGCAGGGCGCCCTCAACTTCGAGCCTTTCGGCTACGCGAGCTAGGAGGGCTTGGCGAAACTCACGCTGAGTCGCCGGCGCACGCTGTTCGCCCGCTGAGCGGCGTCCTCAGTCGCTCGAATAGCGCTGCTATTCGAGCTCCCTGCGTCCTTGTCAGCGAACGACCAGCGCACGCCGACGATGAGCGGACTTTCGCCAAGCCCTCTTAGGCGCTCAGCGTTCGCAGGCGGAAGCCACCGTGGTACTCGTACGAGGCGGTGACCACCCGGAGAGCATCCCGCTGCGCGCGCTCGGAGAGGCCGAGCTCCGGAGCAGCCGCGAGCGGGCGCGCGAGCAGCGCCTCGATCCCCGCGACCCCGTCCGGGGCAAGGGCGAGCGCCTCGGTCGCCGGCGCGCAGCGGGCGCACACCGCTCCTCCCGCCCGCGTCGAGTAGCCGACGAGCGGCTCCTCCGCACCACACTCGGCACACGCCAAGACGTGCGGCAGGTAGCCGGCGAGCCAGAGCAGCTTGAGCTGGAACGCGAGCCCGAGCGGGTCGAGAGTGGGCCGGTCGGCCGCGTGCGGAGTCCCGTCGAGTAGATCGAGGAACCGGGTGAGCGCAACGAATGCCCGCTCGTTCGCCTCCTCCTCGCTGAACAGCCGCAGCATCGCCTCCGCACCGATCATGCCGACCGAGAAGCGGTAGTAGTCCTCGCGCGCCTCGCGGTGCGACCGCACGAGCTGCGCCGCCGTCACGGTCTGGAGCTCGCCGCGGCCACGATGGAGCATGAGCTCGACGTGCGAGAGCGGTTCGAGGCGCGCGCCGAAGCGCGACTTCGTCTTCCGCACGCCCTTCGCCACCGCGCCCACCCGGCCGTACGTCTCGGTGTAGAGGTGGAGGACACGGTCGGCCTCTCCGAGCCGCATCGACCGGAGCACGACGGCTTCCGTACTGTACGCCGGTCCGGCCATGTCCTGTGCAGTCTAGGGACGGCGTCGGGCAGGAACACTCGCGCCGCTTTCTTCGTTGTAAATGGGGATGCCACGCATTCGGATCTATACGACGCGCTGGTGCGGGTACTGCGTCCGCGCCAAGACGCTCCTCGACTCCCGCGGGCTCGCCTACGAGGAGCTATCCCTGGACGACGATCCCGCATTTCGGCAGACGGTGTTCGACGCGACCGGCGGCTGGACCGTGCCGCAGGTCCTCGTCGACGATGTTCCGATCGGCGGCTACACCGAGCTCTGGCGCCTCGACCGCGACGGCCGCCTCGACGAGCTTCTCGCGGCCTGAGCCTGAGCCGGATCCTCCGGCTGACAGGTGGGGCAGAACCACGTCGTGCGCCCGGCGACCTGCGTCCGGACGATCAACCGCCCGCAGCGGTCGCACGGCTCGTCGCGCCGCCCGTAGACGTGAAATTCGTTCTGCATCGAGCCTCCGCTGCCGTCGGGCAGGCGGTAGTCGCGCAGCGTCGATCCCTGTCGCTCGAGACCGTGCTCGAGCGCCGCACGGATACCACGGTGCAGCCGTCGTAGCTCTGCGCGGTCGAGACCGGCCGCAGGACGCAATGGGTTGAGCCGCGCGCGCCACAGCGCCTCGTCGGCATAGATGTTCCCGATCCCTGCGAGGGTTCTCTGGTCGAGGAGCGCTGCCTTCAGTGACGTGCGGCGTCCCGCGAGACGCTCGCCGAGCGCCGCCGCCGTGAAGAGCGCGTCGAGCGGCTCGTCGCCCACGCGCGCCTGCAGATACGGCTCGGCCTCGCCCGGCTCGAGCAGCAACCAGGTTCCGAAGCGCCGGACATCCCGGTAGCCGATGTCCGATCCGTCGTCTAACTTGACAACAGCGCGCCGGTGCGGATCGTCCGGGAGCGAACCGTTCGCCGCGTGCAGCAGGCTCCCCGTCATCCGGAGGTGGATCAGGAGAACGCGACCAGTCTCGAACCGAACAACCAGATACTTGCCGCGACGCTCGACCGCTGCGACGCGCTCGCCTTGGAGTTCGGCCGCCACCTCGGCCGGCTCGTAGGGACGCACGAGGCGCGGATCGTCGATGCGTACCTGCTCGAAGCGCCGACCGACGAGCGCCGGCTCGAGCTGCCTCCGGACGCTCTCGACCTCCGGCAGCTCCGGCATGCGGCCAGCGTAGTCGTGTGGCCAGCAGAAGCCGTGCGGTGGAGCCGCGCCGAGCGCTGCGCTACGGCGTCACGATCGGCTGCCCGGGGATCCCCCGCGAGGGCGCCTTGCCGCCGAGCCAGGCGTTCACCGTGGCGCCGACGTCCGCGAACTCCCCCTCGTGGATCTGGCCGGCCGCGTTTCGCCCCTCGACGTAGGCGAGCAGCAAGGCGTACTCCCGCGAGTGGTCGGTCGAGGGCGTCGTGGGGTCGCAGCCGTGGTCCGACGTGATCACGAGAAGGTCTCCGGGACGGAGCGCGTCGAGTAGATCGGGAAGCCGGTAATCGAAGTCCTGTAGGCAGCGGTGAAAGTTGACCGGATCGTTCCGGTGTCCCCACAGCATGTCCGTCTCGACGAGGTTGACGAAGACGAAGCCGTCGTCGAGCTCGCGCAGGAGCCGCTCTGTCTGCTGGATCCCCTCGATGTTCGACTTCGTCGGCAGCGACTCGTCGATGTCGCAGCCGGCGAAGATGTCGCCGATCTTGCCGACGCCGTGCACCTTCTTGCCGGCCTCGCGGACGAGCGTCAGGTAGTTCGGCCTGCGGGGCTCGAGCGAGAAATCGTGTCGGTTCGGCGTCCGGACGTAGTTGCCCGGCTCTCCCGTGAACGGCCTTGCGATGACCCGACCGACCGCGTGCTTCCCCGTGAGGATCTCGCGTGCGACGCGACAGCCGTCGTAGAGCTCCTCGAGGGGGACGGTGTCCTCGTGGGCGGCGATCTGGAAGACGGAGTCGGCGGAGGTGTAGACGATCCACTTGCCGGTGCGCTGGTGCTCCTCCCCCAGCTCCTGGATGATCTCCGTCCCCGAGGCCGCCTTGTTGCCCAGCACACCGCGGGCGGTCCGGTGCATGAACGGATCGATCACGTCGTGCGGGAATCCGTGCGGATAGGTCGGGAACGCCTGGGCGGTGACGATTCCCATGTGCTCCCAGTGGCCGGTCGTCGTGTCCTTGCCCTTCGATCGCTCGAAGAGGCGTCCCGCCACCGCCTGCGCGCCCGGCTGCGGCGGGCAGCCTTCGAGCGGCTCCACGTTTCCGAGGCCGAGAGCTTCGAGGCTCGGTAGATCGAGGCCCCCGACCGCTCGTGCGACATTCGCGAGCGTGTTGGAGCCTTCGTCGCCGTACTGGCCGGCGTCCGGCAGCTCGCCGGCGCCGACGGCATCGAGCACGATGACGCACGCCCTGGGCACCGGGCTATTCTAGGGAGCGATGGAGAACGTCCTCGGCCTCCTCGGATTCGTCGCCTACGTTGCCGCGATCATCGGGCTCGCGGCAGCGGTGACGTGGCTCGTGGTGAGGCTGACTCCGCCGAGCAAGCCCGGCGGACGCGCGCAGAGCTAGCAGCGCTAAACCGGCGCGAGCGGCAGCACGTCGCGGAGCGGCGTGTAGTCGAACCCGTGCGCCTCTGCGACCGCCTCGTGCGTGATCCTCCCGTCGAGCACGTTGACGCCGCGCCCGAGTGCCGGATCGTTCGCCACCGCGTCGGCGAGCCCGTGGTCGGCGATCGCCTCGACGTAGGGCAACGTCGCGTTCGTGAGTGCCTTCGTCGAGGTGACCGGTACGCCGCCGGGCATGTTCGCGACGCAGTAGTGGACGATTCCGTCGACTTCGTAGACGGGATCCGAGTGCGTCGTGGGGTGAGCCGTTTCGATGCACCCGCCCTGGTCGATGGCGACGTCGACGATGACAGCGCCAGGCTGCATCTCCGAAAGCATCGCGCGGCTGATGAGCTTCGGAGCGCGCGCGCCGGGAATCAGGACGGCGCCGATGACCACGTCGGCGTGAGCGATCGTCTGTTCGATCTCGAGGCTCGACGACATCAGCAGGCTGACCCGGCCGGAGAGGATCTCGTCCAGATGCCGCATCCGGTCGATCGAGCGCTCGAGAACCGTGACCCGCGCACCAAGCCCGAGCGCGATGATCGCAGCGTTGTAGCCGACGATCCCGCCGCCAAGCACGACGACGTGGCCGGGCTGGACGCCCGGCGTCCCGGCGAGCAGCACGCCACGGCCGCCGAGTGGCTTCTCGAGGAAGTGCGCCGCGGCCTGCGGTGCCAGCCTCCCGGCGATCTCGCTCATCGGCGCGAGCAGCGGCAGGCGGTGACCGTCCTCAACGGTCTCGTAGGCGACGGCCGCGATGCCGCTGTCGACGAGAGCGCGCGTGAGTGGCTCGTCGGCGGCGATGTGGAGATAGGTGAAGAGCACGAGTCCCTCACGCAGGCGCGAATACTCCGACTCGATCGGCTCCTTGACTTTGAGGAGAAGATCGGCCTGTCCCCAGGCGTCGTCGACCGAGACCACCTGGGCGCCGGCGCGTTCGTACTGCTCGTCGGGAAACGCGCTCCCGTCCCCTGCAGTCGTCTCGACGAGGACCTCGTGGCCACGTTGGATCAGCTCACGAGCGCCGGCCGGGGTGAGCGCCACGCGGTACTCGTCGGTCTTGATCTCCTTCGGAACACCAATACGCAAGGCCCGGAGACACTATCTCGCCGGCGGTGGGTGACAAAGCTGGCACGAACCTGGAGCCGATTCGCGGCCGACCGGCACAGCTTCGACACGCTCTCGGCGGTAGCGTCGATGACGAGGGCGGAGGGATCGACTCCCCACCCTGGGTGGGGGCTCGAGCGGTACCTGCCCGCAAGAATCGGGCCGTCAAGGCGTCGCGAGGTAGAGCAGCAGCCCGGCCAACGTCTTGGCGTCCTCGATCTCGTGCAAGCGCGCTCGAATCTCGGTGACCCGCCACCGGACGAGCTCGAGCTCCTCATCCTCCTCGGGCGCGGACTCACCTCGAGTGACACCTTCGGCCGCGAAGAGATGCATCCGCTCGCGACAGAAACCCGGGGTCGTCCAGAAGGCGGCCAGCTCCCGCCACTCCCCGCCCGTCAGCCCGCACTCCTCCCGCAGTTCACGCTTCGCCGTCTCGAGCGGGGCCTCGCCCGGCTCCGCCGTTCCGGCCGGCAACTCGAGCAGCCGCTCTCTCGTGGCCTCGCGGAGTTGCCGGACGAGTGCCACGTATCCCTCCTCGTCGACCGCGACGATCGCAACCGCGCCCGGGTGTTCGACAATCTCGCGCTCGTGGTCTCCCCACCGCTCGACCGTCAGGTCCAGCAGCCGCCCTTCGTAGACGCGCTGCGCGGAGTCCGGCTCGAGGCTCACGCTCGTGCAGCTTCGACGAGAGCAACCGTGACGTCGACCATCGCCTCGAGATCGGCCACGGAGACGTGTTCGTCAGGCGTGTGGAAGCCGAACACCCCGTGGGAGAGGTTCACGCAGCGGCGACCGCGCGCGTTGAAGACATTCGCGTCGGCCCCACCGCCCGAAAGCCCGTAGCGCGGCTCGAAGCCGCAGCGCGCGAATGCCGCGGCCGCGAGCGCGACCGCCGGCTCGTCCTGCTTCAGCCGGTAGCCGTCGTAACTCTTCCGCATCGTCGTCTCCACCTCGCACTCGCTCTCGGTGGCGGCGAAGCCGAACGCGTCGAACATCTCCTGCACAACCTCCCCGAGCTGCGCTTCGTCGTGCGAGCGCGCCTCGGCGCTGAACGTGCACCACTCGGGAACGACGTTGCCGGCGGTGCCGCCCGTGATCGTGCCGACGTTCGCGGTCGTCACCTCGTCGACGCGGCCGAGTCGCAGGTCGGCGATCGCCTTCGCCGCCGCCTGGATCGCCGAGCGTCCCTCTTCGGGCGCCATGCCGGCGTGAGACGAGCGGCCGTGGAAGCGCACCTCCATCGCGCGCGACCATGGAGCGCCGAGCACAACCTCGCCCATCGCTCCCTCCTGGTCGTAGACGTACCCCGTCCGGGCGTGCAGGCGATCGTGGTCGAAGGCATAGGCGCCGACGAGGCCGACCTCCTCTTTCGGCGTTAACACGAGCTCGATTCCCGCGTGGGCCACGTTCTCGACGACCACGCGCCGCAAGCCTTCGAGCATCGCCGCGACCGCGGCCTTGTTGTCGCAGCCGAGGATCGTGCCGCCGGCGTTTCGGACGATGCCGTCCTCGACGACCGGCTCGAGATTCCCGTCGGGCGGCACCGTGTCCATGTGCGCGCAGAGGAAGAGCGGTATCCCCTCGCTCGTAGGCTCGACCCGTGCGTAGACGTTGCCGGCGCTCGAGCCGATCCGGGGGCCGCAGTCGTCCTCGTCAGGCTCCAGGCCGAGCTCACGCAGGTAACGCAGCACGACGTCCGCGACACCGCGCTCCTCGCCCGGAGGGCTCGGGACCGCCGCGAGCTCCAGCAGGAGATCGACCACGTCGGACACGCGTCGATCCTACGGGCGCGGGTCTAGACCGCGACGTGCTCGCCGGCCCGCACCCGCGCGCGGTCGAGCGCAGCGCCGACGAAGCCGCGGAAGAGCGGCGCCGCGCGCGTCGGCCGAGACTTGAACTCCGGATGGAACTGGCTCGCGACGAACCAGGGATGATCGGGCAGCTCGACGATCTCCACGAGCCGACCCTCCTGGAACGTCCCGCTGACGACGAGCCCTGCCTCGACGAGCCGGTCGCGGAAGCTGTTGTTCACCTCGTAGCGATGCCGGTGCCGTTCGTGGATCGTCGCCTCCCCGTACAGATCTCGCGTACGCGTCCCCTCCGCCACCTCGACGGCCTGCGCGCCCAGGCGCATCGTCCCGCCGAGGTCCTCGATCCCTTTCTGCTCGGGCAGGAGGTCGATCACCGGATACGGCGTCTCGGGATCCATCTCGGTCGAGTTCGCGCCTTCGAGGCCGACGACGTGCCGCGCGAACTCCGAGACCGCGACATGCATGCCGAGACAGATGCCGAGATACGGGATGCGGCGCTCGCGCGCGACCTGGCAGGCGAGGATCTTGCCCTCCCAGCCCCGCGAGCCGAAGCCGCCTGGCACGAGCACGCCGTCGACGCCCTCGAGCAGCTCGGCCGCCTCGTCGTACGACATGTCCTCGGCGTCGACCCACCGCAGACGGACCGCGCAACCGTGCTCCAACCCCGCGTGCTTGAGCGCCTCGTGGACGGACAGGTAGGCGTCCTGGAGCTTCACGTACTTGCCCACGAGCGCGATCTCGACGACGTCGCGGCGGCTGTGGACGCGCTCGAGCAACTCATCCCAATCGGACAGGTCCGGCTCACCGAGCTCGAGGCCGAGCCGCTCACCGACGAGCCGGTCGAGCCCTTCGGCGTGGAGAACCCGCGGAACCTCGTAGACGTCGGGGACGTCGGGGCTCGCGACGACCGCGCCGGGGTCGACGTCGGCGAAGAGCGCGATCTTGTCCCGGATCTCGCGCGAGAGCTCCTCGTGCGAGCGGCAGACGATGACGTCCGGATGGATGCCGATGCGGCGCAGCTCGTTGACCGAGTGCTGCGTGGGTTTCGTCTTCAGCTCGCCGGCCGCCTCGATGAACGGGACGAGCGTCACGTGGACGTAGACGACGTTCTCGGTGCCGACCTCCCGCCGGAACTGCCGAATGGCCTCGAGGAACGGCAGCGACTCGATGTCGCCGACGGTGCCCCCGATCTCGGAGATGACGACGTCGGCCAGGCTCGCTTCGGCGGCGCGGCGAATGCGCGCCTTGATCTCGTTCGTGATGTGCGGGATCACCTGCACCGTCGCGCCGAGGAAGTCGCCCTTCCGCTCCTTGCGCAGGACGGTGTCCCAGATCGCGCCGGCGCTGTGGCTCGCGCTGCGCAGGAAGTTCTCGTCGACGAAGCGCTCGTAGTGGCCGATGTCGAGGTCGGTCTCGGCCCCGTCCTCGGTCACGAAGACCTCGCCGTGCTGGAACGGACTCATCGTCCCGGGATCGACGTTCAGGTACGGATCGAACTTCTGCAGCTGCACGCGCAGACCGCGCGCCTTGAGCAGCCGACCGAGCGACGCGGCGACAATTCCCTTGCCCAGAGCGGAGACGACGCCCCCGGTCACAAAGACGTACTTCGGGGCCCGTGCGCTCACGGGATTTCAGGGTAGCAGCGGCTGCGGCTGCTGCCTACTCCGCCGGCGGACGAACGAGCGCGGCGAGCTTCGCGAGCGCCTGCGACGGCACGGTCCGCCCCATGCCTCCGAAGCGCGGAGCCTCGATGCCGAGAGTCGCCTGCGTCTGGTTGTCCTCGACCGTGACGAGGTCGAGCTCGACGTCCGCTCGCTCGCCCGAGAGCTGGAACGCGATCCGCTTCAGCGGCACGACCTCGAGAAAGAGCAGCGATCCGCCCAGCTGCGGACGCTTGCCGAATCCCGCGCGGTCCGAGCCCTCCAGGTTCCAGTGGGCGCCGGGTGCGAGCGCGCGACGAACCGTCGGCCGTGCGCCGACGAGGCCGGGCCACCACTCCGGCCAGCGGCCAGGCTCGGCGAGCACCGCCCACACCTCGTCGACCGGTGCCGGAAGCGTGCGCCTAGCCTCGTACCGCGGCAAGGAACTCCTGTCCGCCGAGCATCCGCTCGAGCTCCGCTTTCCGCTCCTCGTCGCCGAGTTGCTCGATTCGCGTGTGCGTCGGATCCCCCGGCGTCTTCGCGACGCGGAAGTGGCGGTCGGCGAGCGCGGCGATCTGCGGCAGGTGGGTGATGGTCACCACCTGAGCGTGCTCGGCTAGACGCCGGAGCAATCCTCCCACCGCGTGGGCCGTCTCTCCGCCGATGCCCGCGTCGATCTCGTCGAAGACGAGGGTGTCCCCGCCCGCGACCGCCGCGATCGCGAGCGCGATCCGCGAGAGCTCCCCGCCCGATGCGGTTTCCGCGACGGGAGCGAATGGCAGGCCCGCATTCGGCCGGACGAGGAAGACGGCCTCGTCGGCGCCCGTCGATCCCGGCTCGTCACGCTCGCGCAGCTCGCAGACGAACTCGCCCTCCCCCATGCCGACTCCGCGCAGCTCCACGGCCACGGCGTCGGCGAACGCGGGCGCGCCGGCGTTCCGCTCCGCACGCAACTCGAGTGCGAGCGCCTGGATCCGCGCTTCTGCCTCGGTGAGCTCGCGTGTGGCGAGCTCGGCCGGATCGGACCCGTCCTCGAGGGCGGTGAGCTCGGCGCGCGCCTCGTCGCGTCGCGCGAGCAGCTCGTCGTAGGTCGCCGAGTGGAAGCGCCTCCTCGTCTCGGCGAACCGGTCGAGCGCCGCTTCGATCTCCTCGAGCCGGCCGGGTTCCGCTTCGAGCGAGGCAAGGAAGGCGTGGAGATCGGAGGCGGTCTCGCGCAGGCGGAGCTCGACGTCGCGAAGCTCGTCCCCGGCCCGCTGCAGCTCGGGCGCGAGCCGCTCGAGCGGTGCGACCGAGCGCTCGGCAAGCGCGACGAGGTCGGTAGCTCCCTCGCCGTCGTCGGGCGTGAGGGCGGCGGCGGCGGCGGCCGCGCCGGCGGCGAGCTCGGCGACGTGCCGGTGCCGCTCGCGTTCCGTCCGCAGCTTGTCCTCCTCCCCCGGTTCCATGCCTTCGGTGTCCTCGACGAGCGCGCGCAGCTCGGCGAGCCGCGCCTCGGCGAGTGCCGCATTCGCCGTCAGCTCGTCGTGCCGGCGACGCGCGGCTTGAAGGTCGCGCCATGCCGCGCGCGCAGCGGCGCGGCGGGCGAGCTGCTCCTCCCCGCAGAACCGGTCGAGCACCTCGAGTTGATAGGACGGCCGTGCGAGACGGCGCTGCTCGAACTGGCCAGACATCGCGACCACGTGCTCGACGGCGGCAGCGACGTCCTCTCGCGCCGCGGCCCGTCCCCACGCATACGCGCGCGTCCGGCCGTCGCCGAAGACACGGCGCGAGACGACGAGCACATCCTCATCCTCGGGCCGCAGCTCCCCGAGCTCCTCGAGGCCGTCGTGAAGATCGAGCTCCGCCTCGACATACGCCTCCTGGGCCGCCGCGCCGACGTACGAGTCATCCCCCTTCGCCCCGAGCAGGAGGCCGAGCGCCTGGGCGAGGATCGTCTTCCCGGCTCCCGTCTCGCCGGTGATCGCGTTCAGCCCCGGCGCGAGCTCGAGCTCCGCCTCCCGGATGAGGACGAGGTTCTCGATGCGAAGCCGCCGAAGCACGCAAGCGATCGTAGACCCGCGGGCCGACGCCGCCCATTCGCTCTTTAGGACGTGAAGGTCTCGCGGTAGCGACCGAAGAACGTCGTCTCCGGCAGCGTCGCGAGGAGACTGCGCTCCATGCCGAGCCGGATCGAGAGCGTCCGGTCGGGCGCGAGCGCACCGCTCTCGTGGCCGTCGACGAGGACAGCGGCGCCTACGTCCGGCGTCGCGTTCCGCACCGTCAGCTCCGCGCCGCGCGGCACGACGAGCGGGCGCGCGTCGAGCGAGTGCGGTGCGATGAACGTGATCGCCATCGCGTCGAGCCCGCGCACGAGGACCGGGCCGCCGTTCGAGAGGTTGTACGCCGTCGAGCCGGACGGCGTCGAGCAGATCATCCCGTCACATGACACGACGCCGAGGTCTTCGCCCGCGATCGCCCAGCCGAGCTCGATCATCCGGCCGAGCATCGAGCTCGTGGCGACGACGTCGTTGACCGCGACGAACATCTCGCCGTCGAGCTGTGCCTCGAGCGTCGGCTGCTCGATGGTGCGGTATTCGCCGGCGAAGACGCGCGCGAGATCGTCCTCCAGCCGCTCCGGCGCGATCGAGGCGAGGAAGCCGACGCGGCCGAAGTTGATCCCGATCACGGGGACGCCCTTGCCGAGCAGCTTTGCGAGCAGGCGCAAGATCGTCCCGTCGCCCCCGACCGCGACCGCGAGCTGGGCGCGTTCCGGGTCGTCCACGAGCTCGACCCCGGCGCTCGCCGCCACCGCCCGCACCCGCCGGACGGCCTCGCCGACGTCGACGCGGCTGTGCGCGACGATCGCCGCGGTCTCAACCGGCGAGTGCGTGCTCGATTCGCTCGTCGATGTCATCGGGAAGCGTCGGCTGCTCGGAGTTCACGAGGTGGAGGAAGAGCTCCCGGTTTCCCTTCGGCCCCGGGAGCCCCGAGTCTACGACGCCGCGGGTGCTCGCCCTCCACGACAGCGCCGCTTCGGCGACCTCCAGCACCACCCGTCGCCGCACGTCGTCGTTGCGAACCACGCCTCCCTTCCCGACGTCGGCGCGGCCCGCCTCGAACTGCGGCTTGACCAGCACGACCGCCTGCCAGCCCGGCGCGCAGAGGCGCAGCACCGGCGGGAGCGCGAGGCGGACCGAGATGAAGGAGACGTCGCAGACGGCGAGCTGCGGTGCGAACGGGAGCTCCGCGAGGGTCGCGCGCATTCGTCCGCTCGAACACACTGACGCGCTCGTCGGCGCGGATGCGCGGATGCAGCTGGCCGTAGCCGACGTCGATCGCGATCACCCGCTTCGCCCCCCGTTGAAGCAGTACGTCGGTGAAGCCACCCGTCGAGGCGCCGACGTCGACGCAGTCGAGGCCGGCCGGGTCTACTCCGAGCGCGTCCAGCCCGTGCGCGAGCTTCTCTCCGCCCCGCGAGACATACGGCGGCGGCTGCTCGACGGCGAGCTCGACGTCCTCCGCCACCGGCTGGCCCGGCTTGTCGTAGCCCGGCACGAGCCCCGCGAGGACGAGCGCCTGCGCCTGTGCCCGAGACTCGGCGAGGCCACGCTCGACGAGGACGACGTCGAGGCGCTTGCGCGCCACGCTAGCCCGGCGCCGCGGGCTCGAGCGGCTTCGACGGCAGGCGCCTCGTGAAGTAGAGCCCGGCCGCGGCGAGGATCGCGACCCCGAGCAGAGCCCGTTTCAGCCCGTCGAGCTGCGCGTTGCCGTAGTCGGCTGCGACCGCGTCCGCCTGCGCGGGCGGCAGGCCGGCGTCGACCGCGGCCTTCTGCACCTGGTCGACCGGAACGATGTCGATCCCCTTCTCCGCCTGCGACGTGATGCTCGTGCGCACGTCCTGTGGCAGCGCCGGGTTCTCGGAGACGCGCGAGACGAAGCTCGCGGTCAGCGACGTGAGCAGGATCGCGCCGATGAGCGCCGTACCGAGCGACGCGCCGAGATTCTGCGCCGTCCCCTGGAGGCCGCCCGCCTCGTTCGCGCTCTCCGGCGGCGCCGACGACATGATCACGTTGCCGACCTGCGACATCAGGAGCCCGGCGCCGATGCCGAAGAGGATGAGCGAGAGGGCGAACGCCGTCCCGTTGAGCGTCACGTCGACCGTGCCCATCAGGACGAGCGCGGCGAGCGTCATCGCGCCGAGCCCGATCTGACACACCCACTTCGGCGCGAAGCGGGTGGCCAGCCGCGGCCCGGCGAGCGCCGCCACCAGCATCGAGACCGACATCGGGAACAGCCGCTTGCCGGTCTCGAACGCGTCGAAGCCGAGCACCACCTGCAGGTAGACCGGCAGTACGAAGAACGTCCCGAGCAGGACGAGCTGCATCATCGCGAGCGTCCCGAGCCCGGCGCCGAGCGGCGGGATCCGCGCGAGCCCGCGCCTGAGGAGCACGTCCTTGCCCTGCCCTTCGCGTCGCTCCTCCCACGACTTGAAGAGCGCGAGTAAGACGAGGCCGCCGAAGATGAGGAACGGCACCGGCGAGAACCCGAACGGCGTGATCTCGTGCCCGCCGATCGTCGGCGGCGATTTCGGCTGGATCCAGCCCCAGGTGCTGCTCTGCAGGATCCCGAACACGGCGAGGCCGAAGCCGAGCGCGGAGAGCGCCGCGCCGACGACGTCGAGCTTCGGCCTGTGCTCGGCGGGCGGTGCGGGCTTCATCCGGCGCCGGAAGAGCAGCACGCCGATCACGACCACGGTCTCGCCCGCGAAGACATACCGCCAGCTGAGCTCGGTCGTCACCCAGCCGCCGATCAGCGGGCCCGCCGCGATGGCCGCACCGGCGACGCCGCCGATCACGCCGTACGCGAGCGCGCGCTGCTTCCCCTCGTAGTTCGAGGCGATGAGCGCGGCGATCGCCGGGATCACCATCACCGCGCCGAGACCCTCGACGAGCGACCAGCCGAACAGGAGCACCGCGAGGTTCGGGCTGAACGCCGTCGTCAGCGAGCCGAGGCCGTAGACGCCGAGGCCGATGGCGAAGATCCGGTCGCGTCCGAACATGTCGCCGAGCTTGGCGCCGACGAGCATGAACGCCGCCATCACGAGCGTGTACATCGTGATCGCCGTCTGCACGCCCTGAATCGACGTGTTCAGGTCGTGGACGATCTGCGAGATCGAGACGTTCATGACGCTCGAGTCGAGCACCATGATGAACTGCGCGGCGCCGAGGATCATCAGAGGCAGCCAACTGCGCTTCGCGGACGCAGTCTCAGCCGTTGCCGCAGCTGCGCTCATGCCGTCCGCACCGCGAGCCCGTCGACGATGTCGCGGAGGACGGTCGTGTCGGCGTCGATCTCGTCGAGCCGTCCTCGCGCTCGCTCGGCCGCCTCGTCGGCGTAGCGGCGGGCGCCCTCGGCCCCGTGCTCGCGGACGTAGCCGTCGGCGTCGAGGATGTCGTCGACGATCTGGAACAGGAGCCCGAGCTCGTCCGCGAACGCCCGCCACGACGCCTGCGCGTCCGGAGGCAGGCCGGCGGCCCAGAGGGCCATCGTCACCGAGGCGTGGAAGAGCCGCCCTGTCTTGAGACGATGCACGGCGGCTAGGTCGTATCCCTCGACCATCGTGTCGAGGTACTGGCCGCCGATCATGCCGAGCGTCGCCTCTGCGAGCTCTCGCGCGACTGCCGAGGACTCGTAGCGTGCAGCGAGCCGGAACGCTTCCGCGACCAGCGCGTCCCCGGCGAGGACGCCGACGCCCTCACCGAACTTCTTCCACGTGGAGGGATGGCCGCGGCGCTCCTCGTCGTCGTCCATCGCCGGCAGGTCGTCGTGAACCAGCGAGAACGTGTGGACGAGCTCGATCGCGAGCGCAGCCGGCAGCACCTGCTCGACCGGCGCGTCGAGCGCCTCGCCGACGGCGAGGGCGATCACAGGCCGCACGCGCTTGCCACCGACCTCGAGCGCGTAGCGCACCGACTCCGCCTGGCCGTGGAGCTCGGGCCAGAGCTCGAGCTGGTCGAGCGCCTCGTCGACGAGAACCTTCAGCTCCTCAGGACTCTGCATCGCCCTCCGCCACGCGTTGCGCGCGCGTCAGCTCGTCCTCGACCGCCTTCGCCAGCTCCGAGAGCTCCCCGAGCAGCTCGATCGCGCGATCCGGCGAGCCGCCCTCTCCTTCGCTCAGCTGCTCGAGCTCGGCCCGCACGGCCTCGACCCGCGCCAGCAGCTCCTCGGCCCGCGTCAACGACTCGTCAGCGCTCACTCGCTTGTCCCTCCCGCACCAGCTTGCCCAGGATCCCGTTCACCAGCCTCGCAGCATCTTCGGACGCGTAGCGCTTCGCAAGCGTGACCGCTTCGTCGAGGACGACCTCCAGCGGCACCTCTCCCTCGTCGAGCTCCTCGAGCGCGACCCGGAGGACGTTGCGCTCGACCGCGCCGAGCCGGTCGGCCGTCCAGTCGTCGGACGCCGACGTGATGCGCGCGTCGAGCTCGGCCGCGTGCTCGCTCACGGCCCCGGCGAGCTGCCGCGTGTAGTCGTCGACCTCGCCCTCGTAGAGCGACCCGAGCGGCCGGCCGGTGACGTCCCACTGGAAGAGCATGAAGACGGCGGCGCGACGCGCCTCACGGCGGCTGATGGCGCTACCGGGCACGCTCGAGCTGCTCCACCGTCACGTCGACTGCCTCGACCTCGACGTCGAAGGTGCGCGCGAGCGTCTCGGCGACGCGTTCCTGCACGGCCGCCGACACCTCCGGGAGGACGCGGCCGTAGGCGACGGCGAGCTGCAGCTCGGCCCGCGCGCGGCCTCCCTCGAGCTCGACGCCGAGCCGCCGGCGTCCCTTGCGCAGCTGCGCGCCGTCGACGGACGCCACTGCCCGCCGCACGACCTCGTTCAGCGCCGCCTCGCTCACGCGCACCGACCCGCCGCGCTCCTGCAGGAGTACGCGGCTCAAGAGCCGGCCAGCGCCGGCAGCCGCGCGCCGGCCTCCTCGAGGAAGGACGTCGAGTAGTCGCCGCTCCGGAACTCGTCGCTGTCGAGGATCTCGCGGAGCACCTCGCGCGTGGTCGGTACTCCCGCGATCTCGAACTCGTCCAGCGCGCGCAGCGCTCGCCCGATCGCGAGGCGGCGGCTGCCGTCGACGACGACGAGCTTCGCGATCAGCGAGTCGTAGTACGGGGTGATCGTCGTCCCCTCCTCGACGAACGTGTCGATGCGGATGCCCGGCCCGAGCGGCGGCCGGAACCGCTCGATACGTCCGGGAGCCGGGGCGAAGCCGCGCGCAGGGTCCTCGGCGTTGATCCGCAGCTCGATCGCGTGGCCGCGACGCGGGCCGGCGCGACCGCCGTGGGCGAGCTCGGCTCCGGCGGCGATCCGGACCTGCTCGCGCACGATGTCGATGCCGATGATCGCCTCGGTCACCGGATGCTCGACCTGGAGCCGCGCGTTCAGCTCGATGAAGGAGAACGAGCCGTCGGGCCCGACGAGGAACTCGAACGTGCCGGCGTTGCGGTAGCCGATGTGCCCGCAGGCGCGCTCGGCGGCGGCCTCCATCTCCTCGCGCCGCTCGTCGTCGAGCGCCGGAGACGGCGATTCCTCGATCAGCTTCTGGTGGCGGCGCTGTACCGAGCATTCGCGCTCGCCGCAGGTGAGGACATTGCCGTGGTGGTCGCAGAGCACCTGGATCTCGACATGGCGGGCCGGCGTGATGACCTTCTCGACGTAGAGCGAACCGTCGCCGAACGCGGCTTGCGCCTCGGCCGCGGCGCGCTCGTAGGCGTCGCGGAGCTCGCCGGCCTCCCCGACCGCGCGCATGCCCTTTCCGCCACCGCCCGCGGCGGCCTTGAGCAGCACCGGGAAGCCGAGCTCCTCGGCCGCCGCCAGCGCGTCATCGGGCCCCTCGATCCCCTCGGCGCCCGGCACGAGCGGTACGCCGGCGGCGCGCATCTCTGCCTTTGCGCGCGCCTTGTCACCCATCCGTTCCATCACATCCGCCGGAGGTCCGATGAACACGAGCTCGTTGTCCTCGCACGCGCGGACGAAGTCGGCGTTCTCGGAGACAAAGCCGTAGCCGGGGTGCACGGCTTCGCAGCCGGTGGTCTCGGCCGCCGCGATGAGAGCCGGGATCCGGAGGTAGCTGTCGGCCGCAGCCGGCGGCCCGATCCGGACTGCGCGATCTGCGAGCCGGACGTGGAGCGCGTCCTCGTCCGCGGTCGAATAGACGGCGACCGCCTCGACCCCGAGCTCGTGCAGAGCCCGGATCACGCGCACGGCGATCTCCCCCCGGTTGGCTACGAGAACGCGGTTGAACACCGGCCAGAGTCTATGGTCAGGCTGTGGATGTCCCCGAGGCCGAGGTCGAATGAGACCGAGCACGGACTCGTCGTCAAGAGCGGTGGATGGTTCGTCGTGAACGCCGGTGACGTGCGTTGGCGCCGGGCCGGCGAAGCTCGGATCTTGAACTTCGCCGGCGACTCCCGCTTCGAGCAGCTCGCGGTCGCAATCGAAGTGCTCGGGCCGGGCGAACCGATGGCCCGCTACCACCGCGAATGGGACCAGGAGGGATTTGGCCGATCCTGTCGCGGCGAAATACGGCGCTGCGCCCGCGTACACGACAACGGATCCTCGCGAGGCGTACGAGGGCTGGGAGCGGCCCACGCACACGCGCTACGACGGCTGGCTCGACTAGAGGGCCGGCCGGCCGACGAGCGGCTCGAGCTCGAACAGGAGCTGTCCGAACTCGACGGGCGACGCGTTTTCGGCATGCACCGCGCGCACGACGCCCTCGATGTCCGCCTTGACCTCGTTCATGAGCTTCATGGCTTCGAGGATGCAGAGCGTCTGGCCGGGCGCGACCACGTCGCCGATCTCGACGAAGGACGGCGCGCCGGGCTGTGGGGCGCGGTAGAAGGTCCCGACCATCGGCGACTCGACCCGGACGAGCGTGCCGCTCGCTGCGGTCGCCGGCGGAAGCTCGGGCTCCGGCACCGCGAACGGCGCTGCACCTGCGGTGCCGCCGCCGGCGGGGAGATCGGGCGTCGAGCGAACCGAGATCCGGGTGCCGTCCTCCTCGATCGTCACCTCGCCGATCCCCGACTCCTCGACGATCCGCACGAGCTCCCGGATGCGCTCGGCGCGGTTCTCGTCGACCGGCGCCTTGGCGTCGTCACGCCGGCCACGCCCGCGGATGCCGCGCAACAACCGCTCTGCGTCCTCGCCGAACAGGCCGAGCAGCAGTAGCTCCTCCTCGCTCGTCGCGACGCCGGCAGCCCGCTCGCGCACTTCGTCGAGCGGCGGCGTGACGTCCTCCTCGCTCTCGGGGTCGGCAGTGAGCTGGACGACCCGCTCGAGCGCGGGGTCGACCGGGGCGGGCGGCTTGCCGAACGCGCCGGCGACGAGGCTGCGCACCTCGTCCACGACGACGAGATAACGGCTCGCGGAGAGGACGTTGATGATCGCCTGCGTCGCGAGCACCTGGCCGATCGGCGACGCGAGCGGCGGCCAGCCGGTCTCGGCCCGGATCCGGTCGAGCTCGGAGAGCACCTCGTCGAGCCGGTCGCCGGCGCCCTCCGACTGGAGCGAGTGGTCGATCCCGGCGACGACGCTGGCGGGTAGGTCGTGGCGCGCCGCGAGCACGGCGATGCGCGGCACGAGCGGCGTCACGAGCTCGTCGCCGATGTGCTCGTCGACGAGATCCGTCGCCTCCCAGAGCATGTCGACGTCGACGCCCGGGTTGAGTCCTGTGCCGCTCAGCGCCTCCGCGAGAGCCTCCCCCGAGACTCTGTGCAGCGTCAGCGCGAGCGGATAGATGGCACAGGCGATGAGCTGGGCGCCGGCGCGGGCGGCCGCGAGCGAGACGGCGAGGGCGCTGCCTCCGGCTCCCTGCGCGTAGATGCCTACAGGCAGCCCGCTCGCCTCGGCAAGAGCTTGTACGAGCTCCTCAGCGGTGTGCGGCTGCAGCGAACCGGTCGGATCGTGCAGGAGGACCCGCACCGCTCCGAGCTCGGGGAGCATCCGGGCGCGCTCGATCAGGGTCTCGATCTCGTCGGCGCCGCCGTGGCTGTAGACGAGGCCGGCCTCGAAATCTCTCTCCGCGGCGATGATCGCCTCCGCGGCTTCGCGCAGGTTCGAGACGTCGTTGAGCGGGTCGTGGAGCCGGAAGACGTCGATCCCGTTCGCGGCTGCCGAGGCGACGAAGCGGCGTGAAAAGTCGGCGTCCACCGGACGCGAGCCGACGAGAAAGCGGCCGCGCAACGCAAGGCCGAGCGGTGTCTTGACCCGCGACTTGAGCGCGCGGATCCGTTCCCACGGGCTCTCGACACCGCGCTTCACGGCCGAGTCGAAGCACCCGCCGCCCGACACCTCGAGGTACGCGAAGCCGGCGCTGTCGAGGATCTCGGCGAGCCGGAGCTGCTCGGCGACCGGAACGCGTCCGGCGAGCGGTTCCTGTCCGAGCAGGCGAATCGTCGTGTCGGCGAGCGACGGCACGCGCGGAGCCTACCGCGCGGCCTGCGGCTGCCTTCCGCACTGGCGGACCGCCTAGACTCCGGCGTAGATGCCGTCTGCAAAGGGATGGCTGGCCTTCGGCCTTGCGAGTCTCGGCGTTCTCTGGGCCGCCGCGCTCATCCCCGGCGCGTTCTTCTTCCCGGCCTACAGCGGCGAGTCGTCCTCGTCGGGCGGACCGACCGTGCACACCACCGAGACGCTCGTCGGCATGAACGGGGTCTGGGTCGTCGCGCCCTACGTGGCGTTCCTCTGCCTCAGCGGCATCGCCTGGCTCGGCCTCCATGCGAGCTGTACGACGGGAAGCCGCCGCGGCAGAACGGTCGGCAACCTTGCCGCCGGACTCCTCGTCGCCGGGGCCGTCCTCACCTTCTCGCTCGGGTTCCTCGCACTTCCCGCGGCGCTGCTCGTCGTGGTCGCCGCGGCCCTGACGCCGTCTGCGCGTCAGGCGCGCGAGATGTAGCGGCCCTCACGGGGGTCGACCTTGAGGCGGTCGCCGACGTTGACGAACATCGGCACCTGGACGACCGCGCCCGTCTCGAGCGTTGCCGGTTTCGTCACGTTCGAGACGGTGTCGCCTCTCACGCCCGGCTCGGTCTCCACCACGGCAAGCTCAACCGAGGATGGGAGCTGCAGGCTCGACGGCTTCCCGTTCACGCTCAGCACCTGCACCGACGCGTTCGGCTGCATGAACGGCAGCTCGTCGGTCAGGTCGGCGTGCGGAAGTGCGAACTGCTCGTACGTCTCCGCGTCCATGAAGTGCACGTCGGAGCCGTCGTCGTAGAGGTACTGGACGTTTTTCGTCTCGGTATGGACGCGCGGGAACTTCTCGCCGGCGCGGAACGTGCGGTCGACGACGGCGCCCGCGTCGAGGCTCTTCAGCTTCGTGCGGACGAACGCGCCTCCCTTGCCGGGTTTCACGTGCTGGAACTCGACGATGCGCCAGACCTTGTTGTCCAGCTCGATGTGCATCCCGTTCTTGAAGCTGTTGGTGTCGACCGTCTCCGCCACGACGCCGGAGGGTACCCGTGGCGCGTTACGGCTTGGCGCACACTGAGAGACCAAGCTCCGCGGCTCGCGCGTCAAACCGCCGATCGAGAGCCCTAAGACGCCGGAGACGAGCTCTCACGCCCTCGACCTGACCCTCGTTGAACGCTTCAACCAAGTGTGTGGCAACCAGCTCCTCGTCACTCGCGGTCGCCATTAGCCGACGGAAATCGACGGCAGCGGATTCTCCGAAGGTGAACGCTGATCGACGCGCTGTCAAGGCGCCGAGGTCGAGGTCTTACGAGACCGTCACCAGCTCTCTCGTGAACCGCACGGGGTTCTCGATGCCTCTGTCCGTAACGATCACGTCGTCCTCGATCCGGATGCCGAAGCGCCCGGCGAGATAGACGCCCGGCTCGACGGTGACGACGTTCCCGGCGGCGAGCGTGTCCGTGGTCTCGGTGGAAAGCCGCGGCGCCTCATGGACGTCGAGGCCGAGGCCGTGGCCGAGACCGTGGCCGAACGTCCCGGCGAACGCACTCGCCTCGATGACGTCGCGCGCCGCGGCGTCGACCTCGAGCCCGCTCGCGCCGGCCTGGATCGCGTCGAGGCCCGCCTGCTGCGCTGCGAGCACCACGTCGTACGCCTCGCGCATCTCGCCGTCCAGCTCGCCGGTGGCGAGCGTGCGCGTGTAGTCGGAGGCGTAGCCGCCCACGCGGCAGCCGGTGTCGATCACGACGAGCTCGCCCTCGCCCATCACGCGGTCGCCGGCGCGTGCATGGGGACGCGCGCCCGTCGGGCCCGAGCCGACGATGGCCTCGAACGACTCCGAGTCCGCCCCCTCCTCGTGATAAAGCCTCGTGATCTCCCAGGCGACGTCCCGCTCGCGGCGGCCGACGAACGGCACCTCGCTCACGAGCCGCTCGAACATCCGGTCGGTGATCGCGCACGCCTGCCGGAAGCTGTCGAGCTCGCCCTCGTCCTTCACCGCGCGCAGCTGCTCGACGAGGCCCTGGCGCGGCACGAGCTCGAGCCCACCTGCCCGCAGCTGCTCGGCGAACGACCACGGAAGGATGTTCGCCTCGAAGCCGAACGTCCCGGAGAGGTTCTCCGCGAGCCAGGCGATCAGCGACCGCTTCGTCTGCACCGCCTCGGCCGCCTCGACCGCCTGCGCCTCCTCGATGTAGCGGAAGTCGGTGAAGAGGCGAACCCGGTCCGGCTCGACGAGCAGCGCCGCGTTGGAGCTGTCGAGGCCCGTCAGATAGAGGACGTTGACCGGGTTGGTGATCAGAAGCGGCTCTTCGAGCAGCCCCCGCAGACGTTCGATCCGCTCGCTCACGCGGCTTCCTCCTTCAGGTAGTCGAGTGCCAGCTTGTATCCGTCCGGCCCGTGGCCGACGAAGCGCGCGACGACGAGGTCGGCGACCACCGACTTCTGCCGCCACTCCTCGCGCTCGTCGACGTTGGAGAGGTGCACCTCGACGATCGGGATCGTCAGCGCCTCGAGCGCGTCGTGGATCGCCCAGGCGTAGTGCGTCCACGCGCCGGGATTCACGATCACCGCGTCGACGGTGTCGTACGCGTCGTGGCACCACTTCACGTACTCGCCCTCGTCGTTCGTCTGCCGGCACTGGACGGTCAGCTCTAGGTCGCGCGCCCACTCGTAGATGCGGCTCTCGAGCTCGGCGATGCTGAGGCCTCCGTACAGCTCCGGATCGCGCCGCCCGAGGATGTTGAGGTTGACGCCGTTGAGCACCGAGATCCTCATGCGATCAACCTATCGAGTTCGCGGCGCACGTCCTCCGCGGGTACGGCGACGTTCCACCGCGGCCCGTCGTCGCCCAACAGGACGAGGCGGAGCTCTCCGCCGCGCGCCTTCTTGTCCCGGTGCATCGCCTGCCACGCGCGGTCGCGGTCGACGCGAGCCGGCTGCGGTCGCAGCACTTCCTCCACGACGCGTGCGTCACGACCGGAGAGGCGCAGCGCCGCGAGGAGCCCGAGAGCGACGGCGCGCCCGTGCGTCAGCGACCCGTACCCGGCGGCGGTTTCGAGCGCGTGCGCGAACGTGTGGCCGAGGTTCAGCATCGCCCGCTCGCCGCGCTCGTTGGGATCGCGCAGGCAGACGGCCGACTTGAAGGCCGCGCAGCGCCGCACGAGCTCGTCGTCCGGGAGCTCCCAGTAGTGCTCGCCCGCAAGCAGCCCCGTTTTCACGACCTCTGCCATGCCTTCGAGCCGCTGCGGCTCGGGCAGCGTCTCGAGCAGTGCGGGATCGATCACCGTGCGGTCGGGCCAGTTGAAGGCCCCGACGAGGTTCTTCCCCTGCGGCAGGTCGATCGCCGTCTTGCCCCCGATCGCCGCGTCGACCTGGGCGACGAGGCTGGTCGGCACCGGCGTCCAAGCGATGCCGCGGAGATACGCCGCCGCCGCGAAGCCGGCCGCATCGGTCGTGCAGCCGCCGCCGAACGCGACGATCGTGCCACTGCGGTCGAGGCGCAGCTCCTGCCAGAGGCGGTCGAGGGCCGCGAGGGTCTTGGCCTCCTCGCCCGGCGGCAGCTCATGGGTCTCGGCCAGGCGTGAACCGAGCGCGAGCTGCGCGTCCATGCCGTGGATGCCGGCGACGTGCGGGTCCGAGACGAGTGCGACCGCTCCCTCGCCTGGTACGAGGTCGCCGAGCCGCTGCACCGCGCCACGCTCGACACGAACGCCGGCCGCGGCGAGCACCACGTCGTCGCGGTCGCGTGCCGTCGCGTCGGCCACCGCGGCGTAGAGCGGCGCGCGCAGCTCGAAACGGCGGCGAAACTCGGTCTCGTCCTGCGCGAGCGGCCGCTCGCTCCGGTTCACCCGCTCCCATGCCGTCTCGACGTCGATCCGCAGCTGGACGACGACGGCGCGTTCGTCGCGGACGAGGTCGGGTGTCTCGACGGCCCCGCCTCCCACTGCGATGACGGTGGGCTCATGGCGCGCGAGCGCCTCCCTGACGAACCGGGCCTCGAGCTCGCGGAAGGCCGCTTCGCCGCGGGTCTCGAACAGCTCGGGGATCGGCCCGTGGGCCGCGGCGATCGCCTCGTCGACGTCGACGAACGGCCGGCCGAGCAGGCGCGCGACGTCCCAGCCCCGCGTCGTCTTGCCGGCGCCCATGAAGCCGACGAGGACGACGTGCCTGTTTAGCGCGCCGTCCAGTCGATCCGCTCCACATACGCGCGCCAGGCGGCGACGAAGTCGCCGAGCGCGTCTCCACCGAACTTCTCGCGCGCCGCACGGGCGAGCTCCCAGGCGACCGCCGACTCGGCCACCACCGCAAGCGCTTCGACCGCCGAAACGTCGCTTCGCTCGACGAGCGCGTCGGCCGGCTCGCCGGTCTCGAGATCGACCGAACGGAGCGGACGCATCAACGTCGGCAGCGGCTTCATCGCCGCACGCACCACGACCTCCTCGCCGTTGGACATTCCGCCCTCGATGCCGCCGGCGCGGTTCGTCTCTCGGCGCAGCCCGCCCTCGTCGCGGACGATCTCGTCGTGCGCCGCCGAGCCGCGAAGCCGGGAGAGCGCGAACCCGTCCCCGACCTCGACGCCCTTCACGGCCTGGATCCCCATGATCACCGCTGCGAGCCGCGCGTCGAGCCGATCCTCGCGGCGGGCGTAGGAACCGAGACCCGGCGGAACGCCGTGCGCCTTGCACTTCCACCCGGCCGCCGAGCGTGTCGCGATCGGTGCGCGCGTCGTCGACCACTGCGGGATCGGCTCCGGCTTCGGGCAGCGCCTCTCCGGTCACCCCGATCCCGATCTCGCGCAGGAGCGCCTTGGCGACGGCGCCCGCGGCGACGTACACGGCCGTATGCCGCGCCGAGGCGCGCTCGAGCGCGTCGCGGACGTCGTCGAGATCGTGCTTCTGCACGCCGGCGAGATCCGCGTGCCCGGGCCGCGGCAGCGTGACCGGCTTCGTCCCCTTCCCCTCGGGCTCCCCGTCGGGCGGCCAGGGACTCATCCCCCACGTCCAGTTCTTGTGGTCGCGGTTGCGCACCACGAGCGCGAGCGGCGTGCCGAGCGTGCGGCCGTGGCGAAGCCCCGCCAGCACCTCGACCTCGTCGGCCTCGATCTGCTGGCGCGGCGAGCGGCCGTAGCCCTGCTGGCGCCGGCGGAGGTCGGCGTCGATCGCCTCCCGGTCGAGGAGGAGGCCGGCGGGCAGGCCCGAGACGATCGCGACGAGCGCAGGCCCGTGCGACTCTCCCGCGGTCGCGAGCTCGAGCGTCATGGCCGAGAGCGTAGTTGCCTACAGGTGCGAGAGCATCCGCGAGACGAGGCTCCGGTGCGGGTGCCGTCCCGTCGTGTCGAGGAAGCGCGCGAGCCGGGCGGCCTCGTCCGGGTCGAGCGAGATCGCTGCCTGCTGCCGCGTCACCACGCCAGACGCTGAGGCGCGCGTGCCGCGGCTCGGTGAGGTAGACCGAGACGCGCAGGCCGCCGTCGCCGACGTCGGGATGGCCGCGGAAGTATTCGACGATCTTCGTGCGCTGCGACTTGCCGCAATGCGGGCAGAAGCGGAAGTCGTCCTGAACCGCCCCTTCGCATCCGCGACAGCTGCGCATCGTGCTCGTTCTATGCCCCTGGCGGCCTCAGGTCAAGCCGATGGCGCGACACATCGCGTCGACGGGCGCCGGCTGCCCCGTCCAGAGCTCGAAGCTCTCGGCTCCCTGCGCGACGAGCACCTCGAGCCCGTCGAGGATGCGCGCGCCCGCGGCAGCTGCCGCCTCCGCTGTCGCCGTCCTCGGATACGGGAGGTCGATCAGCGTCTGCCCCGGTCCGAGGTCGAACAAGACCTCGTCGCGAACGGGCGTGGCGTGGATCACGAGGTCGGCGTCGCGCACGTCCGGCGGCCACTCGCCGCGCCGGGAGAAGACGCGCGCGCCGGGCAGCGCACGACGGAATGCGGCCGCCGCGCCGCCGTCCCCCACGATCGCCGGCTTGTAGCGGTCTGCTACCTGCTCGAGGATCGCGGCATCAGTCGAGAATCCGCGCCCCCGCGCGATCGTGTTCACGGACGGCAGCTCGCTGCCGAGCAGCAGCGCCACGTCGAGCTTGTACGGCGCCGTCACGTTCGCGTACTCGACCTCGCCCACCGCGGCCTCGAGCTCGGCGGGCAGGACGTCGCGCAAGACGTATTCCCAGTCGAGCCCGGCCGCCGCGAAGGCCGCGTTCTGCATCCGCGGCGACAGCGACTGCGCCACCGGATGCCCGAGGAGTGCGACGAGCTGCCGGTCAGCCGTAGCCATGCGCGGCCTTGTACTCGTTGAAAGCCGTTGCACTGGCGGTGAAGAAGCTGTGCACCTTGTCCGGCTCGGCGACGAAGTACAGCCACGGCCCGGTGGCGGGATGCGCCGCCGCCTCGATCGACGCGAGACCGGGGTTTGCAATGGGCGTCGGCGGTAGCCCTGCGTGAAGACGGGTGTTGTACGGCGTCGGATTCGCGAGCTCGGACTCCGTCAACGACTGCGTGCCCGGAATGTGCAACGCGTAGCGGATGGTGGAGTCCATCCCGAGCGTCATCCCGAGGTGGAGCCGGTTGTAGATGACACGGGCGACCTTGGCTCGATCGCCCCGTGCGACCGCTTCCTTCTCGATGATGGAAGCGATCGTCAGCACGTCGTACGGCGTGAGGTTCTTGCCCCGTGCGTATGCGAGGTTCACTGTCCCCCACTGCGAGTCGAACTCCTGGAGCTGCTCCTGCACGAGCTCCGCAGACGTCGACTTGCGGTCGAAGTCGTACGTGTCCGGGAAGAGAAAGCCCTCGAGCGGCAGCTTCTTCGGGCCGAAGCCCGGGATCGAGCGCTTGTGGGCGGTCGCCGCGAGGTAGCCGCTTTGCGAGAGCTTCACCTTGCGGTGGCCCTCACGACTGGCGATCTTCGCGACCGCCCCCGTACGCGCCGCCATCTGGGCACGCGTGAACCCTTCGGGGAAGACGACCCGGAACTGCCGCAGCTGGCGGATCGTCGTGGTCGGCGGCGCCGCGTGCCGCGAGCCGTGGATCGCGAACGCCGCCGCGGTACCTCCTCCGAGGAGCACCACGAGCGCGACCAGCGCGACGACGCGGCGGACGACGATCCGCCGCCGCGACGGGCCCGGGGGTGTCAGCCGGCCGCCGGGCTCCACCGCTCGAGCCAGCCGGAGAGAAGATGCGCGGCCGCGAGGGCGTCCTCGGGCGCTGTCCCCGCCGTTCTCTCGGCGAGGTCGGTCGTGAACCGTTCGTCGTAGAGCTCGACCGGGACGTCGAGGACGGCGCGGAGCGCCTCGACGAAGCGCTCGGTCTCGGCCGCCTGCTCGCCGCGGGTGCCCCGGAGCGTGAGCGGCAGGCCGACGACGACGCGCTCGATCCCCTCCTCCCGCACGAGCCGCGCGAGCTCGGCGAGTCCGTGCTCGGTACCCGCCCGCTCGACGACGCCGAGCGGCCGCGCGAGCGTGCCGGTCGGATCGGAAACCGCGACTCCGGTACGAGCTGAGCCGTAGTCGAGCGCCATCGCCTTCACCGCAGCATCTTTATGGCGCGACGAGCTCCTTCGCGGCAGCGAGCGCGTCGGCGATGCCGTCGGGGTTCTTGCCGCCTGCCTCGGCGAGCGTCGGCTTACCGCCCCCGCCGCCGCCGATGTGCTTGCCGAGCTCGCGCACGACCTGCACCGCGTCGAGCCCACGCGCGACGAGCGCCTCGTCGAAGTTGACGACAAGGAAGACGCGGCCGTCGTCGCGCGAGGCGACGATCGCGCCGCCGGCCTTCTCCTGTTGGCGGATCCGGTCGGAGAAGTCGCGGAGCGGGCCGCCCTTGAGGCTCTTGACCTCGACCAGCAAGACGTCGCCCTCCTTGTCCTGGGAGACGATCTCCGTCTGCTCGGCCCGCTTCGGCTGCTTCGACTCCTTCCGTGCTCGTTCGAGCTCGCCGCGCAGCGCATCGGCCTCTCGTGCCCGCTCGTGCAGCAGCGCGAACGCCTCGCCTGCAGTCACCGCCTCGATCCGGCGTGAGCCGGCGCCGACGGAGCTCTCGGAGAGAACCGCGAACGGCCCGATCTCGGCCGTCGAACGCACATGCGTGCCGCCGCACAGCTCGAGCGACCAGCCGTCGACGTCCACGACGCGCACGACCTCGCCGTACTTCTCGCCGAAGAGCATCATCGCGCCGAGGTTGCGCGCCTCCGCCAGCGGAGTCTCGAAGATCCGCACCGGCTGGTTCGCGAAGACGTGCTCGTTGACACGCTTCTCGACCTCGGCCCGCTCTTCCGGGCTCAGCGGCGACGGATGCGTGAAGTCGAAGCGGAGCTTGTCCGGCCGCACCGCCGAGCCCGCCTGGCGGACGTGGTCGCCCAGCACCTCCTGCAACACCTTGTGGAGGAGATGCGTCGCGGTGTGGTTCGCCATCGTCGGATAGCGGACGTTCCACGGCACGACGGCTCGGACGCGGTCGCCCTCCGCGAAGCCTTGTCCCTGAAATACGAGCTCCTGGTCGTCGACGAGGCGCAGCGCCTCGACGAGCTCGGCCCGTGAGCCGTCGTCCTTCTCGATCCAGCCGGCGTCGGTGACCTGACCGCCGCCCGCCGGATAGAACGGCGACTCGGCGAGCTTGACCTGGAAGTAGCCGTCGCCCACCTCGGCGAACGCGGTGATCGCGGTCCGCACGTCGACCTGCTCGTAGCCGACGAACTCGGTTCGCGGCGCGCCGGCGAAGCGGGGTTCGTACCGTGCGGTGCCGCCCTGGCGGGAGGTCTCGCGGTGCCCTTCCATCAGGCGCTCGTACTCCTCCTCGTTCAGGGCGAGGCCGCGCTCCCGCGCGAGCTCCTGCGTGAGCTCGATCGGGAAGCCGTACGTCGCCTGCAGCTCGAACGCGTCGTCGCCGGTGATCTCGCCCTTCGCCGCGGCCTCCTCGAAGATCGCCATTCCGCGCTCGAGCGTCTCACCGAAGCGCTCCTCCTCGGCCGCGAGCACGCGGTGGATCTCGTCCCGGTGCTCGACGAGCTCGGGATACGCCGGTCCCATCTGCTCGATCACGACGTCGGCCAGGCCCGGCAGGAACGGAGGCTTCATCCCGATCCGCAGGCCGTGCTGCGTCGCGCGCCGGACGATGCGCCGCAGCACGTAGCCGCGACCCTCGTTCGACGGCGAGACGCCCTCGGCGACGATGAACGTCATCCCCCGGCCGTGGTCGGCGAGCACGCGATGCGCCTTCGTCGCGTCGGCCGACGAGCCGTACGCAGCGCCGGACTGCCCCTCGACCCAGTCCATGACCAGCCGGTAGCCGTCGGTGTCGTAGACGGAAGCCGCGTCCTGCACGACGCGCGCGACGCGCTCGAGCCCCCAGCCGGTATCGATGTTCTTGGTGGGCAGCTCGGTGAGCTTGCCGTCGACGTGGAGCTCGTAGGACATGAAGACGAGGTTCCCGAACTCGAGGAAGCGCTCACAGCGCGTGCAACCGGGCAGGCAGTCGTCGTTGCCGCAGCCGGCTTCCTCGCCCCAGTCCCAGTACATCTCCGAGTCCGGCCCGCACGGCCCAGGCCCGCCGACCGACCAGAAGTTCTCGGACGAGGGCAGTGGGACGATTCGCTCGGGCGGCATGCCGATCCCCTCCCAGTGCCCGATCGCCTCTTCGTCGGGCCCGAGCCCGAGACCCGGGTCGCCGGCGTGGACGCTCACCCAGACGCGGTCCCAGTCGAGCTTCAGTCGCTCCTGGATGAACTCGGTCGCGTAGGCGATCGCGCCCTCCTTGAAGTACTGGCCGAACGAGAAGTTGCCGAGCATCTCGAAGAAGGTGAGATGGAACGTGTCGAGCCCGACCTCGTCGATGTCGGGCGTGCGGAAGCACTTCTGGCAGGTCGTCGTCAGCGGCGCAGGCGGCTTCTCGCGGCCGAGGAAGAACGGCATCTGCGGTTGCATGCCGGCGCTCGTGTAAAGCGTCGAGCGGTCGTCGGCCCGCGGAATCAGCGATGCAGACGGGCAGCGCAGGTGGTCCTTCTCCTCGAAGAACGCCTGGAATCCCTCCCGCAGCTCGGCCGTGGTCCGCACGGCGGCCATTCTAGGAGCGCAGCTGGTGGAAGCCCGCCGGGGAGGGCGCTACATTCGAGAAGTGCCGCTCGACGTTTTGACGCCGGTTGCTCGGCGGCGCCGCAGACGCCGCTACCGCGCCGGAAGGGTCACGCTGTTCGCGCTCGTCGTGCTCGCCGCGGCAGGAGCGGGCATCTGGTTCGGACGACGGGCGGAAGCGAAGCCACCGCACCGTCACGCCGCGAGTCGGCGTCAGCAGCGGGCGAGGGCACCGACCACCAAGCCGGTCACACACTCCGCCGCCCCGCAGAGGCCGCCGCGCCTGCTCTACGGAACACCGCTCTTCGCGGGAGCACACGTCCGCGTCCGGGCGCCGGCCGCGATCCTCGTCGACGCCGACACCGGGCGCGTCCTCTGGTCCGAGCGCCCGCACGAGAGACGGAAGATCGCGTCGCTGACGAAGATCATGACCGCGACCCTGGCACTGCGCGCGGTGCCGTGGGGGAGCACCGTCACGGTCGCCCGCTCGGTCACGCGCGTCCCGCTCGTGCGCGAAGGGCTCCGGACGGGCGAGCGCGTCAAGGCCTGGAAGCTCTTCTACTCGCTGCTCCTCTACTCCGGGAACGACGACGCGAACGAGCTCGCGATCTCGACCGCCGGCTCGGTGCACGCATTCCTCCGCCAGATGAACAACGAGGCACAGGCGCTCGGACTGCGCGACACCCATTACACGAGCCCGAGCGGCGTGCGCGACCGCGACAACTATTCGACGCCGTGGGATCTCGCCGCCCTCACGCGGTACGCGTTCCGGAATCCGCGCTTCGACCGGCTCGTCCAGACGAAGCGAATCCAGGTGCGGTGGTCGGCGCCGACCAACTCGAAGATCTACCTCAACAACAACGCCCTCCTCAGCGAGTACACCGGCGCGAACGGCGTCAAGACGGGCTACACGCACGAGGCGGGCTGGTGCCTCGTCGCGTCTGCCACGCGGCACGGGAGACGGCTGATCGCGGTCGTCCTCGACTCGCCGAACATGGATGCCGATGCCAGGCGGCTCCTGAACCTCGGTTTCTCGCGCGGCTAGGGCGGCTACCGTTGCTCCGCGGCGTCGGCACCGGCGCTGCTCTGTATGAGATTGCCGTCGCTCGCAGCCGGGACGGATCTCGCCGTCGATCTTGGGACCGCGAATACCGTCGTGTTCCGCCGCGGCGAGGGCATCGTGCTGTTCGAGCCGTCGGTCGTGGCGATGGACCAGCAGACCGGCCAGGTGTACGCCGTCGGCGAGAAGGCGCGGCAGATGCTCGGCCGCACGCCGGCCACGATCGTGGCGACCCGGCCGCTGCGCCACGGAGTGATCGCCGACTTCGAGACGACCGAGCAGATGCTCGGCCACTTCATCCGCCGCGTCGGCGGCAACCGACGGCGGCGTGCGGTGATCGTCTGTGTTCCCAGCGGGTTGACGCAGGTCGAGCGCGACGCGGTCGTCGAGGCCGCGCTTGCGGCGGGAGCGCGCGAGGCGCACCTGATCGAGGAAGCAATGGCCGGAGCCATCGGCGCCGAGCTTCCGGTCGAGGATGCAGTGGCGTCGCTGGTCGTCGACGTCGGCGGCGGCACGAGCGAGATGGCCGTGATCGCTCTGGGCGGGATCGTCGTCTCGACCTCGCTGCCCGTCGGCGGCTACGACCTCGACGACGCGATCGTGCGCTGGGTCCAGGACCACCACCGCTTGCTCGTCGGCCACGAGCAGGCCGAGCGCGTGAAGCTCGAGGTCGGGAGCGCGGTCGGAGGACACGCGAGAGGAGCCGAGGCCGAGGTCGCCGGCCGTTACATGTCCACCGGCCTGCTCGCACGGATCACGCTGGGCGAGGACGAGGTCCGGCAGGCGCTCGAGCGGCCGCTGACCCGCATCGTCACGGCGCTCAAGGAGCTGCTCGAGCAGACTCCGGCGCAGCTCGCATCGGACATCGCCGACCGCGGAATCACGCTCGTCGGCGGTAGCACGCTGCTGCCGGGGTTTCCCGAGCTCCTGCGCGGCGAGACCGGACTTCCGGTGAACCGCGATCGCGAGCCGCTGACGGCTGTCGCGCGTGGCGCCGGCGCCGCCCTCGGGGAGCTGGAGACGCTCCGCCGCTCGGAGCGACGCAACCCCTCCCGCTCCCGCCGCAGCCGTCGCTGATGCAATCTGCCTCGGGCGAACGGGAGTAGTGAGTGGCATGACCATCGCCAGACGCATTCTCGGAGCCCTGCTCGCCCTCACCGGCATCGTGTGGCTGGGCCAGGGACTCGACCTGATCTCCGGGTCGTCGATGACCGGCAGCACGTTCTGGGCGGTCGTCGGCGCGCTATGCCTCGCCGGTGGCCTCCTCCTGCTCGGCTGGCCGTGGCGGCAACCCCGCGAGCGGTCCGAGCCACCCCAGCCCTAGAGCGGCCGCTACTTCGTATCGCTAACTGGGCTCAGGGCGGCCCATCCTCCTGCCGATAGAAGCTCCGTGCAGGAAGCCGGCCAGGAAGCCACCCTCGACGACCTTCGCCGCGAGCTCGCCGGCCTCGAAACCGAGGAAGCGCGGCTCTCAGCCGTGCGGAGCCACCTCCAGCATCAGATCGACTTCGGTTTCGAGAGCGCAACGACACGTGACCGCGAGCGTGAGGTCTCGGACGAGCGGCAGGAGATCCATCGCCGCATCGCGTCGATCCGCGAGCTTCTTCGCTCGCGCCAGTCCTAGCGAGCGGCGCCGACAGCGGCGGGAGCTCCGCTGCTCGACTCCACTCTGCGCTTCAGCAACAGCGAGGACGCGACGACTGCCGCGCCCACGAAGACCGGTCCCTTGAGGCCGGCACGGTAGTACGACAGGAGGAGGGGATCGAGCAGCAGCCGCGCGCAGACGATCGCGAGCGGCGCGGCCCAGAGCCCGTGCGGCGAGTCGCGCAGGAGCCGCGCGACGGCGACACCGGCCCCGACCGCGACGAGGCCTTGGGCCAGACGCAGCGGCCATCCGAACGGAGTGCCCGCGGCCACGAACAGAGAAATCGGCGCCGGCGGACGAACCTGCCACTGCAGCGACAGCATCGCGAAGTGGCCGCCGAGCAGGAACGGAAGGAACAGCGCAAGCGCAGTGGCCCCGGCCACCAGGGCACCGATCGCCGCCTCGCGGCGTCGCGGCGCGAACGCCAGCACGGCGACACCCAGGATCCCCCATGTCTCCACCCCGGCGCAGAGACCGACGAGCAGTCCGGCCCGGTACGCATGCCCGCGCCGGGCGTCGGCAGCGGCGAGAATCCAGATCAGAGGGAGCACGGCGTCGGCGGGATGCCCGGCTGCGTAGCCGACGCGGGTCAGGCCCGTCGCCACCGCCAGCAGCCCAACTCCTCCGTACAGAACGGGGTTGGTGACTCCGACCGCCCGAACAGCCGCGACCACGAGGAGCGCGGTCGCCGGCGCGAGCACGAGCGCGAGCGCATCGCTCGAGCGACCGAGCGAACCGAAGAGCGCGAGCTGCAGCGGCCCCGCCTGGACGATCGAATGTGCGAACGCATGGCTCCACTGGCCGGACAGGAGCGTGCGCCCCGCCCAGATGAAGATGTGCGCATCGCCCTCGCCGTCGTTCAGCCCCTGGCGGAACGCGTCGATCATGGCGGCAGCCGCCGGCACGACCCAGGCGACGACGTGGCTCAGCCGCCCCACGCGAGGACTCTCTTGCGTCGGCAGACCGAGCTGTCTGGCGAGACCGCCTTCCACCTCGGTGTAATCGGTCTTCGATTCTCGTTCCTTTAAGCCCGACCGGCTAGCGGGCGAAGGACTCCTCGTCCTCGGCGATCGTCTCGCGGATCTTCTCGAGCGAGCGCCGGATCAGACGGGAGACGTGCATCTGCGAGATGCCGACCTGTTGCGCGATCTGGGACTGGGTCAGCCCGTCGAAGAAGCGAAGCTGGAGGATCTTCCGCTCGCGCTCGTCGAGCGCCTTGAAGCCCGGCGCGAGCATGGCCCGGTCTTCCGAGACCTCGTACTGGTGCTCCTCGGTGCCGAGCGACTCGAGCGGATCGAGATCGTCGTCGTCGCCACCGCCGCCGCCCACCGAGAGCGAGAGCGAGGTGTAGGCGCGGCCTGATTCGAGCGCCTCGAGCACTTGCTCCTCCTCGACGCCGGCTGCCTTCGCGAGCTCGGGGATGGTCGGCGAACGGCCGAGTTGCACCGTCAGCTGCTCGACGAGCCGCGAGAGCTGCACGTTGAGCTCCTGCAGCCCGCGAGGCACGCGCACCGCCCAGCCCTTGTCGCGGAAGTGGCGCTTGATCTCGCCGATGATGTTCGGCGTCGCGTACGTCGTCAGCTCGACGCCGCGATCGAGGTCGAAGCGGTCGATCGCCTTGATCAGGCCGATCGCCCCGATCTGGACGAGATCCTCAAGCTGCTCGCCGCGGTACGAGTAGCGCCGCGCCAGTGAGCGCACGAGCGACATGTACTGCTCGATCAGCTGTTCACGCGCCTGGAGGTCGCCGTTCTCGTGATAGCGGCGCAGCAGGATCTTGTCGTCGATCCGCGTCATTCCGCCACCCGCTTGCTCAGCTCGACCCAGGCGCCCCCGTCGCGCTCCTCGACCTCGTGCGTGTCGCAGACCGTCTCGAGCACCCGGTGCAGGTCGAGGCCGGGGTCCGAGCCCGCTGCCTGCACCTTCTCCGGCGGGAACGGCCCGAGCGCTGCGTGCAGTACGCCGTCGTCGGCCGAGAGTGAGACGACGAGCTCATCCGCATCGTCGCGGAGCGCCAGCAGCGCCTCGATCCCGACCTGCAGGTCGTCGAGGTCGTCGTAGGTCACGTCGAGCCGCATGGCGAGCCCGCCGGCGACGAGGTGCGCGATCGGCCTGAAGTCCTCCTCGGCGGGGATGACGAGCCGGATCTCGTCCGTGGTCATTTCCCTGCGTCCCGCAGCTCCTCGGCGAGATCGCTCTCGCGCCGGGCCGCGGCCTCCTTCCCGGCCTGCACGGCGTGGCGCCAGTCGCGGCTCACCTTGAAGTCGGCGGCGCCGAAGCTCACTCCGGCGGCCATCCCCGAGACTTTCTGTACCGGACGTGTGATGGCGAAGTTCACCGCCCGCACCGCCGTGTCGACGCTGTCCGCGGCGTCCACGGCGCTGTCGGTGATGCGGTCCACCTTGTCGAGCTGAACGTTCACGCGGTCCACGCTTCCTCCAACCTTGTCGACCACCGGGAGGACGGAATCTCCCGCTCCCCGGATGAACGTGGAAACCTGCGCAGCGGTTCCGGCCAGTCGCACGAGAAGGAACGCGAGCGTGATTCCGACGGCGAACAGGAACACGGCGAGCGCAAGCCGCCAGAGGTCGCCCCACGTGAACACCGCGACCAGCATCCGGGTCCGATCTTAGTTGGACACAGCGATCAGGCCATAGCCGACGACTGCGTCGCCGTGGTAGAGCACGGCAGCCTGGCCCGGCGCGACGCCGTAGACGGGCTCGTCGAGCTGCAGGCGGAAGCCGCGGGAGGTCGGCTCGACCCGGGCCGGTACCGCAGGCGAGCGGTAGCGAAGCTTCGCCTCCACCCTCTCGGCGTCGGTGTAGAGCCGCCCGCGCGCGGCCACCTCGGTGCGCGCGAGCGCGGAGCTCGGGCCGACGACGACGACGTTTGCAGACGGCCGCGTGCCGAGCACGTAGAGCGGCTCCGGTGCGGCGATCCCGAGCCCGCGCCGCTGGCCCGGAGTGAACCGCCAGAAGCCTTCGTGATGTCCGAGCTCGCTCCCGTCCTCCGCCACGATCGCGCCCTCCTGCGACTCGAGCCCGTGGCGGCCGAGGAACGCGCGGTAGTCGTCACCCGCGAGGAAGCACGCCTCCTGGCTCTCTGGACTTCGCGCGGCTGCCAGCCCCGCGCGCGCTCGCCTCGTCCCGCGTCGCCTCCTTGTCCTGCTCGCCGAGCGGAAACGAGATGCGCGCAAGCTTGCGCGGGTCGAGCCCCGCGAGCATGTAGCTCTGATCCTTCGCGGGATCGGCACCGCGCGCGAGCAGCAGCTGTCCGTCGCGTTCGACGATGCGCGCGTAATGGCCGGTCGCCAGGCGATCGGCGCCCGCGCGCCGGGCGAAGGAGAGCAGCTCGGCGAAGCGGAAGCCGCCGTTGCAGCGCGTACACGGATTCGGGGTCTCGCCCCGCGCGTAGCCGCGCACGAAGGGAGCGACGACCGCGCGGCGGAACTCCTCGCGCAGGTCGAGCGTCACGTGCGGCACGCCGAGGCGGTGACACGTCTCGCGCGCCGCGATCACGCTCTCGGGCGAGCAGCAGGCACGCTCGGAGTCGGGGCCGGCGGGATCGAGCCAGAGGCGGAGCGTCACGCCGATCGCATTCGGCAGCGAGCGGAGCAGCGCGACGGCGCTGTCGACGCCGCCGCTCATCGCTACCGCCACGCGTCCGGGCGACGACCCGGCGCGGAAGACCGGCCCGAGCGCGTTTGCGAGCGCGTCGACGGCGAGCGTCTCGCCGCCGACCGACGCCGCCTCGAGGAGCGTCAGTCCGGCGAGGTCGCGATCGAGCCCCGGCGCATCCGCCTCGACGATCCTGTTGCGCTCGACGCGCAGGCGGACAGCCGCCCACTCGCCGGCGCGGTTCGAATCCCCGAACACTTCCTGCATGGCGCTCACCGTAGACGAGCGCCCGGCCCCGGCGTCCAAACCGAACCATGTGATCCTGGTTTCCCAGGTGGGTGCCGTGCCCGCCTTTGGCAAATGCCTCGCCGGGACGCCGGCTCCCTTTCACGTAGCGTTGGATCTACATGTGTGCCCGATTCGGCGCACGGGGCCGAGCACGGGGACTGTAGCGCGGGCTACTCGGGCTGGGGGTCGAGCAGGCGGAGCCCGAGCTCGCGCAGCGTCTCGTCGGGATACGGAGTCGGCGCGCCCGTGAGCGGATCGGAGCCGCTCGCGATCTTCGGGAACGCGGTCACCTGCCTGATGTCGGGCTCCCGCGCGAGCTGGGCGATGAAGCGGTCGATGCCCATCGCGAACCCGCCGTGCGGCGGCGCGCCCATCTGCAAGGCGTCCAGCAGGAAGCCGAACTTGTCCTGCTGCTCCTCCTCGCCGAGGCCCATCACACGGAAGACGGCCTGCTGCACCTCGGCCTGGTGGATCCGGATCGAGCCGGAGCCGAGCTCCCAGCCGTTCCAGATCAGGTCGTAGTGCTGGCCTCGCACATGCTCGGGATCCGTCTCGATCCGCTCCTCCTCGCCGGCCACGGCCGCGGTGAAGGGGTGGTGCATGAACGTCCAGCCTCCCTCCTCGTCGGGCTCGAAGAGCGGGAAGTCGAGGACCCAGTGGAAGACGTCGAGGCCGGCCTCGATCAGGTCGAGCTCGCGCGCGAGATGCAACCGGAGCAGCCCGAGGACGCGGGCGACGACGGCTTCCGCGTCGGCGACGAAGAGCGCCGTCGAGCCCTCCTCGACGCCGAACGCCGCGAGCTCGCGCTCGGAGAGGAACTTCGAGACCTGTGTCAGGTTGGCGAGGCCCTTCGCGCCCCATTCCTTCGCGAGCTCCTCGAGCCGGGTCTGCTCGGAACGGGAGAACGTGCGCGGCACGACGACGTACCGCACGCACGGCGCGTTCTTGAAGACACCGAACTCCGAGTCGCGCGTGACCTCCGTCGCATCCTGGATCTCCATGCCGAAGCGCAGGTCCGGCTTGTCGGAGCCGTAGCGCAGCATCGCGTCGGCGTACTCCAGGCGCGGGAACGGACGCTGCGGGGACTCGACGCCTGCGGCCTCGAACGCGGCGACGACACACGCCTCCAGGACGTCGAGCACGTCCTCGCGCTCGACGAAGGCCATCTCGAGGTCGAGCTGGCGAAACTCGAACTGGCGGTCGGCGCGGAGATCCTCGTCGCGCCAGCAGGTGGCGATCTGGTAGTAGCGGTCGATCCCGCCGACCATGCAGAGCTGCTTGAAGAGCTGCGGCGACTGGGCGAGGGCGTAGAACTTGCCGGGTTGCAGCCGCACGGGCGTGAGGAAGTCGCGCGCGCCCTCGGGCGTGCCGCGCGTCATGCTCGGTGTCCAGACGTCGACGAAGCCGCGAGCGTCCATGACGCGGCGGATCGCGGAGATCGCGGTGTGGTTGAGCCGCAGGTTCCGCTGCATCCGCTCGGTGCGCATGTCGAGCCAGCGGTACCGGAGGCGCAGGGTCTCGTCGACTCCTTCCTCGTCGAGCTGGAAAGGCAGCGGCGTCGAGCGCGAGAGGATCCGCAGGTCGTCGACCTGCACCTCGATCTGCCCCGTCGGGAGCTCGGGGTTGATCGCCTCGGGCGCGCGGGCCGCAACCTCGCCGGTCGCCTGCAGGACGAACTCGTTCCGGATCTCGTGCGCGACCTCCGCAGCGGCCGGCGCGCGCTCGGGATTGATCACGAGCTGGAGCTTGCCCGTGTGGTCGCGGAGGTCGACGAAGACGAGACCGCCGTGGTCGCGGCGAGTGTCGGCCCAGCCGGCGACCGTGATGCGTCGGCCGGCGTCGTGCGCCCGCAGCTCACCGCACATCGCCTCGCGCCAGGCCATCTAGACCTCCGCGAGCGAGCTCACGACGCGGTCCTCCTCCCCGCGCCGCCGCACCTCGTACGTTCCGTCGCTGCGTGCCACGACCACGGTCTCCGCACCGAGCCGCTGCGCCTGCGTGAGCTGCCCCTTCATCGAGCGGCCAGCGTAGTCGGTGTCGACCGAGCGGCCCTCCGCCCGCCACGTCGCGATCTGAGGGAGGAGCCGACCGCGCAGCTCCGGCTCCTCGAACGCGACGAAGACGTCCAGCCTCGGCGCCTCGGCGGTCGCTCCCTCGCGCTCCATCGCGAGCAGCAGCCGCTCGAGCCCTGCGCCGAAGCCGATACCGGGCGTCGCAGGGCCGCCGACCGCCTCGACCAGGCCGTCGTAGCGGCCGCCGCCGCAGATCGTGGAGTTGACGTTCTCCTCCGGTCCGATGAACTCGAAGGTCGTGCGCGTGTAGTAGTCGAGGCCGCGCACGAGCGCCGGGTCGAGCACGTACCGCACGCCATAGGCGTCGAGGTGAGCCCGGACGGCGTCGAAGTGCTCACGGCAGGCGTCGCAGAGCGAATCGCCGATCTTCGGCGCGTCCGCGAGAGCGGCGAGAACCTTCTCGTTCTTGACGTCGAAGACCTGGAGGACGCTCGTCGCGCGTTTGTGCGCGACCTCCTCGTCGACGAGCTCGGGGTGGGCGTCGAGCCATTCGTTGAGCCGCGCGACGTATTGCGGCCGACAGTTTGCGTCGCCGATCGAGTTGAGACGAAGCTCCCATTCCGTCACGCCGAGGCGGCGCAGGAGCTCGGCGTAGTACTGGATCACCTCGGCGTCGATCGCAGGATCCGCAGAGCCGATCGCCTCGAGCGAGAGCTGCCAGTGCTCGCGGTAGCGGCCGCGGCCCGGTCGCGAGTAGCGGTACATCGGCGCGATCGTGAAGGCCTTCACGGGCTGCGGCTCCTGCGCGAGTCCGTGCTCGACGTACGCCCGCGCGATCGGGGCCGTTCCCTCGGGGCGCAGCGTGAGCGAGCGGCCGCCGCGGTCCTCGAACGAGTACATCTCCTTGTGCACGACGTCGGACGCCTCGCCGGCGGTGCGCTCGAACAGCGCCGTCTCCTCGAATCCCGGCGTCGCGACGCGCGACCAGCCGTACTGCGCGCACTGCTCCTCGATCGTGCGGATCACGCGCCACCACAGGTGGTCGCGCGGCAGGACGTCATGCGTCCCGCGCGGCGCCTGGAAGCGGCTCATGCCCCAGCGTCGCCGGAGGCAGCGCGGTCTTCCGGCCGGGCGTCGGCGGCTTGGCCGCCGGCGCTTCCAGCTTCCGCGCGGAGTTCCGCGAGGAACGGATTGCGTGCGAGCTCGACGCCGAGCGTCGTCTCGTGGCCGTGACCCGGATGGACGACCGTCTCGGGTGGCAATCGCTCGGCGAGCATCCGCACCGAGGCCAGGAGCGTGTCCCAGTCGGCCCCGGGCAGGTCGACTCGGCCGACCGAGCCGGCGAAGAGGAGATCGCCGCTGAAGAGCTCCCCCTCGGCGTAGAAGGCGACGTGCGCCGGCGAGTGGCCGGGCACGGCAAGGCATTCGAACGAGATGCCCGCGACTTCGATCGTCTCGCCTCCGCTCACGAGATGCTCGGGCGCGTGCGGGCGCCCCGGCACGCCGACCGGCGCGAACTCCGGGTAGCGCTCGAGCCGCTCCCGCTCACCTTCCGGCATCCAGACCTCGGCTCCGGTTCCCTCCGCGAGGTCGGCGACGCCGCCGAGATGGTCGAAATGCCCGTGCGTGACGAGGATCGCCGCGCACGACGTGCCGAGCCGCGCAAGCTCGAGGCGAAGGTTGGCCGCGTCACCGCCCGGGTCGATGACCACGCACTCGGCCGCGCTGCGGTCGCGACGGACCACGTAACAGTTCGTGTCGAGGGGTCCAAGCTCGTACCTGTCGACCGCGAGTGGCACGGCGGCGAGTCTAGTGCAGCACTGGTCAGCCGCTCGCCGGGTGCGGGCAAGCCCCGACCGTGCGCCGCTGGAAGCTTCCAGCGGAGCGCGCCGAGCAGTCGGGCGTCAGCGCCTCTTGGCCGGCCGCTTCGCGGCTTCCTGCTCGGCGCGCCGCTGCCAGCGCATGTGCGCGAAACGGTCGATCGCGTACTGGGCCGGGATGAAGATCACGGTGTAGATGCCGGCCAGGAGGAACGCGCTCGCGAGGCTGTGGTTGCCGTTCTTCGTGCCGAGGAGATAGATGACCGCGAAGAGCGCCACGCCGATGATCACCGAGCGCTTGACGGAGCGCTGCCAGGACGGCGCCGGCGGAACGCGTACCTGTCTGCCGCCGCGCTGGGGCTGCGCCTTCGCTTTCGGCTTCGGCTGGCCGTTCTCAGGCTTGTCGTCGACCGTCGGCTCGACGTAGTCCTCGGGCGGCTCGACCTCTTCCCCCGTTGCGGGGTCCACCCAGACGGTCTCGTACTCGTAGTCGTGCCGGCGATCTTTCAGTTGCCGCCGTCGCTGCTTTCTCGTGGGCATCGGCTCAGACTACCGAGCCACGGTGCACCGTCCTGGCCACGATGCGGCCGCCGAGGTGGTACGCGACGTAGCGCCAGTCGGGCGCGTCGAGCAGCGTGACGTCGGCCTGGAATCCGGGAGCGAGGCGGCCGATCCGGTCGGCGCGGCCGAGCACGTGGGCGGCATTGACCGTGCAGGCCCCGAGCGCCTCTGCCGGCGAGAGATGGAGCTGGGTGGCCGCGAGCGAGCAGACGAGCGGGAGGCTCTCGCAGAACGCGCTGCCGGGGTTGAAGTCGGTCGCCAGCGCGACGGCGGCCCCGGCGTCGACGAGGGCTCGCGCCGGCGGCATCGGCCGATCGAGGAACAGCGCGCTCGCCGGAAGAAGGACCCCGACGACGCCGCTGGTCGCGAGCGTCCGGATCCCCGCCTCCCCGGTGGCCTCGAGATGGTCGACCGACCGCGCGCCCAGCTCGATCGCCAGCGGGATCGCGCCGGACTCCGTGAACTGATCTCCGTGGATTCGCAACGCGAGACCCGCGCCGCGGCAGGCCTCGAGATAGCGCCTTGCCTGTGTTGCGTCGAACGCTCCGCGCTCGAGGAACACGTCGGCCGCTTCGGCGAGCTCTGCGGCTTCGGGCAGCACCTCGGCGAGCGCGAAGTCGAGGTACGCGTCGGCGTCGGCAAACTCCGGGCGGCACGGCATGAGCGCCGAGCCAGGTCGGGATGCCGCCCGCCTCCCGGATGGCCCGGAGCGACGCGAGCTCGGTTTCGCGGTCCAGCCCGTAGCCCGACTTCGCCTCGAACGTGGTCGTCCCCTCGCGGAGCATCCAGCTGCGGTGCTCCAAGACGGCGGCGAGCAAGCGCGTCTCGCCGGCAGCTCGTGTCGCGCGGACGGTCGAGAGGATCCCGCCGCCTGCCGCGTGCAGCTCCTCGTAGCTCGCCCCGCCGGCACGGAGCGAGAACTCGTCGACGCGGTCGCCGCCGAACGCCGCGTGCGTGTGGCAGTCGACGAGCCCCGGCACGGCGCACAGGCCACGGCACTCCACCTCCACGACCTCGCCGCCGAGTGCGGGAAGGTCGCGCATCCGCCCCACGGCCTCGATCGTGTCGCCGGAGCAGAGGACGAAGGCCTGCTCGATCACCTCGGCATCGCCGAGCGCCGATCCCCGCAGCGGAGAAGCACCGCCTGCCGGCGTCGCGAGCTGCGCGAGATCGCGGAGGAGCAGACGCGCCGTGGTCGTCGTCACGCGTCGATCGGGACCGGATGGCTGGAAGCGCCGCCGGCTGAGCCGCCGCCGGCCCCCGGCCGGAAGACCTGTCCGCCTTCGGCGGCCATGGGAATCCGCAGCCCGCCGTCCTCTGCGGCGGCGAGCGCGTCCGGATAGCCGGCGTCGACGTGCCGCATCACGCCCGTGCCCGGGTCCGTGGTCAGCACCCGCTCGAGCCGTTCCGCCTGCGCGTCGGTGCCGTCGGCGAGGACGACCATGCCCGCATGGATCGCGTTGCCGATCCCGACCCCGCCTCCGTGGTGGACACTCACCCACGTCGCTCCCGCCGCGACGTTGACGAGGGCGTTGAGGATCGGCCAGTCGGCGATGGCGTCCGAGCCGTCGCGCATCGACTCCGTCTCGCGATACGGCGAGGCAACCGAGCCCGCGTCGAGGTGATCTCGCCCGATCACGACCGGCGCCTTGACTTCGCCGCTGCGGACGAGCTCGTTGATCGCGAGGCCGGCCTTGGCGCGATCGCCGTAACCGAACCAGCAGATCCGGGCCGGCAGCCCCTGGAAGGCGACCCTGTCCGGAGCGAGCTCGAGCCACCGTTGCAGGAGCGGATCGTCCGGGAACAGCTCCCGCAAACGGTCGTCGATCGTCGCGATGTCAGCCGGATCGCCCGACAACGCAGCCCAGCGGAAGGGACCGACGCCGCGGCAGAACAGCGGCCGAATATAGGCCGGGACGAAGCCCGGGTATGCGAACGCGTCCTCTACACCACCTTCACGCGCCTCACCCCGCAGGTTGTTGCCATAATCGAAAACATACGTGCCGCCTCGGACGTACTCGAGCAGCGCTTCGACATGGCGGGCGATCGACTCGCGAGCGAGCCGGAGATACTCGTCCGGATCGGACGAGCGGAGAGCCGCCGCCTCGTCCACCGAATAGCCCCGCGGCACGTAGCCCGTGAGCGGATCGTGGGCTGCGGTCTGGTCGGTGACCAGGTCGAACTCCTCGCCGCGTGCCACCAGCTCTGGCACGACGTCGGCCGCGTTTCCGAGCAGCCCGACCGAGAGCGGCCGCCGTTCCGCCGCCGCTGCACGAATCCGCGAGAGCGCATCGTCGAGCGACTCCGTGGCTTCGTCGAGGTAGCGCGTCTCGAGGCGGCGCTCGATCCGCTGAGGATCGACTTCCACGCAGAGAATCGCCGCCCCGGCCATCGTTCCGGCCAGGGGCTGGGCGCCACCCATGCCGCCGAGTCCCGCCGTGAGGATCGTGCGCCCGCGCAGATCGGCCGAGCCGAAGTGCTTCTCGCCCGCCGCGGCGAACGTCTGGTATGTCCCCTGCAGGATTCCCTGACTCCCGATGTAGATCCACGAGCCGGCCGTCATCTGGCCGAACATCGTCAGACCCTCGGCCTCGAGCCGCCGGAACTCGTCCCAGGTCGCCCACTTCGGGACGAGCAGCGAGTTCGCGATCAGCACGCGCGGCGCACTTTCGTGCGTCGTGAAGATGCCGACCGGCTTGCCGCTCTGGACGAGCAGCGTCTCGTCGGGGCCGAGCTCGAGAAGGGCCGCGACGATCGCCCGCAGCGCCTCGTGGTTCCGCGCCGCCTTGCCGGAGCCGCCGTAGACGACGAGGTCCTCGGGCCGCTCCGCCACCTCGGCGTCGAGGTTGTTGAGCAGCATCCGCAGCGGAGCCTCCGTCGACCATTGGCGCGCGTTCAGCTCGGTTCCGCGCGGTGCGTGGATCGCCGTCAGGTCGCCGCAGAGTGCGTCGACCCGCGCGACGAGGCTCGCGGTCGTGCTCATGCGAGCGCTCCTGCGCCGCCCTCGACCGCCGCGAGAAGAGACCCGTCGCGAATCGAGGTCGCGACCGCTTCGATGTCGCCGGCGAGGGGACGGTCGTCGCGGAGCCTTGGCGAGAGCTCCCGCACCGCCGTTCGTGCAGCCCGCCCACCTGCTCCGGGCTCGAGCGGCGCGTGGAACTCCACCGCCTGGGCGCCTGCGAGCAGCTCGATCGCCACCGTCCGTTCGGAGTTTGCGAGCACCTGCCACGCCTTGAGCCCGGCTGCGTTCCCCATCGAGACGTGATCCTCCTGGCCCGCGCTCGTCGGGATCGAGTCGACGGACGCGGGATGACAGAGCACCTTGTTCTCGGAGACAAGCGACGCGGCCACGTACTGGGGGATCATGAAGCCGCTGTTGAGCCCGCCGTCGGTGGTGAGGAACGCGGGCAGGCCCTCGGAGAGATTCGGGTTGACCAGGCGCTCCACGCGACGCTCGGAGATGCTCGCGAGCTCGGCGACGGCCATCGCGAGCGCGTCGAGCGCGAAGGCGAGCGGCTGCCCGTGGAAGTTTCCGTTCGACACGAGCACGTCGTCGTCGACGAGCACGAGCGGGTTGTCGGTCGCTGCGTTGAGCTCGACTCCGACCGTGTACTCGGCGTACTCGAGAAGGTCACGGCACGCGCCATGCACCTGCGGCGCGCAGCGGAGCGAGTACGCGTCTTGCACCTTGTCGCACCAGCGATGCGCCTCGATGATCGCCGAGCCCTCGAGGAGGTGAAGGACGTTCGCGGCCGCGACCTGCTGGCCGCGCAACGGGCGGAGCGCGTGGATCTGGGGCAGAAACGAAGTGCGCGATCCCTGGAGTGCCTCGACCGAAAGCGCACACGCGACGTCGGCGGCCCGCGCAAGACGCCGCGCGCGCATGAGCCCCAACGCGAGCATCGCCGCCATGAACTGCGTGCCGTTGACGAGCGACAGCCCTTCCTTCGCCGCGAGCGCGACGGGCTCGAGCCCGACGCGCGCCAGCGCATCCGCCCCTGCGAGCCGCTCGCCGTCGAGCCACGCCTCTCCCTCGCCGACGAGCGGAAGCGCGAGATGGGCGAGCGGCGCGAGGTCACCCGATGCTCCCACCGAGCCGCGGCTCGGCACGACCGGAAGCACGCCCCGGTCGAGAAGCGCGAGGAGCAGCCCGACCGTCTCCACGCGAGCGCCCGAGTTGCCCTTCGCGAGCGCGTTCGCGCGCAGGAGCATCGCCGCGCGGACGACCTCGTCGGGATACGGATCGCCGACTCCGCAGGCGTGGGAGCGCAAAAGGCGGAGCTGCAGCTCGGCCGTCTGCTCCTCCGGAATCGCGACCGCGACGAAGCGGCCGAAGCCGGTGTTGACGCCGTAGGTGTGCTCGCGGCTCCCGTGCGCGGCGCGCTCCACGAGCTCGCGGGCGGCCTTCATCCGCTTCCGCGCCCCGTCGGTCAGCTCGGCCCCAGCACCATCGACGGCCACGGCCCACACGTCGTCGACGGTCAGGTCATCGCCCGTGAGGCCGATCGCCGTCCGCTGCGCCACGACGCGAGTCTAGGACGCAGCCCGCCCCGGACGTTGCCGTACGTGCCCCCGGGGGGGTCTGGCAACCCCTGCAGACACCGTATCGGCGCAGGCTCTACCGATTCCTCGCGGCTTCGCGCCGAATGCGCACAGGCGCTAGTCGCCGAGGAGCCGCAGCTCGAGGACGTGCGCACGGTCGAGGCCGGCGACCCCGAGCAGCGCCGCCGCGGCCGCCGTCACAGCGCCGGCCGGAAGCAGGCCGACGAGCTCCGATCCGCTGACGCGAAGTCCCTTGGCGCTCGCCTCCCGCTCGACCGCCGCGACGACTTCGTGCAGCGGCGACGCGCGCCAGTCCTCGACGTTGAGGCTCACCTGGACGTGTCCCGCTCTCGGCAGACGAAGCCCGAGCGCCCGGACTCCCGGGAAGCCGCCGTCGCGCTCGCGCACGGCCCGCGCTATCTCTCGTGCCGCCTCGAGATCGTCGCTCGCGAGGTTGACGTTGAAGGCGATCAACGGCGAACGCGCGCCGACGAGGACGCCTCCCGCCCGCTCGTCGAGCGCCGGCGGCCCGAAGTCCGGGCTGACCTCGCCGGCGTCGATGCGGCGCTGCAGCTCGGCCGGTCCTCCGCGCCGGAAGAAGGCCGGCCCGTGGCCCGCGGCAAGGTCGGCGTAGAGGAAGACCGGCAGCCCCAGCTCCTCCCCCACTCGCCGCGCCAGCTCGAGTGCCGTGGCGCGAGCACGCTCGGCATCGGCCTCCCGAATCGGGACGAGCGGGACGACGTCGGCGGCGCCGATGCACGGGTGGGCGCCGTCGTGTCGACGCAGGTCGATCAGCTCTCGGGCGCAGGCGATGCCCGAGAGCAGCGCGGCGACGAGCTCCTCCTCGCTCCCGACGACCGTGTACACGCTGCGGTTGTGGTCTGCATCCGAATGGACGTCGAGCAAGCGAGCCTGCGCGGCCAGCGCCTCGCCGATCGCGTCGATCGTTGCGCGGTCGCGCCCCTCGGAGAAGTTCGGCACGGCCTCGAGCGGCAGCATCGGCTCGGACCCTACGCTCCACGCCGGTGACGGCCCGCAAGTCCTCCTACCGCTCGCTCGCCTCGCTCGAGCGCGACCTCGCCCGCTGCCGAGCCTGCGTCGAAGCCGGCTTCCCGCTCGAATCGCTCCCCGTGCGCGCTCCCGGCGTCCGGCAGCGCGCGTACATGTTCGGCCAGGCGCCCGGCATCGTCGAGGGAGAGGAGCGACTGCCGTGGCGCGGCCGCGCCGGCCGGACGCTGCGCCGCTGGCTCGAGCTCTCCGAGGACGAGTTCTACGCGACCTTCTACTGCGCGTCCGTCACGCGCTGCTATCCGGGCCGGGCGCCGTCGGGCCGCGGCGACCGGACGCCGACGCCGCGCGAGCAGGAGCTGTGCTCCTTCTGGCGCGAATGGGAGCTCGAGCTGCTGCGACCCGGGCTGATCGTCACCGTCGGCGGCCTGGCTCTGCGACGGCTGCTGGGCTTCACGTCGCTCACGGACTGCATCGGCGTGCGCTACGAGCTGGCCGGGACTCCGGTCGTGCCGCTCCCCCACCCGTCGGGCGCGAGCGGCTGGCTCAACGTCCCCGCCAACAGAGCGCGGCTCGAAGCGGCGCTGCAGCTCGTTCGCCTCGAGCTCGACCGGCTCAGCTAGGGACGGCCACGAACCAGCGCGCGTCGAGCCGGCGCTCGAGCCGGAGCCCCGCTTCGGCGAGCGCCGCCCCGAGCTCCCTGTCGTCGGCGAAGACGACCATCGCGAAGGAATGGCGCCACGTCTCGCCCGCCGCCTCGTATTCCAGCTCGCCGCGAACGACGCCCTCCTCGACGCTCTCAACGTGCAGACGTGAGAGGACGTCTCCCAGCATCGTCTCGCTGTCTTCCGGCGCCCACGCACGCGGGAGCCCCTCGCAGATGACGAGATCGGCGTGGCGCCGGCAGGTTTCGAGGAACGCGCGCCGCTGCGCCGGTTCCGCCGTGACGAGGTTGCTCGCGAGCAGCACGGCATCGAAGCGGCGGCCGAGCTCGAGCCCTTCGATTCGCGCCTGCACCGTCTCGGCGTCGCGGACATGCGCCAGCATCTCCGCCGACTCGTCCACCGCCGTCACGACGTACCCGAGCCGCACGAGCTGTCGCGTGATCCGGCCGGTGCCGCATCCGAGCTCGAGCACCGACGCGCCCGCGGGAAGCACCGAGGCGACGATCTCGCCCTCTCCCAGCTCCGGCAACCGCGCGTAGACCTCGACCGGACTGCCGTCGGGCGCCGCATCCATCGCGAAGAGCATAGGACTGCGTCGCTACATTCAAAGGAGTGAGCGCGGTTCCCTATCGCCGCACCTTCGGGCGGCTCCTCTCCTTTCTCCGGCCGTACAAGCGCGGGGTCGTCGTCTCGATCTTCCTCGCCGTCGGCTCGCAGGCCTGTCAGATCGCGCTCATCTGGGTGACCGGCCGCAACGTGATCGACGGCGCGCTGGAGTCGAGCGACACGAGCCGGTTGTGGCTCTACGTCGGAGTGATCGTGGCCCTCGGGATCGTCTCGTCCGTTCTCATGTCCGGTCGCCGCCTCATCTCCGGCAAGCAGGCGCTCGACGTCGAGATGGACCTGCGGCAGAGCCTCTACTCGCACCTCGTGCGGCTCTCGTTCGGGTTCTACGACCGCAACCAGACCGGGCAGCTGATGTCGCGCGCGACCGTCGACCTCCAGGGCGTGCGCTTCTTTCTCGGGTACGGCCTGATCTTCTTCTTCCAGAACGCCCTTACCGTCGTCTCGGTGACCATCGTCCTCTTCTTCCTCGAGTGGCAGCTCGCGCTCGCCGTGCTCGCCGTGACGCCGTTCCTGATCGCGCTCGCCTACCGCTACAGCCACGTCGCCCACCCGACGCTCCGCAATGTGCAGCAAAAGCTCGCCGACGTCGCGACGGTCTCGGAGGAGAACATCGTGGGCGTCCACGTCGTCAAGGCCTTCGCGCAGGAACCCGCCGAGGAGGAGAAGTTCGCCGCCCGCAACGACACGCTGTTCGCGGAGACGATCCGGGCCAACCGCCAGCGCGCGACCTATGTGCCGCTCCTTTCCTTCCTGCCGCTGCTCGCGCAGGCCGCGGTGCTCCTGTTCGGCGCCCGGATGGTCGCGCACGGGTCGCTGTCGGTCGGCTACTTCGTCGCCTTCAACCTCTTCCTCGGGATGCTCGTGATGCCGCTCCGCGGGCTCGGGATGTGGATCGGCCAGGCGCAGCGGGCGACGGCGTCTGGCGAGCGCATCTTCCAGGTGCTCGACGAGCCCGAGGAGGTTGCCGACAAGGCCGAGGCGGTCGAGCTGCCGCCCGGCGACGGCGAGATCCGCTTCGAGAACGTCTCGTTCTCCTACCTCCCGGGCCGGCCCGTCCTCGAGGAGGTCGACCTCACGCTCGACGCCGGGACGACGCTCGCGCTCATCGGGCACACCGGGTCGGGCAAGACCACGCTGGCCTCGCTCGTGCCGCGTTTCTACGACGTCGACTCGGGCCGCGTCCTCGTCGACGGAGCCGACGTGCGCGACGTCACGCTCGCCTCGCTGCGCCGCGAGATCGGCGTCATCCCCCAGGATCCGTTCCTCTTCTCGACGACGGTGCGCGAGAACATCGCGTTCGGCCGCCCCGAGATGACCGACGGCGAGATCGAGCGCGTCGCGCGGCTCGCGGAGGCGCACGAGTTCGTCGAGCGGCTGCCGCAGGGCTACGAGACCGTGATCGGGGAGCGCGGCATCACGCTCTCGGGCGGCCAGCGGCAACGGATCGCCATCGCGCGCGCACTTGCGATCGATCCGCGCATCCTGATCCTCGACGACGCGACCGCCTCGGTCGACGCGACGACGGAGGCGCAGATCCGCTCGGGGCTGCGCGAGGTGATGAGCGGGCGCACGACCCTGATCATCGCGCACCGCCTCTCGACGATCGCGCTTGCCGACGAGATCGTCGTGCTCGACGAGGGCCGGATCGCCGCACGCGGCACCCACGACGAGCTGCGCGACACCAGCCAGGTCTACCGTGAGATCTACGAGCACGGCCTGCTCGAGCGGCAGTTCGCCGACGCGGTCGAGGCGCGAGCCGACGTGGAGGAGGTCGCCTAGTGCGCGTCCACCAGGCCGGCGGCAGCCTCATGCGCGAGCGCCACGCCCGGGTCGACGACTGGTCGTGGGGTACGACGCGGCGCCGGTTTGGCGTCCTCTGGCGGCTCACCATGCGGTACCGCACGCGGGCGTTCCTCTCGGTCTTCTCGCTGCTCGCCGCCACCGTGACGGCCCTCGCGCCCGCGCTCCTCGCGAAGGCCGCGCTCGAGGACGGGATCAACCACAAGACCGGGACCGAGCTCGTCGTCGTGATCGCCGTCTTCGTCGCCGCCGCCCTGGCCAACTGGGGCATGACCTACGTCGAGACGTACATGACCGGCTGGGTCGGCGAGCGGATCCTGGCCGACCTCCGCACGGAGCTCTTCGGCCACCTGCAGCAACTCTCGCTCGGCTTCTACGAGCGGAACCGCGCCGGCGTGCTGATCAGCCGGATGACGAACGACGTCGAGGCGATCGACCAGCTCGTCACCGACGGCGTGACGACGCTCGCGCAGAGCACGCTCCTGCTGAGCGGGACGGCGATCATCCTCATCGTCCTCGACTGGCGACTCGCCCTCGCCACCCTCGTCGTCATCCCGTTCATGACGCTCGCGAGCGCGTTCTTCCGCACGCGATCGGCTCGCGCGTACGCGGCCGTGCGGGAGCGGCTCGGTCTCGTCACCGCGACCCTCGCCGAGGACATCTCAGGCATGCGGATGGTGCAGGCGTTCACGCGCGAGGAGCAGGCGATCGAGAACTTCCGCTCGGTCGCGCGCGACTACCGCGACTCGAACATGCAGACGGTGACGCTGAACGGGATCTACTTCCCGTTCGTCAGCCTCCTCGCCACGCTCTGTCTCGCGATCGTGCTGGGCTACGGCGGACATCGCTACTTCGAGCATCCGACGACGGCGGCGCTCGGGACGCTGCTCGCGTTCATGATCCTCGTCAACAACTTCTTCGACCCGATCCAGCAGCTGTCGCAGCTCTACAGCACGTTCCTGTCGGCGACCGCGGCGCTCGACAAGATCATCGGCGTCCTCGACGAGCCTCCGGAGGTACTCGACCACCCGGGCGCGCAGCAGCTCCCGCACATCGAGGGCCACGTCCGGTTCGAGGATGTCCACTTCGCCTACGGCCTCTACGGCGGCGAGAAGGGCGAGGAGGTCCTGCACGGAATCGACCTGGACGTGCCCGCCGGGACGACGGTGGCGCTCGTCGGCCACACGGGTGCCGGCAAGTCGACGATCGCGAAGCTCATCGCACGTTTCTACGAGCCGACGGCCGGCCGCATCACGATCGACGACGTCGACCTCAACGACGTCGCCCAGGACTCGCTGCGGCGCCAGCTCGGCATCGTGCCGCAGGAGGGCTTCCTGTTCGCCGGGACCGTGGCCGAGAACATCGCCTTCGCCAAGCCGGACGCGCGTTCGGACGAGATCGTGCGGGCCGCGCAGACCGTCGGCGCGCACGATTTCATCCTGCGGCTCGAGGACGGCTACGAGACGCAGCTCGGCGAGCGCGGCTCACGCCTGTCGCTCGGCCAGCGCCAGCTCGTCGCGTTCGCGCGCGCCCTCCTCGCCGACCCGCGGATCCTCATCCTCGACGAGGCGACGTCGTCGGTCGACATCGGGACGGAGCGGACGATCGAGCGCGCGCTGAGGACGCTCCTTTCGGACCGCACCGCCTTCGTCATCGCCCACCGGCTCTCGACGATCCGCGACGCGGACCTCATCGTCGTGCTCGAGCACGGGCAGGTGGTCGAGCAGGGCTCGCACGAGGAGCTCCTCGCCCTCTCGGGTCTCTATACGAGCCTCTACGGCGACTGGGCCGCGCCTCGTTGAGAGCCTTTGCCATCGCGATCCGCTGCATCGAGCGTCGGGTGGTTCTCGAGCGAACACGTAGTCCCATGACGGCGGGTTCGGGTCGCTCGAGGGTCTGCGACGCGAAGAGCCGAAAGAGCTGCACACCCGCGTGAGGGTCGTGCGTCGCGCGAAGCGCCGACCAGTCCGCCTCCGACTCGAAGTGGCGGCTGATCACGTTCTGGATCGGCAGCTCGTGCAAGCTGGAGAACGACGTAGACGAAGATCGCGAGCGGAACCGCCTCAGGCACGCCCATGCCGCCGCGCCGCCTCGTGGCACGCGCGATCAGGAACGCGACCGGGAACGCGAACAACGCGTACCAGCCGATCGACTTCCAGATGTGGTTGTGCGCGAGATGTCCGAGCTCGTGCGCGAGCACGAAGCGGTCGAGCCGCGGCGTGAACGGCGGTTCGACGATCTTCTTCCAGAAGAAGACGCGTCGACTCGCCCCCAGCCCGGTCGAGAACGCGTTCGGCAGCGGACGTCCGCTCGAGACGTCACGCACCGGGACGTGTCACGCGCTCGATGTCGCTCGAGCCTCGGGACGTAGCGCGGCATGGAATCGCGCTGCCCCGGCGAAGCCACGGCGCGAGAACGCGACGCGTTCGCGGCCGGAAGCCCGGTGCGGCCAGCAGCCACCGCGGTCCCCGAGCGAGCCCGGCGGACTCATCACGGTCGCGAGCTCCTCGCAGATCAGTACGAACCGATGCCCAGCTCGAGCCAGCGCCGACGTCGCCGAGCAGGTAGCTCCCGTGACGAGCCCTAGCGGCGGCTCCAACCAGGCGTCCAGCACCGCGAACGGAGCTCGGCCGCCCAGACGAGGGCGAAGCCGATCATCCCGAGCAGCATCCCCGTGCCGATCGGCCCAGCGGCCGACTCGCGTGTCCAGCGCACGCCGTAGCGCGCGAACAGGCCGAGCACCACGAGCTGTGTGATCGTCTGCCCTAGCCAGAAGAGGCGCGTGACGGCGCTGTAATGCTGTGCCCGGCGCAGCACGCGGGCCGGAAAGAGCGCGTGCGTCGTCGAGGTGCGGTAGATGCAGCCACGCCGGCACCGTCGTGTGCCAGAGAAGCCAGGCGGTGACGGCCCAGACGGCGGCCGACGAGCAGCAGAGCAGCGTCGACCGGCTGCTTGTCACTCGGCGGGCAGACCGACGTGGCAGCCCAGCCGGTCAGCTTCAGCTGGGTCCTTCGCCCTCGAGCGGGCTCGCGTGCGGATAGACGTCGGTCACGAGGAACCTGTATGCGTTCGTCTGCGCGTCGTAGCGCAGCGAGTAGGCCGAGAGGTTCCGCAGGCCCCAGGCGCCGAGCCCTTGACGAGGGCGTAGAACCAGGTCAGAACGCGCGCGGCGACGAGCGCCGAGCAGAGGGCGACGTTCACGAGCAGCGCGGGAATAGGGAGCAAAATCCGGAAGGCGTCTTCCAGCGGTTCTGCCGCCCCGGCCCTTCGGACTTCGAGGTCGAGCGGATACGTGCCGGGCGCCCCGGTGAATCCGGGGAACGGGTTCGCGGCGAGCAGCAGGAACGCGGCCACGTGCAGCCGGTAGCGGATGTACGTCGAGATGAAGCGATGCAACCGGCCGCGGGCATTGACCGCGACGAGCGTAACGAACCACTGCCCGATCGCCGCGAGGAGCACGGCGATCCCCCAGAGCAGAGCCAGACGATGTGCGGAATCGCGAGCAGCATCCGGAAGAAGACGGTGACCCGCGAGCGGCGCAGGTCGTACGGATCGCCCACGACGCGCACCGGGTGGCGCGGCGGGCGGTCGATGACTGACGAGCATCTCGGTCGGGTCGGCGTTCGGGTAGCGGTCGGTGACGAGCAGGAGATACGCCGTCGTCTGCGCGGTGTAGCCGATCGCGTACGCGCCGGCGTCGCGCAGGCCCTTCGGCATGCGCCCGCGCGCCATCGATGCGAACCAGCCGAGGACGCCGCACACGAAGATCAGCGCACCGCCGCCGTTGAAGCCCGACGTCTTCCGGCCCGAGCCTTCGCCGACGACGAGAAGCTCCCGCCGAGCGAGCCAGCCAGGGCCGCCGACACGAGCAGCGCCGGGATCCCGAGAACGAGGCGGATCAGGATCGTCCAGCGCGGCTGCACGACGGGCTCTTCCGGCAGGCGCAAGTCGATGGGGTACTCGCCGGCCTCGCCGACGAAGCCCGGGTAGGGATTACCGACGAGCGAGAGATACGCGCCGAGGTGCGCCTGGTAACGGATGTAGGCGCACAGCAACCGGTGGATCCCGTCCGGCGGCTTGCCGGTGAAGATCGAGATCAGCCAATTAACGACAGCGGTGACGACCGTAACCAGCTCCACAGGAAGAACCAGATGAGGTGCGGGATCGCCAGCACCAGCCTGAAGAAGACGGTCAGGCGGCTGCGCTGATAGTCGTCCTCGACGACAAGACCGATCGGATGCGGCTCATGCATACGCCCATCTATACGGCATCAGTCAGACTGCATCCAGGGATGGACGACGGCGAACCTCGACAAGGAGACCGCGGAGCGAATCGAGCAGCCGGTCGACGCCGAGGCCGAGCACGAGGCGCGCCTCACGCCGGCCGAAGCGGTCGCGCGGATGAAGATCAACGTGCCGGTGCGCGGCAACCGCAAGCTCCGGACGCTCGTCGAGCGCGTCAACGCCGACGACCAGGTCAAGGGCTGGTGGCACGTCTCGAACGTCAACGCCGTCGCGCGGATGGCGATCAACGACCACTCGTGGGTTCACGTCCAGATCGTCACGAACATCGCGCTCAAGCTCCTGCGGCAGCTCACGAAGCACGGCGTCGAACCGGGCCTCGTCCGCGACTTCGGTCTCGAGCAGGACGACGCGGAGATCGTGGTCGTCCTCGCCGCGCTCTTCCACTGCGTCGGGATGTCGATCCACCGGCACGGCCACGAGGACTTCTCGCTCTTCCTCGCCGAGCCCAAGATGCGGGAGCTGCTCGACGGTCTCTACGAGGAACCCGACAAGACCGTGATCGTCTCGGAGGTGCTGCAGGCGATCATCAGCCACCGCGCCGACGGCGAGCCGCTGACGGTCGACGCGGGCATCGTCAGGGTCGCGGACGCGCTCGACATGGCGAAGGGCCGCTCGCGGATCCCGTTCGAGAAGGGCAGCATCTCGATGCACTCGCTCTCGGCGGCGGCGATCGAGGACGTGACGATCAGCGACGGCGAGGATCGCCCGATCAAGATCGAGATCCTGATGAACAACAGCTCCGGGATCTTCCAGGTCGACGGACTGCTGAAGGCGAAGCTCCGCGGCAGCGGCCTCGAGCCGTACGTCGAGGTGGTGGCGCACATCGACACCGAGACCGAGCAGCGCCTCGTGCCGATGTACCGGCTCGAGATCTGAAGCGCGCAGACAGCCTGGCTACACTGGCGGCCGACCCGTTGCGGGGTCGTCTAATGGTAGGACGCCTGACTCTGGATCAGGAAGTTGGGGTTCGAATCCCTGCCCCGCAGTTAGGTAGAAGGCCCTGACCTTCGCTGTATCTGGGCACTGGCTTTGGCGAGGGTCGTTACGCCTGAGCGCTGGTAGGGTCGGCTTCGTCGTCCGGCCCCGGATCAGAGGAGACGTGTTCGGGTACAGGCTCCACTCGCCGGACGGGGACGATCTCGGCGAAGCGACCTACGCGCAGATGATCCACCCGACGAGGAGATCATCGCCGGCAACAACCAGCACTTCCGCGTCCTCGACGTTGTTCCGTTCGAGGACGAGTCACCGTTCGTCGGGTTGCTACGGGTCGAGCCGGCCTAAGCGATCTACACTCAGAGGATGCTCGAGCGGGCGACGACCCGTGCGCTTCCGGTGCTGAACCGAGCGGCTGAGATCGCTCCGGCGACACAAGCGTGCTGCGGGGCCTGCCGCACCTGCGTTACCACCAACATCTTCGGCGTGCTCGCGTTCGCGACGACCGCTCTCGTCTCGCCGCTCGCGCGTTTCGCCAGACGCATCGCCTAGCCTGCCATGGGCTCATTCCTCTGGCATATCCGCGAAGGGACACTCGAGGGACCTGAACTCGCGAGCGCATATCGGTACCACCCCTTCACGGTCCCACGAGCCGCATATCGGGACCGCCGACGTCTTCCTCGAGGATGGCTCGGTTCCTCGCCCCTGATCCACCTCCAGCGGGCCGAAGTGCTCGAGTCCGATGGCGACATTCCTCGTCGTCGAGCGCGCCGTCGTCTAGCCGCCTGCGATCCACTGTTCGGCGTCGATGAGACCCTCGTATCTCCCGGACGGGTCTCGGACGACGCGCTGCACCACATAGGCCCTCAACGGAGTTCCTTCACGGGACCAGCTTCGCAGGTGGGAGTCACGTCGGAGCGCGTTGTCGGATCGGTACTCGAACTCTCGTTGGCCGCCCTCCGAGCTCGGTGACGGTGACGAAGTAGAAAGGCACGGGGGACATCTTCCCATGCGCGGAAAGTGGACAACTGTGGCACCCAGCACTTCCGCGTCCTCGACGTCGTCCCGTTCGAGGAGGATGACGAGTCGTCGTTCGTCGGCCAGCTGCAGATCGAGGCCGCGTAGGCGGAACGGCGGGAGCGGCGAGCCGGCCCCGATTCAGCGTTGCGAGTTCAGGTCGCGAGGTGCGGCGGTGGCGCGTCCGTCGTGAAGCTGACGAGTAGCCGGCCGTCCGCGATACCGGACGTGGCCTCCTCGATCGCGTCCACCCGCCAGAAGCTGTCCTCGAAGAAGATCACCTCGCCAACCTCAGCCGGCGCCGGCAAGCCGGTAACCGTGTCGGCGACTCCATCGCGGACGATCTCGTACGTTGCCATCTGGATTCACCCCCGGGATCGTGCTTACCCCTAGAAGTCTGTCCGCCATCGAGCGCGGCCGGAGCGGCGAGCCGAACTCCAGTCGCTTGCTCAGAGCGGCTCCGGCCAGGGACGAGGTTACGCCCACCGTCGACGACTGCCTAGTGGCCGTTTAGGACACCCGTGAAGTCAAGGGAGTAAGCTGGTTGAGCTGGCCCTGCGGCCAGGATTCCGGCTGACAGCTCGAAGTCCGTCGATCGAGCCTCCGGGTCCGGGAGACGACACGAACCTAGGCAAACAGAGTTCGGGTTGCGGGGCCAGTTTGCTCACGAACTTGACCCCTCCGGGATGAGCGTCAGCCTGGCGTCGACTTCTAAGCGAACCTGGCCGGAGTGGCTAGCCGAACGCCCTCGCGCTTCCACGTAGCGGCTCCGGCTAGGGCGAGGTTACGCCGCTCGCGTGGCGTCTGCCTAGTGGCCGTTTGGGACACCTACAAAGCCCGGGAAGAATCGGCCGTGACATCTCGTCTTGAAGCGTGGAAGGGTGACGCGGCGGCCCGCGTCACCCCTCTCTGTCGGGCTCTAGGAAGCGACTCGAGGGAGGGGTCATGCAGAAATGGTGGTTGAGGGCACCGAGTCCGGCGTTGGTCAGAAGCCGGAGAAGCTCGAGCGTGCCGCTGTGCGTTGCAGCAGCGCAACCTCTGGGCGGCCGGCGAGATCTCGCTTCGTGAGCGTGGCCTGCTCGGCGAGTAGATCGAGATAGGCGAGCGCGTCCTCCAACGAAACGCTGGGAGGTCACGAACAGATGTTCTTATACTGCCCCCATTTGTGGGATGTTTCAACTTGTGGCACAATGTCGATATGTCCCACGTGAACTACGTCGTCCGGATCGGGGAACGCGGTCGGCTGGTCGTGCCGGCAGCTGTCCGCGAAGAACTCGAACTCGAAGAGGGCTCGCAACTCGTTCTCTCTGTTGTCGACCACGAGTTGCGCCTCGAAAAGGCCCGCGACATAGTGATGGCTGGCCGGGGAATGTTTGCTGACCGCTCTGGCCGCAACCTCGTAGACGAACTGCTCGAAGAACGCCGAGCCGAGGCCGCCCGCGAGGCTGAGACGCTCGAGCCCCATTGAGCAGCGTCCTTGACGCCTCCGCCCTTCTCGCGTACTTCCACGGCGAACCGGGCGTGGACCCCGTGGGTGACGCGATCGTTGACGGTGCCCACATCAGCGCGGCGAACTTCGCGGAGGTCTTGTCGAAACTTGCTGACGCTGGACAGGTGCCCGCCGAAGTGGTTGAAAGGCTCCGCAATAGCGGCTTCCCAGACAGTCTGCTCATGGTCGAGCCCCTAACCGTCGAAGACGCGATCACGGTGGCCGAGATCCGAGCGAGGACCGAACGGAAAGACATCTCCCTCGGAGATCGCGCCTGCCTGGCCTTAGGTATCAGGCTTGGCCTTCCGATCCTTACCGCTGACAGCGCTTGGGACGAGCTTGATCTCGGGGTCGACCTCAGGCCGATCCGCTAGGCGACCCTGGTACGAAATCCTGGTAAGTACCCCCGTCGTGCGGGCGGGGTGTAGAGCGGCTCGCTAGTGCTCTAGGGCGAAGAGCCGCAGCGCGGCGGATTGGTAGTCGTTTGGTAGTAACCACCTACCAGGCGGCACGAAAGGCGACTTAGCGGCTCGGTGTACTTGGCTCAGCCATGCGTCATGGCACGTCGCACTAGGTCGTCCTGCTACCCAGTTTATTCCTCTGGATCAGGAAGTTGGGGTTCGAATCCCTGCCCCGCAGCTCGAGGCAAAAGCCCCGCAAATGCGGCGCTCTGCGACCGCCAAGCCTGGGCAGCGATCTGCACGGCATCCCAGGGGCTGCCGAACGGCGGCGTGTAGCTCAGATCCAGGTCGCTGATCGCGTCGACAGTCATCGCGTGGTGGAGCGCGGTGGAGCGCGGTGGCGAAGATGTCGACCCGCTTCGGCACCTCCGCCGAGACGTGACCGACGAGCTGGGCGCCGAGCAGGCGCTCCGTCTGCCGGTCGGCGGTGATACGGATGGCGATCTCGTGAGCGCCCGGGTAGTAGCGCTTGTGGTCGGACGCTCTCGCCTCGACCGTCGTCGGGTCGAAGCCGGCCGCCTCGGCCTCGTGATCGCGAAGGCCACTGCGCGCGACCGCGAGGTCGAACACCTTTACTACCTGTGTTCCTAGCGAGCCCTCGAAGCGACGGTCGCCGCCGAGAGCGTTCTCGCCCGCGACACGGCCCTGTTTGTGTGCGGTCGTGCCGAGCGGCAGATAGCTGTCGGCGTCGAGCAGGCGGTGGTAGGTGACCACGCAGTCCCCCGCCGCATAGACGTCGGCGAGGTTCGTCTGCATTCGCCGATCAACTTGGATGGCGCCGCGCTGGCCGGTCGCCACGGCCGCGGCAAGAGCGAGCGTGGTCTGGGGCCTCACGCCGACAACGACGAGCACGATGTCTGCCCGCGCCAACTCGCTGCCCTCGCTGATCACAGCGAGGCGAGCATCACCCTCGATGATCTCCGTGACACCGATCCCGGTCAGTACGCGAACCTCGTGACGCTCCAGCTCTCCTCGCACGAGCGTCCCAAGTTCCGGATCGACGGTCGGGAGAACCTCGGGTAGCTGCTCGACAACCGTCACGCCCACCCCGCGGGTGCGGAGCGCCTCGGCCATCTCCAAGCCGATGTAGCCCGCGCCGACGATGACGGCGTCGCGTGGTTCGCGGGCCAGGGCGTCGTTGAGCGGGAAGCTGTCGCCGATCGTGTGCAGCTGGAACACGGCGTCGCTCTCGATGCCAGGGATTGGCGGGCGAACCGGCTCGGCGCCGGTGGCGATCACGAGCTTGTCGTAGCCGAACTCACGCTCACTGCCTGCGCGGGCTTTCGCGGTGACCGTATGAGCGTCGGCGTCCATACGGGTCGCCACATGCTCCAAGAGCACCTCGACTCCAGCCGCCTCGAGCTCGGCAGTCGTGCGATGCGCGAGGTCGCGCCAATCCGGAACCTCGCCAGAGAGGAAGTAGGGCAGGCCGCAGATCGAGAAGTTGGGAAAGCTGTCGGCGACGAGAACCGTGACCTCGGCAGCGGCGCCGCACTCCTTTGCACGGAGCGCCGCGCTGATTCCGGCGTCGCTTCCTCCGACGATCAGGAGTCGCGTCAGAGGGCCTCGGTTCGCCCGGGCTCGTCGAGCGGTGGCTGCTCTTCTATGATCGGCGCCAGGCGGGTCTGCTCGCCCCGAACGAACTGGTAGCCGAGCGCCGCGAGCGACGTGCCGCAGACGGGCGCGACGAGATACAGCCAGACCGCGCGCGAGGCCCGCCCGAGACGAGGGCGGGGCCGCGAGCGCCTGGGTTCATCGAGGCGCCGCTGATCGGCCCGCCGAACATGGGCATCGAGCCCGACGGTCCCGCCGACCGGCCACCGCAGCCGCCTCCCCGACCGCGCGCGCGTCGGTCGCGACCGCGAGGATCACGAACATCGAGGAAGGCGGTCAGCACGAGCTCCCGCACCAGCTCCTGCCCGCCGCGAGCCCGACGGCTGCGTCGTGCCGAGGTCGCGCCCTTGCCGAGCTAGCCCCGGAGGAGGCCGCGGCGGCGAGCGCGCCGACCAGCTGGGCGCGCCGGGTAGCCGACGGCTCGGCTCCACGGGAAGTGACGGGTCAGCGCGAGGCGAAGGTGACGCCCGCGTTGAAGTGAGCGCCGGAGATGTGGTCCGACCGCGTAGATCACCGACCATGATCACGAGCTCGAAGCCGATCGCTACCCCGACGTGGCCGAGCGCCTGCGGCCTCGCGTCGACCATGATCGCCCCGCACCCGGCGAAGACCAGTGCGCGCGTCCCGATCGCCTCCGCGACGAGCGCACAGCAGTTCCCCGGCCCATTATTCGGCGGGTAGGAGCCCGGCCACCAGCCGGTGGACACGCTCGTCGATCTCGTCGCGGATCGACACGGACGGCCTCGACGTCCTGCCCGGCTGGATCATCGAGCTCCCAGTCCTCGTAGCGCTTGCCCGGATAGACCGGGCAGGCGTCGCCGCAGCCCATCGTGATCACGACGTCGGCGGCCGCGACGGTTTCGTCGGTCAGCGGCTTCGGGAACTCCTGGCTCAGATCCACGCCGACCTCGGCCATCGCCTCGACCACGGCGGGGTTGATCTCCTCCCCCGGCGCGCTTCCGGCCGAGCGGACGTGGATCCGGCCGTTCGACCGGAGCTTCAGCAGCCCGGCCGCCATCTGGCTTCGCCCCGCGTTGTGGACGCAGACGAAAAGCACCTCGGGCTTGTCGATGGATGCGAGATGTTGCGCCTCGGCGAGCGCCATCAGCCGCTCCCGAGCGAAACGCTCGACGAGAATCGGGACAAACACCGTGATCTTCGAATTGCCCAACTGGTCGGCCGACTCCGCGATGTAGCGAGCGATCGTCTCGCGCGAGAAGATGCCGGAGAACTCCTCCTGCAGAGCCTCGGCGGCGTTCTCGACGTGCCGCCTCGTCAACGGATCGAGAACATCGAGCCCGTTGCTCGACATGAACTGACCTCCTCCTGATCGACGCTGGTCGATATGGATGATTGCCGATGTCATCCACGTATGTCAATATCTCAGACGCGACGACCCTCCCCGCCATCGCCGCGGTGTGTCTGCCGCTCCTGCAGGAGCCTCTCGCGGCGGACGACGCTGAGCACCTCGCGACGCCGCTGACAGGGGTCGCCGACCCGGCCCGGCTGCGTCTCCTGAGCCTGATCCAGGCTCAGCCCGAGCACGAAGCCTGCGACTGCCACCTCACCGAGCCGCCCGGCCTCAGCCAACCGACGGCGAGCCATCACCTCAAGGTGTTGCTCCAGGCCGGGCTGGTCGAACGGGAGCAGCGCGGAAGCTGGCCCTTCTCCGGGCGCGCGAGGAGCCGCTCGCAGCCTTGCGCGAGCTACTCGCCTAGACGCTCCGGAACCGAACGGCGGCCTCTCCCGTTGCTCTCTGAACGGAGGAGGTGGACGGAATGGCAGCTTGGATTTGGATCGTGATCGCGCTCGCCGTGCTCATCGCGCTCGGCGCGATCGTCTTCGGCGTGATGCGTAACCGCGACAATTGGCAGCGCCGCGAGCAGGCGCAGGAGCTGCGCCAGGAAGCCGATACGTGGACGCAGCAGGCCGAAGAGCGCGAGCGCGTCGCGCAGGAACAGGTGCGCGAGGCGCGCGAATCGCGGCGGGTCGCGGCCGAGGTCGGTGCACGCGCCGACCAGATCGACCCCGACTTGGACGTGTCCGCAGAGGACGACTGACGCTCTCTGCTCAGCAGATGGCCTGCGTGTGCGGGCTTCTCCCGGAGCCGTTCAACCGGTCGCGGTCACCTCGTCCTTGAGCCGCTCTTGGAGCCGGAGGAGCTGCGGGTCGAGATCGAGCAGTCGCCCAGTGCCCAGAGCGCTCGAAGGTCACCATCTTTCCCTTGCGGTCGAGGTTGACCGGCCGAGAGCAGCCGATGGCGTTGCAGACGCGTACGACGAAATGGTCATTCCCCGGAAACTTGCGGATTTCGCTACGAGAGCGTCGCGCGCAGGCCCGCGAAGATCTCAACCGGGCCGTAGCGCGTCCCGACGGCGACGTCGCCGGCCTGGTCGCGGGCGCCTGCGCGTCCAGGTCCGGGCACTGCGACGAGCTGCTGGCGCTCGAGCTCCTGCCGGTACGCGCGGTGTCGAGGCCGGTGAGCAGGTCCCTCGGCGTCGGGTCGCGGCGGCGAAGTCGAAACGGGTCAGCGACCCGCACCAGACTGCCGCCGTTCCGTCGCTTCGCAGCCGATAGTCGAGCGGCGACCTTCATGCTTTCCTCGATCCGCCACGGCCACTCCTCGGAGGGTGTCTTCGCCATCGGGCCGCAGTGCCGAAACGCGAGCCTAGCTACTGATAGCTGCCGGCCAGCGGCGATGGCCACGAATTCGAGTATGGCGCGCCCGCGCCTAATCGAGCGCGCGGCGATAAAAGCCGCGAGATCCGACCGTGAGAAGCACGCAGACGGATCAGACGAGCACGACGATGCACACCCACGGCGCGATGTGAGGTACGCCGGTCGAGAGCACCACGAAGGGCCTCGCTTACGTACGTCATCGGATTGAACGCCGTGACGATCTGGAACCAGCGGACGCGCTCGAGCGACGGCCATGGGTACTGGGTGCAACCCGTGAAGAAGAGCGGCGTGAAGACGAGCGTGAATACGAGGCTGATCTTTCGGGAGTGGACGAATGTCCCGAGCGCGAGGCCGATGGTGGCGCCGACGAGCACGCCGAGAACGAGGCCTGCGAGGAAGAGAGGGAACCCGGGCCACGCCAAGGGATCGAGCCGAGGATTACGACCCCGAGGGGGATCATGACAGCGTCGCGGTGAAGCGAACGGAGATCGGCGAACAGCATCTTCTCGATCACGACGAGCGAGTGCGGCATCGGCGCGAGCAGCCGATCCTCGATCTCCTTTGTCCAGCCGAATTCGGCGACCAGGGGCAGGCGAGGGACTGGAGCTCGTGATCATCGCGGTCAGCGCGAGGAGGCCGGAAGAGAACGTTCGTGTACCCGGGACCGTGTATCGGAGGATCCCGAGACCTTGCCGAAAACGAAGAAGAGGAACAGCGGCTGGAGAATCACCTGTGCAAGGAAAACCGGGAACTCGCGGCACGTGACGCAGAGGTCGCGGCGGAAGACGGCCCGGAGGGCGCGCCACTGCGCCCCCTGTTCCAGCGCGGATGCGGCGAGCGTTTTGAGCGCAGCGTCCGGCCGGTGAAATGGATGAAGACGTCCTCCAGGCTCGGCGTGCCGACCTTCATGTCCGTGAGCGTGAGCCCGAGCTCCGGATGATCCTCGGCCGTCGGCGCGATGCACAGCGCGGCGTCGCCCGTCATGTAGAGGCGTACGCGGAGCGGCAGGGAGTCGGGCGGCCGCGGTCCGGGACACCGTCTTCGGTCCGAGTGGACCGTTTCGACCTCTCGACGCCGGCGAGCCCCTCCAGTGCATCGACGACAGTGCGGTCGGCGGCCCGATCCGCGGTGAGCTCGAGCGTTCCTTCACCGTCGAGGAGCTGATGAGGCCGGCGGGTGTGTCGAGGGCGAGCAGCTGGCGGTGATCGATGATCGCGACCTTGTCGGCGAGTAGCGCAGCCTCGTTCATGTCGTGGGTCGTGAGGACGAGGGTCACGCTCGAACGCGCACGCGCGCAGGCGGTCCCAGACGAACAGGCGGGCCGCGGGATCGAGGCCTGTCCTCGGCTCGTCGAGGAAGAGCACCGCGGCTCGTGCATGAGCGCGCGGGCGATCATCACCCGCTGTTACTGGCCGCCGGAGAAGAAGTCGGGCTTGTCCCCGCTCTGCTCATCAGCCCGAACCGCTCGAGGATCTCGTCGGCTCGTCGTTCGCGCTCGCTCGCTGGACGCCGTGGTAGGCCGCGTGGAAGATCAGGTTGTCGCGGATCGAGATGGAGCGGTCGAGGTTGCTGCGCTGAGGAACGACCGCGAGGTGCGCACGGGCTGGACGGGATCGCCATGACGTCGACGCCGCCGAGCCGCGCCGACCCGGCGGTCGGCCGGACGCGCGTCGTCAGCATGCCTACGGTCGTCGTCTTCCCGGCGCCGTTCGGCCCGAGCAGCCCGAACACCTCGCCCGGCGCGCCACGAAGGACACGCCGTCCACTGCGTTCACGGCGACCTGGGATACCGCTTGACGAGGTCGCCTACCTCGACGGCAAGCCCCGTGCTCTCCTCGACAACCACGTCGAGATCGTAGGCATGGGCGCCGCCGGCCACGCTCGGTTGTCGTACCCAGTTGTTGACGCGGTGTAACGGAGTTGCCAATTTCCACGAAACGCCGACGAGTTCGGCACACTGGGGCGATGCGGCGCGGGGTCTGGCTTGTGATTATCGGCGTTCTCCTGGCTGCGTCCGGCGCGGCGTCGGCCTACGGAGCCGGGGCCGGCACGACCACGGTGGAGACCACCACCTCCGAGGCGACCACGCCGACGACGACGACCACGACGTCGACGACCACGACCGCAACGACCACCACCGCGACGACTACGACTCGGCCACCACGACGTCGTCCACCACCACGCACGACCAAGACGCGACGGCACCGAAGTCCTACTCGAGCCTTCCTGCCTCCTATCTGTCCAACGGCTGCGTCGGAGCAGGCGCGGCCGCCATCGCCGAGCCGGGAAGCCGCGTGCTCGCCCTGGACACGCCGGCTTCGAGCCGCGGCGCGTCCGAGTATCCGACCAGGGCGCCGATCGTTCGCTTCCTCTCCTGGTCGGGAGGGGATCGTCGCGCTCGACCGCGCGCGTCATCCTTGGCTCGGTGTCGCTCTTCGGCGGAGTCATCACCGCGCAGAGCGTTACCGCGGTCGGTGGCCGTGGAACGGTGAGCGGCTTCGCGATCTACGGATCGCCCACGGAGCTCAGCGCCGGAGACTCCCTGCAGGTCGGCGGCTGGGGACAGGTCACGCTCGGGAAGACGGTCGGCCGGCTGCGGGCGCCACTCGTCGTGGAGCTCACCGCAGCGCACGGCGGTCTGCCGGCCGGGACGACGATCGCGTTCGGCTTCGCGGCAGCGGCCCACAGTGCCCACCATGCCGCCGGCTGCGCAGGCAGCCACGCTGCGAAGGCGAAAGTTTCCAGACACGCAAAGGCCAGAGGCGACGAAGAAAGCGAAGCTGATCGAGTTTCCGGCGGCGCCCGATCCGTTCGTCGAAAACGATGTTTTGACGCCGGTCGCGAAGCACAACGCCGTCGTCTCGTCGGCGATCCAGTACCTCGGAATCAAGTACCAATGGGGCGGCGCGACCCCGGCAACCGGCTTCGACTGCTCGGGTCTCGTCACGTACGTGTTCGCGAAGTTCGGGGTCGCACTGCCGCACTTCACGGTTTCGCAGTACACGTCCCCGGACGGGGTCTGGGTTTCGCCGCACCACCTCGAAGCCGGCGACCTCGTCTTCTTCGTGGGCTCCGACGGGACGCGCAAGGCACCCGGGCACGTCGGGATCTACGTCGGCGACGGCTACTTCATCGACGCGCCGCATACCGGCTCGTTCGTTCGCATCGACCCCCTCAAGGACGGGCGGTTCGCGAACCAGTACGTCGGCGCGAGGCGAATCGACACGCAGTTGCTCGTCTCCCGCCACCTGCTCGGCGAGACCAAGCCGACGACGACGGATGCCGCGCCGTTCCTGCACCCGCTGAGCTTCCAGGCCTCGGGCGCCCTGCCGTTGCCGATCGCGGCCGCGGTGCCGACGGCCGAGCACATTCCGGCGGCGGGCGGGAGCGACATGCTTCTGCTCGTGGGCGGCCCGCTCGGCGGGCTCTTCGCACTGTCCGCGGCGGGCGCCGGAGCGTTCTTCGTCCGGAAGCGACGCCGCGAGGATCTGCCCGAAGCGCCGCTACACTAGGCCCCCGCCGGGCGCATTCGTCTAGTGGCCTAGGACACCGCCCTCTCACGGCGGCGGCACGGGTTCGAATCCCGTATGCGCCTTTCTGAGTCACAAACTAGCCCGCGTTTGGCTTAACCAAGCGGGACGTTTGTGACAGACGTGCCTCCAAGACGCGTCGCGTGCAGACCCCGGTGCAGACCTCGCCGAGTGCTCGCTGTCGACGGGAAGGATCCGCCCGCGTTCAGTCGGGGAGATCGAACTGCTCGTCTGCGAGCTCGAACACGTTCGGGTCGTGGCTGGCGACGATGAGGGCGGCGTCGTGGTCACGGGCTAGGCGGAGGAGGAGGTCAAGGATGGCGGTGCTCGTATTGCGGTCGAGGGCGGCGGTCGGTTCGTCGACGATCACGATGCCGGCCTTGCGGACGAGGGCGCGGGCAATGGCGACGCGTTCGCGTTCGCCCATCGAGAGTTCGTGGGGGTAGTTGCGGCGGCGACCACCGAGTCCGACCTGCTCGAGGATTTCCTGGATCCGCTCTTTGCTGTCCGTGGCGCCGTTGCTGAGCGAGAGGGCGACGTTTTCCTCGGCGGTCAGCCATTCGATCAGGCCACCATCCTGGAGGATCACGGCAAGCTGGTCGCGGCGCCGTCCGGCCCGTTCGGCTTCGCTGAGCGACCAGATATCCTCGCTGTCCCAGTAGACGCGGCCCCTGGTGGGACGCAGAAGTCCGCTCAGCACGCTGAGCAGGGTCGTTTTGCCCGAGCCAGAGCGGCCGCGGATGCAGAGCACAGTTGCGGGTGCGACGGCGAGGGAGACGTTCGCGAACACAGTGAGCTTCGTGCCGTCGGGGAGCATGCGTTGACACGACGCGGCGTCGACTGCGCAGCGGATGGAGGTGTCGGGCGCCGTGTTCAGGTCGGCCATCTGCTCTGGACGAGGCGGCGGGTCGGGAGCTCGCCCGCGAGAATGTAGGCACCACAGAGGACGACGACGATCGGCAGGGCGATGATCCCGCCGACCCCGACACCCGTTAGGTGCAGCGCCGCGCTGAGAGCAAGTGCGAGCAACGCGGCCAGCAGAGCGAGCAGGACGCGCTCGCACCGCAGCTGTGCGAGGACGCGCTTGCGCGGCCATCCCAGAGCGGCGAAGGCGACGATCTCGCCGGTGCGACGCCTCTGCCAGGCGCGGGTCGCGATCGCCGCGGCGGCGATTCCACCGATCACGAGCAACGCCAGCGAGATGGCATGCAAAGCGAGCAGGGTCGAGTTCAGGTAGGCGCCGAGCAGCGAGGTATGCGCCGAGTGGCCGGCCGAACGCAATGCGGCCACCCCGAGCACGACCACCACTGTGCTCAACATGATCCCGACCGCGATCAGAACACTGACCCGCGCCTGCCGCACGACCGCACGGCCGGCGACGGACAAAACACCGGTACGGGCGTTACCCCTACGACGAATCGACCGCCGCCGCCGGCCCGGCCCAGCCGAACCTCCCAATCCCGCCGCAACAGCAGCAACGCGAACAGAAGCTGAATCCCGAGCAGACAGCCCCCCAGGCCCAACCCCAACCCGAGCAGACTCAGCCGGCCTCCGACGAGCGTTGCCGCAACGGCCGCAGCGGCGATCAGCACCCCGCCGAGGGCAGCGTCGCTGACCAGCCACCACAACATCCGCAGCCGGCCCCAACCAAGCGACCGCCAGACCCGCACATCGCGCGCCCCGCCCTCCAACCCGACCGACGAAACCGTCACCGCAAGCAACAACGCCAGCCCGAGACTCAGGAAGAGCAGCGCCTTCTCGGCCCCCGACAGCGCGCTACTCGCTGCCTGGGCGGCACCGAGGCTCGTCCAGTCCTCCTGCACCCAACCCAGATCGCGGCCACCCGGCAGATACCGCGGCACATACACATCGACCGGCCGCGGCGAGGAACCCGCCACGATCCGCACGTTCAAACCCCCTAGCTGCACGATCTGCGACGCCACCCGTTCCACCCGCGCCCGCGAGCGCGCGTCGAAGCCCGACAACCCCCCAACGCGCACCCGGATCGCATCGATCGGGTCCCTGCCCCGCAAGAGCGACGCCTGATCGATATTCGTGATCACCTCGGGCGGATCCGTCAAAAAACCGAGCGGATTCGAAGTCGGCCTCACCACCGCCCCCGGCCGACCGCCCGGCCGCGACAGAAGCTGCGCCGATGCCGACTCCCACGCCCCCAGCGGCACATGATTAAGCGGGTTCGACGGCAGCCGCAACCTCCCGAAATCGAACTCCCCGACGGCGGCTAGGAGGAACGCCTGCGGCAGAACCGAGGGGGAGATGCCGGGCTGGGGGTGGCTGCGCGGCTTGATCGCAAAGGGCACGCTCGTAAAGCGGCGATAGCTCCGGGCCGAACCCCCTACGTTCGAGCCGCCTACCACCACTCCGCCTTGCTTCGCTACAGGTTGGCCGTTCCAGCCCACCAACTCAAGCGGCTTGATCCGAAACGCCGGATCCACTTGGCTCCGCTCTTGACGTCCATACGTCGCCCGAGCGGCAAGCTGCGTCTTGAGCCTCGTCGAACTCGACAGATTCTCGACCTGCTCCCCGTGGCCCCTCGGCGAGCCGGGCCAGCGCAGGACCATCGGCGCCGGCTCGAACGCGCGCAGCCGCCTGCTCAAGTTGACCGAGACAGCGCCCGCCGGCGTGAGGCCGCTCCCGGCCTCGCGTACAGCGGTCGCGAGCGCCTGGTACACCGGTTGCGTCCGGTCGTTCGGCACGCTCGGTAGCGGCCGCCCGACCCGGTCGACGCGCAACGTCAATCGCAACGGATACGAGAGGTGCTGGCTCACAACGATCGGCAGCACAGGCTTCGCGAGGGAGGCGCCGGAAGCCTGAACGTTCGGACCACCCTGCGAGACGATGTACCTCTCCGCCTCAATGGCACTGGCAGAATCGGAAAACTGCTGCGGGATCCGGCCGACCGGGAACCCTCCAACGTTTAGCTTCGACCCCTTGATCGACAGTCGCTTCAAGAAGGAAAAGGAGCGTCCGAACATCCGCTGTTCGGCCCTCGGATTGACCGCGACTACCGGCGTCACCTGCGGCGGCAGACTGAGCAACTCGAAGTCGATTGGTTGCCCGTGAGTGCCCCCGCCACTGCTCGGGGCGGAGTTGATGAAGGGAGCTGTCCCGTCGTGTTCGGGCCCCAAGACGACCTGTGTCGTCTGCTGTGCAATCGTGAAACGATTCACCCCATCTGTGGTGGTCACCTGCAGCGAGACCCGATACAGGGTCGGCTTGCGGGGTAACACCGAAGAGGCACCAGCACGGTCGGCGCCTGCGAGTCCGCCACCACGTACCCCACAGTCGATACTGGCGCCGCTAGCGAGACGCCCGAGATCCGGCGAATCGCGGCCAGGTCCGAGAAGCCGATCCCGCCATGGCCGCCATACGAGAGGAAGTCAGGCTCGATCAAGCCCGAGGTCGTTGCCGCACCCGCGGTCGCATCGTGCGATCGCGGGGTGACGAGGATGTCGTATGCACCCCGCCAGTTGCGATTGACCGCCTGGGTCAATCGCACCTCGGTCAGCTGCGACATCCCCGTCGCTGACACTCCGAGCCCCAGCAGGACAACCACCGCCACCACCATCGGACGGTTCCGACCTAGCCGACCAAGCGCGCTCGGAAGCGTCCGCCCCCTCGACACGACCCCAGCGTAACTAACTAGACGGTCGACTCGAATGCGCTAGCAAATATCACCCTTGAGGACCTGGACTTCGGACTCAGCGCCGGCGTTGAGGCCAAGGTGATCTGTTACTTGGAGATCCTGGTATACACGTGTCCGTGCATTGTAGAACGTGTAGTGGAAGGTGTGACTCGTCGAGTGGTGGGGCGGGCGTGTTGGCGCCTTGAAACCCATAGAAGAAGTCGACATTGAAGGGAGCTGCGCCCGACCACGTGGCACTCCATGAGACCTGGACTCCGGAGTGGCCCACCTGGCTATCAGGCGAAATGCCCGCGCTAGTGGCGTAGGCAACTCCCGCAGCTATGAGCGCGACGACGGCGACGAGGGTAGTGGTCAGCAAGAGACGGTGTGACCTGCGGAGATGTGACCGGAACACTCATCCTCCTCCGCCGCAGACTGGTGTTTTCCTCGTAGTGCGAATATACGCCGCGAATGCGCCGGAATCGGAAGGTACGTCCACGTCTAGTTCCCGACCCTTCCGTTTATGGTTTCCAGGTGGTACTTTCACGCCTGCAGGATGGCAACCCGAGGCGAAGAAGCGGAGACCGGACATGCGTAAGGCCTTCTGCTCCATGATGATCGCCGCCGCGGCCGGCATAACTGCTGTCGGCAGCGCGGGAGCGACGGGGATCCGGCCATTGGATCTGCGGCCCGAGCGGCTCGGTTCAGATACCAAGCTCGACGCGCAGGAGAGGTGCCAATCTTCGTCGCCGGCATGCACGTCCGCAAGGTGGCCCCCCGCGCGACCGCAGTCGTTCTACCGGGTCAGCTACGGCGACAGCAGCGCGTGCGCCGTCGTCGGCTCGGAGTCGGGAAGCGCATACTTCCTCCCGGCCGCCGGCCTGATCCGAACCGTCGACTCGCTCTCGACGCAGCACGCGCTCTGGGCCAAGCTGTCGAGCAAGCTCGCCGTCCGCCTCCGCCAGCTCGTCAGCAACATCAAGCCCTACGCGCCGCCCGAGAAGGTGAGCATGGTCCTGGTCGGCGATCAGATCGCGGCACGTCCCTCCTCCTACCTCCGCCTCTACACAACCGGGACGTCGACGCGAAGCTCACCGAACGTCAAGCGCTGGATCGGGATCACCCTGTCGGGCGCGTCCACGCCGTGGACCGACAGCAAGAACGTCCTCGCTGTCGCAAGTACAGGTGCCTACCTCAAGCGCGACGGACAGATCGTCCGCATCCCCGGCGCGATGGCGAAACGCATCCGGCAGGCAAAATCCATTTCCCGCTGAGACCGGCACGATCATATTGATCAGGACTGGCGGGATCGGGGGCGCCGATGCCTAAAAGCAATCAAGCTCGTGCCGAAGAGGATCTTGGTGCGTCGGCGACGGAAATAGTGGGTCTCGGCAGCCGCTTACCCGTGCTCCTCGAGCGTCGGCGGCGGTAAGCGCTGCGACGCTGGCGCACAAGCCCTAACCAGGATCGCGCGAACGGTGGATGGCCACCACCCTCGCCGCCGTGGGCGGTCGGAATGCGTCGCGTTGAGTCGTCCGCGATCTGGCGAAGGCTCTTGCCTGTGGACGTTCGTGGTGGATGCGTCCGCGATCTCGGGTGGGACAGCGGGACTCGTCCCTAGTCGCCGGCTCAAGTCGCGGCCGTGCCGTTCGTCGCCGCTCGACCGCGATTCGCTCGAGTTCGTCGACGGGGATCAGCTTGGCGCCCCAGGGCATCTCGATGGTCTCGATATATAGGAACAGTCTCGGAGAGTGGAGCGGCTGATGCCGAGCGCCTGGGCTGCCTGGCTGCGGGTGTCGGCGAGCCGTTCGACCTGGTTCGCTTCGCGCGCCCACGACTCGCGGCGACACGCCGGTTGCGACCGGGCGTTCGAATGCCTTCGGCGGGTGGATCGTCTGGGGGTGGCGGCGGGTCTTCTCGGCGCGGCGTTGCTGGCGGCGGCGCGACATGCTACAAGCGTACACGAATAAGGGGATGGTTTTGCACCTGGGTACATCTGTGTCACGCCTGGCTATTCCTGTACGGAAAAAGCGGCTGATCCCCTACTGAGCTGTCAGAGCTCGATGGCCGGAGCGCCGTGGATGAGACCTTGCTCAAGCTCGATCAGCCACTGCACAGCACAGAGACGAGCGCGCGGTCCTGTTCGCGGTCAAGAGCGGCAAGCATCCGCGCGTGATCGTCGTGGAGGCCACCGACGGCCGCGTCCTGCCCGAGCGGCGCCCGCTTCAGCCCGCCGGCGCAGGTCGTCGTGCCGCGCGTACCGGCGGCTCGGGCACCACCTTGGGCTCGCCCGCGTCGGTCTCGAGCTCGGACGCCGCGGCCGACCAGGTCGCGCTCCAGGGCCGGCGGCTTCCATCAGGTCGGCGCGCGTCCAGCTCCTCCAACGCGAGCCCGAGCCGGCGCAGGTTCTCCTCCCGCGTCGACGGCACGATGTCCAGGCCGTCCGTGACTTCGCCGGACCGTGCGGCACGCGCCCGGGGCCTCCGATGACGACGTAGGTCGCTCGCTGCCGCTCGAGCGCCCGCAGTAGCGCGTACGGGTCGAACTCCCGGCCATCAGACGCCGCCGGCTTGAGCATCGCCTGCAGGCGCTCCTGGGGTGTCCGCTGCCGCGCCCCCCGCCGCGCCTCCAGACGCGCGAATCGCGCCGCAGATACAGCGCCAGCGACAGTCGAGGTCGAAGCCGCGGGCGTGCGAGAGTTCGCGCAGGGTCTCCAGGCTCGGCGTCACGGCGTCGCGCTCCCAGCGCGCGATCTGCGCCCGGTCTTGCCGCTTCGCTGCGACAACTCCCCTTGTGAGAGCCCTGCCCGCGTCCGCGCCTGACGGATCAGCGTGCCGCTCGTCATGCACGCATCGTACGTATCTGGTGCGTTCCGCGCATGAGGGACATATGTGTTACATGTCCCTCCATGGCGCGGAAGCTGGAGGCGCAGCAGCTCCGGATCGAGGTGGAAGGCACGTCGAGTCCGCTGCGCGGCGCCGCGGCCACCGGAGAGAGGTAGGCCTGCGCCATCGACTCGCCGCCCCCAACCTGTCAGAGAGCTCCTCAGGACGCCCGGAGCGCTCCTGAACCGTACCACCTGCGCGAGCTCGGTTCGAGCGCCGCGCCGTCGACGCCGTGTTCCGGGCCCTGCCTGTCGTCGCACTTCCCGGCTACTCACGCCCGCTGATCCGCGCCGAGCAATACCTGGAGCTCGTCGAGCACCACACGTTCCGCGACGACCGGGTGCGCCCGATACGGTCGAACGGTGGCTAGTGCCTGGATCACGACGCGGCCAACCGCCGGCGGCCGGAGCCGCTATCGCGTCATGTACCGGCTCGGCGGCCGGGAGAGCATGCCCCGCTACGCGGGCTCGTTCGCGACCAAGCGCGAAGCACTTGGTCGTAAGGCGTGGGTGCTCGGCGAGCTAGCCGCGCTACGTGTTCCCGATCTTCGCCTAGTGGATGAGCGAGCGTCCTCCCCCACGCTCGCGGCTGTCGCGAAACGATGGCAGGCGTCACGGGTCGATGTCGCTGCGGGCACCCTCCAGACCTACCGGGTCGCATTGGGACGCCTCCTGCCGAGATTCGGGGACAGGCCGGTCGCCGACATCGATGCCCAGACAGTCGCGGGCGTCGTAGCGGAGCTTCACGAGCAGGGGCTCAAGAAGCAGACGATCCGCAAGACGGTCAGCGTCCTGGCGATGATCCTCGATCACGCGCGTGTCCAGCCCAATCCCGCCCGCGATCGCCTGACGGTCAAGCTCCCCCGCGAGGAACGACGGCACGTCCAACCTCCGACGGCGGAGCACGTCGAGGCGGTCGTTCGCCTCCTGCCGAAGCGGTATCGCCTCCCTGTACTGATCCTCGACGCCACCGGCATGCGCATCGGCGAGCTCGAGGCGCTCACCTGGGGCGACGTCGACGAGCCCCGTGGCCGCTGGCGGATCGCGACGAGCAAGACCGGCCGGCCGCGCTGGGTCGCTCCGCCTCCCCTCCTCCTGGACGCCGCGCTCGGCCTCTGCCCGCGCGATGACCGGCATGCCGAACGCCGGTCTTCGAGCAGGTCACGGCGAGCGCCTCCGTACAGCCATGACACGCGCGTGCACGGCCGCCGGCGTTCCCGCGTTCTCGCCGCACGACCTCCGCCACCGGCGGGTGTCGCTACTCCACCTCGGCGGCATGCCATGGGCGCGGATCGGCGAGCTGGTCGGCCACGACGACCTCATCACTACCGCCCGGACTTACACCCACGTCGTCGCCGACGAACGCGAGCTCGACTACCCCGAGCTGCTCAACTGCAGCACTTCGTAAGCGCGCTAGTCGCTTCCGAGGCCGATCGGAACCTTCTCGTCGCCGAAGACAGCCGCGACCTCAAGTTGGCCGCCGAGAGCCTCGACGTACCGCGCGAGGGTCGATAGGTACACATCCCGCTCGCGTTCGATCCGCGACACGTTGGCCTGCGACACGCCCAGGGCGTCCGCGATGTCGCGCTGGGTCAGTTCGCGCGACTCCCGGATCTGGGCGAGTGCCTCTGCATCGCGCATCGCCTGCGCGTAAGCAGCGACACGCGCCGCGCGCGCGGGGTCGGACCGAACTCGCTCTCGTAGGTTCTTGTAGGGCTTCGCCATCAGCGTCCTCCTTCACGTTCTTGCTCGTTTGCGGTCTCCTCGAGGTGCTCGTCGTACAGATCGTCGGCGATCGGCACGAACTCGTCGTACCACTCGTTCCAACTCCCGCGCTTGTCCCCGCCGATCAGCAGAATCGCCTTCCTGCGTGGGTCGAACGCGTAGAGAACTCGAATCGTCGAGGCCGGCGGAATCAACTCCTTCATGTTCTTGTGGCGCGACTGCTTCACGTTGTCGGCGAACGGCCGCCCCAGGGCCGGGCCGCGCGCTTCGAGGTACTCGATCGCTGCGTCGATCTTCTCCTGGTCCTCCTCGTCAAGAGCGTCCCACCAGCTCTCGAACTGATCGGTGTACTCGACCTCCCAGGTCGTCGGCATAACGCACGCATTGTATAATGCTTACGTTGTCACCCGCAAGAGGGATCTCCAAACTCGTGTCGTCCCGGCACGGGGAACGTCGCCGCGTGCAGACCCCGGTGCAGACCTCGCGCGAAAAACCTGGCTACTTGCAGGCCTGTCCGAACCCCGTATGCGCCTCTAGCCGCCACATCTTGCACGACGTGCAAAGCCCGCAGCGATGCGGGATTTGCCGTCTATGCAGGGGAAAGCCGCGTTCGTCGACTGTTTCCAGATGTGCCCTAAGTGGCCAGCTCGTGCGTACATGTCGCCCGTTGCCGACAAGGATCTCCTCCCTGGGCTTGATCAGCACCGAGTAGGTCACCTGCCCCGCGTCGCTGCCGTCCTTGTGATGCAACAGATACGTGTACATCCTTCCTCCGTTCCGGGGCCGGACGGCGTCGCCGAGGCTATGCGCGAGGTCGAGCGAGAGTACGGACGCGGGAGCGAAGGCCCCGCCGAAGCAGGGGCCTTCGCGCTCTCCGACTACGGGGCAGGCGCGGGACAGGCCCAGATGAACCAGATTTGCGGCCCGGGCGTCAATCCGAAGCTGCCCCCGGATTGGGACTTGACTCGATCGTGCCCCCGGCGGCCCGAGGACTGCCCAGCCAAGCAGACAGCCCAAGCGCGACCACCACCAGGACACCCACGCCGGCCAAGCCTCTCATGTCACAAAAGATACGCCGCCGACGCCACTGTGTCACTGCCGGCTCGAGACATTGTCAGCGTGTTGCGGGCACCCCGCAATCGGCTCAACCGTGCGGAATCGGCCGACCGTACTGCGATATTTCAAGCTCGGCGGAGAGATTTGGGACTGGCGGGGTCAGGCGCACTTAGCGGCTGAGGTTTCCGCCCCATACCGCCGATTGGTGGCCCTCGGTCCGGTCGGCGCGCGGCAAACCAGGGACGCGAACCGAGCGAGTCCGATCGTCGCTTAATTGTTCGTGACCAAACTGGCCCCGCAACCCGAACTCTGTTTGCCTAGGTTCGTGTCGTCTCCCGGACCCGGAGGCTCGATCGACGGACTTCGAACTATCAGCCGGAATCCTGGCCGCAGGGCCAGCTCAACCAGCTTACTCCCGTCACTTCACGGGTGTCCTAAAACGGCCACTAACTGGCCCGAGACCTAGACAGTCGGAAGTGTGCGGATTCAGCCGCGCGTCGGGCCGCCGTGTCGCCCCCAGAACTCGGCAAGCCACTCGGACGAAAGGTCGCGCTTGTCCTCGATGGTCAGCGAATGATCGCTCAGAGAAGCCCGTCTGGTTGCCGTGAGAAGGAGGACCACCACATCAGGATGATGGCGGCGAATCCGGCGCGCGGTCTCGATCCCGTCCAGGTCGGGCATCTGCAGGTCGAGTAACACGAGGTGCGGGGCGAACTCGTCTACGAGGAAGAGGGCCTCCCGTCCTGACGAGGCGGTGCCGACAACCTCGAATCCCGGCGCCGCCGCCACCACCGCCCAGAGGACGTTCCGGAACACCTGGCTGTCGTCGACAACGAGCACACGCACCGGCGCCTGATCCTGGGCGGACACGACTCCACCGTGCCGAGCGCCCTCGCCAGACCGTCTGACTCATCTAGATCAACACGGCCCTGCCCCTGTCCCAAAGGGACATCTAGTCAGCCATGCCCATGCCGCGTAACGTCGTCTCTGGCCGGGGAGGCGCTATGGGCAAGCAGCGGAGGCGTTCGGCTGGCCGCACCCCCGTGCGTACCTGGTCACAAAAAAACGGCGGTTGGCAGGAACGTCCGAATGCCGTACGCGCCTCCTCAAGGAAGCCCCTGCTGAGCGGGGGCTTTTTCATGCGTCCGCCTCTGGAAAGCGGCTCGAATAGGCATAAGCTCCTGGGAATGCGCCATCACCGTGGCATCTGGGTCATCGCTCTCCTACCGGCCTCCCTTGCGGCCGCTGCCGTGGTCGTGCAGGCGAGCGCCGCGGCGCCGGCCCGGGCGACCAGCCCCGCGTCCACCGTCGACACCACGTACTCGTGCAACGTCGGGAGCGTGAACAGCGTCACGATCTACGGGGGCGTCACCCTCCCGCCGATCAACGGCCGGCGGCAGCCGGGAGTGTTCGCCCTGACCACCAACCCGAGGAGCGTGACGAAAACGGCACCACCACCACGCTGTCGCAGATCGGCTTCGGCGCGCGGAAGAACAGCTTGAGGATCGACAAGTCGTCATGCCACCGCGTGAACAAGAAGATTCCCTTGAAGTCCAAAGGACTGTCCGGGCCGCCGGAGACGGCGACGCCGACCAAGTTCGGCCACCTCAACCTGAGGTGCGGAACGACGGCTCAGTGCTCGTCCGGGTCCGACTCACGATCACGGCGGGCGTCCCGACGCACGCACTCGTTGCGGTGCGTAACGGCACGAAGAACCGGCCGCTCGCGTTCTACACCTGGAGCCCGCGCAAGATTAGTGCGTATACGGCAACAGCTGCGTCGACATCGGCTAGTCGCTACGCGAGCGGAAGCGCGAGGCGGAAGGTCGACCCCGTGCCGGGAGTGCTCTCGACCTCGATCGTGCTCCCGTGCGCTTCGGCGATGACCTGAGAGATCGCCAGGCCGAGCCCGCTGCCCGGAACGGCGTCCTCGACCGCATTCCTGCCGCGGAAGAAACGGTTGAAGAGATCCGGTAGGTCGGCCGGAGCAATGCCGGCCCCGGAGTCTGCGACGGCGAGGATCGCCGCGTCTCCTTCGCCGCCTGCCGAGAGGCGCACGGTGCCGGCGTCCGGCGTGAACTTGACCGCGTTCGTGACGAGATTGTCGACGACGCGGAGCAGCTGAGGCCGGTCGGCGACTGCCGACTGCGGCCCGACCTCGATCTCGAGTGCGATGTTCTTCGCCGCTGCTGCCGGCCCGGCATTCTCGGCGGCCTCTGTCAGGAGCTCGGCGAGATCGATCCGCTCCCGGCGAAGCTCGAGAGGGTGCGATCGGCGCGCGCCAGGAAGAGGAGCTGGTCGACGAGGTCCACGAGCCGCCCCGCGTTCCGCTGCGCGATCCTGAGGTGGTTCTCGCGCGCCGGCGAGAGCGAGCCTTCGGCCGGGTCGAGGGACATCTCGAGATAGCCGCTGAGCGAGGTGAGCGGGGTCCGCAGCTCGTGCGACGCGGTCGCAACGAACTCGTCCTTCAGGTGGTCGAGCTCGAGGAGGCGCTCGTTCTGGTTGCGCGTCTCGGCGACGAGGCGCTGCACCATCAGACCGGTGATCGCCGCGACGGTCGTGAGGACGAACGCGCCGCGGAAGCCCGACGCCGCATAGCGCGGCGGTCCCACCAGCCCGAGCGGTACGAGCTGGGCGACGGCCATTGCGAACAGGATCGCGGCGAGCTCACGCCGTCCGGCCGTGACGGCCAGCCAGAGGACCGGGAGCAGCAGAAGGCCGCCGAAACCGGAGCTGGATCCGCCCGCAGCGTCGCGCAGGAGCGCGACGAGCGCGATGTAGCCCACCGGGATCCCGATGGCGGCGACGCGCGGGAAGCTCTGCGCGGAGAGGGCGAGACCGAGCAGAGCGCACGCGAGCAGGCCTGCAGCCGAAACCTCGCGGAAGTCGAGAGGGCTGGACGGCACGAAGAGCAGCGCGTACGCCGTGGCGACTGCGATCGCCGTGAACGGGAGCAGCTCCGCCGGCGCCTCGGCTTTCGCAGGTGTGTCGGCGCGCCCGCGCGCGAAGCGGGCCGCGAACTCGGCGGTGAATGCAGACGCAGTCAAAGTCGCTCCTCTGAGCCAAACAATCGGAAACCGCGCAGGACTCCCGTATCCCCCGGTGGAATGAGACGCGATGACTGGTTCCCGGATCCTCGTCGTGGACGACGAGGAGGACATTCGCGGACTCGTCCGCACGCTGCTGGAGCGGGCCGGGCATGAGGTCTCGGAGGCGCCGGACGGCCGCGCCGGGCTGCGCGAGCTGTATACGGCCTCGCCGGACCTGGTCGTCCTCGACGTGACGATGCCCGGTCTCGACGGCTGGGCGACCCTGGAGAGGATCCGCGAGGTGACCGACGTTCCCGTGCTGATGCTGACCGCGCGGGACACCGAGGTGGAGCGTGTGCGCGGGCTGTCGGGCGGAGCCGACGACTACGTTGTCAAGCCGTTCGGCCGTCAGGAGCTCGTCGCCCGCGTCGAGGCCCTGCTCCGCCGCTCGCGCGGCACCGACCAGCAGGAGACGTACGCGGACGCGCTGCTCAACATCTCCTTCGCTCAGCAGACCGTTCGCTACGACGACGGGAGATCTCCTTGACGCCGCTCGAATACCGGCTGCTGTCGGCGTTCGTGCGTCACCCGAATCAGGTGCTCAGCCATGACCAGCTCCGCGAGCTCGTCTGGGGCGACCGCTCGAGACGTCCCGCGACGAGGTGAAGCTCTACGTTGGCTATCTGCGGCGCAAGCTCTCTCCCGACGCCCCTCGGGGTACCCCGATCGAGACTGTTCGGGGCTTCGGCTACCGCTACCGGCCGCCCGGCTAGACCGCACGGCTACGCGGTTTCCGCGCAGCCCGTTCCGGCCGCCCCCGACCTCCGGCCGCAAACCTCCCGGTTTCCTACCCGGGCCTCCGATCGTCGCTGCCAGACACCACGGGAGCGATCCCGACCCCTCTCTTCATCCACTTCGAAAGGAAGGAACCATGTTGAGTTTGCGGCAGCGTCTCGCTCGTGAGGAGGGCTTCACCCTCATCGAGCTCCTTGTCGTTCTGCTGATCATCGGCATCCTGCTTGCGATCGCCATTCCTTCGTATCTGGGCTTCCAGAAGAAGGCGCAGCAGACGGCGGCGATGTCCGACGTCCGTGAGGCCATTCCGGACGCCGAGGCGTACTACTCCGACAACAGCAGCTACGCGGGCATACCGGCGGCAGCCTGCACGCACCTACGACTCGGGCATGGTGCTATCGGTCCGCGGTTCGCCCGGAATCGTGACCGCGAACGGCGCGACCAACGCCAGGCTTCTGCATCTCGGCAGTCGACGCGGCCACTAGGCGCACGTCGCCGGGCCCGGAGGCACGGTCTTGAACGAGGCCACGGGTTTCGCCCCTGCGCCACCTTCTAGTAGGTCGCGGTAACCCCGACGCGAGAGAGGGCGCGGGAAACCGCGCCCTTCATTGGTTCTCGTCCACTAAGGATGATGCGGGACTGCGGCGGCGCGCGACTTTCCGGATGTGGGCGCCGACGCCAACGCCGGCCGAGCCGAGGAGTCGGGCGGCGACACCTCCTCGCGATCCTGCTCTCGATGGCGATGTTCGTGCTCGTCGTCGACACGTCGCTGATGAACGTGTCGATCTCGGCGGTGGTGCACGATCTCGACACGACCGCGAGCGGCGTGCAGTCGGCGATCGCGCTCGAGGCGCTCGTCTCGGCGGCGTTCATCCTCATCGGCAGCAAGATCGGCGACCTCTTCGGGCGCAAGCGCGCGTACATCATCGGGCTGCTCGGGTACGCGGCCGGCGCGCTCTCGATGACGCTGTCGCAGAGCCTCCTGCCGATCATCATCTTCTGGGCGATCATCGGCGGGCTCGGCGCGTCGCTTCTTCTTCCGGCGATGCAGTCGCTGATCCACGGGAACTTCCAGGGCGCCATGCAGCGGCGCGCCTACGCGCTCGTCGGCGCCGCTGCCGCGATCGCCGCCGCGATCGGGCCGCTCGTCGGCGGCTTCATCACGACCTATCTCTCCTGGCGGATCGCGTTCCTCGGCGAGGTCGTGATCATCGCGATCGTGCTCGTCGGCAGCAGGCGCGTCCACGACGTTCCGTACACGGGCGAGCGGGGCGTCGACGTCGTCGGCGCGATCCTGTCCGCGTTCGGGATGGGCGGGGTCGTGCTCGGGATCCTCGTCTGGCAGGAGGGCGGCGGAGCGGTGGGCGTGCTGCTCGCCGTCGGCGTCGTCGCGCTCGGCTCGCTCGCCTGGTGGCTGCGGAAGCGCAAGCGCGAGGGCAAGCCGGCGCTGATCGACGCGGACTCTTCCGGTCGAGGTACTTCCGCCTCGGGATCTCGTCCCAGACGCTGCAGCAGATCTCGCTCGGCGGGCTGATGATCGCGCTCCCGATCTACCTCCAGATGGTGCTCGAGTACAACGCCATGCAGGCGGGCCTCTCGCTCGCGCCGCTTTCGCTCAGCATGTTCGCCGTCGCGCTGATCGCGGGCAGCGAGGCCGGGGACAAGAGCCCGAGCAAGATCATCCGCGGCGGTTTCTTCCTGCTCGCGTTGGGCGTCGCGTCCTGATCCCGATCATCCCGCGCGCCCACTCCGGCTGGGGGATGGTCGTGCCGCTGCTCATCGCCGGCACCGGGCTGGGGCTGCTCGTGTCGCAGCTCAACAACTACACGCTCTCGCCGATCGAGGAGGAGCGCGTGAGCGAGGCCGCGGGCGTCAACTCCGCCGGCGGCTCGTTCGGGCTCTCGTTCGGCCTCGCCTTCGCGGGAGCGATCATGCTCGCGTCGCTCTCGCTCCTCTTCACCCACGAGGCGAACTCGAGCGACGTGCTCTCTTCGCGCCAGGCAGCGCAGGTCTCGAAGGCCCTGGAGAAGAACGCCGAGGTGATGACGCAGACGCACCTCGAGGAGCTGCTCGTCGGCAAGCCGCCCGCGGCCAAGGCCGAGATCCTCCGCATCAACGAGAAGGCGCGGCCGAGGGCGCTGCAGATCGCGCTCCTCGTCCCGCTGATCGCATCGCTGATCGGCCTGCTCACCGGCTTCCGGATGACCCGGCTGCCCGACCCCGAGCCGTCCTCCTCGGCCGAGGCCGTGCTCGGCGGGTGACACAGGATCGTCCGGCGACGAAAGTACGCTCGCCGGAGCTTGTCCAGCCATCTGATCGACGCCAGGGGAACCGTCGAGCCCAACGTCGACCCTAAAGGCATCGAGTCGCGGCTCCGCGACGGCGTCTTCCTCTGGCTCGACATCGACAGTCCCACCGAGGCCGACTTCAAGCTCCTCCGCGACGTCTTCAAGCTGCACCCGCTCGCGCTGGAGGACGCGCGCAAGTTCGGGCAGCGGCCGAAGCTCGAGAGCTACGACGACTTCACGCTGCTCGTCGTCTTCGGCGCCATCGACGATCCCGACCCGCCGCACCGGGCTCGCGCCGATCGAGGTGCACTGCTTCTACTCGCCGAAGTGGCTGATCACCGTGCACAAGGGCGAGTGCTCGGTCTTCGAGGACCTCCGGAACCAGACGCACAGGCACCTGCAGAAATACGAGGAAGGGCTCGGCATCCTCTACCTCGTCGTCGACGAGCTCGTGGACAGCTTCTTCCCGCAGCTGTCCGAGCTCGACGAGGAGTTCGACGAGCTCGAGGACACGATCCTCACCGACCCGCAGCCGTCCTCGCTGCAGCAGGCGATCACGATGAAGCGGCAGCTCGTGCAGCTGCGCAAGATCGTCAATCCGATGCGCGACATGTTCGCGGCGATCATCTCCGGCCGCTACGAGCTGCCCGGGATGACCGAGGAGCACGAGCGCTACTTCCGCGACGTCTACGACCACCTGATCCGCGTCGCGGAGCAGCTCGACGACTACCGCGACCTCGCCTCGGGCACGACCGACCTGTACCAGTCGACCGTCGGCAACAAGATGAACCTGACCATGAAGCAGCTCGGCTGGGTCGCGACGTTCTTCCTGCCGCTCTCGTTCCTCACCGGATTCTTCGGCCAGAACTTCACGCTGCTCGTCGGCGACGATCATCCGGCCCGGCCTGGACGTTCTGGGTGCTCGGCATCGGGCTCGACCTCGCCGCCTTCGTCGCCGTCCTGCTCTGGTTCCTCAACAGCGAGCGGGGCAACCTGCGGCTCCGCCCGCCGGAGATGCCCGCCCTGCCGCACCGGAAATGAGCACGCCCTTCTGGGCGGCCGAGCACTGGTGCCAGGAGGAGAGCGGCAAGGTCCGCCACTCGTTCGAGCTGGTCGTCCTGGTGTGCGCGCTGCTGATGCTGCCCGCGGTGCTGATCCAGGACTCCTCGCTGCATTCGCCGTGGACCGTCCTCTCCTGGGTCCTCGGCACATTCGTCTGGCTCGTCTTCACCGTCGAGCTCGCGCTCACGCTGCATTACGCCCAGGACCGGCGCGCGGCGCTTCGCGCGCACTGGGCCGACGCACTCGTCGTCGTCGCGATCTTCCCGCTGTGGGGGCTGTTCTTCGCGGCACTCGGCCCGGGCTGGCTGCGCGGCTGGCGCCTCGCGCGCCTCTGGGTGATCGCCGCTCGGATCTTCCGCGCGGAGGGCCTGCTCACGAACCGCCGCAACCTCCCGTACGTCGCGGCGCTGACGCTGCTCCTCGTCACGGTCACCGGGCATCGCGGTGCACGAGACCGACCCGACCCGCTTCCCGAACCCGTGGCGCGGCCTCTGGTTCGCGATCGTCACCGTCACCACCGTCGGCTACGGCGACACGTTCCCGACCTCGGTCGGGGGGCGCGTCATCGCCTCGTTCCTGATGATCGTCGGCATCGGCTTCCTCGGCCTCGCGACCGCGTCGATCGCCGGCCACTTCGTCAACCAGGACGCCGAGGACAAGCACCGCGAGGCGACCGACAACCAGGCCAAGATCCTCGCCGAGCTCCGGCGCCTGCACGAGCGGCTCGATCGCCTCGAGGCGAGGAACTGACCGGGGCCGGATCTGACCCTTTCGCAATCGCCCACGCGGGCGTAACCTCGAAGGGGGCGGGCCTCGGTCGCGGCCCCCTTCTCCGGGGCCCGCCCCTCCATTGCTTAGACGTCGGTTCCGGCCGAGTGGTTCGAAGAATCGTGTAACGACTTTGCGAGAACCGATCGGCGCGTCGGCGAGTAATACAGGAGGCACCGACAGAGCTCGGCCGACCTGACGCCGGCCGTGCTCTCCGATAGGGGCGGCCCTCAGCCGTCCCGCTCCTCGCAGGGGGCGGCTGCCACGGCCATAGCAGCCGCCCCCACTTTCGTTTCCGAGTCTTCGGCCGCGGGAACGCTGAAGGCTCGATGCGGCTGCGGTGGAGAAACCTCAAGCAGATCGTCCGGCTCTGGGTCGAGCTGTTCGACAAGCACAACCTCCTGACCTACGCGAGCGCGATCGCGCTGCGCATGTTCATCGCGGGCGTCGCGTGCTCGCTCTTCATGCTCGGCATCCTCGGCGCGACCCACCAGGAGCGGCTCTGGCGGTCGACGATCGCCCCGGAGATCAAGCCGAAAGTCCTCCCCCACGTCTTCGCCGGCATCGACCAAACGGTGAACCGCGTGTTCTCGTCCTCGACTGTGGGTCTGCTCGCTTTCGCGGCCGCACTGGCCATCTGGGAGGTCTCGGGCATCGTCCGCGCGGCGATCGGCGCGCTCAACGAGATCTACGAGACCCCGGAGACACGACCGTTCTGGATCCGGTTCCCTCTCTCGTTCGGGCTCGCCGTCCTCTTTCTCGCGGCGGTGCTCGGAGCCGTCGCCATCGTCTGGGCCGGACACGTCTCGGGTGCGTGGAGCATCCCCGTCCTGATCCTGCGCTGGCCGGCTGCAGTCGTCCTCGTCACATTCGCGTTCGATCTGATCGTGCGCTGGGGACCGAACGAGAATCGACGCAAGCGCTGGACGAGCCTCGGCTCCGCACTCGTCGTGGTCGGCTGGATCGGCCAGACGTTGATCATGGGCGCGTACGTGAAGTCCCTGGCCGACTTCCGCACCGCGATCGGGAGCCTCGAGGTCTTCATCTTCCTCGCGACGTTCTGCTACGTCGCCGCGATCATCCTGCTCGTCGCGATGGAGCTCGACGAGCTCGTCCGCGCCGACGCACAGCGGCCGCGCGCAAGACAGAAACTGCTCCCGCTCGTCGCGGGCGTGGTTCGCGGGCCCGCAGGCTAGGCGTCTTTGGCGGTGAGCTCGGCGACGAGCGGCGCGGTGTCGAGCGGGTCGAAGCCGATTCGTGCCTGCGATGTTCTCGGTCGAGGGTCGCGTGCCCTCCGCGAACAACCCGCGCAGGATCTCGCCGGTCGCGCTGCTCCGCCACCAGTCCTCGCCCACCTCGCGCCGCAGGTACGAAACGAGCTGCGCCGAGCGGACCCAGGCGCGCAGATAGTCGGCGGAGTAGAAGCCGGCGTCCATGTCGGACAGGTAGCGGCGCGCGTCGTAGCGGAGGCCGGTGGCCTCGGTGAGCAGCGGCTCGTAGTCGCGCGACGAGCCACCCTGCTCCGTGCCGAACGCGGACCAGAAGCCGAGCTCGTAGCGGAGCTTCGCGGCGTAGCGGCGGTAGAGGAGGACTTCGATGAACGAGCGTCGCCTCGGCGCTCTCCTCGGCCTCGGCGTCGGACAGCCCGAAGTGGAGCGCATGCCAGCCCGGCTCGCGCGTGACCGCCTCGACGATGTACGAGTAGATCTCGGTCAGCGCGTGGTCGCGCGAGATGCGGCGGAAGGTGTACGGCAGCCGCGGGCCGACGCCCGCGTAGTGGAGTGCGTGCCCCGCCTCGTGGAGAAACGCCTGGTAGTCGGAGAGACCTCCCTGCGCGCGCGTGATCAGGTGGACGATCTCGGGAGCGTCGGCTGCGATCACGCAGGCTCGCGGGCTCTTCTGCGGCCGGTCCTCGAGGTCGAGGCGGATGTTCGGAATCGCCTCGAGTCGAACCCGAGCTCGCGAACCGTCTCGACGCACACCTCGACCGAACGCTCCTTGGGATACGTCGACTCGAGCGGCGACAGGCGACGGAGCCAGCGGAGCTGCGCGCTCGACGGCAGCTCGCCGCGCTCGGGGCCGAGCAGTCGCTCGAACCAGCGCGCGCGTAGCCGCGCGAACCTCCGTCGACCGGCGTCGTCCGCCACCCGGCGCAGCACGCTCTCGAGCTCGCTCGAGCGAGATCTGCTTCTGCGCCTCGCTTCGCGCGACGGCGTTCGGCTCGCCCGAGAGCGTCCGCCTCGAGATCCTCGCGCGCGACGAGGAGATCACGGCGCTGCTCGTTGAAGCTCGCGTCGAGCTCCTGCGCCAGCTCTCCGAGCTCTTCGCGCTGCGCGAAGTCGGCGAGAACGGCGAGCTTCGCGTCCGCGGAACGCAGAGGCAGCTCCTCGCCGTCGACCAGGTGAGCCGCGCCTCGAGCAACGCGTTCTCGAGTGCGTCCTGGTCCTCGGCGGTTACGGACTCGACGAGGCCCTGCTCGCAGGTCATGCGCAAGCGGTAGAGCCGCTCACGCTCGTCGCCTTCGGCGCAGCTCCTCCGCTTCGCGGAGCGACTCGAGCTGCTGGCGCGTGAAGAGATCCGCGTAGCGGCCCACGATCGCCGCCAGCTCCGAGACCTCCTTTTCGCCGACCCGGACCGCGCGAACTTCCTCGCCCTCGTCCCGGTAGTACGCGCGAAGACGTGACTCGTACTCCTGCGGGCTGCGAGTGGTCGTTGTGCTCATCGGTGGGCGTGGACGCGCGCGAGGCGACCCACCGTCGAGAGTAGTTGGTCCAGCTCGAACGGCTTCGGCAGGACCGCGTCGGCGTGGCTCAGGCCCGGGTGCGCCGGATCGACGGAGCCGGTGACGAGCACGACCGGGATCGGCGGCCGCTGCGACCGGCACTCGGCGACGAGCTCGTCGCTTCGCTCGCCGCGGAGGTGGACGTCGAGCACGACGACGTCGACCTCGTGCTCGTCGAGCATCGCGCGCGCGGTCGCGAGCGAGTGAGCCTCGACGACCTCGTGGCCCTCGAGCTCGAAATTCACCCTGCACAGAAGCCGGATCGACGGCTCATCGTCGACGACCAGGATCCGGACAGGCGCCGCATGCCCCCCGGTATCGCGCATCCTCTCGAGTCTAACGAGCGCCGCGATCGTCCGTAACCACGGGCCGCGGGCGCTCGTTTACTCCTTTGAAATGGCAGAGGACACCCCGCAGCCCGCACGCCACGGCCGCGGCGTCCAGAACGCCGACGTCGCGGGCTTGCCGTTGCCGACCCAGCGCTTCAGGCGACAGGCCTGGCTCCTCTTCGAGCGCGCGCTCGATCCGCTCGCGCCTCCGAAGCCGCTGCCGCCGGCTGCGATCAGGCCGCCGCCGCGCGAAGACGGCTGAGAGTGACCTCCCGGCCGAGCAGCTCGATGCTCTCGAACAGGCCGGGTGAGATCTTCGAGCCGGTGATCGCGACCCGGATCGGCTGAAACGCCTGGCGCGGCTTGAGGCCGAGCCGGTCGGCGGCGTCGCGCAGAGCCGTTTCGATCGCAGCCGCCTCGAACGGCTCGAGGGAGGCGAGCGCTTCTTCCGCAGCAGCGAGCATCGGCGCCCCACCGTCGAGATCGGCCGGGTCGGGGTGCACGTCGCCGAAGAGGAACCCCGCGAAGCCGGGGAACTCGGCCAGCCGCGAGATCTTCTCCTGCACGAGCGGCGTCGCGCGCGCGACGAGCTCGGCGTCCCAGTCGTAGCCGTTCTCGCCGAGCCAGAGGACGAGGCGGTGCGCGAGCTCCTCGGGCGGCAGGCTGCGCAGGTAGACGCCGTTCAGCCAGTCGAGCTTCTGGTAGTCGAACTGCGCCGGGCTGGCGCTGACGCGCTCGAGCGAGAAGCGCTCGATCAGCTCGTCCTGGGACATGACCGTCGTCTCGCCGTCGGGCGCCCAGCCGAGCAGCGCGAGGAAGTTCATCAGCGCCTCGGGGAGGTAGCCGGCGGCCCGGAACTCGTCGATGCCGGTGGCTCCGTGCCGCTTCGAGAGCTTCTTGCCGTCGGCGCCGAAGATGTTCGGCGCGTGCGCGTAGACGGGAACGTCGCCCCCGACCGCACGGATGATGTTCAGCTGCTTCGGCGTGTTCGAGATGTGGTCGTCGCCGCGAATGACGTGCGTGATCCCGTCCCAGACGTCCTCGAGCGGCGACGCGAAGTTGTAGGTCGGCCGGCCGTCGGAGCGGACGATCACGACGTCCTCGAGCTCCTCGTTCGGGTACTCGATGCGGCCGCGGACGACGTCGTCCCACGCCGTCACGCCCTCGTCCGGCATGCGAAAGCGGATCGCGCCGTCGTCCTCGTACGCCTTGCCCTCGCTGACGAGCTGCTCGGCGATGCGCCGGCAGTCGTCCATCCGGTCGAGCTGGAAGGTGAGCGGCCCGTCCCAGTCGATTCCGAGCCAGCGCAGCGAGTCCTGGATCTGGTCGACCGCCGCCGCGACCTCGCGGCTCGTGTCGGTGTTCTCGATCCGCAGGAGGTTCTTGCCGCCCTGGTGGCGGGCGAAGAGCCAGTTGAAGAGAAACGTGCGGACGCCGCCGACGTGGAGGAAACCGGTGGGGCTGGGAGCCATCCTGACGACCACGGTCATGCGGATAGCGTAGGCCGGGTGCGAGTCCGGACGCTGACGGTGCGGGAGCTCAATCGCGCCACGCTCGCGCGCCAGCTCCTGCTCGAGCGGCGGCGGCTCCCCGTGATACGGGCTCTCGAACGCCTCGCGGGGCTCCAGGCGCAGTGGGCGCCTGCGCCGTACGTCGGCCTCTGGACGCGCCTCGCGGGCTTCCGTCGGCAGACGCTCGAGCGAGCTCTGCTGCGCGAGCAGGCGGTGCGGGCGGTGCTCATGCGCGGAACCGTGCACCTCGTGTCGCGTCGCGACTACGGGGTCTTCGGATCGGCGGTCGACCGTCCCGCCGTGGATCAGGCCCGGAGTCGGCGCAGCTCGCGGACAGCGTTCACGACTCGTTGCTCGAGTTCGGGCGGGAGCCGCGGACGCGGGCCGAGATTCTCTCCTGGCTCCGCGACACGCACCGGATCGACCACGACGGCGGCGCGGGGTTCTGGTACGCGCTGCGCACGGTCGGCCGGCTCACCCACGCGCCCGCCTCGGGAACCTGGAAGCAGCCGCGCGAAACGCGCTACGTCCTGATCGACCACGAGCAGATCGACCCGCTGCCTGCGCGACAGCGGCTCGTCCGCGGCTATCTCGGCGCCTTCGGTCCCGCGACCCGCGCCGACATCGCCGAGTGGAGCGGGCTGCGTGTGCGCGATTTCGAGCCGGCGCTGGCGTCGCTCGAGCCTCTGCGCCGCTTTCGCGACGAGCGCGGGCGCGAGCTCCTCGATCTGCCTCGCGTGTCCACTTCCGCCGGCCGACTCCCCCGCCCCGGTCCGGTTCCTGCCGCGCTACGACAACCTCGTGCTGTCGCACGCCGACCGGACGCGCGTGATCTCGGACGAGCAGCGGCGGATCGTGATCCACGGCGGCGGAATGGTCGAGGCGACGTTCCTCGTCGACGGCTTCGTCGGCGGGGTTGTGGAGAGTCGAGCGAAACCGCGTGCGGGTCGAGCCCTTCGCGCCGTTGCCGCGCGCGTGGCGGCGCGAGGTCGCAGACGAGGCGTCACGACTCGAGGCCTGGCTGTGCTGATCGGCGCGCACGTCTCCTCCGCGGGCGGGATCGACAAGGCGATCGACCGCGCGGTCGAGCTGGAGGCCGACTCGGTGCAGGTCTTCACCCAGAGCCCGCGTGCGTGGCGGCCGACGAACCACGACCCGGCGAGCTTCGAGCGCTTCCGCGAGAAGCGGGCGGAGGCCGGGATCGGCGGCGTCCTCTGCCATGCCGTCTATCTCGTGAACCTGGCCTCGCCCGATCCCGTCGTATACGAGCGCTCGATCGCGGCAATGCGGAACACGACGGAGGTCGCCGCGGCGATCGGCGCGGACGGCGTCGTCTTCCACGTCGGGTCGCATCTCGGCAGCGGGCTCGAGGCCGGGCTCGAGCACGTGGTGCCCGCGCTCGAGCAGGTGCTCGAGCTCTGTACCGACGAGACGTGGCTCCTGATGGAGAACTCGGCGGGAGCCGGTGGCACCATCGGCCGCTCGATCGAAGAGCTCGCCGTTCTGCACGAACGGCTGGGGCAGCATCCACGCCTCGGCATCTGCCTCGACTCGTGCCATCTCTGGGTGTCGGGCGTCGACGTCACCGATCCTTCCGCGCTCGACGCGTGTCTCGACGAGCTCGACTCGACCATCGGCATCGACCGGCTGCGGGCGCTGCACGTGAACGACGCCGCAGCGCCGTTCGGCTCGAACCGCGACCGGCACGCGAACATCCTCGAAGGCGAGCTCGGCGAAAAGCTGGGCGTGTTCCTCTCGAGCCCCCGGCTGCAGGGGCTGCCGGCCGTGCTCGAGACGGCGGGGCCCGAGAACCGTGGCCCCGACGCGAACGAGATCCGCAAGACGAAAGAGCTTCGCGCGCGCTGGCTCAAGTGACCGCTTCGGCCACGTCCGGTGTCTGACACCGGACATGCACCGGCTGCCGAACCTAGCCATGTACGTTCGAGCGTGTCTCTGCCGGTACCGCTGGGTCGTGCTCGCCGCGGGAACGCTCGCGCAGGCGAGCTTCTCGGCCTCGTCGGTCGGTCTGCCGGCGCTCAGCCCGACGCTGAAGTCGGAATACGGGCTCAGCCTGACCGAGACCGGCGTCGTGCTCGCGGCGATCGGGATCGGGATGCTCTTCACGCTTCTGCCGTGGGGCCTCGTCGCCGACCGGGTGGACGAGCGCTGGGTGATCGCGACCGGACTCACCGGCGCGGCGGCCCTGCTCGTCGTCGCCTCGACCACGCAGGGCTTCGGAACGGTCACGGTCACGCTGGTGGGCGTGGGTGCGCTCGGAGCGAGCGTCAACGCTGCGAGCGGCCGGGCGATCATGGCCTGGTTTCCCTCGACCGAGCTCGGCCTTGCGCTCGGTATCCGCCAGACGGCGATCCCGATCGGCGGCGCGGTCGGCGCTGTCGTCCTCCCCGTGCTCGGCTCGAGCGGCGGCACCCATGCCGCCTTCGTCTTCCTCGGCGCCGCGTGCCTGGTGGGAGCGTTCGTGGCCGCGGTCTTCATCCGCGGCGGCAGCGGCGCCGGCGAGGAGGAGCTACGAGACGTCGTGCAACCGGTCCGCGACCCGTTCATGTGGCTGCTCGGCACCGGCACCGGGCTCTTCCTCCTCGCCCAGATCGGGATCACGGCGTTCGTCGTCCTCTTCCTTCACGAGCACCGCGGTCTGTCGAAGGAAGCCGCCGGCGCAGTTCTCGCCACGATCTACGTGCTTGCCGTCGCCGCCCGCGTCGGCTCGGGAACGATCTCCGACCGGCTCGGCAGTCGCCTCCGGCCGCTGCGGACGATCGGCGTCGCTCTCTCGATCCTCACCGCGTGCGTGGCGGCGGCGACCGACGCGCCGCTCGCGCTGCTGATCCCGCTGTTCGTCCTCGCCGGCGTGCTGAGCATGTCGTGGAACGGGCTCGCCTACGCTGCCGCGGCCGAGGCGGCCGGCGCGGCGCGCACGGGCGCGGCGCTCGGCTTCCAGCAGACGCTGCTGGGCGTCGTCGTCGCGGGTGCGCCGCCGGTGATCGCGGCCGTCGCGGCCCAGAGCTGGCGGCTTGCGTTCTTCCTGGCCGCTGCCGGCCCGGCCGTCGGCGTCCTCGTCCTGCAGCGGCTGCGGGAGCCGGCTAGGAGTCCGAGACCCGCGCGAACACCCGGAATGTCGGCGACCCTTCCGGCAGCTCGCCGAACTCCGGATTGAGGCAGCCGAGCTCGGTCTCGCGGCTCGAGAACGTCGATTGCACCGCCGACTCGCACATCGGCAAGCGGCCGACGCAACGCCCGCACGGCACCGAAGCCCGCCTGCGTCCGCTCCGCGGCCGCGAGCATCGCGACGTCGATCTCGGCCTCGAAGACCTTCTGCAGGCACCCCATGTAGGTGTGCCCGTGCTCGGAGTACGCATAGGCGAACGGACACGACCGCTCGAGGCACGCCGCCGGGTAGACGACCTTCTCGCAGTGAACCTCGCAGCGCCTGCACTCCGCCTCGTCCTGCGGATGCAGTGGGAGCGTCGTCGTCGCGGTTTGCTCGTTCACAGTCACATTGTCGGAACGAATGAGGGGCTCCGCAAGACTTGACACCGCAGAGGAATCGCTGTAGGCGGCGAGGCGACGTCGGGAGCCGGGACGCCCGGATCATGCCCGCTTCCGCCGCTCTCTAGGCTTGCCGGATGCTGCGGACGCTGCTCTGGGGGTCGCTGCTTCTCGCTCCGCTCACGATTGCGGTCGACAAGCTCACCGGCGCCGGCGACGTAACCCTCTTCGTCCTGGCCGCACTCGCGCTGATCCCGCTCGCGTGGCTGGTCGGCGAATCGACCGAGCACGCGGCGGAGCACACCGGCCCGGGCATCGGCGGCTTTCTCAACGCGAGCTTCGGGAACGCGCCGGAGCTGATCGTCGCGCTCTTCGCCGTCGGCGCCAATCTCCCCGTGGTCGTCCTCGGCTCGCTCGCCGGGAGCGTGATCTCGAACCTCCTGCTCGTCTACGGCATCACGCAGGTCGTCGGCCCCGACCGCGCGCGCCTCGACCGACGGTCGCTGCTCGTCCAGCTCGGGCTCGTCGGCGCCGCGGTCGCCGCCTTCACGCTCCCGACCGCGCTCGGCCACAGCGGCCCGCCCGAACGGCACACGGTCGTCGTCGCCTCGGTGGCGGTATCGATCGTCCTCCTCGTGCTCTACCTGGCGATCGTCGGCCGGAACCTGCACGTCCATCGGAAGAAGGAGCGAGACCGCGACGAGCCGGGCGAGGGAACCTGGTCGCTGCCGGTTTCGCTCGTCGCGCTCGCCGTCGCGACCGGCGCGACGGCGTGGGTGAGCGAGATCCTCGTCCACTCGCTCGGCTCGTTCGCGTCGGCCGTCGGCCTGAGCGAGTTCTTCGTCTCGGTCGTGATCGTGGCGATCGTCGGGAACGCGGCCGAGCACGGTGGGGCGATCCTGATCGCGCGCAACGGGAAGATGCGGCTGGCGACCGAGATCGCGATCTCGTCGAGCGCGCAGGTCGCGTTGCTCGTCGTTCCGGTCGTGACGCTTCTCTCCCTCTTCTTCACGCACCACCTCGCGCTTGCCTTCCGCTGGTCGGAGGTCGTGGTGATGGCGTGTGCGGCGATCGCGGCGACGGCGACCGTCTGGGACGGCACATCGCGTCGGAGGGAAGGCGTGCTGCTCGTTCTCGGCTACGGCGCGGCGGTCGTCGTCTTCTACTTCGTCGGCGGTCGGTGAACATCGTGTGAAGATATTTTACTTGGGCCCCCGACTTTGGCTAGCGTGGTCGACATGGCCGTGACGGAGGAATCGAGAGGCGACAGCCCCGGCGTGCCCGCGAACGCGGCGGTCCAGGCGCGCGACCTGAGGCGCCAGTACGGCGAGGGGACAACCGCCGTCCAGGCGCTCTGCGGCGTCGACATCGACGTCAAGTCGGGCGAGCTCGTCGCCGTGATGGGCCCCTCCGGCTCAGGCAAGTCGACGCTCATGCACATCCTCGCGGGGCTCGACAAGCCGAGCTCGGGGACGGTGACGATCGACGGCACCGAGATCACGCAGCTCGACGACTCCGCGCTGACGAAGCTGCGGCGCAAGCACATCGGCTTCGTGTTCCAGTTCTTCAACCTCCTCCCCATGCTCGACGCCGAGGAGAACGTCGTCCTGCCGCTCTCGATCGCCGGCGAGAAGCCCGACAAGGCGTGGCTCGACGAGCTGCTCACGCGAATGGGCCTCGACAAGCGCCGCGATCACCGCCCCTCGGAGCTCTCCGGCGGCGAGCAGCAGCGCGTGGCCATCGCGCGCTCGCTCGTGTCGCGGCCGACCATCCTCTTCGCCGACGAGCCGACCGGCAATCTCGACTCGAAGACGGGCGGCGAGATCCTCGACCTGATCCGCAGCTCGGTCGACTCGTACGGCCAGACGACGGTGATGGTCACGCATGAGCCGCGCGCCGCCTCGACCGCCGACCGGATCCTCTTCCTGTCGGACGGCTTGATCGTGAAAGAGCTCCGCGACACGACGGCCGCCGACGTGCTGGCCGTGATGAGCCACCTCGGCGAGTAGATGTTCCTCGTCGCGCTCAAGGGTCTCGCGGGCCGCAAGCTCCGCGCCGCGCTGACGGCGATCGCGATCGTGCTCGGCGTCGCGATGATCAGCGGCACCTACATCCTCACCGACACGATCAAGGCCGCATTCAGCACCGTGTTCACCACGGTCTACGCGAAGACCGACGCCGTGATCACCGGCAAGGTCGCCTTCGGGAACAACAGCAACAGCAACAACCTGCCGCCGTCCTTCCCGGAGTCGTTGCTCGGAAGGGTGCGAAACCTGCCGGGCGTCGCCGAGGCGGACGGGGGCATCGGCGACGAGGCCCATCTGGTCGGGCATGACGGAAAGGTGATCGCGAGCGGCGGAGCGCCCGGGCTCGCGTTCAGCGTCCATCCGCACGGCGACCAGCGCTTCAACCCGCTCACGCTCGTCTCCGGCACGTGGCCGGTCGGCGCTCACGAGATCGCGATCGACGCCCACACCGCGAGCAAAGAGGGCTACACGGTGGGCCAGACGGTCGGCGTGGTCGCGCAGGGTCCCGTGACCCAGTACACGATCGCCGGGATCGTCAAGATCGGCGGCGTCTCGTCACTCGGTGGCACGACGATCTCGGTCTTCGACTTCCCGACGGCGCAGAAGATCTTCCACAAGGAGGGGAAGCTCGACTCGATCAACATCGCCGCCAAGTCGGGCACGAGCCCGCAGCAGCTCGTGAACGAGGTCAAGCCGATCCTGCCTCCGACCGCGGAAGTGCGGACAGCGGCCGGGCAGGCCGCGCAGGCCACCAAGGACACGAACGGCTTCCTCTCGATCATCAACGACTTTCTGCTCGCGTTCGGCGGCGTCGCGCTCTTCGTCGGCACCTTCGTGATCGCGAACACGCTTTCGATCACGATCGCGCAGCGAACGCGTGAGCTCGCGACGCTGCGGACGCTGGGCGCGAGCCGCCGCCAGGTGCTGATGTCGGTGCTGCTCGAGGCCCTGGTGATCGGGATCGTCGCTTCGGTCACGGGTCTCTTCCTCGGCCTCGGCCTCGCGAAGGGACTGAATGCGCTCTTCGTCCACTTCGGGATCGACCTGCCGCAGGCGGGAACCGTGTTCGCGACGCGGACGATCGTGGTCGCGCTCGTCGTGGGGATCCTCGTGACGCTGCTCGCGGCGCTGCGGCCGGCGATCCGCGCGACCCGCGTGCCACCGATCTCCGCCGTGCGCGAGGGTGCGGTGCTGCCGACCTCCCGCTTCGCCCGGTTCAGCGTCCAGGCGGCGCTGCTGACGATCGGCGGCGCTGTCGCGCTCATGGTCGTCGGGCTGTTCGTCCACGGGCTCTCGACGACGCAGCGCCTGCTCGCCCTCGGCGTCGGCGCGGCGGCCGTCTTCCTGGGCGTGGCGATGCTCGCGAAGACGCTCGTCCCGCCGCTCGCGCGCGTACTCGGCTGGCCGGCGACCAAGATCGGCGGATCCGCCGGTGAGCTCGCGCGCGGCAATGCCATGCGGAACCCGCAGCGCACGGCTTCGACGGCGTCGGCCCTGATGATCGGGCTCGCGCTCGTCACCCTCGTCTCGGTACTCGCGTCAGGGCTGAAGACGACGTTCAACAACGCCGTCGACTCGGTCTTCAAGGGCGACTACGCCCTGACGGCGACCGACAACTTCTCCCCGATCTCGATCTCGTCGGAGCAGGCCCTCGCAAAGGTTCCGGGCGTCAACGTCGTCTCGGGGGTCCGCGCCGGCGACGGGAAGGCGTTCGGCAGCAGGATCAACGTCACGGCCGTCAACGGCGACATCTCCAAGGTCATCGTCGTCAACTGGGAGCACGGCTCGCAGGGGACTCCCGGGCAGCTCGGCGAGAACGGGGCGTTCGTGGCGAAGAGCTATGCGAAGAGCCATCACCTGTCGATCGGCTCGCCCATCGCGGTCGAGGTGCCGTCCGGCAAGACGCTGCACCTCGTCCTCAAGGGCATCTTCGCGCCGCCGAAGGGCGGCTCGCCGTACGGCGACGTCACGATCTCGCAGCAGCGCTTCGACGCGGAGTACCAGAACCCGCAGAACATCTTCGCCTTCGTCGACATGGCCGGCGGCGTCACCGCCCCGAACACGGCGACGCTGACCAAGGCGCTCGACTCGTTCCCCGACGCAAAGATCGCGACCGCGAGCGAGTTCAAGAAGAACCAGGAGCAGGGGATCAACACGCTCCTCAACCTGCTCTACGTCCTGCTCTCGCTCTCGATTCTGATCAGCCTCTTCGGGATCGTGAACACGCTCGTCCTGACCGTGTTCGAGCGGACCCGCGAGCTCGGGATGCTGCGCGCGATCGGGATGACGCGGCGGCAGGTGCGCCGGATGATCCGGCACGAGAGCATCGTCACGGCCCTGATCGGCGCCGCGCTCGGAATCCCCGTCGGCGTGGCGCTCGCGCTCATGGTCGGTAAGGCGATCGACTATCCGGCCTTCACGATCCCCTGGGGCACCCTGATCGTCTTCGTGATCGCCGCGATCCTCGCCGGCCTTGTGGCCGCCATCATCCCGGCCCGCCGCGCCGGCAGGCTCAACGTCTTGCAGGCGCTCCAGTACGAGTAGCGGCTACTCGGGAAGGCGCCAGGGCCCCGGTTCGCGCGTGACCGGGTAGCCGGCCCAGACCATCCGCTCGACCGAGCCGTCTGCGGCGCGCACGATGCGCAGCGCCTCGCCGTGCTCCGGGCCTGAGATCGTGCGCCAGCGATCATCCGCCTCCCGCTCGAAGATCGAGGAGGGCTGCCAATCGGGGATTCCGTCGAAGCGTCCCTCGAGCTTTCCGTCGCGCCAGCGGAACACGATTCGCGTCGCCTCCATGAACCAGATCCCGAGCACCGGCACCACGTCGTCCGGCGGCGGCTCGCCGATCCGCCACGCTTCCGGCGCGACCGGCCACTCGTCGACCGTCGTCCCCAGGAGCGAGACGCCGAGCTCGCCGATGTCCGCCTCGCTCTCGTTGGTGAGCACCGCGACGACGACCTTGTCCTTCGCCGAGAAGACGAGCTGCGCGATGAAGCCGGGCATCGAGCCGCCGTGGCCCGCGAGGATCCGGTCGCCGTCGCGGGTGAGCCCGAGTCCGAGCCCGTAGCCCGAGAGCCAGCGCTCGTGGTCGGCGATCGCCTGCACCGTCCGCATCTCCTCGGCGCTCGACGCCGCGAGGACCGACTCGTCGGGATCGGCGAGGAACGCGCCCCAGCGGCCGATGTCGGCGGCCGTTCCCCACAGCTGTCCCGCCGATGCCCACGCGCCCGTCTCGACGCCGACCGTCTCCCAGACGCCGTCGGCGTACGGCTGCGCGAGGTAGCCCTTCGCGGCCGGCTGCTCCGGCTCGAAGCTCACGCGCGTGAGGCCGACCGGCTCGAACAGCCGCTCGCGGACGTACTCCTGGTACGGCCGCCCCGAGACGCGCTCGACGACGATGCCGAGCAGCGCGAAGGCGAGGTTCGAGTAGTGGAAGCGGGCGCCCGACGGCAGCACGAGCTCGGCCTGCGCGAGCGTCTCGAGCAGCTCGTCGGGCTGCGCGAAGCGCAGGCTGAGCCACGAGTCGTCCTGCGTCTCGCGCTGCAGGCCCGACGCATGTGAGAGCAGCCTGCGGATGGTCGGCGTGTGCGCGGCACCGTCGACATGCCGGTCGAGCGTGTCCTCGAGGTCGAGCTCGCCCGCGTCGCGCAGCTGCATGATCGCCGCCGCAGTGAAGGTCTTCGTGATCGAGCCGATGCGGTACTGCGTGTCGGGAGTCGTGTCGAGACCCGCCTCGACGTCGGCGGCGCCGACCGCGGTCTCCCAGATGAGCTCACCGTCGCGGAGCACGGCGGCGGCAAGGCTGGCCAGCCGCTTCTCTCGCTGCGCGCTCCGGACGCGCTGCTCGAGCTTGGCCACGAGACGTTCAGGCCGGGACAGAGAGCACCTCCTGCATTCGTTCGACGGCCTGGTCGATGTCGTCGTCGTCGATGTCGAGATGCGTCACGGCGCGCAACCAGCCCGGGCGCAAGCCGCCGACGCCGACTCCGCGCTCGGCCAGCCGCTCGCTCAGGCCGTGCTCGTCGGGGATCGGGACGAAGTTCGTCTCGACAGTTGCGGGGTCGATACCGATGCCGTCGGCGAGCCGCTTCGCGCGCGCGTGATCGTCGGCGAGCCGCTCGACGTGGTGGTCGAGCGCGTAGATCATCGCAGCGGAGGCAATCCCCGACTGCCGCAACGCACCGCCGAAGAGGAACTTTCCCTCCCACGCCTGCTCGATCGTCTCGGCCGAGCCCGCGAGCACGGCGCCGAACGGGCAGCCCAGCCCCTTCGAGAAGCAGATCGTGACGGTGTCGGCGAGCACTCCCCAGGCCGCGGGCTCGCTTCCCGCAGCAACGGCCGCGTTGAAGAGGCGCGCACCGTCGAGGTGGACGGCAGCACCGCGCGAGCGCGCCGCGTCGACCGCCGCGCGGAACTCGTCGAGCGGCCAGATGTGGCCGCCTGAGCTGCGGTGGGTGTTCTCGAGCACGAGCACGCTCCCGGCGCCGAACTCGTCGACGTCGGCGATCTGTTCCGGCGTCGGCCTGCCCGCGTCGGCTTCGAGCCCCTGCATGACGAGGCCCGAGTGAATCGCCGGGCCGCCCCACTCGTAGATGAGGACGTGCGTCCGCTCCTCCGCCACGACCTTGCAGCCGGGCCGGCTGAGCACGCGCAGCGCGGCCTGGTTCGCCATCGTCGCCGTCGGCAGGAAGAGCGCCGCCTCGTGCCCGAGTAGCCCGGCCATCCGGCGCTGCAGCTCGTTCGTGGTCGGATCCTCGCGCTCCTGCTCGTCGCCGACCTCGGCGGCCGCCATGGCCTCGAGCATTCCAGGAGTCGGCTTCGTGACTGTGTCCGAGCGCAGGTCGATCATCGACCCTGACGCTACCGTAGCCCGATGGATCTGGCCCTCCTCGATCAGACGCTGCGCGAGCGCGGCGAGCCTGCCTTCCGCGCCCGCCAGGTGTGGGAGTGGACGGCGCGGGGAGCAGCCGGCTACGACGCGATGACCAACTTGCCGCGCGCTCTGCGAGAGGATCTCCCGAGTGCAGTCCCGTTCTCGACGCTCACGGTCGAGACCGAGCGTGAGTCGCGCGACGGCACGGTGAAGACGCTCTTCCGCACGGCGGACGGCCACCCGGTCGAAGCCGTGCTGATGCGCTATCGCGACGGCCGGCGCTCGCTCTGCCTCTCCTCACAGTCGGGCTGCCCGCTGACGTGCACGTTCTGCGCGACGGGCTCGATGGCCTTCGGACGCAACCTGACGGCGTCGGAGATCGTCGACCAGGCGCTCCACTTCCGCAGGCTCACCGAGGTCGACCACGCCGTCTTCATGGGGATGGGCGAGCCGATGCTCAACCTCGACGAGGTGCTTGCCGCCGCACGACGGCTGCCGGATCTCGGCATCACGCACCGGCGGACGACGATCTCGACGGTGGGCTGGCTGCCGGGCCTGAAGCGCTTCGTCGACGAGGTGGACGAGCCGATCCGGCTTGCGTTCTCGCTCCACGCGCCCGACGACGAGCTGCGGTCGCGGATCATGCCCGTGAACGAGAAGTACCCGATTGCCGACATCGTCGCCGAGTGCCGTCGCCAGGCCGAGACGACGCGGCGCCGCGTCTTCGTCGAGTACGTGATGCTCGCCGGCGTGAACGACTCGCCGGAGCAAGGCCAGGCGCTCGCCGCGCTCCTCGGCCGCGACCACTTCAAGGTGAACCTGATCCCCTACAACCCGACAGGCCTCTTCGAGGGCTCGTCGCGCGACCGCATCGCCGCGTTCCGGCACGAGCTCGAGCGTGGCCGCGTCCCCGTCACCGTTCGCCTCACGCGCGGCCGGGACATCGAAGCGGCGTGCGGCCAGCTCGCGGCGGATCCCCGGGCAGCCCGCCGCGGCGCGCGTCCGCTTCAACCCGCGCCCTGAGCCGGCGCCTCGCCGTCACACCGGCTGCCGGAGCTGGTGGCGATGTTGCCACGCGACGAACAGTGCGGACGCGACCAGGATCGCGTCGCCGGCAGCGATCGCCACGTCGGCGAGATTGAAGGCGACCGGTCCCCCGACGAGCGGATCGGGGACGCCTCGGCTCCAGATCAGTGCGGCGACGAGCGTTCCGAGCGCACCACCGGCGGCCGTCCCGGCTCCGAGCGAGAGCGTGAGCGACGGGACGCGCGGCGCGAGCCCGAGCACCGCTGCGGCTGCGACGGCGCCCCCGGCGAGCAACCAGAGCGGACGGGGATGGAAGTACGCCGGGCCGGCTGCGGCCGAGTCCCCGAGATCCGCCGTGAGGACGAGAACCGCTGCCGCGACCGCGAAGAGCCGCCTGCGACGTATGGCCATTAGGCGCCTGCCGGCGCCTTCGCGTCCTCGAAGCCGAACCTGACAACCGGATGCCTCGCCGCCCGAACCTCGTCGAGCCGCTTCACCGGCCGGTGGTGCGGGGCCTCCTTCAGGAGCTCAGGCTCCTCGGCCGCCTCGCGCGCGATCGCGAGCATCGCGTCGCAGAACGCGTCGAGCGTCTCTTTCGCCTCGGTCTCGGTCGGCTCGATCATCAGCGCCTCGGGAACGACCAGTGGGAAGTAGATGGTCGGCGGATGGAAGCCGTAGTCCATCAGCCGCTTCGCGACGTCGAGCGCAGTGGCGCCGTGATCCCGCTTCAGCGTGCGCGCCGAGATCACGAACTCGTGCATACAGAGGCGGTCGAACGGCAGGTCGTAGGCGTCCTTCAGCCGCGCGAGGACGTAGTTCGCGTTGAGCACGGCCACCTCGGACATCTCGCGCAGGCGCGGCCCCCACATCCGGAAGTACGCATATGAACGGACGAAGACGCCGAACGGCCCGGTGAAGCCGCGTACCTTGCCGATCGTCTGCGGCCGGTCGTAGTCGAGCCCGAAGCCGCCGTCTTCCCGGCGCACGACCGCAGGCACGGGCAGGAACGGCTCGAGCATCTCGCGCACCGCGATCGGCCCGCCGCCCGGGCCGCCGCCGCCGTGCGGCTGCGAGAACGTCTTGTGCAGGTTGATGTGGACGATGTCGAAGCCCATGTCGCCGGGGCGGGAGATCCCGCACACCGCGTTGAGGTTCGCGCCGTCGTAGTACATGAGCGCGCCGGCGCCGTGGAAGATCCGCTCGATCTCCTCGATGTTCTCGTCGAAGAGGCCGAGCGTGGACGGGTTCGTGAGCATCAGCGCCGCCGTTCCGCCGTCGACCTTGCCGCGGAGGTCGTCGATGTCGATGTTCCCGCGCGCGTCCGTGCGCACCGGCGTCAGCTCGTAGCCCGCCATCGTGACCGACGCGGGATTCGTGCCGTGCGCCGTGTCCGGGATGACGACCTTGCGCCGCTGGTCACCCTCGCCCCGCGCGGCGAAGTACGCCCGCGTCAGCAGCAGCCCCGTCAGCTCGCCCTGCGAGCCGGCGGCCGGCTGAAGCGAGACCGCGTCGAGGCCCGTGACCTCCGCGAGGATCTCCTGCAGGCGCCACATCAGCTCGAGGGCGCCCTGCGCTCCGTCCTCCTCCTGCAGCGGATGGAGCCGCGCGAAGCCCGGCAGCGCCGCGAGCCGCTCGTTGATCCGCGGGTTGTACTTCATGGTGCAGGAGCCGAGCGGATAGAAGCCCGTGTCGACTCCGAAGTTGCGCGTCGAGAGCTCGGTGAAGTGGCGGACGAGCTCGAACTCCGGCACCTCGGGCAGGCGCGGCGGCTCGCTGCGGCGCAGCTCTGCCGGGAGCTCGGGCGGCGCCGGCAGGTTCTCGTACGAGGGAAGCGCCGAGGCGCGACGGCCCGCCTGCGAGCGCTCGTAGATCAGCTTCACTCTGCTGTCCTCAGCGGGGCTGCCCTCATCGGGCCACCTCGGCGAGCACGTCGGCGAGCCGGTCGATCTCGTCGGGCGTGCGACGCTCGGTCACCGCGACGAGCAGGACGTCGTCCATCCCCTCGTAGTCGCGGCCGAGCGCGTACCCCGGGTGGACGCCGCGCTTGCGTGCCGCTGCGACGACGTCCCGCGCGTTCCGTCCGACGCGCACCGCAAACTCCTTGAACGTTGTCTGTTCTGCGAACAGCGGCTCGAGCCCCGCTCGCTCCGAGAGGCGCTGCTTGGCATAGGCGGCGAGCGACAGGCAGGTCTCCCCCAGCTCGCGCAGCCCCTGCGGCCCCAGCCACGTGAGATAGACGAGCCCGCCCAGCGCGAGCAGCGTCTGGTTCGTCGTGATGTTGGAGGTGGCCTTCTCGCGCCTGATGTGCTGCTCCCGGGTCTGCAGGGTGAGGACATAGCCGCGCTCACCCGCGGTGTCCACCGTCTCGCCGACGATGCGTCCCGGCATCCGCCGGATGAACTCCTGGCGCGCCGCGAGGAAGCCGTAGTGCGGACCGCCGAAGGACGGGAAGTTCCCGGCGGCCTGCCCTTCGCCGATCGCGAGCGCGGCGCCGTAGCGGCCGGGCGCCTCGAGCACGCCGAGCGAGAGAAGGTCGACGTGCGCAATCGGTAGCGCGCCGACTTCGGTCGCTGCGGCGACGAGATCGGGCGCCGGCTCCAGGCAGCCGAAGAAGTTCGGCTGCTGGAAGATGACCGCCGCCGCGTCCGCTGCCGCGCGTTCCAGCTCGTCGGGGTCGGTCGTCCCGCCGCGATGCGGCACCTCGACGACCTCCAGCCCGAAGCCGGCGGCGTACGTCTTCACGACCTGGCGCACCTGCGGGTTCGTCGCCTCGGTGACGACGATCTTGCTGCGGCCGGTCGCATGCTTCGCGACGTAGCACGCGTCGGCCGCGACGCTCGTCCCGTCGTAGCCGGACGCGTTGGAGACGTCCATGCCGGTGAGCTCGCAGACGGCGGTCTGGTACTCGAAGACCGCCTGGAGGACGCCCTGGCTCATCTCGGGCTGGTACGGCGTGTACGCGGTCAGCAGCTCCCCGCGCTGCAGGATCGCGTCGACGACGGCGGGCACGTAGTGGTCGTAGATGCCCGCACCGAGGAAGCAGAGCTCGCGGCTCGCGTCGGCGTTCCGATCGGCGAGAGCGGCCACCTGCGCGAACACCTCCTGCTCGGAGAGCGCAGGCTCGAGGTCGAGCTCGCGTCCGAGGCGAACAGCTTCCGGCAGGTCGCGGAACAACTCGTCGACGGTGTCGACTCCGATCGCCGCGAGCATCTGGTCCCGGTCGGAGTCGGTCAGAGCGAGAAACGGATGTGCCTGCGTCACTGGTTCGCGAGAACCTGCCGGTAGGCCTCGGCGTCGAGCAGTGCGTCGACCTCTCCGGAGTCCGAAAGGCGGATGCGGACGAGCCAGCCGCTCCCGTACGGATCCTCATTCACGGTCTCCGGCGCGCCGACGACCTGCTCGTTCAGAGCGAGCACCTCCCCGGAGAGCGGTGCGATGACGTCGGACACAGCCTTGACCGATTCGACCTCGCCGTAGGGCTGGTCCTTCGTCACGGTGGATCCCACCTCGGGCGGCTCGAAGTGGACGAGCTCGCCGAGCGCGTCGACCGCGAACCACGTGACCCCGAGCGTGGCCTCGTCGCCCTCGATGCGGGCCCAGTCGTGTTCGGTGTGGTAGCGCAGGTCGTCGGGATAGGTCTCGGCGGCTGCCACTCAGTCCTCCTTCTCGTAGATCGGCTTCTTCACGATGCGAGCTCGCCGCGGACGGCCGCGGACGTCGATCGTCAGCTCTGTTCCGGGCTTCGCCTGTCCGGCCGGGACATACCCCATGCCGATTCCGACGTCGAGCATCGGCGAATGCGTGCCCGAGGTCACCTCGCCGCCTCCACCTTCGGCGGCGCTGATCGGCATGCCCTGGCGCGGCACGGCCTTCTCCTCCATCACGAACGCGACGAGCCGGCGCTCGGGCCCTTCTGCCTTGACGCGCCTGAGGACGTCGACGCCTACGAATTCCTTGTCGAGCGCACACGTCCAGCCGAGACCGGCCGAGATCGGGTCCGTGTCCGGCCCGATGTCGTTGCCGTGCAGCGGGTAGCAGACCTCGAGCCGCAGAGTGTCGCGCGCGCCGAGCCCGCACGGGACGGCGCCGCGCTCGAGCACGGCGTCCCAGAGCCGCCCGGCGTCCTCACTCATGCACATGAGCTCGCAGCCGTCCTCGCCCGTGTAGCCGGTTCGGTTCACCATCACCTCGACGCTGTCGATCGACGCCTCGGCGAACGTGAACGCCGCGGCCGGGGGCAACCCGAGCCGCTCGATCGCCCGCGGCCCCTGCACGGCGAGCAGCGCGTAGTCGTCGGAGACGTCGCGGACGTCGCAGCCGCGCATCTCCCGCTCCTTCAGCCAGGCGTAGTCGGTCGCGCGGTTGGCGGCATTGACGACGAGGAGATAGGCGTGCTCGCCGACGCGATAGACGATGAGGTCGTCGATGATCCCGCCGTCGGAGTTCGTGAGCAGCGTGTACTGCGCGTGACCGAGCGAGATCCGGTCGAGGTCGTTCGAGAGCGCTCCCTGCAGGAACTCGTGCGCGTACGGGCCTTCGACCTCGAGCTCGCCCATGTGGGAGACGTCGAAGACGCCTGCGTCGGTGCGCACGGCACGATGCTCGGGGATGACGCCCGCGTACTGGACGGGCATTTCCCAGCCGGCGAACGGCACCATCCGCGCTCCGAGCGCGACGTGCCGATCGTGCAGCGGTGTGTACAGGAGGGTCGTCGACATCGGCAGGCCGATCCTAGTGATGGGCGCCGGGCCTCGGCTCAGTCGAAAACGTCCCCAGAACGGAGCCGCCCCGGCTTATTCCTTGAAACAAGCCGGGGCGGCGGACCGGGTCGTAGGGTCGACTCTGAGCGGGTCAACCCTGTTGAGGGCACGCATCGTGTGCCCCGTTTCGGCGAACCCAAACCTGTTGCGGCGAAAATTCTTCGGAGTAGCTATTCGCCGCGCAGGAACGACGGTACGTCGAGCCCGTTCTCGGGCTGATCGGCAGTACCCGTCGGAGCGGCGAGCTGCGGCTCGGCGGTCGTGCGACGGCGGCGACGGCCGGCGCCAAAGCCGGTGGCAATCACGGTGACGCGCACCTGCTCTCCCATCGATTCGTCGATGACGGCGCCGAAGATGACGTTCGCGTTGACGTCGGCTGCACTCGTCACGACCTCGGCCGCCTCGTTGACCTCGAACAGGCCGATGTCGGGGCCACCGGTGATGTTGAGCAGGATCCCCGTCGCACCCTCGATCGACGACTCGAGCAGCGGCGACGACACGGCAGCGCGCGCGGCCTCGGCCGCGCGATTGTCTCCGCTGGCCTCGCCGATGCCCATCAGCGCCGATCCGGCCTCGCGCATGATCGTGCGCACGTCCGCGAAGTCGAGATTGACGAGACCCGGGACGGTGATCAGGTCGGTGATGCCCTGGACTCCCTGACGGAGGACGTCGTCGGCCATGCGAAACGCATCGATGACGGACGTCTGCTTCTCGACGACCTGAAGCAGCCGGTCGTTCTCGATCACGATGAGGGTCTCGAGCCGCTCGCGCAGGCTGTCGATCCCCTGCTCTGCCTGCTGCGAGCGCTTGCGGCCTTCGAAGCCGAACGGCTTGGTGACGACGCCGACCGTCAGCGCGCCGAGCTCGCGGCCCAGCTCAGCGACGACGGGCGCCGCGCCGGTGCCGGTGCCGCCGCCCTCGCCGGCGGTCACGAAGATCATGTCCGCACCCTTGAGCGCCTCCTTGAGCTCGTCGCGGCTCTCCTGCGCCGCTGCGAGCCCAACAGCCGGATCGGCGCCTGCGCCGAGGCCGCGAGTCGCACCCGAGCCGATGTGGATCTTCACGTCGGCGTCGCAGCCCATCAGCGCCTGGGCGTCCGTGTTCACCGCGATGAACTCGACGCCCGACAAGCCGGCGTCCACCATGCGGTTGACGGCGTTCGTTCCTCCGCCGCCCACACCGACGACCTTGATCACGGCCAGATAGTTCCCGGGCGAGTCCTTCGTGCTCATCAGCGTGGAACCTGAACCTTTACTAGAGGATTGGGGCGTACTTCTGCAGCTCTGCGGCGGAGGGTACGTGCGTGAACGCTCGATGTCAACTGGAGCCGGAGCCTCTTACCGTCAACCTCTACTTGAGGTTTCTAGTGCAAAGGCGGACGCCGATCCAGTCCCCGAGACCGGTCGGCCGGGAATGCTGACGTCGAGGAAGGTCGAGCCGTGCGGCAGCGTCGTGAGTACCCGCTGGACGACCGCGAGCTTGAGCTTGACGTCGCTCCCGTCGCCGAGGATCAACTCGAGGCCCGAGCGAAGGTGGAACACGAGCGTCCCATGTGTGTACGAGGCCGAGACGATGCGCGGTGCGAACGCACCCGCGAATCCGGCTGCGCGGGCAACCGTGGCGGCGCCTGCCCCGGCGACCTGGCCCCCGGTCCTGACCTGCGTGTGCGTGGAGATCCAGATGCGCGGCAGGCGCGGGACGGCGCTCGACGCCAGGCGCTCCATCACGCGTCCACGAGTAGAGACGAGCCAGCTCTCGGGTCCACGCCGCAGCACGGCCGCCGGACGCTCCGGGACGATGGTGATGCGCAGCGTGTGTGGGAAGTCCCGGTCGTAGCGTGCGCTGATCACCGTCGGAAGCGCGTCGACTCTCCCCAGTACGGCCGAGCCGTCGAGCCCGACGAGAGGTCTGCCGGCGAAGGGCGCAAGCGCCTCACGGACCTGGCGTACGACCGGCGCAGACCCGCCCTGCACCTCGATCGTGTCGATTGCGAAGAGCGATGTCTCGCGCGCGAGCAGGTAGCCGCCGAGCGCGAACCCGAGGACGGCGAGACCGATCCCGACTGAGCGGCGCGTCGGGGCGAGCCGAGCGAGCCACGTCCGTGGATGCACGTCCGGCCACACGTTCTGCCAGGTCGGCGCGAGTGTCTCCACTCGCGCGATGGACCGGGGGAAACGGACCCTGGCAGGCATCGCTTCGGAGTTCGTCGCGGGAGCTGTCCCTCCTACAGCTCGGGCAGCTCGAGCTCGCCGAGGAACTCGACCTCGTGCTCGAGCCCGACACCGAACTGCTCGTGTGCGCGGCGCCGGGCTTCTGCCATGAGCGCGAGCGCGTCGGCCGTCGTGGCGCCGTCGGCGTTCTCGATGAAGTTCGCGTGCATCGGCGAGATCTGGGCGCCGCCGATTCGGTGGCCCTTGAGGCCGCAGGCTTCGAGCATCCGGCCCGCGCTCAGCTCGTGGTCCGGATTCTTGAAGACACTGCCGAACGTGCGCCGGTTGGTGGGCTGTGCGGCCTTCCGGCGTGTGTTCAGCTCGCGCACCTCCGCCTTGATCTCCTCAGGCGGTCTCGCCCGCAGACGCAGCTCGGCGCGAAGCACCACCTGTCCGTGGCGAAGCCCAGAGTGGCGATAGGTCAGCCCGAGTTCCGCCGGAGTCAGCCAGCTGCTTCCCTCGGCCGTCGCGACGAGCGCTCGCTCGAGCACGCCTGCGAAGTCGCCACCGTAGGCGCCGCCGTTCATCCACACTCCGCCGCCGATCGTGCCGGGAATCGCGCAGGCGAACTCGAAGCCGCCCAGACCGGCGGCGCGTGCGCGATGGAGGACAACCGCGTTCGCCACGCCACCGCCCGCCCGCAGCGTGTCCTCACCGGCCTCGACCGTCGCGAGCTCGCCGCCGAGCTTGAGCACGAGCGCGTCGACGCCGTCGTCCGCCGCGAGGAGGTTCGACCCGAGACCGACGACGACGACGTCGAGGGAGCGCTCTCGCGCCCAGCGCAAGAGCTCCTCGACCTCGGCTTCCGACTCCGGCCGGGCGAACGCGCGGGCCGGTCCGCCCGTCCCGAGGGTCGTGAACCGTGCCAGCTCGACGCCGTGTTCGATCTTCACGCGAGTGCCTCGAGGATCAGCGGGGCCGCTCGGTCGACGTCGCCTGCACCGAGCGTGAGCACGGTGTCGCCCGGACGGGCCCAGCCGGCAACGACCTGGGCGGCGTCCTCGAGCGACGGCGCCCAGCCGATGCGCATGCCGGGGCGGATCTCGGCGAGCTCGTCGACGATCAACCGGCCGCTGACGCCGGGGACCGGCTCCTCGCGGGCGGGATAGATCTCGGTCACGCACGCAGCGTCCGCGGCCGCGAGCGCCTGGGCGAAGCCGTGCGCGAGGTGCAGGGTCCGCGAGTAGAGATGCGGCTGGAAGAGCACGACGAGCCGGCCCCCATCACGCAGCGCGGCGAGATCGGCCGCGAGCTCCGCGGGATGGTGCGCGTAGCTGTCGACGACCGTCACGCCGGCCGCCTCTCCCTTCGGCTCGAGCCGGCGGCCGGCGCCGCGGAACTCGACGATCGCCGCCTCCGCGTCGGCCCGGTCCACACCCGCCAGCTCGAGAGCAGCCAGAGCGGCGGCCGCGTTCCGTCGGTTGTGGTCTCCTGGGACGGCGAGCTCGAGAGCCGTCGGCTCGAGCTCTTGGGCGCGTACAACATGCGGGACCTCGGCCAGCCAGTCCTCGAAGAAGGACTCGAGCTCGGCCCGGGAGGCAAAGGCGGTGTGGTGGTCGAGGTCGACGTTGAGGAGCACGGCGATCTCGGGTCGCAGGGCGCCGACCGACCGATCCGACTCGTCTCCCTCGACGACGAGCCACCCCGACCCGGCGCGCGCATTGCCGCCGAGCTGCTGGACGTCGCCTCCGATCAGGAAGCTCGGGTCGAGCCCGAGCCGGTCGAGGCAGAAGGCGATCATCGCGCTCGTCGTCGTCTTCCCGTGCGCGCCGGCGACGACGATCGTGCGCCGGTGCGAGACGAGCTCGGCGAGAAGCTCGGCGCGTGGACGACCGTCCACCCGACCGGCGAACGCCGTGGAGACATACGCCTCCCAGCCCGCGGGAGGCTGCGGCGGCTCCGGGGAGATCTCGAGGGTGACGCCGTCGAGATGGCGCAGGTACGGCGTCTCGACGCGGTCCCAACCCGCAACCTTGGCCCCCCACGCGTGCGCAAGGAGGGCGTAGCCGCTCATTCCGGCGCCGCCGATGCCGGCGAGCCAGATTCGCCTACCGGTGAGCGGTTGCGAGGGAGACGAGCCCATCCGCGATCTCCTCTGCTGCGTCGGGTTTCGCGACCGCGTGCATCGCCGCGGCCATCGCCGCGAGGCGGCCCGCGTCCTCGAGCAGCTCCTCCACCAGGCGCGGCGCACGCGCGGCTTCCGCCTCGGGGACGACCACCGCGCCGCCCGCGTCGGCGAACCAGCGCGCATTCTTCTCCTGATGGTCGCCCGTCGCGAACGCGCCGGGGACGAGCACGGCCGGCAGCCCTGCCGCCGCGAGCTCCCAGACCGAGCCGCCGGCCCGCGCCAGCGCGACGTCGGCCGCGCCGTAGGCGACGCCTATCTCGTCCATGAACGGCTCGAGGATGTAGTCGGGACGCGTCGCGCGGCTGCGCAGCTCGGGGTAGTCCCGCTCGCCGCAGAGGTGGACGACGGCGGGGCCGCTGTCGGCCCAGGCGTCGAGCGCCACGTCGTTGAGGAGCCGCGCGCCGAGGGACCCGCCGAAGACCAGCACGACGCGCGCGTCCGGGGCGAGCCCGAGCCGGCCGCGTGCCTGCTCGCGTGCCAGCGGCCTCGAGGCGGCCGGGATCGGGCGGCCGACCGTACGGTACTTCTCCCCGTTCCGGCCGACGGGCAGCGCGAGAAAGACACGCTCCACGAGCGGCGCGGCGAGTCGGTTCGCCAGGCCGAGATGTGCATCGGCCTCGGTGAGCGCGCACGGGATTCCCTCGACGCGGGCGGCCAGCGCCATCGGCCCCGCGACGTAGCCGCCGGCGCCGAGCACCGCGTCGGGCCCGCGCCGCCGGAGGATGCTGCGGCAGGCGGCCGGCGCGGCGAGCGCCTTCCCCACTGCCCGCACGAGCTCGAGGCTGGGGCGTCGCGGCAGCCCGGAGACGGCGAACGCGTCGAACTCGTAGCCGCGCTCAGGAACGAGCCGCGCTTCGACGCGATCCGGCGACCCGGCGAACGTCACCAGCCCGCCCCGCCGCCGCAGCGCCTCCGCGACCGCGAGCGCCGGCGCGACGTGCCCCACCGTCCCGCCGGCCGCGATCAGGAACCGCAGCTGCCGCTCGTCCTCCATTACGGGCGATGTTAAGGAGGACGCCGACTCCGGCGAGCATCATCACGAGGCTCGACCCGCCGTAGGAGACGAACGGCAGCGGGATTCCCGTCAGCGGAGCGAGGCCGAGTGCGGCAGCCATGTTGATCGCGGCCTGGCCGCAGACGAGCGCGGTGATCCCCGCCGCAAGGCGCTTCGCGAACGGGTCGCGGCAGGCAACCGCAAGCCGCACGCCCGCGTAGCCGAAGGCGCAGAAGGCCATGATCACGAGCGTGATGCCGACGAGGCCGAGCTCCTCGCCCACGACGGCGAACATCATGTCGGTGTGCGCCTCGGGCAGGTAGCCGAGCGGCTCGATGCCCGATCCGAGCCCGCGCCCGAAGATCCCGCCCGACCCGAGGCTGATCAGCGCCTGCACGTTCTGGAGCCCCGCTCCGGTCGGGTCTTTCCACGGGTCGACGAAGGTGAGCAGGCGGTCGCGACGGTACGGCGACGTCCAGGCGGCGATCGCGGCGAGTCCGAAGACGATCCCGTAGGCCGAGGCGAGCACGGAGACTCGGGTGCCCGAGACAAGCAGGATCGCCCCGACGACGAGCAGGAGGGTCAGCGCCGTGCCGAGGTCGGGCTCGACGAGCACGAGCAGCGCAAAGATGAGAACGAGGAGCCCGATCGGTCTCGCGAGCTCCTTGAGCGTGCCCGGCGGTTTGCGGCGCGAGAGATACGCGGCCGTCCAGACGACGACGGCGAGCTTCGCGAGCTCCGACGGCTGGAAGACGAGCGGCCCGACCGTGAGCCAGCGGCGCGCGCCGTTGATCCGCGGGCCTACCGCGAGCACGGCGAGGCAGAGGACGAGCGCCGTGACGACGAGGGTCGGCGCGAGGGCCCGGAGGCGCTCCAGCTCGAGCCGCGAGACCACGACGAGCAGCGCGACACCGACGAGCGCGTACATCGACTGTTTCTCGACGATGCCGAGCGGGTTGGCGTTGCCGAGCGCGGCGGATCCGGAGCTTGCGCTGTAGACCATGACGAGCCCGAAGAGCACGAGGGCCGTCGTGACGAGGACGAGCACGTTCCACTCGAACTGGAGCCGTTTGGCCGGCCCGCTCATGTCAGCTCCTCGACGAGCCGGCGGAACGTGTCGCCGCGTTCCTCGAAGTTCGCGAACTGGTCGTAGCTGGCGGACGCCGGCGAGAGGAGGACGACGTCGCCGGCCTCGGCGTCGGCTGCGGCGAGCGCGACGGCAGTCGGTAGGTCGCCGGCGCGAAGGTACTCGCGCCCGGCGGCATCGAGGGCGGTCGCCAGCTCGTCGGTCGCGGCACCGACGAGGTAGATCGAGCGGACGTTCGCGGGGAGCTCGCGGCTGAAGGGGCCGAAGTCCTCCCCCTTGAGCGAGCCTCCGAGAATGAGGCGCAGCGGTGCGTCGTACGCGGCGGCGCCTCGTCGGGCGGCGGCCGTGTTCGTCGCCTTCGAGTCGTTGATCCAGCGGACGCCGCGGAGCTCCCGCACGAGCTCGAGCCGGTGCGGGACACCGGGGAAGGTGCGGAGCGCCTCGGCGATCGCGTGATCGGACACGCCGGCCGCGCGTGCCGCGGCTGTCGCGGCGGCTGCGTTCTCCCGGTTGTGCCGACCGGGAATCAGCGGCTCTGCCGGCAGTGGATCGTCTGCGGAGAACTCGATCCCGTCGATCCCGAAGCCGCGCGGGACGACCTTTGCCCCGGCGCGCTCGAAGATGCGGAGCTTCGCGTCCCGGTACGCCTCGAAGCTGCCGTGTCGGTCGAGATGGTCCGGCTCGAGGTTGAGGAGGACTGCGACATCGCAGGCGAGCGTGTGCACGTCCTCGAGCTGGAAGCTCGACAGCTCGCAGACGATCCAGGAGTCCTCGGAGGTCGTCTCGGCCGCGTCGGTCAGTGCCCGCCCGACGTTGCCGGCGACCTCGACGGGACGGCCGGCAGCGCGCAGGATCGCGCCGAGCAGCTCGGTCGTCGTCGTCTTCCCGTTGGTGCCCGTGACACCGATCAGCTGCGAGCCCGCAGGCAGAAGCCGGTAGCCGAGCTCGACCTCGCTCCAGACCGGGACAGCGCGCGACCGCGCGGCGGCCACGAGCGGCGACTCGGCGGGTACGCCGGGGCTCTTGACGACGAGTTCCATCCCTTCGAGCAACACCTCCTCCTCCGTTCCGAGTCGGAGTTCGACGCCGAGGTCGGCGAGCCTGCCGGTGTCGACGTCAGGTGAACGGTCGGCAGCGACCACGTGGACGCCCCGCCGAGCGAGCGCGCCTGCGGCCGCAATGCCCGACCGCGCGAGCCCGACTACGAGCGCCCGTCGCGGCAGCCAGGTCGCTTCCGAAGACGCCTGATCCGGACGTGTCCCGCTCACGGCGAACGCTCCCCCCCAATGGGGGGCGCGGGTCCCCTGAGGTCAGCGTACGCGCCCGGTAGTGACAGGGATGTGTCGGTTTTCTCGAGGATGCGATACGGGTTCGCCGTCAGGCGCCCGCCTCCTCAGCCGAGCCGTCCGCTGACGACGACCTCCTCGCCCACGCCCACGACCTCGACGTCCTCGAAGCCTGCTGCCCTGAGCGAGCGCGCAAGGTCCTCGCCGGCGGCCACGTCGGGTTCGCCGAAGGAGACCCGGCCACCGGCCGACAGCACGCGCACGAGCTCCTCGGCGGTCGCGACAAGCGCGCCGTCGTCGGTCGCGATCCGGCCGAGGGCCGCTCCCACCGCGGCGTCCGGGAGGGGCAGGACCGGCGCCTCGCCCATCAGATACGCCACCCCGCTCGCGCCCGCGGCATGGGCTTCTCCCAGAAGCTCCTCGAGCTCGTCGACCTGCGACCGGACGACGTAGACCCACCCGTCGCCGATCAGCTCGTGCGCTCCGAGCGCAAGCGACCCGCCGCCGAGCACGAGCACGTCCTGCTCGGGCTCCAGGCGCGCCGCTTCGAGCAGTGCCGACTCAGTCTCGGAGCTGCTCATCGCCGACGAGCGAAGGGGAAGTAGTAGCGGTAGTAGAGGGCGAATCCCAGGGCGCACAGCAACGCGGCGATGATCCAGAACCGCACCGTGATCTTCGTCTCGGACCAGGCCTTCATCTCGAAATGGTGGTGAATCGGCGCCATCAAGAAGACACGTCTCCCGAAGCGTTTGAACGAGAAGACCTGGATCATCACGGACAGGGCCTCGATGACGAAGATGCCGCCGATGAGGAGGAGAAGCACCTCGACCTTCATCATGATCGCGAACGCGGCGAGCGCCCCGCCGAACGCCATCGAGCCCGTGTCGCCCATGATCACCTCGGCCGGAAACGCGTTGAACCACAGGAAGCCGACGGCAGCTCCGATCAGTGCGGCACCGACGATCGCGAGATCGAGCTTCGTGAGGTTGCGATGACCGACATGACCGGACCGCACGTATGAGACGACGTTCATCGCCATGAACGTGAAGAGGGCGATGATCGCCGTGCCCGCGAGAAGCCCGTCGACGCCGTCCGCAAGATTGGTGCCGTTCGCGGAGCCCGCGATCACGAAGAAGAGGAACAGGTACCAGCCGTAGGACAAGGGGACCGTGACGTTGATCACCGGGATGTAGACGTCGGTGCTGAGGTGGAGGTGCCGGGCGACGATCGCGACGACGACCGTGACGCCTCCGAGCAGGACGAGCTTCCAGCGGCCGGACAGGCCGAGCGACCGCTTGTGCGTGAGCTTGATGAAGTCGTCCAGGAAGCCGATCGCACCGCAGGCGAGCGCGGTGAAGATGACGGTCAGGGCCTGGAGCCGGAAGTGGCTCACCGGCAGGAAGGCGATCGTCGCCGCGAAGAGAATCAGCAATCCGCCCATCGTCGGCGTGCCCTGCTTGGCAATGTGATGCTGCGGGCCCTCTTCGCGGATGTGCTGGCCGAACTCGTGACGGCGGAGGAACTCGATGAACCGAGGCCCGACCGCCAGGGAGATAGCGAGCGCGATGGCGGCGGCGATGAGGACGCGGATCATGCGCCGCTTTCCAGCAGAGCGTCCGCCACGACCTCGAGGCCGACCGATCGTGAGCCCTTGACGAGGATCGCGTCGCCAGGCCGGACGAGGCCGAGGGCGAGGGGCGTGGCCTCGGCGGCGGTGGCCGCCCATTCGTCGGGGTCGTAGCGGCGCGCGAGCTCACCGACGCCGAGCACGACGTCGAGACCCGCGGCCTCCTGCGCCACCTCGTCGTGGTAGCGCGGAGCCTCCGGTCCCAGCTCGGCCATCTCGCCCAGAATCGCGACCGTCCGGCGGCCGTTCGCGCGCTCCGCCAGATGGGCGAGCGCCGCGCGCATCGCGACAGGATTGGCGTTCCACGCGTCGTTGATGAGGAGACCGCCGCCCGGCAGCTCGGTCTCCTGCGAGCGCCAGAGCGAGAACTCCACCTCGACCGGCTCCTCGGGTGGCTCGATGCCCAGAGCCTCGGCCGCGGTCAGCGCCGCCGCAGCGTTCGTCGCCTGGTGGCGAGCCGAGAAGCCGAACACAACGTCGTGCCCGCGCCAGCGCACGTGGGTGCGACCGTCGCGGATCTCGGTTTCGGGCTCGCCGAAGCGCCGCACCTCGAGCCCGTCCGGGACGAAGGCCCCGAGCTCGGGCGCGTCCTCCGGCAGAACCGCGACCGCGCCGGCCGGAAGCTCGTCGAGCAGCTCCGCCTTGGCGCGCGCGATGTTCTCGAGGCTGCCGAGCTGTTCGAGATGGACAGGCGCGATCGCGGTGATCACGCCCAGCTCGGGCCGCGCGATCCGGGCGAGGTCGCGAATCTGGCCGGAGCCGCGCATCGCCATCTCCGTGACCACCACCTGGGTGTCGGGCTCGATCAGACAGAGCGTCAGCGGCAGGCCGATCTCGTTGTTGAAGCCGCGAGGCGCCGCGACCGTCCGCCGGTGGGGACGAACGAGCGCCGCGAGGATGTCCTTCGTCGACGTCTTGCCGACCGAGCCGGTGATCGCCACGACACGAGCATCGCTGCGGGCGCGGACGGCGCTCCCGAGCGCCGCAAGAGCGACGTGAGCCTCGTCTGGCACGAGCGTCGCTGCGGCTCCGCGCGCACGGGCGTCGTCGAGGAACGCCTTTCCGCCCGCGACCGCGACGAAGAGATCGCCCGGTTCGACGAGGCGCGAATCGACGCGCACGCCCGTGACGGAGTCCGCCTCGCCCTCGAGCCGGCCGAGCGAGAGCGCCCGCACCTCCGCGAGCGGCAGCGGGATCAGGTCTTCGCCTCCAACGCCTTCAGTGCCTCCTTCGCCGCCTCGCGGTCGTCGAAGGGGATAGTTCTGTCGGCGAACTCCTGCCCCTGCTCGGCTCCCTTGCCGGCGATGACGACGACATCGCCCGGCCCGGCGAGCCCGATCGCGCGCCGGATCGCCGCGTCCCGGTCGAGCTCGACTTCGACGTGGCCTTTGGCCCCGGAGACGATCTCCCCTGCGATCGCCTCGGGATCCTCGCTGCGAGGATTGTCGGAGGTGACGATCGCCAGGTCGGCGAGCTCCGAGGCGAGCCGCCCCATGACGGGCCGCTTGCCCCGGTCGCGGTCGCCGCCCGCGCCCAGGACGCAGATCACGCGGTTCCCGTCGGCAAGATCGTTCGCGGCACGAAGCACGTTGTCGAGTGCGTCCGGCTTGTGGGCGTAGTCGACGATCACGTGGAACGGCTGCCCGGCGTCGACCGACTCGAAGCGCCCCGGCACTCCACGGACGGACTCGAGCCCGCGTCTGATCGCGTCGTCGCCGATACCAAGCGCACGTGCAGCGTGGAGCGCTCCCAGCGCGTTCGCGACGTTGAAACGCCCTTGCAGCCGCAGCGCGATCCCGTCGAGTGCCGCCTCGTCCGCGACGAAGGTGATTGCGTCGGGAAGCTCCTCGGCCAGCCGCCGTCCGTACTCGTCGCCGACGTTGATGACCGCGAGCGGCCGCGGCTCGAGGAGGAAGAGCCGGCGCTTCGCCTGAAAGTACGACTCCATGTCGCCGTGAAAATCGAGGTGGTCCTGGCTGAGATTCGTGAACACGAGCACCGCGAAGCGCACACGGTCGAGCCGGTGCAGGACGGACGCATGTGACGACGCCTCCATCGCGCACGACCGGTCGCCGACGTCGAGCATCTCGCGGAACAGCCGCTGCAGGTCGATCGCCTCCGGAGTCGTCCGCACGACACCGCGGCGCTCGCCGCCGACACGGGCCTCGACCGTCCCCAGAAGCCCCGGCCGGCGCCCGGCGGCGGCGAGGATCGCGAAGAGGAGATGACTCGTCGTCGTCTTGCCGCTCGTCCCCGTCACACCCACGACTTCGAGCTCTCGGGTCGGCTCACCGAAGAAGGTGTCCGCCGCGACCGCCATCGCCACACGCGAGTCGCGGACGACCACCTGCGGAACCGGAAGATCGAGCAGGCGCTCGACGACGAGCCCCACCGCGCCCCGCTCGACCGCCTCGGCTGCGAAATCGTGGCCGTCCACGCGTTCGCCCGGGACGGCGAAGAACAGAGTGCCGGGGACCACGGCACGGGTGTCGTAGGCGAGATCCAGGACCTCGACCGCTGGGCGTCCGAGCACCTCCACCGGCTCGAGCGCTGAGACGAGGCGCTCCAGATCCATTTCGGCCGCGAGTGTACCGGGGAGGGATCCGTCTACTTGAGCCGCAGGTTCGGCGGGACCTCCAGGTACTGGAGGTCGAAGGAGGCGATCTGCTCGAACGCCGGCGCGGCGACGGTGCCGCCGTAGATCTGACCGTGCGGCTCGTCGACGCTGACGAGCACCACGAGGCCGGGGTTCGACGCGGGCGCCATGCCGACGAAGGTTGCGACGTAGGCGCCCGGGATGTAGCCGTTCGGCCCCGGCTTCTGCGCCGTCCCCGTCTTGCCGGCGACGGTGTAGCCGGGAATCGCGGCGAGCTCGGCCGTCCCCAGATCCGAGACGACGCCCTTCAGCATCGACCGGAGCTGCTTGTCGACGCTCGGGGCGAGGATTCTCCGCCGGTGCAGCTTCGGCGTCAGCTCGCCTACGACGTGGTCGACGAGGTGCGGCTGGATCCACTCGCCGTCGTTCGCGATCGCCGCGTAGACCGAGGCGAGCTGGACGGAGGTGACCGAGACGCCCTGTCCGATCGGGACGGTGCCGATCGTCGACCCCGACCAGTACTTGGGCATGATGCCCGCGCTCTCGCCGGGGTAGTCGACCCCGGTCAGCCGCCCGAAGCCGAAGCGCCTCATCCACTTCTTCAGGCCGGACTCGCCGAGATAGCGCGCGGCGATCATGTCCGTCCCGATGTTCGAGGAGCGCTGGAGGATCTGCCTGACCTGCAGCGTCTCGGTTCCGTGTGGCTCCGCGTCGTGGATCACCCGGTCCGCGACCTGGAGAGAGCCGGGTACCTGGAACTTCGTGCTCGGCGTGATGTCGTGCTGCGAGAGCGCGCCGCCGATCGTCACCACCTTGAAGACCGACCCGGGCTCGAAGGCGTCGTTCACGGCGTGGTCGAGCGTGAGGCCGTGCGCGTACGCCGACGGGTAGTCGTTGTCGTTGAACCCCGGTTCCTGCGCCATGGCGAGGATCGCGCCGGTGTGCGGATCGAGCACGATCGCCGTCGCGTCCTTCGCGTGCCACTCGCGGACGGTCTGCTCGAGCACCTGCTCGGCGTTCGCCTGGATGTGGCTGTCGAGCGTGAGGTAGACGCTGCGGCCGTTGTGGGCCGGGCGCTCCTGGATGGTGTTGACGGCCTGGCCGGTCGCGTCGCGCACGACGGTCGCCCGGCCGGGCGTGCCGGCGAGCCACTTGTTCAGCTCGCCCTCGAGACCGCCGAGGCCCGTGTTGTCGAGGCCGGCGTACCCGAGCACCGGAGCGGCGACCGTTCCCTGCGGGTACACACGCTTCTCGTCCGATTCGAACGTGAAGCCCGTGAGCCCGCGCTTCGACAGCGCCGCCGCTTTCTTCGGCTCCGCCTTGCGTTCGACGTAGACGAAGCCGCGGCTCTTGTCCCCGAGCTCCTGGTATAGCGGGCGAAGCGGGATCCCGAGCACCTTCGCGGCGACGCGTGCCTCGTGCCGCGGGTCGGAGATCTGCATCGGGTCGGCGATCACGTCGGTCGCCTGCTCGCCGATCGCCAGCGAGACGCCGTTCCGGTCGTAGATCGTGCCGCGGCTCGCGGGAAGCGTGAGGTCGAACTTCGTCTGCTTCTGGGCGAGCGACGCGAGGGTCGAGGCGCGCACGGTCTGCAGCCACGCCGCGCGTGCGAAGAGGGCGGCGAACGTGAGGAAGATGACGAGCAGAAGAAGGCGGAGCCGCGAGTTGACGATGCGCGTCTTCAACGGCGCGGCGCCGTGAGGTCGGTGTACGAGGTGTTGCCGGCCGACGCCTGCACGAGACCGAGGCGGCGCGCCGCGCGTTCGATCTGCGGCGCAGAGCTCGCCTGGGAGAGCTCGGATGCGAGCGCCTGGTTCCGCGCCTGGAGCTGCGCGCGCTTCTCGTCGAGCCGCGACACCGTGACATGCGCCCGCAGCACGGCGACGTTGACCGCGACGACGCCCGCGAGGAGGAGCGCGAAGACGATCATCCAGACGATGTGAGCGCGGACGCGGCGCTGGGCCGGCCTGCGCCGCGAGCGGGCGGGCGTCGCCGGACGCCTCTGCGTGGTGCGCGCGGGCCGCCGCGTGGCGGGCGCCGGCTCGGCGATCTCGGCTGCGTGCGCGAACCAGTCGACCGCCGCCATCAATCCTCCTCCGCGCCGGCCTTGACGGCTGCGCGCAGACGCGCCGACGCCGCGCGCGGGTTCGCCGCGAGCTCTGCCTGGCCGGGACGAATCGGCCGCCGCTGCAACGCGCGGAGCTCCGGCTCGTGCCCGCAGATGCAGACGGGGAAGTCGGGCGGGCAGGTGCAACCGCGCTCGCGCTCACGCAGGAACCGCTTCACGATCCGGTCCTCGAGCGAGTGGAAGGAGATGACTGCGAGACGGCCGCCCGGCCGCAACATCTCGAGTGCGGCGGGCAGCGCAGTGGCGAGCGAGTCGAGCTCGTCGTTGACCGCGATGCGCAATGCCTGGAAGACGCGCTTGGCGGGATGCCCGTCGCCGAAACGGGCCGGTGCCGGGATCGAGGCCTTGATCGTGTCCACGAGCTCCCCGGTGCGCTCGAACGGCTGCTCCCGCCGGCGCCGCACGATCGCCCGCGCGATCTGCTTCGCGTACCGCTCCTCGCCGTAGGTGCGGAAGATCTTCACGAGGTCGCGCTCGCTCCACGTGTTGACGAGATCGCTGGCGCTCTCGTCCTGGCTGGGATCCATCCGCATGTCGAGCGGTGCATCCGCGGCGTACGAGAAGCCGCGCTCCGGTCGGTCGAGCTGCATCGACGAGACGCCGAGGTCGAGGAGGATCGCGTCGGCGCGCACGCCGTTCCCGGCGAGCTGAGGCAGCACCACGCCGAAGTCGCCGCGCAAGAGCCGCGCGTTGACGGGTGAGCGCTTCAGGAGTTGCTCGAAGTACGTTCGCGCCGTGGGATCGCGGTCGATCGCGATCAGCTTTCCCTTGCCGCGTAGCTCGGCGGCGAGGATCGCGGCATGGCCGCCGGCGCCGAAGGTCGCGTCGACCACCGTCTGGCCCGGCTCCACCGCGAGGCTGTCCCGCACCTCCTCGGCGAGGACTGGGACGTGGTCAGCTTCCCTGGGCTGCAAGACGTTCGGCAACATCCTCAGCACTCCCTTCGACCTCGGCGAGCTCGCGCTGCCAGGCGGCGCGATCCCAGATCTCGAGGTGGTCGTTGACCCCGGCGACGACGACGTCGCGGCCGAGCTTCGCGTGCGCGAGCAACGCGGGCGGGATGCTCACGCGTCCCTGCTTGTCCGGCGCCGACTCGCTTGCGCCGGAGAAAAAGTGGCGGTGCATCCGCCTGCCTTGCTGGCTGAGCGGGTGGAGCGTGGCGAGCTGCGAGTCGCGGTAGTGCTCGAACGCGCCCGGCGTCCAGACGTAGATGCAGCCGTCGAGGCCGCGCGTGACGACGCAGCCGTCGTCGAAGGGCTGCCGAAACTTCGCCGGAAGTGTGACGCGGTTTTTGTCGTCGATGGTGTGCTCGTACTCGCCTAGGAGCATGGGGCTGCTCTCCCTAATCCGCCACTGAGCCCCACTTTATCCCACTATCACCCACCTGTCCAGGGCGGAGCCTTCTTTTTTCAGCCGGGATCGGTCGGGTAGTGCCCGTAGGCGCCGCGACCGGTGAGGACCGCCGCCCCACATTGCGCCCCGAGCGCGACCGCCTCGTCGACCGGCTTGCCGAGCGCGAGCCCGTACGTCAGGCCTGCCGCGAAGCAGTCGCCGCAGCCGTACGCATCGGACACCGGCCCGGGAATGGGCGCGGCGCGGAACGGGCCGCCGGGGCGGATCCAGCCACCGAGGTGGCCGGCGGTCGTGACGACGATCGGCGGCTCGGGCTCGAGCTCACCCGTCTCGAACCGCTCGGCCGCGTCCTCCCCGCTTCCGACCAGCACGTCCACTGGCACGGTCGCGCGGCGCAGCGTCGCGAGCTCGCGAGACGTCGCGACGAGGACGGGCGAGCGGCGTGCCGCCCGGAGCGCGGCGACGTCCCCGCTCACGAAGTAGACGGCGTCGCAGCGGTGTAGCTCCTCCCACGGCAGCGAGCCGTCCTCGCCGGACGGACGGAGCTTGTCGCCGAGCACCGTGATCGTCCGCTCACCGGCCTCGTCGACGTGCGTGAGCGCCCGGCGCTGCACCCCGGGCGCGGTGCTCGCGTGCACGGTGACGCCATGAGCCTCGAGCTCCTCGCGCGAACGGCGGCCGAGCTCGTCGTCGGCGAGCGCGGTGAAGAAGAGGCACGAGCCGGCGAGGTTGGCGAGCTGGACGGCCGCGACGGCGCCGCCGCCCGCGGGCTCCTCCCACATCTCGTGCGCGTGCACGATCTCGCCCGGCGCGGGCGCGTGGTCGACGCGCGCGAACTCCACCCACTCGACATGACCGACGACTGCGACCTGCACATCTCACATCTTGAACCCCGACTACGTTTCAATCGATGGTGAGCGGAATCCCTCCCTTCGAACGGTTCTACGACTCGCACAAGGGCGAGGTGCTTGCGTTCCTCCGCAAACGTGCGGGCCGCGACCGGGCCGACGACCTGTTTCAGGAGACATTTCTGCGGGCGCTGGGCGCGTACGGGCGGCTCGAGCACGATGAGCACCTCCGCGCGTGGGTGCTGACGATCGCCTCGAACGCGGTCGTCGACGCCGCGCGGCGGGAACGACCGACCGCAGAGCTGTCCGTCGAGCCGGCCGGCGAGGACGAGCGGCCGGCCGTCGAGGAGCTCGCGCCGCTGACCGACGGCCTGCCGCCGAAGGAGCGTGCGGCGGTCGTCCTCCGCTACGGCTACGACCTCGATTACGACACCATCGCCGCCGCCCTTGGCTCGAACGAGCAGGCGGCGCGGCAGGCGGCCTCCGCCGGCGTGCGGCGGCTGCGGAAGGAGAAGGAGGAGTCATGACTGGAGTCCCCACTGTCCTCGACGATCGCTTCCGCGCGGCGGCGGTCGCGTCAGGCGAGCTCGACGTGGCCTACGACGTGCTCGACGACACGCCCGTCGGGCCGCTGCTCGTCGGCGTCTCGGATCGCGGCCTTTGCCGCGTGAGCTTCGACCCGGAGCCGGAGGCAGAGCTCGAGCGGCTGGCCCGGCAGTTCGGGTCGCGTGTCCTGCGTGCACCCAACGCGCTCGACGGCGTGCGCCGGGAGCTGGACGAATACTTCGAGGGTCGCCGACACGCCTTCGACCTGAAGCTCGATCTCCGGGCGACGCCGGAGTTCCACCGGCGCGTGCTCGAGGAGCTGAACCGGGTCGAGTACGGGCACACGACGACGTACGGCACCCTCGCGGCGCAGGTGGGCGCTCCGCGCGCGGCGCGGGCCGTCGGCACGGTGATGAACCGGAACCCGCTGCCGATCGTCCTCCCGTGCCACCGCGTGGTGGGCGCGAACGGCAGCCTCACGGGGTACGGAGGCGGCCTCGACCGCAAGGAGTGGCTGCTGCGGCTGGAGGGCGCGCTCCTCTAGCCGCCGGGCAGGTGCCGGAGCTTGTAGCCCACTCCCCAGACATTCACGATCCAGCCCGGCAGGCCGGTCGCGGCCAGCTTGCGGCGCACGCGCGAGGCGTGTGACTCGAGCGTCCGCGTGGGGACATAGGTGCGGAAGCCCCAGACATCTCGCAGCAGCTGCTCGCGGGTGAAGACCCGGTCAGGGTCGGACGCGAGCTTGACGAGCAGGGCGTATTCCTTCGCCGACAGCTCGACCTCGCGCCCGAGCACCGTGACGCGGCGGGCGGCGCGGTCGATCGCCAGCGGCCCGACCTCGGTCAGCTCGATGCGAGGCGGGCAGCGGCGCAGGAGCGCGTGGATCCGCGCGAGCAACTCCTCGTAGACGAACGGCCGAGGCAGGCAGTCGTCGGCCCTGGCCAGCGCGCGCACCCGCGAAGCCGGATCGGAGCCGCCCAGCACGATCACCGGACAGTCGGGCACGACGCCGCGGTCGAGTGCCTCGGCGTCTCCCAGCACGAGGACGTCGGGATCCGCCGCACGCGGTAGCTGCTCGGCGCGCTCGCACGCGACGACGTCGAAGCCGTCGCTGCGCAGCTGCCGTTCGAGGAACCCGCGAACGTTCGCTTCCGGCTCGGCGAGCAACAGCGCGGTCATGACACCGAGGCTAGGTGCCGCGAGCCGCCACCGCCAGATGTCCTTTCGCGCTAAAGCGTCACGAATCGCGCTAGAGACGGCCGGAGCGGACGACGCCCCAGAGGAGCCAGATCCCCATCACCGCCGAGAGGGCGAAGCCGATGACCGAGATGGCGTTCACGCCGAAAATCTGTGGGCCGTTGGTGCTGAAGGCGCCGATCATGCTCGAGCCGATCAGCCCGCCGACCACGATCAGCGCGACCACGAGCCGGTTGGTCAGCGTGTCGAACTTCGCGAGCAGGTCGTCGAGCCCCTTGTGCACGAAGCCGACCTCGATCTGGCCGTCGCGGATCTCCTCCATGAAGTCGTGGAACTGGTGCGGCGCCTCGGCGAGCACCCGCGCGTAGCTGATCGCCTCCTTGCGCGCACGCCGCGCGACGCGATCCGGCCTGAACCGCTCGAGCATCAGCTCGCGGGCGTAGGGACGCGCGACCTCGAAGACGTTGAAGTCGGGATAGAGCTCGGTGCCGACCGACCCGAGCGTGGCGATGGTGCGGTCGAGCAGGAGGAACCGGGCCGGCAGGTGGAGGTTCATCGAGTAGATGAGCTGGAAGCCCTCACGGATCACCTGCACCGGATCGATCTCGTTGAGGCTCGCGCCGTAGTAGCGGAAGTAGAGCTCGCGGATCTCGGCGAGGAACTCGCCCTCGCGCTCCTTCGGGTAGCGCACGCCCAGGTCGGCGAGGCGCTTCGGGAGCTGGTCGATGTTCTCGTTTGCGGCGTCGATGAAGAGGCCGGTCAGCTTCGACATGTCGTCTTCGGTGAGCGCCCCGACCGCGCCGAAGTCGACGAGACCGATCGCGCCCGCTTCGGCCGGGATGAGGATGTTCGCGGGGTGCGGGTCGCCGTGGAAGAAGCCGTGCCGGAAGATCATCGCCATCCAGGCATCGGTGATCCGGTAGGCGAGGTCGCGACGCTCCTCGATCGTCGTCGTCAGCATGTCGACGTCGGCGAGCTGGATCCCGTCGATCCACTCGAGCGTCAGCACGCGGGGGCGCGTGTACTGCCAGTAGACCTTCGGGACGCGGACATGCGGATCGCCGGCGAAGTGACGGTGAAAGTTCTGCGCGTTGCGGGCTTCCTGGCGGTAGTCGAGCTCCTTCCTGATCGAGCGGGCGAACTCGTCGACCAGCTGGCGCGTGTCGACGAAGTCGAAGGCGCGGATCCGCTCGCGGGCGAGGCGCGCCGCCTGGTAGAGGAGGCCGAGGTCGGCCTCGATCTGGCGCGGCGCGCCGGGACGTTGCACCTTGACCGCGACTTTGCGTCCGTTCGGCAGCGTCGCGCGATGCACCTGGCCGATCGACGCGGCCGCGACGGGCTGAGGCTCGAAGTCGAGGAACAGCCGCTCGAGCGTGTTGCCGAGCTCCTCCTCGATCACCCGCTCGGCCTGCTCGAAGGGGAACGGCCGCACGTCGTCCTGCAGGCCGCGCAGCTCGACGACGATGTCGGGCGGCACGACGTCGGGCCGCGTCGAGAGAAGCTGGCCGAACTTCACGAACGTCGGCCCGAGCTCGTCGAGCACGTTTCGCAGGTGCTGGCCGCGAGCCGACGAGGATCCCTGCTCGGCCGCGGCGTTCGCCAGCCGCTCCTCCGCCGAGCGGCCGGGCAGGAGGTCGCCGAGCTTGTGCGCCTCGAAGAAGTAGCCGAAGCCGTGGCGGACCATGACCTGCGCGATCTCCGACAGGCGGCCGATGCTGCGGGTCGTGCTCACCCCGGAAAGGCTACGCGGCGCGCCTGCCGGCGGCCAGACGGCGGCGGGATTCGCGCCTCCGTGTCCACGGTCCCGGCGGAACGAGCAGCGACTCGGCGTGGAGATACGCGAGCCCGACCGCGGGGAGGTCGGTGAAGCGCTCGACGCAGATGTAGCGGGGGCGCCACTCCGGGAAGAACTTGCGGTTGAACGAGTAGAGCCGCTCGAGCTGGAAGACGTTGTCCGCCAGCAGGATTCCGCGGCGGACGATCCTGCGCACCGGCGTCCGCACCCGCTCGGGCGCCAGGAAGTCGGTCAGCGCGCAGAAGTTGAGCGAGAGCTCGCTCGCACCGGCGTCGCGCGCCCAGGCGAGTGTCTCGACGACGAGGAACTCCGTCAGGCCGTTCGGCGCGTCCGGGCGGCGCCGCATCGCGCTGAGCGACCACCCTCCGCCGGCCAGACCGCCGAAGGCGGTCGGTCTCTCCAGCTGGGCGTCGGCGGCTTGGCCGCCGACGCTTCCGGCCACTACGGAGGGCGCGAGATGGAGAAAACCACCGACCCGGCCGCCGGCGTCCTCCGCGAGAGCGAGCACCGTGCCGGGAATGTGGAGATCGTCGATCGCCATCGAGAAGCCGCGTTCCGGTTGGCCACCGCGCCAGGCCGCAGACACAGCCTCGAGCTCGGCCTCGAGCGTCGGGCCCACGTCCTCCGCGGCGACGACCCGGAACGAATAGCCGGCCTTGCCGAGCCGTGAGACCGACTGGCGCACCTTGCGGATCGCCCGCCCCTCGAGCGAGAACTCCTGCGGCAGCAGCACCGCCTCCTCCCCCATCGAGATCGGCTTGAGCCCGAGCGCGCGGTAACGGTCGAGATGCGCCTCGGAGGCGCCGACGACCGCCATCCGCCACCCGTGGGCGCGCACGATGCGCTGCAGCTCGGAGAGCAGCAGGTCGATCTCGGCCTCGTCCCCCACGGGATCGCCGCTGACGAGAGCCGTCCCCGCTACGACGCGGTAGGCGAGAAAGGCGCCGCGCGACGGCGAAAAGAGGTAGCTCTTGTCGCGCCGCAGCGCGAAGAACGAGAGGCTGTCGCTGCCGTGCGTCTCGACGAGAGCGCGCACGACCCGCCGCTCCCCTACCGTCTGCGCGACGGCGTGTCCGAACGGCCGCAGCCAGAAGAAGAGGGCGATGAAGCCGAAGACGACGCCGAGGCCGAGCAGCGCGTCGCCGGTGCGGGGCGACAGCTCGACGCCGCGGAGCTCTGCGCCGCCGGTGACGGCCGCGATCGCCGCCAGGGCCGCGCCGAGGCTGAGCAGCGGTCGGACGCTTCCCGGATCGCCGGGGACGTCGAAGCGGCCACGCCAACGGACGAGAGCAAAGAGCAGCAGCAGCGAGATCGTCGCTTCCTCGAAGTCGAGCCCCTTCGCAAGGTGCGTGACGGCCGAGGCGACGACGACGGCGACGGCGAGCTGCCACGCCCGCCGGCGACGCCGCGCAAGGGAGCGCGAGAGCCAGATGAGGCCGATCCCGAACGACACCGTGAGGATGCGCGCCGCCTCGGGCCAGCCCGGCGGGAGGACGCCTTGCACGATCCGGACGCGATCTGCCATCTCGGGCGTCAGGGCCGAGACGAGCCCGATCACGCCGACGAGCGCAGCTGCCCACGCGAGCAGCTTCTCTGCCCTGGGCGGACTCAGCGTCACGCCGCCAGGGTACAACCTGTGCATGAGGGAATCGGGAGAGGACGTCGTTCGGGTCCCGCCGCCGCGCTCGGTGACCCTGCTGCTCGCCGTCGTCGCAGTGGCCCTCGTGCCCTGGATCCTCTACCTGACCTTCACGTTGCCCTCCCGCCACGTCACGTTCCATTACGACACGGCCTGGATCGGGTTCGACGTCGCGCTTCTCGCGTCGTTCGCGGCGAGCGCATGGGCGGGGTTCCGCGGGTCGCGGTGGCTCGTTCCGCTCGTGACCGTGACAGGGACGATGCTCGTCTGCGACGCCTGGTTCGACATCGTCACCTCTCGGAGCGGCAGCGAGATGTGGGAGGCAATCGCAGAGGCTGCTCTCGCCGAGCTTCCGCTCGCGGCGGTGTGCGCGTTGATCGTCTACGACGCCGAGACGTTCCTCGCCGCCACGACGAACCGCTTCCGCCGGTAGCGCTACGCAGCCGGCGGCAGATTCGGCGGGCCTTCGAGCAGGCGCAACCGGTGCTCGAGCTGCGCGACCCTGAGCTCGAGCTCGTCCAGCTCGTCGCGCGTGACGAGGTTGAGCTCGTCGGTGACGGCGCGCAGCGCGGCGAGCGCTCCCTCCGAGAACCGCTCACGGCTGCCGCGGACGCGGCTCGGCAGCTCGGCGACGAGCTCCTCGAGGGTGTCGAGGAGCAGGTGGCTGCTACCGCGCGCGGCCATGCGGTCTCGAGCGTCGCCGCTGGCGCCGCTTCTCACGCCGCGCCTGCGCCGCGGGCTCCGACGGCGTCGCGGTCGCGACGTCGACGAGCTCGGGCGTCGGCTCGGCGGCGAGCGCCTCTTCCGAAGCCGTCAGAGCCGCCGTGCCGGTGACGACCGTGCCGGCGCTCGAGACGTCGCCGGCCCCGGAGTGCGTGCCGGCGTCGGCCAGCGCCTTGCGGCGTGCGTACTCCGGCTCGCGCTCCTTCCAGATTGTGAGGATCGGAGCGGCGAAGAAGATCGAGGAGTAGGCACCCGACGTGACGCCGACGATGAGCGCGAAGGCGAAGTCCTTGAGCTCCGCGCCGCCGAGGATGTAGAGACAGATGATCGGCAGCAGCGTGATGAACGTCGTGGCCAGCGAGCGTCGGATCGTCTCCCACAGCGAGACGTTGGCGATCGTCGAGAACGGCGATCGGCGCATCAGCGGGATGTTCTCGCGCACGCGGTCGAAGATGATGATGGTGTCGTAGATCGAGTAACCAAGGACCGTCAGGACGGCCGCGACGGTGGCAACGGAGACCTCCCGCCCCGAGATCGAGTACACCCCGATGGTGACGAGGATGTCGTGGATCATCGCGAGGATCACCGGCATCGCGAACTTCCGGTCGAACCTGATCGCGATGTAGATCGTGATCAGCAGCAGCGAGACGACGATCCCGTAGATCGCGTCGATTGCGATCTGGTGCCCGAACGTCCCCGAGACGTTCTTCACCCCCGTCTTGGAGGCTCCCAGATCGCTCCTCAGCGCCTGGGTCAGGGTCCGCTGCTCGCCGGCCTTGAGCGTGTTCGCCCGGACCTGCCAGTCCACGAACTTGCCGTCGACCTGCCTGCCGGTTCCCTGGACGACGGCGTCCGGCTGCCCCTGCTGCGTCATGAACTTCTGCACCGTTCCCGTTGAAGTCGGCTGGGAGGTGCTGAACGTGAGCGTCGAGCCGCCCTTGAAGTCGATCCCGAGGTTGAGGCCGCGCACGCCGAGCGAGACGATGCCGGCGAGGATGACGACGCCGGAAAGCGCGAACCAGAAACGGCGCTTGCCCATGAAGTCGATCTGCAGCCACTTCGCCGTCTGCTGCCCCTCTGCGCCCATGAAGCGCGGGTTGTCGAACCACTTGAAGCCGCTGAGCAGGCCGAGCATCGCGCGCGTCGCGAAGACCGCGGTGATCAGCGAGATCACGGTGCCGATCAGGAGCATCAGCGCAAAGCCCTTCACGTCGGCGACCGCGATCAGGAAGATGACCATCGCGGTGATCACGGTCACGACGTTCGCGTCGAGGATCGTGTGGAAGCCCTTCCCGTAACCGGCGGAGATGGCCGCACGGACCGATCGCCCGGCGCGCACCTCTTCCTTGATCCGTTCGAACACGACGACGTTCGCGTCGGCCGCGACGCCGATCGTGAGGATCATGCCGGCGAAGCCCGGCAGCGTCAGCGTGACGTTGAAGAGCAGGATCGCCGCGTAGTAGAGGAGCCCGTAGATCACGAGGCCGAAGACCGCGACGAGGCCGAGGAAGCGGTAGAGAAGGAGCAGGAAGAGCGCCACGATCAGCAGGCCGGCGGCGGCGGCGAGGATCGCCTGGTGTAGCGACGCCTTGCCGAGCGTCGCCGTGACGGTGGTGCTATCGATCTGCTGGAACGTGTACGGGAGCGAGCCGCTCTGCAGCACGAGCGCGGTCTGCTGCGCCGCCTTGGCGTTCGGCTCCGAGATCTGCGCGTTGCCGGCGATGCCCTGGGAGAGCTGGTTGTCGGTGTAGTCGATGTACGGCGTCTCGACGAGCCGGCCGTCGAGGACGATGGCGTTGTGACCGGCGTACGTCGCGATCGTGTTCTGATCGCTCGTATTGAGCTGGCCCGCCTGGCCGGCGTTCACGCGGCCGCGGTTGAACTCGTCCTCGGTGATCTTCTTGAACTCACTCGACCCGTGACCCGTGAACTGCAGCGTCACGATCGGCGCGCCCGTGTTCTGGTCGACGTCGGCGGTGATTCCCGACTCGACGAGATCCTTCCCCGTCAAGGCCGGCGGCAAGTTGAACAGGTACCAGTACTTGCCGCTCGACGAGGTTCCGTTCTGGCCTGCGCCGGGGCAGCCGTTCGTGGCGGTCGCCTTGCAGTAGATGGCCTGCTGGCCCGCCGGCACCTTCAGCACCGTGGTGTCCTTCGGCTGCTGGCCGTCCTTGTACGGCAACAGCAGCTGCTTCAGGCTCTGCGTGGGGCCCTGGACGATCTCGTGGAAGGTCGCCGTCTTCGTGACCTTCTTGCCCTTGACCTTGGTCGTGACGGGCTTCGTGACGGTCTTGGCGAGGTAGTAGAACTCCGGCGCGCCCTTGTTCGCCTCCTTAACCACGGCCGTGTCCGTGAGCAGCTTGTAGAGCGATCCGAACGGCGCAGGCTGCTGGTTCCCCTGCACGGTCGGCGGCGCCAGGCTCGGCTCGAAGTCGAAGATTTGGAGTTGGCCGGTCGTCCCAACGACCTTGGCGGCTTTGGTCGGGTCCTTGAGACCCGCGAGCTGGATCACGATCTCGTTGGTGCCCTGGATCGCAACGTTCGGCGAGGTGACGCCGATCTTGTTGACGCGGCTCTCGATGATGTTCTGAGCCGTCTGCATCTGGGACGTCTCGACCTGCTGGCCTTTGGGCGGAATCGCGCGCAGAACGACCTCGATGCCGCCCTGCAGGTCGAGGCCGAGCGTCGGAGCCCTGTAGATCGGCGAGCCGGGAATCGCGAGCAGCAACGCGCCAACGAGGGCGGCGGCGATCGCGCCCATCAGCAGGAGGTAGTTGCGACGCTCTTTCACGCTGGATCCTTCAAGATCGCGGAAAGGTTAGCCGCGGTTCTCCGCGTCCGAGGGCTCCGCAGCCTCGATTGGCCCAGTCGGGTCAACCGCCTGCCCGGAGCTCTCCTCTGCCTCCGCTTCGGGCGCCTCAGGCTCGTCTGACTCCGGTTCCTCCGGCTCGGTATCGGTCGTCACACCCGCGATCGCGCGCCTGGCGACACGCACCTTCGTCTCCGGTGCGATCTCGACCGTGATCACGTCGTCGTCGAGCTCCAGGATCGTGCCGTAGAGCCCGCCGGCGGTGAGCACCTCGTCGCCCACGGCCAGCTCGTTGACCATCTGTTGTTGCTGCGTCTGCTTCTTCCGCTGTGGCCGGACGAAGATCAGCCACACGACGAGGACCGCGATGATGATGATGAAGATGAAGCTCGACCCGCCGCTGCTCGCTCCGATGATCATTCGACAGTTCCTTTCGCTCGTCGGAGCGCCTCGTCCTTCCACGTGAGGAACTCGCCGCGCTCGATGGCCTGTCGCGCCGCGGCGACGAGGTCGAGCAGGAAGCGGAGATTATGCAGGCTGAGCAGCCGCAATCCGAGGATCTCGTGCTGATTGACGAGATGCCGGACGTACGCGCGGCTGAAGCGCGAGCAGGCCGGGCAGGAGCACTCGGCGTCGAGCGGCCGCTCGTCGCGGGCAAAGCGGGCGTTGCGGAGGTTGAGCCTGCCCTCGTGCGTGAGCGCGCTGCCGGTGCGGGCGGTGCGCGTCGGCAGCACGCAGTCGAACATGTCGACGCCCCTGGAGATCACCTCGAGCACCCCCTCCGGATCGCCGATCCCCATGAAGTACCGCGGCTTGTCCTCGGGTAGGAGGGCCGCGGCCCCCGTCGTCGCCTCGAACATCGGCCGGCGGTGCTCTCCGACGCTGAGACCGCCGATCGCGTAGCCGTCGAAGTCGAGCGCGACGAGCTCCTCCGACGAGCGCTGCCTGAGCTCCTCGTCGAGGCCGCCCTGCGTGATCGCGAACCGGAGCTGACCCGGCGCACGGGGCAGGTTGCGCTGGCGCTCGGCCCACGCCGTCGTGCGGCGGACCGCCTCTTCGAGCTCGTTCCGCGGCACGTCCGCGGGTGAGCAGATGTCGAGGCACATCGCGATGTCCGAGCCGAGCAGCTCCTGCACGCGCGCGGCCAGCTCGGGCGTGAAGCGCTCGGCTTGCCCGTCGTAGACCGACCGGAACGTGACGCCGTCGTCGTCGGTCACGAGCAGCGTGTCGCGCAGCGAGAAGACCTGGAAGCCGCCCGAGTCGGTCAGGATCGCCCCGTCCCAGCCCATGAACGTGTGCAGGCCGCCGAGCTCGGCGATCAGCTCCTCTCCAGGCCGGAAATGCAGGTGGTACGCGTTGCCGAGCACGATTTCGGCTCCGAGCGCGCGCAGCTCTGTCGGATCAACCGACTTGACGGTGGCCTTCGTTCCGACCGGCATGAAGGCGGGCGTCCGCACCTCGCCGTGCGCGGTGCTGAGGATCCCCGCGCGCGCGGCGCCGTCCCGGGCGGTGACCGTGAAGCTCTCGTTCACGCGCCGAGGGTAGTTATTCAGCGCGCGGGCGTTGCGCTCTCGAACCAGGAAAAGACCCGTCCGGCGAGCTCTGCATCGCGCGCCGGATCGGGCGGCGCCTCGAGCTCGTGCTCGCGGATCCGGCCGAGCTCGGAGACGAGGGCACGCAAGGGTGCGCCACTGCCGAGGAGCGTCGCGATGCGGACGCTGTACGGCGCGAGCTCGTCCAGCTGTGCGGCCAGCTCGCGCTCGCCGCCGTCGCGCCAGAAGTCACGCCACTCGTTTGCGCTCCGCGGCCTCACGTCGTGCGCGTGGCGAGCAGAAGCGCGAACTCCTCGGCTTCGTCGGCCCACCAGGCCACCAGACACATTCCCGCGGCCGCGAGCTCGCGCTCGGTTCCCTCGCGCCTGAACTTCGTGCTCACCTCGAGCCTCAGCTTCTCGCCCTCGTCGAGCTGGACGACGGTGTCCAGCTCGCGGAACGTGACCTGCTGCGCCACGCGAGCGCGAAAGCCGATGTCCATCCACTCGTGCTGCTCGTCCCAGCGAGCCTCGAAGGCGAGCTGCTCCTGGCCGAGGTCGGCACGCAGCTCGCGGTTGACCGCATCGAGCCCGTTGCGCACGAAGGACTCGGTCACGCCCTGACTGTCGTTGTACGCGGCCTCGATCCGAGCCGGATCCTTGACGAGGTCGACCCCGAGGAGGAACGAGTCGCTCGGCCCGAGCGTGGCTGCAAGCGCGGCGAGCAGCCTCGCGCGGCGCTCGGGGTGGAGATTGCCGATCGTGCTGCCCAGGAACGCGACGAGCCGGTTCTCGCCGCGCGGGATCGCGCTCAGGTGGCGCTCGAAGTCCCCGACGATGGCGTGCACCGCGATCGGGTAGGCAGCGGCGATCGCGGACGCACTCGCGCGCAGCACCTCCTCGCTCGCGTCGAGGGGGACGAATCGCTCCAGCATTCCGTTCGCGCAGAGCGCGTCGAGCAGCGTGCGCGTCTTCGCAGACGTCCCTGCGCCGAGCTCGACGAGCGTTTGCGCCCCGGTCGACGCGGCGATCTCGGCCGCGTGCGCGGTCAGGATCTCCTGTTCTCGGCCGGTCGGGTAGTACTCGGGCAGCTGCGTGATCCGCTCGAACAGGCGCGAGCCGCGCTCGTCGTACAGCCAGACCGGCGGCAGCTCCTTCGGGCTGGCACGAAGGCTCCAGAACGTCTCGTCGTACAGCGCCGAGCGGCGGTCGGTCTCGTCGAGGAGCCGCTCGATCCGGATCCTCGGCTCGGTCGCTGCGTTGCCGCTGTTAGGCATCGGCCGCACACCGAACGCCGGAGAAGATCTGCCGCCGCTGCGGGTAGTCCCAGTTGCGGAAGCTCGTCCGCGCGACGACCGGATCCGTGATCCAGGCGCCGCCGCGCAGCATGCGGTACTCCTCGCCGAAGAAGACCTCGGAGTACTCCGCGTAGGGAAAGGCGCGGAATCCCGGGTAGCCGCCGAAGAACGACGACGTCCACTGCCAGACCGCCCCCTGCAGGTGCTCGAGCTCGTCGCCGGCAACGCGGGCCGCCTTCTCCCACTCCGCTTCGCCCGGCAGCCGCTTCCCGGCCCAGCGCGCATAGGCATCGGCTTCGTACCAGCTGACGTGCTGTACCGGCTCGGCCGCCGGAACCGGCTCGACGCGGTCGAAGCGCCGGAGCAACCAGTGGTCGCCGTCGCGCTCCCAGAAAAGCGGCGCGTCCGCCTGCTCGGCTGTCCGCCACTCCCAGCCCTCGTCGCTCCACAACGCCCCTTCCTCGTACCCGCCGTCGGCGCTGAAGGCCAGCCAGTCGGAGTTGGTGACGAGCGCCCGGTCGATCCGGAACGCCGGCAACGTCGCCTCGTGCCTCGGCAGCTCGTTGTCGTAGGCCCAGACGGCATCCTCGTCCGCTCCGAGCGAGAACGGCCCCGCTTCGACGAGCACGTCGCCTTCCGCTGTGACCGGCGGCGGCCCGAACGGCTCCGGGCCGGGCAGGGCGCCGAGCTCGAGCGTCTGCGTCATCGTCTCGACGTGCTGCTGCTCGTGCTGGACGATCAGACCGAACAGGAAGCCGTCGTCGAGCAGCGGATCCCCGCCGTCCAGGCTGATGTCCGCCAGCCGCGTCAGCACGCGGCGGCGCACGTCGGCGACGTACTCACGAGCTGCCTGCGGCGGCAGCATCGGCAGCTCTCCCCGCTCGCTCCGCTCGTGCGCGAACGCGTCGTAGACGTCGTCGTGCTCGGCGCGCACCGGCGGCTCGCCGCCGAGCTCGCGGAGCAGCCACAGCTCCTCGAAGTAGCCGATGTGCGCGAAGTCCCAGACGAGCGGCGACATCAGCGGAGACACCTGCACGAGCAGCTGCTCCTCCGACAGCGGATCGAGGAGGGCATCCGTCCGTGCCCGAGCACGCGTCAACTCAGAGGCGATCAGCTCCTGATCGACGGCCCCCCGACCGATCGTCAATTCGCCCAACCCGGGAATGGTTCCACACCGCCGGCTTCCTGCGCTACAGGATGAGCATCGCATCCCCGAACGAGTAGAAGCGGTAGCGCTCCTCGACCGCGAGCCGGTACAGCCGCCTCGTCTCCTCCACTCCCACAAACGCCATCACGAGCGCGAGCAGGGTCGAGCGCGGCAGGTGGAAGTTCGTGAGTAGCGCATCGACGCGCCGGAACTCGAAGCCCGGCGTGATGAAGAGCTCGGTTCGGCCCGCGAGCGGCCCGCCGTGCGCGATCGTCTCGAGCACGCGCACGGTCGTCGTGCCGACGGCGAGGACGCGTTCGGCGGCGCGGATCCGCTCCCCGTCCTGTGGCGCGACGTGGTAGCGCTCGCCGTGGATCCGGTGCTCCTCGAGCCGTTCCTCGGTGACCGGCCGGAACGTGTCGAGGCCGACGTGGAGCGTGACGCGCGCCGGGTCGAGCGCCGCCAGCAGCTCCGGCGTGAAGTGCAGCCCTGCGGTCGGCGCGGCCGCCGACCCCGGTTCGCGCGCGTAGACGGTCTGGTAGCGCGACGGATCGTCGAGCCGTTCGGTGATGTACGGCGGGAGCGGCGTCTCGCCGGCAGGCTCTCCGTCGAGCCGTAGACGCCAGCGCCCCTCGCCGAGGTGCTCGAGGAGCTCGACGGGGCCGTATCGCCGACCCGCCCTCAGCCGTCGCGTCGGCCGTGCGAGCGCCTCCCAGGTTCCGTCCTCCCGCTGCTCCAGCAGCAGCACCTCGCCGCGCGGAGAGTCGATCGGAATCCGGGCGGGCACGACCTTCGTGTCGTTGACGACCACCAGCTCGCCGTGGAGCTCCTGGGGGAGCTCGTCGAAGGTGCGATGGCGGACGGCTCCCGTCTCGCGTTCGTAGACGAGGAGGCGCGAGGCGTCGCGCCGCTCGGCCGGGTGCTGCGCGATCAGCTCCGGCGGCAGCTCGTAGTCGAGCTCGGAAAGGTCCATCCGACGCGAGTTCTATCTTCGCTTTCGTGGACATGGAGGCCATAGCCCGCGCTCAGCAGCGGATCGAGGACGCGGCCGCCGGCCGCACCGATCCCGCCACGTTCGACGCGACGCTCGAGCGCGCACGGCACGCGGTCGAGTCTCTCGCCGCGACCACCGCCCGCTTCGAGGCCGGTCTGCCCGAGGCGATCGAGGACGGCCTCCGCCAGCACTTCCGGCCGAGCGCACGCCACCTCGCCGAAGTCCGCGGCCTCACGAACCAGGCCATCCGCCGCCTCGAGCGCATCGAGGGAGACATCCTCGCCGAGCGTCACGCCCGAGTGGACGATCTCGCCCTGCTGGTCGACCTCATCGCGTCGGGCTGGAGAAGCGTCGAGGAGCGGCTGACGAAACTCGAGGAGGGACTGACGCGCGACGGCGCCGTCGTCTACCACCTCGACGAGCGTCAAGCAGCCGGCTGAGACTCCCGAAGCGGTAGGACGAGCACGAAGCGGCTCCCGTGCCCGGGCTCGCTGTGGAGCTCGAGCCGGCCGCCGAGCGCGAGTGCGAGCTCGCGGGCGATCGCGAGACCGAGCCCGGTGCCGCCGCCGTCCCCGGACCAGAACGGCCGGAAGATGCGCTCCGCCATCTGCGGCGCGATCCCAGGCCCCGTATCCGCGACCGCGACCTTGACCTCGCCGTTCGCCGCGGCGAGCCCCAGGTCGACGCGCCCTCCCGACGGAGTCCAGTGGAGAGCGTTCGCGATCAGGTTCGTGACGATCTGCAACACGCGGTCGCCGTCGGTGATGAGCACGGCGCCACCGTCGAGCTCGAGGTCGTACTCGATGCCGCGCGCCCGTGCCTCCTCCACGAACGTCGCATAGGCGCGCTCGCACAGCGCGCGCATGTCGACCTCCTCGCGCAGGAGCGCGAAGCGGCGTGCGTCGAGCTTGGCGAGGTCGAGGACGTCTCCGACGAGGCGCTCGAGCCGCGCCGCCTCCTCGGAGATCACCTCGAGCGAGCGCTCCTGCGACGCCTCGTCGTCGACGACGCCCTCTCGCAGCGCAGCGACGTGCCCGCGGATCGCGGTCAGCGGAGTGCGCAGCTCGTGCGAGACCGACATGAGGAAGTTGCGGGAGAGCTGCTCCGACTCCGCCAGCCTCGCGGTCATCTCGTCGAAGCGAGCGGCGAGCCGGTCGACCTCTGTACCGCCCCCGGTGTGGTGCGGCACCGCCACGTCGTAGTGGCCCGCTGCGACCTCGTCCGCAGCAGCCGCGAGCGCTTCGAGCGGCTCCGCGATCCGGCGCGCCAGGTAGACGACGAGGACGCCCGCGACGGGGATCCCGATTCCGAAGGCGAGCGCGAGCTCCCACGCAAGCTGCAGCCAGCGGGCGCGGAGCGCGGACTCCGGCTCCGCGACGACGAGAGTTCCGGCGTAGACGTTGTTCCCGAGCGTCACCGCCTGCGCCACGCCGAGAAACGACCTGCCGGTCTGCTGGAAACCGAACGCCGGCTGCGTGGCGCCCGCCGACGGGGTGCTTGGCAGCACGCTGCTCGGCAGCCTGGGCAGCGGGCCGGCGAGCAGCGACCCTCCGGGAACGGCGGGAACCCAGAACACCTTGTCACTGCCGAGGGCGAGCTTGAGGTTCGCGAGCGAGACGTGGCCAATTCCCGCTTTCTGCCTGTAGAGCTGCAGGATCCCGGCCGACTCCGCCCGCAGCTCCGCAGCGGCGTGCGCCCGGGTGTTGCTCTGGAAGAACCGGACGGCGATGAGCGTCGCGACGAGCCCGGCGAGCACGATCCCGAGCAGGAACAGCGCGGGCAGCCGGAAGCGCAGCGATCTGAACATGGCGCTACCCGCCGGTGGCAGGCGCCGGGGCGGCCTTGTAGCCGATCCCCCAGACCGTGACGATCGGCGCGTCGTCACCGAGCTTCCGCCTCAGCTGGCGGACATGGACGTCGACCGTCCGGGTGTCGCCCGCGAACGTGTAGCCCCACACGCGCTCGAGCAGCTGGTCGCGCGTCAGAACGAGGCCCCGATGATCGAGGAGCTCCCAGAGGAGATCGAACTCCTTCGGCGCGAGCCGGATCTCCGTGTCGCCGACGTGGCACTCCCGCCGGCCCGCGTCGAGCACGAGGTCGCCGTGGCGCATGACCCCGGCGTCGGGCTTCGTCCGCCCGGAGTTGCTGCGGCGAAGGATGGCGCGCACTCTCGCCACCAGCTCGCGCGGATTGAACGGCTTGGTCAGGTAGTCGTCGGCGCCGACCTCGAGCCCCGCGATCTTGTCGAGGTCGTCGTCGCGGGCGGTCAGCATCAGAACCGGCATGGTGCTCGTCTCCCGGATCCGCCGGCAGACCTCCAACCCGTCGAGGTCGGGCAACATCAGGTCCAGGACGACGAGCGCGGGCGCGACGGACTGGACGAGAGTCAGCGCCTCGCGCCCGCTCGCCGTCATCTCCACCGTGAAGCCGTCCTTGCGGAGATACGCCGCGACGAAGGATGCGATCGCCTGCTCGTCCTCGACGACGAGGATCGTCTGTGCGTCTGCCATCTCGGTCACCCCCGTCCCAGTTGGCGCGTCATCCGCTTCGCGGGCAGCGAGCGGAAGGTCCCACCGTCGATCGCGTACTTCCCGTCGCTCTTCTTGTTGAACGAGGAGCCGTGGACCGTGATCGTGCCCTGACCGCCGACGTAGAGATAGATGCCGGAGCCGCGCACGACCACCCGGTAGTAGCCGCCCGTCGCCCGGAAGCGGAAGCCGCTGCCGTTGAACTCGTGACCGGGGCGGCCGTTCCACTTGATGCTGGTCTTCGAGACGTTGGGGGTCGTCTGGGGAACAGCCTCGCCGGGCAGCTGGTAGATGTCGACCCTGGCCTCACCCTGCGAGCTGACGCTCCCGAGCACGAAGCCGTGCACGACGACCGTGACGATCGCGTGGCCGTTGACGCCGCCGTCACCGGCCGCATTGCGCACCACGGCATAACCGGGCTTCGCTCCCGTGTGCGCACGAGCAACCGCCACGGCGGGCAGCGAGAGCCCGGCGAGAAGAGCGCAAATGAGGAGGAGACGCCGCATGGCGCCCCAAGGGTACTCCGCATGGAGAGGAGCGCCCCGCCTTTTCGCGAAGCTTTGTTGTCATGGTGGACGATCGTCTGCAGCGGCGCGCCGACCGGCTCGCCGCGCGCGTCGAGGCCCTGGCGGAGGCGCTACGGGCGGGCGGCGTCTCGGAAGAGGCGTCGGCTCGGCTCCTCACCAACGCCTCGGCCGCCGTTCTGCAGGCGCTCCGGCTCGAGCTGATCACCGCCGAGACGCCGCGCGTTCCGGCGAGCTAGCCGTACTCGTAGAAGCCGCGGCCGCTCTTGCGGCCGAGCAGGCCGGCGTTCGCCATTGCGACGAGGCGGGCCGGCGGTGCCATCCTCGGCTCGCGCAGCTTCTGCCAGAGCGCTTCGCTCGCGTGCACGTGGACGTCGATTCCCACGAGGTCGACGAGCTCGCACGGCCCCATCGGCCAGCCGGCTCCGTGCTTCATGCCGGCGTCGAGATCGGCAGGCGTGACCCGGGCCTCGTCGAGGACGCGCACGCAGTCGTTGAGCAGCGGGATCAGGACTCGGTTGACGACGAAGCCGGGCGTGTCGTGGCAGCGGATCGGATGCTTGCCCAGCCGCTCGGCGAGCGCGTAGGCGGCGTCGAAAGCCTCGTCCGAGGTTCGCTCGGCCCGGACGATCTCCACGAGCGGCATCAGAGGCGCAGGGTTGAAGAAATGCATCCCGACGACGCGCTCGGGAGTCGAGATAGCGCCCGCGATCTCGGTGACCGAGAGAGCCGAGGTGTTCGTGGCCAGAACCGCGTCGGGACGGCAGACCTTCTCCAGCTCGCGGAACAGCTCCCGCTTGGCGTCGAGCTCCTCGACCACGGCCTCGATCACGACGTCGCAGTCGGCGAGGTCGGCGACTTCGGTCGTCAGTGTCAGCAGCCCGATCTCGAAGGAGTCGATCTGCCCCTTCTCCACCTTGCGCGAGAGGAAGTGCTCGATCCGGCCGCGTGCGGTCCCCCCCAGCTCGTCGGTCACCTCGCGCCCGACGGTCCCGAGCCCAGCCTCGACCGCGAGCTGCGCGATGCCCGCGCCCATCGTTCCCAGACCGACGACTCCGACCTTCACGCGGCGGAGCCTAGCGAGCCCTCAGTTAGGGACGGAGCTCCTCCAGCGCGCGCAGGAATGCTGTCCGGAGTCGCTCGTCCCGTTCAGGGGTGGCCGCCACACGCACGGGACAGAGGGCGCGCTGGCCGTGGCAGCGCGCGTATGCCTCGGCCTCCGAGAGTGCCCGCTCCCTGCGTCGGGTGCGCGTCGCCGGTACCAGGGTCGCTCGACTCTCCTCGCTTGCGGGCTCGGACGCAAGCAGCTGTGGAAGCCGTGGAGGGTGTGGACAACCCCGGAGACGTAGAGTCACGCGGGTGGAGATCCGCGAGGGCACGATCACGCTGCCGCTCGACGGCGAGGAGGCCGAGACCTGGTACCGGGTGACGGGCGACCTCGACGGGGACGCCGCGCCGCTCGTCGCACTTCACGGCGGCCCCGGTGCGACGCACGACTACCTCCTCTCGCTCACCGACCTCGCCGGCTCGCGCGCCGTTGTCCACTACGACCAGGTCGGAGGCGGCCGCAGCACCCACTATCCGGACCGCGGCGCGGAGTTCTGGACGCCGTCCCTCTTCGTCCGCGAGCTGCAGAACCTCGTCGAGGCGCTGGGGATCGCCGATCGCCACCACGTGCTCGGCCAGTCGTGGGGCGGCTTTCTCGCCGAGGAGTACGCGTTCACCCGGCCGGCCGGGCTGCGCTCGCTCGTCCTCGCGGACACCGCTGCGTCGTGGGCCGATTTCGCGACCGAGGCCAACAAGCTTCGCGAGCAGCTCCCGGAGGACGTTCAGGCGACGCTCACGAAGCACGAGGAGGCCGGCTCGTACGACGACCCCGAATACGTGGAGGCATGCCTCGTCTTCTACGCGCGCCACGTGTGTCGTATCCCCTGGCCGCCCGAGGTCGCGAGGTCGTTCGAGTATCTCGAGCAGGACCCGACCGTCTACCGGACGATGAACGGGCCGAGCGAGTTCCACATCATCGGCTCGTGCAAGGACTGGCAGGTGAAGGACCGACTGTCCGAGATCGGCGTGCCGACGCTGCTCGTGTCTGGCCGCTACGACGAGGCGACGCCGGCTCTGCAGCAGGTCCTGCTCGACGGCATCGCCGGCTCGGAATGGGTCGTGTTCGAGGAGTCGTCCCACATGCCCCACGTCGAGGAGCGGGAGCGCTACATGCAGGTCGTGGGCGACTGGCTCGCGCAGCACGACTGAGCCGGCGACGGGTCTATCCTGCGGCGGGATGAGCTTTCATCCGCTGAGCCGGCTACCTGCTCCGTGGCGGAGGATCGCCGACTGGACGATCACGCTCGCCGTCGCGATCGGGTTCGTGCTCGCGTTCCAGGCGGAGGTCGCAAAGCCCTACCGAATCCCGTCCTCCTCGATGGAGCACACGCTGCACTGCGCCCGCCCCGGCTACGGCTGCCTCGGCGCGATGAGCGACCGCGTGCTCGTGAACAGGCTCGCCTACGACTTCGGCAGTCCGCAACGCGGTCAGATCGTGGTCTTCACCGCTCCCGCGAAGGCGAACCTCTGCGAGCCCGGCGACGCGGGCACCACCTTCGTCAAGCGGCTGATCGGACTGCCGGGCGAGACGGTGCGCGAGGACGATCACGGCTTCATCTGGATCCGCCGGCCCGGCGCCGGGAAATGGACGAAGCTCCCGGAGCCCTACCTCTCGCGCTCCGCACGTCTGGCCGACACGACCCATTTCGGCCGGACGTGGCATGTGCCGGAGGGTGAGTACTTCATGCTCGGCGACAATCGCCCGGACTCTTGCGACTCTCGCAGGTGGGGATCGGTACCCAGAAGCAGCCTCGTCGGGCCCGTGATGTTCACGTATTGGCCGCCGACCCGGATCTCGTACCACCCGGGCGGCTGGTGAGCCCCGGCTAGACGCGCTCGATCACGGCGGCGATGGCCTGGCCGAAGCCGATGCACATCGTCGCGAGGCCGTAGCGCGCGTTCCGCCGCTCGAGCTCCGAGACGAGCGTCGAGGTGATCCGCGCGCCCGTCGCGCCGAGCGGATGGCCGAGCGAGATGCCGCCGCCGTTCGGGTTCACGTCACCGGCCTCGTAGCGCTCCTGCAGGCCGGTATCCGCGAGGAACTGCGCCACCACCGAGGCGAACGCCTCGTTCACCTCGATCACGTCGATCTCGTCCCACGTCAGCCCCGCTTTGGCGAGCGCCTTCGCCGACGCCTCGGGATTGCCGTGCAGCATGAGGTGCGGGTCGACGCCCACGACGCCGAATGAGATGAAGCGCGCACGCGGTTCGAGATCCAGCTCGGAGACCTTCGCTTCCGAGACGACGAGCACCGCGGCGGAGCCGTCGACGATCTGGGACGAGTTCCCTGCGGTCACCACGCCGTCGGGAATGAACGCCGGCTGGAGGGCCGCCATTTTCTCGAGCGTGGTCTCACGCCGCACGGCCTCGTCGACCGCGAAGCGCACCCGGGTGAGCGTCGGCGCGGCACCGGAGTCGTCCTGATCCGGCACGTCGAGCTCGATCGGGACGATCTCCTTCTCGAAGCGCCCCTCGTCGATCGCGTGGGCGGCGCGCATGTGCGACTCGTACGAGATCCGGTCGAGCTCGGAGCGCGGCAGGTTCCACTGCTGCGCGATCTCCTCCGCCGAGATGCCCTGCATCACGATGTCGTGGCGTTCCCAGACGAGCGGCGACATCGAGCCGTTGTTCGAGCCCATCGGGACCCGCGACATCATCTCGACGCCGCCCGCGACGACGAGGTCGAGCTGCCCCGACCAGACCGCGGCGGCCGCGTTGAAGTTCGTCTGCATCGACGAGCCGCACTGGCGATCCACAGTCGTCCCGGCGACCGAGACCGGCCAGCCGGCGGTGAGCGCGACGTTGCGGCCGATGTTCCAGGCCTGCTCGTCGACCTGCGTCACGCAGCCCCACTGCACGTCCTCGATCTCGGCGGGATCGACGCCGTTACGAGCGAGGAGCGCATTCACGACCTGGGCGGAGAGCTCGTCGCCGCGAATGTGCGAGAGCGTGCCGTTCTTCTTTCCGATCGGACTACGAACGGCATCGACGATCATTGCCTCCGCGCGCTTCATCCATGAGACTGTACCGCGGTCGATGCTGCGCAAGAACGCCAAGATCGAGCTGCTCAAGCGGGTCCCGCTTTTCGAGCGCTGCTCGCAGCGCGAGCTTGCGCAAATCGCGGCGCTCGCCGACGAGCTTCACCTGCCGGCGGCGCGCAGCCTGACGCGCGAAGGAGCCGGCGGCGCCGAGTTCCTCGTTCTCGTCGAGGGAGAGGCCGACGTGGTCCGGAAGGGCCGCGTCGTCAACAAGCTCGGGCCCGGCGACTTCATCGGCGAGATCGCCCTCGTCTCGGGCAAGCCGCGAACCGCGACGGTGAAGACCCGCGGGCCGTCGCGCCTGCTCGTTCTGACCGCATCCGGCTTCCGCGCGCTGATGCACGACGTCCCTTCGATCCAGGAAAAGGTGCTCGCCGCGATCACGGCGCGGCTCCCCGACGACTAGCGGCTACGCGTTCGCGTGCGGCACATGCGGCTCGCGGACGTGCGCGAGGTACGTCGGCGCCGCGAGCTCGAGCACGAATCGCTTGCCGGGCGTGTCGGCCTGCCCGAGCTCCCGGAAGGTGTGGCCGACGTCGCCGCCGAGCACGACCGACCCCTCCTCGGTCTCCACGACGACGATCTGGTGGCCGCGCGTCTCCCCCGGTGCGGGCACGATCCGGATGCCGGGAAGGATCTCGGCCTCCCCGTCGTGCTCGACGTAGATCGCCTCCGGAAAGTCGATCCACTCGCGCACCGTGTAGTCGTCCTGCGTGCGCGCGTCCTCGAGCTCGATCCGCTGCACGTGAATCGGGACGCCGGGAAAGAGCCGGTTGGCGCCGTGATGGTCGAAGTGCATGTGCGTGATGACCACCTGCGCAACGCGCTCGACGACCTCGTCCGGCAGCGGATGCACGGTCGGCTGGAAGAACTCGTCGAGCTGCGGCGTCGACTCGATCATCCCCGTGTCGACGAGGACGAGCCCATCCGGGTGCTCGATCGTGTGAGAGAAGCACGGCCAGGTGGTGCCCTCGACCACGAGCTCACACGTCAGGTGGATGCCGATATCGTCGCGGGTGAGCAAGAGAGGGAGCATATGACGACCGCCACCGACCAATGGATCGAGGTTCGTTCGCCCTATTCGGGGGAGGTGGTCGGCCGCGCCCCGAAGTCGGGCGCCGACGACGCGAGGCAGGCCGTGGACGCCGCGGCGCGCGTGCTCGAGTCGCCGCTTCCTGCCCACGAGCGGGCTTCCATCCTCGACAGGGTCGCGGCTCTCCTGCGCGAACGGCACGAGGACATGGCGCAGACGATCTGCGCCGAGGCCGGCAAGCCGATCAAGACGGCCCGCGTCGAGGCGTCGCGGGCGGTCTCGACGTATACGTTCGCGGCGGTCGAGGCGCGCAAGCTCGCCGGCGACGTCGTGCCGATGGCGGCCTCGGAGGCCGGGGAGGGAAAGATCGCCTTCACGCTGCGGCGACCGATCGGAGTGATCGGCGCGATCTCGCCCTTCAACTTCCCGTGCAATCTCGTCGCGCACAAGCTCGCTCCCGCGCTCGCCGCCGGCTGCCCGGTCGTGCTCAAGCCGGCGAGCTCGACGCCGCTCTCCGCGCTTCTGCTCGCGGAGCTCTCCGAGGAGGCCGGCCTCCCGCCGGGCTGGCTCACCGTCCTCGTCGGCCCGTCCGCCGAGATCGGCGACGTCCTGGTCGCCGATGAGCGCGTCCGGATGATCACGTTCACCGGCTCGAGCGGCGTCGGCTGGGGCATCGCGGAGCGCGCCGCGAAGAAGCGCGTGCGGCTGGAGCTCGGCAACTCGACTCCCGTCGTCGTAGCGGCCGACGCCGACCTCGACCTCGCCGCCTCGAAGCTCGCGGCGAACGCGTTCTCGTTCGCCGGCCAGAGCTGCATCTCCGTGCAGCGGATCTATGTCGAGCGGCCCGTGCTCGACGGCTTCCTCGAGCGATTCGTCCCGAAGGTCGAAGCACTTGTGGTGGGCGACCCGGCGGACGAGGCGACCGACGTCGGGCCCGTGATCGACGCCGACGCGCGCACCCGGATCGCGGAGTGGGTCGACGAGGCGCAGACGGCAGGCGCAACGCTGCTCGTCGGCGCAACCGACGCGGATCCGCTCGGCCCGATCGTGCTCGCCGAGGCGCCCGAGACGGCGCGCGTCGTCTGCGACGAGGTCTTCGGCCCGGTCTGCGTCGTCAACGCCGTCGACTCGCTCGACGACGCGTACGCGCGCGCCAACGGAACCGAGTACGGGCTCCAGGCGGGGGTATTCACCGCCTCGATCGCCACGGCGCTCGCGGCGGCCGAGGCGCTCGACTTCGGTGGCGTCACAGTCAACGAGGCGCCGACGTTCCGGGCCGACCAGATGCCGTACGGCGGCGTCAAGGGCTCCGGCAACACGAAGGAAGGCCCCGCGTACACGATCCGCGAGATGACCGAGGAGCGGCTCGTCGTCCTCCAGGCCTGACGTTCGCCGTTTTGCCGGCGGGCGAGCCGGGTATGCAAGGCGACGCCGCGCCGGCGACCGATCGTTTGCCGGTAAGGCAACAAATTCGGCGACTTTGTGACAGCGCCGTTACCATGTAGGATCGAGTGACGTGTAAAGGGGATGCACGCCGGGATTTGGCTTCAGACCGGGCCTTGCGGGGTCTGCGGGAGGAGACTGAGACGCGAGTGATCGAAGAGAGAACTGCCCAGCTGCAGCAGTGTATGTATCAATACTCACGGGCGATTTACCGCTCCGTGAGGGACATGATCGATCCCTACGCCGACCGTGAGACCCAACTCGAGTCGCGCCGCGGAGTGCTGATGGCCTGCGAGCAGACGATGGAGCGCTTGGCCAACGATCCGCTCTATTTCGCGAAGCCAGATCGGGCGCTGTTCCAGGACATCCGGCGCTATTTCCCCATCACGGCGCAGGCGCAGGTCGCATGGGCGGTCGAGCAGGGAGTGAAGGCCGCCGTCGACTTCATCGAGGAGCAGATCGAGTCGGGCCTGCTCGACGGCGGAGTCGCCCGCTGCCGGGCCACCACCCGCAAGGGCAAGCCGTGCCAACGGACCCCCCTGCCCGAACGCGACTACTGCCCTTCGCACCAGCACCTCGAGACCAAAGCCGCGGCGTAGCCGCCGCCGTCCACAGGCTTCCACAGCAGCGTTCCACAGGCGCCCGGCTATAGGGTGCAGCGCGGGGTGTCCCACGACACGGACAAGCTGATTCGGCAGCTTTCGCTCGTCGCCTTTCTCATGGCCGAGCGGAGAGCGCTGACTGCGCGCGACGTGAAGTCGAACGTCGAGGGCTACTCGGAGATGTCGGACGAGGCCTTCGCGCGGCGCTTCTACTCGGACCGTGCCGAGCTGCTCTCGCTCGGCGTCCCGCTCCAGTCGCAGCGCGACGAGTTCACCGGCGAGGAGCTGTACACGCTCCGCTCGGAGCAGTACTTCCTGCCGCAGCTCGAGCTCGAGGACGAGGAGCTTGCGGCGCTGCAGACCGCCTTCTACCTCCTCGAGGGGAAGTTCGCGTACGCCGAGCCGCTCCGCCTCGCTCTCCAGAACCTCGCGCTCGGACGGCCCGGCTTCAGCGAGGCGCCGACCGAGACCGCAAGCCGCGTCGAGGTGCTCGATCCGGACTATTCGCCCGAGACACCGGGGCGGCTGGCGAAGCTGGAGAATGCGATCTCGAAGCAGCGGACGGTGCGTTTCGACTACTGGTCGATCTCGCGGGACGAAGAGAACGAGCGCACGCTCAACCCGTACGCGCTGCTCAATGACAACGGACTCTGGTACGTGGTCGGCCACGACCTCGACCGCGAGGAGATCCGCACCTTCCGCGTCTCGCGCATCCGCGGCGACATCAAGTTCGCGACCCGGCGCGAGCGCGACTTCCGCGCGCCGACCGACTTCGACGTCGAGGTCTATCGCGGCCGGCCTCCCTGGCAGATCGGCGAGGTCGTGGGAACGGCGCGGATCGACGTGCGCGGCGACACCGCGTGGTGGGTGCGGCGTACCTATGGCGCAACGGGACGGCTCGAGGACGGCGTCTTCGTCACCGACTACTCCTCCATCTCCCAGCTCGCGTCCTGGGTGCTGCGCCAGAACGGGCGCGCCGTGCCGCTCGAGCCGGCCGAGCTCAAGCGTGACGTCGCCCAGGCGCTGCGGCGGGTGCGCGCCGGCCACGAAGGTGAGTCGCCGCAGCCGGCACGCGAGAAGCCGGCGGTGATCGACGACGGGACGGTGGAACGTTTCGCCGGACCGGTCGCGCCCGAGCGATTCGCGGTCCTCCAGGCGCTGCTCGCGTACCTGCTCGCGACCTGCGGCGAAGAGCGCGACGCCGAGATTCCGGCGGTCGAGCTGCTCGAGAAGTTCCCCTCGATCCCGGACGATGAGCTGGAAGAGCATCTCTCGCTGCTCAACCTCGTCAACTTCGGCGGCGGCTGCTACACGGTCTACGCCGAGCTGCGGGACGGCTCCGTACACGTCGACAAGGAGCTGTGGGGCGACACGTTCCGCGCCGCGCCGCGGCTGACGCCGCTCGAGGCGCGAGCGATCCGGCTCGCGCTGGAGTACGTCGGGCCGATGATCGCGGCCGACGCGCACACGCCGCTCTCGCGCGTCCGCAAGAAGCTCGAGGAGACCTTCGGCCAGTTCGAGCTCGCGCGCACCCCGGAGCCGCACGTGGGCGGCGAGGAGGTCGACCTGGTCTCGAGGCTCGCCCGCGGGATGCGCGAGCGCAAGCTCGTCGAGATCGAATACCAGAAGGAAGTCGACGCCGAGCCGTCGACGCGGCTCGTCGAGCCCTACTCCCTCGAGCGGCAGCTGCCCAACTGGTACGTCCACACGTGGGACCGCACGAGTGACGGCGCGCGTTCGTTCCGCCTCGACCGGATGCGGAGCGCGAAGCTCACGCGAGAGCGCTTCGAGCCGCGCGAGGGTTTCGAGCCGACGCGGCTCCGCGACGCGCGCACCGCGAAGCTCCTCTACGACGAGGAGATCGCACGCTGGGCGATCGAGCGCGGGGCGCGGCCGCTCGCCGACGGCAGCGCGGTTCGCGAGCTGCCCTTCTCCAGCGACGACTGGCTCGAGAGCGAGGTGCTCTCGCTGCGCGGCGAGGCGGTTCTCCTCGAGCCGGACGAGCTGCGCCACTCGATCGCCGCGCGCGCCAAGGCTCTCGCGAAAGAGCTCGGCGTCGAGCGCATGCGCGCCGCCCGCGCCTAGCGGCCCTATTCGCCGACGGGCAGCGACACCGTGAACGTCGAGCCCTGCTCGGCGGCGGAGCTCACGTCGAGCGAGCCGCCGTGGGCCTCCGCGATCGAGCGGGCGATGAAGAGCCCGAGCCCCGTTCCCGGCTTCGAGCCGCCTTCGACGTCGGCGCGCCCGAACTTCTCGAAGATCCGCGCCTGCTGGTCACGCGGTATCCCCGGGCCGGAGTCGCGGACCGAGATTCGCACCGCCCCGTTCGACGCTGCAGCCGAGACGCGCACCTCAACCCCCTCGGGCGAGTACTTGACCGCGTTCTCGATCAGGTTCCCGAGCACCTGTCGAAGCCGGGCACGGTCGCCGCGGATCGCCGGGAGCGCTCCTCGGACCGAGGCGACGACCGGCACTTCCTGCTGCGCGAGCACCGCTGCCTCGACGGCCTCGTCGACGACGCGGCCCAGATCGACCTCGTCGAAGCGATAGCTGAACGTCCCCGCCTCGATGCGAGACGTGTCGAGGACGTCGCCGACGAGCTCGGCCAGCCGCGTCGTCTCGTCGCCGATGAGCGCAAGAAACGACTCGCGCTGAGCCGCCGACAGCATCCGCCACCGGTCCTGCAGCGTCCGGGCGGCGCCGATCACTGCCGCCATCGGGCTGCGCAGCTCGTGCGAGACGAGCGACACGAAGTCGGCGCGAAGCTCCGACAGGCGCGCGAGCTCCTCGACGCGTCTCCGCTCGGCCTCGTAGGCGCGGATGTTCTGGACGGCGGTCGCAACGAGGCGACCCAGCAGAGCGACGAGCTCGATCTCGTCCGGGCTGAACGCGTCCGGACGGTCGCGCGACAGGCTCAGCATCCCGATCGTGCGGGCGCCGACCAACAGCGGCGTCACGAGCTCGCTGCGCAGCCCGAGCGCAAGAAGCTGCTCGTCGGCCGGGGAATCGCGTTCGGCCAGATCGCGGCGCACGAGGAGCTTGCCCTCTTGCACCCGCTCCAGCAGGGAGCCTTCGATCGGATCGCTGTTCCCCGGTGGGAAGACCTCGCCTGCGCCGCGACCGGCCGTGGCCATCGTGGTCGCGGTGTCTCCCTCGACGAGGACGATCGCCGTTCGCTCGAAGGGGACAAGACCACGCAGCTCGCGGATGAACGCCCCGAACGCCTCGTCGAGCTCGAGTGACGAGCCGAGAGCTCTGGCGCAGCGATTCGCGGTCTCGAGCACGTCGACGCGGTGACCGAGCTCGTCCCGCAGCCGTTCCGCCTCTGCCGCTCGCGCCTCGGCGCGGCTCTGCTCGACGGTGAGCGTGTCGCGGAGATAGCCGATGACGATGCCGAAGAGCAGCCCGACGAGAGCCCGCGCGAACGCCGTCCGCCACTCCAAGCCCGGGCCGAGGGCGTCGACGACGATCGTCGCCCCCACCATCACCGAGCCGCCGACGATGCCGCCAACCAGGCCGAACCGCAGCGCAGCCGCCGCGATCGGGATCAGGTAGAGCGCGCGCCACGGCTCGCCGTTCTCGAACGAGAAGACGGCGACGAACCCGATCGCCGCGATGGAGTCGAGCGCGAGCAGCACGACGCGCGCGCGCACCCGCGCGACAGGGCCGAGCTCGATCGCGGAGAGCGCGCCCGAGACAACGGTCACCGCGGCGAAGAACCCGACGACCGCCCAGGCCCAGGGCTCGTAGCCGGGCGGGAACTTCGTGAGGGCGACGGCCACCGCGCCCACCACCACGAGCAGCACCCGCAGCAGCACGAGCCAGCGTCCCGGGCGGCTAAGCATCTCGCTCCTCGAGGCGCGCGAGCGCCCAGGCGGCGAGCTCGCGCGCCGAGGGGTCGGGATCGTCGAGGAAGGGGATCACGGCGTCCCGTTCGCCGTCGCCCCCCACGTTGCCTGCCGCGACAAGGGCGTTCAGTCGCAGGCGGCGACCGTCGTTGCGGGGCACGTAGAGCCTCGCGAAGCGCCTCCGCAACTCGTCGGGCTCCGAGCGCAGCCAATCGACGAGCGAAACGTGCGGAGTCGCGTCCTCGGGCAGTGGCTCTCCCGAGCGCCGCTTCTCGACACCGCGATTCCACGGGCAGACGTCCTGGCAGATGTCGCAGCCGTAGACCTGCGCTCCGAGGCCGGTGCGATACGCCGCGGGAGGAGGCGCGGGTGCCTGCGTCCAGTAGCTCAGGCAGCGGGTTGAGTCGAGGGTGCCCGGCTCGTCGAGCGCACCGGTCGGGCAGGCGTCGATGCAGAGCCTGCACTCGCCACAGTCGAGGTCGAGACGCGGCGTCGGCTCGAGCTCGACGTCGGTGACGAGCGTCCCGAGCACGACCCACGAGCCGTGGCGCCGCGTGATCAGGAGCGTGTTCTTGCCGTAGAAGCCGACGCCGCTTCGCGCGGCCGCCTCGCGGTCGACGTGCTGGTTCGCGTCGACCAGGACGCGGTACGCTCCGCCGAGCTGTCGGCCGAGGACCTCGAGCTTCTCCCGCAGCGACGCGTACGCATCGAACCACGTGTAGCGCGGCAGCCGGCCCTGACCCTCCGCCCGCTCCGGCTCCGGGAGCCAGTAACAGAGCGCGGCCGAGACGACGGTGCGGGCGCCCGGCAGCAGCGTCTCCGGATGGCACGACTCCTCCGGCCGCGCCATCGTGAAGCGCATGTCGGCGAAGAGCCCACGCTCGCGACGCTCCCGGATGTGGCGCTCCGTCGCCGCATAGGGCTCGGCCTGCGCGGCGCCGACGGCGTCGAGCCCGAGCTCCCGTCCGAGGGCTTCGAGTTCCGCAGCGGTCACGCGGATAGTCTGCCGCGGTGCGCGCGGTTCGGATCCATCAGGACGGCGGACCCGAGGTTCTCGTGCTCGAGGAGGCACCGGATCCCGAGGCCGGGCCGGGCGAGGTACTCGTCCGACTCCGCGCCTCGGCGCTGAACCATCTCGACGTCTGGATCCGCAAGGGGCTCCCGTCCGTGCCGAAGCCGCGCATTCTCGGTGCCGACGGGGCCGGCGTCGTGGAGGCACTCGGCGACGACGTGACCGGCTTCGAGCCGGGCGAGCGCGTCGTCCTCAATCCCGGGATCGAGGCGGGCAACGGCCGGATCCACGTGATCGGCGAGCACGGCGACGGCACCAATGCGGAGCTGATCGCGGTGCCCGCCACCAACGTGCATCCGATCCCCGAGGGGTTGAGCTTCGAGGAGGCGGCGGCGTTCCCGCTCGTCTTCGAGACCGCGTACCGGATGCTCGTGACGCGGGCCGGGCTCCGCGAGGGCGAGTGGGTGCTCGCCTGGGGCATCGGCGGCGGCGTCTCGACCGCGGCGCTCGCGATCGGCAAGGCGCTCGGCGCGCGCGTGCTCGTGACCTCGTCGAGCGACGCCAAGCTCGAGCGTGCCCGCGAGCTCGGTGCGGACGCGGCCGTCAACCACGCGACGGGCGACGTGCGGGCGGCGGTGCATGAGGCGACCGGCGGCCACGGGATCGACGTCGTCCTCGAGAGCGTCGGCGAGGCGACGTGGGCCACGTCCCTCCAGGTCGCGGCGCCGGGCGGCCGGATCACCGTCTGCGGGGCGACTTCCGGGGCGAACCCGCCGGCCGCGCTGCATCGGATCTGGTGGAAGCAGCTCTCGATCCTCGGCTCCACGATGGGGACGGGCGAGGATTTCGCAGGCGCCTACGAGCTCGTGGCGAGCGGGCGCGCGCTGCCCGTCGTCGACTCGGTGCTGCCCCTCGAGGAGATCCGGACCGCGCACGAACGCCTCGAGGCCGGCGAGCAGCTGGGCAAGATCGTCCTCACGATCTGATGCCGTTCCAGAACCGGGTGACGCCGCTGGGCGAGCTGGTCGCGACCCCCGAGCGTGGCCTCGTGTACGGCAACCGCGGCCGCCTGCACGACGATCACGGACGGATCCGGCGGCAGTGGCAGTTGAGACGCTGGATCTCCTGCCGCCTGGAGTTTCGAGGCCGCTATCGCGCCGGCGGCCCGATGGCGCCCGGCCGCTACACGGGTCTCTTCTTCCTCGACGAGGCGACCGCGTTCGCGGCCGGACACAGGCCCTGCGCCGAGTGCCGGAACGCCGACTACCGCAGCTTCCTGGCCCTCACCGGAGCGGCGGGCGCCGACGAGCTCGATCGCCGCCTGGAGGCGGAACGGCTCGGCGACGACACCGCCGGCCGCCGCCTGCACGAACGGCGGTTCGCCGAGCTGCCCGACGGCTCGTTCGTGTTCCTCGACGACGCGCCGCACCTCGTCCTCGGAGACGTGCTCCTGCGCTGGACGGCCGGCGGCTACGCCGACCGACGAGCGAGGCCTCGTGGACGCGCCGTGGTGGTCACGCCGCCGACGACCCTGGCCGTCCTCGAGACAGGCTGGGGAGGGAGCGTGCCGCTCCTCCATCCGTCGAGCGGCACCGCAACCTAGATCGGCTCACCTTCTCGCCGGGATCACCGCTCCGATGATCCAGAACAACGGGAAGATGAATCCGAAGATGAACATCACCCAGTGACCTTTGCGCAGACAGCTGAGACCCAGGACGATGAGCAAGACGAGCCACAGGATTGCGAGCCCGCCACCGATGCCCCACCACATTCCGCGACCTCCTTGACGTTTGCAGTGCGCTCAACGTCTCATGCGCGGATCGGTGCGCCATCGCCTTGAAGGGATGACGTCTCGACTAGCCGAAGCCGAGAATGAACTTGGCGTCGTCGGACATCCTGTCCGGCGTCCAGGGCGGGTCGAACGTCAGCTCCAGCTCGACGTCCTCGATCCCCTCGACCTGCCGGACTGCGCTGTCGATGTCCTGCGCGATCAGCGGCCCCGCGGGGCAGCCCATCGAAGTGAGGCTGTAGAGGACCTTGACCTTCGCATCCTCCACCTCGGCCTCGTACACCAGTCCGAGGTCGACGATGTCCATCCCGAGCTCGGGATCCTCGACCTGGCGGAGAACCTCCATCACCTCTTCGCGCGTGGCCACGGAGCCAGTCTAGAGACGCCTACGATTCGGGCGTGGTCGGCACCGTCGGCAACGGGGCACTTACCGTGATCCTCCTGGTCGCGGCGATCGGGCCGGTGATCGCCGTGATCTGGTTCGCCTGGTGGTTCCTGCGCGCCGGCAAGCGCTTCGACGAGCAGGAGCGGGCGGCGGGACGTCGCCCGCCGCCCGGTTACTGATCCCGCCCTACGCGGCAGGCGCGATGTTCTGGTTGACCCGGAAGACGTTGTCCGGGTCGTAGTGCGCCTTGATGCGGGCGAGCCGGTCGTAGTTCGCGCCGTACATGCCGCGGACGCGATCCGGCTCCTCCGTCATCTGGAAGTTCGAGTAGCCGCCCGGCATCGCGTACGGCCTGGTCGCGTCGGAGAAGCCGCGTGCCCAGTCCGAGACGGCTCCGGCGTTCGCGGGATCAGGGTCGATGCCCGCGACCACCTGCGCCCAGCGGGCGCCGCGGTACGCCCACGCCGTGTCCTCGTTTCCGGGGCGCGCAGCCGCGCCGTCGATCGCGTACATGTGCATCGTCGACTTCCACGTCGGCGCCTTGGGCATCCACTCGACGTTCGCCTCGATCAGCCCGTCGCTCATCTCGTCGAAGAACTCGCCGCGCCAGTACCACTGCTCGCCCGGCGGGAACAGCCCGTCGAACGCCGTGTTCCAGACCGGGAACGGCATCGGAGCCACACCGTCGAGCAGCGGCTTGCCGTAGGAACGGGCCTCGCGGAGCGCCGGGGTCTCCTCCTCCCCGGGCTGCGTCCAGACGATGGCCGCAACCTTCCGCAGGTGCAACTCCTCGGGGAACGGCGGCCCGGGCGGGATCGACAGAAACGCGAACCAGCCGCCCAGATCCTCCGGTGCCGAGGCGATGAAGCCGTCGTACCAGCGCATGAGGTCGGCCGCGTCGTCGAGGTCGTACGCAACCGGCCCGGCCAGAACGTTCGTGAGCGGATGGCAGCGGAACGAGAACGACGTCACGACTCCGAAGTTCCCTCCCCCACCGCGAATCGCCCAGAAGAGATCCGGCTCGCGTTCCACGTCGGTCTGGACGACCGAGCCGTCGGCGAGCACCACCGTCGCGGCGACGAGGTTGTCGATCGTGAGCCCGAAGGCTCGGCTGAGGTGGCCGACGCCGCCGCCGAGAGTCAGCCCACCGACTCCGGTCGTGCCGATGATCCCGACCGGGATGGTCAGGCCGTGCTGGTGCGTCGCCTCGAGCAGATCCTTGAGCAGGACTCCGCCGCCGGCGCGGGCCATCGACGCTGCCGGATCGACGCTGATGTCGTTGATCTGCGAGAGATCGATCACGAGCCCGTCGTCGACCGAGCCCAGGCCGCCGCCGTTGTGGCCGCCGCCGCGGACCGCGATCCGGAGCCCGTTGTCGATGCCGTAGCGCAGCGCTGCAGCGACGTCCGCCTCGTCGGTGCAGTAGGCAATCGCGGCCGGCCGCTTGTCGATCATCGCGTTGTAGAGCGCGCGTGACTCGTCGTAGTCGGCGTCGGCCGGCTGGACGACCCTGCCCTTCAGGCCGGAGGCGAGACCCTCAACCGAAACAGCCATCTTGTCCTCCCCTGTTGCTTGAGCCAATTTTACGCCTTCGGTTCGTGTCCTACTAGACGCCGAGGAGGCGCACTTCTTCCTTCCGCTCGCGGGCGAAGAAATGGATCCCGTCGACGAACCGCACCCAGTTGCAGCGAGTGCACATGACGAGCGAGTGCGTACGGGCGCTGTCGGCGAGGAAGCGGACGCCGCGCAGCAGGTCTCCGTTCGAGACACCGGTCGCCGCCACGATCACCTCGCCCGGAGCGAGGTCCTCGGTGCCGAAGACGCGCTCGTAGTCCTCGATCCCGGCCGCATGCAGCTCGTCGATCTCCCGGCGGGACGTCGGCCAGAACTGGGCCTGCAGCTCGCCGCCGAGACAGCGGAGCGCAGCCGCCGAGAGCACCGCCTGCCGGGTGCCGCCGATCCCGATCGCGAGGTGGTCGTTCGTGCCGCGGATCGCGGCGGAGATCGCAGCCGTGACGTCGCCGTCCTGGATGAGCTTGATCCGCGCTCCGGAGTTGCGGATCTCCTCGATCAGGTCGTGGTGGCGGGGACGGTCGAGGATGATCGTCGTCACGTCGTTCACCCGGCGGCCGAACGCCTCGGCGATCGCCTCGATGTTCTCGCCGACCGGGCGGAGGAGGTCGATCGAGCCGCGGGCGAGTGGGCCGACCGCCATCTTCCGCATGTAGATATCCGGGAGCTGCGTGAAGCGGCCGGGGTCGCCGACCGCGATCATCGACATCGCGCCGTTGCCGCCGCGCGCCACCACGCCGCGGCCCTCGAGCGGATCGAGCGCGAGGTCGACCTCCTCGCCTCCGGCGCCGACGATCGCACCGGGCGTGAGGCCGCCCGAATCGTCGGGCGAGCCGAAGACGACGCGGCCGCTGATCGGCAGGACGTCGAGGGTCGCACGCATGGCGGTCGCGGCGCTCTCCTCGGCCGCGTCCTCGTCGTCGCGTCCGAGCCAGCGAGCCGAGATGAGCGCCGCCCGCTCGGTCGCCCGCAGGTAGGACTGGCACTGGCACGGGCGCCCTGCCCCGGCTCCGTGTTCGACGCTCTCGCTCACCGCGCCACTGTACGGCTCTGGTCGGCGGCGTCGAGGACGAGATCGGCGACCGTCCGCGCCGCGTTGTCGGCGTCCTCGTTCTCGATCACGGGCACGCCGGCGCGCCGCGCGCGTGCGACGACGAGCTCCTGCAGGCGGCGGATATCGCCGAATCGCTCGAGATAGCGCGACTCCGGCCGCTCCGAGTCCTCCTCGTCGCGGAAGCGGAAGTGGCGGACGTGCTCTTCCTCGTCGGCGATCGACAGTACGACGAACACCGAGACCGCGAGCTCCGGCCGGGGCAGCTCGACCATCCCCGGCACGAGATGGACACCCTCGAGCACGATCGACCAGCCCTCCTCCAGCGCGCGCTCGGACGACGCGCCGACGCCGACGAGGACGTTCCTCGCCTGCTGCAGGAAGCCGAACTCGAGCGGGTCGTCCGCGTCCGGGAACGAGTCACCCGCCTCGAAGCTCGACTGGTGGATCGTCGGCATGAACGTCTCCGAGAAGAACGCGCGCATCGTCTGGCGCACGAAGTCGGTCGAGGTGACGCGCGTGATCCCGAAGCGGTACGCGAGCTCCGTCGCGACCGTCGACTTGCCGGTGCCGGTCGCGCCGCCGATGAAGATCATGATCGGCAGGTCGAGCTCACGCAGCTCCTGATAGCGGCGCAGGCGCTTGATCGACTCGCGTCCCTCCTCCTCGCCCAGCACCTCCACCGCGAGCTCCTCGAGCCGCTCGAGCTCGATCTCGCCGCGACCGCGCTCGCGCAGCTCGTCGTGCACGCGGCTCGCGAGTGCGTACGCGCGGTGCCCCGCCACGCCGGCGGCCATCAGCGAGCGCGCCATCAGCCCGCGCGAGTACGGCAGCCCCAGCTCGCCGCCGCCGAGCGGCAACGGCATGATTCGCCGCGGCTCGTTCACGCCCGGCTCCGATCCGGGACGAGTGACGCCAGGCGCTCGTCGAGCTCGCTCGAGACGACGTCGTTCGCGGCGAGGACGACTTCCGCGCCGCGCGCGAGCGCCGCCTCGGCCACGACGTCGACCGCCGCCGCCTTGAGCTCGACGAGATAGACGTCGGCCTCGACATGCTCGAGCTCCTCATGCAGCGCGTCGCGTCGCGCGAGGTTGCGTGAGACGTGGACGACTTCCGCGTCGAGTGAGTCCGTGGGCGCTGGGCCGGTGGTGAAGACGGCCGTGCGGCGGCCGTCGAGCGGAGCGGCCGGACGCAGGCGAAGCTCGGCCGCGACGACCGGCACGTCAGAGATCGAGCGAATCGCATCGCGATCGGTGCCGCCGGTGTCGACGACGAGGTCGGAGATGAGCACGCGATAGGCGTTGAGGCCGGCACGCGGATCGTGACTTCCGTTCGTGACGAGGATCCGTGCATCCGCTTCGACCGGCGGCACAGCCGCGCCGCTGCCGTCGAAGACGAGCAACTCCGGGTCGAGCTGCGCCGCGAGCGACGCGCCCTCGAGCACGTTCGACCGAAACGGAGCGCCTGCGAGCCCGCCGCCGGCGCGCCGGCAGCCGACCGCAGGAACGCCCGCGAGCGCCGCAGCTTCGAGGTGGTCGGACGCGGCGTGCCGTCCGGAACGGGAAAGCGCGAGCAGGTCGTCGAGCGTCGGAGGCGTCTCGAGCAGCTCCGGCTCGGCGGGCCCGCCGCGTCCCATGGCCACGACCACAACCCGGCGGTCGCGGGCAAGGACGCGCGCAACGTGGCCCGCCACGGCGGTCTTCCCGATGCGCTTGCCGAGGCCGATCACGGCGAGCGACGGCGTCTCGACCGGCTGCAGCGGCGGGGGGTCGAAGCGGAAATCGGCGCCGACGTACGGCAACCCGAGCGCCAGCGCGCGCGACGCCCACAGCATCCGCTCCCGCGGCCCCAGCACCGGCTCGTCGGATAGGTCGACGACGAGATCCACCGCGACCCCATCCAGCGACTCGACGAGCGGGACGCCGTAGTCGTCGCCCCCGCGCAGCTTCTCGGTTCCGCCGACGATGAGCGCGCCGACCACGTCGTACGGCAGTGCGTCGAGCGCATCTCGCACGACGGGCGCGTAGTGCTCGCCGTCGATCAGCGCGAGCGCCCTCACGTCGAGCGCACCTCGTCCTCGATCCGCGCCGTGTACTTCTCGTACGTCTTCGTCTCGGTCGAGAACTGGATGATCAGGTCCTGGTCATGAAACGGGTAGCGGCGCCAGACGTTGACGTGCGTGCCCTCGACCTCGACGACGTTGTAACAGGGCCGCCCTTTGCCTCTCAGCCGCGAGGACGACACCGTGCCCGCGTTGACGACGAACAGATCCTCGAGCCGCCACGCGTAGGGAACGTGCTTGTGGCCGGCGAGGACGAGATCGACCTCGGCGCGCTGGAGGCATTCGAGCGCGTCGCCGGCGTCGTTGACGATGTTGCGCTCGCGGCCGGTTCCCGGGATCGGGAGCAGATGGTGATGGAGTACGAACACCCTCAGGTCCGCCGCTCCGGCGAACGCCTCCTCGATCAAGCGGTAACGGCCGCGGCCGATCTGACCGTTGTCGAGATCGGGCTCGGTCGAGTCGACGGCGACGATCGTCGCCCGGCCGACGTTGAGCACCGAGTTCCGCTCGCCGAAGTAGTCCTCGAAGTGGACGTAGCCGACGTTGCGCGAGTCGTGGTTGCCCGGGATCACGACCATCGCCTCGCACTCGATGCGATTCAGGTACTCCCGCGCGAGCACGTACTCGTCCTTGAAGCCGTTGGAAGTGAGGTCGCCGGAGATCACGACGACGTCCGGCTGCATCTCGTTGACCTCGGCGATGGCGCGCTCGAGGTGCTGCGGCAGGAAGAACTGCTGCCCGCAATGCAGGTCCGACAGTTGCACGATCCGGAACATGGTCCGGGAACGCTAGAAGATCCAGAGCCTGTGCGGATCGTCTCGGCATCCGACGGCGTGGCTACCGTGAACGGCGATGGAGCTTCAGCTCCCGGTGTTTCGGGCGTATCGCGGCTCTGAGCCGCCGCGGTTCGCGAGTCCCGCGGAGTTGGAGTGCGCCAAGGTGCTCGACTACTACGACGTCGCCTGGGAATACGAGCCGAGGACGTTCGTGCTCGAGCAGGACGAGAAGGGGCGCGTGACCGAAGCGTTCACGCCCGACTTCTATCTTCCCGAGCAGGGCCTCTACGTCGAGATCACCGCCATGAAGCAGTCGCTCGTGACCCGCAAGAACCGCAAGCTGCGAAAGCTGCGCGAGCGCTACCCCGACGTCAAGGTCAAGCTCTTCTACCGGCGCGACCTGGAGCGCCTCGCCCAGCATTTCCACCTCGACCTCGCCAGCTGAGTCCGGGCCGATGCCGGGCGACGACCGGATCGGAGAGATCCATTTCTCGGCAGCGGAGATCGCGGTGCGGGTGCGCGAGCTCGGCGCCGAGATCGCGGCCGACTACGCCGATCGCGAGCCGGTCCTCGTCGGCTCGCTCAAGGCGAGCCTCGTCTTCGTCGCCGATCTCTCGCGCGCCATCCCCATCTTCCACGCACTCGACTTCGTCGAGCTCGCGGGCTACGGGAGCGCACGCATGGGAGGGCACCAGCAGATCCGAGTGCTCAAGGATCTCGATCTCGACGTCCGCGGCCGCGACGTGCTTATCGTCGAGGACGTCGTCGACACCGGGCTGACGCTCAACTACCTCGTCCGCACGTTCGAGCTCCGCGGGCCGGCCTCGGTCGCGGCGGTGACGCTGCTCGACCGCCCGTACCGGCGGCTCGTCGACGACCTGCCCGTTCGCTATGTCGGCTTCGTCGTCCCCGACGAGCTCTACGTCGGCTACGGCTTCGATCTCGAGGAGCGGTACCGAGAGCTCCCGGATCTGCACCTGCTGCATCTCGGCTGAGCCGTATCCCCTGCCGGCACGTCTGCGTTTACGACTTGTAACGCGCAAGAGTTTTCGCAGCTCGGGGGACAGCCTGCATTGGGGTCCCGCTCAAGGGTCGTCTCCCGACGACGCCGGCCGCCTCATAGGGGCGGCCGGCTTCATTACGCTCCGAGCGTGGTCTCCGAGGGCGAGCCGGCACCGGATTTCACCGCCGTGACCGACGCCGGCGAACGCGTCAGCCTGTCCGATTTCCGCGGCAGGCCGGTCGTCCTCTACTTCTACCCCAAGGACGACACGCCCGGCTGTACGGCCCAGGCGTGCGGAATCCGCGACGCGTACGGGGACTTCGAGCGCGCCGGCGCCGTCGTGCTCGGCATCTCGCCGGACAGCGAGGCGAAGCACGTGAAGTTCAAGGACAAGTACGGCCTCCCGTTCACACTGCTTGCCGACCCGGAGCACGAGGTCTCGGAGCTCTACGGCACCTGGGGCGAGAAGAAGTACATGGGCCGGACGTACTGGGGCGTCAGCCGGACGACGTTCCTCGTCGCGCCCGACGGGACGGTCGCGAAGGTGATGAAGGGCGTCAAGCCCGACACGCACGCCGACGACGTGCTCGCGGCGCTCGCCTCGGCCTAAAAGCGCGTCCCGAGGGCGAGAAATCCCCCGGCCGAGGGTGTCCGAACACGGGGCGCCGCTGCGAAGATCGGAGCTGCGACATGCAGCTCTTCCTGCGCGATCCCTCGTACACCGACCGACTGGCGGCATTCCTGACGAGCGTCGGACGGCGCGCCGCGGTCGGGGCGCCGGACCGCGTCGATCTCGAGGAGTCCCCGGACGACTTGGAGCACCTCGAGCTCGAGCTCTACCTCCGCGTCTGGCACGTCCTCTACCCGGACGCCGACGTCGACATCCCCGCCGCGGCCTAGGCATCGTCCCGGCTTTCTGCGACGCTAGCCGCGTGCTCCGGTGGCTCAGCTCGCTCTTCCGCCGCGGGCGGCGGAACGAGGCCTCGCCGATTCGCGAGGAAGAGGCGTATGCGCGCAGTTACGGCAACCGCAGCGGCGAGATCGTCAGCGTGGTCCGCCAGGAACCCAAGCGGATCCCGCGCCGGACGGGAGACATGACCGGCGAGCTGCTGCGCCGAGCGTTCGAGACGAAGCTGGACTCGCGCGGCAAAGCCGCTACCTGAGCCCGACTTACGCTTCAGTCGGAGCGTTCCACCACAGAGCCGGCAGCGGAAGATCCTCCGGATAGCCGTGCTCGCTCAGCCGGGCCCGCTCGTCTGCGAGCGCCGAGTGCACGTCCGAATTGATCTCGCCCAGCCGCTCGAGGAGCGCAGGACCGACCGGCAGAGCACTGAAGCGCGCCTCGCGTGCGGTATCGGCCTGGACCGAAAACAAGTGCGGCCTCGCCGCTGCAGTCACCACGTGTCTACCTCGCTCTGTTTGAGTCGTGCATTGCCGTCGAGTCGAATCGATACGTAGGTCGACGGGGAAAAACGACACACACCCGTTCGGCTAGTTCCCGGCCACCGGTGGTCCAAACCTGCGTATTCCTGCTCGAATCGACGTGCGCCAGAGCGATGCGGATGAGAGGACTTGAACCTCCACTAGGTCCCGCAGAGGGATGGAGGACGATGTTGGCGAGTGGCGGGAACGGGTCAATCATGCGCCTGAGCGCAAACGTGTGGCATGGTTGAGCGGACGTGCGCTGCGTCGTTTGGGCACTGATTAGGCACAACCGACGCGGGGACTCGCTCGCGAGCTAGACCAGCGGCAGGAGGTCAAATCCGTGGCTGAACAACACGCATCATCTCGGCTCGGCGGTATTTCGCTTCCAGTGCGATCGACGAGTAATCAGGTCTGGCTGCGCTGCAGCGAGTGCGAAGGCACTTTCGCGCTCAGCGCGAGCAGCGCCGGCCGCTACCGTCGTGACGGCCGGGAGCCCGTCTGCCGCGACTGTCGACGGCCGAAGCTGTCGGAGCGGCAGCAGGCGAAGCTCCGCCGGTGGTGGCTCAAGAGGTTCTCGGACGACGAGCTACATGAGCTCGGCCGAATGATCTGGCCAGACACGGACTCCGAGTAACTCGGGACTGGCTTGTGACTGGCCGCGAGGACACGCTTCTCGACGTGCCGCCCATGCTGTGGCACTAACCGAGACGCGCGCTCTCCTCCAGAACCCCGGGGTCGCGCCGACGGCCTCGATTCGCTGTCCACAAGGTAAGCACCGACTTAGCCGGGGCTTGATTGCCGTTTACGTATCCGTTCCAGCCTATGCCCCGAGAACGACGGAGGCCCGCCGAAGCGGGCCGCGCGTCGCACGACCTCGCTCCCGAGGCCCCATGTGAGGGGGTGGTTTGAGGCTACGCGGCCACTCGGCTAGCGCCGGCGACCGGCCCACAGAAGCGACCAGAAGCCACTCCGAGCGAGCGCGCGGCCGACCACGACATTCCGGGCGCGCCTGCCGATCCGCTTCGGGTTTCCGCTCTCGAGCGCCTCCGCCGACCGGGTGAGCCTCGCGGCCCGGTACAGGCTGCTACTCAGGCTTCGTCTAGCCATTCGTTCTCGTCCTTCTCTTCGAGGAAGCTCTCTCTTACGCTCCCACGTCGCCTCATCGAGCCAGAATCTCGCGCGTCCATATCACCCTCCGCGAACGACTCTTCCGCGATCGCTAGGCACTCCTCTGGGGTTTCTGGTTCCCGAGCGACCAGGTGCTCCTCGAGCCGCGCCAGACGTGCCTCGAAACTGTCCATTGGGACCGACCCTACACCCACGTTTTTGGCCTGCCTAGTGACCTTTCGCGGCGACGTGACTTCACGGGCGTAAAGGGGCCTTAGACTCCTCAGCCTGGCGGAACAGACTGAGAACACGTCGACGCCGGTGGAAAGCATCTTGTTGGCGGTGGTGGCTTGAGCAACTTGCGCGGCCGCCAAACTCGCCGAGTTCTCCTTGGTAGCGACATACGTTTCCGCTGCCGCTCCGCCGGAGAGCGAAACAAAAAGCGCGGCCAGTACCACCACCATCGCCGGCGATGGTGTCTTGAACCTCTTGATCCCTGCCCTCCGCGTGGTCCCATACCCACTACGCGCCTTTTGGCTGAATTTTCCCGCCCATCCGGAGGGGGAAGGAAGCCGCCTGCTCACCTACAGAAAGGGCGCGAGGGGGCGGTCAGGGCATGCGGCACGGCACGTTGACTAGCCACTAACGCCCGGGGACTCCGAGGGGCGACTACGACCCGGGGACGTGCCGTCCCTGACCCTCGCCCCGGACGATGAGAGCGTCAGCCACAGCTGGCTAGGTCGTCGTCGTCGAGGTCGTGGCGCACACCCTCAGCCATCGCCTCGAGCTCGTCGTCGGTGAGTCGGCTGAGGATTGCACGGGTAAGGACGGCTGCCTATTCGTCGTCGAGTGTCAGCCCTGTGCAGGCACTCGACGTGGGGCACGACTGCCGGCGCCGGCGCGCCATATGGCAGGGTCTGGTTTGGGCGGGCTTCAGCGAGGGGGAACTCGAGAGAGACGGCCCGCCCAAACAAATCCAGGCTACGAACCGCAGACGCTTGTCTGAGTGGCCTAAATGGGTCGTGTGAGATCGGCGGAAGCCCGGGGATACCCCTGTGTAGGCCCGGCGATCCAGACCAACCCCTTTCGTGCCGCAATCTCAAGTTCGTAGAGGCCCGGTCTAGGTCGCGGAACGTTTCCCGGCGCTGTGCCGCCAGACGCTTCGCGAGCTGCCGTTCCGCGTTCAGGGAAGGTCAGTGGGCGGGCGACGCTCGCAGCAGGCAGCCCCTACAACTCTTTCCGCGCCTTCCGGCAAGCGCTCACCTGAGCGCACGCGCGCAGCCTCACGCAGCGAGAGCCGTCCGCTGACATCCGCAACCCGAAGCGCAAACCGCATGAGCGGAAGCCAATCGTCCCGTTCGAGACCTGGGACGAACTCGACGTCGTCGTTGGCGAGCTCGACGAGCGCTACGCGGCAATGCCCATCTTCGCTGTCGGCATCGGCCTTCGACCGGAGGAACAACGGATCGCGCTCGAGCGCAGCGACATGGACAGAGACGCCCGAATCGTCCGCGTCTGCAAGCGCTACCCAGGCGGTCTGCTCAAGCCGGGAACAAAGACCGTTTCTGAGAGGTTCGTCCCGCTGCGGCAGCGAGTCCTTGACGCGCTCGACGCGATGCCGACACGGATCGACACTCGCATCTTCTTCCCCGCCCCACGCGGCGGTTACATCGACATCGACAAGTTCCGGCATCGCGAGTGGACGCTTCGCGCCGCCGGCGTTCCGCACCGGACATACACACGATGCGCCACATGTTCGCGACCTGGGCGATCGAGGAAGGCTCGATCCCGCTCCCGCGAGTCGCGACGATCATGGGGACGTCGATCCGCGGATCGGGGACACTTACTTCCGCTGGCTCCGCCGGACGGATGACACGCTGCGTGCAGCGCTCGACGGCTACGACTCGGCCGCCAGCAGTTTCTGAAGCTGGACTCGCGTTCCAGAAAGGGCGGCGATCCGAGGGTCGACGCCGCCCTCGGCGAGTATCTCGTCGACCGTCACGACGCGAGTAACGCTCACTCCCTCGTCTGTGACGTTCTCCCGTCGCGGAAGACCACCGTGTGCTCTTGTCCCCTGCCATCTGCTCAGCGGTGGTCCGGTAGCGGCTCTGCGCGGTCGCCGACCCAAATGCCGTCGACAGTCGGTATACACCACTGCGGGTTGGGGCTCACCGGGGTTGGTAGCGAGCGCCCGTCGAGCGGTGCGCCGCGGAAGTGGTACACCCTGATCTCGACTTCGGGCACTGAGTAGACACAAATCCCGCTTGACCTCGCTATGCGGATGAGAGGACTTGAACCTCCACGAGCCGAAGCCCACACGGACCTGAACCGTGCGCGTCTACCAATTCCGCCACATCCGCGCGGAGCGTCAGTCTAGCGGGGCGCTTCGTTGAGCCGGATGCGGCGCTTCAACCGCGGCAGATCGTTGCGCAATCAATCTTCTTGTCACATCCATGTCACACGACATGCTGTCGAGCTGCGCGCGGTTCTGCTCCGCCGCCCTAGATGAAGTCGAGGGGAAACGCGAGTTGAGGGTCGCTCCAGGCCCGTTGACTTCGTCCCAGATCTTCAGGCCGAGGCGCTCGTTCAGCATAAGCGCACGCCGCCGACGCGACGGTTTCCCATAGAGACTGCAACCGCCGTTGGCTGGATCGGGCACTTGCAGGAGCCTCGGCATTCCGCGAAACTCTTCGGCCAGTGGATCAGCTCGAACTGGTGCAACCCGTCCGGCCGCTCTCACGCTTGAGCCGGCAGGCAGTCGGCGGGCATAGGTCCGGATCGGAGCTTCGCGTCCGAGGTGATCGAGCCGAGATACGACTCTTCCGAGCGCAGCCCGGAGGCGATACTTCAGTTCCTCTCCGAGCACCGCCAGGGGGTCGAGGCTGACAGAAGGCCGCGGCGACTCGGGAGTCGCGCTCGGACGACCGCCTTGCTGGGGCTCGTGGTGGCCCTCGCCCTCGCCGTTGGGGGCGTGCTCATCTGGAACCACTTCGCGCAAGAGCAGCCAGTGGGCGCACGAGCGGCGCACAGCACTGCTGTGGGGACGGGCGCCGGCACTCCGAGGAAACGCACCACCCCGACAGTGAAGGGACGATCGCAAGGCGCGGCCGCAGCGAAGACGCACGGGCCGGCAGTGCGGGCAGTGCGCCCTGCAGGAGCCGCACTCTGGAACAGCGGTCTCCAGCCGTGGGGACACTCGACCGCGCGGCGTCTCCCCAACTTCTACTACGCATGGGTCACCTCACACGTCTCCTGCGCTCGGTACGCAACGTACGGCTGCTGGAAGCTCGACGTCGCCACCCGTCATGGATGTCCGCGTGGAGTCATGGTGGTCGCCCAGGAGACGTACGGCGGCGCCGACGAGGGTGCCGCCTGGGGATTCAGCCGCCCGGTGGCTGCAAGGGCACGCGTGGTGGTCGAGCTCGACGCAGACAAGAAGAGCGTCCGCGCTGGACTCGACTCGCTGCTCTGCAGCCCAGGCTCATGACGGGCGGCCGTCAGCTTTCAGCGCGCCGAGGCCGCGGGCCGAACTGGCTCTAGCTGCCGTCTCCGACGTGCTCCGACTCGACGGGCGCATCCCGCTCCAGCGCCGGGCCGATGCGGTCCAATAGATCGCGGACGAGCGAGCCGAGCCGTTCCCGTGCGTCGTCGAGAACCTCTTCTGCCTGGTGGTGGCGCTCCTGGAGGCTCCGTTGCATTTCCTCCGCGAGCCGGTCGGCGCGAGCATCAGCGCTGCGAAGGACTTCCTCGGCCTCGGTCTCGGCCCGGTCTTTGACGGACTGTGCTTCGCGCAAGGTTGCCTCAGCTTTCAGCTCCGCTTCCCGCCTGATCCCGTCGGCATCACGCTCGGCGGCTGTCCTTAACTCCTGAGCCTCTTGGTCTGCCCGCCGACGGATCTCCGCGGCCTCACCGGCCGCGTCGCCCGTGATCGCACTGGCGTGGGTCTCTGCCTCCGCCTTGAGCCGTTCGGTTTCGATGAGGGCGTCAGCGACCGCACGCTCGCGATCGACGTGCTGCTCGAGCTCGGCAGTGAGTTCGGAGAGAGATTTCGTCGCGCCGTCGAGATCCGCGCGCAATTTGTCGCGCTCGGCAATCAGAGCCTGATAGCTCTTTTCGATCTCCTCGAGGAGGACGTCGACGGGTTCACGCGCGTAACCCTTGAACGCGGTTGGAAGGGTCCTGTCGTTGATCAGTTCAGCCGCAGCCATGACGTGAGTTTGATGCCCAAGACGTTTTCTGGCAAGTCCTGTCTCGAAGACTGGCCCAACCGATGGCGGCGACCCTTCGGAATGCCATTCGAGGTCCTCGCGACGGCAGCGCTCCAGTGTCCATGTGTCGTACTGCGGTCAAGTGAGTCAGGTCGTTAGGGCTCAGCCGGTCTGGGTCGAAGCCGGCCGGATCGCTGCTGCGGTGATGACGGTATCGACCGTCCCGTTGAGGGCGGGATGGACTGGTCGGCCGTTGATGGTCAAGTCGAAGTTGCCGAGCGAGCCGAAGCGGGCGCGTGTCCATCTGTGCGCGCTCCGGATGTCGCTGCGTGTCGAGCGCGGCTCCGCCGAGCGGGTTGAGGACCTCGACGAGTGGGTCAACACGGCGCGTGAGACGGCGCTGCCAGGCCCGATCGCCGACTCCCTCTTTGGCCGGCTCTCGCCTGCTGCTCGCCCGAGGCGACTACGAGCGGGCGCATGCCTTCCTGCGTGAGGTCGCTGAGGTCGGCTCTTTCGACGCAACCGCCCTTGATCGCGAGGCCGCCGTCGGCCTCTTTCAAGAGGCGGCTGAGCGGTGGGAGCAGTTCGGGCACGTCCCCGAGCGCGCGTACGCCCTGCTCGGTCAGGGCCGGTGTCTCAAAGCCCTCGGCGATCCCGCGGCCAACCGGCCGCTGACGGAGGCACGCGAGCTATTCGCCTCGATGGGCTACAAGCCGGCCCTGGCCGAGACCGAAGCACTGCTCCAGCAAACCCAAACCGCCGCGAGTTGACGCTGTCGCTGTCGTTCCGGGACAGCACAGCGTCGGGCTGACACGTGCTAAATGGGTTCGTCGTGTGGCGACCTCCGGCTCCGTCGCTTCGGTCGCGGGTCCGAGGTGGGAAGGCATCGCCCAAGCTTCTGATGTCGGTGTCTCTACGGAACTAGGACGCCGCCTTCTGCCATCGTTAGACCGCGGTATGCCCCAAGGAGTCGATCTGAGCACGGATCCGGTCCCGCGCAGGGGAGGCAGCCCTTCCGTTCCCAGATCGCGAGGGCGCGCTCGAGCTCTTCGTGCGCCTCGTCGATCCGTCCTGCGCGCTCGAGCACGGTGGCGAGGTCCTCGTAGCCCCAGCCTGTAGCAAGGAATTGTCCGTCTCGGATCCGGCGGCTGCGATCCCCATGCGAGCCAGCGCCTCCGCCTGCTCGAGCTCGCCGCGTTCGGCGAGAGAAGTGCCTCGACGGCTGGGCCCAGCGCCCGCTCGACCGGACCGCTGTGGAACGGCCTGAGCCTGGCTGGAGCAGCGGCTCGGCCTCGTCGTAGCGGCCGAGGTAGCAGAGGTCGCGCGCGAGCAGCAGTCCGTACGACGCGGCAATGGCTGTCGGCGCCCGGCGCGATCTCGTCGAGCAGCTCGGCGGTGGTGGCGGCACGCGCGCTCGCGGTCGCCTTCGATGATCGCGATCGACGCGAGGTAGTTCGCGCCCGCGTGGGCAGATCCGGTGACCTCGCGCAGGTGATTGGCGCGCGCCTCGGCGAGCGGCCACGCCTCGTCGAGGCGGCCGAGCATTGCGAGCATGGACGGCGCGGCTGAGATCCGCAGACCCGGGCGGCCAGCTTCGGCGAGCTCGTCGAGCATCCGCAGCGCCTCGTCGGCCGGGCGCGAGCCGAGGATCAGGGCCCAGTCGAGCATCCGTATCCACGCGAGTCGCCGGCGAGGCTGGTAGCGGAGCGCATGTAGCGTCAGCCTCGACGGCCGTCGTCGTCCGCATCTGAAAGTGCGCGGCAACGGCCAGAGCTGCCAGAGCAGCGCGAGCCGCCGTGGGTCACCCCGCTGCTTCCTCGGCGGGCAGCGCCTGCGCGGCAGAGCGCCTCCGCTCGTCGTCCGCGCACGACGTCGCCGCTGCTCGAGCGCAGGAAGAGCGCCGATCGCGCGTGCGAGCATCGCGTCCGGAGTCGTCGCCCGCGCGCTCGGCGCGTCCGGCTGACCGCGTCCGCTGCCTCGGCGCCTGCACGGAGGTCGACCGATCGATCAGCCCAGGCGGCCTCGAGCTCGAGCGCGAGGTCGAGCCGAGCGGGCGCAGCGAGCTCGGCGGCCCGGTCAGCAGCGCGAGCGCCGCCCGGTAGTCGCGATCGCTCGTCTCGCGCGCCTGCCGGCGGCGGCGAGCCGCGCGGCGGCGCGTTCGGCGAGAGGCGGAGTCGGGCCGTCCGAGCTCCGCCTGGTAGCGGGCGGCCTGCTCGAGGTGGTAGCCGACGATCTCGTCGCGCTCGACGAGGCGCGCGCCGTGCGTCGTCGAGCCAGTCGGCGAAGCGGGCGTGCAGGTCGGCGCGGACCGCCTTGGGGAGGGCGTCGTAGGCGGCGTCGCGGATCAGCAGGTGGCGGAAGCGGTAGCCGTCGTCGCCGGCGAGCTGGGCGCGGTCGGGGCGGACGAGCTGGCGGCGCACGAGCGCGGCGAGCCGGGTCGTGACCTGCGTCTCCTCGGGAGCGAGCGCCTGCACGGCGCCGCGGTGGAAGATCTCGCCCTCGACCGAGCCGCGTTCGAGCACCCTGCGCTCGCCTCGTCGAGCTGGTCGAGGCGGGCCGCGAGCAGCGCCTTCAGCGTCGGCGGCACCTCGACCTCGCGCGTCGTCGGCGGCCATCGCGAGCATCTCGGAGATGAAGAGCGGGTTGCCGCCCGCAGCGTGGGCGATCCGCTCGCGCAGCTCGTCCGAGACGGCGTCGCCGATCAGCGCGTCCGCCTGCTCCGGCGGCAGCGGCTCCAGCCGCAGCGTCGCCGGCCAGCTCGGGCCGCCGCTCCGACCAGCTCCGGCCGCGCCATGCACAGGAGCAGGAGCGGCGCGCCGGCCGAGAGCAGCGCCGTCGACTCGACCAGATCGAGGAACGTCTCCTCGCCCCACTGGATGTCGTCGAAGACCACGACCAGCGGCGCCTGCTCCTCGAGCAGCTTGCGGAACGCCCAGGCGATCTCGTCGCCGCTCGTCCCGACCTCCGACTCGCCGAGCAGCGAGCGGATCGCTGCCGCCGCGACCGGATCCGACGGTAGCACCGCGAGCTGCTTCACCACCTCGACCACCGGCCAGTAGGTGATCCCCTCCCCGTAGGGCAGGCAGCGGCCGCGCACGACGCGGGCCTCGACCGCGCGAGCGCCTCCGCGACCAGCCGCGACTTGCCGACGCCGGCTCGCCGACGACCGTCACGAGCTCGCAGCGAGCCGGCCAGCGCCCGCTCCCAGGCGTCCGACGAGCTGCTGCAGCTCGCGCTCGCGGCCGACGAAACGGGAGGAGTGGCGAACGCTCCGGCTGCCTCGCAGCACGGCGACGAGTCGGGTAGGCGGCCACCGGCTCGCTCTTGCCCTTCAGCTCGAGCGGCCGCTCCTCGCCGACCTCGACCGCACTCCCGGACCAGCGCGAGCGTCGTCTCGCCGATCAGCACCTCGCCGGGCTCCGCCGCCTGCTCGAGCCGCGCCGCGACGTTCACCGCGTCTCCCGTCGCGAGCCGCTCCTCGGTGCCGGTCACCACCTCGCCCGTGTTCACGCCGATCCGGCCGCGCGACGCCAAGCTCGGGCAGCGCGTCCCGCATCTCGACCGCCGCCCGGCACGCCCGCAGCGCGTCGTCCTCGTGCGCAACCGGCACCCCGAACACCGCCATCACCGCGTCGCCGATGAACTTCTCGACCGTGCCGCCGTGCGACTCGACGATCCCCTTCATCCGCTCGAAGTAGCGCGCCAGCAGCCCCTGCAACGCCTCCGGATCGACCGACTCCCCCAGCGCAGTCGACCCGACGACGTCGCAGAACAGCACCGTCACGACCTTCCGGTGCGCGCTGATCGTCACGAGCCGAGGCTAGAACATCAGCGCGGGGGCGCATAGCGACCTGCCTCTGTCGTTCCTGGACAGCGACAGCGGGACGGGACAGGCGCTGCGCGAGTTCGCGGTGGTGCGACCTTCGGCTTCGGCCACGTGCGGCTCGACCTGACCTTCGCCGATGTTCTTCGCCCTCGGTGCCTTTGGCGCCGTCTGGAAATAGCGGCTTTTGACTCGGCTCGGCGAGTTTGCGCGGACGACGATCGAGCAGCGGACTCTTGAGGTGCCGGCGTGAATCGCCGATGTGTAGCGGAGAACGATGGGGTGGCGTGATCGCGACTATGCGAGGTGGACCGATGAAGAGCGTCGGCGTTCTTACGGCTCCAGCGGGAGCGTGCGTTCCGACCCTCGAGCCTTCGACGACTACGACGCGCCACAGCAGGCAACCACCAACAGCCTGTTCCGTCGCGGCGTCGGCCCAGCCATCTTCCTGTCCGCCGCCGTCTTCGCGCTCGGCCACTTCCCAACCAGTGACCCCCTTTGTCCCGTCGCTCGGCTTCACGCTCCCCAGATTTAGCAGCGCCTCGCCAGGATCAATTCGGCCCACCGGAACGATCAACACCCCCGGCATGGCGAACGTCGGCTCGACCCTCACCTTCCACGGAACCCCGCGCCGTCCGGTAACGCCCCCGTCGTCGTCGAGGGCATGTGGCCTAAGAGCGCTGTTCGAGAGCATCCGCATCAGCTGGGTTCCTCGGGAGATGAACGCCGAGGCAGACCAACTCGTGCGCGACGCTCTCCGCGAGCTCGGTTAGTCGAGCGGCGCAGCCTTTCGCCACAACGCGGCACCAAGGCGGCCCCGACTAGCGGTAGTAGGCGGGTAGGACAGACTGCGGCCAGCCGCCCTACCCGTTGTCGCATGGTGTCACCCTGCCATCGGCGGTGATACTGGCCGGTTTGTCAGGCCGCTTGTTCGGGGGAGGATGGGGCGGCAGGTCATCGGCGCTGGCGGCAGCCGTCCCGAAGACCGGCGCGGATGCCCGGCGGCGGGGAGCGGCCTTCCCGTCCCCGGACACCGCTATGTCCGCCTCCGCTTCGCGCTGCGCATCTATCCGCGTCGGTTAACCCGAACGAAAGCGTCTCGCCTCTTAGGGCTTCTCGCAGGCGATGCCATCCCTGTCGCGGTCGAGGTCCTTGTTGTAGCGCATCGCGAGCTTGTAGAGCTTCGTGCTGTGCTTGAAGTTCGTGACTGGCGCGTCGCCGGGGCGGTCGTGGGCGTTGTTGCGGCCGACGTCGCGCCCGAGACGGGTACGGTGAGCCGATGGCTGTCGCGGTTGTGCGATGAGCTGGCCTGTGCTTCCTTTCGAGGACTGGCGTGCGACGTGTGACACGCTGCACGCGCACACGCAGGTGCTGGGCAAGCTTGCGGTGGCGCTCGCTCCGCCCGAGCCCCAGCTTCAGCATGCGGCTCTGCGGTTGAGCGCGCGCGGCTGGGAGACGCTGCCGCTGCCGGCGCCCGACGGCTCGGGCGCGTTCGTGGTCGCGCTCGACCTGCGCAGCCACGAAGCGGTCGTCGAGCACAGCGACGGGCGTTTCCGGCGGGTCGCGCTCGCGCCGGATCGGCCGGTCGGCGAGGTCACGCGCGAGCTGCTCGCGGCGGTCCGTGCCCTCGTCGGTCCCGTCGAGATCGAGCCCACCCCGCAGGAGACGCCGTGGACGACGCCGCTCGACGAGGACGAGCGAGCACGCGACCTACGATCCAGTCCAGGTCGCCGACTACTTCGCCGCAGCCACCCAGGCTGCGCTCGTGCTCGCGGCCCTCCGAGCGCCCTACCGCGGCCGCTCGACCCCGGTCAATGCGTGGTGGGGATCGTTCGACCTCGCCGTCAGCCTCTTTTCCGGCCGAACCGGCGAAACCGCCATCCCAGGACTTCATCATGCGCAACTCGATTGACGCACAAGAGATCGCGGTCGGCTGGTGGCCGGGCGATCACCGCTACCCAAGCGCCGCGTTTTACGCCTATGCGTATCCCGCCGCCGGAGGCTTTGCCGACGGCACGCTCGTCACCGGCGAGCGCACGCTGGGACGAGACGCTCGGCGAGTTCATCCTCGACTGGGACGACGTCCGGGCCCGCCCCGACCCCCACGAGACCGCACTGGGCTTCGCCCGCTCGGCCGTTGAACACGGTTGCCGGGTCTGCAACTGGAACCCCGCACTCCTGGCGAGCATGGAAGGCGAACCGCCGCCCCTCACCTGACCGCCGTACGGGCTCGGTCGAGCGGCACCGGTGACGAGTGCGAGCAGAACCAGCGAACGTAACGCCACCGCCACGCGCTCCGCAGGGGCCCGGGCGAAACCGGCGATCTCCGGCTTCGGCCGCAGAAGGTCGGGCTACCGCGACTTATGCGGGCGGCAGGCTCAGCTCAAGCCGACGCGCAATGCGTTCCATCGCCTCGCGCGAGAGGCGGCCGCTCTTCTGAACCTGCCTCTTCAAGGCTCCTGGGTACATGACCCAGACGTTCCCGACTTGGAACGGGAGGTCGAGCAGTTTCCACTCTGACTCAACGAGGCAGAGGACGGCGTGCACGTCCGTTCCGTGGAGGGACGCGTCCGCCCGCAAAGCTGCGATCGCTGCGTCGACCTGCCGGTCGACGCCTTTGGCGAGTGACGACCGATTCCTCCCGCCGATGTAGAGCTCGTTGTCGCGCCGCCACAGCGGGCCAATCTCGCGCCGGATGACCTTGCCTTTGTATGCCTTGGCGTCGACGACCCAGACGCCGTCGGCGAGACGAAGATGTGATCGATGTTGCCGCGCGTTCCAGGGATGAGCCGGTCGTGCAGTGCGATGACCCGGTCGCCGACCTCTCGCGCGATGTAGCGCGCCAACCGGCTTTCGCCTTCGCTTCCCTTGCCCCAGCTAGCCGCCGCGTCCTGGCCGGCCATCTCGCGAGCGACCTCTGCGGCGTGGTCGCCGTACTTACGCCTGACCTCGTCAACCTTGCGATTGGCCCGTCGCGCGCCCTCAGCGGCAGCCGAAGCGCCGGGAGTACCTGGATCGACCTGGCCGTCTGGGATGCAAGCGAGACAGGTCACTGTCTTGGCTGCCGGGCCCCAGATCGCCTCGGCGGGTTTTTGAAAGCGAAATCCCACACGAGACGCACTTCGCCGGGTAGCGGAGGCGGAGCTTGCGAGGCGGCTTCGCTTCGACCCCAGTCACCACCTAACAAGTATCGACCAGCGCACTCGGGTCGGAGGTCCACCAAAAGGGTGGTTCATGCTTTCACCATGTAGCGGTCTCGGGATGGTCGGACACAGCCGAGCCTTACGATTGAAATCTTGCGCGGGTCCGATTCCCGCATGAATTCTCTACACGCCGACCGCGCGTCCTTGTTGCGGCTTCCGCAGAAGGAACAGGCTCCCCACGAGCACCCAGAGGAAGAAGAACGCCCAGCCGGTCAGACGGGCACCACTGGTCGGTGCAAAGAATCCGTTTCTTGCCATAGCCATCCCGCCGACAAGGAGCCAAACCGCGCCTGCGAGTCCGATGTATGAGAGCCATCTGGGCCAGATCGCCGACCGCAACGCTGCGATCGATGTTGCACCCACTAGCGCGGCGATCGGGAAGGGGAACGCGAAGTCGGCCGCCGCGAGCAGCGTCTTGACCACTGTGGGGTCGATGCCACTGGGCGACGTCCACGCAAGGACACCCTCGAAGGAGAGCCACACGTACCAAATGGCAGATGTGACGAGTCCGGCACCGAGAGCCACCACAGCGAGCAACTCCTGGTCGGCCGCGCGAAGCCGGGTAGCCAGTGTGGCAAGGAAGACCAGGAAGCCGATGACCGCCAGCCCCGACAAGCACATGGAGACGAGATACGCGCTGCGATGATCCTGGACGAACGCCGCCCACTGCGCCGCCGGGTCCCCCGCGCTCGGTGGTGCCTTCGCCGGCAAGAACAGCGTGGGGATGGTCAGCAAAAAGAAGACGATGCCGCTGAGCGGCGCCCAGCGCTCCCAGCCTGCCGATTTCATCCGACCCCTTTCCTCGATTCGTTCGGACTACTGACCCTATGTCTTCGCCGTTCGGTCGACAATGGCTGCGCACCGTGTTAGGGAATGCCGACCGGAACCTTGCGCGGGTCCGCGACCGCCGGCTTCGGTCGCCAGCGGTCGCTTACTAACGAAGGACACGTGACTGCCTGGATGAGTGTGAATGTTGTCCGCAAGCCATCAACTCATGTGCGTCTTTGGAGCGAAGGGCGACGCGGCCCAGCACCGAAGCCTCAAACGGACGACAGGAGGCGGGTAATGCGAACACCTCGGCCCAAGGTTCTATGTCACATCCATGTCACACCGCCACACGCAGCAGGACGTTCTTATGCGCAACTTCAGCTGTCTGACCAGACAAGAAACGGCTTGGTCATGCGGTGGCGCACCTAGACGCAGACTCGATCCCGACCGTGCGCGTCTGCCAATTCCGCCACATCCGCGCGGACGGCCAGTTTAGCCGGGATCGGTAGCCCCAAACGGGGCACCCCAATTCGCGCTGAAGCCACGTACCATGCGGCCTCCTTGCGTCGCTCACCGCTCCCGTTTGCGCTCGCGCTCATCGCGGTCTTCGCGCTGCTGGCAGGGGGATCGGCGGCTGCGCCGCCCCGAGGCTCCGGCAACCTGGTCGAAGTCGTCGTCACCCTGCCACGCCCTGCCCTCGCCGTCGCGGTCGCGCACAACCGGACGCTTGCCGCCGCCGCCAAGCGACGCCATTCGCTCGCGGTGAGCGCGCCTGCAGCCGTCTCCTACCTCCATACCCTGGCCGCTGCTCAGCAGACGCTGGCGGCCCGGCTCGCGGTCGCGATCCCCGCCGCACGCGTCGACTGGCACTACGGAGTTGCGCTCGACGGCGTCTCCGTGGTCCTTCCCGCCTGGGACCTCGCACGCCTGCACGCGATCCCGGGCGCGACCGTCTGGCCGAGCGTCACGTATCACGCACTCGATACGCCCGCCTCGACGTCCGCGGCCACGGCGGATCCAGGTCCCGCTTTGATCGGCGCGACCGCGCTCTGGGGTTCGAACCTCGCCACCGCCGGCGGGGGCATCAGGATCGGCCTCGTCGACGACGGGATCGACCAGGCGCACCCCTACTTCAACCCGACCGGCTACTCGTATCCGGCCGGGTTCCCGAAGGGGAACACCGCCTACACGACGCCCAAGGTCATCGTCGCGCGCGCCTTCCCTTCGCCGTCGACGAGCTGGAAGTACGCCGACCGGCCGTTCGACCCCTCCTATTCCTTCCACGCGACGCACGTGGCGGGGATCGCGGCCGGCGACCACAACACGCCGACGGCTGCCCACGACGGGTCGCCCATCTCGGGCGTCGCGCCCAAGGCATATCTTGGGAACTACAAGGCGCTGACGGTGCCCACCGCCGACTACGGCCTCGACGGCAACTCGCCGGAGATCGCCAAGGCCATCGACCAGGCGGTGGCGGACGGGATGAACGTGATCAACCTCTCGATCGGCGAGCCCGAGGTGGAACCTCGTCGGGACATCGTCGTCAAAGCCCTCGACAACGCCGCGGCCGCGGGAGTCGTACCGGTCGTGGCCGCCGGCAACGACTTCGACGCGGCCGGGTACGGCTCGGTCGGTTCGCCCGCCAACACACCCGCGGCGATCACCGCAGCCGCCTCGACCATGGGGGGCGACGGGACGAACGCGGATCACATCGCCACGTTCTCGTCCGGAGGCCCGACGCCCGTCTCCCTGCTCCTGAAGCCGGATGTGACGGCACCGGGAGTCGACGTCCTCTCCTCCATCCCGGCGCACGACTTCGAGACGCTCGACGGCACGAGCATGGCCGCGCCCCACGTCGCCGGCGCCGCAGCGCTTCTCCTGCAACGACATCCGACCTGGACGGTCGAGCAGGTGAAGTCGGCGCTCGCCTCGACGGGAGACACGGTGCATCCGGCCGGCCGCCCCGGCGAGGTCTCGGTGCTGCGCGAGGGCGGCGGCCGGATCAATCTCGTCCGCGCCGACCAGCCGCTGATCTTCACCGACCCGACCTCGCTCGGCTGGGGGCTCGTGCGCCGCGGCTTCTCGGAGACGACGCCGCTCTCGACCACGGACGGCGGAGGCGGAAGCGCGCCGTGGAGCGTGTCGATCCACGCGCAGTCGATGCCGCACGGCGCAAAGCTCACGCCGGCCGGCACGACCGTCGTCGCCGGAGCGTCGCTCGCTCTGCGGCTCACGGTCTCGTCGACGGCCAGGGCCGGTGACGGAACCGGCTTCGTCGTGCTGACCCGCGGCAACGAGGTTCGGCGAGTCGCCTTCTGGTTCCACGTCGAGGTGCCGAAGCTCGCGCTCGACCCGCACCGGACGCTGCGCGCGCCCGGCGTCTTTCGCGGGGACACCAAAGGCCGAGCATCGCGCGTCTCGTCGTATCGCTATCCGGAGCTGGGCCTCGCGCCCGGGGTTCCGACACGTCTCGGCGGGCCAGAGCAGGTGTTCCGCTTCACGCTCGAGCGACAGGTCGCGAACTTCGGCGTCGCGATCATCGGCCACGCACACGGCGTTCGCGTCTCGCCGCGCCTCGTCGCCCGCGACAACGAGAACCGCGTCGTGGGTTACACCGGCGTTCCGGCGAGCCTGAACCCCTATCAGGGCTTCTCGAGCCCGGAGCCGGTCGTGGGAGCGGTCCTGCCCGACCCGGGCACCTACGACTTCGTGTTCGACACGCCGACCGGGGCGAAGCCGGGCGCGTTCACGTTCCGCTTCTGGGTCAACGACACGTCGCCGCCGTCGATCCGGCTCCTCGGCGGGAAGCACATCCTCGGGCGGCCGCTCCGCCTCGCCGTGCACGACTCGGGCTCCGGAGTCGATCCGCAGTCGTTCCACGTGAGAGTCGGCGGCCGAGCCGTCCGACTCGGCTACACCCGCGGCGTGCTCTCGGTCCGCACCAGGGGCCTGCGGCCGGGAAAGACGTCGCTCGTCGTGACCGCGTCGGACTACCAGGAGACGAAGAACATGGAGGACGTCGGGCCCGTGCTTCCGAACACGCGCACTCGGCGCACCTCCGTGACGCTGCGCCGCTAGCGCGCGATCTGTAAGGTCCCCGTCCCGGTGACCAGCCGCCTGCCCCAGCAGCTCGATCTCGCACTCGTCGCGCGCCTGCGTCAGGTCGTCGCGGGCGAGGTCGTCACCGAGGCGGAATTGCGGGCGCTGGACGACAAGGCCGGCGGCTGGCTGCGAGCGACGGCGGCACAGCTGCGCGCCGCCGAGGATCGACTGACGAAGCTGAACTCCGATCCGGCGACGCCACTCGCCGCGATCGCGGCCGAGGTGCGCCGCGCCGAGACGCTCTCCCGCGAGCGCGACGAGGCCCTGCGACTGATCGACGGCCTGGAACAGCGAACGCGCGAGGTACGCACCGCGTGGCTGAAGCATCACGCCGACGCGGGCTCGCCGTCCGGGCCTCGCGCCTAGCTAGCGCGAGCGGCGTTCGCGGTCGTCGATCGTCGGGAGGTTGGCGAGATCCCGCTCGACGCTGGCCGCGAACTCGTCCGCCTCGTCGTCCCCGACGACGCGAAAGGTCTTCTTGCGCTTGGCACGCTGCCGCTGGCGGCGCGAGTCGACCCCGAAACGCTCTTCGAGGCGCGGCCATTCGGCGCCCGCGACCAGAACGACAGCGACCGCGAGCAAGGCGATGTACAGCCAGCTCACGTTGCGAGTCTACCGCAGCGCCGCCGGCCTGAGAGCTACGCCGACGCGAGCGCCTCGACCTTGGCGCGCAGGTACGCGAGGTACGGCTCCGGATCGAGCGGCCCGCCCGCGGCCCGTTGCATCAGCTCGGGCGGCTCGAACGCGCGACCCCAGCGGTGGACGCGCTCGCGCAGCCACTCGCGCAGCGCGTCGAACTCACCGCGGGCGAACTGCTCGTCGAGGTCGCCGAGCTCGCTCGTCGCCCGCTCCCACAACTGCACGCCGATCACGTTCCCGAGCGCATAGGTCGGGAAGTAGCCGAAGTTCGGGTCCGACCAGTGGACGTCCTGCAGGACGCCGTCTACGACGCTCGTGGGCTCGACGCCGAGGTACTCGCGGAGCTTCGCGTCGAAGGCCTCCGGCAGGTCGGCGGGAGTCACCTCGCCGGAGAGCATCGCCCGCTCCAACTCGAAACGCAGGATGATGTGAAGGGAGTACGTGACCTCGTCGGCGTCCACCCGGATCACTCCCGGCGCGACGCGGTTGAGCGCACGGTGGAACTCGGGCAACGGAACGCCGGCGAGCTTCTCCGGGAAGACCTCCTGCAGCCGCGGATAGAAGAAGGTCCACATCGGAAGGCTGCGGCCTACCACGTTCTCCCAGAGGCGGCTCTGGGACTCGTGGAACGACGACGAGGCGCCTTCGGCGAGAGGCGTGCGCGAGTACCTGGGATCGACCTGGCGTTCGTACACGCCGTGCCCGAACTCGTGGAGACACGAGAGCACTCCCATCAGGTCGTGGCCGTCGAAGCGTGTGGTCAGACGGATGTCCGACTCGGACAGGTTTGTCGCGAACGGGTGCACCGTGTCGTCGAGCCGCCACGACTGGTCGTCCATCCCCCAGCGGGAGAGCACCTCGAGCGAGAACGTGCGCTGCCGCTCGACCGGGAAGTCGCCGCGGATCGGCGCGTCGTCGACCGGTTCCCCGAGACCCGCGACGAGCGGCACGAGCTCCTCCTTCAACCGCGCGAAGACCGCCGCCACGTCGGCGGTCGACATGCCCGGCTCGTGGTCGTCGAGAAGGACGTCGTAGGGGTCCTCGAACGGCGTGAAGCAGTCGGCGTACCGCTGGATGAGCTCGAGCCGGCGCTCGAGGTCCGGGCGGAAGATCTCGAAGTCGGCGGCGGCTCGCGCCTCGAGCCAGTTGACGTACCCCTCCGAGCCGGCTCGCGTGAGCTCGGCACGCAGCTCGCTCGGGACACGTCGCTTCTTCTCGTAGTCGCGCCGGGCCACGCGGATCACGCTCGCTTCGACCGACTCGGAGTCGGACGCTTCCTCGAGCTCCCGCAGCTCGTCGAGGAGCGAGCCGAGCTCCGGAGCGGTGGCGAGCTCGTGTCCGATCCGGGAGAGCGTCGTGGCCTGCTCGGCCCGTGCGGGAGCACCGAGCGGCGGCATCTTCGTCTCCTGGTCCCAGCTGAGCAGGTGGCCGGCGCGCTCGACGTCGGAGATCTCGCCGAGGCGCCGCAGGAGCTCGTCGAAGCGTGTGCGGAGGTCAGCCACGATCGGGGAGCCTACCCTCCCACCCGAGCCGGGACGACGGCTCGCCCGACACCTCTGCGACCGCCGTCGCCTCGTCGGGGCCGGGTCGCTCCAAACGGGACACGTCCGTTTCGGACACTTGACAGAGTTGTGGGGTGAAGAGGCTTGCTCTGACAGTCGCAGCGGTCGTCGTCGCCTTCGCGTTCGCCGGCTCCGCCCGCGCCGGTCTCGCGCAGCAACAAGCCCTGGCCGAGCGCTACGCGCCCGTCGTGCGGCTCGTCGCGGGCGACGGGAGTTGCGGCCCCGACTCGCGCTACGTGCCGATCGACGTCGATCGGCTCTTCGACGAGCCGACGGTGGCATTGCGCGGGCCGTGGGGCGACGACCTCGTCGGGATCGGGCCGACGGCGAAGGAGCTCGGGCACGGGCTCTACGGCTACCACCTCGACTTCCCGGGAGACGCCCTTCGCCCGGGCTGCGACTACCTCCACTGGCAGGAGCAGATCGGCGCCGAGCGGACGCCGACGACGTACGCCCACGTGGTGACCGATCCCGCGCACCCGGACAAGCTCGCTCTGCAGTACTGGTTCTTCTACGTCTTCAACGACTGGAACAACCTGCACGAGGGCGACTGGGAGATGATCCAACTCGTCTTCGACGCCCCGACGGTCGAGGCGGCGTTGCAGCAGCAACCCGTCGAGGTCGGCTTCAGCCAGCACGAGGGTGCCGAGCGAGCAGCCTGGGACGACCCGAAGCTCGAGCGAGTCGACGGTACGCACCCGGTCGTCCATCCCGCAGAGGGCTCGCATGCGAATTTCTACGGCGAGGGGCTGTACCTCGGTAGCTCGGCCCAGGAGGGCGTCGGCTGCGACGACACGCGGGGCCCGACCGTCGACGTGCGGCCGAGGGTGGTCACGATCCCGAGCGACCCCGCCGCCGCGGCTGCCGGGTATCCGTGGATCGCGTTCGAGGGACGCTGGGGCGAACTGCATCCCGCGTTCTTCAACGGGCCGGAAGGCCCGAATCTCAAGGAGCAGTGGACGCACCCGATCGCCTGGGCGGAGAACTGGCGAAGCCGGAGCTACGCCGTGCCGGGGAGCAGCATCTTCGGGCCTGGGGCGACGGGCTTCTTCTGCGGCGCCGTGGCGCACGGCTCCCGTGCGATCGTCAAGCTCGTCAGGAGCCCCGTCGCGTTCACGCTCGTGCTGGCCGGGCTCGTGCTCTTCACGATCTTCCTGCTTTCCCGGACGACCTGGCACCCGAGCGCCCCGCTCCGGCTCGCGCGCCGGCGCGCCTGGGGCCAGATCCTCGCCGCCTCGGCCCGGATGTACGTCGCGCGTTTGCCTCTGTTCGTCGGTCTCGGCCTCCTCTTCGTTCCGATCGGGCTGCTGATCACGCTGGTCCAGGCGGTCCTGCTGCACGCGACGAACGTGCTCGCCGTGCAGACGGGACACGGCAGCAGCGGCGCTGTCGGATTCGTCGCGCTGGCCTTCGGGACGACGTTCACGTTGCTCGGCCTCGGGCTCGTCCAGGCTGCGACCGCGACGGCGCTCGTCGAGCTCGACGCCGACCGCGGGATCGGACCGCTCCGGGCCTACCGCTTGTCGTTGGTGCGGGCCGGACGCCTCTTCAAGGCTCTGCTTCTCGCCGTGGTGGTGATCTCGCTCCTGGCGAGCTCGGTCTATCTGCTGCCGATCGCCGTCTGGCTCGCCGGTCGGTGGGCGATCGTCGTCCCGGTGGTGGAGTTGGAGGACCGCGCCGCGCTCGCCGCCCTCGGCCGCAGTCGTCGGCTCACCAGGAGGCGGTGGCTGAAAGTCACTTCGCTCGTCGTCGCCGGCGGCGGGCTCGTGCTCGTGCTCGGGCCGCTGATCGGAGCGCTGCTCCTGCTCGCAACCTCTGCGCCGTTCTGGCTCGTGAACATCGTCGCCGCGGTGATCTACGCCGTGACGATGCCGTTCGTCGCGCTAACGACCGCGTACGTCTACTTCGACTGCCGCGTGCGAGACGAGCTCGGCGCCGAGCAAACCGCGGACAGGCTGCCGGCAGAGATCGGACTATCGCTCTGACAGCTCGAAAGCTCCCCGGGTTGGACTCGAACCAACAACCCTCCGGTTAACAGCCGGATGCTCTGCCAATTGAGCTACCGGGGATTGGCGGCGGCCATTGTAGCCACGGCTACGCGAAGGCTCTGATCTCGTCGCGAAGCTTCGCGAGCGCCTGCTGGAGCTCGACGAGATGCTCGCCGTCGGCCTGCGAGAGCTCACGGTCGAGCCTCCGTTCGCGCAGCCGCAGCAGCAGCTGGCTCGCCGTCTCGAGCGTGATCTCCTCCTCGTCGCGGAGCGCGTAGAGCTCCGGCAGCAGCGCGTTCAGATCTCCGTCGGGCGCTTCCTGGCCGAGCAGGAACGCGCGCGCGCGCCGGTGCAGGTCGTCGTCGAAGTGCTCAGGACCGAGCAGCTCGAGCTCCGGCAGAAGAGATTCATGAGCGGCTACGCCGGCGAGCGCGCTCCGCTCGAGCCGCAGCCCCGCGTCGAGCAGGCGCGGAGACACGACGCCTGCGGTGCGTGCCCCTCCGCGCGCCGGAGCGAGACCGGCTTGCGTCTCGGGCGGCAGGTCGAGGAGGTCGGCGGCGACCCGGATCGCCTCGAGGTGCTCCGGCGAGTCGGGAAGCGACCTGAGGAACGCCTGGATCGCCGCGAACGCGGCCTGGCGGTCGGTCGCCCGCGCGTGCTCGAGCCTCACGCGATGCACGGGATAGCTCACCGGTCTCGCCAGCTGCTCCTGGAACGCGGCCGGATCGTCGGCCGGATCCGTCCCCGGGGGGAGCGGCACGACGCGGACCGTGAAGCCGTCGCGTACGGCGAGCTCCATGCCGCGCAGCGTCGCGTCCTGCCCGGCGGCGTCGGCGTCGAAGCAGAGGAAGAGCCGCTTCGTGAGCCGCGTCAGCTCGCGCAGCTGTGCCTCCGTGAGCGCGGTCCCCATCGAGGCGACAACCGGGGCGAACCCGGCCTGCCGCAACGCGATCACGTCGGTGTTTCCCTCCACCACGACGGCTCGGTCCTCGCGGGCGATCGCCTGGCGCGCGCCGTCCAGCCCGTAGAGGAGGTCACCCTTGCGGAACAGCTCGCCTTCGGGCGAGTTGACGTACTTCGCCTGCAGCGGGTCGTCGTCGTGGAGCTTCCGCGCCTGGAACCCGCGGACCCGACCGCGGGCGTCCGCCAGCGGGAAGACGATGCGGCGCTGGAAGTAGTCGTTGCCGCGCCGGTTCGCGAGCCCGACTGCGAGCAGCTCCTCCTGCGTGTATCCCTCCTGCAGCGCGCGCCGTGTGAGCATCGCTCCCTGTGGCGCATAGCCGAGCCGGAACTCGCGGCAGATCTCCTCGCCGAGCCCGCGGGAAGCGAGGTACTCGCGAGCACCGGTGCCGGCCTCCGAGTCCCAGAGCATGCGTGCGTAGAACTCCGCCGCCCGCTCGAGCAGGGCTTTCAGCCGCTCACCGCGCCGGCGCTTTGCGTCCTGCTCGGGCGAAGCCTCCTCGTATTCGAGCTCAACCCCGAAACGTCGCGCCAGCAGCTCGATCGCGTCGACGAAATCGAGGTTTTCGGTCTTCTCGACGAACGTGATCGCATCGCCGCCCTCGCCGCAGCCGAAGCACTTGAAGGTGCCGCGCGCGGGCGAGACGGTGAAGCTCGGCGTCTTCTCCGAATGGAAGGGACAGAGCCCCTTGTACGTGCTCCCCGACTTGCGCAGGCGGACGACATCCTCGACGAGCGGGAGGATCTCCATCGCCGCCTTGACGCGCTCTACCGACTCGTCCTTGATCCGCGCCACGCCCTAGTTCAGCTCCGCCACATACGAGAGCGCGAAACGGTCGGTCATGCCTGCGAGATAGTCGGTCGCCGACTCTGCGTCCATCCCGCGTTGCTCGACGAGCTCGTCGAAGATCCGCCGTACGGCAGCCCGCGCCGGGGCGTGATCCTGCGCGTGGTAGACGCGCTCGAACATGAAGCTTCGCAGCGCGAGCATCGCCTCTCCGACATCCTCGCTCTGGACGATGTCGCCCGCGCGCGCGGAGTTCTCGACGACGTCGTGGACGAGGGTGTCGATGCGATGCGAGCCGGTGTCGCCGAGCTCCTCGATCGGCCGGGCCGGTAGGTCGGCCGGATCGAGGTAGCCGGCCCGCACGGCGTCGTCGATGTCGTGGTTGATGTAGGCGAAGCGGTCGACGAGCCTGACGATGCGGCCCTCGAGCGTCTCGGGCTCGTCCGGGCCGGTGTGCTTGAGGATGCCGTCGCGCACCTCCCAGGTCAGGTTGAGGCCGCGGCCGTCGCGCTCGAGCCGTTCGACGACGCGCAGCGAGTGCTCGTTGTGCCGGAAGCCGCCGAGGCCGCGCTCGCGCAGGAGCTCGTCGAGCGCCTGCTCGCCTGCGTGGCCGAACGGCGGGTGGCCGACGTCGTGACCGACGGCGATCGCCTCGGTCAAATCCTCGTTCAGCCGCAAGGCGCGGGCGACCCCGCGCGCGATCCCGGCCGCCTCCAGCGTGTGGGTGAGCCGGGTGCGGAAGTGGTCGCCTTCGGGATCGACGAAGACCTGCGTCTTGTGGCGCAGGCGGCGGAACGCCTTGGAGTGGACGATGCGGTCGCGGTCGCGCTGGAACGGCGTACGCAAGCGGCATTCGGCCTCGGGCGCCTCGCGTCCGCGCGTCTCGTACGAGCGCACGGCAAGCGGCGAGAGCCACCGCTCCTCGTGCTCGCGAACCGCGGCCGCAAAGCCGTCGGCGACCTGTCCGGCGATCTCGGGCATCCTCGGCCAGCGTATCCCGCTCAGATGATGATCGGAACCGTGCCGCCGTCGGCGCTCCACGCGGCGCCGGTGACGTAGCTTGCGCGCGGCGAGCAGAGGAAGGCGATCACGGAGGCGATCTCCTCGGGCTCGGCGAGCCGGCCGAGCGGCCTGCCCGCGGCGACCTTCGCGAGCACCTCGTCGCGCTCGCCCTGCTGATCGGCAAGACCGCCCTCCCCGAGCCACGCCTCCGTGGCGGTCGGGCCGGGAGTGACGGCGTTGCAGCGGATCCCGTCCTTCGCGTAGAGATCGGCGACGAGGCGGGAGAACGACAGCAGCGCGGCCTTCATCACGGAGTAGTCGGGCATGCCGGTCGACGGGCGCTTCGCCGCCGTGGAGGAGACGTTGACGATCGTCCCCGCTCCCCGCTCCCGCATTCCCGGCAATGCGGCCCGGGTGGCGCGGACGGCACTCAGCAGGTTGAGCTCGAACGACGCCTGCCAGACCTCGTCGGTCACGTCCTCGAGCTTGCGGATCGCGCTGTAGCCGACGTTGTTGACGAGCACGTCGAGGCGGCCGTGCCGCTCGATCGTCTCCCGGACGACGCGCTCGGGCTCTCCCGGCTGCGACAGGTCGGCCCGGACGTCACCCCCGCTGCGCCCCGTCGTCACGACGGTCGCGCCCTCAGCCCGGAGCAGCTTCGCCGTCTCGAGGCCGATCCCGCCGGTCGAGCCGGTGACGAGGCAGACGCTGTCGGCAAGTCCGAGGTCCATGGCTGGCTAGCGTAATCAGTCGTGACCACCCTGCTCCTGGTTCGCCACGCCGAGACCGACTGGAACGCCGAGGGGAGGCTGCAGGGCCAGATCGACCGGCCCCTGACCGAGTTCGGCCGCCGGCAGGCGCGACAACTCGCCGAGCAGCTGGGAGGCGAGGAGCTCGAGGCGATCTACTCGAGCGACCTCGCGCGTGCGCGCGAGACGGCGGAGATCGTCGGCGAACGCCTCGGCCTGCCGGTCGCGCTCGACTCCGACCTGCGCGAGAAGGACTGGGGCACCTGGGAGGGGCTGACCGCCGTGGAGCGCGATCGCGTCGAGTTCGTCGGCGAGTCGACCCAGGCGCATCAGGAGCGGACGCTGCGCGCGCTCGCGCGGATCTCGTCGCAGCAGGCCGACGGAGGAACCGTCCTCGTCGTTACGCACGGCGGTTCGATACGACGCGTCCAGACGGCGGCTCTGGGTATGGCGTTGCCGGTCGTCGAGAACTGCGGCCGCTGGCTCTGCGCATACGAGAACGGCGAGTTCCGGCCACTAGACTGAGCGGCAGGTGGAGGACTACACGAGCAAGTACAAGGGCGAGCAGGTCGAGGTCGCACTCTTCGGTGGCGACTACCAGGAAGGCGTGCTGACCGCCTACTGCTACGTCGACGAAGTCGCCCACATCGAGCTGAACGGGCACATCCTGATCCCGCTTCAGAACATTGCGTCGCTCCATTGCTCGAGCCGCTGCGACGCGCCGCAGAACGAGGACTGGCCGCCGCGCGGCCTGCTCGAGGATGACGGACAGGAAGACGGCGGCGAAGACCACTAGGCATTAGGCGTGCTCCTCGCGGCCCGGAACATCCTCAAGGCCTGGCTGCTCGTGCTGACGGTCGTCGCCATCTTCGGCCTCGTCGGCTGGCTGCTCGACGGCGTGCGCGGGCTCTCGATCTTCGTCTTCTGCGCCCTGCTGGTCGCGGCCGGTGCGTACTGGACGTTCGACCGCGTCGTCATCGGAATGGTCGGCGCACGCGAGCTGCCCGTGGGCGAGGCGCCGCTCCTCCACTCGACCGTCGAGCGTCTCGCGTCCCGGGCCGGAATCCTCAAGCCTCGCCTGTACCTCATCCCCGACGGGCTGCCGATCGCGGCGGCGACCGGCCGCGGAGTGCGCAGTTCGGCCGTGATCGTGAGCACCGGGTGTGTCGCCGCCTGCCCGCCGGCCGAGCTCGAAGGCGTGCTTGCGCACGAGATCGCGCACGTTCGGCTCCATGACGTGCAGATCCAGACGGCGGCCGCCGTGGTCGCTGCCGTGCTGCTCGAGACGAGCCGGATCGGCGGCTGGTTCGAGCGCTCCCTGCTCTTTGTCCTCGCCCCCGTGGCGGCGGCCTGCGTCCACCTGCTCGTCTCCCCGAAGCGCGAGTTTGCGGCCGACCGGTTCGCAGCGAAGCTCTGCGATTCTCCGCACGGGCTCGCGGACGCGCTGGGGCGTCTGGAGCGGGCGTCCGAGCTCGTCGGGTTCGAGGGCAGCCCGGCGACCGAGCCGCTGTTCACGATCAACCCGTTCGCCGCGGAATGGCCGGCGCGGCTATTCGTCACGCACCCTCCGATCGCGGAGCGTGTGCGCCGGCTCAAAGAGCTCGATCCTTCCGAAGGCGAGCGGGCCGAGAGCGAGGCAGCCGCCTGAGCGCCTTGCGGAAAAGAAAAGAGCCGCTTTCGCGGCTCTTTTTCTAAGCAAATCGGCGGCGACCTACTCTCCCGGGAGGTTGCCCTCCGAGTACCATCGGCCCTGGCAAGCTTAACTTCTCTGTTCGGAATGGGAAGAGGTGTCTCCCTGCCGGTATGACCGCCGAACTGTCAAGGCTTCGCGCATACGCGTAGGCCTTCAAAACTCCATAGCGACTCTGAACCGGGGTTCAAATCAAGACCTCGGGCAATTAGTACGGGTCCGCTGAACGCATTGCTGCGCTTGCACGTCCCGCCTATCAAGGTCGTAGTCTTCGACCGCCCTTACTCCCTCGAGGGGATGGGAGCTCTCATCTCGAGGTGGGCTTCCCGCTTAGATGCTTTCAGCGGTTATCCCATCCAGACGTGGCTAATCAGCAGCGCCGTTGGCACGACGACTGATACACCAGAGGTCTGTTCGTCTCGGTCCTCTCGTACTAGAGACGACTCCTCTCAAAGCTCCAGCGCCCATGGTGGATAGGGACCGAACTGTCTCACGACGTTCTGAACCCAGCTCGCGTACCGCTTTAATGGGCGAACAGCCCAACCCTTGGGACCTGCTTCAGCCCCAGGATGCGACGAGCCGACATCGAGGTGCCAAACCCTTCCGTCGATGTGGACTCTTGGGAAGGATAAGCCTGTTATCCCCGGAGTACCTTTTATCCGTTGACCGACGGCACGTCCACCAGTTACCGCCGGATCACTAAGGCCCGCTTTCGCGCCTGCTCGACCTGTCTGTCTCGCAGTCAAGCTCCCTTATGCCTTTGCACTCTACGCACGATTTCCAACCGTGCTGAGGGAACCTTTGCGCGCCTCCGTTACATTTTGGGAGGCGACCGCCCCAGTCAAACTACCCACCTGACGCTGTTCCCGCCCCGGATTACGGCAGCGGGTTAGAAGCCCAGAACACGAAGGGTGGTATCCCAAGGTTGGCTCCACGAGGACTGGCGTCCCCGCTTCCAAGCCTCCCACCTATCCTGGACAACGAATCCCGAACTCCAACGTCAAGCTGTAGTAAAGGTTCACGGGGTCTTTCCGTCCAACCACGGGTATTCGGCATCTTCACCGAAACTACAATTTCACCGGATCCCTCGTTGAGACAGCGCCCAAGTCGTTACTCCATTCGTGCAGGTCGGAACTTACCCGACAAGGAATTTCGCTACCTTAGGACGGTTATAGTTACCGCCGCCGTTTACTGGGGCTTGGATTCAAAGCTTCGCTCGAAAGCTAACCTCTCCTCGTGACCTTCCAGCACCGGGCAGGAGTCAGCCCCTATACGTCGTCTTACGACTTCGCAGAGACCTGTGTTTTTGGTAAACAGTCGCTTGGGCCGTTTCACTGCGGCCCCCTCGAGCTAAGCCCGTAAAGAGCTTCACTCTACCGGGGCGTCCCTTCTCCCGAAGTTACGGGACCATTTTGCCGAGTTCCTTAACGAGGGTTCTTCCGATCGCCTTGGTATTCTCTACCTGCCCACCTGTGTCGGTTTTGGTACGGGCACGTCCAACCTCCCTAGAGGATTTTCTTGGAGGCATGGTTTCAGGCACTTCGGCCCCATAGGGCCTCGGCATCCCGTCTCAGGCTTCACGGCCGGCGGATTTTCCTACCAGCCACCCTACGCGGTTACCCCAGGACGACCAACGCCTGGGTTGCCCTAACCTACCCCGTCCCCCCATCGGTGATAACGGTTGGTACGTGGTACAGGAATATCAACCTGTTGTCCATCGCCTACGCCTGTCGGCCTCGGCTTAGGTCCCGACTAACCCTGAGCAGATTAGCTTTACTCAGGAACCCTTGGGCATTCGGCGGGCGAGTTTCTCACTCGCCTTTCGTTACTCATGCCAGCATTCTCACTTCCCAGCGCTCCACGGCAGGCTTACGCCGCCGCTTCACCGCCCTGGGAACGCTCCCCTACCACTCCACGCAAAGCGTGAAGTCCGTGGCTTCGGTTCCATGCTTGAGCCCCGTTACATTGTCCGCGCCCGACCACTTGACCAGTGAGCTGTTACGCACTCTTTGAATGGTGGCTGCTTCTAAGCCAACATCCTGGTTGTCTGTGCAATCGGACATCGTTTCCCACTTAGCATGGAATTAGGGACCTTAGCCGACGGTCCGGGCTGTTTCCCTTTTGAGCACGAAGCTTATCCCCCGCACTCTGACTGCCACGCTTTGGAATAACGGCATTCGGAGTTTGCCTGACTTCGGTAAGCTGGTAGGCCCCCTAGGCCAAACAGTGCTCTACAACCGTTATTGAACGCGTGACGCTATACCTAAATATATTTCGGGGAGAACCAGATATCTCTGAGTTTGATTAGCCTTTCACTCCGACCCACAGCTCATCCCCGCCGTTTTCAACCGACGTGGGTTCGGTCCTCCACGGGGTCTTACCCCCGCTTCAACCTGGCCATGGGTAGATCACTCAGTTTCGGGTCTAGCTCCCACGACTGAATCGCCCTATTCAGACTCGCTTTCGCTACGGCTCCGTTTCCTTAACCTTGCCGTGGAAGACTAACTCGCTGGCTCATTATGCAAAAGGCACGCCGTCACCGGACTAGCCGGCTCCGACCGCTTGTAAGCACACGGTTTCAGGTGCTATTTCACTCCCCTTCCGGGGTACTTTTCACCTTTCCCTCACGGTACTAGTTCACTATCGGTCACCGAGTAGTACTTAGCCTTACGGGGTGGTCCCCGCGGATTCCGACCGGGTTTCCCGTGCCCGGCCGTACTCAGGTACTCGTCGAGGAAGGCCGCGCGCTTTCGCCTACAGGACTGTTACCTGCTGTGGTGTGGCTTTCCATCCACTTCGGCTAACACGCGACTTTGTAACTTCCCGACCCGCCGGCAGGCGGATCAAGACGAGCCCTACAACCCCCACGTGACAACGGCTGCCGCCTATCACGTCACGCAGGTTTGGGCTGATCCCCTTTCGCTCGCCACTACTAAGGGAGTCGAGGTTTCTTTCCTTTCCTCCGGCTACTTAGATGTTTCAGTTCGCCGGCTTACCCCCCGCACCCTATGTATTCAGGTGCGGGTACCGCCGCATTACCAGCGGTGAGTTTCCTCATTCGGAAATCCCGGGATCGCAGAATGGTCAGCTTCTCCCCCGGGCTTATCGCAGCCGCCCACGTCCTTCATCGGCTCTCGGTGCCAAGGCATCCACCGTGTGCTCTTGTTCTCTTGATCAGAAGAACTCCGGTATAGATGTCGCTATGGAGTTTTCAAGGTCCGCACGGGCTCGAATCAAACACTGGCTCGATCGCCCAGTCCTTCAAAACTCAACAGCGTACGTCCCTGTACCGGAATGGCACAGTCGCCGAGATCGACGTTTGTTCCAGGCGAGCCGGTTATCCCGACGGCCAAAAGCCATCAACGGGTTCCGGCGCCTGCCGGAGTAAGAGCTCCGGCATCCCTAGAAAGGAGGTGATCCAGCCGCAGCTTCCGCTACGGCTACCTTGTTACGACTTCACCCCAATCATCGACCCTACCTTCGACGGCTCCCTCCCTTGCGGGTTAGGCCACCGGCTTCGGGTATTGCCGACTTTCGTGGTGTGACGGGCGGTGTGTACAAGGCCCGGGAACATATTCACCGCGGCATTGCTGATCCGCGATTACTAGCAACTCCGCCTTCATGGAGGCGAGTTTCAGCCTCCAATCCGAACCGAGACCGACTTTTTGGGATTCGCTCCCTCTCGCGAGTTTGCAGCCCTTTGTATCGGCCAATGTAGCACGTGTGTAGCCCAGGACATAAGGGGCATGATGACTTGACTTCGACCCCACCTTCCTCCGATTTGTCACCGGCAGTCTCCCATGAGTCCCCGTCTTTCACGCTGGCAACATGGGACAGGGGTTGCGCTCGTTGCGGGACTTAACCCAACATCTCACGACACGAGCTGACGACAGCCATGCACCACCTGCACACTGGCCCCGAAGGGAGGCCGAATTTCTCCGGCTTTCCAGTGCATGTCAAGCCCTGGTAAGGTTCTTCGCGTTGCGTCGAATTAAACCACATGCTCCGCTGCTTGTGCGGGCCCCCGTCAATTCCTTTGAGTTTTAGCCTTGCGGCCGTACTCCCCAGGCGGGGCACTTAATGCGTTAGCTTCGGCACAGCGGGAGTCGATACCCGCCACACCTAGTGCCCATCGTTTACGGCGTGGACTACCAGGGTATCTAATCCTGTTCGCTCCCCACGCTTTCGCGTCTCAGCGTCAGTACCGTCCCAGAGAGCCGCCTTCGCCACGGGTGTTCTTCCCGATATCTGCGCATTTCACCGCTACACCGGGAATTCCACTCTCCTCTTCCGGACTCTAGCCAAACGGTTTCAACCGACGTCTCGAGGTTGAGCCTCGAGTTTTCACAGCTGACCTGTTTGGCCGCCTACACGCTCTTTACGCCCAATAAATCCGGACAACGCTTGCCCCCTACGTATTACCGCGGCTGCTGGCACGTAGTTAGCCGGGGCTTCTTCTGGAGGTACCGTCACCCTCTGGGCTATTAACCCGAGTGGCTTCGTCCCTCCTGAAAGAGGTTTACAACCCGAAGGCCTTCTTCCCTCACGCGGCGTCGCTGCGTCAGGCTTTCGCCCATTGCGCAAGATTCCCTACTGCTGCCTCCCGTAGGAGTCTGGGCCGTGTCTCAGTCCCAGTGTGGCTGATCGTCCTCTCAGACCAGCTACGGATCGTCGCCTTGGTGAGCCTTTACCTCACCAACAAGCTAATCCGCCGCGGGCTCGTCCCCGACCGGAGGCCGAAGCTACCCTTTTCCGGCCGGCCCGAGAGCCAGACGGAGCATCCGGTATTAATCCAAGTTTCCCTGGGCTATCCCGGTGTCGGGGGTTGATTACCCACGTGTTACTCACCCGTTCGCCGCTGTCCCCAGAGCCGAAGCCCTGGTTCTCGCTCGACTTGCATGTATTAAGCGCGCCGCCAGCGTTCGTCCTGAGCCAGGATCAAACTCTCCGTGAAGAAAGGTGGCCGGGATGGTGTTGACGTTAGCCAGCACCGCCGACCAGTCTTTTGTCACTTTGAGCTTGTGCTCAAAGTCCCATCCCGAAGGATGGAGACAGGTTTCGTTCTCAACCACATCCCGAGGGATGTGGCCTCGACGTAAACGCACGCTGTTGAGTTTTCAAGGACCGAGCCTTCGGGACGGCATAGAAAAGGCCTCGACTCGCGCCAGAGGCCTCGGGACTTGCTGGACTTCCTCTTGCGGGGAATCCTCCTGAGGCACTCCGTTTTCAGTCGCTTGCAGGGACTTTTCCACGCCGCCCTCTCGGGCAGCCGGGGAAGTGTAGCAGGGTCCAAGCACCCGTCAAGTGGCTTCGTTGAGCCGAACGAAGCGTCGTTTACCGGCCTGCAGGACGGCTCCTGCCAGCCGGGCCCGCGGAAGGTCGAGATCGCCCACTGGCTCGCCGTCGAGCTTCGCGCCCCCCTGCGCGATAAGCCGCCTTGCCTCGCTCGTCGAGAGACCGAACGCGTCGGCGAGAAGGGCGGGGAGATGGACGGGATCGCCGTCCGGCAGCGGCTGTTCGGGGATGTCCTCGGGCGCCTCGCCGTGCCTGACGACGCGGTCGAAGTGCTCCTCGGCGGCGCGCGCCGCCTCCTCCCCGTACGAGCGCTGCCACGATGAAGCGCGCCAGGGCGAGCTTCGCCTCCATCGGGTCGCCCTCCGGGACGGGCTGCTCGGCGACGAGCGTCCACCACTCTTCGAGCTGCGAATCGGGGATGCGCATCGTCCGCCCGAACATCTCCTCGGGCGCCGCGGTGAGCGGGACGTTGTTCCCCACCGACGAGCTCATCTTCTCGCCGTCCCACGAAAGCAGGAGCGGCGTGGTGAGCACGACCTGCGGCTCGAGGCCGAACGCCTCCATGACCTCGCGGCCGGCGAGCAGGTTGTAGAGCTGGTCGGTACCGCCGAGCTCGACGTCCGCCTCGATCGCCACCGAGTCGTACGCCTGCATGAGCGGATACAGGAGCTCGGAGACCGAGATCGGCTCGCCGGCGCGGTACCGCTTGTGGAAGTCGTCGCGCTCGAGCATCCGCGCAACGGTGACGATGCGGCCGAGCCGGACGATGTCCGCGTAGGAGAGCTTCGAGAGCCACTCGCCGTTGTACCGCACCTCCAGCAGCTCGGGATCGTCGCGCAGGATCGTCTTCGCCTGCTCGAGGTACCGCTGCGCGTTGGCGTCGATCTCCTCGTCCGAGAGGATCGGCCGCTCGCTCGAGCGACCGGACGGATCGCCGATTCGCGTCGTGTAGTCGCCGACGATGAAGACCGCTTTGTGGCCCTCGTCCTGGAACGCGCGCATCCGCTGGAGCGGGATGCCGCGCCCGACGTGGATGTCGGGCGACGTGACGTCGATCCCGAGCTTGACGCGCAGCGGCCGGCCGAGCTTCAGCTTCGCCTCGAGGCCGCCTGCCGGGAGGACGTCGACTGCGTTCCGGGTCAGATCTTCGATCGGCACGGACTGATCCTAGAAGCGGCGGCTGAGGAAGGGTGAGCCGGCAAGGCCGTAGCGCCACGGCAGCTCGACGGCGCGCGTGATTCCGATCCGCGGACCGACGACGAGCGTCGGCTCCGACTCGCGCGCGACGAGCTCGAACGGCGGCTCGTCGAGCGCCAGTCCGTCGAGGGCTCGAGTGATGCCGAGCGCCTGGCAGAGCTTGCCGGGTCCGGAGCAGAGAGCGCGGGCCGCGTCGAGCCCGCGCCGCTCGCGCATCGCCTCGAGCCCGCGGGTCGGCTCGAGCGCCCGCACGAGCGCCGCCTCGGCCCGGCCTTCGGGCGCGCACACGAGGTTGAGGCACCAGTGGATTCCGTACGAGCGGTAGACGTAGGCGTGGCCCGGCGGGCCGAACATCGACGTCGTGCGCGCGGTCGGGCCGCGGAAGCCGTGGCTCGCGGGATCGTCCTGGTCGTACGCCTCGACCTCGACGATCGTGCCGCCCACGCCGTCGACCGCGAGCGTCGCGCCGATCAGCTCGGGCGCGACCTCGTGCACCGAGCGCGCGAAGAACTCGCCGCGTCAGCCGCTCTCCGGTCACCGGCGTGCTTAGAACAGCTGCTCGGGCTCGGCCGGCTTCGCGGTCTTTTCGAGCACGCGGCGCGCGCGGCGCCCGAGATCGCGGACGTCGAAGGAGCCTTCGTCGACCGCCTTCACGACCCGCTCGGCGAGGTCGAGCGCGTCGTCGAGGACGATGGACGCCGTCGCCGCGTCCTGGCCCATGTCCTGGAGGATCGTGCGCTCGGTCCGGCCGGCCAGGATCGGCTCGGCGATGCCGTCGATCCACACGCGCGTGCGCCTGCCGCCGCCGCGCTCGTCTCCGGTGATCGGCTCGAGCGCGTAGATCCGGTCGGCTCGAGCCCACTTGCCGAACCCGAGGAAGACCATCCGCGTGGCGCTGTCCGCCATGCGCGGATCATCGCATGCGACGAGGCGCTATTCGAAGAACGTGTCCTCGTGCGAGTACGGCGGCGAGCACATGCAGAGGATGGTCAACTCGCTCGTCCCGTCGTTCTCGAGCGAGTGCCACGCACCGGGCGGGATCAGGATCGCGTCGCCGGGACGGACCCTGCGCGTCTCGCCGTCGACTTCCAGCGAGCCGGAGCCCTTGGTGACGAGATAGATCTCCTCGGTCCGTTCGTGGTAGTGGCGCTGCGTCGCCTGACTGGGCTCGAGAGTGGCCTCGGCGAGACTCTGCGCCGCCGTGTGATGGAGCTCACGGATGGTCGACCCATCCTTGGTCGCGAACGGCTCCGCGCGATCGATGCTCTGCAGCTTCACGGTGCCGGTGTCAGAGCGCCGACGAGAGAACCTCGGCCACGCGCTCCTGGGCGGCCGGCTCGATCCCGGTGAAGAACGGCACGGCGAGCGAGCGCGAGCTCACGTCCTCGGCTACCGGGCAGAGCCCCTCCTCGAAGCCGAACCGCTCGCGCATGTACGGCTGCAGATGGATCGAAGGCAGATAGCGGTTGTAGCCGACGCCCTCCCGCTCGAATGTCTCGATCGCGCGCTCGCGCGTCTCCGAGTCGGGGAAGAGCACGACGTAGACGAACCACGAGCGACGGTGGTCGGCGTCGTCAGGCGCGGGAAGCTCGAGCCCGTCCACCGAGCTCAGCAGCGCCGTGTAGCGGTTCGCCGCGTCGGTCCGGCGCGCCAGGATCTCGTCGAGTCGCTCCAGCTGCCCGATGCCGAGCGCGGCCGCGATGTCGCTCAGCCGGTAGTTGAACCCGAGGCGAACGTGCTCGAGCCAGCCGCCCGGCTCCGGCCTGCCCTGGTTGCGCAGCGAGCGGAGCAGAGTGCCACTCCTCCTCGGAGTGCGTGACCACCATGCCGCCTTCGCCCGTCGTGATCTGCTTGTTCGGATAGAAGGCGAAGACGGCCGGGGTGCCATGGGAGCCGATCGGAGCGCCGCGATACTGCGCGCCCAGCGCTTCGCATGCGTCGTCGATCAGCGCGAGGCCGTGCCGCTCGGCGATCGCGCGCAGCTCGTCGAGCTCGCCCGGGAAGCCGTAGATGTCGACGCCGACGATCGCCTTCGTCCGCTCGGTGATCGCCGCCTCGACTGCGGCTGGGTCGAGGTTCCACGTGCGCGCGTCGACGTCCGCGAAGACGGGAACGCCGCCCTCGTACATGAAGCAGTTCGCCGACGCGGCGAACGAGTAGGGAGAGGTGATGACCTCGTCGCCCGGGCCGATGCCGGCGCTGATGCAGAGCAGATGCAGTCCCGTCGTACCGGACGAGACGGCCGCCGCGTAGGGCGCGCCGACCCGCTCGGCGAGGAGCTCCTCGAAGCGGTCGATCGTCGGCCCGAGCGAGAGCCGGCCGGAGCGCAGCACCTCGAGGACGAGCTCCTCTTCCCGCTCGCCGATGTACGGCCCCGAGAGCGGGACCGCCTGTACCTCCTGTCTCACGCCGGGTGCTCGGCCCTGTCGGCGGCGGGCGCGAACTCGAGCCACTGGCTCCAGCGCTCGCTGCGTCCGTGCACGGTGTCGAGGTACGCCTGCTGGATCTCCCGTGTGACGGGGCCGGGCGGGCCGACCACCTGGTCGTCGATCTCGCGGATCGGCGTCACCTCGGCAGCCGTCCCGACCATGAACACCTCGTCGGCGAGATAGAGGTCGGTGCGGATGATCGGCTTCTCGACGACGCGGTGGCCGAGATCCTGCGCGATCTGGATCACGGAGTCGCGCGTGATGCCGACGAGGATCGAGGCCGCCAGGTCGGGCGTGTAGATGACGCCGTCGCGGACGACGAAGATGCTCTCGCCGGAGCCGTCGGCGACGTAGCCTTCGCCGGTGAGCAGAATCGCCTCGTCGTAACCGGCGCGGTTCGCCTCGCCAACCGCGAGCATCGAGTTGACGTAGACGCCGGTCGCCTTCGCGACGTGCGGGATGACGTTCGGGCCGACCCGCTGCCAGCTCGACACCTTGGTGCGGATTCCGTTCTGCTGGCCGTCCTCGCCGAGGTAGGCGCCCCACGGCCACGACATGATCGCGACGTCGACGGGGTTCCCCACTGCCGAGACGCCGAGCTCGCCGTAGCCGACGAACGCGATCGGTCGCAAATAGCACGAAGGAAGCTCGTTGGCTCCGATCAGGTCCCAGGTCGCGGTTCGCAGCTCTTCGACCGAGAAGGGAAGCTGCAGGTAGAGGAGCTGCGCCGAGCGGTGCAGCCGCTCGAGGTGGTCGGTGAGGCGGAAGACGGACGTGCCGCGCTCGGTCTCGTAGGCGCGGATGCCTTCGAAGACTCCCGAGCCGTAATGCAGGCCGTGCGTGCCGACGTGAACCGTCGCGTCGGCCCAGTCGACCAGCTCGCCGTTCATCCAGATCTTCTTCGTCTCAAGCATCTGCGGCTCGTCCCTTCAGTCGAGGTGCTGAACCCCGAATCGTACCCGGACGGCCTGAATATCCCCTAAGTCGGGCCCTAGGTCAGATCTGCGGCGCGGGCTTGCGTGAGCCGGACGAGGTCGAGCGGGGCGAGCCCGGCCATGTGGTGCCCGGAGCCTGCGCCGATCCAGACGCGATCGTGCGCGAGGAGCTCTTCGGTGATCAGCACCTGCGAGATGGCCGGCAGCGGGAACGGTGCGACGCCTCCGGGCTCGAATCCGGTTGCGGCGACGACCTCTTCCGGCCTGGCGACGCGCGCGGCTTTGGCACCGACTGCCGCGGCGACCTTGGTCTCGTCGGCCCGGCGGTCGCCGGGAACGAGCGCGAGCGTCGGGCGTCCGTCCGCGATGAAGACGAGCGACTTGACGATCTGGGCGCGGGACGCGCCGACCGCCTTCGCGGCCGCGCTCGCGGTGGGCGTCCCTTCCGGGAACTCCTCGACCCGCGCGTCCACCCCCGAGCGCTGCAGCACTCCGGCGACGCGCGCGACGGGCTCGGGCCAGCGCTCCACGCCCGCACCGTATCCCGCGCAACCCGGCGCGGCACTCCACCGTTGTCCATCCGGGAGACGACACATTCGAAGGGAGACGACGTGAACGATCACGAGCGGCGCGCGAAGACCGAGGCGCTCTTCCGGGACGTGAACGAGCGCATCGCGGAGAGCGCGGAGCGTTTCGACTCGGACGAGACCGAGTTCGTCTGCGAATGCGCGGACGCGAACTGCACCCACCGAGTTGCCGCGAGCCTCGCGGAGTACGAGGAGGTGCGCGGCGATCCGGCGACGTTCCTCGTCGTGCCGGGCCACGAGCACGCCGACATCGAGCGTGTCGTGTCGGACCGGGGACGCTTCCGGGTCGTGGAGAAGATCCAGGCGGCGGTGCGGCGGACGGTCGTCCGCCTCGATCCTCGCGGGCCCTCGGCGCCGGCCGAGGGCTAGGCCGCCGTCGGCCCGAGCGCGATCACGCGGGCGTCGTCGAAGCCCTCGCCGCGCAGCCGCTCGACGAGCTCCTGCGACGGCGCGGAGTCGACCGTGAGGGCCATGAGCGCCTTGCCGCCGCGGAGGCTGCGCGAGACGGTCATGCCTGCGATGTTGATGCCGGCTTCGCCGAACAGCGTCCCGACGCGGCCGATCACGCCCGGGACGTCGTCGTAGAGGCAGAGCACGAAGAGCGGCGCGAGCTCCAGCTCGATCTCGAAGCCGAGGATGTTGACGAGCCAGAGTCTGTGGTCGCTGCCGATCGTCGTCCCCGCGACCCGGACCCTGTACCCCGCGCCCCGCAGCTCCACCCGGACGAGGTTGGTGTAGTCGCGAGCCGACCGGGACCGCTCCTCCCGCACCTCGATCCCGCGCTCGGCAGCGATGAGCGGCGCGTTCACGTAGTTCACCGGCCGGTCGGCGCGCCCCTGGAAGGCGCCGTTGAGGGCCGCCACGGTCAGGAGGCGCGCGTCGTAGTCGGCGAGAGCGCCGTACACCGTGATCAGGATCTCCTCGGCCGCGCCGTCCGAGAGCTCCATCGCGATGCGTCCGAGCCTCGACGCGAGCGGCACATACGGGCCGAGCACCTCGAGGTCGTCGGCGCCGATCACCGGAATGTTGACGGCGTTCGAGACGAGGCCCCCCTCGAGGGCCGCTGCGACCTGCTCCGCGACGATGACGCCCGCCCGATCCTGGGCCTCGCCGGTCGAAGCCGCGAGGTGCGGCGTGACGACGACGTTGTCGAGCTCGAGGAGCGGACCTGCGTACGGCTCGTGTGCGAAGACGTCGAGGGCCGCGCCGGCGACCTTGCCCGAGCGCAGCGCGGCGAGCAGTGCGTCTTCGTCGAGCAGCGGCCCGCGGGCGGCGTTCACGACCCTCACGCCGGGTCGCATCGCCTCGAAGGCGGCGGCGCCGACCGAGCCGCGCGTCTCCCCGTTCAGCGGGAGATGCAGCGTGACGAAGTCCGCCGCCGCGTACACGTCCTCGGGGGTCTCGACGCGCTCGACACCGAGCTCGCGGAAACGCTCGGCGCCGACGAACGGGTCGTAGGCGACGACGTGCATCCCGAGCCCGAGCGCCCGGCGCGCCACCTGTTGGCCGATCCGCCCGAAGCCGAGCACGCCCAGCGTCTTGCCGGCGAGCTCGATTCCGCCGTACGCGCTGCGCTCCCAGCGGCCCTGCTTGAGCGCCGCGTGCGCCTGCGGGATGTTGCGAGCGAGGGCGACGAGGAGCCCGATCGTGTGCTCGGCAGCCGAGACGACGGTGGACTCGGGCGCGTTCGCGACGATGATCCCGCGCCGCGTGGCCGCGTCGACGTCGACGTTGTCGACGCCCACGCCGGCCCGCCCGATCACCTTCAGGCGCTCGGCCCGCTCGATCAGATCCGCGGTCAGCTTGGTCGCGGAGCGCACCACGATCGCGTCGTAGCCGCCGATGATCTCCTCGAGCGGGCTCTCGGCGTCGACGTCCACGTCGAAGCGGGAACGGAGGAGTTCGATCCCCGCAGCCGAGATCTCCTCGCGAACGAGGACGCGTGGTGTCACGTGCGCGACGGCTCGCTGCTGAACGCCTCGAGCGCCGCCGTCACCGCGACGCCGCGCTCGACGTCGGCGCCGAGGTCGGCGAGGACGAGCTCGACCGCCGCGATCTGGGTGGTGATGTCGAAGAGGTCGAACCAGCCGATGTGGCCGAGGCGGAAGATCTTGCCTTTCAGCTCGCCCTGGCCGTTCGCGATCGTGATCCCGAAGCGGTCGCGGACGCCTCGGATGACGTCGCCGGAGTCGATGCCCGAAGGAGCGCGGACCGCGGTCACGACGGCGCTCCGGTCCTCGTCCGGAGAGAAGAGCTCGAGCCCCAGCCCCTTGACGCCGGCTCGCGCAGCCCGGCCCAGCCGGACGTGGCGGGCGAACGCGGCCTCCAGCCCTTCCTCGAGCAGGAGCGTGAGCGCGACGTCGAGGCCCGCGACGAGCGAGACGGGCAGCGTCACCGGCGCATCGAGCCTCTCCTGGCCTCTCCGCGTGCGCTCCCAGTCGAAGTAGAAGCGCGGTGATGAGCCGACCGCGGCGAGCGCAGCGTCGGAGACGGCCGCGAGGCCGAGACCGGGCGGCGTCATGAGCGCCTTCTGCGAGCCCGAGACGACGACGTCGAGGCCCCACGCGTCGGTCTCGCACGGAACGGCACCGAGACTCGAGACGGCGTCCACGACGACGAGCGCTCCCATCGCCTTGGCAGCAGCCGCGAGCGCCTGCACGTCGGTGACGACACCGGTGGAGGTCTCGGACTGGACGAACCAGACCGCCTTTGCCTCCTTCTCGCCGAGCCGGGCACGAAGGTCGTCCGCGTCCGGGGTCTCTCCCCAGGCGTAGCGGAGCACGTCCACTTCGGCGCCGTACGCGGTCGCCATCGCGACCCAGCGCTCGCCGAAGCTGCCCGCCGAAACCACGAGATGCCGCTCGCCGGGCGAGACGAGGTTCGCCACGGCCGACTCGAAGGCGCCGGTCCCGGATGCTCCGAAGAGCAGCACGTCGTTCTCGGTTCGGCAGACATCGCGCAGGCCGGTGAGCACGCGCTCGTAGACGGGCAGGAACTCCGGGCTCCGGTGGTGGATGACCGGCGCGCCGACGGCCGCCAGCACCTCGGGGGGCACCGGCGTCGGTCCCGGCGTGAAGAGGTACCGCTTCGTGGCCATCTCACGAGCGTAGCGATCTAGGCTGCGGACATGGAAGCACTCGTCGCGTTCGCCGCGGCACTGCTCGCCTTCCGCCTGGCAGGCCTGCTCGCGCGGCGGTACCGGAGCAGCGGGAGGCCGGAGATGCTCGCGTGGGCAGCCGGGCTCGGCGCCTACGCGGTCGCAGCTGCCGCGATCGCGTGGGGCGAGGCCGCCGGCTGGGACGACCGCGCGTTCCGCGTCTACTACGCAGCCGGCGGTCTACTCACCGCGCCGCTGCTGGGTGCGGGCTCGCTCCTCCTCGCCGGCCGCCGTCGCGCCGCGCCGGTCGTCCTCGTCTACACGGGCTTCGCCGTGGGCATCGCGCTCGCGGTGCCGGTTCACGGCACCTTTGCGGCGCACGGCATCCCGGCGGCGCAGGACCACCTCGCGTTCGTACCCGCCCGCCTGCTCGCGATCGTCGCGAACATCGCCGGGACGCTCGCGGTAGTAGTGGTGGCCGTGAGAGGCTTCCGCCGGCGCCCGCTCGGAAACGGACTGATCGTCGCGGGCATCGCCGCAGCCGCCACGGGCAGCGGGCTTGCGGGTCTGGGCGCGGCCGGAAGCGCGATCGGAATTGCGGTCGGAGCGGCGCTGCTTTACGCAGGATTCGTCGCACCTGCGCACATTCCGGCGTCTTTTTGGCCCAAAATGGCCCATCGCTGAGTCACAAGCGTTGCCTTAACAAAGCACAAACGTGGCAATCGCTACCCTCCCGCCACCGATCGCATAAGCCGCGCCGAGCGGTGCTCGCCTGAGGGCGTCTTCCCGCCCGTTCGGCCTACGACTTGCAGTCGACCAGGAGGTTCATCGATTTGCGGCGCTCTATCCTCGCCTGCGGGCTGCTGCTCGCATTCGCAGGCATGGCCACTGCTGCGGCGGCGGCCCACTCTGCACCAAGCGAAAGAACTACGAGTCCCAACACCAGCACCGGCGCGACGGTCGCCACGACCGACGCCGTGAAGGGACCCTCGCGCTGGGAACTGAAGGACGCTGCCGTCTCGCGGCGCTATATCCGCCGGTATCGCGCAGACACGCGGCACTGGCTGACCGTCATGCGCGGCCGGCCCCCGGCAAGCGGCGCACGCTTGCTCGCCTCGCGCTCGTCGGCGCCGCAGCTCCGGCAGCTCGCACGGCGCTGGCGGCATCGAGCGCACAAGGCTTGGTGGCAGGCAAGCCATCCGCCCGAGCTCCGGGACTGGTTGTGCATCCACCGCTACGAGGGAAGCTGGGTGGATTCCGGCAGCCCGTACTGGGGCGGCCTCCAGATGGATCTCTCGTTCCAGCAGACGTACGGCGGCTGGCTGCTGCGCCACATGGGCACCGCGGACCACTGGAGCCCGCTCGAGCAGATCTGGGTCGCAGTGCGTGCCTCGCACTCCCGCGGCTTCTCGCCGTGGCCGAACACGGCGCGCGACTGCGGCTTGTACTAATGCCTCGTTAGCTCACGTTTCTCGCTCAACCATGCGCTTTGACGGCCCGCTGATGCGGGCCGTCGTCATTTTGGCGCCAAGTTGGCCTTGACATGACATCATTGTGATGTCATAGTGCAGCCATGCAGATCGACGGTCTCACCCAAGCGCTCCGAGAGGACCTGACGCGCGTTGCGGCACTCGGCGACGAGAACACCGCCCGCGCGGCCGACCTCCTCTCGGTTGCGATCGAGGCGTCCCTCGGCAGGACGATTCAGGACGCCCTCGCCGAAGCGGCACTCGAGCTGAACGACCAGCTCGAGTCCGCGCACGTCGAGTTGCGCGTCGCAGGCCGCGACCTCCAGCTCGTGCTCGTCCGCGAGGACAGCGCGGCCTCGGAGTCGGCCGACGAGGCGTTCTCGGCCCGCATCAGCCTCCGGCTCCCCGAGAGCCTGAAGCAGCGGGTCGAGTCCTCCGCGGCGCGCGAAGGCACGTCCGTCAACACGTGGCTCGTCCAGGCGCTCCAGCGCGCCGTCGAGTCGCGCCGCCCATCGACCGGTAGCCGCAACCGTCTCACTGGCTACGGCCGCAACTGAAAGGAGAGGGGCATGTTTCCCGACTACAACGACGTCCTCGCACTCCGCAACAGCACTCTTCGGCCCGACCGGCGCCCGGCCGCCCGCGACAGCGAGATCCGGCTCCGCGTCAAGAGGCTGATCCGGGTGGCTCACTGAGATGCTCGAGCGCACCTTCCACACTCCACTGCCTCTCGACCTCGAGGTCGGCATACCCTCCGGCGGCATCGAGGTCGAGACGACCGAGGGCGAGGAGTCGAACATCACCGTCGACGGCGACGAGCGCCTCCTCGAAGAGGTCGAGATCCGCCAGGACGGCAACCGGGTCGTGGTCGGGTACCGCGGCAAGGGCAAGTTCGGCTTCTCGCTCTCCCCCTTCACCATCGTCTTCGGCGCCAACGACCTGCGCGTGCGGGCCACGGTCCCCCACGGCGCGGGCGTCAAGGTCAAGACCGCGTCGGCGGACAGCAAGCTCGAAGGACACTTCGGGCCACTCGGCATCAACTCCGTCTCCGGCGACGTCAGCCTGAACGGCGACGTCGCCGGAGACGCGAACCTCAAGACCGTCAGCGGCGACGCCAAGCTCGAGAAAGTCGACGGCGACGTGTCGGCGCAGACCGTCTCGGGCGACCTCCGCCTCGGTCCGGTCACCGGCTCGGCGGAAGCGAAGACCGTGTCCGGCGACATCCGCTTCGACGCCGTCGCCTCAGGCGACGTCCGCTTCACGAGCGTCTCCGGCGACGTCGAAGTCGGGATCGCCGAGGGCTCGGCGGTCGACGTCGACGCCGGCTCGACCTCCGGCGACCTCTCGTCGGAGGTTCCGCTGGCCAGCGAGCCCATCGTGGGCGAGGGAGAAAGCGGCCCGACCGTCGTGCTTCGGGGTCGCACCGTCAGCGGCGACGTGAAGGTCTTCCGCGCGGTCTGATGCGCGAGATCCTCGCCAACCGCGACGTCCGGCTACTGCTCGCCGGCCAGACCCTGTCCGCGTTCGGCGACTGGGCGATGCTCATCGTCCTCGCCGTCTGGATGAAGACGCTGACCGGGTCGAGTGCGCTGGCCGGTCTGACGTTCTTCACCTTCGCGGCGGGCTCGCTCCTGGCGCCGCTCGGCGGGCTTCTCGCCGACCGGGTGCGCCGCCGGCCGCTGATGATCGTCTCGGACTGTGTGCTCGGCGCGCTCGTGCTCGTGCTGCTGCTCGTCCACGATCGCAGCGACGCGTGGCTGATCTATGCGGTCGCGTTCGCCTACGGCGCGCTCGGCACCGTCTTCTCCCCTGCCCGCGCAGCGCTGCTCAAGGTCATGCTCCCCGCGGAGCTGCTCGCGCCCGCCAACGGAGCGCTCACGACCACGCGGGAGGGCCTGCGGATCATCGCGCCGCTCGCGGGCGCCGGCCTGTACGCGGTGTTCGGCGGCAGCGCGGTCGCGATCCTCGACTCCGCCACCTTCGGGGCGTCCGTCTTCTTCCTCTCGCGCATGCGCGTGCAGGAGGAGAAGCCCGCGCCGCCCGAGCATCACTTCATGCGCGAGGTGACGGCCGGGATGCGCCACGTCTGGGAGACGCTGCCGCTCCGCCAGGTCGTGTTCGGCGTTGCCGTGGCGCTCCTCGTCATCGGGTTCGCCGAGACCCTGATCTTCTCGGTCATAACGGCGATCGGCGAGAAGCCCTCGTTCTTCGGCGTCTTCAGCACATTCCAGGGGATCGGCTCCATTGCGGGCGGCGTCACCGCGGCGGCGATGGTGCGGCGGCTCGGCGAGGTACGGCTGGTCGGCGTCGGGTTGGCTGTCTTCGCCTTCGCCGACCTCTGCCTGATCGTGCCGTCGCTCGGCGTGGTGCTCGTGGCGGCCACGATCGCGGGAGTCGGCGTCGCCTGGGCGATCGTCGCCTTCTCGACAGCGCTCCAGACGCGCACGCCGCTCGCGATCCAGGGTCGCGTCTCGGCGGCCGCCGACCTCACGCTCTCGGTCGCCCAGACGACGTCGATTGCGACCGGAGCGCTGCTTTCGACGCTCGTCGACTACCGGATCCTCTTCGTGGTCATGGCGGTCGTGGTCTTCGCCAGCGCCGGGTACCTCGTGACGCGGCGCGAGGTTGCTGCCGGTGCCCCTGCGACGATGGGTGCGTGACCAAGCTCGTCCCGCTGCGGCGCAACCGCGACTTCCTGCTCTTCCAGACCGGTTCGCTGCTCTCGACCTTCGGGTCGGGCATCTCCGGAATCGCCTACCCGCTGCTGACGCTCACACTGACCGGATCGGCGGCGAAGACGGGCTATGTGGGAGCCGTCGAGTTCCCGCCGCTCGTGCTGCTGAGCGTCCCGGCCGGGGTCGCCGCCGACCGCTTCGACCGACGGCTCCTGATGGTCGCATCCGACGGGGTGGGCGCGACTGCACTCGCAGTCCTCGCCGTCGCGGTGTTGACGGGGAACGAGACGTTCTGGCTGATCGTGGTCGTCGCATTTCTCGACACGACCGCGGCAGTCGTCTACCGGTCGGGCTCCAGCGGCGCCATGAAGGCCGTTGTCCCGACGCCCCAGCTCGCCGACGCGGCGAGCGTTCAGATGGCGCGCATGTCGACGGTGCGCCTCGTTGCGCCGCCCATCGGTGGCGTGCTCTTCGGCCTCACGCGCGGCCTACCGTTTCTCGTCGACGCCGTCTCGTACGGCTTTTCGACCGTCTCGCTCCTGCTGATGCGCACTCGCTTCCAGGAGGAGCGCGAGCCCGGTGCCCGGACGCCGTTCCGCGAGGGGCTCTCCTACTTCTGGAGCATCCCGTTCCTGCGCACGACGATCGGCATGATCGCCGCCAGCAATCTGATCGCCGTCGGCGCTCCGATCGTGGTCATCATCCTCGCCCACCAGGAAGGGCTGTCGAGCGCGGCGATCGGCGGCTTCATCGCGCTCCAGGGCGTGATGCTCCTACTCGGCTCCGCTCTCTCGCCGGTGCTGCGGCGGATCTTTCCGATGCGCGCGATCCTGCTCTCGGAGTTCTGGATGGCGCTCGTCTACGGCGCGTTCCTGATCTACCCGAGCGTCTACGTGCTCGCCGTCGCGGCTTCGTTGCACGCGTTCTGGTTCCCGAACACCGATTCGGCGATCGCGGCGTACTCCTACATGCTCATCCCGGACCGGCTGCTCGGACGGGCAATGGCCGCTTCGAACACGCTGCGCGCGGCAACCGCGCCGGTCGGGCCTCTCCTGGCGGGGCTTCTGCTCACCCACACGACGCCGCGCTGGACGATCTTCGTGCTTGCTACTCCGGTCGTCGTCGCCGCGATCCTCGGGACGCTCAGCCCGGCGATCCGCGATCTGCCTAGCCTTCGAAGCTTCTCCCGCAGCAGCTGGTTGACGACCTTCGGGTCGGCCTTGCCCTGCGTCTCCTTCATCACCTGGCCGACGAAGAAGCCGAGCACGCCCTCCTTGCCGCCGCGGTAGGTCTCGACCTGGTCCGGGTTGGCTGCGAGGACCGCATCGATCACCGGCGCGAGCGCGTCCTCGTCGGCGACGGCTGCGCGGGAGAGATAGTCCTCGGCCTCGATCGGGCCCTTCGCTGCGGCAGCGAACGCCTCGTCCAGCGCTTCACGCGTCACGTTCGCCTGCACGATCTGTGCGAGCGCGTCGGCGTTCTCGGCCAGGAAGTCGTCGCGGTTCATGGCGATCGCAGCGGCCGCCTTCAACTCGACGCCCTCGGCCGCCAGTGCCTGCGCCTTCCATTCGTTGCCCGTCGCGACGAGCTCTGTGGCCGAATCGAGCCCGAGCTCGCCCGCAAGCCTCCCGATCCGGGCGACCGGCAGCTCGGGCACCTCTCCGCGCAGGCGCTCGACGAGCTCCGCCGGCGGCTCGACCGGGACGAGGTCGGGCTCCGGGAAGTAGCGGTAGTCGTCGGCCTCCTCCTTCGAGCGGTGCACGGTGAGGCGGTCGGTGTCGGGGTCGTAGTCGTAGGTCGACTGCGCAACCTCCTCCCCGACCTCGTGCGCCTCGACCTGCTGCCGGAACGCCGCCTCGATCGCCCGCCCGATGAACCGGAACGAGTTCATGTTCTTGATCTCCCAGCGCGGCCGGAACCCGTCTTCGCCGGACCGCCGCACCGAGACGTTCACGTCGGCGCGCAGCGTGCCCTTCTCCATGTCGGCGTCCGAGACCCCGAGCTCGCGGATCGTCTGTCGCAGCAGCCGGAGATACGACATCGCCTCGTCGGCCGAGCGGAGGTCGGGTGCGGAGACGATCTCGAGCAGCGGCGTGCCGCCGCGGTTGAAGTCGACGAGGCTGTAGTCGGCGCCGACCGAGCGCCCGGTCGCGCCGCCGGCGTGGACGGTCTTGGCCGCGTCCTCCTCGAGGTGGGCTCGCACGATCCCGATCTCGCGTCCGTCCGGCAGCGCGAACCGCCCGGGGCCGCAGAGAGGAGCCTCGTACTGGCTGATCTGGTAGCCCTTGGGCAGGTCGGGATAGAAGTAGTTCTTGCGGGCGAAGATCGCGCGCTCGGCGATCTCGCAGTCGAGCGCGAGCCCGAGGAGGATCGTCATCTCGATCGCGCGCGCGTTGGGGACGGGCAGCGCGCCGGGATGGGCGAGGCAGACGGGGCAGGTGTGCGTGTTCTCGGCGGCGCCGTATTCGAGTGCGCAGCGGCAGAACATCTTCGTGCGGGTCTTGAGGTGCACGTGCACTTCGAGCCCACAGACGAGCTCCCAGTCACTCGACGGCATCGAGCTTCTCCTTGGCCTCGCGGAGCGCTTTCTCGACGTCGTCCTCCACTCGCACCATCGCGACCCGGTGCTCGAGCGGCCCATACGTCTCGATCAGCCAGAGCTCGCGCTCGCCGGCCTCGAGCTGGAGCTTCACGTCGCCGACGAGCACGGCGCGCGAGCCGTCGAGCACACGGGGGTGCTGGCCGAAGATGCGCGCGACCGCGAGCACGAACTCCGCCGCGGGATCCTCGAAGCGGTACGTCACCGGAGCCGCTCCGGGACCGGGTCGAAGCCGATCGCCTGCTCGAGGACGTGACCGATCCGGAAGAGCGTGCTCTCCGCGAATTGCGGCCCGACGAGCTGCAGCCCGACCGGCAGTCCTTCCGAGAGCCCGCACGGAACGCTGAGCCCCGGCAGGCCGGCCATGCAGGAGGGAATCGTGAGCAGGTCGCTGAGGTACATCGCGATCGGGTCGGCGGTGCGGGCGCCGAGCGGGAACGCGACGGTCGGCGAGGTCGGCGAGACGAGCGCGTCGAACGTCTCGAACAGCGCGTCGTGCTCGCGCTTGATCACGGTGCGCACCTTCTGCGCCTGGCCGTAGTACGCGTCGTAGTAGCCGGCCGAGAGCGCGTACGTGCCGACCATGATCCGCCGCTTCGGCTCGTCGCCGAAGCCCTCATCGCGCGTGCGCTCGTACATCTGGAGCCGCTCGTCGGCGTCGGCGCGGAAGCCGTAGCGGACGCCGTCGTAGCGCGCGAGGTTGGAGGAGGCCTCGGCCGGCGTGATCAGGTAGTAGCAGGCCATCCCGTACTCGACGGAGAGCGGCAGCGAGCACTCCCCCACGTCGGCTCCGAGCTCTTCGAGCTTCGCGATCGCGGCCTGCACCGCCGCGGCGACGCCGGGCTCGATCCCCTCCGCCTCGTTCAGCTCCTTCGGCACGCCGATGCGCAGGCCGCGCACGTCCTCCGCCTGTGGCAGCTCGACCGGCTGCGGCAGCTCGACCGTCGTCGTGTCGCACTCGTCCCGCCCGGCGATGATCGAGTAGAGGTACGCGCAGTCGCGGACCGTGCGCGCAACCGGGCCGACCTGGTCGAGGCTCGACGCGAAAGCGACGATGCCGTAGCGCGAGACGGTGCCGTACGTCGGGCGGAGCCCGACGTTGCCGCAGAGCGCCGACGGCTGCTTGATCGAGCCGCCCGTGTCGGAGCCGAGTGCCCACGGGGCGAGACCGCCGCTGACCGCCGCGGCCGACCCGCCGCCCGAGCCGCCCGGCACCCGCGAGGGATCCCAGGGGTTGTGCGACGGCCCGTAGGCGGAGTTCTCGGTCGAGGAGCCCATGGCGAACTCGTCGGTGTTCGTCTTGCCCAGGATCCGCAGGCCGTGCGCCTTGAGCCGCTCGACGACGGTCGAGTCGTAGACCGGGATGTAGCCCTCGAGGATCTTCGAGCCTGCGGTGGTGGGGATCCCCTTCGTCCCGATCACGTCTTTGACGGCGATCGGCAGGCCGTCGCCCCCCGAGTCGTCGCAGACGTGGAGGTAGCAGTGGAGCTCAGGGTCGCGGTCGTCGATCGCTGCGCGGTAGGCCGCGAAGAGCTCGGCGCCCGAGATCTCCCGCGCCTCGAGCAGCCCCTTCGCCTGCTCGGCCGTGAGCCGGAGCGTGTCGATCACGAGTGGTTGCTCCGGGAGGATCGGTGCTGCTCGGCCGAGCGAAGACCGAGCAGCGCAAGGACGCAGGGAGCGCCGATAGCTTCGGCCATCGGCGCGACTGAAGACGCGGCGATGCGACGCGTCTGCAGCCGGACGAGCGGTGCCGATACTCCCGGGGCGACCACTACACAGCTCCTCCGGGCGGCACCTTGAAGAAGTCGCCCTCGCGCTCGGGCGCATTCGCCAGCGCGTCCTCTGCGGACAGGCACGGGCGCGGGTCGTCCTCGGCCCAGACGTTGACGACCTCGAGCGGATGCGAGGTCGGAGGCACGTCGACGAGGTCGAGCTCGGAGACCTTCGACACGGCTTCGAGGATGTCGTTCAGCTGCCCCTCGAGCCGCTCGATCTCGTCCTCGCCCAGCTCGAGCCGCGCCAGGTGCGCGACGTGCAGAAGTTGTTCGCGGTCGATCGGCATTGACTTCGATCCTCCCAAAACGAAGGAGGCCCCTGTCGGGGCCTCCTTCAACCTTGTGGTCCGACGGGGTTCCCTAGAGCGGTATGACATTGGACGCCTGCGCGCCCTTGTCGCCCTGAACGACTTCGAACTCCACGCGCTGGCCTTCGGTCAGCGACTTGTAGCCGTCCCCTGCGATTGCAGAGAAGTGGACGAAGACGTCGTCGCCGCCCTCGCGCTCGATGAAGCCATAGCCCTTCTCGTTCGAGAACCACTTTACGGTGCCCTCAGCCAACCCTTCCTCCTTGCGAAAAACGACGGCCCGGGCACCGAGCCGCCGACCTTTGCTGAAACAGGCCGGAGTCTAGCTCAGTTCTGGCGAGACGCAATAGTCCCGGAAGTGCGCAAACGCGCTGCCGTAACGGCGTTCTGGAGCACCATCGCGATCGTCATCGGGCCGACGCCGCCGGGCACCGGCGTCATGTATGCGGCGCGCTCCATCGCGCCCGGGTCGACGTCGCCGAGCAACTTGCGGCTCTCGTCGTTGCGGTTCATGCCGACGTCGATCACCGTGGCGCCGACCTTGACCATGTCCGCGGAGACGAGATGCGCGCGCCCGACGGCCGCGACGAGCACGTCTGAGTCGAGCGTGTGCCGTTCGAGGTCCTGCGTCCGCGAGTGGCAGATGGTGACGGTCGCGTTGCGCTGGAGGAGCAGGTGCGCCATCGGCTTGCCGACGATGGCGGAGCGGCCGATCACGACGGCTCGCGCCCCCTCGAGTGGGATCTCGTACTCGTCGAGCATCCGCATGATCCCGAGCGGTGTGCCCGGGACGAGCGTCGGCCGGCCGAGATAGAGGCGGCCCGCGTTGACGGGATGGATGCCGTCGACGTCCTTCGCGGGATCGATCGCCTCGATCACGCGGTTCGCGTCGATGTGATCCGGCAGCGGGAGCTGCACGAGAAGGCCGTCGACGTCGTCGTCGGCGTTGAGCTCGGCGATCGTGGCGAGCAGGTCCTCCTCGGACGTGTCGGCGGGGAGCTTCAGGTCGCGCGCCTCCATACCCGCCTGCTGCGCGGCCTTCTGCTTGAGATCGATGTAGATGTGCGAGGCGGGGTCGTCGCCGACGAGGACGGTGGCGAGACCGACGTGCCCGTGCTCGGCGACCGACGCGGCCACTTCCTCGCGCACCTTCGCGCCGAGAGCCTTGCCGTCGATGAGCGTTGCCGTCATAGGGCGAGCGTACCCGTGGCTGTCCAGAGGTGGCTCCCGCCTCGGAGGTGGTCGCCGAGAACTCGTTGCAGCGTCGTCTCGCGCGGCAGCCGGCCGACGTCCGGCTCGAGCGTGTGGAAGACGAACTCGAGCACGTCGGCAGCTGCGGGACGCCTTTCTCCAGTCGGCTCGAAGCGCCGCTGGAAGGCGACGATGTTGGAGCCGGCAGGCATCAGCTCGCGTAGCTGCGGGTCGAGCAGCCACGACGTGCAGCGCGCCTCGGCGTGATCGGGGAAGACCTCTCGGGCGCGCGCGAGGGAGGCGCCCACCGCCGCCGGCCGGAGCGGTCCGCCCTCCTCCGGGATGTGGACGGCGAGGAAGCCGTCCCTCGGCTCGAACTGAAGTCGGCCGAGCTGAAACAAGCGGCCGCTGAACGCCAGCTCGACCCACCAGCCCTTCCGCAGGCCGGGCGTGCCGTGCAACAGGCGGTCGAGATGGGCGTGGCGCGGGAGGTCCTGCAGGGTCTCCCACGACTCCTCGTCGGTCAGGCCACGCGCGGCATGCAGACGCCGCGCTTCCGGAATCCGCGCGAGAAAGGCCCGCACGAGGGGATCGTCCCGGTCGGCGTCGTCGTCGAAACGAAGCTCCACTAGGCTCCGCACGATGCCACGCCTGTCGCGCAAGAACGACCCCGACTCGGTGCGCAAGCGCCAGGAGGTGCTCGGCCTCCCCGAGGTCGACCTGGAGCCCTGGGCAAAGGCTGCGGAGTCGGTGACGGGTCTCGTCTCGATCCCCGTCTCCGTCGCGCAGCTCGCCGTCTCGCTCGGCGACTACGAGCTGTCGGAGGACGGCGAGGTCGTGGAGACCGGACGCGCGGACGAGGAGGTCGTCGTTCCGCTCGCGCACACGGAAGGCGGGCTCACGGCGTCGGTGCAGCGTGGCGCGAAGGCGATCGCGGAGTCCGGCGGCTGCCGAACGTACGTGATTGCCGACAGAATCACCCGAGCATCCTGTTTCGTCTGCAAGGACTCCGGCGACGCGCTGAAGCTCGCCCGGTGGGTCGAGGGCGAGGTGCCGGCGTTGCGCGCGTTTCTCCGCGAGGCCCACTCGGCCGAGCTCTCCCGCTACGCGGTGCTGCGCGAGGCCAAGACGCACGTCGTCGGGCCGATGTGCCATGTCCTCTGGCGGTTCACGACGGGGGATGCCTTCGGCGCGAACATGATGACCCGCAACGCCTACGCGCTGAACATGGCGTACGTGCTGCCGCAGGCGCCGGTCACGATCGAGCGTACGATCCTCGAGGCGAACATGGGCGGCGACAAGAAGCCGTCGTACGAGTACTTCCAGCAGGGCCACGGGAAGACGGTGATCGCCGAGACGACGCTGACCGAGGCGGCGATCGAGCGGGTGCTGCGGACCACGGTCGGCGATCTCGAGGAGCTCGCGTGGGCCGGGACGCACGGCGCGGTCGCCTCGGGGATGCAGTCGGTCGCGTTCACTCCGGCGTCGGCGATCGCTGCCCTGTTCGCGGCGACCGGCCAGGATCTCGGCCTCGTCGGCACGAGCTCGATGGCCCACGGGACGGAGCAGCGCGTCGAGGGCGGGCTCCACGTCTCGATCCGCTTCCCGGGCATCGAGGTCGGGACGGTCGGCGGCGGCACGACGCTGCCCGATCCCAGGCGCTGGCTCGAGCTGATGGGCTGCGCCGGCCCGGGCAAGGTCTACCGCCTCGCCCAACTGGTGGCGGCGACGGCGCTCGCACTCGAGATCAGCGCGTCGGCGGCGATGGCGACCGCCGGCAGCGAGAACTTCTTCCGCGCGCACTTCGAGCGCGGCGGAATGCGCTAGCCGAAGCGCGCGACGGCGCGGGCGCGCCGCTTTTCGGCCTCGGCCTCCCGATCCTTGGCAGGAGCGGTGGTGACGAGGTCGTCGAGCAGATGCTGCGTCAGGTGCGCGATCTCGTGCACGGCACGGTCGAACACCGCCTCGTTCGCCTGCGACGGCTTCGTCATGCCGCTGACCTTGCGCACGTACTGCAGCGCGGCCGCCTGCACCTCTTCGGAGGTGGTCGGCGGATCGAAGTTGTAGAGAACGCGGATGTTCCGGCACATGGCTCGATGCTACGCGACGTCGGCCGAACCCTCGCGGTAGATCTTCGCGGCGACGATCAGACCCGCATCGACGCGGTAGAAGCCGGCGATGTGGTCGGTGTGCTCGACACCGCCAACGGAATAGTCCTCCCGGAGCTCACAGGCGACGACGTCATCCTGAACGACCAGACTCCGCACGTGCAGCTCCGGCGAGAGCTCGGCGAACGCCGCGGCGAAGAGCTCTCGAAGAGCCGCGCTCCCCTGGAAGGTGTCGGCACCGGTGACCCACGTGGCGTCGGTGCTGAAGCAGGCGATGAGCGTCTGGAGATCCCGCGCGTTGAATGCGTCGATGTGCCGTCTCACGACCGACGCCGGCTCGTTGTGGCTTTCGCTCACCTCGGACCGCCAACCTAACGGGCGTGATCACCGTCGCCCAGGCCAGTGTTCCGCCGCCCGCGCGCCGTACCCTGTCCGGCTGGGGCTCGCCCTGTCAGGGCAGTGCGCGTAGTCAGGGGCCGAAGTGTCTTTGCCCCCACTCGACGAGTGCGTCTGGCTCAGCCGGGTCTGGATAGTCGCTGGGGAGATCGTCGTCTTCCGGCGAGTACATGTGCCCCGGCCAATCGGGTTCGCCGAAGTCCGGGGTCCACGCAAGGCGCCACCCTGCGGCTTCAGCGTCGAGGTACAGGTCGAGCCACCCCCGTGTCAGCCGTTCTCTGCGGTAGTTGACCGTCTCGGTCGTCATCCCAGTTCCTCCTTCGCCGCAGAGCCGTCGTATGCGTCGAGAAGCCCACGGACATACTCGTCCGAGTCCGGGACAAAAGTGTCCATACGTCCTATCGATCATCGTCAGCGACGTCCCGATAGCTCGCAAGAGGTAGAGCGGGCTTACGTGAGGCGGCGGCGTTTCGCTGTCCGTCGCTTCTGGAGGCTTTGTAGCTCTCCGTTACGCGCACAGCGAGTCCCAGTTGCGGCAACTCCGATCGAAACTGCCGGCCGTCTCGCCGAACTCGCCGGGGGTCCGGAACACCGGCCCAGGCCAGTGTCCGGAATGACCCCTGAGGCTGAGGCGGCTTTAGTCGAGCCACTCCAGATCGCCCGTATCAGTAAGGGGGCGCACCCTCGTGTAGCCAGGCTGGTAGTCGTCAACAAGCACGTACTCGATCTCAGACGATCCGACTGCGCCTCGGAAGTCCTCATCTGAGGCGAGCAGGCCTTCGACCTACCCCTTGGCTTCTTCAAGGTCCTTCCGCGCTCCAGCTTCCGTCATGGCTGAGATGGCCAAGAGCTTACGACGTCAGCTTCAACGGTCGTCTGATCCGCCCGCCGGAACGTCACCGGCCCTAGTGAGAACGGCTGACCGCGTTGAAGTAGGTCGAGCGCGAGCTCCCAGCACTGGCCCGGGGGCTCACCGACGGCGAAGACGCCTCGCATCGTTCCCGAGGATAAGACGCTCGCCTGGGCGAGCGTCCTCTCGCCCGACGGCGCCGCTGCGCTCAGCCCGCAGGGAGCCGGACGTCGGAGACGTCCAGGCCCAGCGAGTTCGCGAGCCGCACGCCGTGGTTCAGCTCCTCGCGCAGCCGCTCGCGGTCGCGTGACTCCATCAGCGTCCCGATCACTTCTCGCGCCTTCGGACGCCAGAGGACGTGGTTCGCGAAGATCGGCAGCATCGTGTTCGCCGCGTCGACGAGCCGCCCGCGCACCTTCTTCCCGGCCGACTGGAGCAGCACCCGCTCGTAGGCCATCCCGGCGCCGTGGTGGATGCCGTCGTCGATCGCGAGCCGGTTGCAGAGATCCTCGAGCACCGTCCCGCGCGACGAGCGCGCGATCAGCCGGAAGCGCGGGATGATCAGCCGCTCGAAGAAGACCTGCATGAGGAAGACCTTCTCCTCGAGCAGATCCGCCTCGAGGAACATGTGCGCGAGCTCGTCGAGGTACGGGTCGCGCTGCCCTTCCCCACCGACCTGGCTGATCAGCCGCAGCCACGCCTCGGTGTGCCGGGCCTCGTCCTGCACCATGGTGGAGTAGTAGAGGCGCGCCTCCGGATCGGGCGCGGCCGAGAGCAGCTGCGATGCCATCTCGCACGCGAAGACGTCGGCCTGCAGCTGCTGCATGACCACCGAGCGCCAGATGTCGCGCCGCCGCGCCTGCCGCTGGGGCGTTCCCCTGCCCTCCGGCACGAACGGGATCTCACCCCAGGGCACGTCGTCGACGTGCCACTCCTGGTGCTTGGCCAGGTGGTAGAAGCGGAGGACGCCCGCATATTCCGCGCGTGGGTCGGGCTCGACGGGAAGAGCTTCGGCACTCATGCGACGGACCTTATCCTCAGACTCGTGCTGGCACTGGTCTTCAGCTACGAGGTGCGCGATGCGGGCGAGTTCGAGCGCGCGTACGGAATGGACGGCGAGTGGGCCGAGTTCTTCCGCCGGGGTCGCGGCTACATCGGAACCGAGCTGCTTCGCGACGTCGAGGCGCCGGGCCGCTATCTCGTCGTCGACCGGTGGGAGTCGTCCGACGCGTACAACGCGTTCGTGGCCGAGCATCGCGAGGAGTACATCCAGCGTGTCGACGCCACGCGGTTCCTCTACGACAGCGAGCTCCGCTTCGGCACGTTCGAGACGATCTCGGCCTAGGCCACGCATTTCCGCAGGATCCGCCTGCGATTGCCTCGCAATGCGAGGCAGCTGGCGCTTGATCCAGCCGCATCGCGCAGCGATAATCCCGGACGCCGATGTCGGTCGAGGAACGCGCCAGCGCCGCCGAAAGCCTTCTCGCCGCACGTGAGCGTTACGTCGCTCGCGGCGTCTCGACGCCGTCCCTCGTCGTCGAGCGGGCGGAAGGAGCACGCGTCTGGGACGTCGACGGCCGCGAGTTCCTCGACTTCGCCGGCGGGATCGCCTGCCAGAACCTCGGGCACGGTCCCTCGGCGGTGGTGGCGGCGATCCACGAGCAGGTCGACCGCTACCTCCACCAGTGCTTCATGGTCGGGACGTACGAGCCGTACATCCAGCTCTGCCGGCGTCTCGACGAGCTCTGGCCCGGCGATGCGGCGACCAAGTCGATCCTCGTCAACTCGGGTGCCGAGGCGATCGAGAACGCCGTCAAGATCGCGCGCGCCGCGACCGGCCGGCCGGGCGTCGTCGTCTTCGACCGTTCGTTCCACGGGCGCACGAGCCTGACGATGGCCATGACGGCGAAGCTCGTCTACAAGGACGGCTTCGGCCCGCTCGCGACCGACGTGTACCGCGCAGCCGCGCCCTACCCCTACCGCGGCATCTCGACCGAGGACGCGCTCGCGAGCCTCGACCTCCTCTTCCAGCAGGACGTCGCGCCGGGCTCCGTCGCGTGCATCGTGCTCGAGCCGGTGCAGGGCGAGGGCGGTTTCATCCCGATGCCTGCCGAGTTCGTGCAGGCGCTGCGCCGGATCTGCGACGAGCACGGGATCGTCTACGTCGACGACGAGGTACAGGCGGGCTGCGGACGCACCGGCTCGATGTGGGCGATCGAGCAACTCGGCGTCGAGCCGGACCTGCTCGTCAGCGGGAAGACACTCGGCGGCGGGCTGCCGCTCGCCGCAGTGACCGGGCGCGCGGAGCTGATGGACGCCGTCCACGTCGGCGGCCTCGGCGGCACGTTCGGTGGAAATCCGGTCGCCTGCGCTGCTGCACTTGCCGTCCTCGACGAGCTGGCGAAGCCGGACTTTGTGGAGCGCGCCGAGCACGTGGGCTCGCTGCTGCGCGAGCGCCTCGACGAGATCGCGGCCCGGCAACCGCTCGTCGGCGAGGTGCGCGGCCTCGGAGCGATGCTCGCGCTCGAGCTGCGCGAACCGACGCCCGACGCGGCGAAGGCGACGACCGCGGCCGCGTTCGAGAAGGGCTTGCTTCTCCTCTCGTGCGGCCTCGACGGGAACGTGATCAGGCTCCTGCCGCCGCTGACCGCTTCGGACGAGGAGCTCGAGCGCGGGCTCAGCCTCCTGGAGGAGTCACTTGGCGACGCTGGCGCCGAACGAGCCTGAGACCGAGCAGCCGGCGGCCGTCCCCGCCGTTCGCCTGAGCGGCATCCGGCGCGCCTACGGCGAGGTGGTCGCTGTCGCCGGCATCGACCTCGATATCGGCGCAGGCGAGTTCTTCACGCTGCTCGGACCTTCCGGCTCCGGGAAGACGACGACGCTGCGCGTGATCGCCGGCTTCGAGCGGCCCGATGCCGGCCGCGTGGAACTGCAGGGAGTCGACGTCACTCGCGTCGCGCCGTCGCAGCGCGCCGTGAACACGGTCTTCCAGGACTACGCGCTCTTCCCGCACATGACCGTCGCCGAGAACGTCGAGTACGGACTGCGGGTCAAGGGCATGTCCCGCCGCGACCGTCGCGCCCGCGCGAACGACGTCCTCGAGCGGGTCCGCCTGCCGGGTCTCGGCGACCGCAAGCCGGTGCAGCTCTCGGGAGGCCAACGCCAGCGGGTCGCGCTGGCACGCGCGATCGTCAACGGGCCGCCGGTGCTCCTCCTCGACGAACCGCTCGGCGCGCTCGACCTCAAGCTGCGGCAGGAGATGCAGATCTTCCTCAAGGCGCTCCAGCGCGACCTCGGCATCACGTTCGTCTACGTCACCCACGACCAGGAGGAGGCGCTCTCGATGAGCGACCGCATGGCCGTGTTCAACGAGGGACGGATCGAGCAGGTCGGGACGCCGGCGGAGGTCTATGAGCACCCGCAGAACGAGTTCGTCGCCGGCTTCGTCGGTGTCGTGAACGTCTTCGAGCGCGACGGACGGCGCCTCACCGTCCGGCCGGAAAAGATTCGGATGACCGACGAGCACGACGGAGAAGGCGAGCCTGGCACGGTGAAAGAGGTCGTCTACCTCGGGATGGTCACGCGTTACGCCGTCGAGCTCGACGGCGGCGGGACGCTCTCGGTCGTCCGCCAGAACCTCGAGACGTCCTCGCAGGACGCTCTCTCGGACCAGGGGAAACGGGTCCGCCTCTCGTGGCGGCCGGAGCACACCTATGAGATCGAGAAGGAGGGCACGTGAGGAGGATTCGCAACGAGACACGTCTTCGCCGTCGGCGTCGTGGTCGCAATCGCTACGGCGTTCGCCGTGACGGCGGCGACCGTCCGGGCCGGGAGCGGCCTGCCGACGTCGATCGGCAAAGGCGAAGGCCAGCTCAACGTGATCGAGTGGGATGCGTACACCGACCCGTCGTTCGCGAAGAAGTTCGAGAACCAGACGGGCTGCATCATCCACCGCAAGAACGCGGGCTCCTCGCAGGAGATGTTCGCGCTCATGCACGCGAACGGCGGCGGGGGAGGCGGCCAGTACGACCTCGTCTCGGCTTCGGGCGACGCGAGCTTGCGGCTGATCTACGCGCATGACGTCAAGCCGGTCAACATCAATCTGATCCCGAGCTGGAAGCAGTTCCTGCCCCAGTTCAAGTCCCCGCCGCACAACACGGTGAACGGCGTCCACTACGGCGTCTCCGTCCAGTGGGGGCCGAACACGCTGATCTACAACACCAAGAAGGTGAAGCCGGCTCCTAAGGACTGGAGTCTGATCTACAGCAAGAAGTACGCGGGGCACGTCACGATCCCGAACAACCCGATCCAGATCGCCGACGCGGCGCTCTACCTGCAGCAGACGAAGCCGAGTCTCGGGATCAAGGATCCCTACGAGCTGACGCAGACGCAGCTCGCTGCGACCGTGAAGCTGCTGAAGGGGCAGAAGCCGAATCTGAAGCGGTTCTGGAACTACGCGGCCGACGAGGACACGTCGTTCAAGAACGGCGACGTCTGGCTCGGAGCGGGCTGGCCGTACCAGACGCTGCAGCTCAAGGCCAACCATGTCCCGGTGAAGGAGATCGTCCCGAAGCCGACGACCGGCTGGGCCGACACGTGGATGCTCGCCAGCAAGGCGCCGCACCCCAACTGCGCCTACAAGTGGATGAAGTACGTGACCACGCCCCAGGTCGAGGCGAAGCAGGCGCTCGTCTTCGGCGAGACGCCGGTCAACCCGAAGGCCTGCCCGTACATGAACAAGATCCAGAAGGGCTCGTGCGCGGGGTACCACCTCAACGAGCCGGCCTCGTACTACAAGACGATCAAGTTCTGGAAGACGCCGATCCCCCAGTGCGGCTGGACGACGAAGCAGACCTGCACGGACTACAACGCCTGGGTACAGGCGTGGGCGCAAGTAACGGGGTGACGCTTGGCGGCTGACGCCGGCGCACTCGAGGCGGGCTCGCCGAGCCGGCGGGCCCGTCTGCGCGTCTCGGGATTCCTCTGGCGGCGGCCCTGGCTGAGGGCCGTCGCACTGCTGACGCCTCCGCTCGCGGCGTTCCTCGTCGTCTACGTCGGATCTCTCGGCGTCATGTTCGTCTCGTCGCTGTGGACCTCGAACTCCTTCACGGCCGAGATCGAGCACACCTGGACGTTTGCCAACTACCGGACGATCTTCTCGACCGCAAACCCCTATCTCCACATTGCGGGTTTCACGCTCAAGATGGCCGCCGGGGTGACGCGTGACGGATGCGATCCTCGCCTTCCCGCTCGCCTTCTTCATGGCCCGGGTGGCGGGCAAGCGGACGCGGGCCTTGCTGTTCGTGATGGTGCTGCTGCCTCTCTGGTCGAGCTACCTCGTCCGCATCTACGCGTGGCAGACCATCCTCGCGCACAACGGCGCGATCAACTGGGCGCTCAACGGGCTCGGCCTGCCGGATCAGAACCTCGCGTACACGAACACGGCGATGTGGATCGTCTACTCGTACGTCTGGCTGCCGTTCATGGTGCTGCCGGTTTACGCCGCGCTCGAGCGGATCCCGGACTCGTACCTCGAGGCGTCGGCCGATCTCGGCGCGCGCGGCTGGCGGACGTTCCGCTCGGTGATCCTGCCGCTCGCGCTGCCGGGCGTCGTCGCGGGCTCGATCTTCACGTTCGCGCTGACGCTCGGCGACTACATCACGCCGATGCTGATCGGCGGCACGAACTCCCAGATGATCGGCAACGTCGTCTACGACAACTTCGCGACCAACCTCCCGTTCGCCGCGGCCCTCGCCGTGATCCCGATGGCGATCATGGGCGTCTACCTGCTGATCGCGCGCGAGACTGGGAGCGTTCGAGGCGCTGTGACGACGCGCGGCACCCGCATCTCGCTCGCGGTCTGGTCGGCCTCGTGATCGCCTTCCTCTGGATCCCGATCGTGATCATCGCGCTCTACGCGTTCAACGGCTCGACGCTGCAGGGCTGGCCGATCTCGAGCTGGACGCTCCACTGGTTCAGCGTCGCGTGGCACGAGCGACGCGCGCGGCGCGTTCGAGCTCTCGCTGAAGGTCGGCGCCATCACCACGGCGATCGCGCTCGTGCTCGGGACGATGGCCGCGGCCGCCGTGGCCCGCTACCGCTTCTTCGGCCGGGAGGCGATCTCGTTCCTCCTCGTGCTGCCGCTCGCGCTGCCCGGGATCATCACCGGCGATGGCGTTGAGCTCGTTCTTCACGTTCGCCGGGATCCCGGTCTCGATCTGGACGATCGTGATCGGCCACGCGACGTTCTGCGTGGTCGTCGTCTACAACAACGTCGTCGCGCGGCTCCGGCGCAGCTCGACCTCGCTCGTGGAAGCGTCGCAGGATCTCGGCGCGGACGGCTGGCAGACGTTCCGCTTCGTCCTCTGGCCCGTCCTCTCGACCGCACTTGTCGCGGGTGGCCTACTCGCGTTCGCGCTGTCGTTCGACGAGGTGATCGTCACCACCTTCACCGCCGGCCTGCAGGAGACGGTTCCGCTCTTCATCCTCGACAACATCCGGCAGGGCCAGCAGTTGCCGGTGATCAACGTCGTCGCCTTCGTGGTCATCGTCATCACCGTCATCCCCGTCGCGCTTGCACAGCGCGTCATGCGCGACACTGGCGTGATCCGTCGCGGAGCAGCAGAGGTGACCGAGGCAGTGGAAGCGGCCGAGATACCGGCGGTCTGAGCAAGGAGGGCACATGAGCACCACGACCACCCAGTACAAGATCCTGATCGGCGGCGAGCTCGCGGATGCAGCTTCCGGCGAGACGATGGAGGTGATCGCACCGGCGACGGGCGAGACGATCGCCGAGGTGCCGCGCTGCGGCGCCGAGGACGTCGACCGCGCCGTCGAGGCGGCGCAGACCGCGGCGCCGGAGTGGCTCGAGAAGACGCCGAAGGAGCGCTCGGAGCTCCTCCACTCGCTCGCCGACGTGCTGGAGGAGCACGCCGAAGAGCTCGCGCAGCTCGAGTCGGTCAACGTCGGCAAGCCGCTGATGGCCTCGCGCGACGAGATGCCCTTCTCGGCCGACAACCTCCGCTTCTTCGCCGGCGCCGCCCGCAACCTCGAGGGCAAGTCGACCGGCGAGTACATCGAGGGCTACACGTCGATGATCCGGCGCGAGCCGATCGGGATCGTCGGCGGCATCTGCCCCTGGAACTACCCGCTGATGATGGCCGTCTGGAAGATGGGGCCCGCGCTGGCGGCTGGCAACCTCCAGATCCTGAAGCCGTCGGAGCAGACGCCGCTCTCGCTGCTCCGCTTCGTCCAACTGGCCCAGGAGGTCATCCCGCCGGGCGTGCTCCAGGTCGTCACGGGCGACGGCGTCCCGGTCGGGCAGCGGATCGTCGAGCACCCGGGGATCGGGATGGTCTCCATCACCGGCGACGTCGAGACCGGCAAGACGATCGCCCGCACGGCGGCCGACACGGTCAAGCGCGTCCACCTCGAGCTCGGCGGCAAGGCGCCGATGGTGATCTTCGACGACGCCGACCCGAAGGCGGTCGCCGAGGGGATCCGGCTCGCCGGCTACTGGAACTCCGGCCAGGACTGCACGGCGGGCTCCCGCGTAATCGCCGGGCCGCGGATCTACGACCAGTTGCTCGAAGAGCTCGTGCCGCAGGTCGAGTCGCTCAAGGTCGGCGACCCGCTCAACGACGAGACCGAGATGGGATCGGTGATCTCGCACGACCAGCAGGAGCGGATCCTCGGCTTCCTCGAGCGCGCCAAGGGCGCGACGATCCTCACCGGCGGCGGCACGGGCTCGTCGAACGGCGGCGGGTTCTGGGTCCAGCCCACGCTCGTCACCGACGTGAAGCAGGACGACGAGATCGTCCAGCGCGAGGTGTTCGGCCCGGTCGTGACCGTACAGCGCTTCGCGGACGACGACGAAGCGATCCGCTGGGCGAACGACGTCCGGTACGGGCTCGCGGCCTCGGTCTGGACGCGAGACGTCGGCAGGGCCATGAACGCGGCGCGGAAGCTCCAGTTCGGGTGCGTCTGGGTCAACGACCACCTGCTGCCGCTCTCGTCCGAGCTGCCGCACGGCGGCTACAAGCAGTCGGGCTACGGCAAGGACATGTCCATCTACTCGATGGAGGAGTACACGCAGCTCAAGCACGTCGCGATCAAGATCGACTGAGCGCTGTGAAGCGAAGGCGGGCTCGAGATCGAGCCCGCCTGGCGCCGCATTGGTAAGCGATTGGGCCGGTCGTGTTGCGCGTCTTGGTGCGGTATGCACGAACTCGGTACCCGTCCTGTACCGGGAATCATGGGCGACCCGCGCAGAGGGCGCCCTGGCGGGTCGGCCAGTTTCGCGGCCCCGACCGTTGTGGCTCGTTCGAGGGACGGCGTCGCAGCCGACCCAGACGTCCTGGACATCCCGGCCGTCCTGGGGGCGACGTGGGCAGCGGTCAGACCTATCTCCAGCGGCAGGTCAGGAAGTCGCTTGCGCAACGACGCAGGGCGCGTTGTCTAACTACTGACGCCCGGCCGCGACGGGGGCGAGTACGCGCCGGAACGCGCCCTTCCTGACCTCCAGCGGTTAGGGGAGGGGTCGAAGATCGGACAGGCCGGGAGCGGCCCGTCCGACCTCCAAGGCGGGCACAGGTGCGACTTCCAGCCCTCCAACTCGTACCGGACAGGGCCCAAGCCGCCAACCTCCGACAGCTTTCGACGTCTCAGCCGGTGAGGCTAGGCTCCGGCTAGGGTCGGTTCTCGAAGGGAGGCTGGGTTGGCAATCGAGACGCACGGCGAGGCGCACACGGTCGCGTGCCGTCTGCTGGACAACATCGAGACGGTCGTGCACGGCAAGCGAGACCAGATCGCGCTCGTCGTCTCAGCCCTCGTCTGCGGAGGCCACGTGCTGCTCGAGGACGTGCCTGGCACGGCGAAGACGGTGCTGGCGCGGGCGATTGCGCAGTCGATCGACGGCGCCGTCTCCTCCCGAATCCAGTGCACGCCCGACCTGCAGCCGACCGACGTAACCGGCCTCTCGATCTTCAACCAGCGCGAGCGCGACTTCGAGTTCCGGCCCGGCCCGGTGTTCGCCAGCGTCGTCCTCGTGGACGAGATCAACCGCGCGATGCCGAAGACACAGTCCGCGCTGCTCGAGGCGATGGCCGAGCAGCAGGTGACCGTCGACGGCGTCACACGTCCGCTTCCCGAGCCGTTCCTCGTGATGGCGACCCAGAACCCGATCGAGTACGAAGGCACGTTCCCGCTGCCCGAGGCGCAGCTCGACCGCTTCTTCCTCCGCACGACCCTCGGCTATCCGAACGTGGAGGACGAGAACCGGATCGTCGACGAGCAGCTCGGCGGCCACCCGCTGCTGCGGCTGGAGCCGACCGTGGACGTCGAGGACATCGCACTGATGAGCGCGGCGATGCGAGAGGTCTTCGTGCACGAAGCGGTGGCGCGCTGGATCGTCGAGCTCGTGCGGGCCACTCGCGAGCTGGACGCGGTCGCCATCGGCAGCTCCGTCCGCGGCACGCTCGCCCTCAACCGTGCGGCACGCGCCTGGGCGATGCTGAACGGCCGCAGGTACGTGACTCCCGAGGACGTCGAGCGGCTGTTCGTTCCCGTGCTGATGCACCGCCTGCTCTTCAAGCCGAGCTTTGTGGCGGAGATCCGCGACCGAGGTTGGGAGGCGGCTTCGCTCGACGTGCAGCTGCGCTGCTTCGAGCGGGCGCCGAAGCCGGGCTTCGACATCGACCTCGACGTCCCGGCCCCGGCGGTGTAGCGCCCCGTGACCGCCGAGCGGGTGGTCTTCTAGCGATGGCGGCCGGCGTCTTCCCCCTCGTCCCGCGCCGGCGCGTGATCGGCCTCGCCTTCGGCGGCATCCGCAGCGTTCGCCGCGGCAGCGGCTCCGACGTCGCAGGCTCGCGCCGCTACATCCCCGGAGACGACCTCGCCTGGATCGACTGGGCGGCGTCGGCACGCCTCTCCGCGGCCTCCGACACCGACGAGTTCATCGTCCGAGAGCTCTTCGCCGACGAGGCTCCGCACGTCGTCATGCTCGCCGACCGGAGAGTCTCGATGGCGATCGGCGCCTCACCCATGCGGCGTCTCGACAAGCCGGCGGCGCTCCATGCGTGCCTGCGTCTGATCGCCGACAGCGCGCGCGTGGCACGTAGCCTCACCGGCTACTTCGACGAGGCCGAGTCGGACACGTACTGGCGCCCGCCTCGGAGCGAGCACACGGCGAACCCTGCCACGTTGGAGGCGCGTCCCTTCCGGGCGCCGGTCGACACCATCGCGCACGGGCTCGAGCACATCGTGCGGCACCGGCGCGAGCTGCCGACGCAGAGCTTCGTCTTCGTGCTCTCCGACTTTCTCGTCCCGCCCGCCGAGTATCCGTGGCGCCGCGCGCTCGAGCAGAGATGGGAGCTCGTGCCCGTGCTGATCCAGGATCCGGTGTGGGAGCGGTCGTTCCCCGACGTGGGCGCGTTGACGGTGCCGTACGCCGACCCGGCTTCCGGTGGAGTGGTGCCGGTCTACCTCACCCGTGCCGAGGCGGAGCGTCTGCGCGAGGAGCACGAAGCGCGCTTCGCCGAGCTGCTGCGCCTGTTCCGCTCGCATGGCACGGAGCCGGTCGTGATCGACTCGCACGACCCGGGAGACGTGCTGGGCGCGTTCCTCCGCTGGGCCGACCTGCGGATGATGGCCCGGGGAGCCGTCGCGTGAGACGCGCGATCATCGCCGCCGTCCTCGTCGCGCTGGCGGTCGCCGCGCCCGCGAGCGCGGACATCCCGCTCACCCCCGGCGGCTCGGTGATCGGCCGGAACCTGCCCCTGAAGGCCTACGGCTCGATCAGTCCGCCGGTGCACCTCTTCGGCGACCCGATCACCGTGAAGGTCGCGGTCGTCGCCGACCGGAAGTACGTCGCCCCCGGCAACGTGCGCGTCCTCGTGCACTTCGCGCCGTACCGGCCGGTCGCGCCGCCGACCGTGACACGAAGCGGCAGCGGCCGTCTCCTGCAGCTGACCTGGACCTGGACGGTCCGCTGCCTGACGGTGCAGTGCCTTCCCCAGAGCCCGACCAGCCAGTTCTCCCACGTCTTCTTCTTCCATCCCGCGCACGTCGAGTACGTGTCGCCGCAGGGCACGGTGCGCTACGCGCTCAACACCCGGTTCCAGCGAGTCGAGGTCCTGTCCCAGCTGAGCCCTTCCGAGATCCATGCCCTCGGGATCCACACGCTCATCTGGGGAGACCACATCACCCCCGTCTCGCGGCCGCAGTATCGCGTCGCTCCGGGTCTCGTCTTCTGGACGGCGGTCGCGCTCGCGCTCGTGCTCGGGGCGGCCGGCCTGGCGCTCGCCTCCCGCTGGGCGCTGCAGTTTCGTCCGTCCAGGTCTGCGGAATCGATGCGTCCGTCCTCCTCCCTCGAGCGGGCGCTCACGCTCTTCTTCTGGGCGCGGGCACACGACGACGAGACCCTGCAACGGAAGGCGCTCGAGCGCGTCGCCGACGAGCTCCCGTTCGACGTGCACGAGCTCTCCGAGACCGCGCGCGCCCTCGCCTGGTCGCCCGAAACGCCGGATACCGAGGACGTCGAGGAGATCTCCCAGCGCGCCGGGATCAGCCGACACAACGGGGAGCCGGGCCCGTGAGGGGGACGACGCTCGTCCGCCGCGGCGCGACCCGCCTCGGAGACCTTGCGCAACTCACGGCCCCTGCGCAGCGCACGACCGCCGTCCGCGTCGGTCTCGCGCTCGCGCTGGCGGCGACCCTCGCCGGCGCGGTTCTCCTCGCCCGCACCGCGGGCAGCGGGCGCGCCGACGTCCTGCCCGTCGGCGCGAAGACCGGCGTACTCGTACTCGACCTGTCCGCGAGCGTCTCGGGCCCGCCCTTCGAGCGCGTCGGAGCCGTGGTGCGGGGGCTCGTCCGGGCGAACCAGGCGGTGGGGCTCGTCATGTTCTCGGACGTCGGCTACGAGCTGCTACCCCCCAATTCCCCGCCGAGCTCGCTCCAGCAGTTCCTGCGGTTCTTCGCACCGAAGAGCGTGCACAACGGCGCTCCGGTGTTCGGACGGAGTCCGTGGAGCCAGTTCAGCGGCGGAACCAGGATCTCGACCGGTCTCATCGCCGGCCAGGCCGCCCTGCGCCGGGCGCATGTGACCGACGGGTCGCTGGTGCTGCTGAGCGACCTCAACGACTCGGAGGACGACCGTGACGCGCTCGTCTCCGAAGCGCAGGTGCTCCAGCGCGAGCATGTGCCGGTCCGGATCCTGCCGATCAACGCCTCGCCGCAGAACGTGCAGATCTTCGCCCACCTCTTCGGTTCGGGGTCGTTCGTCGGAGCGAAGGCCTTCACGAAGGCGTCGAAGCAACGGGTCGAACCGATCGTGGCCTCCTCCCCGTGGGCGCTGCTCGTCGTCGGCCTCGTCTTCATCGGACTGCTCGCGGCCAACGAACGGCTCAATTCCCGCCTCGTCCCGGAGTCGGCTGCATGAGACGCCTGCGCCGCGCCCTCCCCCTCGTCGCCGCAGTCGTCCTGCTCGGGCTGGCGGCGGCCTTCGCCCTGCTTGCGTCCGACGTCCGGGCGTGGCAGAGCACGATCACGCAGAGCGATCTGCAGTTCCGGGCGCAGCGCTCGCACATTGGACTCTGGCGCTCGCCGGCGATCCTCCCAGCCGACCCCGCGCGTGCCCTGCTCGGCCTCGGCAACGCGCTCTCGTACCGGCGGGCCCTGCAGCTCTACTGGTTCAGCACCGTCGGCTCGAGCACCGGCGGCCAGGCCGACCTGGCAGCGACGCGAGTCGACGCCGAGACGAAGCTGCAGAAGCTCATGACGAGCGGCCCCTCGGCCCAGGAGCGCTCGACCGCGGCGAACCTGCTCGGCGTGATGACCGTGACCGCCCCGTCGAACAGCTCGACGCAGAAAGAGGAGATCGCGACCGCCCGGAACTACTTCACGCGTGCGGTCAAGATCGACTCGAGGAACTACGACGCGAAACTGAATCTCGAGCTCCTGCTGCGAGTCGCGCATCCGGGCAAGTCGGAGCTCAACCAGGACGCCCACGGCGGGTTCGGCTACGGCGGCGCAAACGGCGTCGGCGTCGTCGGCGGCGGGTTCTGATGGGCTTCACGTTCCTCACGCCGCTCGACGCCCTGTTCGTGCTCGCGGCGGCGATCCCGCTCGCCGCCCTGTGGTTCGCCCACACTCGGATGGAACGCGTCCGCCGCGTCTTCTCCCTGAGGTCGCCGCGCCGGCGCGAGCTGGCCGGCGTGGTCGCGGCGCTCGTCATCCTGCCGGCGCTCTTGGGGGTCGCAGCCGCTCAGCCGGTCGTCGTGCACCACCACTTGCTGGGACAGCGGCTCGACGTGCAGGTGTTCTTCGTCTTCGACACCTCGACCTCGATGTCGGCGCGGACGGGTTTGCACGGGCCGACGCGGCTCGAGCGCGCGAAGCGGGACGCCGAGGAGATGCTTCCGAAGCTCGGCAGCATCCCGGTCGGGCTGGCGTCGATGACCGACCGGGTCCTCCCCAGCCTGATGCCGACGACGAACGCCACCCTCCTTCGGCGGACGCTCCAGCAATCGATTGGGATCAACCAGCCTCCGCCGGAACAGCGCTACCGCGGGCGCGCGACGACCTTCTCGGCCCTCTATCCGGTCGGCACGTCCAACCTCTACAGCCCCGGCGTGCGGCATCGGATCTTCGTCGTCTTCACCGACGGCGAGTTCGTTCCGATCACTTCCCCGGTCGGCTACGAACTGGCGCGCGCGATGACGATCCACCCGCTCTTCGTGCACGTGTGGGCGCCGACGGAGCGGATCTACGTGCATGGCAAGGTCGATCCGCGCTATCGCCCGGACCCGACCAGCGCCACCGAGCTGAGCAAGTTCGCCGCCGCCTCGGGAGGCCGCGTCTACGGGGAGAACGACATTCAGACGCTCACGCAGGAGATCCGCACCGAGGCAGGCAACTCACCGGTGGAGACAGCGGTCCTCGGCTACGCGCGGGTCGCGCTCGCGCCGTGGTTCATCCTCGCCGGAGTAATCCCGCTTGCATTCCTGCTCTACCGCCGGAACTTCTAGCTCGCGGATCTCTACTCAGTCGTTCGAGCCGCAGCGCGAGGACGGGGCATGCATCGACGGCCCGTCGCGCGTACTGCTCGAGGCCGCGTGGGATCGGGGCACCGTCGACGACCGGATAGCCCCAGTCGTCGAGCGTGATTCGCTCCGGGAAGAGCTCGGCACAGAGACCGTGCCCGTCGCACGCGATCGGATTCACACGCAGCCGGGAGCTCACGCTGCCTCCTTCCGATACTGGCGGAGCCTGACCGGCAGCAGACGAAGGTCGCGCCCCGAGCAGCGCCCGCCGCGCGCGTGTACCGCGACCTCGTCGGCGAACACGGCGAGAGCGCTCCGGATGAACTTTGCCGCGCCGTCCGGGTGACGGCAGCCGCCGCGTCCCTCCACCTGATCCAGCCAGCGGCGTATGCGGACCTCGCCGTCGGCGCTCTCACCCCGGGCGAGCGATGCGATCGCGTGCGCGATCGCATCGAGACCGTGGACGCATGGACCGCACTGGCCCGAGCTCTCGTCGGCGAGGAAGCGGCTGACCCGCGCGACCTCGGCGAGCGCGCACGACTCCTCTGGGAGGACGACGATCGCCCGAGCGCCGAGCGCGGCTCCGGCGACGCCGAGGGACGCCTGGCTGAGATCGCAGGCAAACGCGGTGCCGGCGTCGAGCCAGGTGCCGAAGTACCCGCCGAGGAGCACGCTGCGGGCCGGGTGCGTCACTCCTCCAGCCTCCGCGACGAGGTCGCGGAGCGGCGTGCCGAGCGGGACCTCGTACACCCCGGGCACCCGCACCGCGCCGGACAGGGTGACAAGCGCGCTTCCGGGCTCTTCCCGTGTGCCGACCTCGCGGAACCACGTCGGCCCGCGGCGGCTGATCAGAGCGAGCTGGGCAAGCGTCTCGACGTTCTGAACGAGGGTCGGCCTCCCGTCGAGTCCGCGCTCGAAGGGTCGTGGCGGCGTCGCCGTCGGTCGGGGCGGACCGCCGGAGAGGGCGTTGGTGAGAGCGGTTTCCTCGCCGGCCACGAACCCGTCCGGAACGGTCGCGATTCTGATCTGGATGCGGCCGGCGCGACTCCGCTCACGGAGGGCGCTCTGGAGCACGGCGAGCTCGCCCGCGGCGGCGCTCGAGACCGCGACAATTGCCTCGTCGGCGCCGACCGCGTGTGCAGCTACTTCGACTCCGTCGAGAACCAGGTGCGGTACGTAGCGGAGGAGCACCTTGTCCTTCCCGCTCGGAGGCTCTCCCTCGACACCGTTCGCGACCACGATCTTCTGTCCGCGCCCGCCGGCAACCGCGCGAAGCTTCGGCGCGGTCGGGAAGCCGGCACCGCCCCGGCCGCGCAGCGCACTTTGTTCGACGGCGTCGAGCAGCGACGCCCGATCGAGCCGATCGGGCAGAGGACCATGCAGGTGGAGGTGCTCGGCGATGTCCACCGGCCGTCCGTCGGGATGTAGGCCGAGCAGAAGACGCGCGACCGAGACGCTCATGCGGCGCCCTTTCCGGAGTGGTGCACGTGCAGCGTTCCTCCGATTGCGCCCGAGGAGGGGCTTATGCGCAGATCGAGATCGAGGCGGAGATGTCTCCCTGCCGCGTCAGCGACGACTGCGGTGATGTGCGGGCCCGCGAGGGCGACGACCTGCCCGCGATAAGCAGCCGGGCTCCCCGCCGTGGCGTAGGCGACGTCGCTGCTCTGCATCGAGAGGCCGCCATTGTCGAGCGGGACGCCGTAGAGCGTCGCCCGCAACCTGCCCGCGACCGGGCCCGAGGTCCGCGCCTTGATCTGCACGGTCGCGATCCCGGAGGAGTTCGGCTGCACCTCGGTGAGCGCGCCGGAGACGGTTGCGGTGTAGGGAAGCGGCGTTGCCGGAACGCGTTGCTGCACGGTCGGGCTGCCGCGCGTCCCAGCTGTCGAGACATCGCGTGGGGCCGCCGGGATCAACGAGGTTGGCGTGCCGGCCCGGCTCGCCCAGCCGTGCTGCAGCGGCCCGGTCTTCGCCCACACGAGAAGGGCGAGCAGAACGGCCGGCACTGCCCCGAGCGCCGCGAGCCTGCGTCCGCGGTCGAGTCCTGGGATCCGCATCAGCCGCAGGACAACTGCGGCCGCCACCGCGAGCGCGCAGACGGCGGTGAGAACCACGAGCCAGCCCGACTTCGCGTCGGTGCCGGTGCCGAGGCCGTGCATGACGGCGACGGGCCACGACAGGTACGCGAGCCAGTGCACGGCGCGCCAGCCGCGCAGGCCGATCCGCGCCCGCAGCAGGCTGGTCGCGACGACGGCCAGCAGGAGATCGAAGGCGACCGTTCCGAGCCCGAGCCACACGGGGCGGTATGGAGAGAGAAACGGGAAGATCGCGTCCTTCACACCGATCGGGGCATAGCCGTCGGCAACCGTCGTCAGCACGTGCGCCGCGACGAACGCGATCGCGAGCAGGGGGATGTTGCGATGAAGCCCCGCGAGAAGCACGCGACGACGTGCACGTAGCGGGCCGGCCACGCCGAGCACGACGGAAGCGGTCAGAAGCAGCAACGAGACGACGCCGGTGCCGCGCGACAGGTACCAGAGCGTGGTCGGGCCGGCGCTCGCGATCACGCGGCCTGCGCCTCGACCCGGGGCCACTCGCCGACGAACTCGACGGAGCCGTCGTGACGGACGAGCCGCGCGGAGAGGCCGCGGAGCCCGAGCCAAGCGAGTGCGTCGGCGCCGAGGACGACCGCTGCCGTGCTGGCCGCATTGGCGTCGACGCAGGTCGCTCCGGTCACGGTGACCGTGCGCCAAGCCGTGATTGCCGAGCCGCCGGTGCGGGGATCGATGATGTGGTGGCGTTCGCCCCCGCTCACACGCCAGCGGCGTGCAGCGACTCCTGAAGTGGCAAGACCGCCACCGTGCACGGCGACGACCGGTCCTTCGGAATCGAGCGGTGCGTCGTGGTGGTCGGCGAGGCGAATCGGCCAGCCGGCGACCGGCGCGGGTCCGGCGACGGCGACGTCGCCACCGAGCGAGACGAGGACCCCCGAGCCGGTGATCCCGTGGACCGCCGCAGCCACGGCGTCCGCGGCCGCCGCCTTCGCAGTCGCGCCGAGATCGAGCTCGACACCGGGCGGGACGCAGATCTCGAGACGCTCCGGTACGAGCTGGATGCTCGTCCATCCCGGCGAACGGTGTGAGACGGCGACAAAGCTCCCGTCGCGGGCGCGAACGGCGATGAAGGTGCGGTCGTAGCCGGCGAGCCGAAGCGCACGGCCGACGGTGGGGTCGACGAGACCGCCGGTGCGGCGCGCGACGTCGACCGCGAGCGTGACGGCGTCGAAGAGACGCCGGGAAACGCGGACGGGTTCGCCGGCGCGGCGGTTCAGGGCCGTCAGCTCCGAGTCCGTCCGGAAACGGCTGGCGAGGAGGTCGACCTCGCGGAGCCGACGGACGAGCTCGCGGCGAGCGTCGCGGAAGCGCCGCAGGATCGGTGACGCAGATGACCGCTCCGGTCCCGAGCGCGCGTGTTCGCGCAACGGCGATCACGAGCCACCCGAGACGACGGCCGGCGGCGACTGCGTCGCGGACGGGGCAGGCGCGGGGGCAGGAGCAGGTGCCGGCGGCGAGGCGGCACCATCGCTCCCCGGTCCGGGAGCAGCGGGGAGCGGCGGAATCGCCGTGCTCGTGTGCACCGTCGTCGTGGTCCGCCCGACTCTTCGCCGCCCGGCTCAACGCTCCGTGAACCAGCTTGTGACCCGGCGCTGACGCAGCCGCGATACCGGCGAAGAGAGCGCTCAGGACTGCTGATATCGCCAGGGCCGCACCGGTGAGGACGCGCGTCCGCGCGGCGAGCGCGTCGCGAGCCGCAGCCCGCTGTCTGACTCCATGGGCTTCGCTCATGCGTCAAGTGGAGCAACGCTCGATGAACGGCCTATGAGCGGGATATGAGAAGCCCGTGAACCCGGGCGCGAGGGCCTCAAGGCCTCAGCTCAATGCGCCGGCGCGCGGAACCACGGGGTCGCGAGTGGATACGTCATGACCGCCGCCACGACTCCGGCCCCGATCGCGAGCAAGGCGACGCCGATCCGGTACCACCGGCCGTCGACCTGAACTGTTTTTTCGACCAAGAGTTGGCGGCCGGCGCGAAGCGCGTAGCTCAGCACGTGGATCGTCATCGCTCCGAACCAGACCAGGAAGCTCGCTTTGTGGAGCGTGAGCACCGTCCCGCGCTCCGGGCTGGCGAGGAGAGCTACGCCACTCGCGAAGAGCACCAGGGTGGAGATCACGAGGATCGGCGCGACGACGAATCGCATGAGCGCGGCCGGGGCCCCAAGCTCACGTAATCCGCGCGCCCGCCGTAGTAGCGCAGGAAGCGATAGCCCGTAGAAGCAAGCTTGAGGGCCACCGGGCCGAGCAGAAGAAGCCCGAGAAAGACGTGGAGCGAGAGCAGCTGATGGATCAGGGGGATCGTGGCTCCCTCGACTGCCAGCAGCACCAGTAGCACGGCAGCCGTCAGCGAGGTCAAGAGAGAATTACCGCGCGCCCCTCCCAACCTTCGCCACGCGGAACCGGCGCGCCCCTGGCCGACCGCTTGCATGGAGGCAGTCAACAAGAGGTCCGTGAGAACCGCCTGAACGGCTTCGCGCGTGTCGCACGCGACCGAGCAGCCAGCCGGCGGGTCAGTTCTTTGTGAGGCTCAGGAGCAGTGTCTCGACCTGGTCGAGCCGCTGGTTGATCTCGGTGAGGCTCGACTCGATCTGGTTGTCCCGTTTCTTGTCGGCGTCAGTTGCGGCGACGTCGTGCTGTTCGGTGGCGCGGGCGACGAACGTTGAGGTGACGGCGGCGGTGACGATCGCGACGAAGGCGATCCCTTCGAGCATGACAGCCGCTGCGACAACCCGCCCGGCGACGTTTCTTGGCGTGACGTCGCCGTAGCCGACGGTGGTCACAGTCTGAATCGCCCACCACATCCCGATGAAGATGTTCGGGTACTCGCGATGGTCGAGCACCCGCATCAGCAGACCGCTCGCGAGGATGATCACCGCCGTCGAGCTGACGATCGCGGCTGCCGCGCTTCGCACGCTGACCGGCTTTCGGAGGAATCGCGCCATCTGCCGTTCGACGAGGACGATGCGCGTCATCTCACACCCGCACCCTTGGCTTGGGCCTCGAGGAGGTCGCGCCGCTGCGCGAGGGCCGGTGAGAGCGCCGCAGCAAGGATCAGGACGGTGCCGATCAGGATGATCCAGAAGAAGATGGCGATGACGATCCCGAACGCGCCGTAGGTCGTCGAGTACCAGTTCAGCCAGTGGGTGAGCAAGAGCACGGAGATCAGTCGCAGGACCACGAGGCAGAGCACGGTGAAGACGGCTCCGGGGACGAGGTTGCGCGTCGAGACGCGGTGATGGAGCAAGATCCGCGGCGCCCAGACAAAGAAGCCGAACATCAGCGCCAGCCAGCCGAGATCGAGGACCCAGCCGATCCAGGACGGCTCCCCTGTCAGAGCCTTTGCCTGGACGACGAAGAGCGCAGCACCGAGGACGAGGGCCAAGAGGACCTCGACATACCGGGCCTGGTCGGCGAGCACCGACTTGCCCAGGTCGATCCCCCAGGAGCGGGCGTGAGCGATCTGCAAGACGCGGGGGAACCCGAGCCCGAAGAAGAAGAGGTCGATGATCGCAATCAGGACGGCGGAGAACTTGTGCTCCCCGGTACCGACCATCACCGACGAGAACAGCTGGGCGGTCGTGCCCTTCAGCCTGAGGCGGTGCTCGATCCGGTCGGCAAGCGCGGTCGGATCCTTGTAGGAGTAGCTCGCAATGACGAGGAACACCGGCAGGAGCGTCAGGAGCAGGTACGCGCTCAGGAGGACGGCGAACAGCTGCCCGTTGGAAGCCTGGTAGCGGCGCACCCAGCCGATCGTCGCGCCCTTGCGTGAATCAGGCGGCTGGTTCTCGATCCAGAGACGGCCCCGCTCGGCAACCGCAGCACCCTTCGCGGCCGCCTGCTGCGCCCGAGCCGGGACGCGAGAGGGACGGGCGGCCCGCCGGCTCCCGGTGCCGGCTCAGTCGGCGCGCCGCTCATTCCTGCACGCTAGTCGCACTGCCCCGATCGGCTCGCCTCACCGCAAGCCCGAGCTAGACGCCCGTCTCGGCCGTGATCTTCCCGTCCTTGACGGCTTTGCTGAACGTGTCGTAGTCGCGTTCGTTTTGGTCCGCGTAGGACTCGGCGAAGAGGGCGAGGGCACGGTCGAAAGTGTCGTTGGTGCCGAGGTAGCTCGCGATCGCGATCGCATCTCCAGCGCGGGCATGGGCGCGTGCGAGCTCGGAGGCGCATGCCTTCGCGTAGAAGGACATGATCGTGGGCTCCATCAGCTCGACAAGCGCGCTGCCTTTCTCGTCCCAGAGCTGACGGATGTAGAAGTCGCGTTTGACGCCGTCGATGCCTTTGAGCCTGACGAAGCCGAGCATGATGTCGCTCGCTGCCTGGGTGAGGCGCTGGCCTTCGACGACGCGTTGGCCGTGGTTTGCGAACCCGCTCTTGCCGAGGAACCGCTCGAGCACCGACGCTTCTGCCTCCTTGAACTGGAGGAAGAGCGGATCGTTGCCGTCGCGGCCGAGCAGGAGCACGATGTACGCCCGGGTGCCGACGCTGCCGACGCCGACGACCTTCCGAGCGGCGTCCACGAAGCGGTAACGCTCGAGCAGCTTGCCGCGGTCGCCCGGGAGCGTGCGCCGGTAGGAGCGGAAGAGGTCGTGCAGGAAGGCGTCGAACTCCTGCGCGCGGTCGGCTGGGAAGAGGTCCTCGATCGGAGTCACGGTGGGAGGGTCACCGGTGATGCGCCGCTCGCCGTCGACGATCTCGGTCAGCTTCGCAAACGCCTTGAGGCTGTCTTTCGTCCGCGTCTTCGCCAAGTTCTGCTCTGCCCGCTTGCGCTCCTTTGACGTCGCGACCCGCTGCGCCTCGGCCATCAGATCCTCGACGTCGACGCGCGTGTACCAGAGGTCGAGGTTGCCCCTCGCGGCATAGCCGCTCATCGCCTCCCGGTACGCCTTTCCGACCGCCAGGTTGACCTCTTCCCGCTGCTTGTCGTCGAACCCACGGTCGCGCCCGGCGACGGCGAAACTCGCGGCGAGACGCTTCACGTCCCACTCGAACGGGCCCGGCAGCGTCTCGTCGAAGTCGTTGACGCTGAACACCAGTCGACGGTCCGGCGCCGCGAACGCACCGAAGTTCGACAGATGCGCGTCACCGCACAACTGCGTTTGCAGCCCCGTCCTCGCCGACTCCGCGAGATCCGCCGCCATCACGAGCGCCGCGCCCCGATAGAACGTAAACGGGGACACCAACATCCGCCCGTAGCGAATCGGCACCAGCTCCGGCACCCGCGTCTTTGCCTGCTCCTCCAACAACTCGACCGGGCCCACACGATCCGGCGACGGCTCCCACGCCCCATGCGCCGAACGCGGAACCTCGGCCCGCGCGGCCTTCCCCCGCGCGACCCGCTCCTCCACCGTGAGATGCTCGACCCGCCCAGCCTTGCTCGACCGCTCGCTCACCTCATCAGTTGCAGTAGTGCCATCGGCGCTCATTCAGTTCCCTCCCAACCTCGCTCGCTTCATTCAGTCGAATCCCCTCTCTCTCAGAAGGACGATTCAGCCAACTCAGGCCATCGCCTCGTCGGCCATCACCGGCCGCGAGAGGATGTAGCAGATCGCACCGATCAGCGGCACGAACATGATGAAAAGCAGCCACATGACTTTCGCCCAGCCACTGTGGTCGTGGCGCCTGAAGTTGTCGATCAAGATCCAGATCACGAAGCCAACCCAGATCACCAGGAGGGCAGAAGATGAACATCGACCACATGATGTTCAGGAACGGATAGCTGCTGGCAAGGAGAGTCATAGTCGAGCCTCTCTTTCTCTCGGATGGATGTCAGTGCTCCTCTCCCGTCCGTCTCCCCGTCGACGGGGACAGGGAGCGCTGATTCCTAGCTCGCGACGGGTGCCGGTGCTGCGGCCTCGGCCTGTTTGACGCTGTCCTTGTCGACCTCGTGCTTCGAGACCTTGTCGGCCTTCGGCAGCGCCTTCTCGATCTCGGCGGCCGAGCCCTCCTCGAACAACGCCACGATCGCGGAGCTTCCGGGCGGAACATCGTCCGCGACCTCGGCCTTGATCTCCTTCTTCTCGGAATGCGAGACGAGACCGCCGATGCCGGCGCCGATGCCGGCGCCCACGGCTCCCGCTGCGAGGAACGCCGGCGGGAAGATCAGACCGACGAGCAGGCCGCCGGCCGCGCCGATGGCCGTGCCGACGCCGACCGTGTGGGCGTTGTCCTTCTCGTGGATTTTCCCGTCGGCGTCGCGGCTGACGAGCACGAGGCCGTCGACCGCGATCGTCTCGTCCTTCGCCAGCTCCTTGATGTCGTCCCAGTCAGCCTGGGCGGCGTCCGGGTCGGCGTAGGCGGCGATGTAGAGAAAGACGGGGGTGTCGCTGTCAGATCCCATGGGATCTCCTCTCGGTTGTGATTCCTCTCCTCGAAACGTTGCACCTTCTGGGCCGGGGTTTGCGGGAACGAGGGTCAATCACCCTGGTGATTCCGATTGCCCCGCGGTGCTGGTACCGCGGCCGTGTGAGAGGCTCTGATCTGACTCATGAGCCAACTCACCAAGGTGTTTTCGGTCAATCGGAAGGGATTCAGCCTGCCCGCCGGCGTGGCCATTGGCGGAATCCTGCTGGTGATCTGGTTCGGCATCGCCCAGCTCGACCAACAGAAGTACGTCGTCAGCGTCATCTTCGCCGTTCTGACCACCGCCCTGAGCGACCCGGGCGGTGGATACCGGAAGCGGGCGTGGAGCATGGGTGCCTTCGGCCTCGGCGGTGCGGCGGTGACCGCCCTGGCGTTTTTCGTCGGAACCCAGGCCTGGGGATTCGTGGTCCTCGCCCTCTTCATGGTCACGTTGTCGGCCGGGTTGGCGGTGAAGTTCGGACTGCATCGATTCAGCGTGGGGCTGCTGCTCAACATCTGGTTCGTCGTCGCTGTCGTCCTGCCGGTCAGTTACCGCGCCGATCGGATCAAGACCACCGGAGGGGACCAGGCGCTGGCGTGGCTGATCGGATCGGCGTTGTGGATCGCGTTGATCGGCATCGTGTGGTTGGTGAGCCGGCGCAAATGGCGGCCGCGTCCGGTCATCGACCTCCCCGGTGAGCCCTTCGCCCCGGTCAAGCTCACCCGACCGGTGGTGCTCTTCGCCCTGATACGGGCCCTGGCCCTCGCAGCATCCGCCGCCATCGCCTACGGGTTCCACGAGCCCAATGCGGATTGGATGGTGATCGCCACGCTGATCGCCATGAAGCCGAGCATCGAGCAGTCCAGGCTGGTGGGCCTCCAGCGCGTCATCGGTGCGGGCATGGGCGCTGTCGTGGCCATACCGATCTTGCTGGCAGTCCACGACAAGGACGCCTTGGTAGTGATCATCATCCTCCTGGCCGCGATCGGGGCTTCCATCCACGGCGTGAACTACGCCTACTACACGGCTGCCATCGCCAGTGCGGCCCTCATCGCCGCAGACCTGCCACACCCCACCAACTATGCGGCCGAGGGTCGCCGGGTGCTCTTCACGTTCATCGGCGTGGGGATCGCCGTGGTGGTCATGTTCATTGCGGACCGCATGCAAGAACGTTCGGCAAAGGCCGCGCCGACACCCGCGTGAGTCGCCAAACCTCCGCCCCTACGGTAAGCGGTGAGTTCCGGGCTTGCGATTGTCGGTCTGACGTTGCTGCTGGTAGCGGCGGTATCGCGGCGTCTGTCGAGCACGCCGGTGACGCCGGCGATGGTGGTGACCGCGGTCGGCGTGCTCGTGGGGCCGCTGGTCTGGATGACCTTTCCGTGCGTCCCACGAGTTCGACCGTGCGGACGTTGGCCGAGGCGACGCTCGCGGTGGTCCTCTTCTCAGACTCCTCGCGCGTGGATCTGCGGGCGCTGCGGCGTGAGGCTTCGATGCCGCTACGTCTGCTGGGCGTGGGTCTGCCGCTGACCGTCGTGCTCGGGGGACTGGTCGCGGCGCTGCTGTTTGGATCGTTCTCAATCAGCGAGGCGTTGATTCTCGGCGTGATCCTTGCGCCGACCGACGCCGGGCTGGGCAGCGCGGTCGTCACGGACGCGAGACTTCCGCAGGTTGTTCGTCAGTCGCTCAACGTCGAGAGCGGCCTCAACGACGGGATCTGCGTTCCCCTGTTGTTGATCGTTCTCGCGACCGTGTCCGGCGCCGAGTCGCACCCGCTTCGTGTGGTGTCCGAGGAGATCGGCTATGGACTGCTCGGCGGTGTCGCAGCGGGCCTCCTCGCCGCGGCGGTCGTGAACGTGGCCGGAGGACGGCAGTTGATCGACGATGCCTGGCGGCAGATCATCCCGGTGGCCGCCGCGGTCCTCGCCTACGGGATCGCCGGCGACCTGGGCGGGTCGGGGTTCATCGCCGCGTTCGTGGCAGGAGCGCTGTTCGGCTCGATCGCCCGCGAGAACGTTGCCCCGACGATGCGTTTCACCGAGGAGACCGGGGCGTTGCTCGACGCGTCACGTTCCTCGTCTTCGGTGCCGTGCTGCTCGGCCCGGTGTTCGAGCACGTGAGCTGGCAGATCGCGCTGTATGCCGTGCTGAGTTTGACGGTCGTGCGGATGCTGCCGGTGGCGATCTCGCTCTTGGGGCACCCACGCGCTACGTCCGACGGTGGCCTTCATGGGCTGGTTCGGCCCCCGCGGGCTCGCATCCATCGTGTTCGCCGTGATCGTCGAGGACTCGCACCTCGCTCACGGCGGAACCATCGTCGCGGCCACCTACCTGACCGTCGGCGTCTCGGTGCTCGTGCACGGGCTCTCGGCGGCCCCGCTGGTGAGCCGTTACGCCAACTGGTACCAAGCCGCCGCGGACAAACAAGCCCCCGCGATGGAGAGCAAACCGATGCACGAGTACCGACCGCGCAGGCTCGCCTCGCCGACGAGCAGCTGATCCGGTGGGTCCGAGGCTACAGGCGCGCGTGCTCCACTAGCGTCAGGGCGGGCCTGGCAGCGAGAGGATCTGTTCGGCCGCCAAGAGCAGCAGCAATGCGCCTGTTCGAGACAGCCCGTACCGCACACCGCGTGACGAGAACTGGGTGCTGATGCCGATGAGGAAGAGCACGCTCGCGAGGACCAGGGTGACGCGCACGTAGTCGTCGCCCGTTCCTGCCGCATTCTGCCCTGCGCGTAGTACGCGTTGGCCTGCGAGTCGAGCGAACGCGAAAGGGCCTCCCCGACCGGTTTGTACTGCGGCATCGACTGCGGTCCCGGCGGGGCGTTCGGGTTCGTGAACGGGTGGGTCGCAAGCCAGGCGACGAAGGCGACCTCGAACTGAGGTCGGAAGCGCTTCTCGGCCACGCGCATGCCGTTCTTGTTGCCGGCGATGTAGGCGCCGAACCAGGCGTTGAAGAGGAGCGCGTCTGCGGTGCGGTAGCTCAGCCCCTCCTGGAAGTAGCGGTTGGCCTTGGTCCGCGTCGCCGACGCCTTGGCGAGGTTGAGCGACGACTCGGTGCCCCACTTCGCGGCCGAGTAGCCGGACCATGCCGCGGTGATGGTCACGATCGAGAGCAGCACTGCCCCGGCAAGCGAGATCAGCCGGTCGTGGCGGCTCTTCTCGGTGTGCCCATTGGCGTGCTTGGCGTGCTCGCCGATCTCCTTGCCGACCTCAGTTGCAGATAGCCCCTCGGGCATGGCGGCTCCGTTCTCGTTTCGCGGTCGATGAGTTCGGTACAGCTCGTGGCGATGTCGTCCCGCCTAGGACACATCGCGAGCTGTTCAGTCAGAGTGTTCGTCATCACTGAACCGCCTTGTCTGACCTGTGCGGCGGACAGGGTCAGACCGCCACCGGGCGGGTCTGACCCTGTCAGCGAGGGCGCTGAAGGCTAGGCCTCCTGCGCCTCGTCGGCCTCGAGCTCGGCGAGGTCGATCGCGATGCCGAGCGCGCGCACGATCTTGCTCGTCGCCGACGCGACGCGTGCCGTTCCGACGATGGGCGCGATCGCAGCGAGGACGCCGCGAACGTCGTCCGCGTCGACGTCGAAGTCGGCGGCCGTGCCGAGGTTGTACAGGTATGAGACCGGCGGGGCGTCCATCGCCACGAGGGCGGCGATGCGTACGAGCATGACCTTCTCGGGATCGAGGCTCGACGCCTCGACCGAGTCGGCGGTCATGCTGGCGAGCAGATCGAGAACTGGTGTCTCGGTCAGTTCCGGCATGAGGATCTCCTTGTCTCGACGAGCTGTGCGGTCGTCGACGCCGCTACACGGCCTGAAGGACCGTCTGGTTGGGGCACGTTTGACGTTACGCCGTCGGCCCCCCGGCGGTCGGGAGGCCGACCGCATTCACTCAGGTGAACGCGAACGACCGGCGTCGGCTGGCCCCAGCAGGCCGAGTGCGGTCGCCCGCGCGACGGCATCCGAGCGGGAGTTGGCGCCGAGCTTGCGGTAGAGCGCACGCGTGTGCGACCGGATCGTGTTGGGGGAGACGAAGAGGTGCTCCCCGATCTCACGTGTCGACAGATCGCCGGCCAGGAGCCGGAGGACGGCGAGCTCTGCCTTGCTCGGTCGTTCGAGCATCTCTCCGCTGCCGGCGCGGGCCGTTGCGGTCCCGAGCTCGTGTTCGACGTCGTCGGCGAGCGAGGGGAGTCGGCCGCCGTCTGCGAGCTCCTCGAGTGCTTTCCGTGCCGCCTGGAGGGTGGCATCCGCCTGGTCGAGGCGGCCGCGTTGGGTTTGCACCCTGGCGAGAAGCAAGAGCAGCCAGGTGTGGTGGACGGTGGCGATCTCGTCCCTGAAGTAGTGCTCCGCGTAGGCGAGTTCGTGCTCGGCCTCCGCGAGCTTTCCCTCGCTTGCGAGCACGGCGCCGAGCGCGGCTGACGCGTTTGCGCCGAGCCAGCTGCGGCTGGTGCCGATCCGGCCGACGACCGCCTTCGCCTTCTCGGCATGGCCCCGTGCGGACTCGAGCCACCCGCGCTCGACCGCCACGAGCGCCAGTGTCGTCCGGGCGAGCACATGGCTGGGAGGGCGGCGCTCGATGCTCGGATGCTCGATGACACTGAGAGCGACCTCCCACGTTTCGTCGAGGTTGTCCGCGAAGTAAAGAGCGAGCGCATACCCGGCAAGGGCGCCCGTGAGGAGCTCGTCTAACCCAGCACGCGCGAGCTCGACCGCGCGACGGCCGTTCTCCACCGCCTGTGCGACGCCTCCGTCGATCGTGATCGCGCGTTCCACCAGGGCGAACGCCTCGACGTACGGCGTAACACGCTCGGGGCGCTCTGCCTGCGCCCGCTCGACGATCTGGAGATACCGGCGGTGCTCGATAGTGCCCTGACCGGGCATCACCGCGGCCGCCGCGGCGGCTACGGCGAGCTCCGGATGCTCAAGGAGGTTCTCGTCCGGGAGCGGCCGAACCCATCGCAGAATCGTCCGGGTGAGTCCGCTCCTGATCAGCGGCATGTGGTACTCGGCGAGCAACCGCGCAACGCGCTCGTCGTCACCCGCCGCAGCGGCGTGCTCGACCGCCTCTACCGGCAGCCCTTGCGACAACAGCCACTCGGCGGCGCGCTGATGGATCCGTGCCGCCTCGCCCGGCTTCTGCGCTGAGAGTTGAGCAACGGCGAACTCGGCGAACAATGCGTGGGCACGGAACCAGCCTCCTCGCTCCAGCCGGCGGATGAACAGGTTCGAGCGCTCCAACCCGGCCAGCACGGACGCCGAATCGGTGCGCTCGAGCACGGCGTCGCAGAGCTCGGCGGTGAATCGGCCCAGAACCGAGGCCCCTTGCAGGAACGAGCGAGTCTCGTCGTCGAGCGACGCGAGCACCTCCTGGCTCAGGTACTCGACCACGAAGCGCTGGTCTCCCCCGAACCCGGACACGGCCCGGCCCGGGTCGTCGACGTCCCGAAGCCAGAGCCCGGCGAGGACGAGCGCGGCGGGCCAGCCCTCGGTGTTCTCGACAAGCAGCTCGATCTCCTCCGCCCGGAGCCCGACCTGCCCTCGCTCGACGAGCAGCTCGTGCGCCTCCGCGGCGGTGAAGGCCAGCTCGTCGGCGCGCAGTTCCACGAGTGCGCCCCGGGCACGCAGCCGCGCCAACCCGAGCGCGGGATCCGCCCGCGTGATGACGATCAGGCGCGCGCTCGCCGGCAGATGCCTGAGCGCGAACTCGATCGAGGCAAGACACTCCCGATCCGTCACCGTCTGAAGGTCGTCGAGCACCAGAGCCATCTCGGTGCCGTACGCGGCGATCGCGTTCATCAGCTCGTCGACGGCATGTTCGAGGGAGCTCCCCGGGACGCTCAGGCTTTGCAGCGCACCCCGCCCGAGCCCCTGCCGGACCCGATCGACGGCAGTCGCAACGTACGTCCACAACCGAACCGGATCGTTGTCACCGTCGTCGAGCGTGACCCACGCGAAGGCCCCCTCCCGGCTCTCGCACCAGGCGCGCACCGCGGTCGTCTTGCCGTAGCCCGCGGGCGCCGCAACGAGCGTCAGCGCCCCGCCTTCGCCGGCGTCGAGCGCCTGCAGAATGCGCGGCCGTTTGACGTGGTCACCACCCGCTCCCGGAGGCTGGAGCTTGGCCTCGACCAATGGCGGAGGGTCACCTGCTTCTCGACGGTTACGCCGACCCTTCGCTAGCTCACTTGAATCCACCGCCATTGTGACGATTATTGCTAAGTGACGGCCACCGGCAGGCTAGGCGGGCCTTGCTGAAGTCGTAGTGCCTGCGGCGTCTGGTTGCTTCGGCCGAGTGCCGACTCGGCCGGGCTCAGGCGGCAGCCGCGCTGGCCGGCGTGCGGTCGTCGACCAGGTAGGCGACGAGCAGCGCCCCCGGGAAGACGACGAGGCTGAAGATGAAGTAGCCGATAAAGCTGTGCCCTTTGCGACGGGCGACATGCGCAGGCCAGAAGGCAAGCAGGACCCAGACGATGACCAGGGGTGTCGTCCAGATCCAGACATTCATGGCAGCGAGCAAGAGATCGCCTTCCTCATCGGTAGGGCTCGACCACCGTATGACCCGAAGCAGGTTCTGCGGAGACGCGCGCCGGATTTCACTCGGGTGAACGCGAATTGAAGGCGTGCCGAGGCGATCGGAATCACCAGGGTGATCGACCCGTGCTCCTCGTGAACGCGCGCCGGGAGATGCCATCCTCGGCGCTATGCCCGGAATCAGCTGAGGAGGTTTCACCATGACCATTGACCGCACCGGAAAAGGTGGTCGTCCCGCCGGCAGTCGCGCCGCCGCCGTGCCGATGCTGGCGCTGCTCGCCGTCATTGCTCTCGTTGCGGCGGGCTGCGGCGGCAGCAGCTCCGACACGAAGGCGAACGACGCCTACGCGAGCGGCGTTTGCAGCGCAATCGGCACCTGGGTGCAGCAGATCAAGAGCGTCACGTCGAGCGGCCTTACCAGCGGCATCTCCAAGGCATCGCTGCAGTCGAAGATCGCCCAGGCGCAGACCGCCACCAAGACGCTCGCGAAGCAGATCAAGGCCGTCCCCCGTCCCAATACCTCGGACGGGCAGGCCGCGAAGGCGCAGGTCGATCAGTTCTCGAGCGATGCGGCGAGCACGGTCAGTACCGCGCAAACCGCGGTCGCCTCCATCCCGGCCAACGCCTCGGTCACCACCATCGCCTCGGCGCTGGTACCGCTCGCGCCGCAGATCAAGGACCTCGTGACCACTGCACAGACGACGGTCAAGTCGCTGCAGAGTGCAAAGGGCTCTCTGTCCTCGGCGTTCAAGAGCGCCGACTCCTGCCAGAACCTCGGCGGCTAGGCGTCGGTCTGCCGGGCAATCGGAATCATCAGGGTGATCGGCCCGCACCTCTCGTGAGCGCCCCGCGGGAGGTGCCATCCTCGGAGATGTGCCCGGCAGGACGTATCGGCTGATCGTCGCAGGTGAGCTCAGCGACCAGGTGGGGACCGTCTTCGAGGGAATGACCCTCACGCGCGCCGACGGGACGACGACGTTGAGTGGGCACATCCGCGACCAGGCGCAGCTGCAGGGTCTGCTGCAGCGCGTGTCCGATCTCGGGCTCACCCTGCTCGAGGTGAAAGCCTCCGGGGCGATGCCGCCGATGGGTTCGCCGTCGTGACGGCCGCGCCGATCGCGTCTTCTGCTGCCGCCAAGGCCACGGGTCTGGTGCTTCTCACCTTGGCGTCGGCGCAGTTCGTAATGGCCCTGGACATGACGGTGATGAACACGGCGATCGCAACGGTCGCCAAGGACGTCGGGACCGATGTGACCGGGATCCAGCTGGCGATCACGCTGTACACGCTGGTGATGGCGTCGTTCATGATCACCGGCGGCAGGGTCGGGGAGATCATCGGCCGGAAGCGTGCGTTCACGATCGGGTGCGTCGTCTACGCGTGCGGGTCGCTGACGACGGCGCTGTCTCACAGCCTGACGGTGCTGATCATCGGCTGGTCGTTCCTGGAGGGTTTCGGCGCGGTGCTGATCTTTCCGGCGATCGTCGCGCTCGTCGCCTCGAACTTCGGGAAGCCGGACCGGCCGCGCGCGTACGGGCTCGTGGCGGCTGCCGGCGCGATGGCCGCCGCGGTGGGGCCGGTGGTCGGCGGCTTCTTCACGAGCTATGCCTCGTGGCGGTGGGTGTTCGTCAGCGAGGTGCTGATCGTGATCGTGATCCTCGCCCTGGCACGGCGGGTGAACGACACACCGCCCGAGAAGGGCGCCAGGCTCGACCTGGTCGGCACGGCGCTGTCGGCCGCCGGCCTCGGCCTGATCGTGATCGGCACCCTGAAGTCGGGTGCGTGGGGGTTCGTGCGAGCCAAGCAGGGCGCTCCCGAGTGGCTCGGGCTCTCACCGGTGATCTGGCTCGTGCTCGCGGGCTGCGTGGTGGTCGGCCTGTTCGCGATGTGGGAGAACCGCCGTATCGCGCACGGCCAGGCTGCGCTGATCGACCCGAAGATGCTGCGGAAGATCCAGCTGCGCGACGGCGTGACCTCGTTCTTCTTCCTGTTCCTCGTGCAGGCCGGGATCTTCTTCGTCGTGCCGCTGTTCCTGTCGGTTGCGCTCGGTCTGTCGGCGGTCGCGACGGGCATGCATTTGCTGCCGCTCTCGCTGATGTTGCTGCTCTTCGCGGCCGGAGTCCCCAAGGTGTTTCCGCACGCGAACCCGCGGCTGGTCATCCGGCTCGGCTTCATCGCTATGTTCGGCGGGCTCGTACTCCTGCTCGCCTTGCTCGACTACGGCGCCGGCGCGGAGATCGTCACCTGGCCGCTGCTGTTGGCGGGTGCCGGGATCGGCTCGATCGCCTCCCAGCTGGGGGCCGTGACCGTGTCGTCGGTGCCCGACGAGCAGAGCGGCGAGGTCGGCGGAATCCAGAACACCGGCACGCAGCTCGGCGCGTCGATCGGCACCGCTCTGGCGGGCGCCGTGCTCATCTCGGCGCTGACCGCATCGTTCGTCACCGGCGTCCAGAACAACCCGGCCGTCCCCAACCGCGTCGCCGCCCAGGCCCAAACCAAGCTCGCCGGCGGGGTTCCGTTCATCTCCGACGCCGACCTGAAGACTGCGCTCTCCGACGCGCACGTCCCCCCGCGGACCGCCGACGCGATCGTGCAGACGAACGAGCAGAGCCGGATCGACGGGCTGCGCGTCGCCGTCTCGATCCTCGCGCTCTTCGCGCTCATCGCCCTGCTGTTCACCGGGGGCATCCCGACAGTCCAACCGGGCGCCCACCCCAAACCGAGCGCAGCATCGACATAGCCATGGGGTCAACGAGCCCAGACCAGGTGGAAAACACGAAACGGAGGTGAGCACGATGGATGAGAAGCAGATCGCACAGCTCGAAGCCGAGGAATCGATGTTCGTGCAAACAGCACAAGGCATCACGAGCGACGGCGGCACCCTCACGCTGCACGGGACATCGCCCTCGACGCTCTATTTCTCCGACCGACCCCAGCGGGTCGTCGGGCACATGGGCACGGGGGACTTCGTCGACCTGTGGGACGAAGGCGACAACAGCTTCAAGGCCGACCCGCCGAACGCGGTGCTCGCGTTCCTCGAGCCAGGCGACAAGGTGCCCGAGGACGCGGTGGTGGTGATCCAGGAGCCGATCCTCGTCGAGGGTGAGCTCTCGTACTCGATCGAGGTCCTCGACGGGACGGTTCCGGCGAAGGCCGGGCCGGTCACCCTGTTCATAGACCCGTTCGGCCGGCCGCTCTCGCCCGTGTCGGTGTGCGGCATGCGGAGACGCGAGCGGAGGCGCGATCGGCGAGGAATCTGACGGAGGGAGGAGGTCAGGGGCGACCCACACCCAACCCAAACCGAGCTCGGCTCCGACCTAGCCATGAACAGCGTCGAGAAAACTCCCGATCATGGTCGTACCAAGGCCGTGCGCGATTGGCTGGGACGCCGCGCCAACTCGCCTGTCGGCCGGCTGGCGCTCCAATGGTTCCGCGCCTACTTCGCGGCGAGCCGAAGCTCGGCTTGCGCGGTGACCGTGTACTCGACGTTGTCGGTGCTCCCGGCCGTGCTCGTGGTCGCTGCCGTCCTCCATCCGTCGAGCGGGGACGCCAACGTCTTCGCCCAGCGTCTGATCTCCCACCTGAAACTGCACGGGGCCACCGCCAGCCTCGTCCAGGGCACATTCGGCAGCGCCTCGTCGAACGCGCTGGCGGCGAGCCTCACGGTGTTCGTCAGCTTTCTTCTGTGGGGCATCGGCATCGGCCAGATCTACCAGGACGTCTACGCGCGCGCCTGGGGCATCAAGGTCGGATCGCTGGCCGACCAGGGACTGTTCGCGATCTTCTTCTTCGTCCTCACCGGCGTCCTCGCGCTTGCAGTCCTCGCCGGCGTCCGGTTGCACGACACGGGCTGGCTCGCGCTCGTACCCGTCTGGCTCCTCGGCTCGACGGTGTTCTGGCTCTGGGTGCCGCGGTTCCTGCTGCACCGGACGATCGGACTGCGCGCGCTGCTGCCCGGCGCGCTGCTCGCCTCCGTCGTGCTCGGCGGGACGGCCGCCACCTCGCCGTTCTTCATGGCAGCTCCATTGGACGCGAACGGCAAGACCTTCGGCGCGTTCGGGGTCGTGATCACGTTCATCGGCGCCGTGTTCGTGCTGATCACCATGTCGCTGGTGTGCGCGGTCTTCTCGCCGGTCTGGGCGAACTGGCGCGAGACGGAGAAGCAACGCGGCGACCCGCGATGACGGCCGGCCCCGACGACAACGACGGGCCCGAGCAGGTCGAGCTGCCGCGGCCGAAGCGGACGCTGCTGGGGCGGCTGGCGCACTGGGTCGAGCACGCGCGGGCGCTGAAAGGCTGGGTGCAGGAGGCGCGCGGACGCTCCCCGGCGCTCGATGCCACGTTCGAGACGATCGAGCGGGATTCCCACATCGGTGGTGGCATACTCGCCGGCGCGCTCTCCTACCGGCTGTTCGTGTTCTTGCTGCCGCTCGCATTCTTCCTCGTCTCCGGCCTCGGGCTGCTGGCGAGTGCCCTGGGTGTGCAGCCGCACGTCGTCGTGAACTCGGTCGGCATCGCCGGGACCGTCACCAAGGAGGTTCAGGGCGCGGCCAAGGGTTCCTCGAGCTGGTGGGTCGCGCTCACCTCGCTGTTCGTGCTCGCCTACATGACCAGAGTCCTGCTCCGGGCGATCTCGATCGTGCACGCACTAGCCTGGGAAGGCTCGGCCACCTCGGTCAAGGTGAGCGCCCGCCAGCTCGAGATCTTCGCCGCAGCACTCGCGGGCCAGCTCCTACTCATCGCCGGCGTCGGCGCCGTCCACCACCAGACGGCGATCGGCGGCATCGTCGCACTTGTGGCCCTCGTGCTCGCCCTCGCCGGGCTCTGGCTCGCCGTCTCCCTGCAGCTGCCCCACGCCGACGCACGCTGGACCGACCTGATCCCCGGATCGCTGTTCTACGCGATCGGCTTCGTCGCCGTCGAGATCTTCAACGTTCTCATCCTCGGCCAGATGATCAAGGAAAAGTCGACCACCTACGGCGCGCTCGGGATCGCCGGCGCCGTCCTCCTCGACCTCTTCCTGATCGGACGCGTGATCGTCGGCGCCGCCGTGGTCAACGCCACCCTCTACGAGCGCAGCTCCCGCGGCGGACGCCCCCAACCGGCGTAGGCCGCAGCACAGACGCAAGGGGCATCTCAGCTTGATGGGAGTAGCCTCTCGCCGGTGACCTACGACGAGTGGATTACCGAGGTCGTCAAGGTCGTCGAGACGGTCGGCACCGGCATCATGGTCCTCGGCGGGCTGGGCGCGTTCCTCGCGTTTCTCCGCGACGCAGCCACAGACACGCGAAGGGCCGGCTCGTACGAACGGCTTCGCCGTGATCTCGGCCGCTGCATCCTGCTCGGGCTCGAAGTGCTCATCGTCGCGGACATCGTCCGCACCGTGGTCGTAGATCAGACGTTCCAGAGCGTGACCGTGCTCGGAATCATCGTCCTGATCCGAATCCTGCTCAGCTTCTCGCTCGACGTCGAGATCGACGGCGTGTGGCCGTGGAATCGACTGAGGGAGAGCAGAGACGACCGGGTCCCATAGCCCTCCCCGAGGGCGTGCCGCGCTTCCGGCCCTGCCGGGTCAGCAGGTTGGTGTGGCGGCCTCTTTTCCGGGGCTTTCTCTGAGAGGCGCCTACCAGAATCGAACTGGTGTACTGGGTTTTGCAGACCCATGCCTAACCACTCGGCCAAGGCGCCGCGCGGCGGTCATCGTATCGGCGCCGACTCCGCCGGCCCGAGCACCTCGTCGAGGAACGCGACCGCGCGCTCGAAGGAGTCGATGCGATTCGCGAGCTTCTCGACCATGTGTCCCTCGTCCTCGTAGATCACGAGCTCGCAGCGCACACCGCGCTCGACGAGCTCGGCGTGGATCGCCTCCGACTCGCCCACCGGCACGCGCGGGTCGTTGCGGCCGTGCTCGATGAAGAGCGGCGCCTTGATCGCGTCGAGGCGGCTCCACGGGGACAGGCGCTCGAGCAGCTCCGGATCGGAGAGCGGCCCGTACTCGCGCTCGCGGACGGCACGCCGGTACTCCGACGTGTTCTCGAGGAAGGTGCGGAGGTTGGAGATGCCGACGAACTCGATTCCCGCCGCCCAGAGCTCGGGCTGGAACGCGAGCGCGGCCAGGACCATGTACCCGCCGTAGGAGCGCCCGTAGACGACCGCGCGGGAGCCGTCGATCTCCGGCCGAGCCGCCAGCCACCCGCGCAGCGACGCGAGATCGGCCACCGAGTCGAGGCGCTTCTCCACGTCGTCCAGATGCTCGAACCGTTTCCCGTAACCGGTCGAGCCGCGCACGTTCGGCGCGGCGACCGCGTAGCCGCGCGACACGAGGAACTGCGTGAACGCGCCGAAGCCGCTCGAGTACCACGGCTGCCACTGCGACTCCGGCCCACCGTGCACCGTGACGACGACCGGGAACGGCCCCGTGCCCTCCGGAACGAAGAGGAAGACAGGGATGGACTCGCCGTCGAAGCTCTCGAAGCGGTGCAGCGACGGCTCGACTCCTCCCTCGACCCGCCCGAGGTCGGTGAGCTTGGTCGACTCGCCCGAGGCGAAGTCGTGCACCCAGACCTGCTGCGGCTCGGTCGTCGTCGAGAAACCGAAGGCGACGCGCGAGGCGTCGGGAGAGAAGACGAAGTGCCCGGCGACACCGTCCCCCGGTAGCGGCAGCTCGGCACAACGCGAATAGCCGTCCGCGTTCTCGACGACGAGGAGGCGCCGGCCTGCGTCGTCTCCGTGACACTCGAGATCCCACTGCGCCTCGCGGACGACCTCCCAGCCGCCGCGAAGCGTGTAGCGAGCGATCGCGAAGGTGTCGCGGCCCTCGTTCGTCGAGGCGTGGAAGCCTGACGAGTCGGCAAGCCAGACCGTCGCCCCGTACTCCGCCGCGTCCTCGTGCGGCGTCACATGCTCGACGGAGCCGGTCTCGAGGTCGATGAGGAAGAGGTCCGAGTCGCCGGCGCGTTCGTTGCCCCGCACCGCGACGACCCACCGGCCGTCCGGTGAGATCGAGTCGACCCCGACATAGCCCCCCAGCTCGAACACCCGCTCCTCCCCACTCGCGAAGTCGCGCACGACCACGTCGAAGTCGCGGCCGTTGCGCCGATTCGTCGAGTAGGCGAACAGCGAGCCGTCGAGCGAGAAGACCGGCGTCCAGTGGTTGAAACGCGGATCGACCACCAGCGGTTCAGGGGAGCGGTCGCCGAGCACGTAGAACTGCGTCCGCTCGTTCCCGCCTTCGTCGATGAGGACGAGCACGCCGTCTTCGGGAAGGAACATGCCGTCGACCGGTTCCGGGAAGTCGGTGATCTGCTCGAGCTCGCCGCCGTCCGGCGACAGCGTGAAGAGCTGCCTCGTCCCCGGCAGGTCCGAGGCGACGAGGAGCTTGGGGCCGCCGGCCGCCCACGACAGCGGGAACGCCTGGCGAAGCTCGAGGAGTTGGCGGAGGCTGGGCAGTGTTCTAGGCGGGGATGTCGGAGAGCTCGGGGATGACCTCGTCTCCGAAAGCTTGCAGGGTCTCCTCCTGCCCGTGCGTCATCAGATAGATGTTGAACTGGTCGACGCCGATCGACTCGAGCTCCTGCAGCTTCGCCTTCGCCTGATCGGCGGTGCCGAGGACGCAGAAGCGGTCGCAGATCTCGTCGGTGACGAACTCGCCGTGCTTCGCGCCCACCCGCGAGTGCTCGTTGTAGTCGTAGAACTTGCGCGCCTGGACGTAGTCGGTGAGCGCCTTCGGCACGGCACTCCCGTCGGCGCCGTAGCGGTCGATCAGGTCCATCACGTGGTTCGAGACCATGGCCGGGAACCACCGCACCTGCTCGCGCGCGTCCGCGAGATCGTCGGTGATGTGGGCCGGAGCACCGACGATGCACTTGAGCTCGCTCGGGTCGCGTCCCGCCTCTTCGGCGGCGCGGCGCGCGGTGTCCATGATCCACTGGATGATCTCGGGGTCGGCGAGCTGGATGATCACGCCGTCGCCGACGCGGCCCGCGACGGCGAGCGCTCTCGGCCCGTAGCCGGCGATCCACATCGGGATCCTCGGCAGCTCCGGCCGAACCCACTTGAGCTGGAGCTGCTTGTCGTTCCACTCGACCTCGTCGCCGTTCATGAAGCCGCGCACCATTGCGCACGCCGTCTCGAAGTCAGCGACCTTCATCGGCTGCCGCCCGACGTAGCGGACGGCCGAGTCGCCGCGCCCGATGCCCATCGCCATCCGTCCGTCCGACAGGTCCTGGAGCGTCGCATACGCGCTCGCGAGCACGGTCGGGTCGCGGGTCGCGGGATTGGTCACGAAGTGGCCGAGCCTGATCGTGGAGGTCTCGCGCGCGGCGACGGCGAGCATCGGCACCGACTCCTGCCAGAGGACGTGCGAGTCGTACGTCCACGCGTAGCCGAAGCCGTGGCGCTCGGCGAGCTGGATCAGCTCGAGCCAGCGCGAGAACGGCGGGTCGGGCAGGACGGTGACGCCGAAATCCATCCGCGGGGAATCTAGCCTGGCACCGGCCGGCGCGCGAGCCTACGCTGTTGCCCATGTCCACCGCGTTGCCAGGCCGGAAGCGCATCGCGCTGATCGCGCACGACAACCTCAAACGGGCGATGCTCGAATGGGCGCGCTACAACCAGGGCACCCTCTCCGGGCATGAGCTCGTCGCCACCGGGACGACGGGCGCGCTGCTCGTCGAGGAGCTCGGGCTGCCGGTGCACGTGTTCCTGAGCGGGCCGCTCGGCGGCGACCAGCAGATCGGCGCCGCGATCGCGGAGGGCCGCATCGACGTCGTCATCTTCTTCTGGGACCCGCTCGAGCCGCACTCGCATGACGTCGACGTGAAGGCACTGCTGCGGATCGCCGTCGTTTACAACGTGCCGATCGCATGCAACCGCTCGACCGCCGACTTTCTGCTCTCGAGCCCGCTGCTCGCAAGCGACTACGAGCCCGAAGCGCGGGTCTAGATCCGCTCGAGCACGACGACCGGGATCTCGCGGTCGGTCTTGGTCGCGTACTCGGCGTAGTGCGGCCAGACCTCGTTCATCAGCTCCCACAGCCGCATACGCTCCTCGCCTTCCGCCACGCGCGCGCGGGCGCGGAAGCGGTCGCCCTTGATCTGCACGCCGACTTCCGGCGTCTTGACGAGGTTCTCGAACCAGCCGGGATGGTCGGGCGCGCCGCCCTTCGAGGCGACGATCACGGGCGTGTCGCCGTCGAGGTTGTAGATGAGCGGCGTCGTCGTCTCGTTGCCGGTGCGGCGGCCGGTCGTGGTGAGCAGCAGGATCGTCGAGCCCTCCTTCCAGTCGTGCCCGACCTCGCCGTCGGTCTCGCGGTAGCGGCGGACGTGCTCCTCGCCGTAGAGCTGCGTCGCGTCGGTGCTGCTCATGTAAATGCCTCCAGTGCCTTCGTCGTCAGCCGGTCGAGGGCCTGCACGGCGATCTCGAGATGCTCTTCCTTCGTGTCCTCGAGCTTCGTATGCGAAAGCCCCCGTAGCGACTGAACGAAGAGCATCACCGTCGGGATTCCCGCCCGCGCGACCTCGGCCGCGTCGTGCAGCGGGCCTGACGGGAGCCGGTGGGACGTGCCGGCCACCTCGAGCACGGCCTCGTCGGCGAGCTCGAGCAGCCGATCGTCGAATGGGATCGGCTCGATCGACCAGATCTTCTGCCACTCGACCTCGATGTTCTCCTCGTGGGCGAACCTGCGCGAGGCCGCCTCTGCGTTGCTCAGCATCTCGGCGAGCCAGGTCGCGTCGAGGTGCCGCTGGTCGAGGAGGCACTCTGCGGTTTCGACCACGGACGTGACGATCCCCGGCTTCGTCACGACCCCACCCATCGTGCAGACCGCGCCGCCGCCCACTCGCGCCGCGATCTCGCGGAGCTCGAGCTCGAGCTTGGCCGCACCGGCGAGCGCGTCACGGCGCTGATCCATCGGTGTCGAGCCGGCGTGCGCTGCCTGACCGCGGAACGTGACGAGATGGCGCTCGACCCCGAAGGTGCCGAGCACGACTCCGAGCGGCAGGTCGAGGGACTCGAGCACCGGCCCCTGCTCGATGTGGAGCTCGAGGTACGCCACAGCGCCTTCGAGCTCCCTCCGTGCCTCGAGCGCGCGATCGAGCTCGACTCCGTGCGCGGCGAGCGCGTCGGGGAGTGCGATCCCGTCGGCGTCCCGCCGCTCGCGCAGCTCGTCCTGATCCGCCATCGAGCCCGCCGCCGCGGACGAGCCGAAGAGCGAGCGGCCGAAGCGCGCACCCTCCTCGTCCGCCCAGTTGACGAGCCGCACGGTCAGGGGCGGTGTCCCCTCCTCGGCGATCCGCCGCAGCACCTCGACGCCCGCCAGGACGTTGAGGCAGCCGTCGAGCCAGCCGCCGTTCGGCACCGAGTCGATGTGGCCGCCGATGAGGAGCGCCCGTTCGGAGGCACCCGGCAGCGTGAACCACTGGTTCCCGGCCTCGTCGATCTCTTCCTCGGCCCCGATCGGGACCACTTTCTCGCGCAGCCACTGCCGCGCGCGTTCCCACGTCTCGGTCCACGCGACGCGCTGCGCGCCGTTCTCGTCACCGGTCAGCCCCCGCAGCTCGCGGAGCTCGGCAACGGTGCGTTCCGGTGACAGAGCCACGACACGAGCTTAAACTCGGAGGCGATGTCGATCCTGATCCGTGGAGGACGCGTCGTCACCGCGGCCGACGACTACGTCGCCGACGTCCTCGTGGAGGGCGAGCGCGTCACGCTGATCGGCTCCGACCTCGACGTCGCAGCCGAGCGGACGATCGAGGCCTCCGGCAAGTACGTCCTGCCGGGCTGCATCGACCCGCACACGCATCTCGACATGCCGTTCGGCGGCACGGTCACCATCGACGACTTCGAGTCGGGCCAGGGATCCGCGGCCTGCGGTGGCACGACCTGCCACGTCGACTTCTGTATCCAGGCGCCGGGCGAGACGTTCGCGCAGGCGCTCGAGGGCTGGCACGCGAAGGCAAACGGCAAGACGCTGATCGACTACGGCTTCCACATCGCCGTCACCGACCTCGCAGACGAGGAGCGACTCGAGGAGCTCGCGACGCTGCCCGAGCAGGGGATCACGTCATACAAGCTCTTCATGGCGTACAAGAACGTCCTGCAGGTCGACGACGAGACGCTCTTCCGCGCGATGGAGGTCGCCGCGGCGAGCGGCGCGCTCGTGATGGTGCACGCGGAGAACGGCGACGCGATCGACGTCCTCGTTCGTCAGGCGCTCGCACGCGGCGACACCGCCCCGATCAACCACGCGCTCACGCGGCCGCCCGAGCTGGAAGGCGAGGCGACGAACCGCGCCATCCAGCTCGCGCGCATCGCCGGTAGCCCGCTCTACGTCGTCCACGTCACCTGCCGGGAGGCGGTCGAGCCGATCCGCCGCGCGCGCGAGCAGGGCTGGGACGTCTGGGGCGAGTCGTGCACGCAGTACTTCTTTCGCTCGATCGACGATCTCGCCCGACCCGGCTTCGAAGGCGCGAAGTACGTCTATTCGCCGCCGGCGCGCGACTCCGCGAACCACGACGTGCTCTGGGATGCGGTCCGGACGGATGCGCTGTCTGCGATCTCGACCGATCACTGCGCCTTCCTGTTCGAGACGCAGAAGACGCTCGGCTCCGACGACTTCACGAAGATCCCGAACGGCGGGCCAGGGCTCGAGGACCGGCTGAAGATGATCCACCACTTCGGCGTGCGCGAGGGCCGGATCAGCCTCAACCGGATGGTCGACCTCCTCGCCACGCAGCCCGCGAAGCTGTTCGGCCTCTACCCGCGCAAGGGGACGATCGCGGTCGGAGGCGACGCCGACCTCGTCGTCTTCGACCCGGAGCGGCGCGAGACGATCTCGGCATCGACGCACCACTCGCGCTGCGACTACAACCTCTACGAAGGCACCGAGGTCGTCGGGGCTCCGGAGGTCGTGCTGCTCCGCGGCTCGGTTCTCGTCGAGGACGGGGCACTCGTCGCCGCCCCCGGCAGCGGCCGATTCGTCCGCCGCGCCCGGTTCGGCGAGCCGCTCGAGACAAGCGCCGCCGTTTCTCCTCGCTCCTAGCAGGGGTTTTACCTCGGACGAACAAAAGCTGCGCTAGCCTCTTGCGAGTCGTGGGGTTCGTCATCGGAGCGCGGCGCGGGCAATGTGCATTGCTCGCGGTTCTCGCCATCGCGCTTACGGCGCTTCTGTTCGCGAGCACGTCGGATGCGTCGACCGCGCACGCCAAAGGCCTCGACGTCTCGAACTACCAGGGCTCGATCGTCTGGAGCAAGGTCGCGCAAGCGGGGTATCGCTTCGCATTCGGCAAGGCGACGGAGGGTGCGGGCTACGTCGACAAGACGTACACGGCGAACCGGAACGGCAGCGAAGCGGCCGGCCTCGTCTTCGGCGGCTATCACTTCGCGCGGCCTGCCGGCGCGAGCGTGGCCGCCGCGACCGCGAGCGCGATCAAGCAGGCCAACCACTTCCTCGCCATCGCGGGGCCCCAGCCGGGAGAGCTGCCGCCGGTCCTCGATCTCGAGGTGACCGGCGACCTGCCTACGTCGCGCCTGCTCGTCTGGACACTGGCCTGGCTCGGCCAGATCTCTGCCCGCACCGGAGTCGAGCCGTTCCTCTACACCTCGCCGCTCTTCTGGAAGAACCAGCTCGACGACTCGACCGCCGCCGCGACGGCAGGCACGCGCCTCTGGATCGCGCACTGGACGTCCAGTAGCAAGCCGACCGTGCCTGCCGAGAACTGGAACGGCAGCGGCTGGAAGGTCTGGCAGTGGACGGACTGCGTCACGGTTCCGGGGATCAAGCGCTGCAGCGACGGCGACCGGCTGAACGGCACCAATCTCACGTCCGTCGCCATCGCCCCGTATCCAGCCGGGCTGCCGGTCCTCTCGACCCCACCGACAATCGTCGGGGCTCCTCAGGCCGGGCAGTCGCTCGCCGCGGTGCCCGGCACCTGGGAAGGCGGCAAGCCGCTCACGTTCACATATCAGTGGCGACTCTGCGACGCGACCGGAGCAACGTGCACGTCCATCTCCGGCGCGACCGGCGAGACGTACACACCGGCCGCCACCGACGTAGGCCACTCGCTCAAGGTCGTCGTGACCGCCACCTCCGCCGCCGGAGCGGCAACGGCCACCACCGTCGCGTCCGCGACCGTTTCTTCCGCCGGCACGCCGCCGCCGGAACGCCCGACGAACGTCAAAGCACCGCAGATCCTCGGCTCGATCTCCGACGGTCAGATCCTGACGGCCTCGGTCGGCAGCTGGACCGGCTCGCCCACCAAGTTCACGTACCGCTGGCGCCGGTGCAACGCCGGCGGCGCCTCGTGCATCGCGATCCCCCATGCCACGACGTCGCGCCGGATGCTGACGCCCGACGACATCGGGTCGACGCTCTCGCTCGTCGTGACCGCGACCGGCAAGGGAGGAGCCACATCGGCGACCACCGCGCCGACCGCCATCGTCGTGGCAGCGCCGCTGCCGGCCGTCTCCCTCGGAAGCCAGACGGTACGTCGCGGCGTCGCCGGGAATCTCCAGACCGACGACGGCCGTGCCACCGTGACGTGGCAGCCGGGAGCCGTGCCCGTCGGCAAGACGGTTTCGCTGACGACGTTCAGCAGCAGCCTCGGCCTGCCGGGGAGCGAGGTCGCGCTCTCGGTGCCGGGACTATCGTCGACCGGGTTCAAGTGGCCGCTCGATCTCACCTACTCGTCGCCTCAGACGAGCCGGACGGTGCTGGGCTACTCGACGAACGGGAAGGTCTACCAGGCCGTCCCCGCGCTCCAGCCGGCGCAGCTCCCCCCGGAACGGCAGTGGGCTGGTACGTCGACTCGACCAACCTGACCCACGTGCTGACGCGGACACCGTTCCAGATCGCGCTCTTCAAGCAGGGCGCCTGGGGCGATCCCACCTACACCGCGCCCAGCGGGCCGACGCTGACGGCGCAGACGTCGTTCCAGGCGTCACCGCATCCGGCCGACCACACCATTCTCCTGACGACGCTACTGGCGGAGCGCGCGCAGGCGCGCATCTCGGCGACCGTGACCGGGCCGCACAGGGCGTCTGTCCCGATCCTCGGCAAGGGCAGCCGCTTCGGCGCACCGCTCAAGGCGGGGAGCTTCACCACGGTGCAGTCCTACAAGAGGAAGCCGGGCTCGCTGCAGCTTCGCCTACGGCTCAACGCGCGCGCACTTCGGGCCGGCTCGTACAGCCTCCGCATCGTCGCCGTCGACCCGTGGGGCCGGCACCGCGGCCTCACGCTGCGCTTCCGCGTCCCGTAGCCAGCGCCCGCAGGCTGAGCAGCTCGTAGGCGACGTTCGCAGCGGCGAGCGCGGTCTGCTGTCCAGGGCCGTCGTACGGCGGCGAGACCTCGACCACGTCGGCCCCGACGAGATCGATCCCGGCCAGCGCGCGGACGAACCCGAGCGCCTCCGCCGTCGAGAGGCCACCCACCTCGGGCGTCCCTGTTCCGGGCGCGAACGCCGGGTCGAGGACGTCGATATCGAAGGAGAGGAAGACGGGACGGCGGCCGACGCGCTCGCGGACGATGCTGGCGTAACCGCCGGGCTCGAGTGTCCGCAGCTGCTCGCACGGGAGAACGGCGAACCCCATCGCGCGCGCCGATTCGAGGTCCTCGGGCCCGTACAGCGAGCCGCGCAGGCCCGCCTGCACCGAGGCTGCCGGATCGATCAGCTTCTCCTCGAATGCGCGCAGGAAGGTCGTGCCGTGGAAGAAGCGCTGGCCGAAGTACTCGTCCCACGTGTCGCCGTGAGCGTCCAACTGAACGAGGGCGAGCGGCCCGTGCTTGCGCGCGAGGACACGGAGCTCCGCGAGCGTGACCGAGTGGTCGCCGCCGAGAGCGAGCGGGAAGACGCCGGCCTCGACGAGCGGTGCGAGAGCCTCCTCGATCTGGGCGTAGGTGCGCTCGGTGTCGCCCGGGGAGACGGGCACGTCGCCGTAGTCGACGACCGAGAGCGTCTCGACGACATTGACCCCGAGCGCCGGGTTGTACGGCCGCAAGAGCGCCGAGGCCGAGCGGATCGCCTCGGGGCCGAAACGCGTGCCTGCGCGGAAGCTCGTGGCCGTGTCGAACGGGATGCCGTAAACGGCCGCGTCGACTCCGGCGAGGTCCGTCGTATGCGGCGCGCGCATGAAGGTCCGGATGCCGGCGAAGCGCGGGATCTCCTTCGCGTCGAGCGGCCGGTGGTGCGGCATCAGATCGTCTCGATCGGCCGGCCGACCGTGAGTGCCTCGCGGAACGCAGGGTCGAGCTCCGCGAACTCCGCGTCGGGCTGCACGCCGAGGCCATCGAGCGTCTTGGAGAAGAAGCAGCGAATCGTCGCGGCGAGGACGACGTCGAAGATCTCGCCGTCGCTCAGCCCATGCCCGCGCAGCTCGTCGATGTCTGCCTGCGTGACGGAAGTCGCGTCGGCGACGATCTTCTCCGCGAACGCCATGATCGCCCGGTCGGCGTCGTCCAGGCCAGCGGGCAGCGCCGGCACCGATTCGACGTCGTAGAACTTCTCGGCCAGCACCTTCCCGTGCGCGAGCGAGCAGTAGGACGAGCGCAGTCGCCGGGCGGCCGCGAGCGTTGCGAGCTCGTACCGCCGCTCGTCGGATGCCGCCTTCACGGCCTCGACCAGCTGTCGCCAGGCGGCGTAGACCTCGGGCCGAAGCGCGAACGCGCGCTCCATATTCGTGCCCTCTCCGACGGGGACGTCGATGAACGCCATCGTCAGCGGGTCTGGGGGAAGCCGAGGTCGATCGTCGAAGTGGCGGGGTCGGGCCAGCGCTGCGTGACGACCTTGCCGCGCGTGTAGAAGTCGATCGCCTCGGGCCCGTAGACGTGGCGGTCGCCGATAGAGCGACGCCTTCCAGCCGCCGAAGGAGTAGTACGCGACCGGCACCGGAATCGGGACGTTGATCCCGACCATCCCGGCCTGCACGTCGAACTGGAAACGGCGTGCCGCGCCTCCGTCGCGCGTGAAGATCGCGACGCCGTTGCCGTACGGGTTCTCGTTGACGAGCCGCAGGGCGTCCTCGTACGTCGCGACGCGCGTCACGCCGAGCACGGGGCCGAAGATCTCGTCGACGTACGCCTTCATCTGCGGCGTCACGTCGTCGAGCAGGCTCGGGTTGAGGAAGAAGCCCTCCTCGGGCACGCCCTCCCGGCCGTCGACCACGACGGTCGCGCCCTCGCCGGGCGCGTTCTCGAGATAGGACGCGACGCGGTCGCGATGGTCGCTCGTGACGAGCGGCCCCATCTCGGAAGCCGGGTCCATCCCGTCGCCGACCTTCACCTTGGGGATCCGGTCGCGGATCGCGTCGACGAGCGGCTGCGCGACGTCCCCGACCGCGACGACGGCCGAGACGGCCATGCAGCGCTCGCCGGCAGAGCCGTAGCCGGCCGAGACGGCTGCGTCGGCGGCCGCGTCGACGTCCGCGTCGGGCAGGACGATCATGTGGTTCTTGGCTCCGCCGAGAGCCTGGCAGCGCTTGCCCGTGGCCGTCGCCTTCTCGTAGACGTGGCGGGCGATCGGCGTCGAGCCGACGAACGAGACGGCGGCGACACCCGGATGCTCGAGCAGGGCGTCGACCGCAACGCGATCTCCCATGACCACGTTGAAGACGCCGTCGGGTAGGCCGGCCTCGTGCAGTAGCTCGGCGACCCAGAGCGAGGCTGACGGATCCTTCTCCGACGGCTTCAGCACGAAGCAGTTGCCGCATGCGATCGCGGGCGCCCACATCCACATGGGCACCATCGCCGGGAAGTTGAAGGGCGTGATGCCGGCGACCACGCCGAGCGGCTGCCGGATCGAGTAGACGTCGATTCCGGTCGACGCCTGCTCGGAGTGCTCGCCCTTGAGCAGAGTCGGCAGGCCGCAGCAGTGCTCGACGACCTCGAGCCCGCGCGTCACCTCGCCGACCGCGTCCGAGAGGACCTTGCCGTGCTCGCGCACGAGGATCTCGGCCACCTCCTCGCGCCGCGCGTGCAGGAGCTCGCGGATGCCAAAGAAGAGCTCGGCCCGTTTCGCGAGCGAGGTCTCGCGCCAGGCGGGGAAGGCGTCGCGGGCCGACTGGACGGCCGCGTCCACCTCTTCGACGCTCGCGAAGTCGACGGCACCGGTTTGCCGACCGGTCGCGGGGTTGTAGACGGGGCCGCTGCGGCCGGAGCCACCCTCGACCCGCCGGCCGCCGATCCAGTGCGGGATGCGGGTGACGGTGGGCGCGTCGACGGTCTCGGTCATGCCGAGTAGCGTAACGACGTGTCCGGGCCGGGACGTACTCTCGGGCCGTGAAGGAGATCTGCCCGCGCTGCAGCGCCGAGATGGAGTGGCGCCACGGGACGTTCCAGTGCCCCAAGTGCCGCCTCAAGATCGGCTGCTGCGAGGGAGAGACGGGTGACTGCCGGGACCCGGGCTAGGCTCGAGGAGCTCGAGGCATCCGGGCTCGACGCACGCTCGAGTGAGTTGCTCGTCGTTCTCTGCTGGCTCGTCCAAGACGAGCTCACGATCGACGAGGACGAGCTGAACGGCGCCCGCCGCCGCGCGATGTTCGTCCTCGCCGCGGGCGGCGACCCACATCGCGACGTCGACCTCGACTCGGTCGCGGCCGAGCGCCTCGCCGGCGAGCTCGACACACCGGGGCGACGCGTGCTGCTCGCGGCAGCGCTCGAAGAGCTCCCGGCCCACGACCTCCCGGCGGTCACGGCAGCGGTGGAGTCGCTCCGCTCGGATCCCGAGCTCGCCTGGCGCTCGTTCGCGCTCTCGCTGCTCGCCGACGAGCTCGCAGACGAGGACGCATAACCCGCCGCAAAAGCGACTACTCTGGACGCCACTCCGTGGCGATCTCTAGACCCGAACCTCGCCGGCGGTTGAAGCTCCCGCGCAACCTGCCGGGCGGGCGGCGGCCCCAGCCGTACTCGCGTGCCGACGCGCCGTACTTCCGCAGCCCCGGCTTCTACGTCCGGATCGGCGGGCTCGCGGCCGTCGTCGCCGTCGGACTCGCACTGCTGCTGCTGCGCGCCTGGTCGATCCAGGTGCTGCACGGGAAGCAGTACGCGCAAGCCGCGCACAGCCAGGCGTTCCGCACCGTCCCCCTGCTCGGCTCGCGCGGCGCGATCCTCGACGACAAGGGCAAGCTGATCGCCGGCACCACGGGACACGCGGTGGTCGACGCCGACGCAGCCTCGCTCGGGAGCCGAGGCGTGCACGGCCGCTGGAACCCGAGTGCGGAGGGTCTGCAGGAGCTCGGCCGGCTCGCCAGCCTCACGGGCAAGAACCGCGGCGTCCTCGTCGCGCGCATCCGGGCGGGGATCTTCCGCTCCCCGTTCGCGCCGGCGGTCGTGATCCAGCATCCGTCCGACGCGCTCACGAACTACCTGCAGGAGCGGAGCAGTCGGTTCCCGGGCTTCGAGGTCGGCGTCGAGGACAGCCGGAGCTATCCGCAGGGCGCGTTCGGCAGCGAGTTCCTCGGCCTGCTCGGACAGATCAGCCTGCCGGAGCTCCATGCCGACACCTACAAGGGCGCAAAGGCGGGCGAGGTCGTCGGGCAGAGCGGCGTCGAGGCCGCGTACGACTGGCTCTTGAACAAGGGCTTCGTGCGGGCGAAGGTTCCCGTGGACTCGCTGGGTCAGATCGCCGGCGCGCTCCGCGTGCCGCTGCAGAAGCAGCCGCCGTCGCTGCAGCTCTCGATCGACTCGCGGCTGCAGAGAGCGACCGAGAGCGCGCTCGCATACGGGATGGAGCAGTCGCGCCTCAGCGGATACTCGCCGACGGGAGCGTCGGCGGTCGTGATGGATCCGTGGACGGGCGCGATCAAGGCGATCGCCAGCTATCCGACCTTCAACCAGAAGGCCGCCGCCGAGAAGCCGAGCTACTACGCACGGCTGAGCCACGAGACAGCGGCTGTCCCGCTGCTGAATCGCGCGATCGCCGGGGCCTACCCGACCGGCTCGACCTTCAAGCCGCTCATCGCCGAGGCCGCGCTCAGCGCCGGGCTCATCACGCCGAGCACGTCGCTGCTGTGCTCCGGAGCCTTCGACCTCGGCGGAACCGTCTTCCACAACGTCGAGGCCGGAGCCGACGAGTACATGAGCCTGCCGACTGCTCTCGAGCAATCCTGCGACACCTGGTTCTACCGGCTGGGCGCCCTGGTCTACGGACACGACCCGCGCGCACAAGGGGCGCTGATTCAGGACTGGGCCGGCAAGCTCGGGCTGGGAACGACGCCGCCCGTCGACATCGCCGGCGCGACGTCCGGCTATCTCCCGCGGCCGGGCAGGCCTTCGACAAGGTGAACGGCTCCCCGTGGACGGAGGGCCAGACGATCAACCTCGCGATCGGGCAGGGCAGGCTCGACGTGAGCCCGCTCCAGCTCGCGGTCGCCTACTCGGCGCTGATCAATGGCGGCAAGGTCGTCCGGCCGCACGTCGGCGAGGCCGTGCTCAAGGGTCGCACCTCGGCACGTCATCCACTACAAGCCGGTCCGAACGCTCAAGCTCTCCCCCTACACATGGGCGATCAGGCAGGGTCTGTACGAGGCGGCGAACGATCCGGGCGGGACGTCACAGCCGGTCTTCGCGGGGTTCCCGATCAAGGTTGCCGGCAAGACCGGAACCGCGGAGCCGCGACCCCGTCGAGCTCGTGGTACGCCTCCTGGGCGCCGTACAACTCCCCGAAGCTCGTCGTCGTCGTGAACATCGAGCACGGCGGCTACGGCGCGCAGGCCGCGGCGCCGACGGCGAAGAAGATCTACGAGGCGTACTTCCACCTCAAGAGCTCGTAGCGCCGGTCACGCGTCCTCGCCGAGCTCCTCGCATTCGAGGCAGACCCATTCGCCCTCGCGGGTTTCGTCGGCGCTGAGAGCGGCCGGCACCATCGTCACGCCGCAGGTCGGACAGATCGGCGGCCGGTCATCGGTCTTTCGTGCGCGAGCCCTACAGCGCCGGCCCCTTGACGAGTGTCTCGACCGGGAAGAACTGTGGCTCGGGCCGGGCGCCCCCTTCGTTCCTGCTCCGGACGCCTCCATGGCCGGGCCGAGCTTGGTTTCGACGAAACGCGGAAGTGCTCTTTCGACTCCCAGACGTCGTACACGTACCACCCCTGGTCCGACTGGCCTGCCGTGTGCAGGATCGAACCTTCCGGAGCGCCGTCCTCAGGCATCGGAAAGGTCCCGAACATCGCCTCGGTCAACTGCCTATCGCTCTACACCCGTGACTCCCTCGCCCGGCACCAGCATGCCAACAGCCACGGTCTCTGCACCTTCGGTAGATGACGCGGGATTCTCCCACGCCGGAGGCGCGAACTCCAAGGGCAACACGCCAACTGCTCTTCGCTTGGTTACCGAATCAACAAAACCCCGCCTGGAGAGGGGATTTCCTAGAGCGGATGATGGGACTCGAACCCACGACCTTCTGCATGGCAAGCAGACGCTCTAGCCAACTGAGCTACATCCGCGTGGGACGCACACTCTAGCCGAGGTCGGCCCCGGGTCCGGTGGCGTCCAGAGCCTCGTTCACGAGCCGGTCGGCGAGCTCGTTGTGCTCCCGGCGGACGGCCGTGTAGCGCACCTTCCCGACCTGTCGCGCGAGCCGGGCGGCCTGAAGCGAGAGCTCGCGCAGCGCCTGGTTCTTGACGCGGTACTCGCCGTTCATCTGCTTCACGAGGAGCTCGGAGTCGGAGACGACCTCGACCTCGCCGAGCTGCAGCTCGGCCGCCCGCTCGAGGCCTGCGACAAGGCCGCGGTACTCCGCCACGTTGTTGGTGGCGACACCGATCGCCTCGCCGTGCGCGGCCAGCACCGTCCCGTCCTCCGCTTCGAGCACGTAGCCGTACGCGGCCGGGCCGGGATTGCCGCGCGCGCCGCCGTCGGTGAAGAGCCGCGCCTTCACGAGACGAGCTCGTAGATGTCGAACGCCGGCTCCTCGTAGGGATGCGCAGCCCGGAGCGCCGCGAGAACCTCGTCCTGCCGCTCGGCCGGGAAGACCGTCTCGAGCCGCAGCTCGGCAACCCGCTCCTCGCGGCCCGCCCGCCCGACGCTCGGTGACGTCCCCTCTCCGCCGAGGAACGTGCCGGTCCCCTCGGTGTAGAAGGAGCAGCGCTCGTAGTCGCCGATCCGCCCCGCACCGGCAGCGAAGAGCGCCCCGCGCACCTCGTCGAGCGCCTCCCGCGGGACGAAGACGACGAGCTTGCGATTCATGCGAACACGTCTTCGATCGCTCCGAGCGTCGCCTCGTCGAGCGAAACCCCGGACGCGGCGGCGTTGTCGCGCAGCTGCTCGGGACGGGACGCGCCGACAATCGCACTCGCGACGTTGGGCTCGCGCAGGATCCACGCCAGGGCGAGCTGCGCCATCGTCAGCCCGAGCCCGTCAGCGATCGGACGAAGCCGCTGCACACGCTCGAGCACGGCGTCGTCCAGGTGCTCCATCCACTCGGCGCGAGCCGACGCGCGCGTTCCCTCCCCCGCCGCCTCGCCCGGCGCGTACTTGCCGCTGAGCACACCCTGCGCGAGCGGCGAGTAGACGACCTGCGAGATGCCGTTCGCGGCACTGGCCGGGATCACATCTGCCTCGGGCTCGCGCTGGAGCAGCGAATACTCGGGCTGCGACGAGACGATCTTCACGTACCCGTGCTCGCGCGCGAGCTCGACCGCCTGCTCGATCTGCTCGCCGGTGAAGTTCGAACAGCCGACGTACCGCACCTTGCCGGCTTCGACGATCTCCGTCATCGCCTCGAGCGTTTCGGCGAGCGGCACTTCGGGATCCCACGCGTGACACTGGTAGAGGTCGACGAACTCGGCACCGAGACGTTCCAGCGACTGGTCGATCTGACGGAGCACCTGTTCCCGCGAGAGGCCGCTGCCGCCGTCCGGCGCGTTCCCCCGCAGCTTCGTCGCAAGGACGTACGAGTCGCGTGGGCGTCCCTCGAGCGCGCGGCCGAGCACCTGTTCCGAGCGTCCCCGGCTGTAGAGGTTCGCGGTGTCGAAGAAGTTGATGCCGAGCTCGAACGCGGCGTCCACGAGAGCGACGGCGGCTTCGTCGTCGAGGCTCCCGCCGAAGGTCGTCCACGTGCCGAGACAGATCTCCGAGACGCGCAGATCGCTGTCGCCGAGGCGGCGGTACTCCACTACTGCTCGGTGTCGATCTGGGCGCGCTGCAGCCGCCCGGAGTAGTCGACGTAGATCGACTTCCACTCGGTGAACACGTCGAGCGCCGCCTGGCCGGCCTCGCGGTGGCCGTTGCCGGTGTCCTTCGTGCCGCCGAACGGGAGGTGCACCTCGGCCCCGATCGTGCCCGCGTTGACGTACGTAATGCCCGCCTCGAGGTCGCGCATCGCGCGGAACGCCTTGTTCACGTCGCGGGTGAAGATCGAGGACGACAACCCGTAGCCGACGCCGTTGGCCACGCGAATCGCCTCGTCGAAGTCGCCGACCGGGATCAGCGCGGTCGTGGGGCCGAAGATCTCCTCGTTTGCGATCCGCATTCCGGCCTCGACGTCCCCGAAGACGGTCGGGTGGTAGTAGAAGCCTTTGCCGAGGTCGCCGTCGGTCGCGGGCTCGCCGCCCGTGAGCAGCGTGGCGCCCTCGTCCTTGCCGATCCCGGTGTACGAGTGGATCTTGTCGAGCGCAGCCCGGTTGATGACGGGGCCGATGTCGGTGCTGTCCTCCCAGCCCGGCCCGAGCCGCATCGCCTCGGCGCGCGCCACCAGCCGCTTCTGCAGCTCGGCGTACGCGCCGCGCTGCACGATCACGCGTGAGGCCGCGGTGCAGCGTTGGCCGGAGGTACCGAAGGCCGACCAGACGATCCCGTCGACCGCGACGTCGAGGTCGGCGTCGTCGAGGACGATGATCGCGTTCTTGCCGCCGAGCTCGACGTGGAGATGCTTGAGCCGCTCGGCAGCGCCTTTCGCGACGAGGATGCCGGTCTCGCGGGAGCCGGTGAACGTGATCACGGGAACGTCTGGGTGACGGACGAGCGCCTCGCCCGCGCTCTCGCCGTAGCCGTGGACGATGTTGACGACCCCGTCCGGTATGCCGGCTTCGGAGAGCAGCGCCACGAAGCGCTCGGCGAGGGCCGGCGTGTCCTCCGCCGGCTTGAGGACGACGGTGTTGCCGCAGATCAGCGCCGGCACGAGCTTCCACGACGGAATCGCGACCGGGAAGTTCCACGGCGTGATCGCGCCGACGACACCGATCGGCACGCGGATGCTCATGTTCCACTTGTTCTGGAGCTCCGAGGGGGTGGTCTGGCCGAAGAGGCGCCTGCCTTCGCCGGCCATGTAGTAGGTGATGTCGATCGCCTCCTGGACGTCGCCGCCCGCCTCTGCCTTCACCTTCCCCATCTCGCGCGTCATCAGGTCTGTGAGTGCCGGCTTCTCCTCCTCGAGCAGCCGCGCGAGCCGGAAGAGGATCTCGCCGCGCTTCGGTGCCGGCACGAGCCGCCACTCCACGAACGCCTCCTTCGCGGCCGCCACGGCGCGGTCGACGTCCTCGGCCCCCGAGCTCGGGAAGTCGCCGATCGTCTCGCCGTTCGCCGGGCTCGTGCTCTCGAAGGTCTCGCCGGAGGCGGCGTCCACCCACTCGCCGCCGATGAAGTTCTTGAACGTGTCGCTCGCCGTGGTCGCCATGCGGCGAGCCTAGCGCGAGCTACTCCGGCGGGGCGTCGGTGTCGGGGGAAGCTCCCCGGATGAGCGCGGCGGCGGTCGCGCACCGTCCGCTGCTCGCTTACCTCCAGCCGCTCCTCCGACGTGTTGCGCCGGTCGGGCCCGTCACGGCGGTCGACGATCACCGTCACGTTCGGGTTGTCCTTGTAGTAGTCGACCATCTTGTCGTAGAGAGAGTCGGCGAGGTCCCGGGGGATGACGCAATAGATCATCGCCAGCTGATTGTAGGTCGGAAATCGGCGGAGAGAAGCCCGGACGCGGGTATAAGGAGGACATGTTGCGCCGGCACATCTGGTGGCTCCTGCCACTCGCGGGTGCCGCCGCCGCCGGAGCGATCGTCGCCGGCGGTCTCGCTCGGCGGCAGTTCTGCCTCGAAACCACCGCAGACAGGTCATGCCAGCCTCAAACCCGCGGCAGCTGCACTCGCCTTCCAGAAGGCGATCACCTCGGTCGTGCACGAGCTCTCGCCTTCGGTCGTCCAGATCCAGAACTCGCAGGGACTCGGCTCCGGAGTCGTGTTCGACACGACCGGCGACATCGTCACCAACAACCATGTCGTGGAGGGTGGCGGGCCGTACACCGTCACGGCCGGACCGCACTCCTACGGCGCCACGCTCGTCGGCCGCTTCGCTCCTGACGACCTCGCCATCGTCCACGTCTCGGGCGCGCACCTCGCCCCCGCCTCGTTCGCCGACTCGAGCAAGCTCGACGTCGGAGACTTCGCGATCGCCATCGGCAATCCGCTGGGGCTCCGCTCGAGCGTGACCGACGGGATCGTCAGCGCCTTCCGGCAAGGCGTCTCGGAAGGGAACGGCGTTGCGCTGCCGCTCATGATCCAGACGAGCGCCCCGATCAACCCCGGCAACTCCGGCGGCGCGCTCGCCGACCTCGAGGGCCGCGTGATCGGGATTCCGACGCTCGCCGCGACCGATCCGCAGCTCGGCTCAGGAGCGGCGCCCGGCATCGGCTTTGCGATCCCGAGCAACCTCGTCAGGAACATCGCGACGCAGATCATCCGCTTCGGCCACGTCACCAACTCGCATCGCGCATACCTCGGTGTTCAGATCGCCGACACGAACGGTGCCGGCGTGCTCGTCCAGAGCGTCAGCTCGGGCGGCCCCGCCGCGAAGGCCGGGCTGCAGGGCGGTGACGTCATCACGGCCGTCAACGGCCATCAGACCGCGACGGTCAACGACCTGACGAGCGTCGTGTCGAAGCTCAAGCCGGGGACGACGGTCACGCTGAGCGTCGTGCAGCAGGACGGCACGCACCAGACGCTCCACCTCACGCTCGGGACGTTCCCCGGAAGCTAGGGGGACCCCTAGATACGAGCGATTGCGGGGACGAGCCTGCCCTCGTCCTCGACCTGCGCGTTCCAGTCCTTGAAACCCTGCTCGAGCTCGTCGAGCTCGTGGCCGCGCCGCTCGAGCCGCACGGGCTGGGCCGAGTCGGGGCTCACGCGGTACTGGTACCAGGAGAGCTCCCAGGCGACCGTCACGGCGAGCTCGCCGGAGGTGCCCGAGAGCGGCACGATGCTCGCATTCGGCTCGCCGAGGCTCTTCGCGATGCCGCCGACGGTGCGGCGGTAGGCGCTGCCGTTGAAGAGATCTGCGGCCTCGAGCAGCGAGACCTCGCCGTCGGAAAGACGGCGGAGGATCGGCTCCTGCTGCGCGAGCGACTCCTCCTCGGTCGCGCGTGTCAGACCGAGCATCTCGACGAGGTTGCGCTTGCGTCGGCGGCGGCGGCCGCCCTCGAGGGTCGGCGTGGTGGGCGCGCCCTCCTTGATCCACCCCGCCTCGAGCGCGAGCTCCTGGCAGAGCGGACAGACGTCGACGAGCTCGGCACCCTCCGAGGGAGCGAAGCTGACGGCGCGTTCGCCCATCAGCAGCGTCCGCTCGCAGACGGCGCACGAGCGTGTTGTTGCGACCTTGGTCACCCTCATACGGCTTCGAGTCTAGCCCGCATTGCGCAGAGTTCTCCACAGCCGCTAATGTGTCTTACATGTGTGTTTTACATATAGCTGCCCGATGAGAGGGCCTCGCTCCCGCCGACACCACCACGGTCGCTGGCGCGTGCTCGCCCGGGTGGAGCGGTTTGCCGAGCCGGCGCTGCTGCTTCTCCTGCGCGAACACCCGGCACACGGCTACGACCTGCTCGAGCGGTTGCCGGAGCTGACCGGCGAGGCGCGGATCGAGATGGGCAACCTCTACCGGCTCCTGCGCGGGCTCGAAGAAGAGGGCCTCGTCACCTCCGAATGGGACGACTCCTCGGCCGGCCCCGCGAAGCGCCGCTACGCCATCACGCCCACAGGCGAACAGCTGCTCGACCGCTGGGTCGAGGCGCTGCGCCGCTCGCAGCTACGCACAGACCGCTTTCTCACACGCTACGAGGAGAGGAGGTGAACATGCACAGTCGTCACCATGGACACAGCAGCCGCAGCTCGCGGCCGTCGTTCTTCAGCGGCGGCAGCTTCCCGAGCCGCCGCGAGCTGCTCGATCGCCTGGAGTCGTATCAGCGCGATCTCGAGCAGCAGCTTGCCGACGTCACGGACGTGATCGCGCACCTGCGCGACCGCGAAGACGCCGGCCAGCCCCAGCAGATCTGAACTGATCTCTGATCGAGGCGCGTGGCGGGCAGACGGACGCGTCAGCCCGCCAGGGCGCCTGCGAAGAACTCGGCGATCGCCGCCGTGAACGCGTGGCGGCTCTCCTCCCACGCGTAGAACATGTGCCCGCCCTCGAAGTGGCGAACGGTCAGGCGTCCCGACGTGTCCGGATCGAAGCGCATCAGGTTGCGCAGGCGGTCGCTCGCGTAATACGGCGTCGCCATGTCGTAGCGCCCGTGCGTGAGGAAGGCGCGCATGTGCGGGTTGAGCGCCATGCCGTAGCGGAACGAATCGGTCGCGCCTTCGGGCGGCGCGAAGAAATGCCGCTTCGTGTCTTCCTTCCAGGCCTGGTTCACCTCGAGGCTCAGCAGACGGTAGTCGCGGTCGGTGCGCACCCCGATCTCGGAACGAAGGTGCCGGTTGACAGCCGTCGTGTAGGCCGGAGAGATCCCGGCGAGGGTCGGGTCGGGCGCCGAGTGCTCCGTCCGGTCCGGGAAGGGGTCGGTCGCGGTGATCGAGACGTCGTAGTAGCCGAGCACCTTCCGCTGGTCGCGGAGGAGCTCGCGCGCGAAGACGATCGGAGAGACGCGCCCTTCGGCCCGCGTGACGAGGTCGGGCGGCAGGCCGAGGAAGTCGGCGAGCCGCGCGAGCGTACGCTCCCGCTCCGGCACGCCGAGTGAGGCGCCGCGGATGAGGAACGAGGCATAGTCGCCGCTCGCGAACTCCTCGGCTCCCGCGAGCACGTCGGCGAGCGCCGTCCCGGCCGGGAACGCACGCGCGCGGCCGTGGAACGCGGCGCCCGCGGCCATGGTCGGCAGCAGGTCGACCCACTGCACGACGCCGTAGTCGTCGGTCACGAGCCCGCTCAGCTCGAGCGCGGGCGAGATCAGGATCGCGCCGTTGAGACCGATACCGGCCTCCTCCTGCAGCATCCGCACGAGGCGGCCGACGCGGTAGCCGCCGTAGCTCTCGCCGGCGATGAAGACGGGCGAGCCCCAGCGATCGTGCTCCGAGAGCCAGCGCGCCATGAACTCGCAGAGCGACTCGAGGTCGCGCTTCTGGCCGAAGTACTCGTCGGGATCCTGCTTCTCGTCGCCGCCAGGCTTCGGCGCGCCCTCCGGCTTGCCCTGCCCCTCCCCCTTCTGCTGAGGCTCGATGATGCGGCTGAAGCCGGTGCCGACCGGGTCGACGAAGACGAGGTCGGCAAACGCGAGCCAGGAGGATTCGTTCTGCACGAGCTCCGGCGGCAACCCCGGCAGCGTTCCGTCGGCCGGGAACGCGACGCGCTGCGGGCCGACGGCGCCCATGTGCAGGTACGCCGAGGATGCGCCCGGGCCGCCGTTGAAGACGAAGGCGACCGGCCGGGTGTGGTCGCCGCCCTCGGCGACATAGGAGACCGAGAAGATCTCGGCGGCGGGCTTCTCCTTCTTGCGCAGGACGAGCCACTTCGCCGTCGCCGTGTAGTCGAGCGGCTTCTCGCTGCCCTTCCAGCGCGCGCTGGTTTCCGCGCCCGCAGGCGGCTCGTGGTCAGGCTTCGTCTGCTTTTCGTCGTCCTCGGCCAAGGCTCAGACGCTACACGTTCGCCTCTTCGCGCTCCCTCTTCGTCTGTTCGATGATCTTCTGCGCGACGTGGGTCGGAACTTCCTCGTAGCGGAGGAAGTGCATCGAGTAGTCTCCGCGGCCGCCGGTCATCGAGGTCAGAGCCTGCGAGTAGGTGAGGATCTCGGCCATCGGCACCTCGGCCTTGATCGTCGTCATGCCGCCCGCGGGCTCCATCCCCTGCAGCCGGCCGCGCCGCGAGTTGAGGTCGCCGTTGACCGCGCCGACGGAGTCGTCGGGGACGGCCACCTCGAGCTCCATGATCGGCTCGAGCAGGACGGGATCCGCGTTCTGGTAGGCCTCCTTGAAGGCCATCGAGCCGGCGATCTTGAAGGCCATCTCCGAGGAGTCGACGTTGTGCTCCATTCCGTCGACGAGCAGCACGCGCACGCCCTGCACCGGTGCGCCGGCGAGCTCACCGTGCTCCATCGCCTCACGGATGCCCTTGTCGACGGCCGGCCGGTAGCTCTGTGAGATGACGCCGCCGACGATCTTGTCCACGAACTCGTAGCCGAGCTCGCCGTCCTCGGCGGGCAGCGGCTCGAGCACGATGGCGCAGTCGCCGAACTGGCCACGCCCGCCCGTCTGCTTCTTGTAGCGGTGCCGCGCCCGTGCCTCCTTGCGGATCGTCTCCTTGTACGGAACACGCGGCGGATGCAGCTCGACATCGACGTGGAAGCGTGTGCTCAGCCGGTCGACCGCGACCTCGACCTGCATCTGCGAGAGACCCGACAGCAGCTGCTCGCCGGTCTGCGGGTCACGTCGCATGATCAGGGTCGGATCCTCCTCGTGCAGCCGCCGGAGCCCGGTCGCCATCTTCTCCTCGTCACCCTTCGCCTTCGGCGTGACCGCAAAGCTCAGCACGGGCTCGGGGAAGTCGATGTGCGGCGGCTCGACCGCGACCTCGTGGTCGACGAGCACGTCGCCGGTCACGACGTCCTTGAGCTTCGCGACGGCGCCGAGGTCGCCGATGCCGAGCGCTTCGACGGGCTCCGAGTCCTTACCCTGCAGCAGGAGCACCTGGCCGAGGCGCTCCTTCGCATGCGTCCGCGGATCGACGAGGGTGGTGTCGCCCGTGACCGGCCCGGCGAGGACGCGGAAGCAGCTGATGCGGCCCGTGAACGGATCGGCGATCGTCTTGAAGACGAACACGGCCTGCTTCGCGTCGCCGAACTCGATCGTCGTCCCCTTCTTCGCCGGCGAGGGAACGCCCTCGACGAGAAGGTCGAGCAGCGCGGTCGTGCCGAGGTTCTTCGACGCGACGCCGCACGCGACCGGATAGAGCTCGTCGCGGGTCACCGCCTGTTTGAGCGCGTCGGCCACCGCGTGCGGGTCGAGCTCCTCGCCTTCGAGGTAGCGCCCCATCAACTCCTCGTCGGTCTCGACCACCGCGTCGAGCAGCTTCTCGCGATGCTCCTGCACGAGGTCGGCCATCAAGTCGGGAATCGGCTGCGGCCCGCCCTCGCGACCGCCGGACGGATCCATGTAGGCGCACATGTGGAGGAGGTCGACGACTCCCGTCAGCTCGTGCTCGCTGCCGATCGGGAGCTGGATTGCGACGCAACGGTCGGAGAGCTGCTGCCGCGCGGCCTCGAGCGCGCGGAAGAAGTCGGCGCGCTCGCGGTCGAGCATGTTGACGAAGACGACGCGCGAGAGCTCCTGCTCGTCGGCGCGCTGCCAGACGCGTGACGTGTTGACCTCGACGCCCATGACACCGCTGAGGACGACGACTACTCCCTCGACGACGCGCAGCGCCGCGTACGTGTCGGCCTGGAAGCCCGTGTCGCCCGGCGTGTCGACGAGGTTGATCTTGCGGTCTTTCCATTCGAGGTGACAGAGCGAGCCGGAGAGGGACATCCCGCGCCTCTGCTCGTGCTCGTCCCAGTCCGAGACCGTCGTGCCTTGCTCGACGGTGCCGAGGCGGTTCGTCTTGCCTGCCTCGAAGAGCAGCGCCTCGACGAGCGACGTCTTCCCGACACCACGGTGTCCGGCGACGGCGATGTTGCGGATCTTCGTTGGCTCGGTGGCAGGCATCGGGGACGTGTCCTCCTCGGTCGAGTTCGAGCCGCATCGTATCGCCGCGTTTCGCGGCGTTCTCGTCCTACAGCGCCGCGTGGGCGCCGACCGACGCGATGTGCGCCTTGAGCCGGAGGATCGCCTTGGTGTGGAGTTGCGAGACGCGGGACTCGGTGACGCCGAGCACCTCGCCGATCTCGCGCAGGGTCAGCTCCTCGTAGTAGTAGAGCGTGATGACGAGCTTCTCGCGCTCGGGGAGCCGCGCGATCGCGTCCGCGACCGCCTCCTTCTGCTCCGTCACCGAGAGCGTGCCCTGCGGGTCGGGTGCGCTCTCGTCCTCGATCGTGTCGATGAGCGCCACGGCGTCGCCGCCGCCGCCGGAGCCCGAGACGGTCCAGAGCTCGTCGAGCGCGGCGATCGAGGAGCGGGCGATCTCGCTGAGGCTCTCCTCGAGCTCCTCTTCGGTGATCCCGAGCTTCTTCGCGATCTCCTCGTCGGTCGGCGCCCGGCCGAGGCGGGCCTCGAGCTCGCCGATCGCGCGCTCGATATGGCGGGCGCGCGCGCGAACCGAGCGCGGCACCCAGTCCATGGAGCGCAGCTCGTCGATGATCTGGCCCTTGATCCGGGCCATCGCGTACGTCTCGAACTTGACGTCGCGCGCGGGGTCGTAACGCTCGATCGCGCCGATCAGGCCGAGGAGGCCGTACGAGACGAGGTCGCCCTCGTCCACGTGGGCGGGCAGCCCGGAGCCGAGGCGGCCGGCGACGTATTTCACGAGCGGCGCGTAGGTGAGGATCAGGCGGTCGCGGATCTTCTGATCGCCCGTCCGCCGGAAGTCCAGCCAGAGCTGCTGGGTCTCGTCGGACCGCGTCACGCCCAAGAGGATACGGCGTTCTCCGGCCGACTCCTCGGTCTCAGCGCCTCCCGGCCCGGAACGCGCTCAGCGAGACGGTTGCGAGCCACGCCGCGACGGCGACCGCCGCGACGCCGATCACGAGGTGACGAGCGCTGTGGCCTCCTGAGAGCGCGAAGATCGCGACGGCGGTCAGCGCGGCCGCGAGAACGGCAAAGAGCATCCCCATCGCGCGCCGCTGCTGCACGCGGCGAGCGTACTGCGGCTCAGGTCGCGTACGCCGCCGGAGCCTCGGACGACGGCTCGAGCGTGAATGCGTAGACGTAGTACGCGACGACGTTCACACCCGGGATCAGGAACGCGAGGATCCACCATCTGGTTCGTCCGTGGTCGACCGGGACCACACACACGAGCCAGATGTAGAAGACGAGCGAGACGAACGGGAGCAAGCCGAGCAGACAGAGCCAGCCGGATCGCTTGATCGAGTGCAGCACGACGATGTATGGGCCGACGATCGGGATGAACGCCTCACCCGCGTGAACGACACCGAGCCGGCGTCCGATCACGAACGCCGGGATCGAGGCCAGGACCCAGCCCGCTACCGGCCAGAAGATGACGACGGAGTGCCATGACCAAGCCATCGCGAGCGATCCTGTGCCTCCCGCGGGCCGTTGTCAACGGGTTCCTGCGGCGGCAATGGGCGCAGAACCACGCGGGTACACTGCCTCCCCGGCACAGGGGCGTAGCTCAGTTGGTAGAGCGGCGGTCTCCAAAACCGTAGGTCGGGGGTTCGAGTCCCTCCGCCCCTGCTGATTCTCCAGGTGTCTCGGGAGCCGCGCACGGCGTAGGCTGGGAGCATGCACCCGTCGGCGTCCTTCAGCGCCGCGATTCGCGTCCGGATCGAGAACAGTCCCGGCACGTTCGCGCGCCTGGCCGCGGCGATCGGAGAGGCGGGCGGCCTGCTCGGGGCGATCGACCTCGTGCGCGTCGAGGGCTCGACGAAGATCCGCGACGTCAACGTTCTCGCCGACGACGAGCAGCACCTCGACGCGATCGTCGCCGCCGTCCATTCCGTCGACGGTGTCGAAGTCGTCCACGTCTCGGACCGCGTCTTCCTCGCCCACCTCGGCGGCAAGCTCGAGGTTCGTCCGCGCCAGCCCTTGAAGACGCGCGAAGACCTCTCGATGCTCTACACGCCCGGTGTCGCCCGTGTCTCACAGGCGATCGCCGAGGATCCGGAGAAAGTCTGGAACCTCACGATCAAGCGGAACACGGTGGCGGTGGTGAGCGACGGCACCGCGGTGCTGGGCCTCGGCGACATCGGGCCTGAGGCGGCGCTGCCGGTGATGGAGGGCAAAGCCGTGCTGTTCAAGGAGTTCGCGAACGTCGACGCCTTTCCGATCTGCCTCGCGACGAAAGACCCCGACGAAATCGTCCGCACGGTTCAGGCGATCGCGCCCGCCTTCGGCGGCATCAACCTCGAGGACATCTCCGCGCCGCGCTGCTTCGAGATCGAGCGACGCTTGCGCGAGAGCCTCGACATCCCGGTCTTCCACGACGACCAGCACGGGACGGCGATCGTCGTCCTCGCCGCCCTCCTCAACGCCCTCCGCGTCGTGGGGAAGCGCCTCGAGGACGTCCGCATTGTCACGACCGGCTGCGGCGCGGCCGGCATGGCCGTGACCCGGACGCTCCAGAACGCGGGCGCCCGCTGGATCGTCGGCTGCGACGAGGGCGGTGCCCTCTACCGTGGACGAGAGGGGCTGAATCCCGCGAAGCAGGAGTACGCAGCCCGGACGAATCCCGAGAACCTCCGGGGCACAGCCGACGAGCTGCTCGAAGGAGCGGACGTCTTCATCGGTGTCTCCGTCCCGGGCGCTATCAGCGTCGACGGTGTGCGCCGGATGGCGTCGCGCGCGATCGTCTTCGCGATGGCCAACCCGAATCCCGAGGTCGACCCCGAGGCGATCGAGGGCCTCGCCGAGGTCATCGCCACCGGGCGGAGCGACTATCCGAACCAGATCAACAACGTCCTCGCCTTCCCCGGAGTCTTCCGCGGAGCGCTCGACGTCCGGGCGCGGACGATCGACCCGGAGATGGAGCTCGCCGCCGCCGGCGCGATCGCGGCCGCGATCTCGCCCGACGAGCTTTCGGCCGATTACGTGATCCCGAGCGTCTTCAACCGCGCCGTCGCGCCCGCGGTCGCCGCTGCGGTCGCCGAGGCGGCGCAGACCACCGGATCCGCCCGCCGCCCCGCGCCGAGCCCCGCAACCCCGCAGTAGCTCTCCCGCCGGGCCCCGAGGTCAGAACAGCCCGACGGTGCGCCCGTCCGGGGCGAGGTCGATCTCGAATGCCGCCGGGTGCTTGCCGAGTCCCGGCATCGTCTGCATGTCGCCGCAGAGCGCGACCAACCACCCGGCGCCGGTGTAGGAGCGGATGTCGCGCACCGGAACGGTGAAGCCGGTGGGCGCGTTCCGCAGCTTCGGGTCGTGCGAGAGCGAGAGGTGCGTCTTCGCCATGCAGATCGGCAGGTGACCGAGGCCGAGCCGCTCGAAACGCTCGGCGGCTTTCTGCGCCGCGGGCAGGAGCTCGATCCCGTTGGCGCCGTACACACGCGTCGCGATCGCCTCGATCTTCTCGGCGATGGGGAGCTCGAGCTCGTAGATCGGCTTGAACGCTGACCGCTGACGCGATGCCTCGGCGACCGTCTCGGCGAGCATCGCCGCGCCGGCGCCGCCGCGCTCGAAGCCGTAGTTGATCTCGGCCGCCCATGCGCCCCGCTCGAGCGCGAGGCTGCGGACACGATCGAGCTTCCGGCCCGGGTCGCCGGGGAAGGCGTTGACAGCCACGACCGCGTGCAGACCGAAGGCCTCGGCAATCCTCAGGTGGCGGTCGAGGTTGTCCGCACCCCGTTCGAGGTCGCCGTCGCCGTGATGCTCGAGCGCACGCACGGTCGCGACGAGCACGACTGCGCTCGGTGACAGGCCGCCGACGCGGGCGACGATGTCGAGGAACTTCTCCAAACCGAGGTCGGATGCGAAGCCTCCCTCGGTCACGACGACGTCCGCGAGCTTCAGCGCCATCCGAGTGGCGACGAGCGAGCTGTTGCCGTGCGCGATGTTCGCGAACGGGCCGGCATGGACGAACGCAGGCTCACCCTCGAGCGTCTGGACGAGATTCGGCCGGATCGCGTCCTTCAGCAGCACCGCCATCGAGCCGGCGACGCGCAGCTGCTCGGCTGTGACCGGCTCACCCTCGTACGTTGTCCCAACGGTGATCCGTCCCAGCCGCGCGCGTAGGTCGTCGAGATCGCGGGCCATGGCGAGGATCGCCATCACCTCGGAGGCTGCGGTGATGTCGAAACCCGTCTCGCGCGGATTCCCGTTCACCTTGCCGCCGAGGCCGGTCACGATCTGGCGCAGCGAGCGGTCGTTCATGTCGAGCGCGCGCCGCCACGTGATCGAAAGCGGGTCGATCCCGAGCGCGTTCCCTTGCAAGACGTGCGCGTCGAGTGCCGCAGCGAGGAGATTGTTTGCAGCGGTGATCGCGTGGAGGTCGCCGGTGAAGTGGAGGTTGAGGTCCTCCATCGGCACGACCTGGGCGTAGCCGCCTCCCGCTGCGCCGCCCTTGATCCCGAAGACGGGACCGAGCGAGGGCTCGCGCAGGCAGAGGATCGGACGCTCGCCGAGCACCCCGAGCCCTTCGGCGAGCGAGATCGCAGTCGTCGTCTTGCCCTCGCCCGCGGGTGTCGGCGTGATCGCGGTGACCGCGACGAGCCGACCGTCCGGGACGTCGCTCAGCCGGTCGAAGACGTCGTGCGAGACCTTGGCCTTGTAGCGGCCGTACGGCTCGAGCTCGTCATCCTCGATGCCTGCCGCCGCCGCGACGTCGGCGATCGGCCGCAGCGCGGCGGCTTGCGCGATCTCGAGACTCGAGTCCATGGCCGGATTGTCCACCCGCCGTCGCGCCTGCAAATCCGGGTTTTCGCGGACCGCGGTCGCGGTCTCTCTCGGATTCGGCTCGAACCTGGATCAGGTCCCGGTACACCCGACCAGCCGTCGTACGGCTGTCACTCGGTGCGCTAAGGGGCGGCGGCTGCCCCCAACGGAAGGCCCCTCCCGTCCTTCCAGTCCGCCGCCCGCACGGGCAACGGTGCCTGGCGTCTCCCCCAAACCGTATGGCGCAGCTGGGTCAACGTGGGCCTTGGTTCGTCAGCCCGTCTCGAGCGCGAGCTGGCGGAAATCCGCCAGACCGGAAACACCGACGCCGACGAGGCGGAGCGCGCCCGGCCGGTCGTTCAGGCCTCGGTCGAGCTGCTGGCAGGCAAGGTCGCCGATCGTCTCGGGCGCGTCGACCCCGGCCTCGAGCGAGGTCGAGCGGCTCCGGATCGAGAAGTCGGCGTAGCGGAGCTTCGTCGTCACCGTCCGCGCCACCTGGCCTCTCCGTTGCAGCGCCTCGGCGACCTCGGTCGCCATCCCGCGCAGCTCGTCGTGGAGCCGCTCGCGGTCGGAGATGTCACGCTCGAACGTGTTCTCGACGCTGAGCGAGATCCGCTCCGTGTCGAGCTCGAGCTCGCGCGGGTCGATGCCTCGCGCGCGGTCGCGGAGCATCGTGCCGACGCTGCCCGGGAGGAGGCGACGTAGCTCCTCCTCGCTGATGGCGGCGAGGTCGCCGATCGTCGCCACGCCCGCGGCCTGCAGCCGTTCCTCGGCCTTCGGACCGACGCCGGGGAGCCGGCGCACGGCAAGCGGCGCGAGGAAAGCGGCCTCCCGGCCCGCCGGCACGACGACGAGTCCGCCCGGCTTGCGGGCGTCGCTCGCGACCTTGGCGACGACCTTGCACGGCGCGACGCCGAGCGAGCACGTGAGGCTCGTCGCCGCCCGCACCGCCGTTTGCACCGCCTCGGCCACGACGCGGGCCGCGAGGAAGTCACCAGCGATCTCTCCAATGTCGAGATAGCCCTCGTCGATGCCCGTCTGCTCGACCGTGGGCACGACGCCGCGAACCGTCTCCCACACGCCGCGCGAGTGCTCGCGGTACAGCGAGTGCCTCGGCCGGACGAAGACGGCTTGCGGACAGCGGCGCAGCGCCTCGGCAGCGCTCATGGCGGAGTGGATCCCGAACTGCCGCGCGACGTAGTTCGCGGTTGCGACGACGCCACGTCCGCGCGGATCGCCGCCCACCACGAGCGGCTGCGTCCGGAGCTCCGGGTTCTCGAGCTCCTCGACCGCCGCGTAGAAGGCGTCGAGATCGAGGTGCGCGACGATCACACGAACAAATGTACGGGGCGCCGGTGACGGCGCCCCGTACATCCAGGTCAGCCCGCGATGACCGGTGGAGTCTCGGGCGGCGGCGCAGTGCTTTCGAGATGCCGCTCGACGTTCCGATCCGGCCGGGCGATGAGCAGGTAGAGCGCTCCGACGACCGCGATGACGAAGATCACCGACAGCGTGATCCAGTCGATGTTGAAGAAGGCGCGCGCGCTCGAGAGCCCCGACGGATAGACCACGTTGAGGAACATCGCGCCGAGGTAGACAACGGCCAGGATCAGGACCGGCCACGCCCACTTCCCGAGCCGGAACGATCCCTTCGGGCTGCCAGCCGCGAGCCCGCGCGATGATCGCACCGATCACCGTCAGCAGGAACGAGAGGTAGATGCCGCTGACGCCGAACGAGACGAGGGCGACGAGAGCGTTCACGTGCGCCGGGTAGGTCACGAACCAGATGTGGTAGTTGCTGCCCGGGTTGATGTAGACGAGCAGGCAGAACAGCACCGTGATCACGGCTCCCATCAGCAGCGCGTTGACGGGCGTCTTGAAGCGCTTGTTGACGCGTGAGATCCAGCTCGACCCGGGCAGAGCGCCGTCGCGCGCGTAGGAGAACGCGAGCCGGCTCCCCGCTCCCTGGATCGACGAGCCGCAGGAGAAGAAGGCGAAGATGATCACGAGCAGCAGCACGTCCTGCAGCCAGCTCGGCAGCTGGGCGAGGATCCCCGGAATACCGCCGGCGACCGCCGCGCCGACGGGGTCGTGCTTGGCCGTCGCGAGCAGCAGGCCTGCCGTGAGGATGAGCGACGCGATCCCGCCCCAGATCAGAGCATGGCGCATCGCCCTGGGAATCTGCCGGCCCGCGTCCTTCGTCTCCTCGGCGATGTCGCCGCAGGACTCGAACCCGTAGAAGATGTAGACGGGCGCAAGCACTGCGACGAGCGCGGCTGCAAGCCAGCTTCCGTGGAAGTCGAAGCCGAATGCGTTGGTCGCCTTGTGCTGGGCTCCCTGGGTCGAGAAGAGGAAGCCGAGGCCGTGATGGAAGCCGTGGATCGCGAGGATGAGCGCGATCCCGAGCGTCCCGACGATCTCGACGTAGACCCCGATCTTTGCGACGTCGGCCATGATCCGGGCGCCGGTGATGTTCACCGTCGACTGGATCGCGAGCAGGATGAGCGTGATCAAGAGGACCGTCCCGTGGCCCGCCGGGTTGAGGTTCCAGCCGAACCAGTTGTGGGTCAGCGCCGTGACGTAGCCGACGACGCCGGTGTCCACCGCCGCGACCGTGATCAGCAGCGCGAAGCCGTAGAACCAGCCCACGAACCAGCCGAAGCGCGGGCCGACCGTGAACTTGCTGTACTGGAAAAGCGCTCCTGCGACGGGATAGTGGCTGGCAAGCTCGCCGAACACGAGCGCGACGAACAGCATCCCGATGAGCGGGATGAACGTCAGCCAGATGTACGCCGGGCCCGCGATGCCGAGGCCGAAGACGAAGAGCGAATAGATCCCGACCATCGGCGACAGGTACGTGAACCCGACCGCGAAGTTCGAGAAGAAGCCGAGCACCCGGTTGAGCTGGGGTTTGTAGCCAAGGCTCTCGAGCCGAGCGTCCTCGCTCGTGCCCACGTCCACCGTTGGAGCCGCCGCCTCACCGTCCATCGGTCCCTCCTCCTTGACCCCGATGTCGTTCGGGCGAATCTACGGGTCGAGACGGACTTGTCAAGCCCCTCCTTTAGGCTCTGCCTCCGATGGCGGTCCTGACCTCGCAGCTCGACCGCGACGCCGAGGAGTTCGCGCGCCGCGCTGAGCGGATGGCGGAGCTCGTCGCCGAGCTGCGCGAGCGCTCGGCGCAGATCGCGCGCGGCGGGGGCGAGAAGGCGACCGAGCGTCACCGTTCGCGCGGCAAGCTACCGGCGCGAGAACGGGTCGACCGCCTCGTCGATCCCGGCACCGCCTTCCTCCAGCTGAACGCCCTCGCGGCCTGGGAGATGTACGACGGCGGAGCGCCGGGCGCCGGCATCTTGACGGGCATCGGCGTCGTCGAGGGCCGCGAGTGCGTGATCGTCGCCAACGACGCCACCGTCAAGGGCGGCTCGTACTTCCCGCTGACGGTGAAGAAGCATCTGCGCGCGCAGGAGGTGGCCGAACAGAACCGGCTCCCCTGTCTCTATCTCGTCGACTCGGGCGGGGCGTTCCTCCCGCTCCAGTCCGAGGTCTTCCCCGACCGCGAGCACTTCGGCCGGATCTTCTACAACCAGGCGCAGATGTCCGCCAAGGGCATCCCGCAGATCGCGGTGGTGATGGGCTCCTGCACCGCGGGTGGCGCCTACGTCCCGGCGATGTCGGACGAGACCGTGATCGTGCGCGGCACGGGGACGATCTTCATCGGCGGGCCGCCGCTCGTGAAGGCCGCGACCGGCCAGGATGTGACCGCCGAGGAGCTCGGCGGAGCCGACGTCCACACGCGCCGCTCGGGTGTCGCCGACCACTACGCGACCTCCGACGAGCACGCGCTCGCGATCGCCCGCGGCATCGTCCGGAACCTCGACGCGCCGCGGCCCGACGCGGCCTGGGACGTCGCCGAGCCGGAGCCGCCGGCGCTCGACCCCTCGGAGCTCTACGGCCTCATCCCCGAGGACTTCCGCCACCAGGTCGACCCGCGCGAGCTGATCGCGCGCATCGTCGACGGCTCACGCTTCCAGGAGTTCAAGCAGCTCTACGGGGAGACGCTCGTCACCGGCTTCGCACGGATCGAAGGCGTCCACGTCGGGATCCTCGCCAACAACGGCGTGCTCTTTGCCGAGTCGGCGCAGAAGGGCGCGCACTTCATCGAGCTCTGCTGCAAGCGGCGGATTCCGCTCGTCTTCCTGCAGAACATCACGGGCTTCATGGTCGGCACCGAGTACGAGACCGGCGGGATCGCGCGCGACGGCGCGAAGCTCGTGATGGCCGTGGCGAACGCGCAGGTGCCGAAGTTCACGGTCGTGACGGGCGGCTCGTTCGGCGCCGGAAACTACGCGATGTGCGGCCGCGCGTACGGGCCGCGGCAGCTCTGGATGTGGCCGAATGCCCGCATCTCAGTCATGGGCGGCGAACAGGCCGCGACCGTCCTCTCCATCGTCGGCGACGTCGACCAGGACGAGATCCGCGCGACTTACGAGGCAGAGGGGAACCCGTACTACTCGACCGCGCGGCTGTGGGACGACGGGATCATCGACCCGCTCGACACACGACGCGTGCTCGCGCTCGGGCTCGCCGCCGCACGCAATGCGCCCATCCCCGACACCACCTTCGGCGTCTTCCGGATGTAGAGCGTGACCGCGCGGATCCTGATCTGGAACCTGTTCGACTCGAAGACGACGCTCGAGGAGGTCCTCGAGCACCTGCCGATGCTGCCGGAGGGTGACGTCTGGATCGCGAACGAGGCGCAGGACCGTTTCGGGATCATTTCCTTCGACGAGCAGCTGCCGGACCTGGGAAACGTGCCGGCGCTGATCGGCGAGGAGCCGGCAATCGCCGAAGAGTTCGACATCCTCGAGTGAGGCGCATCGGGGGGACGTGGACGGCGGCCGCCGTGGCCGCGGTCCTGTTCGGGGTCTCGTTCTACATCCTCATCAACTGGCTCGAGCAGGGCCGGCTGTCGGACGTGCCGCTCTACCTGCACTACGCCGGGCTGATGCGCGGCGGAGCCGTGCCGTACCGCGACTTCGCGTTCGAGTATCCGCCGGCGGCGCTGCCGCCCATGCTTCTGGCGGAATACATGAGCTGGAGCTACGCGACCTCGTTCGCGGTGCTCATGGGGCTCTGCGGCGCGGGCTGCATCTTCGCCGCAGCCTCGGCCCTGCGTGCGGTGGGCGCCGGTGCCGCACGTGCTTGGGCCTCGCTCCTGGCGATCGGAATCTCGCCGCTCGTCCTCGGCTCGCTCTTCGACACGCGCTTCGACCTCTGGCCGACGCTGCTCGCGATCGCCGCGCTCGCCGCCCTCGTCCGGGACCGCCCGGTCGTGAGCGGAGCGCTGCTGGGGCTCGCCTTCTCCGCCAAGCTCTGGCCGGCGGTTCTCGTGCCGATCGCGGTCGTCCACCTCTGGCGACGAAGAGGCCGGCGAGCCGCCCTCGCCCACGTCGTCGCGTTCGCCGTCGTTGCGGCCGCGTGCTTCCTGCCCTTCGCGGTGCTGGCGCCGCACGGCCTGCGGGCGATGTTCTCAGACCAGCTCGACCGTCCGCTCCAGGTGGAGAGCCTCGGCGCGGCGGTGCTGATGGCGGCCGAGCACCTCGGCCTGCACCCGCTGGCGACGATTGACTCGCACGGGGCACAGGCGCTCAGCGGACACGGCGCCGGGCTCGCAGCCGATCTTTCGACGGTGTTCGAGGTGATCGCAGCCCTCGCGGTCTGGATCTTCTTTGCGCGGCGTCGCAGCGCCGACGGCGAGGCGACCCTGATCGCGGCCGCAGCGGTGCTCGCAGCAGTCGTCGCGTTCGACCGCGTGCTCTCGCCGCAGTACCTGATCTGGCTGGTGCCGTTCATCGTGCTCGTGCGCGGGGTGCGCGGCGTCGTCGCCGTCGGCCTGCTCCTCCTCGCGCTCGGCCTGACCCAGACCTGGTTCCCCTCGCACTACTGGTCGCTCGCGCTCGATCACGCCGCACCGTGGTCGTGGTACCTGCTCGCCCGCGACCTGGCGCTCGTCGCGCTCGCCGCCGTCCTGGCGCTCAGCGTCGCACGAGATTCCGGAGCAGGAACAGCAGGTTCGCCGGCCGTTCCGCAAGCCGCCGCATGAGATAGCGGTACCACTCGGGCCCGTACGGAGCGGCAACGAGCACGTCGAAGCCGCGCCGGACGAGGTCGAGCTGCAGCTGCGGCCGGATCCCGTACAGCATCTGAAACTGAAAGCGCTCGTTCGGGATCCCGCGCTCGCGTGCGAACGCGATCGCATGCTCGATCAGCGCCTCGTCGTGCGTCGCGACCGCGGTGAAGCCGTTGCCGCCGAGCGATGCCTCGAGCAGGCGGACGTACGCCGCGTCGACGTCGCTCTTCTTCGGATACGCGACCTCGGGCGGCTCGAGGTACGCGCCCTTGACGAGCCGCAGGTTCGGGGCGAGCGGCGAGAGCGCCGCGAGATCCGACTCGCTGCGGAACAGGTACGCCTGGAGGACGGCGCCGAGGTTGTCGTGCCCGTCGTCGCGGAGGCGGCGGTAGATGCGGAGCGTGGCCTCGACGTGCCGCGACTCCTCCATGTCGATGCGCACGAAGTTGCCGACGCTCGCCGCGTGCGCGACGAGCTCGGCGAGGTTGCTCCGCGCGAGGTCCTCGTCGATCGAGAGGCCGAGGTGCGTGAGCTTCAGCGCGAGGTTCGTCCGCAGCCGTTCGGCCCGGATGCGGTCGAGCAGCCCGCGGTACGCGTCGACGACCGCGCGCGTCTCGGCCTCGTCGCGTACGCCTTCGCCGAGCAGAGTCGTGTTGGTGAGGAGACCGTCGTCGTTGAGCCGCCGCAGGACCGGGACGGCCGCGTCGAGGCTCTCACCCGCGACGAAGCGCGCCGCGCCGAGCCGGAACCCGTACCGCTGGACGAAGCGCTGCAGGCGCGAGCTGTCGGCCGCCGCCAGTATCAGGCTGCGGAGCGCGCTCACCGGTCCCAGGCGGCGACGATCCGTTCGACCTCTGCCCGCTCCGCGCCGGTCAGCCCACGCAGCGGTGCGCGCACCTCAGGGCCGACCGGAACGCCGCGCAGGCCGAGCGCCGTCTTCGACGCCGCGTGGAAGGGGAAGCGCTCGAGTTCCGCCCGCAGCGCCCCGGCCTTCTGTGCTCCCTCGGGCGTCGGATCGCGGACGAGCGGGACGACCGCGTCGGGGAAGCTCGCGGCGAGCCCCGAAACTGCTCCGGCAGCTCCGGCGGCGAGCCCGCGAACGACCAGCGCCTCCGGGCCTACGAAGACGTCGAGACCTTCGAGGAGATACGGCTCGAGCCGCTCCCACGGACTGTCCGAGACCTTCAGGCCGACGAAGCTCGGCGCGCGTTCGCGCAGCTGCTCGATGACGGGCAGCGGGATCGCGTAGCCGCTCCTCGCCACAAACTCGTAGAGATAGAAGGGCAGCGGCGCGCAGGCGCGCGCGGCCGCCTCGAAGTGCGCGAGCAGCTCGGCCTCGTCGAGCGCGAAGTAGGGCGGCGCGATCACGGCCACCGCGTCGGCGCCGGCCGCGGCTGCGTGCTCGGCCAGTGCGACCGTGTCGCCCGTCGTTTGCGCACCGACATGTACGGCGACCTGCAGTCGCCCGTCCGCGGCCTCGATGATCGCGGCTGCGATCTCGCGCCGCTCGGCCGGGGAGAAGAGCACGCCCTCCCCCGTCGTGCCGAGCGCGAGCACGCCGTCGAGGCTGTGGCCGGCGAGGAAGTCGACGTACGGCGGGACCGCAGCGCGGTCGAACACGCCGTCCTCGAGCGGCGTCACGACCGCCGCGAGCGCTCCTCTCAGCATGGCTTGGACTCTAAGCTCTCGCCTCGTGCCCTCGAACCTCCGCACCGAGCGCGACGGCGACGTCCTGCGCATCACCTTCACGCGCGCCGACCGGCGCAATGCGTTCGACGCGGCGCTGATCGCCGAGCTCGCGGAGGCGTTCGTCGGCGTCGGCCGTGCCCGCGCCGTCGTTCTGGCCGGTGACGGGCCGAGCTTCTCCGCGGGCGCCGACGTCGACTGGATGCGCTCCTCGGTCGATCTCTCGTACGAGGAGAATGTCGCCGACGCGAACGCGCTGCGGGCGATGCTCGAGGCGATCGACGGCTGTCCCGCGCCGGTCGTCGCACGCGTGCAGGGACACGCCCTCGGCGGCGGAGCCGGGCTCGTCGCGGCCGCCGACATCGCGATCGCTTCGCCTGAGACGGTCTTCGCCTTCTCGGAGGTGAAGCTCGGGATCATCCCAGCCGTCATCTCCCCCTATGCGCTCGCGCGGATCGGGCCCGGCGCAGCGCGGCGCTACTTCGTGACGGGTGAGCGGTTCGACGCCGAGGCCGCGCTCCGGATCGGGCTCGTGCACGAGGTGGCAGACGACCTCGATGCAGCGGTCGAGCGGGTCGTCGGCGAGCTTCTCTCGGCCGGCCCGCAGGCGGCGCGCTGGGCGAAGCGACTCGTGCGCGAGCGTCCGGACGGCCCCGAGACCGCGCGCTGGATCGCCGAGCGACGCACGAGCGAGGAGGGGCAGGAGGGCCTGCGCGCGTTCCTCGAGAAGCGCCCGCCCGGCTGGTTCTAGGGCTGGAACTGCTGCGCGAACGACGTCACGTTGTCGACGTCGACCGCGAGCCAGACGCCTGAGACGAGCGGCTCGACGAGCTTCGGCGTCTTGGCGCCGCCGACGAGCGCCGCGAACTGGGTGCCCGAGACCTTGGTGGGCGCGTTTCCGCCGCTCACCGTCAGGACCGTGCCCGTCGCCTTCGCGGGCAGGACGAAGGTGAGGTTCCGGGTTCCCGCCGGCACGACGAGGCGGTCGTCGTCGACGCCCGGGCAGGAGAGCGGGGCGCACGCCTTGCCCTGCTGCTGCGCGAAGGCGACGTTCGCGGTGACACCGACGAGATACGACTCCGGCTTCAGCACCAGCAGGTAACGGCTCGCGTCGACCTTGCTCACGGAGACCGGCTCCCCGAAGTACGTGGCGTTCTCGGGGCCGGGGACCGCGCTCGCGGACGGCTGCGTCACGGTCGTCGTCACGGTCACCGTCTGCTTGCCCGCACCGCAGCCTGCGAGCACGAGAGCCGCGGTGACCACGGCGCGCTCCGGCCGAGATCGCGGCGATTCGCGTCTCGCTTCCACGGCACGCCTGTCGCATACACGGAGCCGGTACCCGGCTACCTCGCTCGCGGCTGCCGGCCTCCGACAACCTCGCGCCCGACTCGTTCACGCGGCCGATCGAGGAGGGAACCGAGCCGTCTCCCTCAGCCGTGGCGGCGATGGACACGCTCATCGCGAAGCACCGGATCCGCGTCCTCCTCTACAACAGCCAGGCCGTCTCCCCCATCACCGCACGAGCTGCGTCGCCGCTGCGCTGAGCGCCGGCATCCCGGTCGTTCCCGTGAGCGAGACGCTGCCGCCGCATCTCTACCTTTCAGCAGTGGCAGCTCGGGCAAGCCCGCGCGCTCGCAGCCGCTCTCGCGAAGCGATGAGCGTCGTCAAGGTCGACGACCTCACGCTCCGCTTCGGCGCGCGCACGCTCTTCGAAGGGCTCGAGCTTCGAGCTCGAGCACGGCGAGCTGCTCGCAGTCCTCGGGCCGAACGGAACCGGCAAGACGTCGCTGCTTCGGATCCTGCTCGGGCTGCTCGAGCCGAGCGCCGGGCAGCGTCGTGATCGAGGGCTGCCCGCCGCGCGAGCGCTGTCGACCGGCTCGGCTATGTGCCGCAGCAGCGGATCTTCGACCGCGACGTCGTCTCTGCGCGGGCGCGACCTCGTGCGGCTCGGCCTCGACGGCCACCGCTGGGGCTTCGGCCGCTTCCACGCAGACGACCGCGCGCGAGTCGACGCGGCGCTGGACGAGGTCGGCGCAGCCGCCTACGCGGACGCGCCGATCGGCCGGCTCTCCGGCGGCGAGCAGCAGCGGCTGCGCGTCGCGCAGGCGCTCGTCGCCGACCCGGTGCTGATCCTCGCCGACGAGCCGCTGCTGTCTCTCGACCTCGCCCACCAGCGCGGCGTCGTCGATCTGCTCGACGCGCAACGTCGAGAGCGCGGGACGCCCGTCGTCTTCGTCACTCACGACGTGAACCCCGTGCTGCACAGCGTCGACCGCGTCCTGTACCTCGCGCCCGGCTCGCTGGGCCATCGGGACGCCCGACGAGGTGCTCGACGTCCGAGACGCTCTCGCGCCTCTACGACACCGAGGTCGACGTGCTGCGCGTGCGCGGCCGCGTCGTCGTGGTCGGGACGCCCGACGACCAGCACGTCCACCACGTGGAGAACGGCCACTGATGTTCGTCCAGCTGCTCGGCTACCACTTCGTCCAGAACGCGCTCTGGGCCGGCGCCGTCGCTGCAGTCGTGTCGGGTGCGATCGGCGTCTTCGTCGTGGCCCGCGGGATGAGCTTCGCGGTGCACGCAATCTCGGAGCTCGGCTTCACCGGCGCCGCGGGCGCGCTCGTGCGTCGGTCATCAGCCCTGTGATCGGCATTCTCGGCGGCTCGCTCGCTCGTGGGACTCGTACTCGGGCTTCTCTCCCTGCGCGGGCGCGAGCGCGACAGCGCGATCGGAGCGGTGCTCGCGTTCGGGCTCGGCATCGGCGTGCTCTTCCTCTCGCTCTACCAGGGAGAAGCCGAAGCTCCGGCGCGTCACTGACTGCGCAGGCTCTGGAGTAGGCGCCGCGTCACGTGAAGCGACGTCTGCGCGCCCGCGAGCTTGCCGGCCGCGACGGTGACCCGGTAGTCGACCGGCCGCAGCGGCAACGGTGTCTTGAACTTGCCGCTCGAATCGAGGATCGGATGCGCGACGACATGCCACTCGCCGCGCACGAGGCGCGAGACCGTGACGGCAGCGTCGGGACTCGGCGAGATCTCGCCGGCGATCACCCGTGGGCTCAGCGCCTGCACCTGCACGCGCGGCGCGACCGCAACCGAGGCCGAGGCCCCGCTCGTCCCGGGAGCGACAAGCCGGAAGGCGGTGCTCGCGCGCGGCTGGAGCTGAACCTGCGCCGGCCCGCCGACCTGGCGGAGGATCTGCCAGACGCCGTTCGCGGTCTGCTGCTCCAACTGCGCACCCGTCACGCCGGCGGCGCGCACCGAGACGGTGACGTCGCTGCCGTAGAGCACGTGGCTGCTACTCGTCGAGAGCTGCAGCTCGCCGATCGAGAACCAGTCCGACAGGAGGTGCAGCGAGCGGGCGACGGCAGCTCCACTGCGGGTCACCTCGGCGCCCGACGTGAGCCGGAACACCACCGACTCGGCGCGCGCGCTGCCGTTTCGCTCCACCCGGACCGACTCGGCCGCGCTCCCGAGCCCGAGCCGCGCGGCCAGCTGCGAGGCCGAGAGGTTGTAGGGACCCCAGTCGTGATGCGGCGAGTAGCTGTCGTACGGATCGGCCACCGAGCGGAGGTACGGGATCGGCGCCGCGCCGGGCCACGCGTCCTGCACGGACTCGGTGCGGCCGCCGGAGCTCGAGGAGTAGTACGTCCGTGCAACCTGGCCGTCCCAGGTCAGCACCTGCCCGAGCGTCGCGTAGACAGCGTGATCTGAACGCGGCCTCTCCGCCCTGACACCGCCGTAGACCTGGTCGGCCGTCGTCGGCACCAGGTCGTACCACGAGGTCGGCTTGAGTTGCGCGACGGCATACGAGCGGGCGGCGACCGCCTGCGCCTCGAGGGCGGCGACTGGCCAGTGCGACGGCGACTCCGACGGGACGACGCCGCGCAGGTACGTGTCCAGCGAGAGGCCGTTGACGACCGAGACGCGGCCGCCCTGGCTGCGGAGGACGAGCGTGCCGTGGTACTCACGCCCGTCGTACGTGAGCGGCGCGCGAGCGCAGTTGAAGACGGCGAGGTGTCCAAAGGAGAGTCCCTGCCCCTTCTTGCGCACCGGCAGCACGAGCCGCGGCCCGACGCCGTAGGTCCCGGCGCGAAGCGTGCGGGTCAGACGCCGGCCGTCCGTGACGGTGAGCGGCGTGGCGCAGCCCACCGTCACAGAGGAAGCGCCTTGCGCGAGGAGGACACGCAGACGGAGCTCGCCGACGTGCCCCATCTTCGTCCCGGGGTAGTAGTGCGAGAGGATTCGGCGGTATTTCCAGCCGTGCAGCGCGTAGCCGTAGGCACCCCACTGGCTCATGCCGACGCCGTGACCCCAACCGTGACCGGTCACGATGAGCGCCGTTCCCGCGCGCGCCGCCGCGGCGCTCGCTGCCGCGACCACCGAGACCACCACGACCGCAATCCCCAGCCTCACCCGCAAACCGCACTACCACCTTCGCGTCGCGTCAATCGGGAAGAGTAGAGCCGACTCCGCCGAGTCGCGCGGATCTTTCGGCGGGGCGGAGCCTAGACTCGCCTCCATGCGCCGCCTGCTGGTAGCGAACCGGGGAGAGATCGCGCTGCGGATCTTCAGGGCCTGCCGCGCCGAGGGGGTCGAGACGGTCGCGGTCGCGGCGCCGGACGACCGCGGCGCCCTGCATGCCTTCTCCGCCGACGGGCTCGTCGAGATCTCCTCGTATCTCGACGCCGCAGAGCACGTGCGCGCCGCGCGAGAGTCCGGCGCGGACGCCGTCCATCCCGGCTACGGCTTCCTCTCCGAGAGCGCCGAGCTCGCCGAGGCGGTGCTCGCCGCGGGGCTGACGTGGGTCGGCCCGCCGCCGGAGGCGCTGCGTGCGGGCGGCGACAAGCTCGCCGCGAAGGAGACGGCGCGCGCAGCAGGCGTCCCGGTCCTGCCGAGCGGGACACCGGAGGAGATCGGCTTCCCGCTGCTCGTGAAGGCGGCGGCGGGCGGCGGCGGGCGCGGCATGCGCGTCGTGCGCTCACCGGAGGAGCTCGACGAGGCGCTCGCCGCGGCGCGGCGCGAGGCGGCAGCGGCCTTCGGCGACGACTCCGTCTTCTGCGAGCGCTTCCTCGAGCGGCCGCGCCACGTCGAGATCCAGCTCCTCGCCGACAGGCACGGCAACGTCGTCGCACTCGGCGAGCGTGACTGCTCGATCCAGCGGCGCCACCAGAAGGTGCTCGAGGAAGCCCCCTCCCCCGCACTCGATCCCGAGCTCCGCGCGCGGATGAGCGACGCGGCGATCGCGTTCGCGCGCGCGATCGGCTACGAGAGCGCGGGCACGGCCGAGTTCGTGCTCGACGCCCGCGACTTCTGGTTCCTCGAGCTCAACGCCCGGATCCAGGTCGAGCATCCGGTGACCGAGCTCGTGACGGGCGTCGACATCGTGCGCGAGCAGCTTCGCATCGCGTCCGGAGAGGCCCTGTCCAACCTGGTAACAGACTGGTCCTTGCGAGGGCACGCGGTGGAGGTGCGACTCTACGCGGAGGATCCGCGCTCGTTCCTGCCTCAGGCCGGCCGCCTCGAGCGGCTGCGGCTGCCCGAGGGGATCCGGGTCGACTCCGGCGTGCGCGAAGGCGACGAGATCGGCACCGCCTACGACCCGATGATCGCGAAGCTGATCGCCGCCGGCGACACCCGCGAGGAGGCGTTCGACCGGCTCGCGCAAGCGCTGAGAGAGACGGAGATCGGCGGCGTCACGACGAACCTTCCGTTTCTGCGCTGGCTCGTCGGGCATCCACTGGTCCGCGCGGGCCGCGTGACGACTGCGTTCCTGGCCGAGAACCTGCCCCTGTCGGAGTGGCCGACGGCCGCGCCGGCCGAGGTCTGGAGCGAGCCGTGGCGACTGAACCTTCCGTCGCCGCCGTCGCGGCCCGCGCCGAACGTCGACGACTCGTCAGGTGGACACGGCGCCGGCGGCCATGAGCAGTCCGAGGTCGTCGCACCGATGCCCGGCACGGTCATCCGCGTGCTCGTCGAGCCGGGCGCGAGAGTCGGCGCGAGGCAGCCGCTCGTCGTGCTCGAGGCGATGAAGATGGAGACGCCGCTCGTCTCCCCCTACGAAGCGACGGTGCGGGCCGTGCATGTCGGCGAGGGCGATCGCGTCGCCGGCGGCGCGGTGCTCGTGGAGCTCGACGAGTAGTGGAGGCCGAGATCGTCTTCGGCTAGTTATCCGGAAAGAGCTTCTGGAGCTTCATCGCGGCGCCCATGTCGCCCTTGAGCTTGAGCTTGCCCGTCATGTAGGCGCTCGTCGGGTTCTGCTGGCCCGCGATGATCTTCTCGAAGATCTCCTGGGAGGCGCTGATGGTGCAGTCGGTGCCGTCCTCGAGGCCGTCGTTCACGGTCACGTTGCCGTCGGTCACCCTGACGGTCCACTGTCCGGCGCCCTCGATGTCGAAGCCGTACGAGTTGTTCATGCCCGCGGTCTTCGACGTGTCCGCGCGGGACGGAAGCAGCTCGAAGAACTCCTGCACGGTGCCTGGCATCTATCGCTCCTTTTCGGGGTCTCGACGTCGGTCTGGCGAGTCTATGCCTCGCCGTCTTTGCGGCAGCGATACCATCGCGCTCCGTGACGACGGTCGAGATCGCCCTTCCGGGGCAGGCGGGCGGGGATGCGCTCGCGCTTCCCGTCGCTCAGCAGCCGGGCGGAGACGGCGCGACGATCCTCGACGACAAGCTCGGCGGCCTGCTCGGGAAGCTTCGCGAGAGCGGCGACCTGCGAGGCGAGCGCGGCGAGGCGGTCCTGCTCCACCTCGACGGTCAGCTCGAGGCGCCCCGTCTCGTCACGGCCGGTGTCGGGAACCTCGACGACGTCGACGCGGACGCTCTGCGCACAGCTGCTGCGGCCGCGGCGCACGCGCTCGCCCGCGTCGGCGGAACGCTCGTCTGGCTGCTCGACGAGTCCCTCCCCGTGCCCTTGCCGGAGCAGGCCGCGGCGCTGGTCGAGGGGACGATTCTCGGCGCGTACTCGCCCGGCCGCTGGAAGGCGGAGAACGAGACCCGCGCGCCCGAGCGGATCGTGGTCGGCCACGCCGACGATCCCGAGCTCCGGACAGCCGTCGAGCGCGCGGCGATCGTCGCCGACCGGGCCAACAGAGCGCGCGACCTCTCGAACATGCCCCCCAACGAGCTCACCCCGCACACGCTCGGCGAGAAGGCCAAGGAGCTCGCCGCCGAGCACGAGCACCTGACGTGCGAGGTCCTCGCCACCAAGGAGCTCGACGACCTCGGCATGGGAGCCCTGACCGCCGTCGGCCGCGGCAGCCGCAACGAGCCGCGCCTGATCGTCCTGCGCTACGACCCGCCGGGCGCGAAGGACGATCTCGTGCTCGGGCTGGTGGGCAAGTCGATCACCTTCGACGCGGGCGGCATCTCGATCAAGCCGGCCGGCGGGATGCAGGACATGAAGGGCGACATGTCGGGCGGCTCGGGCACGCTGCACGGCATCGGCGCGCTCGCCGCGCTCGGGACTCCGGTGCGCGCGATCGCCGCTCTCGCCGCGGCCGAGAACCTGCCCGGCGGCGACGCGTTCCGGCCCGGCGACATCCTCCGCGCCGCGAACGGCAAGACGATCGAGATCATCAACACCGACGCCGAAGGACGACTCGTCCTCGCCGACGCGCTCTGGTACGTCCGCCGCGAGGGAGCGACCCACGTCCTCGACCTCGCGACGCTGACCGGCGCGATGGAGCTCGCGCTCGGCGACCTCTACGGCGGCGCCTTCGCGAACGACGAGGCGTGGGGCGAGACGATCGTCGAGGCCGGCCGGCGCAGCGGCGATCTCGTCTGGCCGTTCCCGCTCCATCCGCGCTACCGCCGCTACATCGACTCGACGTTCGCGGACATGAAGAACGCCTCGACGCTGCGTCAGGGCTCCCCGGCCCTCGCGGCCGAGTTCCTGCACGAGTTCGCCGGCGACGGCCCCTGGTGTCATGTCGACATGGCGGGGCCTGCCTTTCTGGAGCGCAGCCGCGGCGACTACCTGCGCGTCCCGGGGGGAACCGGTTACGGCGTCCGGCTGATCGCCGAGCTCGGCAGGATGCTCACTTGAACTTCGAGCTGACGGACGAGCAGGAGCTCATCCGCCGCACGGTCCGCGACTTTGCCGAGACGAAGGTCGCGCCCGTCGCGGAGGAGCTCGACCGCGAGGCGCGGTTCCCGTACGAGCTCGTCGCCGAGCTCGCCGAGCTGGGCCTGATGGGCCTGCCGATTCCGGAGGAGTACGGCGGCGCCGGCGGCGACACCGTCTCCTACGCGATCGCGATCGAGGAGCTCACGCGCATCGACTCCTCCGTGGCGATCACCGTGGCGGCGCACACCTCGCTCGGGACGATGCCGATCCTCCTCTTCGGCAACGACGACCAGAAGCGGGAATGGCTGCCTCGGCTGGCTTCGGGCAGGGGTCTCGCCGCGTTCGGGCTGACCGAGCCCGACGCGGGCTCGGACGCCGGCGCGACGCGGACGAAGGCCGAGTTGCGCGACGGCGAGTGGATGATCGACGGCTCGAAGATCTTCATCACCAACGCGGGCACCGACATCAGCGCGTGCGTCACCATCACCGCTCGCACCGGCGAGGACGAGATCTCGAACATCGTCGTCCCGAACGGCACTGTTGGTTATGAGATCTCCGCTCCGATGCACAAACTCGGCTGGCACGCGTCGGACACGCGCGAGCTGTCCTTCCGCTCGTGCGCGGTTCCCGAGGGGAACCTGCTCGGCGAGCGCGGACGCGGCTTCGCGCAGTTCATGGAGATTCTCGACGGCGGGCGGATCTCGGTCGCGTCGATGGGGGTCGGGCTCGCGCAGGGCGCCTACGACCTCGCGGCGGCCTACGCGAAGGAGCGACACCAGTTCGGAAAGCCGATCTCGCGCTTCCAGGCGATTCAGTTCCAGCTCGCCGACATGGCGACCGAGATCGAGGCCGGCCGCCAGCTCGTCTACCGCGCCGCGTGGCTCAAAGACGCAGGGAAGCCGTTCGCCCTCGCCGCGGCACAGGCGAAGCTCTACACCGGCCTCCTTTCGAATCGGGTCGTGAACGCCGCGCTCCAGATCCACGGCGGCTACGGGTTCATGGAGGAGTTCGCGATCGCGCGCCTCTTCCGCGACCAGAAGATCCTCGAGATCGGCGAGGGCACGAACGAGGTGCAGCGCATGGTCATCGCCAAGCACCTCGGGTTCTAGCTCCGAGCCCAGCCGATCGGAGGCACAATCGAGGACGTGCTTCCGGCCGAAGACGTCGTTCCGGTCATCACCGCCGCCGTCGCGGCTCTGCTCTTCCTCCAGGCCGTGGCACGACTGCGCCGACGCGGCCGCCCGGACCTCGCCGGCTGGGATCGCATCGCGCTCTTCGCCGCGGGTCTCGGCGTGACGCTCTTCGCGCTGATCGGACCGCTCGACCGCCTCGCCGACAGCAAGCTGCTCTTCGCCCACATGGCCCAGCACGTCCTGATCGGCGACCTCGGCCCCGCGCTGATGGTGGCCGCGCTGCGCGGGCCGCTGCTCGTGTTCTTCCTGCCTGCCGCGATCCTCGCGCCGCTCGCGCGCAACAGCGGCGTGCGCACCGTCTTCGGCACGCTGCTCAAGCCGCGCGTCGCGTTCTCGCTCTGGGCGGCGAACCTCGCGATCTGGCACGTCCCGTTCCTCTACGACGCTCGCGCTCCACCATCAGAAGCTCCACGACTTCGAGCATGTCTGCTGGGTGTTCTGCGGGCTCCTCGTCTGGACGCTGCTGTCGACCCCGGCTCGCACCGGCGACTGACGGTCGGCGGCCGAGTCGCGCTTGCGGCGGCGATGTTCGCGGCCGGGATGATCCTCTCCGACGTGCTCGTCTTCACCTTCACGCCGCTCTATCCGTTCTACCACGGTGCGTACGGCATCTCGGCGCTCCTGGATCAGCAGCTCGCGGGGATCGTGATGACGGTCGAGCAGTTCCTCACGCTCGGGATCTGCGTCGCGCTGATCCTGCGTCCGCGCTGGAGCCGCGCGTACGCGGCGCGCCTCGCCGCCGCGACGTGAGCGCGACGTCGTTCAGCTTCGAGCCGCTCTTCCTCGTGCTCGCAGCCGCAGCCGCAGTGCTCTACTGGCGCGCGGCGCGCGACGACCCGCCGCCAACGTGGCGCCTCGTCGCCTTCGCCTCCGGCCTCTTCCTGCTCGCGGCCGCGCTCAACTCGCCGCTCGAGACGATCGCGGCGCACTACCTCCTGCTGATTCACCTGCTCCAGAACGCGTTGATCGCCGATGTGGCGCCGCTGCTCGTCCTGCTCGGCCTGACGCCCGCGATGCGAGTGGGGCTCGGTCGCCGAGGGCTCGACCGTCTGCGGGCCCGCTGGATCCTCCCCATCTGGCTCGCCGCGTGGTACCTCACGCACCTCGCCCCGTTCTACAACTGGGCGCTGCGCACCGGCTGGGGGCTGAACATCGAGCACGCGATCCTGATCGCCGTGGGCCTCCTCTTCTGGTGGCCGATCGTGAGCGGACGGCTCTCGGTGCCCGCCGGCCTCGGCTACCTCGCGATCGCCTTCATCGGCTCGTCCTTCCTCGGCCTCGCCTTCATCTTCTCGAGCCGGCCGTTCTACTCGTACTACGAGCACGCGCCGCGGCTGTGGGGCCTGTCGCCGATCCGCGACCAGAACCTCGGCGGGATCCTGATGAACGGCGAGCAGACGCTCGTCTTCCTGCTCGCGATCGGCTGGTTCGTCATGCGGCTGCTCGACGAGGAGCACGCGCGAGAAGAGGTCGCCACGACGACCCCGGCGCCGCTTTCGGATACATAGCGGAGGCCGGTGGTACCGTCGCGCCGTGCTGTTCAAGCAGTTCCTGGACGACGACATGGGCTGCGCCTCGTACCTCGTCGGCGACGAGAACGCCGGCGTTGCGGTCGTCGTCGATCCCCAGTACCGCGTCGAGCCGGTGCTGGCGGAGGCGAAGCGCCGCGACGTCCGGCTCGTGGCCGTTCTCGAGACGCACACGCACGCGGATCACGTCTCCGGCCACGGACGCCTCGCACTCGAGCACGGAGTCCCGGTTCGCGTCCACCGCGAGGCCGAAGCGACGTTCCCGCACGAGCCGCTCTCCGACGGGACGGAGATCGAGGTCGGCGACGTCGTCCTGCGGACAATCCACACACCCGGTCACCGGCCTGAGCACTGCAGCTTCGCGGTGATCGACCGCTCCCGCGCCGAGGAGCCGTGGCTCGTCCTCACCGGCGACTCGCTCTTCGTCGGCGACGCGGGCCGGCCGGATCTCGCGGTCGAGGCCCAGGAGGGAGCCGAAGGCCTGTTCCACAGCCTGCACCGGCTTGCGGAGCTCGGGGACGGCGTCGAGGTCTTCCCCGGTCACGTCGCGGGCTCGCTCTGCGGCGCCGCGATGAGCTCGAAGGCGTCGACGACGATCGGCTTCGAGCGCCGCTTCAATCCGGCGCTACGGCGCGAGCTTGCGGACTTCCTCGACGCCGCGCTCGGCCCGCAGCCGCCGCGGCCACCGAACATGGAGCGGATCGTCGAGCTGAACCGCGGCCCGTTCCTCGGTGCTCAGCCGCCGCTCGGGCGCGCAAGCTCGGTGCAGGAGGAGGCGATCGTCCTCGACGTGCGACCGACGGAAGCTTTTGCGACAGGCCATCATCCGGGCGCCGTCGGCATCCCCGTCACAGGACCGCACTTTGCGACCAAGGCGGCGTTCGTCCTGCCCGACCGCCCACTCGTTCTCCAAGCGACCGACGAGGACGAGGCCCTGTGCGCCGCCCGTGCGCTGCACGCCGTCGCGCTGTTCGGGATCGCGGGCTGGCAGGAAGGCGGCGGCTCGGAGAAGCTCGAGCCTGTCTCGCTCGACGAGCTCGAGCGACTCCTTGCCGACGACGAGATCGAGCTGCTCGACGTGCGCGAGGCCGACGAGCGGGACGAGGGACACATCCCTGGCTCGCGTCATCTCCCCTACCGCACCGCACGCTCGGCGGCCGAGGCGGGACTGCTCAACGGCCGGCCCCTCGTGACGATCTGCGAGTCCGGCCCCCGCGCCGCCGTGGCCGCGAGCGTCCTCCAGGCCGAAGGCCTCGACGCCCGGCCCGTGCTCGACGGAGGGGTCGCCGACTGGCGCGCCCGGGGCGGCGAGACGACGTCGTTCCGCCGCTGCGGCGGCAGCTGCTAGCTACCCGCCCGCGACCCAGCTGACGAGCGGGATCTCCAGCTCGTTGGCCGACAGCCCACCGTGCTGGCCGAGGAACCGCTGCTCGAAGCGGCCCTCCTCGAGCCAGTAGGCGGCCTCGCCGGCTGCCGGGAGCACGACGAGGTTCGCCAGCCGCGAGGTCAGCGCCTCGGTGATGTTCGGCCCGAACAGCCCTTCGGCGAGCAGCGCCTCGACCTTCCGTACCTGGGCCACCTCGGCGAGCAGGTCGGCGAGCCGCAACTCGACCTCGTCCAGGCGATCCGGCAGGACGTGCAGGAAGAGGTCGCGGCACGAGCCTGCCGGCGCCAAAGGCTTGTCGTCCGCGCCGACGGCCAAATGCTGCGCGAGCTCGGGCCAGACGACGTTCACGTACGTCGTCCGCTGCGGCGAGATTCCCTCCATTCCGTGGTCGGCCGTGAGCAGGACGAGCGTCCCCTCGGGCCACGGGGCAGCAGCGATCGCCGAGAGGGTCTCCTCCATGAGCGCTGCGACCTCGGGCGCGTCCGGACCGGCCATGTGCATGAGCGCGTCCGCGTCGCCGAAGTAGATCGTCCCGTAGGCACGCTCCTCGGCTGCGATGGCGCGGCACAGGCGGGCGAGGCCTGCAGCGTTGTCGTCGAACGGATGCACGGTCGCCGGTTGGAGGAGCAGCTTGCTCGTCTCCGAGCGCGCGATCCCGGCCGGCATCGCCACGTGACTCGGGATGGGCAGGAGCCGCCGGTAGAGCGTCTGGTCGGGGAAGAGATCGTGGGCGGTGATCCCCGCCTCGAAGAGCGTCCCGGGGCGCTCGTCGCCGGCGAAGCAGAACCACAACGGGGTCACGAGCCGGTTCAGCCGCGGCTCGAAGACGTTCCACTCGTAGAGGCCGTGCTCCCCCAGCGGAAGACCCGAGTGAATCGTCGTCGAGTGAACCGTGGTCGTCGACGGGAAGCACGACGACCAGCGCTCGACTTCCGCCCCGCGGACGAGCGGGTGGTCGGCGTGGCGCTCGAGGAAGCGCCACCCGAAGGCGTCGAAGTAGACGAGGACGACCCGCGCGTGCTCGGCGAGCTTCTCCTCGACCAGCCCCGGCAGCTCGTCGAAACGGCGACTCAATCGAGGCGCTCGGCCGGATAGCCCCACTCGCCGAGCTGGCGGAGGAGCTGCTCGCAGTGCTCCGGATCGCGGGTGAGGAGCGTGAGCTCGACACCTGTGTAACCGACCGGGACCCACGCCGCCTCGCGCTGGTGCTCCACCTCGACCACGTTCACACGCTCCGCCGCCAGCAGGTCGAGCAGCTTCGCGAGCTCTCCCGGACGGTCGGGGACGCAACTGCGCACGACGAGGTAGCGGCCGGCGAGCGCGAGCCCGCGCCGCATCACCTGCACCATCAGCGACGCGTCGATGTTGCCGCCCGAGAGAAGCGCGAGCACCGGCCCGGCGCCGCCGCCGACGAGGCCCGCGAGGATCGCGGCTGCGCTGGCGGCGCCGGCGCCTTCGACCACGAGCTTCGTCCGCTCGGCGAGCAGCACGATCGCCTCTGCGATCTGCTCGTCCTCGACCGCGACGATGTCGTCGAGCGTCTCGCCGAGGATCCCCATCGTCAGCTCACCGGGTTCCTTGACGGCGATCCCGTCGGCGATCGAGTAGCCGGAGCCGCCGGGCCGCGTCCCGGCCGCCTGGACCCCGACGAGCCTCAGCCCCGGCCGCACGGCACGCAACGCGAGGGAGATGCCCGAGGCGAGCCCGCCGCCGCCGATCGGGATCACGACCGTCTCGAGCTCCTCGACCTGCTCCGCGAGCTCCAGGCCGATCGTCCCCTGGCCGGACATGACGTACGTGTCCTCGTAGGGATGGATGAACTCCGCGCCGGACTGCTCCACGTGGGCAACCGCCGCCTCGAGCGTCTCTTCGAGCGTCAGGCCGGTCAGCTCGACCTCGGCGCCGTAGCTGCGGGTGGCGTCGACCTTCGCCATCGGCGAGTCCTGCGGCATGAAGATGCGCGCGCGGGCACCGAGCTCGCGAGCGGCCCACGCGACCGCCTGGCCGTGGTTGCCGGCGCTCGCCGCCACCACTCCGGCGGCGCACCGCTCGGGCGGGAGGCTCGAGAGCTTCACGTACGCGCCGCGAATCTTGAACGAGCCTGTCCGCTGCAGGTTCTCGGCCTTCAGACTCACCGGCCGGCCCGCGAGCCGCGAAAGCGTCTCCGAGGGAAAGACCGGCGTGACGCGCGCGACTCCGTCGAGCCGCTCGCGCGCGCGCTCGATCTCAGTCAGGCCGGGTGCTGTTACCTGCGTCGCCATCGTCGATCCGGAACACCTTCTCGAGTATCTCCCTAACCGCGGTCAGCGGGTCGAGCTCGCGTGCCTGCACCGCCGCGAGCAGCCGTCGCAGCTCGGCGTCGTCGGCGACCGCGCGCTCGAGATGACGGCTTGCCCGGCTCGACGCGACGGCGAACACCTCGCGGGCGAGATTCGCGCGGCGCCGCTCCTCGAGCTGCCCGCTCTCCTCGAGGAGGGCGCGGTGCTCGGAGATCTTCTCCCAGAGCTCCGGCACATGCTCGCCGCGCACGGCCTCGGTGAGCACGATCGGCGGGTTCCAGTCGCCGCTGCGGTCGAGCGCGAGGATCGAGCGCACCTCGTTCAGCATCGTCTTCGCGGCCGGGTTGTCCATCTTGTTGATCGCGATCACGTCCGGGATCTCCATGATCCCCGCCTTCAGCGCCTGCACGGCGTCGCCGGAGCCGGGCATCAGGACGAGGAGGACGGTGTCGGCGATCCCGATCACCTCGACCTCGCTCTGGCCGGCGCCGACCGTCTCGAGGAAGACGACGTCCTTGCCGGACGCGTCGAGGATGAGCAGCGCCTGCAGCGCGGCCTCGGCGAGGCCGCCGAGGTGGCCACGCGTCCCCATCGAGCGGATGAAGACGTCGGGGTCGAGGAAGTGGTCGGTGAGGCGGATCCGGTCGCCGAGCAGGGCCCCATGCGTGAACGGACTCGACGGATCGACCGAGACGACGCCGACCGTGACATTGCGCCCGCGGACATGCCGGATCAGCGCCGAGACGAGGCTCGACTTGCCGACTCCGGGCGGCCCGGTGACCCCGACCGAGTACGCCGAGCCGGTCTGCGGGTAGAGGTCGGCAACGACGCCGTAGGCGAGCGGGTCGCCGTCCTCGACGAGCGAGATCGCGCGTGCGAGCGCGCGCCGGTCGCCGTCGCGGACGCCGGCCGCCAGATCCTCTCGAGTCCAGTTGCGGCGCCCGGCCACGCGAGGACTCTAGAGGCTGGCTACGTCTAGTTGGCGGGTGCGACCCTGGCGGGTTCGCCGCGGTGCTCGGCGTCGGCGGCCGTCTCGCCGCCGAGATTGCGCGACAGCAGGGAACCGGCGAGCGCCGCGACGAGCAACGCTCCGCCCGCGGCGGCCCAGATCCAGCGCGGGCCGGTGTGGTGGACCGCAAGCCCTCCGGCCGCTTCGCCGACCCCGACGAGCGCGTACGTCGCGCTCATCACGAACGTGAGCGCTCGCCCGCGCATCACGTCGAACGTGCCGCGCTGCACGAGCAGGGCGTTGCACAGGATGGCCATGCCGTTCCCGATCCCGGCGACGACACAGCAGACCGCCGCGACCCACACGTTCGGGCTCACCGACGTCGCGAGGTACCCCACGGCCATCACTCCGATGCTCGCTCCGTACACCGCCGGCACACCGGAGCGCGCAAGGACGGTGGAGCCCATGAGGCTGCCGAGCACGAGGCCGGTGCCCATCGCGCCGTACAGAAGCCCGAAGCCGAAGTCGCCGGCCGAGAAGGTGTTCTTGGCGAGGAAGACCTGGGAGACGTTCACCAGGCCGGCCGCCAGCGAGGCGATTCCCCAGGCGACGAGCACTGCCCGCATCGACGGTGAGCGAAGCGCCGCCGCAAAGCCGTCGCCGAGGTCGCGCCAGTAGCCACGTGAGAGCGCCCGCTCGCTCTGCAGCAGGCGGCCGGGGATGCGGATCACGAGCACCATCGAGACGGCGAACGAGACGGCATTGATCGCGTAGGCTGCCGACGGGCCTGCCACTGCCGTGAGCGCGCCGCCGACGAGCGGACCCACCGCCCAGCTCACGTTCTCGATCGCCTGCAGCAGGGCGTTCGCAGCAGGCAGGTCTGCTTCCGGCACGAGGTTCGGCACGCCCGCGTACACGGCCGGACGGAAGAAGCCGGTCGCGAGGCCGGCGACGAAGGCGAGGGCGACGATCATCCCCGCACTCGTGGCGAAGGGCAGCGCCGCGAACACGCCGATCCGCAGCGCGTCGGCCGCGATCATCAGCGAGCGCCGGTCGAGCCGGTCGAGGAGCGGCCCGAGCAGGAGGCCGACGAAGATCGTCGGCAGGAACTCGACGATGAGGACGGCGCCGACCCAGAGGCCGGAATACGGCGACGAAGACGTCCGGTCCTTGACGTCGATCGTGAGAGCGACCGCCGCGACCAGCGTCCCGAAGCTCGACGCGAACGTCGCGTAGAAGAGGTTGCGGAACCCCTCGAGGCGAAGCGGCGCGAACTGAGCTGACGACGGCAGTCTCACGAGAGTCCGCCCGAAAGTACCACCTCTTTGGGCCGGTTACGAGACGCCCGAAAGGACGTGTCCCAAGGCGGTCGCGAAGACCTCGTTCTCCTCGGGTGTGCCGACCGTGACGCGGATCGCCTCGGGCGCGCCGAAGCCGTCGAGAGGGCGAACGATGACGCCCTCGCGCTGCAGCCGCTCGAACAGCTCCCGGCCGCCGCCGACGTCCACGAAGAGGAAGTTGCCGAGCGACGGACCCGCCGGTTCGAGGCCGCGACCGCGCAGGATCTCGCCCAGCCGGTCGCGGCCGGCGACGTTCAGGGCACGGCGCCGTGCGAGCTCGTCCGCGCCGTCGAGGCTCGCCAGCGCGGCCGCCTGCGCGGTCGCGGCGACGTCGAAGGCGCGGCGCACCTTGCTCGTCGCCAGGGCGACATCCGCCGGCGCCACCGCCCAGCCGACGCGCAGGCCGGCGAGGCCGTAGATCTTCGAGAACGTCCGCAGCACCACGAGGCGGCGCCCTTCGCGGAAGAGGTCGAGGCCGTCGACGTAGTCCGGGTCGTGGATGTACTCGAAGTACGCCTGGTCGAGGACGCAGAGCACGTGCTCCGGAAGCCGGTCGAGGAACGCGAGCAGCTCGTCCCGGCCGTTCGCCGTCCCGGTCGGGTTGTTCGGATGGCAGACGTAGACGAGCTTCGTCCGAGGGCCGATCGCCGCGAGCAGGCCGTCGAGGTCGTACGTGTGGCGGCGGAGCGGGACGCGGTGCGGTTCGGCACCGAGCTTCATCGCCGTGAGGACGTAGCTCGGAAAGGACGGCCAGCCGCAGACGACGTCGTCTCCGGGATCGAGCGTCGCCTGCGCGAGCAGGTCGATGATCCCGTCGGCTCCGGCCCCGACGATCACCTCGTCGAAGGAGACTCCGTGCCGCCCGGCGAGCTCGGTACGGAGCGACCAGGCCCCGCCGTCGGGATAGCGGTTGAGCTCGAGCGCGGCACGGTCCATCGCCTCGAGCGCGGCCGGAAACGGCGGGAACGGCCCCTCGTTCGAGGCGAGCTTGACGACCCGGTCGAGCCCGAGCTCGCGCTGCACCGCCTCGACCGGCTTGCCCGGCTCGTACGGTACGAGGCCGTCGATCGAGGAGCGGAAGAGGCTCAAGCGCTCTTCTTGCGGAAGGCGTCGACGTGACCGCGCGCGTGCTTCGCCTTGCGGCGCGCGTTGCGCTTCCAGACCTTCAGCATCATCCACCCGACGACGGCGTTTCTCCTGTTCACGATGGTCATGCGTTCCTCCTATCCGGCCTTATGCGGGAGTGGCCGCTCGCGGCTTGCGGTTCGGAATGTGGATGGCACGGCCGAGCGCGGCCAGGCCCGCTTCCTTGATCGCTTCGGAGAGCGTGGGATGCGGTGCGATGCCGTCGGCGACCGTCTCGACCGTCGACTCGGCGTCGATCGCGACCACGCCGGCCTCGACCATGTCCGTCACGTGCGGACCGACCATCACGAGCCCGAGCAGCTCGCCGTAGCGCGTCTCGTGGATCGACTTCACCCAGCCGATCGTCTCGTCCTGCATCACGGCGCGCGCGTTCGCGACCCAGGGGAACCGGCCGACTGCGACGTCGTCGCCGTACTCCTCCCTCGCCTGCTCTTCCGTGAGCCCGACGCTGGCGATCTCGGGATCGGTGTAGATCGGACGCGGAATCGCGCGATTGTTGAAGACCGCGTCGTGACCGCACGCGTTCTCGGCCGCGATCTCTCCCTCGCGGAAGGCGGTGTGGGCGAGCTGCCAGTAGCCGGCGCAGTCGCCGACGGCGTAGATGTGCCGGACGGTCGTGCGGCGCTGCTCGTCGGCGGCGATGCCACCACGCGGGTCGAACTCGACGCCTGCCGCCTCGAGGCCGATTCCCTCGACGAGGGGCGCACGGCCGACGGAGACGAGCATCAGGTCGGCCTGGACGGTCTCGCCCTCGCCGAAGTGCACCGTGAGCTGAGAGCCGTCGTCCTCGACGCGAGTGCACTGCTTGCCGAGATGGAGCGTGATCCCGCGCTTGCCGAACTGCTTCGCGAGCTCCTTCCCCGCGTCCTCGTCCTCCTGCGGGATGAGCGTCAGCATCTCGACGATGGTGACCTCCGAGCCGAAACGGTTGAAGATCGAGGCGAACTCGCTGCCGATGATGCCGCCGCCCAGCACGACGAGCCGGCGCGGCACCTCCTCCTGCGCGAGCAGCCCGGTCGAGTCGACGCAGCGGGGCGAGTCGAGCCCCTCGATCGCCGGCCGCATCGGGAACGAGCCGGTCGCGACGACGGCGGACTTGAAGGTGACGTCCTCGCCGCCTTCGACGGCGATCGTGTTCGCGTCCTTGAAGGCACCCGCGCCCTTGACCCACTCGACGCCGTTCGCCTTGAAAAGGCCGGCGACGCCGGAGGTCATCTGCGCGACGACGCCCGCTTTCCAGGCGTTCGAGGCCGCGAAGTCGAGCTTCGCCTCCCCCACCGAGACGCCGAACTTCGCGAAGCTCTCCTCGGCCTCCTTGAGCGCGAACGCGGTCTGCACCCAGGCCTTGGTCGGGATGCAGCCGACGCGCAGGCAGGTGCCGCCGAGCTCGGGCTCCTTCTCGATGCAGGCGACCTTCGCGCCGAGCTGCGCGGCGCGGATGGCGGCGGTGTAGCCGCCGGGGCCGCCTCCCAGGACGGCGACGTCAACTTCCATGCTCATCTCCTCTTTGTCCCTAAATCGTCTGAACTGACACTAATCAGAGGTCGGCGACCATCGTCACGGTTCCGTCTTCCCGGCCGTGCTCACGGAAGCCGTGCTTCTCGTAGAAGCCGGTCTGACCGGGCTCGGCGCTGAGGCTGATTCGCGCGAAGCCGTCGGACCGGGCCCGCTCGAGCAGCGCCTCGAGCAGCTCGGCGCCGATGCCGTGGCCGCGCTTGCTCGGGACGACGGCGATCGTCAGCTCGGGCGTCTCCTCGTCGACGAAGCCGAAGCCCGGCTCCGAGGCCGGAAAGAGCCGGTACCACGCCGCGCCGTACTCGTTCGGGCCGTCGGAGGCGACCACGCCGGCATCGCCGCGCCGTCCCCAGTTCTGGACGTAGCGAAAGGCCGGCAGGTCCGGATCGCCGAGCCGCCAGTGGTAGGCGTGGCGGAGCATGTCGCGGAGGAACCGCGTGTCCTGCTGGTCGACGGGTCGCAACATCAGTCGCGCAGCTCCTCGGCGAGCTGGATCCGGTTGCCGTCAGGGTCGTAGACGTCGAGGAGGCGCATCTCGCCGGTCAGCTCGAGGACGATCCCGACCTCGACGCCCGCCTCGCGCAGCCGGTCGGCCTCCGCCTTGAGATCGGCCACGTCGACGTGCGCGACTCCGTCGTCGGTCGGCTCTCCTTCGGCGAGCCCGATCTCCATCTCGCCGCGGCGGAGCTCCGACCAGCGCGCCTCGAAATCGACCGACAGCTCCTCGAAGCCGAGCAGCTCGCGGTAGAAGCGGCGGCCTTCGTCGAGGTTCCGGACGTGGTACCAGACCGTCGGGGCCATAGGACAGTTCTACAACGCGAGCCCCGGGTCCTCGAGGCTCTCCTTCAGCGTCTGGAGGAAGGCGGCTGCCGGGGCGCCGTCGACGGCGCGGTGGTCGAAGGTCGCGGTCAGGGTGATCATCGGCCGCACGACGGTCTCGCCGGCGACGGGGACGACGCGCTCCTCGGTCGCGCCGACGGCGACGATGGCGGCCTGCGGCGGGTTGAGGACGGCCGTGAAGCTCTCGACCGCGTACATGCCGAGATTCGAGATCGTGAACGTGCCGCCCTCGAGATCTTCGGCCCGGAGCTTGGCCTCGCGCGCGCGGCCGACGAGATCGGTGCGCACGCCGGCGATCTCGGTCAGCGAGAGCCGCTCGGCACCGCGGATCACGGGCACGACGAGCCCCTGCGGCGCGGCAACTGCGAGGCCGACGTTGGCGCTCGGATGGAGCAGGATCGCGTCCTCGGTGAACTCCGCGTTCACCTCGCGGTGACGCATGAGCGCCTGCGCCGAGATCTTCGTGAGGACGTCGGTGACGGTGACACGCAGCTCGGGGTCGCGTTCGCGGAGCCTCGTGACGAGCGCGTTCACGCGCGTCATGTCAGCCGACGCCTGCAGCTGGAAGACCGGGATCTGCCAGGCCTCGGTCAGCCGCCGCGCGATCGTCTTGCGGACGTTCGAGAGCGGGACGCGCTCGACCTCGCCGACCGGAACCGTGCGCACTGCAGCCGGTGGCGCAGCCGGACCTCCGGCCTGGGCGCGCTCGACGTCCTCGGCGACGATGCGGCCGTCGGGACCGGTGCCGCGGATCCCGGCCAGCTCGACGCCGCGCTCCCGCGCGATGCGACGCGCAAGCGGCGACGCCTTGATGCGGCCGTTGCCGGACGCGACCGCCGCGTCTTGCCGCGCCTCGGCCACCGGCGCAGGCTCCGCCGGCTCGCTGGTCGTCGCTTCCTCTTGGACGGGCGGCGCGGCAGCCGCGACCTCGGGGACGTTCTCGCCTTCGGCGCCGATGAAGGCCACCGTCTGGCCGACGGGAACCTCGCCTTCGGCGACGGCGATCTTGAGCAGGACGCCGGCCGCCTCGGCCTCGACCTCCTGCGTCACCTTGTCCGTGTCGAGCTCGAACAGCGGCTCGCCCTTCGTTACCGGCTCGCCCTCCGACTTGAGCCAGCGGACGATCGTGCCCGACTCCATCCCCTGGCCGAGCCGCGGGAGGATGACCTCCGTCGCCACCGCTACGCCTTCCCGACGGTTCGCTTGATCGCCGCGAGCACGTCCTCGGCGTGCGGCACGACGAAGTTCTCCATCACGGGCGCGAAGGGCAGCGGTGCGAACTTCGCGCCGACGCGCTCGATCGGCGCGTCGAGCCAGTCGAATGCCTGGTACTGGAGCACCGCCGCGACCTCCGCGCCGAAGCCCATCCGCGTGACGGCCTCGTGCGCGACGACCGCGCGGTTCGTCTTCTTCACCGACGCAACGAGCGTGTCTTCGTCGAGCGGCTGCAGCGTGCGCGGGTCGACGACCTCGACCGAGATGCCGTCGCTCTCGGCCTCCTCCGCCGCCTTCAGGCTCTCGTGCACGAGCCGGCCCGTCGCGATCACGGTCACGTCTTCGCCTTCGCGGTGGACGCGCGCGCGGCCGATCGGGATCGGCTCGATCTCCTGCGGCACGTCGCCCTTGATGGGATAGAGCGTCCGGTGCTCGAAGAAGACGACGGGATTGTCGTCGTAGATCGCCGACCACAGCAGTCCACGGACGTCTTCCGGAGTCGATGCGAACACCACCTTGAGCCCCGGAATGTGGACGAACCACGCCTCGAGCTGCTGCGCGTGCTGCGCGCCCGGCGACCAGCCGGCGCCGCCCTGCGTGCGGAAGACGACCGGGACGGTGAGCTGACCGCCCGACATGTAGCGGAGCTTCGCCGCCTGGTTCACGACCTGCTCGGCGGCGAGCGTCATGAAGTCCTCGTACATGATCTCGGCGACCGGGCGCATGCCCTGCATCGCGGCGCCGATCGCCGCACCGGCCAGCGCCATCTCCGAGATCGGCGTGTTGCGGACGCGCTCGGAGCCGAACTCGTCGAGCATCCCCGCCGTGACGCCCATCGAGCCGCCCATCTCGGCGATGTCCTCGCCCATGATGAAGACGTCGTCGTCGGAGCGCATCGCCGTGGACAACGCGTCGCGGACTGCCTCTCTGTAGGTCAGCTCCGGCATCAGGCGTACACGTTCTTGAGCGCGTCTTCGGGAGCGGGGTCGGTTCCGCTCTTGGCGAACTCGACCGCCGCCTCGACGATCTCGGTCACCTCGGTGTCGAGCTCGCCGAAGTCGTCGTCGGAAACTTCGAGCTTCGCGCGCAGGAGATCGACGGGGTCGCGGGTCGCGCGCAGCTTCTTCGCCTCGTCACGGTCGCGATAGACCTGCGGGTCGCCGATGTAGTGGCCGCTGAAGCGCACCGTGTCGAGGTGCAGGAACACGGGTCCTTTGCCGGAGCGGGCATGGTCGAGCGCCTGCCGCGTCGCCTTGTACACCGCCTCGACGTCCTGCCCATCGGCCTTGATCGTCTTCATCCCGAACGCCTTGGCGCGCTCGGAGAGGTCTCGAATCGGCGAGTGCTGCGACTCGGGCGTCGACTCGGCCCACTTGTTGTCCTCGAGCACGAATACGGCCGGCACCTTCCAGAGCTGCGCGAGGTTGAGGGCCTCGTGGAACGTGCCGATGTTCGTCGCTCCGTCGCCGAAGAACGCGAGCGCGACGCGAGGCTCGCCCCGCAGCTGGAAGGCGAGCGCGGCACCGGTGATGTGCGGCAGCCCGCCGCCGATGACGGCGTTCGCGCCCATGTTTCCGCGCTCGACGTCGTAGAGGTGCATCGAGCCGCCGTACCCGTGCGAGCAGCCCTCCTGCTTGCCGTACAGCTCGGCCATCAACTCGTTCGGGTGCGTGCCCTTGGCGAGGGTGTGGCCGTGCGCGCGGTGGGTCGAGGCGATGACGTCGCCGTCCTCGAGCGCGCGGCAGACGCCGACGGCACACGCTTCCTGGCCGATCGCGACGTGAAGGAAGCCGGGCAGGTCGCCCGCGCGGAAGCGCTCCTCGACCTTCTCCTCGAAGCGGCGGATCAGGAGCATCTCCCGCAGGACGTCCGGCAGGTCGCTTTTGGCGAGCGAAAGCCGTTGCTCAACCTTTGCCACGGGCCGGAGTGTACGGTTCGCGCCGTGCCACTCGTCGAACGCTGGAACCACGTCGAAAGGGCTCTGGATCCAAGGTGGACCGAGGTGGCGATGAGCCTCACGATCCACGACGACACGGCCCGATCCCGCGCCGCTGCGCTCCTCGGGCCGGCGGGTCCCGGGGTCTCGGCGACCGAGATTCGCTTCCGCGTCTCGACGCAGGGCCACGGGATCGGACCCGAAGCTGCGCGGCGGCTTCTTCGCCGGATCGACGCGGAAGGCATCCGCGGGCGTCTCGAGCTCGTCGAGTCCCACGGCAAGCCTGCGGAGCCCGTCGAGGTGCGGCGTGCGCTGGCGGTCGGGTGGAAGTGAGGCGTTGGAGGCTCTCCCGTCAGACTGGAGCGACCTCGTCGCCGAGCTCGAGCTCGACTCGAGCGTCGACATCGACCGCGCGGCCGTGCTCTGCGCCCCCATCAACCCGAGCCAGACCACGGAACGCCCGGGCTTCCGTTTCCGCTGTGCGAGCGCGCACGGCTACGGCGCCTCCGCCGGGATGGCCGGCCGCTGCCTCGCGCGGCTCGACGAGGCCGGAATCACGGGTCGTATCCGCGTCACACGGGCTTTGAGCGACGTGCACCCCGTGGGCACGCAGGGTGCGACCTTCCTGGTCGGCCGCCGTCCGGCCTGAGATCAGTTCGGTTACGGTCACGGCCCAGTCGGAAAGGAGCGGGAGATGGAGGGACTAGGTCTTACGGGCGCGACCAGGCGCGTTGCGGAGCACGCACGCGAGTTCGTCCGGCTCGAGGTCGAGCTCGCAACCGCCGAGCTGAAGAAGAAGGCTGCTGCACTGGGAACGGGCCTCGGTCTGATGGTCGGAGCTGCGGTCCTCGCGTTCCTGGCCCTGACCTTCGGCCTGCTCGCTGCGGCGGCGGGCCTAGCGACCACGCTGCCGGTGTGGGCCTCGCTGCTCATCGTGTGCGGCGGGCTCGTGCTGATCACCGCGGTCCTCACCTTCGTCGGCTATCGGCTGCTGCAGAAGGGCGCGAAGCCGATGCCGGAGCAGGCGGTCGAAGAGGCTCGGCTCGCAGGGGAGGCGTTGCGCAATGGCGACGGAGTCTGATCTTCGGCGCGAGATCGCCGACGAGCGGCGAGAGCTCACGAACGCTGTCGACTCCCTGAAGGAGGAGGTCGGCAAGACCACCGAGCGCGCGAAGCAGATCGGAGCCGCGGTCGGGGCCGTTGCCGGGGCCGCGCTGGCGCTGCGCACCGCCCTGCGCGTCCGCCGGCACTTCCGTAGCTAGGCGCGCAAGACAGCGCCGAACCGCGTTGCGAGCGCGTCGACGATCGACGCGCGCACGGGCGCAACGTCCTCGTCCGTCAGCGTTCTCTCCGCTGAGCCGAAAGCAAGCCGGAACGCGAGCGACCGCTTCCCCTCGCCGATCGTCTCCGGATTGCGGTACTCGTCGAAGACCTCGACGGTGCGAAGCAGGCCGCCGGCCGCCTCGCGGATCGCGGCGACGACGTCCGCGGCGGGGACATCCTCGGCGATGACGAAGGCGAGATCCTGCCGCACCTCGGGGTACGGGCTCACCTCCTCGAAGGTTGCGGCCCGCGGCGTCGCCCCGGCCAGCGCGTCGAGGTCGAGCTCGAAGGCGCCCCAGACGCCGTCGAGCAGCGCCGGGTGGAGCTCGCCGAGCCAGCCCTCGGCCGTCTGCGCCGCCTTCCCCGGGTGAAGGTGTGGCGCGGTCGCGCGCTCGTAGGCGGGCTCGACGCCGAGCGCCGAGTAGATCTGCTCGACCGCCCACTTGGCCTCGGCGAAACCGCCGTCGGCGACACCCGCGACGTGCCACCGCTCCTCGGGCAGGTCGGCCCCCACATCACGGTAGACGCGCGCGACCTCGAACAGGGCGACGTCCTCGCTCCCGGCGTCCGTGTTGCGGCGCGCAGGGTCGAGGAGCGACGCGTAGAGGACCGTGCGGAGCGCGGCCGCCTCGGTGGACAGCGGCTCCGGCAGCCGGAAGTCGCCGTCGGCGACGAACGTGGGCGTGTAGACCTCGGCGTAGCCGGCTCCGACGAGGACGTCCTCGACCTGTCGCCGCAGGCGCTGCTCGCGCGTCAGCCGCCCGAACATCGCCTCGCGGCGCGGCAGGGTGAACGGAATCTCCGGCAGCTTGAAGCGTGCGACTTCTTCGATCAGGTCGACCTCTCGGGTGACGTCTCGCGCTCGCCAGGTGGGGACGCGGAAGCCGCCCTCGAGCCGCTCGAACCCGAGCCGTCCGAGAATCTCCGCCTGCTCGTCCTCGGTGACCTCGAGCCCGATCAGGGCGTCGGCGCGCTCGGGGCGCAGCCGGATCACCGCGGGCTCTGGAAGGGCACCTTGCACATCCTCGGCCCCGGTCCACCGTGCCCCGCTCAACTCGGCGATCAGCTGCGTCGCATAGGTCGCCGCCTGACCGGCCACGTATGGGTCGACGCCCTTCTCCCAGCGGTTCGAGCCCTCGGTGCGCAGCGAGTGCCGCTCGGAGCTGCGCAGGATCCCGACCGGCTCGAAGTTCGCCGCCTCGAGCAAGACGTTCTTCGTCGAGGAGGAGACTTCGGTCTCCTCGCCGCCCATGATCCCGGCGAGCCCCACGGCCCGCTCGTCGTCGGCGATCACGAGATCGTCCGCGGTCAGCGTGCGCTCGACCCCGTCGAGCGTGCGCAGCTTCTCGCCCTGGTGCGCGCGGCGCGCGACGAGCCCACCGTGGAGGAGGTCGAGATCGTAGGCATGGAGCGGGCTCCCGAGCGCGAGCATCACGTAGTTCGTGACGTCGACGATGTTCGAGATCGCACGAACCCCGGCATGTCGCAGACGGGCCTTCAGCCACGGCGGCGACTCGCCGATCTCGGCGTCGCGGAGGAGGCGGCCGACGAAGCGGAGGCAGCCGTCGGGATCCTCGATCCCGATCCCGACCGCCTCGTCGCCGTCGCGGGCCGGATCCACTCCGGGCATCGGCAGCAGCTCGCCGTCCAGCAGAGCCGCCACCTCGCGCGCGACACCGTAGACCGCGAGGAGATCGGGGCGATTCCCGGTCGGCTCGAGGTCGAGCACCTCGTCGACGAGCGGCAGCACATCCGCCAGCGGCGCGCCCGCCTCGAGCGCGTCGTCGAGCACGATGATCCCGGTGTGGTCGGTGCCGAGGTCGAGCTCGTCCTCGGCGAGGATCATCCCCTCGGAAAGCTGCCCCCGGAGCTTGCGCCGCTCGAGGACGAGACCGTTCGGCAGCGTCGCGCCCGGCAGCGCCACTGCGACCTTCGCCCCCGCGCCGAAGTTCCACGCGCCGCAGACGATCGAGTACGGGCGATCCTCCCCCACATCGACCGAGGTGAGCTGCAGCCGATCCGCATCCGGGTGCTTCGCGGCCTCGAGCACATGGCCGACGCGAAACAGCGAGAGATCGCCGCGCACGCCGACCCGGTGGATGCCGTTCACCTCGGCGGTCGAGATCGACAGCGCGTCGGCGATCTGCTGCGGATCCGCGTCGGCGCGGACGTACTCGCGGAGCCAGCTGAGCGGAATCCTCATCGGAACTGGCGCAAGAAGCGCAGGTCGTTCTCCCAGAAGGGGCGGATGCCGGCGATGCCGTACCGAAGCTGGGCCGTCCGCTCGATCCCCATCCCGAACGCGAAGCCGGTGTACTCCTCCGGCCCCCAGCCGACGAACTCGTAGAGGTACGGGTCGACCATCCCGGAGCCGCCCATCTCGATCCAGCCCGAGTGCTTGCAGACCGCGCACCCGGCGCCTCCGCAGTTCATGCACGAGACGTCCGGCTCCATCGAGGGCTCGGTGAACGGGAAGTAGTGCGTGCGGAAGCGCACCTCGCGCTCGGGCCCGTAGAGCTCGCGCATGACGTGGAGGAGCGTCCCTTTGAGGTCGGCCATCGTGATGCCCGTGTCGACCGCCAGCCCCTCGAACTGGTGAAAGATCGGGAAGTGGGTGGCGTCGATCGTGTCGCGCCGGTAGACGCGGCCGATCGAGACCATGTAGATCGGCGGGCGCCGCTCCTCCATCTTGTGGATCTGGGCCGGCGACGTCTCGGTGCGGAGGACGGTCTGCGCGTCGAGGAACAGCGAGGCTCGTGGTGAGCGCGCCGGATGCCAGTCGGGGAAGCCGAGGGCGTCGAAGTTGTACCGCGTCGTCTCGACCTCGCGGCCGTCGACGATCTCGTAGCCGAGGCCGAGGAAGATGTCTTCTACATCCCGACGAACAAGGCTCGATGGGTGGAGCGTGCCGCGCTCGCGCAGCTTCGGCGGCCCGAGGAGCCGGGCGGGCAGCGTGACGTCGACCCGCTCGGTTGCAAGCCGCTCCTCGAGCTCTGCACGCGCGAGCTCGTCCTCCCGCGCCGAGAGCGCAGACTCGACGGTCTCGCGCACCGCGTTGAGCGTCATGCCGCTCTCGCGGTCGCGGACTTCGCGCAGCGCGAGCTTCAGCGCGCTCTGGCGGCCGAGATAGCGGACGCGGACCTCCGAGAGCGCCGACAACGAGCTTGCCTCCGCTGCGGCGGCGAGTGCCTCCTGCTCGAGGTCGTCGGGATCCACGATGGCGACCTTATCCAACGGTTTCTCCTCCTTTCAGCGCACCGGAACGAGGGCTCGACACCCCGGCTCGCGCTCAGGAGGAGACGACGCTGCTAGCGCGCCGCCGCCCCGGCGACGAGCCGGGGCTGCGTAAAGGCGAAAGCGCGCGAAGCAGACATCGCCGTCGATACTACCCGGCGATGAGCGAATACGACGCCTGGGCTCCCGTCTACGACGAGTGGGCGTCCGACATGACCGAGGACGTGGCTCACTACGTATCGCTCGCCCGTGAGGCGGACGGGCCGATCGTCGAGTTGATGGTCGGCAGTGGCCGGGTGGCGATCGAGGTCGTCCGCGAGACAGGCAAGCCCGTGCTCGGGATCGACTCGTCGCCGGCGATGCTCGAGATCGCGCGTGAGCGGTCGGCGGGCCTGCCGCTCGAGCTACGGCTCGGCGATGTCCGCGAGCTGGAGCTCGAGGAGGCCGCTGCGCTGATCTACGTCCCGTTCCGCTCGCTCATGCACCTGCAGGGCTGGCAAGAGAAGCGGCAGGTGTTCGAGCGCGTCGCCGCCTCGCTGCGGCCCGGCGGTCGCTTTGCCTTCAACGCCTTCGCCTTCAGCCACACGATCGCGGCCCGACTCGACGGGACGACGCAGAACCAGAGCGGTGTCGTGCACACGCTTCGCTATGTCCCGGCCGACAACCGCATCGAGATCGAGCGGGACGACGCCGCGACGATCCGGATCTGGTGGGCGACGAAGGAAGAATGGGACGGTCTGATCGACGTCGCCGGGCTCGAGGTCGAGGCGCTCTACGGCTGGTTCGACCGGCGCCCGTTCGACGACGAGTCCCTCGAGTTCGTCTACGTGGCCCGCAAGCCCTGAGCGTCTACGACCCCATCGCCCAGCTCTACGACCCGTGGAGCGCAAGCGTGATCGAGGACGTCTCGTTCTACGTCGACGAGGCACTCGCAGCCGGCGGCCGGCTGGTGGAGCTCGGCGTGGGAACGGGACGGATCGCGATTCCGACCGCGCTGGCCGGTGCGCACGTGATCGGTGTGGACTCCTCGGCCGGGATGCTCGCGGTGTGCGGCGAGCGAGCGCGGGAAGCCGGCGTCGCCGAGCGGCTCGACCTGCGGCTCGGCGACCTGCGGCACCCGCCGGTCGACGAGCGCGTCCCGCTCGTGACGTGCCCGTTCCGCGCCTATCTCCACCTGCGCGACGACGACGAGCGGCGCGAGGCGCTGCGCGCGACGCGCGAGCTGCTCCTGCCGGGCGGACGGCTCGTCTTCGACGTCTTCACGCCGTCCCACGAGGACATCGAGGAGACGCACGGCCGCTGGATCGAGCGCGAGCCCGGCATCGACGAACGCGCGGACTGGGATCTGACGGCGCAGGCGCTCACGCTGTCGGTGCGCGGGCCGCAGGGCGCCTCGACGATGACGCTCTGGTGGGTCGAACCCGAGCGCTGGCACTCGCTCCTCGCCGAGGCCGGCTTCGAGGTGCTCGCGTGCTACGGCTGGTTCGACCGGCGCCCGTTCGCCGGCGGCGAGGACAGCGTGTGGATCGCCGCCCGGAAATGATCCGCTCGCAAATTGCGACAAAAACGTTGCGCGGAGGTCTTGATCCGGTGACGGAGTTCGCGTAGGTTCCTTCTTGCGCCGAGCACGGAGCGCAAGTAGGTCGAAACCTCACCCGAGCGGTCGGACGAAGAGGGAGCAATCCCGAAGCGAAGGGCCGGTTGGAGGAGGCGGACGAAAGCGAAACCGGCTCGGCGAATTTTTTTGGTCCGGCCCCGCAAGGGGCCGGACTTCTTTTTAGGAGCGGCGGGCCAGCTCGTAGAGAGCGATCGCACCCGCAAGCGCGACGTTGAGCGAGTCGCCCCCTCCAGGCTGCGGGATCGAGGCTCGCGCCTCGCAACGGTCGACGACCTCCACCGGCAGGCCGTCACGCTCCGCTCCGAGCACGAGCACGACGTCGCCTGCGGCATCCAGCTCGGGGAGCGGGATTCCGCCGTCGGGGACGAGCGCGACACGCTTCCCCGGAGCATCGTCGAACCCGCTCAGCGGCACGCGGAAGAGCGATCCCATCGACGCGCGTACCGCTTTCGGCCCGGTCGGGTCGGCGCAGCCCTCCGAGAGGGCGAGCCCGGCTCCGAAGGCGTCCGCCGCGCGCAAAAGGGTTCCCACATTGCCCGGGTCGCCGACGTGCCACAGCGCGAGCGTCGTCGGCCGCGTTCCGCCCGCCAGGTCGGCACGCCGGAAGACGGCGACGACCCGCGGCGGATGCGCGAGCGTCGAGACCTCGGCGAGCAACTCCGGCTCGACGTCGTCGCCCGCGACGAGCAAGTCCATGGGCTCGAGCCCGGCGTCCAGCCCGGCCTCGACCAGGTCCTCTCCCTCGACGGCGAACAGCCCGAGCTTGTCGCGCCAGCGCCGGTCGTGAAGCTTGCGGACGAGCTTGAGCCGCTCGTTGTCGCGCGAGGTGATCAGGCCTACGCGCCGTGCGCGGCGGCGCGGTCTTCCGGCCGGGCGGCGTCGGCTTTGCCGTCGCCGCTTCCAGCCTTGAGCGCGGCTTTCGCCTGCTCGGCGATCGCGCCGAAGGCAACCGGATCGTTGACCGCGAGGTCCGCGAGCACCTTCCGGTCGAGCTCGATTCCCGCCTTCGAACAGCCGTGCACGAACTGGTTGTAGGAGAGCCCGTTCGCGCGCGCGGCGGCGTTGATCCGAGTGATCCAGAGCTTCCGGAACTCCCGCTTCCGCACCTTCCGGTCGCGGTACGCGTAGACGAGCGAGTGCTCGACCTGCTCCTTCGCGTAGCGGTAGTGCGTGCTCTTGCGACCCCAGTAGCCCTTCGCCTGCTCCAGGACCTTGCGGCGCTTCTTGTGCGCGGCGACTGCGCGCTTGACCCTCGGCATCTCAGCCCATCCCCAGCATCTTCTTGAGTGCGCCGCGGTCGCCGCTCGCAACCTCGCGGTTCTTGCGGAAGCCGCGCTTACGCTTCGACGACTTCTTCTCCAGGTTGTGGCTCCGCATCGCCGGCCGGCGCAGGATCTTGCCCGTGCCCGTCACCTTGAACTTCTTCTTCGCGGAGCTCCGCGTCTTCATTTTCGGCATCGTGTTTCACTCCTGCATTCTTCGTCGGGCCGAGCAGCATCACCATGTTGCGTCCGTCCTGGAGAGGCTGGGACTCGATCTGCCCGATCTCCTTGACGTCATCGGCGAGGCGGAGGAGCAGATCGCGGCCCCGCTCCGGGTGGGTTTGCTCCCGGCCCCGGAACATGATCGTGACCTTCACCTTCGCGCGCTGATTGAGGAATCGCTCGACGTGGCCCTTCTTGGTGTTGTAGTCGTGAACCCCGATCTTCGGCCGGAACTTGATCTCCTTGACCTGGATCTGGCTCTGGTGCTTGCGGGCCTGCTTCGCCTTCTGCTCCTGCTCGTACTTGTACTTGCCGTAATCCATGACCTTGGCGACGGGCGGGTCAGCCTGGGCGGCGACCTCGACGAGGTCGAGGTTCTTGCCGTAGGCGTACTCGCGGGCGTCGTCGGTGGTCTTGATTCCGAGCTGGCTGCCGTCGTCGTCGATCAGCCGGACGCGAGAGACACGGATCGCATCGTTGATGCGCGTCGTGTCGCGTGGCGTCGGGCGGGTCTGGTCGAACGGCCGGCGTCTAGGCCTCAAAGGGAATTCACCAAGTTGGGCTTACTCCTCCTCGTTTTGTGGTCGCAACATGAAAAGCCGCTGCGTGGCAGCGGCCGTTTCCTCGCCAAGCAGTGTCAATTTCAACACCACGACTCGGTTGAACCCCCGCGGTCCTGTCGGCCCGGGAGGTGAGGAACGGTCCGCCCCTGCTTTTCAGACGTCAGAGGTTAGCAAGCCTGGCAAGGAGGTCTGGAAGCGAGAGGGTCGACTGCTCGCCGCCGCGCTCGCGCACCGCCAGGCTCTCGTCCGACTCGCGGTCGCCGTAGACGACCGTGACCGGGATCTTCTCGAGCTCGGCGGCACGGATCCGCTTGCCGATCGTCTCGGTCGGCTGCGCGGCCTCGGCGCGGTAGCCGGCCGCGCGGAGACGGGCCGCAAGGTCGTCGGCGGCGCCGAAGTGTCCTTCCCCGACCGGCAGCACGCGGACCTGAACCGGCGCGAGCCAGAACGGGAAGGCGCCGCCGTAGTGCTCGATCAGGATGCCCATGAACCGTTCGAGCGACCCGAGCAGTGCGCGGTGGATGACGTACGGCGTGTGCTCGCGGTTGTCGGCTCCCATGTAGCTGAGGCCGAAGTTCTTCGGCATCTGCGAGTCGAGCTGGATCGTCCCCATCTGCCAGGACCGGCCGAGGACGTCGGTCATGTGCAGGTCGATCTTCGGTCCGTAGAAGGCACCGTCGCCCGCGTTGACCGCGTACTCGATCTCGCGCTTCTCGAGCGCGGCCGTCAACGCCGCCTCGGTGAAGTCCCACTCCTCGTCCGTGCCGAGCTTGGGCTCGGGGCGCGTCGAGAGCTCGAACCGCGCCTCCATCCCGAAGAGGTCGTACAGGTACGACGCGTAGTCGAGGCAGCCGAAGATCTCGTCCTCGATCTGCTCGGGACTGCAGAAGATGTGCGCGTCGTCCTGCGTGATGTGCTTGACGCGCAGGAGGCCGTGGAGCGTCCCGCCGAGCTCGTCGCGGTGCAGCGTCGAGGACTCCGCGTAGCGGTAGGGCAGGTCGCGGTAGCTCCGGAGCTGCGAGCCGAACAGGAGCATGTGACCCGGGCAGTTCATCGGCTTGAGCGCGAACTCGCGCTCCTCACCGTGCGAGCGGGTGAAGAACATGTTGTCGCGGTAGTTGTCGTAGTGGCCCGAGGTGACGTAGGTCGCCACGTCGTAGAGCAGCGGCGTCTTCACCTCGACGTAGCCGCGCTTGCGGTTCTCGCGCCGCCGCAGATCCTCGAGCTCGTTCCAGATCACCATCCCTTTCGGGTGCCAGAACGGCGATCCGGGCGAGTGGTCGCTGAGATGGAAGAGGTCGAGCTCGTTGCCGAGCCGGCGGTGGTCGCGCTGGCGCGCGAGCTCGAGGCGCTCGAGGTGGGCGTCGAGGTCCTCCTGGCGGTAGAAGGCGGTGCCGTAGATGCGCGTCAGCTGCTGGTTGTCGGAGTCCCCGCGCCAGTAGGCGCCGGCGAGCCCCGTGAGCTTGAGCGCCTTGATCGGCTTCGAATCCTGCAGGTGCGGGCCGCGGCACAGGTCGGTGAACTCGGCCACGCCGTCGTGCGACTGCGTGTAGAGGGTGATGTCCCCCTCGGCCGTGTCCACGAGCTCGACCTTGTACGGCTCGCCTTCCGCCTCAAAGCGGGCCTGCGCCTCGTCGCGCGAGATCTCCTCTCGCTCCCAGGCCCGGCCCTCTTTCAGCTCACGGCGGATCTCCTCTTCGATCCGCTCGAGATCCTCCTCGCGAACCGGCTCGGGGAACTCGAAGTCGTAGTAGAAGCCGTTCTCGATCGGCGGCCCGATCGCGATCTTCACGCCGGGGTAGAGGCGGCGCACGGCCTCGGCGAGAAGGTGCGCCGACGAGTGGCGCAGCACCGCGAGTGCGTCCGGATCCTCGCGGTCGCGCGTGGTCAGGAGCTGAATCTTGTCGCCGTCGGCGAGCGGCTGCCGGAGATCCTGGACGCGGCCGGCGACGCGTACGAGGACGGCCTGCTCGGCGAGCTTCGGTCCGATCGCGCGCGCGGCGTCGAGACCGCTCGCGCCGGCGGGAAGTTCGAGTTCGGAGTTGTCGGGAAGGACGATCTTCATGACAGAACCGGCCAAGGATATGCACCCCCGCGAAGACGACCGGAACTGCGCTGGAAGCGTCGTCGGCAAAGCCGACGACGCCCGGCGACAGACAGGGGAGATCGACGAGTCGCCCGCACCCGATCCCGAGGAGGGAGACCCGATCCCCGAGGACGACCCGGAAGCGGACTAGCTTCGGAACTCCATCAGGATCCAGGGCGCCGTGTGCTCCTCGTCGGCTTCGTGCTGTGAGACCTCGACGAAGCCGGCCCGCTGCCAGGCGCGCACCGCGCCTTCGTTCCAGGCGTAGGGGTCGACGGTCACGCGTTCCCGGCCGCGTTCGTGCCTGAGGTGCTCTGCCATCGCGCGCGCCGCGTCCGGGCCGAGGCCGCGGCCGCGCGCCGCCGGGATCAGGAACATGTCGAGGCCGTCCGGATGCACCTGAAGGTAGCCGACGGGCTCCGCCGCCTCCTCGACGATCCACGCCTCGACGTCGCCCCGCGCGAGCCGCTCCGCCATCTCCGCGTGCGTGAAGGTCTCGTCGTCCCAGTAGCGCGCTACCTCGGGATCGGCGTGCCAGCCGACAAGGCGCTCGACGTCCCAGGCACGAGCCGGACGCAGCCGAATCGCAAGTCCGACTACGCCCGTTGTCTCTGCGGGACCCTCGTCCACCGCAAAGGAGGATCGCATGCCTGGGAAGCGACCGAGCGTCAAGAACGAGAAGCAGTACGAGAAGCTGAAGGAAAAGGGGATGTCGAAGGAGCGCGCCGCGAAGATCGCGAACTCGCCGGGCGCCTCGAGCCGCGGCGGCAAAGCGTCGGGCTCCGGCGTTCGCCGCGACGACACGTCCCAGGGCGGGACGACCGCGCAGAAGAAAGCCGCCGGCCGCAAGGGAGGACGCGCCACCGCACGCAAGAGCTGACGCCCAGCACCGGCCGAGGGATCGCATTCCACTGGAAACTGTGCTACGTATTCGGACCTCCTGCGGCGCGAACGTAATCGCCCAACAATGAAAGGTTCGGTGCAATGGCCAAGGGGTTCTCTCGCCGCAGTCGGCGCGCTACGCGCCCTCGGTACGTCCTGATCGTCCTCGCACTCTGCGCGCTCGCCGGGTCACTGGTCGGCGGCAACGCACGCTCCGCCGCCGCCGCGTCTGCGGTTGGCACGACCGCTCGCTTCGTACACACCTGTGCGGCGGTCCCCAAAGGAGAGATGCGGTGCTTCGCGCTCCGTCGCACCACCGGCGTCGTCGGGCACGTCGCGTCCGGCGTCAACCCGGCGGTCGCAGTCAGCGGCTACGGGCCGTCCGACCTCGACAGCGCGTACAACGTGCCCACCACGCAGGGCTCGGGGAAGACGGTCGCGATCGTCGATGCCTACGACGACCCGAACGCCGCGAGCGACCTGAGCACCTATCGCAGCAACTTCGGGCTGCCCGCCTGCACCACTTCCAACGGCTGCTTCACCAAGGTCAACCAGAACGGCGCGGCCAGCCCGCTTCCGGCGGCGAACACCGGCTGGTCGTCGGAGATCATGCTCGACCTCGAGATGGTCTCGGCGATCTGCCCGCAGTGTCACATCCTGCTCGTCGAAGCAAGCAGCCCGACGACTGCGAACCTCGGCACGGCCGTCAACACCGCGGTCTCGAAGGGTGCGGTCGCCGTTTCGAACAGCTACGGCGGCTCCGAGTCCTCGAGCGAGTCGAGCTATGACAACTCGTACTACAAGCACCCGGGCGTTGCGATCGTCGCCTCGTCCGGCGACAGCGGCTACACGAGGGAGTATCCGGCCGCCTCGCCGTACGTGACGGCCGTCGGCGGAACGAACCTCACGCGGACGAGCAACGCACGCGGCTGGACGGAGTCGGTGTGGTCGACCTCCTCGAGCGAAGGCGCCGGCAGCGGCTGCTCGACCTACGAGTCGAAGCCGTCGTTCCAGACCGACACCGGATGTTCGCGGCGGACGATCGCCGATGTCTCCGCGGTCGCCGACCCGGCTACCGGCGTGGCCGTGTACGACTCGTACGGCTCGGGCGGATGGACGGTCTTCGGAGGCACGAGCGTCGCGTCACCGATCATCGGCGCGATGTACGCGCTGGCCAACTCGCCGGCGCCGAGCGCCTATCCGAACTCGTATCCGTACGCCGACCCGGGTGCGCTCTACGACGTGACCACCGGTCACACCGCCACGTGCTCGCCGGCGTACCTCTGCACCGGCGAGGTCGGCTACGACGGACCGACCGGGCTCGGGACGCCGAACGGCGCCGCCGCATTCGGGCCGGGGTCGACGGGCTCGAGCGACTTCTCGGTCTCGGTCAACCCGACGAACGTCAGCGTCGCCGCCGGATCGAACGCAACCGCCACGGTCTCGACCGCGGTCACCTCCGGCAGCTCGGAGTCGGTCGCGCTGACCGCGAGCGGCCTGCCGAGCGGCGTGACGGCGTCGTTCTCGCCGTCGTCGGTCAACTCCGGGTCGTCGTCGACCTTGACGTTCACGGCGTCGTCCTCGGCGCCGGCCGGCACCTACAGCATCACAATCACCGGGACCGGCTCGACCGGCTCGCATACCGCGACGCTCACGCTCAGCGTGACGGCGGCAACGGCGAACGACTTCTCGCTGTCGGTCACTCCGACGTCGGCGTCGGTCACGGCCGGGTCCGGGACGACCGCAACGGTCTCCACCGCGGTCACCTCCGGCTCGGCGCAGACGGTCTCGCTCGGTGCGACCGGCCTGCCGAGCGGCGTGACGGCGTCGTTCTCGCCGTCGTCAGTCACGGCCGGTTCTTCGTCCACGCTGACGATCTCGACCTCGAGCTCGACCGCGGCCGGTACCTACACCCTGACGATCACGGGAACGGGTTCGTCGGCATCGCACACGACGTCGTTCGCGCTGACCGTGACGGCGGCGGGCACGTGTACCGCGGCCCAGAAGATCACGAATCCGGGCTTCGAGTCCGGGTCGACCGGTTGGTCCGCGACCGCGGGCGTGATCGGTCAGTACGGCTCGTCCGGCGAGCCCACGCACTCCGGCACCTGGGATGCGTGGCTCGACGGCTACGGCACCTCGCACACCGACACGCTGTCGCAGTCGATCACGATCCCGAGCGGGTGCAGCACGTACACGCTGTCGTTCTGGCTGCACATCGACACCGCCGAGAGGACGACGACGACGGCGTACGACAAGCTCACGGTGACGCTCGGCACGACGAGCCTCGCCACGTACTCGAACCTGAACAAGGCGTCGGGCTACGTGCAGCACTCGTTCAACGTGTCCGGCTTCGCCGGCCAGACCGTCACGCTCACGTTCAGGGGCGTGGAAGACAGCTCGCTGCAGACGTCGTTCGTCGTCGACGACACGGCGCTGAACGTCAGCTGAGCCAGAGAAAACGGCGGGGCGCCTCCAAGGAGGCGCCCCGTCCAACAGTCGGACTAGCCGACGGGGACGACGTTCCGAGCCTCGGGGCCCTTCTGACCCTCGGCCGGCTCGAACTCGACGCGCGCGCCTTCGGCGAGGGACTTGAAGCCCTCGGAGTTGATCGCGCTGAAGTGGACGAACACATCCTTGCCGCCCTCGTCCGGGGTGATAAAGCCGTACCCCTTCGCATCGTTGAACCACTTGACGGTTCCGGTTGCCATATACAAACACCTCCCTCCGCGGAGTTCTGAACGGACAGGAGGCGCGCAACGGACGCGCAACCGGTACTCGCTCTAGTGCTAGTGCAGAGCGAACGGTAGCGCACAATCAACGGGTGATGCGGCTCCTGGCTGCCCCCGACAAGTTCCGCGGCACACTCACCGCGCGAGAGGCTGCGTCCGCGATTGCCGCCGGAGCCGAGCGTGCGGGCTGGAGCGCCGCCCAACTGCCGCTCGCGGACGGCGGAGAAGGGACGCTCGACGTGCTCGGCGGCGGCAACCGGCGGACTGTCGTGAGCGGTCCGCTCGGTGCGCCGGTGGAGGCGGCGTGGCGCCTCGAGGACGACGGCACCGCCCTGATCGAAGCGGCGCTCGCCTGCGGCCTCACGCTCGCCGGGGGAGCGGACGGAAACGATCCGCTTCGCGCTACCAGCCGCGGCGTCGGCGAGCTCGTCGCCGCCGCGGTCGCCGAGGGCGCTGAGCGGATCGTCGTCGCGGTCGGCGGAGTCGCTTCGACCGACGGCGGAGTCGGCGCGGTCGAGGCTCTGCCGGCGAGCCTCTCGATCCCGGTCGAGGTCGCGTGCGACGTCGACGCTCGCTTCCTCGACGCCGCCGAGGTCTTCGCTCCGCAGAAGGGAGCAACCCCGGACCAGGTGCGAATCCTGCGGGACCGCCTCGCGCAACTCGACGTCCCCGACCGTCCCGGATCCGGTGCGGCGGGAGGGCTCGCCGGAGGGCTGGCGGCGATCGGCGCGCGCCTCGTTCCCGGCTTCGACTTCGTCGCCGAACGCCTCGACTTCCTCGAGCGGCTCGGGGAGGTCGATTTCGTCGTCACCGGGGAGGGACTGCTCGACGCGACGTCGTTCACGGGCAAGGTCGTGGGCCGCGTCCTCGACAGCGCCCGCACCGCCGAAGTCGAAGCGCTCGTGGTGGCCGGAGACGTCACCGGAAGCCGGATCGACGCAGTTTCGCTCGTCGAGCGCTACGGTCCCGAACGCGCGCTCGCCGAGCCGGCGAAGTGCCTTGCGGAGATCGTCGAGACCGCTCTGGCGGCCCGCCGCAACTGACCCTAAGCTGACGCCGAAAATGCCGAAGCCAGTCGCCAACGCGCCTCACATCCAGTACCGGCCCGGGCTGGACGGCCTGCGCGCGCTCGCGGTGGTGGCCGTCTTCCTCTACCACGCTCGCATCGACTGGCTGCCGGGCGGCTTTCTCGGCGTCGACCTCTTTTTCGTCCTCAGCGGCTACCTGATCACGTCGCTGTTGCTCGTCGAGTGGGAGGCCCGGAACAGGATCGATCTGATCCGCTTCTGGATGCGTCGCGCCAGACGCCTCCTCCCCGCCCTCGTCCTCGTCGTGCTCGCGTCGCTGATCCTGGCCTCGATCTTCGCGCGCCAGGACCTCGCCCACACGCGCAGCGACGTGGCCAGCTCGCTTTTCTACTACATGAACTGGCACCTGATCGCGGCGAACCACTCGTACTTCAACGTGATGGGCAACCCGTCGCTGCTGGGGCACGTCTGGTCGCTCGCGGTGGAGGAGCAGTTCTACATCGTCTGGCCGCTGATTCTGGTTCCGTGCCTCGTGCTCGTCGGCCGCAGGCGGCTGCCGATGCTCGTCATCGCGGGCATCGCGGCGTCGGCCACCCTGATGTGGGTCCTCTACAACCCGGGCAGTGACCCCTCCCGGGTCTACTACGGCACCGACACGCGCGCCTTCCTGCTGCTGATGGGGATTCTGCTCGCGCTCGTCTGGCCGTACATCGAGCGGCTGAGAGACGCGGTGCCGCTCCTCGAGCTGTTTGGCGTCGCCGCGCTCGTCGGCACCGTCCTTCTCTTCCGGAACATGCAGGACTTCAACCCGACGTTCTACCGGGGCGGCGACCTGGCGGCGTCGTTCTGCTTCGTCGTGCTCATCGCCGCTGTCGCCCATCCGCGAACCGGCATCGGCCGGGCGCTGGGCGTCGCGCCGCTGCGGTGGGTCGGCGAGCGCAGCTACGGGATCTATCTCTGGCACCTGCCGATCATCCTGCTCGTGGCCGGCGCGAACGTGCGGAGCAGCCCCGGCGTCGTGATCGCGGAGGCCGCCGTCGTGATCGCGGCCGCCGCGCTCTCGTTCCGCTACGTCGAGGAGCCGATCCGCAGGGGGCGCGCGCAACGCTGGCTGTCCCAGCACTCGCGCCGCTTCCAGCTCGAAGTTCTCGGGGCGACCGCGCTGGCCCTCGCCGCTGCGTTCGCCGTACTCTTCGTGACGCCGTCGAGCTTGAATCCGGTCTCGACGTATGTCAGCCCGCCGAAGGTGAAGGCAGCGGTCAAGCCGGTGGTCTCACACTCGGGCGGAGGCTCCCAGAACAAGCACCAGGCTCCTCTGCCGCCGGGCCGGATGCTCGCGCTCGGCGATTCGGTGATGCTCAGCTGCTCGACCGAGCTGAAGACGGCTCTCGACCACCGCGTCCATGTCGACGCCACGGTTGGCCGGCAGATCGACAACACGATCGACGATCTCCAGCGGCTGCGGCGGCACCACAAGCTGCCGCAGACGATCGTGATCCAGGTCGGCAACAACGGGCCGCTCTGGTACCACGACCTCGTGCGCCTCCGTCACGCGCTGCACGGGATCCCCGACGTGGTCGTCGTCAACGTCCGCAACTCCACGAGCTGGCAGGACGAGTCGAACAACGCGCTGGTCACGTGGCTGCACGACTGGCCGGCCGCGCACCTTGCCGACTGGTACGGCAACTCGACGACCAAGATGCTGTCGGACGGCACGCACCCGTGGCCCTACGCGTGCACGATCTACGCGCGGGTGATCGCCGACACGCTCCGCTCGGCCTAGACGCCTAGCGAGCGCGCTCTTCTTCGACCGTCAGCTCGGCGGTGGGATGGATCTCGAGGCGCGCGTCGGGGATCGGCTGGCCGCTCTCGACCGAGAGGCCGTAGGTGCCCGCCTCGAGCCGGGCCTCGGCGCGCCCGACGGCCGCGAGCTGCGCCCCGAGATCGTCGCGCAGCCCCTCGTCGAGCTCGTCCTGGTAGAGGTCCGCCCCGAGGTTCGAGGGATCCTGGTCTTCCCCCTCCTCGCCGTCCTCCTCGCGCGCGCGGGCGACCAGCGCCCGCTCGATCCGACTGCGCTCGGCCGCCAAGAGCTCGCGTGCCCGGTCCGGGTCCATGGACGGATCCTATGCGCGCGAAGCCATCAGCCGGTGGCAGCAGCCAGCTCCTCTCGCGGGGCGCGAGATGCGAGCAGCGCAACGCCTGCGCCCACGAGGTAGCCGATGACTACCGCGGCAATCGCTCCGCTCCAGCCGGGCTTCTCGGTCATGTTCCAGACGATCGCCAGGACGAGGCCCAGGTTGGAGAACTCGACCACCCACAGACCGGGGTGCAGCGCCATGCGTCGCGCCTCCGCACCGAGCGGTCCGGGGCCGTTGGCTCGCAACGCACCCTGGAGCTTCTTCGCCGTGTGCTCGGCGATGCCCGCGCCCTGCACCGCGAGCACGACGAGGCCGACAATCGCGAGGACGATCCAACTCGTCCCCCAGGTCCACAGCTTGTGCGTCATGTAGGCGCCGGTCAGCAAGAGGCCGAGGATCGCGATCGGGAACAGCTTGCCGACCCTGCCCGCGACCACTCCCCACGGCGCGGCCTGTTCGAGCGTGCGCGCAGCGCGGAGCTGGAAGAGACAGGTGAGTAGCACCGAGCCGGCGCCGATGCCGATGAAGAGCGCGAGCAGGTGAACGTAGAGAACGACGTGGTACGTGTCCAAAGCAGATCTCCCGTGTAGTCGGAGCGAGCGACGACTCTGCGTGGAGGCTAGGCGAACCCGCGAGGCGGTTCAAGAGACGAGAACTGCTGTGCCGCCGGTACGGCCGCACTGGTCGACTCCAGAAGCGCGAAGATGAGGCGGTGACGGAGAACCCTCCGGTGCACATTCAGGAGGTGATCGACCGCCTCAGGACGATCGAGGCCTCGGCGGCTCCCTCCGACGGAGTCGTCTGCTTCGCCCGGCTGTACCGCGAGGTGACCGAGGACGTCGGCGCCGACGTGACACAGGCGGGCTCTGCCGATGCTCGCTACCTCGAGACGCTCGACGTCCGTTTCGCCGGCTTGTTCTTCTCGGCGCTCGATTCGTATGGTCACGATCCGGCGAAAACACCCTCCGCCTGGGTTCCGCTGTTCGCCGAGCGTGCGCGACGAGGGATCGCGCCGCTCCAGTTCGCACTCGCAGGGATGAACGCCCACATCAACCGAGACCTTCCTGTCGCGCTGACCGCGACGTGCCGCGAGCTCGGGCTCGACCTCCGAACGGCGTCTCCGGAGCACGCGGACTTCGAGCGGGTGGACGCTCTGCTCGCGCAGGTCGAGACCCGGATCAAGAGCTCGTACCTGACCGGCTGGCTCGCGTGGCTCGACCGGCTCGTCCACCGGCTGCACCGGATCGACGACATCGCGGCGATGTGGGACGTCGATCGCGCGCGCGACGCAGCGTGGACGAACGCGCAGGCGCTCTGGGCGCTCGGCGACGAGCCCTCGCTCGCCGGCGACTACCTGCTCGCGCTCGACCGGATGGTCGGGCTCGCAGGTCGCGGGCTCCTCATCCCGGCCGACTCGTGGCTGCTCAGGCTGGGGCGGGCACTGTCGCGCTCGTAGTCGTCAGGGCACCGGACGGCTCGCGAGCTCGTGCACCTTGTCCGGTGCGCCGTCCGTGATCGGGTCGCCGTGGCCGACGCCCACGATCGCGGCGTCGAGCTCGGCGAGCCGTTGCAGCGTCGCGTGGTGCTGCGGCCGGTTCAGGTTGAACGAGTGCCAGCCGGGGCAGAGCTTCGGCCATGTCGCCACGCCGTCACCCGCGACGAGGAACCGGCGCTCGGGCCACCAGAACGCGAGATGGCCGGGCGAGTGGCCGGGCGCGTGCAGCACCTGCAGCGGGCCGAACGCGTCGCCGTCGCGGAGCAGTTCGTCCACCGGGCACGGAGCGTGCTTCGGAAGGTCGAGCCAGAGACCGAGCTGAAACGGGATCAGCTTCAGCGACTGCCGCGGCCAGATGCTGACCGCCTGCGCGCGGCGGTCGCCGGAGACGATGTCTGCCTCCCAT
>CAVOMI010000012.1:0-44130 GCA_963696975.1 uncultured Actinomycetes bacterium | reverse complement strand
CGTTCGAGGAGGTCGACCGGCTCCTCGCCGCGCTCTAGCTCGCGTTGTCGGCCTTCGCGGCTGCGGCGGCCGCAATCCAGCGCGGATCGTGACGGCGGATCCGGTCCGGCTCGCGGCCGCGGCGCTCGGCCAGCTCGACCGTCAGGCGCTGGAAGCGCACGATGTCGACGACCGGGTGATGCGTCGGCACGAGGTCGACGCCGCAGCCGAGCGCGCGCAGCGCGGCGGCCGCTGCGGCCGCCCGCTCCCCGGCGACGCCTTCGCCGTCGAGCACGAAGGCGCGCACCGACTCGTCGACCGCGGCGAGGTAGCCGTGGAGAAGCTGTTCCGTCTCGTACGCCTCGGCCGCGACCCAGGCGCCTTCGCGCAGCTTCAGCACCGCCTCGTGGGCGGTCGCGAGCTCCCGGCCGGCGCCCGCGACGAGGAACCGCTCCTGCTCGCCCACCTCCGGCAGCGGCGCCGCGAGAGCCTGCTCGACCGCGCCCGGCAACCGGGAGATGTCCTCTCCCCGGAGCGCGGCGATCGCCGCGACCGCGCACGCGTAGCTCGCCGTGTGGCACCAGCTCTCCTCGATCTCCGGCGCGCAGACGACGACTTCGTCGCAGAGCTCGGCGATCGGCCCGTCAGCCCGTCCAGTGACGAGCCAGCGCGGGCCGCGCCAGGCGCGCGCCGCCTCGAGCGTGAGGGGCGTCTCCCCCTCGTGGGAGACGAGCACGAGCAGATCGGCGTCTCGCTCGGGTCGCAGAACGAGCTCGAGCGCCTGCACGGCCTCTCCACCGGTCATCGCCGCATGGAACGACGTACCGCAGCCGGTGAAGAGCAGGCGCGCGCCGTCCGGGAAGCGCCTGTCGGTAGGCACCCGCGCCAGCCATTCCGGCTGGGCGGCGATCGCGCGCCTCGTCTGCTCGCCGTGCACGGTGGATAGCTCTATACGATCGAACGCGGTGACGATGTTCCAACGCGACACGCTCGACAACGGCCTGAGAGTCCTGACGGCCGACCTGCCACAGGCGCAATCCGTGGCCGTGATCATCATGCTCGCCGCCGGCTCGCGCTACGAAAGCGCCGAGTCGAGCGGCATCGCGCACTTCTCGGAGCACATGTTCTTCAAGGGGACGGAGCGGCGCCCGACCGCGCGCGAGATCGCCGGCGCGATCGACTCCATCGGCGGCGAGTTCAACGCCTTCACGAGCAAGGAGACGACGGCGTACTACGTCAAGTGCGCAGCCGAGCATCGCGACGTCGCGCTCGACGTCCTCGTCGACATGCTCCGCAACTCGCGCTTCGCCGAGGAGGAGATCCAGCGCGAGAAGGGCGTCATCGTCGAGGAGATGAACATGTACTACGACACGCCGCGCGACTACATCGGCGGCGTCTACGAGCAGCTCCTCTGGGGCGACCAGCCGCTCGGCCGCGACATCATCGGCAGCAAGGACACGATCCGCGACGCGACGCGCGACACGTTCATGGACTACCTCGGCCACTGGTACAAGCCGTCGCGCATGGTGCTCGGCGTCGCCGGACGAATCGGCGACGGCGTGCTCGACCGGGCGCAGGAGCTGCTCGGCGACCTCGACGACGCCGAGACGGGCGAGCCGGAACCTGCTGCCGCCGCGCATCTGAACGGCCGCGTCGTCGTCTCGACCAAGGCCTCGGAGCAGGCGCATGTCTCGCTCGGAGTGCACAGCCTGCCGCTCGACCACCCCGACCGTTACGCGCTCCTGCTCCTCGCAACTGCGCTCGGCGGCGGGATGTCCTCGCGTCTCTTCAGCGAGGTCCGCGAGCGGCGCGGCCTCGCCTACTACGTCCACGGCCTCAACCACAGCTACACCGACGCCGGGACCCTCTACACGCAGGCGGGCGTGGACATCGCCCGCATCGACGACGCCGTGGCCACGATCGCCGGCGAACTGCGCAAGATCGCGGCCGCGCCGCCGCAGGCCGAGGAGCTCGAAAAGGCGCGGAACTTCTCGAAGGGCCGGTTCGTGCTCCAGCTCGAGAGCCCTCAGGGGCTGATGATGTTCGGACTGCGGAAGGAAGTGCTCGAACGGAAGCTCCCCGACCCGGACGAGGTCTTAAGCGGAATCGAGGCGGTGACGAGCGACGACGTGGCTCGGGTCGCGTCGGAGCTGCTCACGAGCGACCGCCTGCGGCTCGCGGTTATCGGTCCGTTCGACGACGCCTCACGCTTCGAGCCGCTGCTCGACGGCTGAGTCCGGTCAGGCGAGAGGACGCTCGCCCAGGCGAGTGACCGAGCGGCGCCAACGCTCGTTGTGATCCGCGCTGAGTACAAAGCCTGCCGTGTTTCCGGTTCCTGCACAGGTGACGTGCACAGAGGCGTGTCCTCGGACGTAGCTGGCGTCGCGCGGATACCCGGAATCCCAACTCCAGCCGCGGCGCGGCAACTCGCGGCGGTACCAGTCACCCACGGTCGCGCACGTTGCACTTCTCGGCACTGAAAAACGTGGTAAGTGACGTAGGCGTCGTATGGAGGGCTGTTATCGCCCTGCCACGGCGGTCCGTCGGAAGCAGGCTGACCGATCGAGTATTCGCTAGCCAGCCTCTTGTCGGCGTAGACGGGGATAGTTCGTAACACCTGCTCGTTCTTCGCCACGTAGCTCGCCTCGTTGACGCTTTGAACGCGACAGCCGGTAAGCACGAGCCGCGAGCGCCACGCCGCCGCTGATCACCAACCTCGCGCCAATGCCATCCGCGTTGCGAATGAGCGGCATATTCGACGATCGGCGTGGTGGCGCATGCGCTCGACTGTAGCTTCGCGGCCGATACATGAAAGGTGCCTTTTGACCCTGCGTCACCCTCGGAGTCTCGCATCCCGGCTCAGCGGTCATTCCGGAACACTGGCCCTCGCACCGTCTGTCCCGGACTGGTGAGCCTGGCGCAAGGCCCGCTTGCGCGTAACCGCGACGGCAGCCCCTACGCCGACAAGCCCGATCAGGATGGCGACCGGAATCTGCCAGGCCGCTCGCGTCGGCCGGTGGGGCACGGAACGCTCAAGGGCCGAACTTCGCCGAGGCACCGGCGCAAATCCGCGCCGCCGTTGCTCGGCCAGTCCGGCCCCTGATCGTCAGACGATCGTCTTAGCGCTTGACGATGTTGTGGATCTCGAGAATCTCGGGCTGACCAGGCTCGATCCCAACGTCGTTCAGGATCGGCATGAGGTGCTCGCCGAACGCCTCGAACTGCTCCCGCGAGTCCCAGATCTCGCTGACTACGAACTTGTCACCCGACTTGAAGGCGACGTGGAACTCGAGTCCTTCCGGCAGCCAGTTGCCCGACTTCTCCAGCTGGCGCATGGTCTCGTCGTACTGTTCCGTGGTCGCATGGGTGGGCGTGAAGCGGGCGAGAATGCTCGTCTTCCGTGCGTCCATGACCGGCGCCGCGGACGGATTGATGGTGGCCATTGATGGCCTCCTTCGAGTGGATGCTCCTGGCCGAGCCGACCTACAACCGAGCACGTCCTACCGCGTCGCCTGGCGGGCGAGGATTCTAAGCCAGAAGGCACTGATCAACGTATCAGTGATCTCGACCACGCGCGCCAAGGCCATTTTGGGCACGCCGAGCGGATCGTGCCCGGCGCAATTCGACGAGGACGGGCGGCGGCGCGTTCTTGCGAGGTCGGCGGTCCAGTTGGCACCTTGCCCGGATCCGCCCGTTGGAGTGCCTTCGACCTCCGCTGCCGCTCGTGCGCGAGGTTTCTACCATTCGACGTGGACGTTGCCTAGCCCTCTAAGAGAAAAGGGGAGCCCGAAGGCTCCCCCAGTTCTCAGGCCTCGGCCTCTTGCGCCTTCTCGTCGGCCGCGCGCTTCGAGATCTCGTCCACGACGGTCGGATCGGCGAGCGTCGTCGTATCGCCGAGCTTCCGGTCGTTCGCGACGTCCCGCAGCAGGCGGCGCATGATCTTGCCGCTGCGGGTCTTCGGCAGCTCGGGCGTGAAGACGATGTTCGCCGGCTTGGCGATGGGCCCGATCTTCTGCGCGACGTGGTTGCGCAGCTCCTCGAGCTTCTCGAGGGAGCCCTCGCCCCCGCCCTTGAGCGTTACGTAGGCGACGATCGCCTCGCCGGTCACCGGATCGGCCCGCGACGTGACTGCGGCCTCGGCAACCTCCTGATGATCGACGAGCGCCGACTCGACCTCGATGGTCGAGATCCGGTGCCCGGAGACGTTCATCACGTCGTCGATCCGGCCGAGCAGCCAGTAGTCGCCGTCCTGGTCGATCCGGGCACCATCGCCCGCGAGGTAGATGTCCTCGTACTTCGACCAGTACGTGTCCCGGTAGCGCTGGTCGTCGCCGAAGATGCCTCGCAGCATCGCCGGCCACGGCTTTTTGAGGACGAGATAGCCGCCCCCACCGGGACCGACCTCCTTGCCCCGCTCGTCGTAGACCGCCGGCACGACGCCCGGGAACGGCTTGGTCGCCGAGCCCGGCTTGAGTGTCGTCACTCCCGGCAGCGGCGTGATCAGGATCATCCCGGTCTCCGTCTGCCACCACGTGTCGACGATCGGAGTCCGGTCGCCGCCGATGTGCTCGCGGTACCAGATCCACGCCTCCGGGTTGATCGGCTCGCCGACGGAGCCGAGCAGGCGCAGCGACGAGAGGTCGTGCTGCTGCGAGTACTCCGGCCCCCATTTCATGTGCGAGCGAATCGCCGTCGGCGCGGTGTAGAGGATCGTCACCTTGTACTTCTCGACGATCGACCACCACCGGTCCTTGTCGGGGAAGTCGGGCGTCCCCTCGTACAGGACCGACGTCGTCCGGTTGCAGAGCGGCCCGTAGACGATGTAGCTGTGGCCGGTGATCCAGCCGATGTCGGCGGCGCACCAGTACACGTCCTCGTCCCGTTTCAGGTCGAAGATGTAGTTGTGCGTCGTCGACGTGCCGACGAGGTAGCCGGCGGTCGTGTGGATGATCCCCTTCGGCTTCGCGGTCGTGCCGCTCGTGTACATGAGGAACAGCAGGTCCTCGCTGTCCATCGGCTCGCACGGACACGAGTCGGGATCGTCCGACGCGTCGCCGGAGAGGTCGTGCCACCAGTGGTCACGGCCCTCCTGCATCGGCACGTCGCCGCCGGTGCGGCGGAGGACGACGCAGCTCTTCACGCCGGGCGCGTCGGCCATCGCCTCGTCGGCGACGGTCTTGAGCCCGATCTTCGAGCCGCGCCGCCACGCCTCGTCCTGCGTGATGATCAGCTCGCACTTCATGTCGTTCATCCGGCCCGACAGCGAGTCGGCCGAGAAGCCGCCGAAGACGACGGTATGCGGTGCGCCGAGCCGGGTGCACGCGAGCATCGCCACCGGGAGCTCCGGGACCATGCCCATGTAGATCCCGACCGGCGTGCCCTTCTTGACGCCGAGCTTCTTGAGCGCGTTCGCGAAGCGGACGACATCCTTCTGCAGGTCCGCATACGAGATCGTGCGCGTGTCGCCTTCGGGCTCGCCCTCCCAGTGGAACGCGACCTTGTCGCCCGCGCCGGCTTCGACGTGCCGGTCGACGCAGTTGAAGCAGACGTTCAGCTTGCCGCCGAGATACCACTTCGCGTAGGGCGGCTCCCACTGGTAGAGCTCGGTGAACGGCTCGAACCACGTGACCCGCTCGCGGCCCTCCCGCTCCCAGAAGTCCTCGAACGGGATGTCGTAGATGCTCGGTTGGGCGTTGGCCCGGGCGGCGAAGTCCGCGGGAGGCGGGTAGGTCCGCTCCTCGAGGAACATCGTCTCGATCGCGTGGTCGCTCGCTTCCGTTGCCAAGAGCGGCCTCCTTCCTTTCTCTCGCTCGTCCGGATCCTAGGCCGTGGCCGGCGCCGCGGTTTCCGGTACGAACGGCTTCCCGACAGGTAGCACGGTCCTGCCGGAGACGCCGTTCATGACTCCCGCCGCCGACGTGTACCAGGCAACAGCCGCCGTCACGATGCCGGCCCAACCGCCCGCGTGCAGCCACCACTCGGTGCCGCCGTGGGAGATGTTGAAGAAGCCGATCACGAGCAGAATCTCCGTGATCTCCAGCGTGAGGAAGACCATGAAGACGGCGGTGTTCACGCGCACGCTCGCGAGCAGCATGTACGTGTTGAAGACGGCGAACGCGAACAGGAACCACGCGAGAGCGTTCGTCAGGTCGCCGCCGGCGTAGGCGGCCAGCCACTTGGCGTTGCCGACGGCGAGGATGATGTACAGACCGAGCCCCATCCAGAAGCCCCCGTACGTCGTGAATGCAGTCGCCCCGAAGACGTTGCGGTTGCGGAACTCCCACATCCCGGCCGCGAACTGAGCCAGGCCGCCGTAGAAGATCGCGGGGCCGACCCAGATCAGGTCGGGAATGAAGGACGCGTTGTGCCCGCTGAGCAGGAACGTCGTCAGCGCGAATCCCGCAAGACCGAGCGGCGCGGGATCGGCGGCCGGGGTGCTCTCGATCAGCTGAACCGGCCGGTCGGAAGACAGTGCGCTCATCCAGCCCTCCTTGCGAAGGCGGCGGATGCCCCCGTTGGCCCCCGTCGGCCTCCGATGTAATTGGGTGTAAGTCTTTACACGATTTCGGGAGCGCTAGTCAAGGTTCGAGGTCATATCCGTACTCCGTGATGACCTCGGCGCCGGCCTCGGTCACGAGGACGATGTCCTCGAGCCTCACGCCGCCGTAGCCGGCGCGGTAGAGCCCGGGCTCGACCGTGACGACATCTCCTGCGACGAGCTTCTTGCTCGCCAGCCGTCCCATGCTCGGCTCCTCGTGTACCTCGAGACCGACGCCGTGACCCAGCCCGTGGAAGAAGCCGTCGCTCAAGGTCTCACCCGGCTTCTTCGTGCGCTGCGTCGGCTCGCCCGCCGCCTCGAAGATGTCGCAGGTGCCGTCGAAGACGGCGCGCGCCTCGACGCCGGCGCGGATCTCGGCGATCGCGCGATCGAGCGCCTCCTTGCAGAGGCGGTGCCACTCGCGGACGTCGTCGGGCACCTCGCCGACGACGAAGGTGCGCGTCATGTCCGTGTAGACCGCGGAGGCGTTGTCGCGCGGGGAGATGTCGACGACGAGCGGTGTGCGCGGCCGGATCGGGCCAGAACCCATGTGGTGACCCACCGCTCCCTGCCCGCCCGGCGCCACGATGTACTCGTCGGCGGTCGTGTCGTGCGCGGCGAAGGCAACGTTCATGTCCGCCTTCACGCGCTCGACCGTGAGTTGCCTGCCGTCGAGCAACAGCTCGTCGCCCCGGATCTCGGACCGCCGCAGGAGCGCGCGGCACGCATCCATCGCCGCCTCCGCCGCACGCTGCGCACGTCGGCTCCCGGCAATCTGCGCCTCGCTCTTCGAGCGGCGGCGATCGTCGAAGAGCTCCTGGTCCACGTCGAGCTCGACGCCGGCGGCACGGAGCCGGTCGGCGAGCCAGACGGGGAAGTCGCCGGGCACGGTCGCGCGCTTCAGCCCCAGACTGTCGACGGCGCGCAGCGCCAGCTGCGCATCGACTTCGCCGCGGCCGACCCCGGACGCGACCAGGTCGTCTAGGCCGAAGTCTTCATCAGGGTGGACGGCAAAGAGCCCGAGCTCGCGCAGGCGACCGGCCTCCATCGAGCTCGCGAAGACGTGCCGGCTCCCGTTCTGCTCGGCGTAGAGGAACGGATCCGGAACCCCGAGCGGCACGGCATGCCGCATGTCGGGCGAGCGGAAGGAGTCGGCGTAGATCAGAACCGCGTCTGCCACAGGCGATCGATCCTAATGACGGCAGGCCGTTCCCATGACGGCTTCATCTCCGACAGGCGATACTCGGCCGGGAGATGGCGGCCACCGACGAGAGAGACGACCCGGCGTTCCCCGTCGGAGCGGCGTGCCGGATCGACTCGCGCTCGTCGTGGCGGCAGGTGGCGGAGATTCCGGTCGGCCTCGATCCCGAGGGAATCGCAGTCGACGTCGCGCGGCGGCGCGCGTTCGTCGCCTGCTCGCGCAGCGACTTCGTCTCGGTCATCGACCTCGAGACGCATGAGGTCATCCGTGAGATCGCCACCGGCAACGAGCCCATCGACATCGGGCTCGACGAGCAGACGGGACGAGTCTTCACCGCCGACGCGCACTCCGACCAGGTCACGATCATCGACTCGGCGACGCTCGAGGTCGAGACCGTCCTGCCGGTTGGCGGCTATCCGTCGGGCCTGACTCACGTCCCGGAGTTCCGCCGCCTTTACGTCGGCAACTCGCTCGGCTCGACCATGAGCGTGATCGACCTCGACACTCTCGAGACCGTCGCCACGGTGGAGGCCGAGCCGGGTGCCGGCGCGATCGGCGTCGATCCGACTCGCCGCCTCGCCATCTGCGTCAACTTCGTGGCCGCATCCGCCAACTTTTACGACGCCGACTCCTTCGAGGACGTCGGCCGGCTCGAACTGGGCATCGGCACGTGCGCGATCGGGATCGTCCCCGAGCGAGGCGAGGCGTTCATCGTCAACTCGATCGCCGGCACGGTGTCGCGGGTCGACCTCGACGCGATCGAGGTCGTGGAGGAGATCCGCACAGGCTCCGCGCCGGTCGGGCTGACAGTCCATCCCTCGCACGACCGCGTCTACGTCACCAATCGTGGCAGCGGCTCGGTCAGCGTGCTCGGCGTGGCCGACGGCGCGGAGTGGTCGCAGATCCCGGTCGGCGGCGGCCCCGGCGGCGTGGTCGTCGACCCGTTCGACGGCCGCATCCTCGTCGCCAACGCCGGCAGCCAGACGATGTCGATCGTCGAGGACCTGCTCGCGGGTCGGCCGCCGGCTCCGGTAGTCGAAGAGCCGAGCCCGTGGATCGGGAACAGGCTGCCCGAGTTCTCACTGGCGGACTACTGGACGGGCGAGCAACGCACGAATCACGACTTCGCAGAGAAGAAATACATCCTCAATTTCTTCGCCTCCTGGTGAGGACCGTGCAATGCGGAGGCGCCGTTCCTCGAGGACGTGCGCCTTCGCGAGGAGGCCCGGTCGGGCCTCGAGGTCGTGCTCGTCGACATCTGGGAAGGCACAGAGCCGCGCCCGGAGGTCGAGCGTTTCTGCGAGATGTGGGGCATCAAGGGGCCGATCCTGCTCGACCCCGACCTGAAGCTCGCGGGCGCGCTCGGCGTCCGCGGCGTGCCCACCAACGTCGTCGTCGACTCCGACGGGACGGTGCGCGCCTTCGGCGCCGCGCGCCTCGAGGAGCTCGAGCAGGCGATCGACGAGCTGTACGGCCGCTAGGTCAGCTTCAGGCCGGCCCAGAGCCCGGCGACGCCGCCGAGCGTGCCGAAGACGAGCGAGGCGAAGCCGAGCGCGCTCCCGCCCCATACGACCGGGACGAATCCGCCGACCGTCATCCCGAAGCCGACGAAGAGCCAGATGACGCGTCTTTCCATCGGAGTGCCATCGGCTGACGCCGGCGCGCGCTGGATCCCTCACAGGCGCAGGTGAAAGGCGCGCCGCGGCCCCTGCACCGGCGCCCGGAGCTCGACTCGCGCGACGACGGCTCCTCGAACGCGGCCGCCGTACGAGAACACGGCGACGCCCGAACCGTGCGGCAGCAGCTCGCCGCGCCGCGGCTCGAGCGTGGCGAACCGCCGGCGTCCACGGAAGAGCGAGAGCCGCAGCCCGCTGCCGCCCAGCTCCTCGGTTACGTTGCCGCGGTTGACGAGACGGAGCTCGAGGAGTCGCCGCGTGCCGAGACGCCGGAGGGTGAGCCTTCTGGCATCGAGGCGGCGCACGAGCTTTCCCCGAACCCGGAGGTCGACGATCACGCCCACGCGCAGGCGCACCCGAACGTGCTTTACGCCGAGGGGTCGCGTGGTCAGGAGCACGAGCCCTGTGTGATCTCCGGGCGCCGTCCTCCGCGGAGGAGCGGTGCGAACGTGGAGCACGGCCTTCGCGCCTGCGCGGAGCCTGATCCGCCTGGGCCGCAGGCGGAGCCAGCCCGCGATACCGCGAGCCGAGTGCACCTGCGGCTTGCCGTGCAGCGAGCGCCCGAAGCCGGCACGCGAGACGTCGACGAGGAGCGGCCGCCGCCCTGGGTTCCGCACGGTGATCGCCGCCGTCGACGCGCCGCGGAGCGTCACCCGCAGCGGGCTTGCGCTGAGGCCGATGCCGCGGCCGGCCGCGGCACCCGGGATGGATGCCGCGGCCGTAGCGAGGATCAGCGCGACGAGCGCGCGTCTCACTTGCCGATCACCGTGAACGTCAGCGTCGCCGTGTAGTGCCCGGCCGGGACGACGGGCAGCGGCGAGACGAACCCGACGCTCGTCGCGACCGTGTCGCCTCCGTCGGCGCTCGGGGCGCTCGTTCCCGCCAGAGACAGGTCAGCCGCCGGCGCGATCGGCACGGCTGCGAGGCTGCCGCTGCCTACTCCGATGCCGAGCGGCAGATCCTGCGGCGAGAAGGCCGTGCGGTGGACGCCGAGCGTGTACCCGCTCGGATCGTTGCTCGTGACCATGACGTGCTCAGGCAGCGAGCTCGGAGTCGTCCCCGGAACGGCGGCCGGGAAGCTCAGCGTCGGGTGGTCGAGCGAGATCGAGAGCAGCGGCTGGACGTCGACGTCGACCCCGGCCGAGCCGCCGGTGCCACCTGACGGCGGCGTCGCCGAGCATGCGCTCGCCGCCGCCGACGAGTTCAGCGGATTCGGCGCCGCGGTCGCGAAGTCGGCCGCGTTGTCGTCCGTGTCGGTGCAGCCGCCGCCCGCACGCGTGATCGCGTTCGTCGCGCTTCCCGCGGGAGCGTCGTCACTTCCCTCGAAGTCGGTCGCGCTGCCGTAGCCGACGAGGTCCTGGACGCCGGAGACGGCCGAGCAGCTTCCGGCGGACGAGCCGCACGAGAGCGCTGTGGCACCGTCGACGACCGCGACCTTGCCGCCGGTGACGGCGAGGTTCGAGGTGCCGGTCGCGTCGGGCGCGGGCAGCGTCGCTCCGTTGGCTCCGCCCGAGGCGAGCTGGACGAGATACCGCCCGCCCGCCGGGATCGAGCCGCTGAGAGCCGTCGACTGCCACGACGTGCTCGAGCCGGATGCGTACTGGAGCGTCCAGCCGTCGACGGCCACGCTGCTCGCGCCGCGGTTGAAGAGCTCGACGTAGTCGTGGGCATACGCAGCGCCGCTGTTGCCGCCGGCGGCGAAGACCTCGCCGACGACGATGCTGCCCGAGCCGCCGGCCCGCGCCGAGGCGGCGGCGAGCGGCAGAGCGAGAGCCGTGAGCAGGACGAGCAGGTAGATGCGCTTCATGGAGCCTCCGATCCGGGGGACGAGATGACGGCTCCTTGCTACCGCCCCCCGATCACGGGCGACAGTGTCCTTTCAGAAGTCGGCACGAAATCGGCGCACATCAGCCGCGCGACGCGCGTGGTCTACGGACGGCTAGATTCAGCCGGATGGACGCGCTCGAGCGAGCAGGGCAGGTCGCGGCTTCCTGGGAGGAGCGTGTCCAGGCCGACCTGCCGGACGCTCTCGACATCTTCGACGCTCATACGCATCTCGGCACCGACATCGACGGGATGGTCGGCCGCCTCGAGGAGCTGACGGGAACGATGGACCGCTACGGCGTCTCGCGGGCCTTCATGTTCTGCCTCGACGAGCCGGATCGGCACCCGAGTTTCCGGGCCGGCAACGACCGGACGCTCGAGTTCGCCGCCCGCTCGGAGGGCCGCCTCATCCCGTTCGTGCGGCTTGCGCTCGACGAAGGGCCGATCGAGGAGGCGGAACGCTGCCTCGACCTGGGCGCCCGTGGGATCAAGCTCCATCCGCGCGCCCAGAAGTTCCTGCTCAACGACGAGCGGCTCGCCCCCGTCTTCGCGCTCGCCGCCGAGCGCGGCGTCCCGATCCTGATCCATGCCGGCCGCGGCCTGCCGCCCATCGCGGAAGGGCTCGAGCGCCTCGTCGATGCGCACCCCGGCGCGCAGCTGATCCTCGCCCACGCCGGGATCGCCGACCTCGCCAACCTCGCGTACCGCTTCTCGGGCAAGCGCGGCGTCTTCTTCGACACCTCGGTCTGGAGCGCCATCGACCTGCTCGGCCTGCTGCGGCTCGTGCCGCCCGAGCAGATCGTCTACGCCTCGGACTACCCGTACGGCCAGCAGCCCGGCTCGCTGCTCCTCTCGTCGCGCGTCGCGCGGGCGTCCGGCTTCGACGACCGCCAGTTGCGCGACATGTTCGCCGGCAACGCAAACCGAATCGCAGACGGCGAGGAGCCGCTCGAACCGTCGCAGCCGCAAGGCTCCGACACACTCGAGCAGCCGCTCGCGCAGGCGCGTATCCACCAGTACGTCTCGATGGCGATGCCTCTCCTCTTCGTGCGGCAGCCGGACGCATTCGGCGCGCTCGGCCTCGCGCTCAACGCGACCGAGGAGCCGAACGGAATGCACCGAGAGGAGCTCGGGCAGATCCGCGAGCTGCTCGAGGCGGCTCGCGATCTCTGGCGGACGCTGCCCGAGGCCGAGGACGACACCGAGGTCCGCCTCATCGCGCGCACCGCCGTCCGCCTGATTCAGATTGCCGACACGGTGGCAGTGACGTCGACATGACCGAGCTGCGTTTGACCGTGAACGGCGACGAACACGTCCTCGACGCGCCGGTCGGGACGAGCCTGGCGCATGTCCTGCGCGAGGAGCTCGGCCTGACTGGAACGAAGATCGCGTGCAACGAGGGACATTGCGGCGCCTGCACCGTGCAGGTCGACGGCGTGCCGCGCCTCTCGTGCATCACGCTCGCCCACACGGTCGAGGGCGAAGTGACGACGATCGAAGGGCTGCGCGAGCATCCGCTCGTCGACGCCTTCGTCCGGGCCGACGCCGTCCAGTGCGGCTACTGCACCCCGGGCCAGGTCGTCTCGGCCGCCGCGCTCGTCGCGGCCAATCCGGAGCCGACGCGCGAGGAGATCAGGCACGCGATGGCCGGGAACATCTGCCGCTGCGGCACGTATCCCAAGATCGAGGAGGCGATTCTCAGTTGGCAAGGCTGATCCGCACCGAGAAAGAGGTCGAGGGACGCTTCGAGGAGGTGTGGATCGTCGTCGAGGAGGATCCGCTGGAGCAGTGGCCCGCCGGACCGCTCGCAGTTGTCGGCCGCCCTGCGACGCGGAAGGACGGCCACGAGCGCGTCCGCGGCGAGGCGCGCTTTACCGCCGACCTGAAGCTCCCGGGAATGCTGCACGCTGCCGTACTCCGCTCGCACCACGCGCACGCGAAGGTGAGGCGGATCGATTTCGCGCGAGCGCTCGCGCTGCCGGGTGTGCGGGCTGCGATCGGCCCGGGCGAGGCGCACGGGCTCGAGGATGAAGCCGGCTTCGCGGGCGGCGCCGTCGCCGCCGTCGCGGCCGACACGTTCGCCCAGGCGCGCGCCGCGCTCGACGCGATCGAGATCGAGTGGGAGGAGCTCGAGGTCGTGCTCGATCCCGACGACGCAGTCCGGCGCGAGCTCTTCACCGCCGAGCCGCGCCACTACGAGCGCGGCGACGTCGAGAAGGCCTTCGCCGGCGCGGACGTCGTCGTCGAGGCGACGTATCGCACGCAGACCGTCCTCCACAACTCGCTCGAGACGCACCAGGCGATGTGCGAGTGGCAGGGCGACACGCTCCACGTCTACATCTCGACGCAGTACATCTGGGGCGTCCGCCAGTCGGTCGCCGAGACGCTCGGACTGCCCGAGGACAAGGTGCGCGTCGTGTGCGAGTACATGGGCGGCGGCTTCGGCTCGAAGAATGGCCCCGACGAGTACACGTTCGTCGCTGCAGAGCTCGCGAAGCGGACCGGGCGGCCGGTGCGCTGCGCGCTCACGCGACGTGAGGAGAACACCTCGGCCGGCAACCGCAACGCGACCGTACAGCGGCTGCGCGCCGGCGCGCGCAGCGACGGGACGATCGTGGCGCTGGAGGGCGAGTTCACGAACTCCGTCGGCTGGTCGGGCTGGAACGCCTCGACCGAGGGCCCGATGAAGATGCTCTACGACTGCGAGAACGTCCGCACGGCCACCTACGGCGCGCGGCTCAACACGCCTCCGATGAAGGCGTTCCGCGCACCCGGCTTCGTCGAGGGGACGTTCGGGCTCGAGTGCCTGATCGACGAGCTCGCCGCCAAGCTCGACGTCGACCCGCTCGAGCTGCGGCGCCGCAACTACGCCGCCTCGAACGACGGCACGCCGATCTCCTCCAAGAACCTCGAGGAGTGCTACCGCCGCGCCGAGCCGCACTGGGAGCGGCGGCACGAGGTGCACGCGCGCTCGGACGCCGTCTGGAAGCGCGGCGTCGGGATGGCGAGCCAGATCTGGTACGGCGGCGGCGGACCTCCGTCCTACGCCTGGGTGCGGCTCGGCTCTGACGGCCGCGCGACGGTGATCACCGGGATGCAGGACATCGGCACCGGCACGCGCACGGCGATGGCGCAGATCGCGGCCGAGGAGCTCGGGATCCCGCTCGAACACGTCGACGTCGTGCTGGGCGACTCGGCGCGCGGGCCGTACGCCTCGATCTCGGCCGGCTCCTCCACGCTCCCGTCGATGGGGCCTGCGGTGCGAGCGGCGGCGGCCGACGCACGCGAGCAGGTCGAGGACATCGCAGCGCAGCGGGACATGCCCGAAGGCACTCCCCTCGAGGAGATCGTCGCGGTGCTCGAGGAGTCACAGATCCTCGGCAAGGGCGCGCGCGGCCCGAACCCGACCGGCATGAGCGTGCTCACGTTCGGCGTCCACGTGGTCGAGGTCGCGGTCGACGTCGAGACCGGCGAGGTGCAGGTCGAGCGCGTCGCGGCGATTCACGACGTGGGCCGGATCGTCAACCCGCTCGGCGCCTCGAGCCAGGTCGAGGGCGGGATCATCCAGGGCATCGGTCACACGCTCTCGGAGGAGCGGCTGCTCGATCCGGAGACGGGCGCCATTCTCACCACTTCGCTCGACGCGTACCGGATGCCCACCATCGCCGACGTGCCGGAGATCGTCTGCGAGTTCGTCGACCGGCCCGACGAGCACCTGACCAACCTCGGCTCGAAGGGCCTCGGCGAGCCGCCGATCGTGCCGATCGCCGCCGCGATCGCGAACGCGGTCCGCGACGCGACCGGAGCCGACGTGCACGAGCTGCCGATCTCCCGCGAGGAGATGCTGCGCGCATTGCGCGAGGCCGAGGCGCGCGAGAAGGAGAAGCGTGGAGCTCCTGCGGCCCTCTAGCGTCGCGGAGCTCAATGGCGGAGTCTTCGTCCACGGCGGGACCGAGGTCGTCCCGTTGCTGCGGGAGGGCCTGCTCGACGCGGAGCGGCTCGTCGACGTGCGCGGCGTCGTGCCGCGCGGCGTCCGGGAGGGCGTGATCGGCGCGGGGACGACGCTCGCCGAGCTCGAGGTTGAGGCCTCGATCCCCGAGGCGCTGCGCGAGGCGTGCCGGCTGGCCGCGTCGCCGCAGCTCCGGAACATGGGCTCCCTCGGCGGCAATCTCCTGCAGGGGACGCGTTGCTGGTACTGGCGGCTCGGTTATCGGTGCCGGCTTCATGGCGGCGACCGCTGCCACGCACGGGACGGCGAGCATCGCGAGCACGCGATCTTCGCGAACGACTTCTGCGCCTCGGCCCATCCCTCCGACGTTGCGGCTGCGCTCGTTGCGCTCGGAGCGCAGCTACGGACGAGCAGGCGCGAGCTCGCGGTCGAGGAGCTCTACCGGCTCCCGGACGAAGGCGACCGGAGCACGACGACGCTCGAGGACGGCGAGTTGCTGCTCGAGGTCGAGCTGCCACCGGTCGAGTCGAGCGCGTACGTCAAGGCCATGGACCGCAAGCGCTGGTCGTTCCCCCAGGTCGGCGTCGCGGCGGCGCGGGTCGGCGGCGAGACGCGAATAGCGCTCGCGGGCGTCGCCCCGATCCCGTGGCGGATCGCAAGCGTCGAAGATCTCGATGCCGCGACTCCGCTGCCGCGGACGGAGTGGAAGGTGCCGCTCGCGCAGGCGCTCGTGCGCCGCGCCCTCGCCCAGCTCGGATGATCTACGCGGTCGTCCTGGCGGCGGGCGCTTCGTCCCGCTACGGGACGAATCCGCCGAAGCAGGTTGCGCTGCTGCCGGACGTGCTCGCAGCACTGCGGGAGAGCTCGGTACACGAGGTCGTGGTCGTGAGCGGCGCGCACGCGCTGCCAGTCGAGAGCGTCCCGTGCCCGGACTGGGAGCGCGGACCCGGCGCATCGCTTCGCTGCGGACTCGCTGCGCTGCCTCCGGAAGCCGAAGCTGCGATCGTCGTCCTCGCCGACGGCCCCGGCCTGGACCCCCGCGCAGTCGATCGAGTCGTCGCCGACTGGCGCGCAAACGGCGGCGAGGCCGTCGCCGCCAGCTACGGCGGCATCCGCCTGCATCCGGTGTTGCTCACGCGGAACGTGTGGGACGACATCCCCGACGGGGGCGCGCGCGCGCTCGCGGCCAGGCTCGTCCCCTGCGACGACCTGCGTGCGCCCGGCGACGTCGACGTCGCTAGTCCAGCGGGATCCTGAGGGCGGCGAGCTTCTGCCGGAGCTCCACCGGCATCGGCTCGTTCACCGCCTGGCGCACGTAGATCCGCAAGCTCTCCTCGAACCGGTAGCGCTTTGCGCAGTACTCGCACCGCGCGAGATGGGCCTCCGCCTCGACCAGTTCCTCATCGGTGAGGACATGGTCCATGTACGGCTGCATCATCTCCTCGCAGTGCGCGCAGGGGTCCGTCATGTCGCCTCCTCCAGGGCGGACTCGGCGAGCTCCCGCTTCAGGATGCGGCGCCCTCGGTGGAGCCTTGACATCACCGTGCCGACCGGGATGTCGAGAATCTGCGCCGCGTCCGCGTAGCTGAAGTCGCCAAGATCGACAAGCACGATCACGTCGCGGAAGTCGTGCGGCACTGCCGAAAGCGCCGTCACGATGTCGTCCTGCGACAACCGCTCCACGACCTTGTCCTCGTCGGAGTCCCCGTCACCGTTCTCCGCGAGCCGGTCGTAGAGGAAATAGTCGTTCGCCTCGAGCGGCTGCATCTGCGGTGCGCGCTGCTGCCGCCGCCCACGGTCGATGTTGAGGTTGGTCAGGATCCGTAGGAGCCAGGCACGCATGTTCGTGCCGGGCTGGAACGAGCGCCAGCTGCGGAACGCCCGCGCGTAGGTCTCCTGCATGAGCTCGTCCGCGTCCTCACGCGACGAGGCGAGGTGGCGGGCGACGCGGTAGACCTGGTCGGAGAGGGCGAGCGCGTCCTCTTCGAACCGGACGCGGTCGCGCGCCTCGGTCGCCAGCCGCTGCGCGTCCTCCGGCTCCGCGTCCATGCGGATCACGGTACCACTGAGGGCCATTCCTTCCCGAACGGCGCCGGGGGCGCCGGTATTCCGAGCTAGACGGCTGCGAGCTCGGGAAAACCGGCCTTCGCCAGCCGTTCGACGATGGCTTCGCGACTCGTCTGCTCGTCGTCCCAGGCGAGCGTGACCTGTCCCATCAGGTTCGCGTTCGCGCTCTCGAGGCCGTCCTGACCCTCGAGCGTGTGCGCGAGCCGCATCACGCATCGCTCGCAGCGCACGCCGCCGACCTGGATCGTCTCGGTCTGGGTCGCCATCGCGGTCAGCGTACCGTCACCGCGGCGATCTCCCGCACGGCAGCCTCCGGCCCGAGCTCGAGCTGCCGCTCGGCCTCCGGGCCGCCGCCGTCGCGGCCGGCGATCTCGCGCCGGTCTGCGTACTCCTCGCGGTCGAACGGCCTGCCAGCCCACTCCGCGGCCTCACGCACGAGCTGCTGCACCTCCGCGGCGAACTCGGCAGTCCGTCGCAAAGAGGTGGGCTGGTCGAGGACGCGCACCTCGAGCGTCCCGTACTCCGGGCGCGGCCACGCGTCCCAGTGCCTGCGCGTGCTGTCGCCGCGCGACGCCGCCTGCCAGTCGTCCCAGCCCCGGAGCACCGGAGGAGTTCCGCCCGTCGGCATCTCGAGCAGGAGCTCGGAGCGGATCGAGCGCCGGCCGCTCGGCGCGCCGTCCCAGAACGGCGAGTTCGCGGAGGCGGCGAGCAGACCCGGCAGCCGGGGCACCACGCCCTCGAACGCCCGCAGGCATGTCTCGGGATCGGGAATGCAGACGTGAATGTGAAGCCCGCAGACCCGCTGCCGGTACAGACCCGGACCGAGCTCTGCCTTCAGCCGCCTGTAGCGCTCGACCGGCACGATCGGGACGCGTCCGCGTGCCGTCGGATGCGAACCCGTCGCGAGCAGGGCGAGACCCTGCACCGCGGCCCGCTCGGCGACCTCGTGCCGCAAGGCGCGCAACTCGCGCTCGGCTTCTTCCGACGACTCGACCACTGGAGTCGTGATCTCGACGAACGACTCGAACAGCTCCGGCTTGATCCGCTCGGTGGCCTCGCCGAAAACGCGAGAGAACCCGTCGCGCGCAGGCTCGAGCGTCTCGGCGTCCACGAGCATCAACTCCTCCTCCACGCCGAGCGACCAGGGCGGCGCCGCTCCGAAGCGGCTCAGATCCACGCGGGGCTCCTACTTGCCGCGAACGCCGTGCACCGGGCGGCCTGCCGCCTCCCACGCGTAATACGAGGCGCTGGGACCGAAGTCGACCTCGTAGGAGATGATCCGTGGGTTGCGGCCGACCTCCTTCGCTCGTTGCGCGTGGCGCAGCAGGTTCGGGTCGTCCTGTTCCTCCCAGACGAGCACGAGATGCGCCGCCGTCATGAACGTGGCGACGAAGAAGCAGTCGGGAGCGGGACACGGGAACGGGTCGGTGCTGACGCAGAACCAGCCGACGTGCTCGTCGCCGTCCTCCGTCCACAGCTCGTCGGCCTCCTCAGGAATGGCCTGATCGGCAAGCCGCCCGATGCCGGCGTGGATCTCCCCGTGCTCCACCGCGCAAAGGTAGCGCCAGCGTCGCGCTCGTCGCTACTCGACGGTTACGCGTGCGCCGGCTGGGGAAGAATCACCTCGGTGACGCTTTCGAGACTCCTCGATTCCTGGCCCGTGCTGCGCCAGCTGCGGGAGGGAGATCCGCTGGGAGTCGGGAGGGCCGTGCAGTCGCCGCGCTCGAAGAGCCTCGTGCCGCGCATCGACGAGGCCGATCGGGTCGTCGGTTCGGTGTGCCCGTACTGCGCCGTCGGCTGCGGTCAGCTCGTCTACGTGAAGGACGGCGATGTCGCGCACATCGAGGGCGATCCGGCCAGCCCGATCTCGCGCGGCCGCCTGTGTCCGAAGGGACAGGCCTCGAAGAGCTATGTGCAGAGCCCGCTACGCGAATACAGGGTCAAGTACCGGCGCCCGTACGGCACCGAGTGGGAGGACCTCTCGCTCGACGATGCGATGGAGATGATCGCCGAGCGGATCGTCACGACGCGCGCCGAGACCTGGCGGAAGCGAACCCCCGGCGGCGCTCCCGCCAACCGCACGATGGCGATCGGGAATCTCGGCGGCGCGACGCTCGACAACGAGGAGAACTACCTCATCAAGAAGCTCATGACGGCCCTCGGCATCGTCCAGGTCGAGAACCAGGCCCGCATATGACACAGCTCCACGGTGCCCGGTCTGGGCACCTCGTTCGGACGAGGCGGCGCGACCACGTTCCAGCAGGACCTCCAGAACGCGGACTGCATCGTGATCATGGGCTCGAACATGGCCGAGAACCACCCGGTGGGCTTCCAGTGGGTGATGGAGGCCAGGGAGCGCGGCGCCAAGGTGATCCACGTCGACCCGCGGTTCACGCGCACGAGCGCGATGGCGACGAAGCACGTCGGCATCCGTGCCGGTAGCGACATCGCCTTCCTCGGCGGCATCGCCAACTACATCCTCGAGAACGACCTCTACTTCCGGGAGTACGTCCAGCACTACACGAACGCGCCGGTGATCATCGACGAGCGCTTCGTCGACACCGAGGACGCGGACGGCCTCTTCTCGGGCTGGGATCCCGAGGCCGGTCGCTACGACATCGAGTCGTGGCGGTACGAGGGCATGGACGTGCACGGTCCTGCCGGCCAGCGCGGCGAAGGCTTTGCACCGCGGGGCGAGCAGTCGGGCCACGGCGCCGCCGGCGGCGGGCTGGAGCACGGCGAGCCGCCGGCCGAGGATCCGGAGCTGAACCATCCGCGCTGCGTCCTCCAGATCCTGAAGCGCCACTTCCAGCGCTACACACCCGAGCTCGTGGCCGAGACGTGCGGCTGCTCGGCGGAGGACTTCCTCGAGGTGTGCGAGACCCTCGTCGCGAACTCCGGCCGAGAGCGGACGAGCGCGTTCTGCTACGCGGTCGGCTGGACGCAGCACACGACCGGCGTCCAGAACATCCGCACCGCCGCGATCGTGCAGCAGCTGCTCGGCAACATCGGGCGGCCCGGCGGCGGGATCCTCGCGCTGCGCGGCCACGCGTCGATCCAGGGCTCGACCGACATCCCGACGCTCTACAACATCCTGCCCGGCTACCTGCCGATGCCGCACACGCTGAGCTATCCCGAGCTCTCGAGCTTCATCGACGCGAACACGGCGCCCACCGGCTGGTGGGGGAAGTTCGAGTCGTACTGGGTCAGCCTGATGAAGGCGTACTTCGGCGAGCACGCGACGGCCGAGAACGACTGGCTGTTCGAGGAGCTGCCGCGAGTCGACAGCGACAACTCCGCCTACTTCACGGTCCGGCAGATGCTCGAAGGCAACGTCCGCGGCTACATCATCGCGGGCGAGAACCCGGCCGTCGGCCACGCGAACGGCAAGGCACACCGCCTCGGCCTCGCGAAGCTCGACTGGCTGGTCGTGCGCGACCTCGTCGAGATCGAGTCCGCAGCGTTCTGGTACGACAGCCCCGAGATCGAGTCGGGCGAGCTGAAGACGCAGCAGATCGCGACCGAGGTCTTCTTCCTGCCCGCCGCGGCGCACACCGAGAAGGACGGCTCGTTCACGAACACACAGCGGCTCTTGCAGTGGCACCGGCAGGCCGTCGAACCGAAACAGGATTGCCGCTCGGAGCTCTGGTTCTACTTCCACCTCGGCCGCCTGATCAAGCAGAAGCTCGCGGACTCCGGCAAGGAGCGCGACACGCTGATCAAGGCGCTCCGCTGGGAGTACCCCACCCACTCCGCGATCGAAGAGCCCGACGCCGAAGCGGTGCTACAGGAGATCAGCGGCCGGGAAATCACAAGCGGCAGGCTCCTCTCCGGCTATCCGGAGCTCAAAGACGACGGCTCGACCTCGTGCGGCTGCTGGATCTACTCGGGCTGCTTCGCCGACGGCATCAACCAGACGGCGCGGAGGAAGCCGCACTGGGAGCAACTCAGCTACGTCGCTCCGGAGTGGGCCTGGGCGTGGCCCGCGAACCGGCGTCTCATCTACAACCGCGCGTCCGCGGATCCCGAGGGCAAGCCGTGGTCCGAGCGGAAGCGCTACGTGTGGTGGGACGGCGACGACGGCAAGTGGACCGGGCTCGACGTCCCGGATTTCAAGGAGGACAAGGAGCCGAGCTACGTCCCGCCGGACGGCGCGAGGGCCGAGGACGCGATCGCCGGCGACCACCCGTTCATCATGCAGGCCGACGGTCGCGCCTGGCTGTACGTCGCCCAGGGCCTCGAGGACGGGCCGCTCCCGGCGCACTACGAGCCGCAGGAGTCGCCCTTCGCGAACCCGTTCTATTCGCAGCGGGCGAACCCGCGCCGCCAGCAGAACGAGAACCTCGCCGAGGATCCGTACAACCCGGTCGCCGATGAGCCTGGCGCCGAGGTCTATCCGTACGTCGTCACGACGTACCGGCTGACCGAGCACCACACGGCCGGCGGCATGACACGCACGGTTCCGCATCTCGCCGAGCTGCAGCCGGAGATGTTCTGCGAGGTGCATCCCAGGCTCGCGCGGGAGGTGGGGCTCGAGCACGGCGGATGGGCCACGATCTACACCTCGCGCTCGGCGATCGAAGCCCGCGTCCTCGTCACCGAACGGATGCGGCCGCTGCGGATGAAGGACGGTCGCACCGTCCACCAGGTCGGGCTCCCCTACCACTGGGGGCGACGTGGACTCGTGACGGGCGACTCGGCGAACGACCTCGCGCACATGGCGCTCGACCCGAACGTCCACATCCAGGAGGTCAAGGCGTTCACCTGCGGGATCCGTCCCGGCCGCAGGCCGCGCGGCCCCGAGCTGCCGCGCTTCGTCGCCGAGCTTCGCGAGCAGGCGGGCGAGCCGACATGAGCGCGCCCGACGGCCTCGCGACGTACGGCGACGAGCAGCAGGACCGCGTCGGCTTCTTCACCGACACGTCGATCTGCATCGGCTGCAAGGCCTGCGAGGTCGCGTGCAAGGAGTGGAACCTCATCCCGGCAGACGGCAACACATGGACCGGCGAGTCGTACGACAACACCTCGGCACTCGGCGCGAACACCTGGCGTCACGTCGCGTTCGTGGAGCAGAGCGACCCGCTCCGCTGGCTGATGGAGTCGGACGTCTGCAAGCACTGCACCCACGCCGCCTGCCTCGACGTCTGCCCGACCGGCGCGCTCTTTCGCACGGAGTTCGGCACGGTCGTCGTGCAGCAGGACGTCTGCAACGGCTGCGGCTACTGCGTGCCGGCGTGCCCCTTCGGCGTCCTCGACAGAGCGGCACCTCGCACCCGCTCCCGACCTGCCCGCCTTCGCGAAGGAGGACGGCCGCGTCTGGAAGTGCACCCTCTGCTACGACCGCCTGAAAGGAGGCCACGAACCCGCGTGCGCGAAGGCGTGTCCCACCAGGTCGATCCAGTTCGGGCCGCTCGACGAGCTGCGGGAGCACGCCGACGCGCGGCTCGCGAAGCTCACGGACGAGGGCGTGGACGGCGCCCAGCTGTACGGCCGCGACCCCGACGACGGCGTCGGGGGCTTCGGAGCGTTCTTCCTCCTCCTCGACGAGCCCGAGGTCTACGGCTTGCCGCCCGATCCGGTCGTGACGACGCGCGACCTCCCGCGGATGTGGACGAACATGGCCGTGGCGGCGGGCGCGCTCGTCGTCGGGGTCGCGGCCGCGTTCGCCGGGAGGCGGTCGTGAGCGAGAACGGGGCCCGTTCGTACTACGGCCGGCCGATCATCAAGGAACCGGTCTGGACGTGGGAGATCCCTACCTACTTCTTCACGGGCGGGCTGGCAGGCGCATCGGCCGTGCTCGGCTCCGCGGCGAAGCTCGCCGGCAACGAGAAGCTCGCGCGAACCGCCTCCTACGTCGGCGCGGCAGCGGACCTCGTCTCGCCCACGCTGCTCATCGCCGACCTCGGACGGCCCGAGCGCTTCCACCACATGTTCCGCGTCGTCAAGGTCACCTCGCCGATGAACCTCGGCTCCTGGGTCTTGCTCGTCAACGGCGGAGCCTCGACGACCGCCGCGGTGCTGGAGCTCGCCGGCCGGCTCAGGCCCGTACACGTCGCGGCCTCCATCGTCTCCACCCTGAGCGGGCCGCCTCTCGCGACGTACACCGGCGTGCTCCTCGCCGACACCGCGGTGCCGGTCTGGCACGAGGCTCGCCGCGAGCTGCCGTGGATCTTCGGAGCGAGCGCCGCCGCCAGCGCAGGCGCCGCCGCTTCGATGTTCGTCCAGCCGCGGGACGCCGGGCCGGCGCGGCGACTCGCGGTCGCCGGCGTCCTCGCCGAGGGCGCGCTGATGCAGGCAATGCAGCTGCGGCTCGGCACGCTCGGTGAGGTCTATCGCCAGGGCGAGGCGCGGAAGTTCTCGTGGGCGGCGAAGGGGATGGCGACCGCGGGCGCCGCGCTGCTCGCGACCCGCGGGCGGAAAAGCCGCGGCGCGGCCGTGCTCGGCGGAGCGCTCGTCTGCGCGGGCGAGCTGTGCACGCGCTGGGCCGTGTTCAAGGCCGGGAGCCAGTCGGCGCGCGATCCGAAGTACGTCGTCGAGTCACAGCGCCGCCGAATCCGGCGCGAGGGGACGAAGGCGACGACGCGGCGGATGCCGGAAGATCAGCCCGAGCGTGCGACGTAGATGCCCTGACGGAGGCGACGCCGGGTGGGCTTCCTCGACACGGTCAACGCTGCGACGGCGCTGCCGTCGTGGAGCGTGATGCCGACGTAGTCGCCGATGAACGGGGTCGAGCCTGCCTGCGCGAGCCATCCGAGCCGCTCGGGGGGCCGCGTGAGGGGCGCCCTCGTCCAGGTGGTGCCGGCATCGGCGGACCAGGCGAGCATCGGAACCAGCGACCGGGTGCTTGGGCGCAGAACGTAGTAGACGAGCGCCAACCGGCGAGGCGGGGCGCCTGGCGCCGAATCCGATGCGACCGCCGGGAGTAGCGCGAAGACGCCCGGAGCCGACGTGACCGCCTTGAGCGGTCGGCTCCAGGTGCGTCCGTCCCGAGACGACGAGATGAGGATGTCGGTCGAGGAGCAGCCGTGCGCGCCGCCGCACTCGGGCCAGGCGACATACATGGTTCCCGCCGAGTCCGCGGACACGGACGGGATCGCGGGTGCGCGCAGCGGATACGGGTCGCCGCCTGACTCCTCGTCACCGGTCAATCGCTCAGGCCCGACCGCGACCGGCGCCGCGAAGGTCCGGCCACCGTTGCTCGACCTCGTGACGACGATCTGCCCGGGGCGCCGCATGACCACCGCGAGCGTGCCGTCGGCCTGCACGAACGGGATCGCTCCGACGAGGTCGGTCCTCGCCGCGACGACCGGCTTCGACCAACTCCTGCCCCCGTCGGCCGTGCTCTGCACCGCGATGCCTTCGCCCTCCGCGTTGAACGCCGAGTAGCAGGTGCCGAAGCGCACACTCCGGGCGCTGTTGTCACAGACAACCCACGGCTTATCGACAGCCACGCGCTCGTTCCGACCCAGCACCGGGCGGGGCTTCTTCCAGCTCAGTCCGTCCGCGGACCGGTTGACGAGAAGTGTCGCGAACGGAAGCGTTGGCGAAGCGAGGACATACGAGAGAGCGAGCCACGTGCGGTAGCGGCGGTCGTATGCGACCGAGGGGTCCGTCGCCGAGCCGAAGCGACCGGCCGGCCGGGAACGAGTGGTGAGGCCGGGAAGGAACCCACTCGTCCAGCGCCTGCCGCCGTCATGCGAGACCGCAAACCCGATCAGCGCCGCCGCACCTCCCTCATTTCGGCGCGCGACCTGGTAGACGACGACGAGGCTCTTCCCGGAGCGCGCAAGCGTGGGTTCGACCGCCCCCTCGTGCTGGTTCTGCGGATTCGTGAGCGGATCGCGGGAGATCTTTTCGAGCGCGGCATCGCCCGGAATCTGCCGCGGCTGGAACGGGTCGCTCGAGGCAGTCGTTCCCGTGGAGCGCAGCACCAGCGCGAGCGCGATCGCGCCGGCGACGAGGGCCACCAGGGCCGCAATGCCGAGGACGTGACGACGTCGCCGCACCGTCACTCGCTCGCCAGAGCCGCGGGCGAGACCAGGTCGCGCAGGCGGGCGACCGCGACGAGCGAGGCGAGGAGCGCGAGTGCGATCCCGGCCGCTCCGACCGCGAGGACGTTGGTGACGAGGGTCGCACCAGGGAGCCCGACGGCGAAGCCGGCGACCAGAGCGACAACGCTCCCGAGCGGGGCGCCGAGCAGGCCGAGAAGAGCCGCCTCGATGACGACGAGCCGCCGCAAGGGACGCGAGCCCCATCCCAGCGCCTGGAGCACCGCGAGCTCGACGCGGCGCTCCTGGACGGAGAGGAGAAGGGCATCGGCCAGTCCGGCACCGGAGAGCGCGAGGATCAGCGCGACCGCGACGTAGTCGAGTGCGCGCGCCTGAACCGAGATCGCGGCTCCGAGCACCGTCGTGAGCAGGCTGCCACCGAACGACGACTGGATCGTCAGGAGCAGGCTCAGCGCCGCCACGCCGACGGCGAGCGCGCCGACCGAGGGAAGCGTGCGTGCGTACCGGCCGCGAAGCCCTACGACCGCCAGCCCGAACAGACTCCGAACGTGCCCGCGGCGCCTACCTCGCTTCACGTCCCGCTCAACGGCCACGAGCGGACGGTGCGACGCGGCGCGCGCGGCCGGCACCGCTCCCGCCAGCAGCGCCAGGAACAGCGCTGCCGGACCGACCACGGCAACTGCCGCCCGCGAAGCACGGAGTGACGTCGTCGCCACGACCACCGCCGCGGCCGCGGTCGCGAAGAGACCGGCGACGAGACCGACCAGCGCCACCTCCGCCAGCACGCTGATGAAGATCGAGCTCGCGGACCAACCCACACAGCTGAGGACGCCGATCTCGCGGAGGCGGCTGCGGACCACGGCGGCCGCTCCGTTGGCGACAACGAAGAAGGCGACAAGGAGAACGAGACCGGCGAGCAGCGCGGTCTTGCGATCGAGGGCACCGAGGAAGGCGAGGGTCACTCCCTTCTGGCTCCACCCCTCGCGCAGGCGCAGAGCCGGTCGGCCGAAGCGCCCGGCCGGCAGGTCGACGGTCTCCGCGCGCGGAGACGAGCCTGCCGTCACGTCGACATCCAGGCCGGTCCACCGATGGATCTCCGCGGCGACGAGACGGATGCGTGCAGCATCGGCGAGGTTCCCGGATCCCTGCACGCGGACCCGAATCACGCTGATCGGCGCGGTCGACTTGCCCGGGAAGGTGTGCCGGTCGACGAACGGGCGGATCGCGTTGAGCGTCGTCAGCAGCAGCGGCGGCTGCGCGACGTAGTCGCCGATGTTGAGGCTCGGGAGCAGCGGTCGGCCGTGGAGCAGGGATCTCGTCCGCGCGTCCGCAGGTTCGAGCTCGGGCGGGTAGTACGTCTCCATCGGCAGGCGCGACAGCGCGGAGAAACCGACGAGCTTGCTCGGGTCGTAGGTACCGACGACGCGGTAGTAGGCCCCGGGCGACGGCCGTCCCTTGACCCGGAAGTACGCCTGCACCGGAAGGTGACCGCGCAGCTGCCGGAACTGAACGTCACGGTCGGGCGGCGGCGCGGTCGCCTTGGCGGGCGGAGGGCCGACGCCGGTCGCCGGCGACTGCCAGATCGAAGACGGATTCTGAACCGGTACGGGCTGCAGCTGCCCATCCGGCAGGGTGCGGTAGCTCGTCGGCGATGCCGTCCAGTGCGCGACGGTCCAGAGCGGCGAGCAGGCGAGCGTGCGGTGACAGGTGGCGAGCTCGGCAAACGACTGCTGATACGCGTTCGCGGCGCTTACGCTCCGCGTCGCCACGACCTGTCCTTTCAGCCTCGGCAACGTCGAGATCGCGTATGCAGAGGCCAGGAGCTTCGGCACGTTCGTCCCTTTCGGCACGTCGAGCCGCTCGATGGTGGCGACTGCCTTGGCGTCGACGAATGCACGGGAGCTGAGGAGCATCGGGACATCGGAGACCGATTCCGTCGGCCCGAACGCTTTCGTGCGTCGGATCCGGTTGCGTTCGTGAGGCTCGAGATAGCGGCCGGCGACGACCGCTTTCCGCAGGCCGACGAGCTTCGCCTCGGCGACCGGATCGATCGCCGCGACCAGCATCGGCAGCTGCAAGGTCTCGGGTACGCCGATCCGGCCGCGCGGGAACGTGACGTTCCCGCCGCCGGGGTCGGGGTAGTCGTAGCCGAGGCCGGGAGAGGCGCCCGAGAGGCAGGCGACCGACACGGTCGCGTTCTTGCCGGTCTTTTGCTGATACGCGTCGGCCCCGCTGCACGGCTCGTAGACCGTCCCTCGATACGCCTGCTGCACCGGCACGTCGCTCGAGCGAGGCAGGAACGGCAGCGTCGAGTAGTAGAGATACGTCGAGCCGTGCATCGGCACCCTGGTCGTCCCGTCCTGCTCGACAACGGAGTAGTTGACGCGGTAGATCTGGAACGGCGACCGGTCGACGACGCTGGCGAGCGGGACGTGCGTTGTCGCCTGGAATTGGACGAAGCCGATGTTCGCAATCGGCGCAGCGACGTCGACATAGCGAATCGCGCGAATCGCCGCCAGCTGCTTCAGCGATATGCCTCCGAAAAGGCCGCTCAGGTAGTTGTCCTGAACGAGCCCGCGGCTGCGTTCGAGCGGCGTGCGACTCCCCCGAGGCCGCACGAGGATGTCGTAGGGGACGTGATATGAGGTCTTGAGCGTGCCGCGCACCTGCAGCGACTGCGTTCGCGCAGAGGAGATCAGTAGGACGGTCGCCGCCGGCGCCACGGCCAGAACGCAGAGCAGAGCCAAACTGCGGAGACGGTGAGAGCGGAGCTGGCCGAGGACAAAGCGGCCCATGGCAGCGACTCTACATCGTGACAATGTAGGACACCAGCCAGTCGGTGCTACCCGGCCGACGCACGCCTTACGTCGTCAGCGCCAGCCCGCGCAGATCCGGCGTCGACGAGACTGCGCGACTCGCGCTCCGCCAGCTCGACGAGCCGCAAGTCCGCCTTGGTGTGGAGGACCGCCGCGTCGATCAGAAGCAAGACCAGGGGCTCGTCCCGATGCTCTCGCCGGAGCTTCGCCAGCGCCCGGAGCTCGCCGAGGTACGCCTCGCGCTGCTTCCGGAGCACCTTCTTGAGCCGACCGCCGCCCATCCGCGCGGCTGCAAACAGCTTGAGAAACAGGTCATCCCGGTAGGCCGGCCGTACGTACGGCGTCTCGAGCCAGCCGTCGAGCTCGGCGCGACCCGCCGACGTCAGCCGGTAGACGACCCGATCCGGTCGGTCCGCCTGAGGAACGACACGCTTGGTGACGAGCTTGTCCCGCTCGAGCCGATCGAGCACCTGGTACAGGTGGCCGATGTTCAGCTCACCCCACTGTGGGCCGACCGACTGCTCGAAGCTCGCCTTGAGCTGATAGCCGTAGCTCGGCCCGTCGCTGAGCAGAGCGAGGACTGCGTGATGGACGGGCACCGAGCCTCCTCTCCGACTTGACGCCTAGATTGTCACAATCTACGCTCCCTCGCGAGAGCATGCGAGAGTCTCAACGAGAAGCAGTGCTCGCGCAATCGGCCCACGGAGCCTCCGTCGATGTCGAAGCGCTCGGCAAGCGCTACACGTCCGGAGCCGGGTCGGTGCTCGCTCTCGCAGACGTCACGTTCGCGGCGGACGCCGGTTCCCTGATCGGCGTGATGGGCCCTTCAGGATCGGGAAAGTCGACGCTCCTCCACCTGATCGGTGGGATGGACGCGACCGACGACGGACGCGTCCGGGTCGGCGACTACGAGGTGACCGGACTTTCCCGGCGGGAGCAGGCGGACTATCGGCGTCACATCGGATTCGTCTTCCAGCAGTTTCACCTCTTGCCGGCGCTGACCGCGCTCGAGAACGTGGAGACACCGCTCCTTCCTCATCGCGTCGACTTCGACAAACGGGAGCGCGCCGAGGCCCTGCTCGCAGCAGTCGGGCTCAGCGGGCGCGCGCAGGCGCTTCCGGCCGAGCTCTCAGGAGGCGAACAGCAGCGGGTAGCAATCGCCCGGGCGCTCGTCAACGATCCGATCCTGCTGCTTGCGGATGAGCCGACGGGCAACCTCGACTCACAAACCGGTACGGAGATCATGGAGCTGATCGTCGCGCTCCAGGGCGAACGTGGCATGACCGTGTTCGTGGCGACGCACGATGCTGTCGTCGCGAGCTTCTGCGAGCGGATCATCCGTCTGGGCGACGGCCGAGTCGTCGACGAGCTTTCGGTGCCGAGCGACGTCGACGCCACCGACGTCTTGAAGCGGATCAGCGGGCTCGACGCGATGACCTGAGATGCATAGGCGCTGTTAGGCACCGGAAGCGGATCGGGCGCCTCTAAGATCGAGGCATGGAGCAACTCCGGGTCGGCGACGAGAGCTACGGATTCCACAGGCTCGACGAGCGCGCAACCCGGCTTCCCTACACGCTTCGGATCCTGCTCGAGAACGTCCTCCGCCAAGGCTCCGAGGAGGGTGCCGAGGCGGTCGCCGGCTGGGTCGCAGACGCGGAGCCGTCGCAGGAGATCGCATTCGCTCCCGCGCGCGTCCTGCTGCAGGACTTCACCGGTGTTCCGTGCGTCGTCGACCTCGCCGCGATGCGCGACGCGATGCACAAGCAGGGCGGCGATCCGAAGGCGATCAACCCGCTGATCCCGGTCGAGCTCGTGATCGACCACTCGGTACAGGTGGACGAGTTCGCGTCGCGGCTCGCGATCGAGCGCAACGTCGAGCTCGAGTTCGAGCGGAACCACGAGCGTTACGCCTTCCTGCGCTGGGGACAGGGCGCATTCGACAACTTCCGCGTGGTGCCGCCGAACACCGGCATCGTGCATCAGGTCAACCTCGAGTACCTCGCGCGCGTCGTCGAGGTGCGCGACGGCGTGGCCTTCCCCGACACGCTCGTCGGCACCGACTCGCACACGACGATGGTCAACGGGCTCGGCGTGCTCGGCTGGGGCGTCGGCGGGATCGAGGCAGAGGCGGCGATGCTCGGGGAGGCGCTGTCGATGCTCGTGCCGCAGGTCGTGGGCTTCCGGCTGACGGGCGCGCTGCGCGAGGGCGCGACCGCGACCGACCTCGTGCTCACCGTGACCCAGATCCTGCGCAAAACAGGAGTCGTCGGGAAGCTCGTGGAGTACTTCGGCCCCGGCGTCGGCTCGCTTGCGCTCGCCGACCGCGCGACGCTCGGGAACATGAGCCCCGAGACCGGCGCGACCTGCGGCTTCTTCCCCGTCGACGACGTGACGCTCGAGTACCTGCGCCTCACCGGCCGCGACGCCGGGCGAATCGCGCTCGTCGAGGCGTACTGCAAGGAGAACCGGCTCTGGCACGACCCGGAGGAGCATCCCGAGTACTCGCAGGTCGTCGAGCTCGATCTCGACGACGTCGAGCCGTCGCTCGCCGGGCCACGCCGGCCGCAGGACCGCGTGCCGCTGGCGAACGCGAAGAGCGCGTTCATCGACTCGCTCGACACGTTCGGGGTCGAGTACACGAACGGCACCTACGACAAGGAGATCGCCGACTCGTTCCCGGCGAGCGACCCCCCGACCGGGGACGGGGTGGGTGACGGCACGGAGCCGGCACACGCGCACACGGCGACGCTCGAGAAGAAGCAGGTCTCGGTCGAAGGCTCCGACTATGCGCTCGAGCACGGCTCGGTCGTGATCGCGGCGATCACGTCGTGCACGAACACCTCGAACCCGTCGGTGATGATCGCCGCCGGCCTGCTCGCGCAGAAGGCGGTCGAGCGCGGGCTCGAGCGGCGGCCGTGGGTGAAGTCCTCGCTCGCCCCGGGCTCGAAGGTCGTGACCGACTACTACCGCGCCTCCGGCCTCGACACGTACCTCGACGAGCTCGGCTTCAACACGGTCGGCTACGGCTGCACGACGTGCATCGGGAACTCCGGCCCGCTGCCCGAGCCGATCAGCGCCGCCGTCGCCGAGGGCGACCTCGTGGTGTGCGCCGTCCTCTCGGGGAACCGGAACTTCGAGGCGCGCATCCACGGCGAGGTGAAGGCGAACTACCTCGCGTCCCCGCCGCTCGTGGTGGCGTACGCGCTTGCCGGGCGGATGGACGTCGACCTCGTGAACGAGCCGCTCGGGCAGGGCTCCGACGGCGAGGACGTCTTTCTCCGTGACCTCTGGCCGAGCCGCGACGAGATCGACCAGGTGATAGGGAAGTCCGTCAAGGGCGAGATGTTCTCCTCCACCTATGCCGACGTCTTCACCGGCGACGAGCGCTGGCGCGGGCTCGAGACGCCCGAGGGCGAGCTCTACGAGTGGGACGACGCGTCGACCTACGTGCGACTGCCGCCGTACTTCGACGGGATGTCGCGCGAGCCGGAGCCGGTTACGGACGTGGAAGGCGCGCGCTGCCTCGTCATGCTCGGCGACTCGGTCACGACCGACCACATCTCGCCGGCCGGCGCGATCCGGCCCGACTCGCCGGCGGGGCAATACCTCACCGAGCACGGCGTCGAGCGGCGCGAGTTCAACTCCTACGGCGCGCGGCGCGGCAACCACGAGGTGATGATCCGCGGCACGTTCGCGAACGTCCGGCTCAAGAACCTTCTCGTCCCGGGCAGCGAGGGAACCTGGACCGCCCACCTGCCGGACGGCGAGGAGGGGACGATCTACGAGGTGGCCGAGCGCTACCGCACCGAGGGCGTGCCGACCATCGTGATCGCCGGCAAGGAGTACGGATCCGGCTCGTCACGCGACTGGGCGGCGAAGGGGCCGAACCTGCTCGGCGTGCGCGCGGCGATCGCGGACTCGTACGAGCGGATCCACCGCTCGAACCTCCTCATGATGGGGATAGCCCCGCTGCAGTTCATGCCGGGCGAGAACGCCGAGTCGCTGGGGCTGACAGGCCGCGAGAAGTTCTCGATCACCGGCCTCGAGGGCGGCGACGCCGACGAGGTGACGGTGCGCGCGGACGACAAGGAGTTCCGCGCCCGCCTGCGGCTGGACACGCCGCGAGAGCGCGAGTACTTCCGCCACGGCGGAATCCTCCAGTACGTGCTGCGGCGCCTCCTCAGCGAAAGCTAGGGGCTTCAGGCGAGAGGACGCTCGCCCAGGCTACGAGTAGACGGACGCGTCCCGATGCGCGCTAACCTGCTGCGTGGTTATGAGACGCCGTCGTGGGGTCAGGATGATCACGGTGGCCATAGGCGTTGCGGTAGCCGCAACAGCGAGCGCCTACGCCGCGCCCGCGGCCTCGACTCGGGGATTTGAAGGCTCGCGCGTCCTGGACAGCACCTACTCGTGCCGGGTACGGGCGCAGCACTACTTTGATTTCGCCACGTCTGTCACGCTCCCGCCGACGCCTCTGGGTTTCCAGCGTCCGGCGCTGGTGTCGCTGGACACGGCGGGGAAATCCGGGACAACTCTTCCGCAGGTTTGGTTCCAGGCAATGGAGAAGGGCATCAAGGTCAACAAGTCGGCCTGCCCTGCGTCGTCGCGCCGGGTCCCGCTCAAGCCTGGGCTCCCGCTCTATGAGACGGTGACGCCGAGCCTCTACGGTCATATCGATGTGCGCTGCGCGAGCGCCAAGCGGGTACTCGTTCGCCTTCGGGTCGAGATGAAGGGTGGCAAACCGGCGCAGGCGCTGGTCGCCATCCGCAACGACAACCCTAAGGCCAGTCCGGTTGCATTCTTCAACTGGAGCCCGCCCAGGATCAAGGGCTACATCGGCAACAGCTGTACCGACACGGGGTAGCTCAGGGGGTCATTCCGGAACACTGGCCCAGGCCGTCGGTCCTCTCGCCAGTCGCCTTCGGTCGTATGGGTTTCATGCGCCTCGCCCCTGAAGTGGACGGCTCCCGAGCAGCAGAGCCGGACACGGGATGAGGCCAAGCTCATCCTGGAGCGAATCTCTGCGGGCTTTTGGGTGATGGGGGCTATCGGATGGACATCGTGTAAAGAGCCGCTCAGGGTCATTCCGGAACAGTGGCCCAGGCGAGAGTCAGCGCTCGCGACTCATTTCCCGCGCGTCGAATGGTGGATACTCGCCCGATGGCGCGGTTCGTGCTCGTGCACGGAGGCTGGCACGGCGGCTGGTGCTTCCGCCGGCTCGCCCAGGAGCTCGAGGATCGCGGTCACGACGTCGCGAGTCCCGACCTGCCCTGCGAGGAGATCGGACTGACGCCGCTCGACTATGCGGACGCCGTCGGGCCGCAGCCGGATGCGATCGTGGTGGGCCATTCGCTCGGCGGGTTCACGATCCCGCACGTCGAGGCCCGCGCTCGCGTCTATCTCGCCGCGCTTCCTCCACTCGAGCGGGCGGAGATCGACAAGTGCTTCGTCGAGGACTTCGGTGGAACGGTCAGAGACTCAAGCGGCCGCTCGTATTGGCCCGATGCGGATACCGCCGCCGCGCGCATGTATCCCGACTGCTCCCGCGAGCAGTCCGACTGGGCCTTCCCCCAGCTCCGCCGGCAGGCGCGGCTCGAGCCGATACCCGCGCCGTTCGGGCCGGGCGACGTCGTCATTGCGACCCTGCGGGATGCTGCCGTCAAGGCTGGGTGGCAGATCGACACGGCTCGCGCGCACGGCGCGCGGGTGATCGAGCTCGACTCGGGCCATTCGCCGTTCTTCACGCAACCGGCCGAACTGGCAGACATGCTCAGCTCGCTCGCCTGAACCGACTGGGGTAGCCGGCTTCAGCCCGTCCGGCGATACCGGATGTGCGTGGCCAGCGGCGAGTGCAGCACCTCCACCGGCTCCAGGTCCAGGGATTCGACACCGTCGAAGATCCGCTCGCCCGACCCGAGCAGGACCGGAGCGATGTCGAGCGTGAGCTCGTCGACGACCCCCGCACCGAGCGCCTGCCGCACCGTCGAGGCGCCTCCCGCGATGTCCACTCCGTCGTCGCCGGCGACTTCGCGCGCCCGCGCATAGGCGGCGTCGAACCCCTCGGTGACGAAATGGAAGGTCGTCCCGCCGTCCAGCTCGATCGGCTCGCGTGCGTGATGGGTGAGTACGAACACCGGAGCGTGGTACGGCGGCTCCGGTCCCCACCACCCGCGCCATTCTTCGTCCCACTCCCCGCGGATCGGCCCGAACATGTTGCGCCCCATGACGTAGGCGCCCCGCGGACGCATCAGCCAGCCGACCGCCGTCTCGTCGGCCTCGTGGGCGCGTTCACCAAGGTGCCAGGCGTGCAGCTCCAGCCCGCGCTTGCCCAGCGGGTCATCGAGGCTCTGGTCCGGCCCGGCGACGAAGCCGTCGAGCGAGATCGACATATGACAGGTGGTGTCCAGCACCGCCACCGTACTCATTTCGGGGGCCCCCGATCGAGTGGTCCTGGCCTCTCTCCCCCTCATCGCGGGGGGATGACCCACCCACAAGGATGTGGACCGCGACCCGCCGCCGAGCCAAGAAGGGGACATGACCTCTCCCCGCGGATCACACCCTCAGAAGCGTCGCCCCAGGCTCACCGACGAGACGGGATTCACGTTCGTCGAGTTGCTCGTCACCCTGGCGATCGTCGGCGTCCTGCTCGCGATCGCCGTCCCTGCGTACCTCAACTTCCAGGCGAAGGCCCAGACGACGGCCGCCGTCTCGGAGGTGCGCGAGGTGATCCCCAGCGCGAACGCGTACTACGTGGAGAACAGCAGCTTCACCGGCATGACGCCCCACTCGCTGCGGTCGGACTACGACTCCGGGCTCATCATCTCGAGCGGCGGCTCGGCCGGCATCGTCTCGGTCGAGCCTGAGGGCAGCGGCCAGTCGTTCTGCATCTCCGCCGTCTCCGACGGCCACTGGGCGCACTACAGCGGGCCCGGAGGCACGGTCACCGCCGACCCGAGCACGGTCACCGAGAACCCCTGCTCCTAGGCGAGTTCTCAGCTGCACCGTCGGCGACCGGGTGTTAGATGGAGCCATGGTGGAGCAGCCTGGCTCGGAAAACCCGGACGCCGTGAAGGCTGCGGCCGCGCTCGACCAGGAGCGGCGGACGTCGATGGCTGCGGAGCGCACCTGGCTCGCGTGGTGGCGCACGGCTCTGGGCGCCACCGCCGGGGCGCTCGCCGTGGGCCGGTTCGCTCCCAAGCTCCTCGACGTCGCAGCCTGGCCATACGTTCTGCTCGGCTGCGGCTACGCCGCTCTTGCGGTCGGCCTCACGGTCGTCGGCGCCCGCCGCCAGCGCGAGCTGGAGCAGGCGCTGCGAACGGGCGCCCACGCTTCGCTCAAGTACCACACCGTCGCCGTGTTCACGATCGGTGGAGTCGCACTCACCCTGCTGACCGTCGTGCTCCTGCTCGTGCAGCTTTGACGATCAGCTCGACGTCTTGATGAAGCTGATCTCGCCGTCAGTCTCGAGGACGGCGAAGCGAACCTCGGCGAGGTGGGCGATCTGCTGCTTCCGTGCTGCCTCGGTGATCTCCTCGACCGTGAGTCGTTCGCGCTTCAGGTTGCGCTCGATCACCTTCCCGTCCTGGACGATCACGAGCGGCTCGCCTTCGAGGATCGGCCTCGCGCGCGGGAAGCGGTAGCCGATCCAGGAGACGCAGACCTGCAGGACGGCGATCGTGCCGACCACGAGGACGGCGCCGGTCAGCGAGTAGTCGTCCTGGGTCAGGCCTTGCTGGAGCGCGTCGCCGAGCACGATCAACAGGATCAAGTCGAAGGGCTGGAGAGAGCTGAGCTCGCGCTTGCCGATGATGCGCGTCAGCAGAAGCAGGAACGCGAAGACGAAGGTGGCGCGGAGAACAAGATCCATGGCCTAGGGGAAGACCGTGATCGTCCGGTGAATCCGGGCGAGCACCCGGTGACCGTCGTCGAGCTCGACGTTCTGCGGCCGGTGCCAGGCCACGTTCGTCGGGTTGACCTGGAACTGCAGGAAGAGGAGGAACGAGTGGCCGGCCTTGATCCGCCCGAGGTCGAGCGAGAAGCGGCCGTTGTCGCTGGTCATCGCGACGGGAGAAGGCTGGGTCGAGTTCCAGCTCATGCCCTCCGCCCAGCCGGGATCGAGCTTCAGGATCGCCTCTTTCAGGTCGCGCTTCGCCGTGATGTGGAAGCGCGCCTCCATGAAGTCGCCGCCGCGGATCGCCGTCGGGGCGTAGACCGCGAGCGACGCCGCGGCGACGTCGGCCCGCGCGGTCGAGGGGCGCTGGCCGAAGACGTTCGCCAAGCCGAGCACCGCGACAAGAGCGATCAGGGCGAGAAAGCCGCGACGCACCCAGATCCCGCGGCGACCCATTCCCTCCAGGTCGCGATGGCGTTTGAGAACCAGGCCGTCCGGAACGTCAGCCATAGCCCTCTTTTCTCCAGACGAACCGCTTCTATGCCTGCACGCGGCGTATGCTCGCCCCGTGGCGGAGCGGCTGCGCACACTCGAGCTGGCCGACGGGCGGACGCTCGCGTACGCGACCTGGGGCGATCCCGAAGGCTTCCCGATCCTGAGCCTGCATGGCACGCCGGGCTGCCGGTTCAGCCGCTGGCCGAACGAGGATGTCTACGCAAGCGCCGGCGGCTACTGGGTGACGCACGATCGCGCCGGTTACGGCCGGTCCGACCGGCACCACGGGCGCAACGTGGCCGACGAGGCCGCCGACGTCGCGGCGCTCGCCGACGAGCTCGGCTTCGACCGCTTCGGCGTGTCGGGCGGTTCAGGCGGCGGCCCGCACGTGCTCGCGTGCGCGGCACTTCTTCCAGACCGCGTCGTGCGCGCGATCTGCATCGTCGGCGTCGCGCCGTTCGGCGACGCCGGACTGTCGAAGGACGACTGGCTCGCCGGCATGGATCCCGAGAACGTCAAGGAGTTCGAGAACGCGCTGGCGGGCGAGGACGTGCTCACCCCTGAGCTCGAGACGCTGCAGCAGCGCTTCGAAGAGAAAGTGGCCGTCGATCCCTCCACGATCTTCGACGACTACGACCTGAGCGAGTCGGATCGCGCGCAGATGGCCCGGCCCGAAGCCATGCAGATCATGCGCGAGACGCTGCTGGAGCAGGCAGCGGACGGCGTCGGCGGGTGGGTCGACGACGGGCTCGCTTTCACGCGGCCGTGGGGATTCGACGTGAGCGCGATCTCGGTGCCCGTGCTGATCCGCTACGGCCTGACCGACGTGCTCGTGCCTCCCGCCCACGGCGAATGGCTGGCCGCGAACGTCCCAGGCTGCATCGTCGACGTCGAGGACACGGCCGGCCACATGGGCGAGGATCCGGAGGCACAGATCGCCGCGGACGTCCGCTGGCTCCGCGTGGGAATCACCTAGCTCTCCTCTCACAGCTCGACGGCTCTTCCTCGCCGGTTCGTACACTCGGGGCACCGGGGTGCCGCATACGGCGGCTGAGATCACACCCGTCGAACCTGATCCGGGTCATGCCGGCGAAGGGAGGGGCGCTTGAGCGTAGGCTCGACGGAGCTCAACAAGGAGCGGAGGCGGCGGCTTGGCCGGCGCCGGGAGCGGGAAGACAGAGCACCAGCCTGGGGCATCACGCCGGTTCCCGAGCGGCTGCGGACGCTCGGCGCGCTCGAGAACGGGATGCTGTGGTCGAGCCTCGGGCTCAGCCTGCTCGTGCTCGTCGCCGGCGCGTTCCTCGTCCCCGGACTGTCGCTGCCCGAGGCGCTGCTGGCGATCCTCGTGGGCGGGATCTTCGGCAACGCGCTCCTCGGCGGGGCGGCGGCGATCGGCGCCGAGGCCGGCGTGCCTGCGATGGTGCTGTTGCGTGCACCGCTCGGCCGCGCCGGCTCGTACCTGCCGACGGGGCTCAACATCGTCCAGAACCTCGGCTGGACGATCTTCGAGGTGCTCGTCATCGCGACGGCCGCGCAGGCGCTTGCGCACGGGCCGCTCTGGGTGTGGAAGCTCGCGGCCGCCGTGGCTGCGACGGCGCTCGCGCTCGTCGGGCCGGTCGGCTTCGTTCGCATCTGGGTGAAGCGGTTCGCGCTCTGGGTCGTGCTCGCCTCCCTCGCGTACCTGACCTGGTGGACGCTGCACGACGCGAATCTCGGCGCACTCTGGTCGCAGCCCGGCACGGGCGGGCTCAGCTTCTGGCAGGGCGTCGACCTCGTGGTCGCGCTGCCGGTCTCGTGGCTGCCACTGGCCGCCGACTACACGCGCTTCTCGCGCAACCGGCGCGGCGCGTTCTGGGGAACCGCGATCGGCTACTTCGTCCCGAACGTCTGGCTCTACGCGCTCGGCGCGATCCTGCTTCTGTCACGCGGGCTCGCGGACGCGCCTTCGGTCATCACTGCGATCGCAGCCGGCGGAGTCGGCGCCGCGCTCGCCCTCGTGGCGCTCGGGGTGGACGAGACGAAGGAGCCGTTCGCCAACATCTACTCGACCGCCGTCTCGCTCCAGAACGTCGTGCCGCGCGTGCCCCAGCGAGCGCTGATCCTCGCGGTCGCGGGAGTCGCCACGGCGGGCGCCTTCGTGGTCGACCTCGTGCACTACCAGGACTTCCTGTACCTGCTCGGCTCCTTCTTCGTGCCGCTCTTCGGCGTGCTGCTCGCGCAGTGGCTGGCGGGCGAGCGCGATCCCTTCCGCGCCCCCCAGTTCCGCCCGGGACAGATCGTCGCCTGGCTCGCCGGCTTCTGCCTCTACCAGTGGCTCGCGCCGGTCGGCCCGGGCTCGTGGACGCGCCTCGTCGACCACACGCATCCCGGCCAGGGAGCGATCGGAGGCTCGCTGCCGAGCTTCGCTCTCTCCTTCGTCCTCTCGCTCGGGCTTACAGTTGCCGGTCGTGCGATCGCTCGCCGTCATCGGCCCCCTGTCGAGCGACCTCGTGTCGGGCGGGACGCGGCGGATCGGCGGCGGCCCGTGGTACGCGGCGCGGGCGCTGCGAGCGCTCCACCAGGAAGCGATCGTGGCGGCGAAGTGCGGTGAGCCGGAGCAGCGCTCCTACCTGCGGCGCTTCGCCGCACTCGGTGTCCCGGTGTCGCTCGCGGCGGCGGGCGAGACGACGACCTTCTCCTTCCGCTACGACGCCGACGGCCGACGCGAGATGCGCGTCGAGGCGATCGGAGAGCCGTGGGGTGAGAGCGACGAGCCGGAACGCGTGCTGCGGCGGGTCGAGTGGCTGCACGTCGCGCCGCTCCTGCGCGGCGACTTCCCGCCCGAGGCGCTCGAACGGCTCGCGCGCCGGCGGCGCCTACTGCTCGACGGCCATGGGCTCGTGCGCGTGCGCCGGGTCGGCCCGCTCGCGCTCGACGGGGACTTCGACCACGACCTCCTCCGTCACGTCTCGATCCTGAAGCTCGCCGAGGAGGAGGCCCGGGCGATTCTCGGCGGCGACGAGCTCGAGGACCTGCGCGGGCTCGGCGTTCCGGAGATCGTCGTGACCTTCGGCGCCGGCGGCTCGCTCGTCCTCACCCGCGACGCGGCCGTGCGCGTCTCGGCGCGGCCCGCGGGCGGGGAGCCGACGGGAGCGGGAGATGCCTTCTCGGTCGCGTACCTGAGCGCCCGCGCCGGCGGCCACCGGCCGGTCTCGGCCGCGCGCCGTGCGAGCGCGCTCGTTACGGCCCTCCTCAGTAACAGTCTGTTCCTTGAAAGGACAGGTCCGTGATCGCGGCGGTCGGCACGGTGGCGGGCGTTTTCCTCGTCGACGTCGAGGCCGGGGAGCCGCTCGGCGAAGGCCAGGAGGTACCCGAGACCGAGCGCCCCGAGGTGCCGCTGCCGCGCGTGGTCGCGGCGGCGCGCGCCGGCTCGACCGTGGTGGCCGTCGTCGAGCGGAGGCCGCCGCTCATGCTGTCGAACGACGGCGGAGCGACGTGGCGCGAAGCCGGCGGAGGCCTGCCGCCGGGCTTCGCGGTCGCGATCGCCGAGGACGATCCCGACCGGATGCTCTACGCGGCGCGGAACCGCCTCTATGTCTCGGCCAACGGCGGCATCTTCTGGCGCTCGTTGCCGTTCGAGCTGCCGGACATCGACTCGGTCGGCTGGATCGACTGAACGAGAGCGTCGGCCTCGCGGCGCGTCAGGGCGATCCGCCGCATCAGAGCCGGAACTCACCTCGTGCGACGATGACGGCCGAGCCGCCGACTTCGGCCTCCTCGGACGAGCGCGCGACCGCATACAGCGCCGACGGCCGGCCGAGCTCTGAGCCCTGGCGGATCTCGATCTCGTCGCCGTAGCCGATCCGTTCGTGGCGGGCGAGATGCAGCGCGAGCGGCCCCGCCGCCGAGCCGGTCGCGGGATCCTCGCCGACGCCGTGCGCCGGCACGAAGACGCGCGACTTCCACCGTTCGCCGTCCCGGGCGAAGCAGTCCGTGCCGTACGGCGAGAGCTCGAGCAGCGCCGGAAGGTCGGGCCGCAGCGCCGCGACTGCGTCCGGCGACTCGAGCTCGACGTAGACGTGGCCCGGCCCCTGCCGGTAGAGCTCGACCGGCAGCCCGCTCTGCTCCACGCCCAACAGGGCGAGCAGCTCGTCGGCCTGCTCGTACGGCTCCGCCGCGACGGCCGGCTGCTGCATCCAGCCGAAGACGATGCGCGAGCCGTCGCGCTCGATCCGGATGGGGATGACTCCCGCACCGGTCTCGAGATGGAGCTCCTCGAGCTGCAGCGGGCCGGCGAGCACGAACGCCGTTCCGAGCACCGGATGCCCGGCGAACGGAAGCTCGAGCGTCGGCGTGAAGATGCGAATCCGCGCATGCCCGGCGCCCTCGGCCGGATAGACATACACGGTCTCGGAGAAGTTGATCTCGCGGGCGAGCGGCTGCAGCTGCTCCTCGGGAATGCCGCGCGCATCGGTGAAGACGGCGAGCTGGTTGCCCGCGAACGGGACGTCGGTGAAGACGTCGGCGAAGACGTAGCGAAAGGTTCCCACGGCGCGACTGTACCGCCGAGTCCCGTCTACCCTTCTCCGCCGATGCCTGCGATCGAGGTCACCGGCCTGCGCAAGGCCTACGGAAGTCTCGAAGCGGTGCGGGGGGTCGACTTCTCGATCGAGGAAGGCGAGGTCTTCGGGCTGCTCGGACCGAACGGCGCCGGCAAGACGACAACCGTCGAAATCCTCGAGGGTTACCGCAGCCGCGACGCCGGCGAGGTGCGCGTGCTCGGCTCCGACCCCGAGAAGCCCGCCCGGGACTTCCGCGAGCGGATCGGCGTCGTTCTCCAGCAGACCGAGATGTGGGCGAACCTGACCGTGCGCGAGACGCACGCGATCTTCGCCGGCTACTACCAGGCGCCTCGCGACGTCGACGAGGTGATCGCGGTCGTCGGCCTCCAGGAGAAGGCGGACGCTCGCCTCAAGTCGCTGTCGGGCGGCCAGAAGCGGCGTCTCGACCTCGGCATCGCGCTCGTCGGCGATCCCGACCTCGTCTTTCTCGACGAGCCGACGACCGGCTTCGACCCGCAGGCACGCCGAGCGGCCTGGGAGATGATCCGCTCGCTGCGCACGCTCGGCAAGACCGTCCTGCTCACGACGCACTACCTCGACGAGGCCGAGCAGCTCGCCGACCGTGTCGCGGTGATGCGCGAGGGACAGATCGTGCGGGTGGGGACGCCGCGCGAGCTGACGAGCACCCACCTCGAGACCGAGATTCGCTACCGGCAGAACGGCGAGGAGGTGCTCCTACAGACGAGCGAGCCGACGCGCGTGCTCGCCGAGCTGACCGCTGCGGCCGTTGCCCGCGGCGAGGAGCTCGAGGGTCTGCAGGTGCGGCGACCGTCGCTCGAGGAGGTCTACCTCGCGCTGACGGCCGACGAGGTCGAGGCATGAGCGCCGACGCGATCCGCGTCGGCATCCGCCGGCCGGCGCGCCGGCTCTTCGTCCACCAGCTCCGCGCGGAGCAGCTCGTCTTCTGGCGCAGCCGTGAGGCCGCGTTCTTCATCTTCTTCTTCCCGCTACTCCTCTATGTCCTGCTCGCGTCCGTCTACTCGGGGACGATCTACGGCGTGCGCGCGCCGGAGGCGCTGCTCGCGGGCCTGATCGGCTACGGGTGCGCGAACACCGCCTTCGCCGGGCTGGCGATCCAGCTCGTGCTGCGCCGGGAGAGCGGAATCCTCAAGCGGCTGCGCTCGACGCCGCTGCCGCCCGCGACCTACGTCGCGTCGCTGCTCGTGTCGACGCTCGTGGTCTTCGCGCTGCAGACGCTCGCGCTGTTCCTGCTCGGGCGCGCGCTCTACTCGACGCCGTTCCCCGCGGACGCCGCCTCACTCATCGCCGCGATCGTGGTCGGCGCGGCCGTGTTCGCCGCGCTTGGCACGGCGACTGCCTCGGTCATCCGCTCCGCGGAGGGCTCGTCGGCGGTCGTCAACTCGATCCTGCTGCCGATGGCCTTCCTGAGCGGCTCGTTCGGGGAGACACGCCATCTGCCCGCGTTCCTGCGCGCGATCGCCGACGTTCTGCCGCTGAAGTACTTCATCGACCTCGTCAACGCCGTCTATCTGCGCGGGCACGCGATCTGGACGCGCCCGGAAGACCTGGCCGTCCTCGCAGCCTGGGGCCTCTTCGGCCTGCTGTTCACGATGCGCAAGTTCCGCTGGGAGCCGCGCGAGCGTTAGGACTTTCGATCGGCCGGATAGGAGTCCGGCATGAGCCAGTTCATCGACGAACCCGCCATCTCGCTGCTCGTACGCGAGTGGGACGAGCCCGGCGTCGAGGTGCGCGTCAACTTCGGCGTCTTCGCCGGACGACACGCAACACCGGCCGAGATCGACGAGCTCGCGGCGTCCCTCAGGGAGCTCGCGCCGTCGTTCGCGATCGTGTCGGAAGAACGGCACGAGTTCGAGGCCGACGTCGAGGCCGCGATCCACCAGGTCGTGATCGAGGTGCCCCAGGAACACGCAGGCGACGAGCCGGACGCCCTCGCCGGCCAGATCGTGCTCACTGCGAACGGCTGGGCGCTCGAGTGCATCGCCTCCCGCCACGGCGCCGGCGAGCTTTAGTAGCTGCTAGCCGGCGCTGTAGGTCACCGTCACCGACGCCTGGATCTGCTGCGTGCCGGCCTCGATCGGAACGTCGGTTCCTGCCGCCTTGGCCTGGGCGAACATCGGCACCGGCTCCGGACTGCCGCCTTCGTGCACCCGCAGCACGGAGCCGAGGGTCAGGCCGGCCGCGCCGGCGATCGCCTGCGCCTTTTCCCTGGCGGCGCCGAGCGCGTCCTTCAGCGCCTGGGCGTAGAGGGACGACTGGTCGGCCGTGTCGAGGTTCGGACCGTCGACGTTGTTCGCGCCCGCGGCGACGGCGGCGTCGACGAGCGCGCCCGACTTGCCGATCGCGGACTTGACCTCGACCGAGTTCGAGGCCTGGTAGCCGGTGATCCTGTTGCCGTCGCTCGAGGTCTGCGGCCAGAGCGAGACCTGGGTCGTCTGGATGTCGGACGAGCCGACGCCGGCCTTCTTCAGCGCGTCGATGATGGCTTGCGCCTCGGAGGAATTGCGGCTCAACGTATCCGCTGCGGTCGCGCCGTTCGTCGTGACGCCGAAGTCGAATGAGGCCTGGTCGGGCGTCGCGTCAACCGTGCCGTCGCCGGTCACGGTGATCGTCGAGCCGGTGGAGGGAGTGGCACTGCGGCCGAGGCGCGGTTGCGCGACACCGGCGATCGCGGCCGCGACGAGCAGCACACCGGCGACGAGGAGGATCGTGCGGAATCTGTTCATGCCGCATGTACGGCGCGGCGCTGTCGACCGTCACAGCGCGCTCTTGCCGGCGCGACGTTGACACCGACCCGCAGGAGCGAGAGCATCGCGCTACCACGGCCGAGTTCTACGTCAACCAGGCAACGGTTCCATTCGGCGTAGCCGTGTTCACCTGTGCGTGTGGGGCGACGCAGATCCAGTCAGACCCGAAGGGCAGCAGCCCGAACGGCTGGTCGACGGCCGCAGACGGCTCGGACCGTTGTCCGCGTTGCACAAGCCCAGCAGATCGGACTCCGAAGTCAGGCGGCCCCCAGTACTGAGAGCCGGTTCGCGCCCGAGCGCGCGGCGGACTATGCGGTCGCCGGCAGGTAGGGCGTCCAGCCGGACGGAATCCGCGGAG
>CAVOMI010000011.1:0-22411 GCA_963696975.1 uncultured Actinomycetes bacterium | reverse complement strand
AGGCTGAGCCCGAGCGTCCCGATGCCCGTCTTCGTGCCGGGGTAGCGCCTCACAACCGCGATCCGGATCGCGTCGTCGACACGGCCCGGCAACGCGATTCCGCCGACGCAGGCGGCGCCGCCCGCGAAGGCGAGTGCGTCGGCGGTCGGCCGCTCGCTCGCGTGGAAGAGCCGCTGCCAGCCCCACGCCTTGAACGCGTAGGCGGCAAGGAAGAGAAGAGCCGCGCCGGAGGTGAGCACCGGGTCGGCGTGGTGGATCGGCCAGCCGCCGCCCACGAAGTGGCGCACGCTGACATACGCGACGCCCAGCAGGACGAGGCCGAATCCGGCGTTCAGCACGAGCTGAACCTTCCGGTTGGAGAGAAGCCGCAGCACCACGGTCGCAACGGTGCTATCGGCCCTGTGGGTATGGAGCTTGGTCACTCGATCGGGTCGGCCTCGACAGCCAACGTAGCCGGGTTTCGTGAGCATCGTGTGAGGTCGGGGCCTCAACAGGTTCCGACCCTCCCGTAGCCAGGTCGAGACGAAGTACTCCGACCGCTTCCTGCGCTCGCGGGTCGCGCTCTCGCTCCGCCCACACACCGGCCTCGCGGACGAGCTCACGAAGCTCGGCGAGGAGCGACGGCGCGTCGGCACCATCACGCTCGAGCGCCTCGATCCGCTCCAGCCGAGCCAGTACGGCGCGCGCCTCCTCCATGCCCCGAAGGTAGGCGGCAACTCGTGGCGTGTCTGTGCCGGCTAGCTCGCGCGTTGCTGGAGATTCGCGACCGCGCCCGTGGCACCGAGGAGCGCCTCGTCGAGATCGCGAACGAGCGCCCGCCGGTCGTCGTGCAGGAGCACCGCGACGAGGAGACGACGCAAGAGCTCGCAGCTCGGCTCCCGCAGTTGCGCGGCGAGCTCGGAACGCTCCGCCGGCGTCGCACCGAGCAGCGCGGCGCCGCGCATGGCCGCGGCCCACCCACCGTCGCCCTCGCCGAGCGCCGCCTCGAGCGCATGGCGCAGCTGCTCGCCACGGAACGGCTCCGACTGGAAAAGGGCGAGCTCCCAGCGGTCGAGCGCGTCGCCGAGGTGCGCGTCGTCGTCCGCGGACACGAGGCGGACGCGCAGGTCGCTCGCCACCGAGGCGCGGAAGGGGTCGAGACGCGTCGGCTCGCCGGGTGGAGCCGTCGCGGCGATCGGCAGCACCGGCCGAATCCCGTACGGCCGCCAATCGAGACGCTCGAAGAGGACGGGGCCGGCCGCGACGGGCGCAGCCGTGGAGAGACGGATCGCCGTGACCGCGTCGGCCAGCTCGCCCGGCGCGTCGGGCGTCTCGGCCGCGCCGCTCGGCAGCGACCGCTCGAGCTCGAGCACGCAGATCCGATCGGGCTCGCGGCCGAAGTGCCGCGGCAGGAGACCCGTCGCCTCCGGCCACATGGCCGCGATCTCGCCGGTGGCAGCGTGCCGTACGCGGATCCCGTCGCCGAGCTCGATCTGGGTGCCGACGGAGAGGCCGACGAGGGGAGCAACTGCGCCGTACGAGTGGCCCTCGCCGTAGAGCGACGTCTCGAGCTCCTCGTACGCGCGCGCGAAGGCGCTGTCGTCCCAGTCGAATCCGCCACAGCCCTCGGCAGTGCGCACGAGGAGCGGGACGAGGACGCTGCGATAGACCGCGCGATGCTCGTCTCGGACGTCTCCTTCGTGCGCGCGGGCGAAGATCCGCGCGGCCGGCTCGCGCAGCAGCTCGGAGACGGCGTCCTGGACGTCGACGCGCGAAAAGAGGCGCTCCGTGCGCACCTCGACAAAGCCGCGCACGAGCGGGCGGTACTCGTAGAGCGTCGGACGGCCGTACGAGCCGTGCTCCTCGAAGGCGAACGGGAGGTTCACGCCGTCCTCGAGCTCGCGCGTGAAGACGGCGAAGGCGCCGAGGCAGAACCGGCGGAGCGTGTCGTGGAGGTGCGGCGAGCGCATCCGGCTCTCCTACGACGGCGACGGCAGGCCTCCTACTTTTGGCAGCCCGGGCACCAGTACGCCGTGCGCGCGTGCTCGCCCTGCGGCGCCGAGCGAACCACGCCTCCACAACGCGGGCAGGCGCGGCCCGCGCGCCGGTAGACGTGCCGCGGCGGTCGCGGCCCGTCGACCGCGGCTCGCATCCGCCGGTGCGAGATCTCGAGCACGCCGAGCAGCTCGTCGTCGTCTAGCTCTTTGAGCGGCCGCCACGGCGAGATGCAGGCCTCCCAGAGCGCCTCGGCGCGCCAGACGTTGCCGATGCCGGCCACGAGACGCTGGTCGAGGAGCGCAGCGCCGATCTCCCGCTCCTGCTGAGTGGCGCGGAGCCGCCCGAGCACGGTCTCGTAGTCGAGCGGTTCGCCGAGGATGTCCGGCCCCAATCTCGGCCGGGCGCCGACGGCTTTGCCGTCGGCGCTTCCAGCCTTGAGACGCGGCGCCGATCGACTCCCGAGGAGCTCGAGCACGGAGCCGTTCCAGAGGACGGCCTCGTACTCGGCTCCCCGCAGGACGAGCCACGGCCGACCTGCCCGAGCCGTCCCCCGGCGCTCGACGCGCCACCTGCCGTTCATGCGCAGATGACTCCTCAGGACGAGGCCGCCGTCGAAGTGGAGCAGGAGGTTCTTGCCCACCGCTTCGACCCGCTCGAGCCGGCGGCCGTCAAGCCGCGGAGCGAGCCCTTTCACTGCCGCTCGGGGATGCGGCGTCTCGACCTCGACGCGCTCGCCGACGAGGACCTGCAGCCGACGGGCCGCGCGATGAAGAGAATCTCCTTCCGGCACGCGCGGAAGCCTACGATTGAGTCGTGATTCGGCCTTCTATCGGCGTCCGTTGGTGGCTGGGGATCGCGTTCGCGGTCGTCGCCGCGACCTCGACGGCGATCGTCGTCTCGCAGTTCTCCGACCGCTCGGAAAACGCGTTCCGCCGCCACGGCGCCAGCGTTACCCTCAAGGACGCGCAACGTGGCGCCCAGCTCCCGCGCGCACAGCTCGAGCGACTTGCGGAGGAGCAGAACGTCAAGTTCCGGATTCTCGGCACGCCGTCGGCGGCGAGGTCTCCGCTCCAGCGCGAGGCGGTGACTGCGGCGCTCGGCGGCAAGTCGTTCGTGCAGGGAGATAAGGACGGAGGCGTGTTCGTCGCGGCCGTCCCGTACGACGGCCAGACGCTCGTCGCCGTCAACCGCCTGCCCGACGTCGCCGAGGCGATCGACACGGTGAACGGCGAGGCGCTCCGGGCGGGCGTGATCGCCGGCGTGATCGGCGTCATCGTCGGGCTCCTGCTCGCTCAGCTCATCGCGCTGCGACTGCGCCGTCTCGGCGCAGCGGCCGAGGCGATCGCGCACGGAGACTTCGAGACGCCGCTCCGTTACCGCTTCGGTGACGAGTTCGGCACGCTCGCGCAAAACTTCGACCGGATGCGCCGGCAGCTGCGCCGCTCCTTCCGCCGCATCGAGGCGGAGCGCGATCGGCTGCGCCTCCTGCTCGAACGCCTGCACGAAGGCGTGCTCGCGATCGATCAGGACCTGGTCGTCCACTTCGCGAACACGGAGGCGCGCCGTCTGCTCGGCGGACGCGTGCAGGAGGGCGACGCGCTGCCCGAGCCGTGGCAGACCTTCGAGCTGCGCGAGTTCGCGCACTCCCTCTTCGACGAGCGGGCGAGCGTGACGCAGGTGCATGTCAGGCCCGACGAGCAGCACGCGTACGGGGTGGTCGGCATCCCGGCGCAACCCGAGACCGACTGGGCGCTCATCGTGGTCGACGACCTGACCGAGCAGGAGCGGCGAGAGCTCGCCGAGCGCCAGTTCGTGACGAACGCGGCCCACGAGCTGCGCACCCCGCTGACGACGATCATCGGCGCGGTCGAGCTGCTCCAGGCGGGCGCGAAGGAGGATCCTGTCGAGCGCGACCGTTTCCTCGCCCACATCGAACGCGAGGCCGGCCGGCTGGCGCGCCTCGCCCGCGCGATGCTGACGCTGGCACGCGCGCACTCTGGGCAGGAGCCGCCGCGCATCGAGGCCGTCGAGCTCGCACCGCTGCTGCACGAGATTGCGGCGGGGCTCCAGCCGCACGCCGGCGTCGTGGTCGACGTCGAGGTCGACGAGGAACTCGCGGTCGAGACGAACCGCGACCTGCTCGAGCAGGCGCTGCGGAACCTCGGCGAGAACGCCGCGAAGCACACGGCGCACGGCTCCATCGCCCTGCGCGCGTACAACGTCGGCCGGATGGTCACCGTGGAGGTCGAGGACTCAGGCCCGGGCATCAGCCCCGAGGTGCAGCGCCACGTCTTCGACCGTTTCTACCGCGGCGAGCGCGACGCGGACGGCTTCGGCCTCGGCCTCGCCATCGTCCGCGAGTCGGTGCGCACGCTCGGCGGACGCATCGAGCTCGACTCCTCGCCCGGCCAGGGAACCGTCTTCCGGATCCTGCTCGCGCCGGCGCGCGTGCGGGAGCAGGTGCCCGCGGCGTGAGCGTCGTGCCGACAAACCTCCACGGCGAGCGGATCCTGCTGGTGGACGACGACGCGGGCGTCCGCGACGTCGTGGCCTTCACGCTGCGGCGCGAGGGCTACGAGGTCGACGAGGAGCGCGACGGGCCGTCTGCGCTCGAGTCGGGACGCACCGGCCGGTACGCGCTCGTCGTCCTCGACGTGATGCTGCCGGGGCTGTCGGGCATCGAGGTGTGCCGCGAGCTGCGGGCGGAGAGCGACGTCCCGATCCTGATGCTGACGGCGAGAGACGCGGAGTCCGACCGCGTGCTCGGGCTCGAGCTCGGCGCCGACGACTACGTGACCAAGCCGTTCTCGAGCGCCGAGCTCCTCAGCCGCGTGCGGGCAATCCTGCGCCGCCGCGAGCTCGACCGGGCGGGCGGCGGAGCGACGGTGCGGAAGCTCGGCGGCCTGCAGATCGACCTCGGCCGGCACGAGGTGCTCGTCGACGGCGACCGCGTCCACCTGACCCTGTCGGAGTTCAAGGTCTTGTCCCTTCTGGCCGAGCAGCCGGAGGCGGTCGTCTCGCGCCGCGAGCTCATGCAGCACCTGTGGGCGAGCGAGCACGTCGGCGACGAGCACGCCTGCGAGGTGCACATCTCGAACCTGCGCCGCAAGATCGAGCGTGACCCGACGCAGCCGGAGCGGCTCGTCACGGTGCGCGGCTCGGGCTACAAGCTCGTCGCAGCCTGAGGTTCCGGGCGCTCAGGCGAGAGGACGCTCGCCCAGGCGATGATGCTCCTCCCCGAGGCCGTCTTCCACGACCTTGACGGGGAGCGGTTGTGTTGCGAGCGTGCGCCTGGTGGAGATTCCTGATGCAGTAGTGCGAGCGGCGTTGTTCCCGGTCGCGGATGCTCCCCCGCTTCCCATGGGGCATCCCGACCGTCGGATCGAGGTCTTTGGGGCCACCCTCTTTCTCGGGCAGGGACTTCCTGACGGAATGGTCCTTCCCGAGCGTGTCAAGCCCGCCGAAATCTCGATGTTTGTCCAGGAGATGCGAGAGCGCCTTCGGCGCGAGGAGCGACAACGCGCAGTGTGGTTCGTGCCTGAAGCGGCTCATCCCGCTGATCTCGCCGCCCGACTGCAGGACCTGGGCTTGAAACCTGCCGACCAGCCACCTTTTGAGCCCCGCACCGCCGCTATGGCAATCACTCAGCCCCCGGCGGAAGGACCGCCGAACATCGAGGCGCACCGGGTACGGACGTTCGAGGAGTTCCAGGCAGCGTGGCGAGTATCGGCCAACGCCTTCGCCGTGGACGCCCAGTTCGCAGCGGCATTCGAAGCTCGAGCCGAGGCTCTCTGGCCGTTCGAAGAACAACACGAAGATAGGGCCGCCACCCTCATCGCGACGATCGATGGGAAGGTCGTCGGCGCTGCCGCGACCGCGTTCGGCAAGACGGCCGCGTACCTCGGCGGAAGCGGCACCCACCATGACCACCGAGGACGCGGCGTCTATCGATCGCTCGTCCGGGCGCGCTGGGACGCGGCCGTCGCGCACGGGACGCCCGCGCTCACCGTCAGCGCGGGCGACATGTCGAGACCGATCCTCGAACGGCTCGGATTCACGATCGTCGGCTGGAGCGACTGCCTCTTCGACGATCTAAGCGCCTGAACCACAAATCCGCTCAGGCGTCATTCCGGAACACAGGCCCAGGCCATCGTCCAGGCTCAGCCGACCTAGCCGCTGAATGAAGCTCGGGCGGCGGCGGCTTCTCCGGCGATTGCCGACGACTCCTCGATCGGGAGGATCGGGGTGATGCTAAATCGCAGCCACGGCGTAAACGGGGCAGTCGCCCTCGCGATCGTCGCCGCGCTGTCGGCCTCGACGATCGCGACGCCGCCCGAATTGTCCGCACATCCCCAGAAACCCTTGAATTCGAAGCCGTCGGGTGGCTGCCACTGCGAGAAGAAGCCGAGATTCCGCTGGATAGCCGCCTCGCCGGTGTCCGTGTACTCCCATGTCGTGTGAAACAGCACGCCGCACCTCCCGTGATATCGACGGGGCGACCCTACAGGGCAGTGCCGCACTGCTCAAGGGTCATTACCCGAACACCGGCGTATCCCGCCGTCCCCCGAGTTCGTTTAGACGACGCACCGGCCCGTTCGGTGGTCGGTCTCGTCCTCTCTCGAAGGAGTCCCGAATGCCACTGCTTTGGATTCTCGTCATCGCCTTGATCATTCTGGCCGTCGCCGGCGGCGCGGCTGTCAGCAGCTTTCTCTGGCTCGTCCTGATCGTCGCTCTGATCGTCGCGGTGTTCGCGTTTCTCTCGGGCCGTCGAGCAGTCTGACCCTGTGCCAGCGCGTTGGGCGCCCGATCGTGGGCGCCCTCCGGGTCCTGCGCGACGGGTCAGGACGGCGGACGCCATCCTCTCGCCAGCGTCGTCTGCCCCACCTCGATCAGATAGCCGTCGGGATCGCGGATGTAGCACCGCCATTCGGTCTCGTGCCGCTTCGGCGGCGTCAGGAACTCGGCGCCCCGCGCGCTCCACTCCGCATAGACGGCTTGGATGTCCGCGACGCGGATGTTGAGGAAGCTGCTCACGCGGTCCGGGTCGGGCGGCGTCTCGAGCGTGACTGTCGGCTTGTCGTCGGTCGGACCTCCTCCGACGTTGATGATGATCCAACTGTTTGCGAGCGCGACGTACGTCACCTCGTCCCCCGACTCGCCGGAGATGACCGTTTTGCCGCCGAGCACCTCCGTGTAGAAGCGCCGGGAGCGCTCGACATCGTCCGAGACGATGAAGTGGGCCACGACCAGGTCCTGATCGACGGTGCTCATGTGACCTCCTTGTTTGCAGGCTCAGGCGCGCAACACCGCGCGGCGCGGGCCGGCGACGAAGCCGGCTTCCACGAGCAGCGGCATCGCAACGGTCTCCGTGACCGGCTCGCCGTCGAAGCGCTCGACCGCCAGGCGCTTCGCTCCGCCTCGCTTGACGAAGCCGACCAGCGCCTCGAGCGCCGGCCGCAACCACTCGTCGTCCGGCTCCCGGAGCGGAACCAGCGACCGGCCGCCGCGCTCGACGAAGAGCGCCGCCTCGCCGCCGAGCAGCACGACGTGCGCTCCCGCGACGCGCGCAGCACGAGCGCCCGCGCGCTTCGGCCACGGGATCACGGCGCCGTAGGGCTGGGCCGGATCGGCCGCCGCAAGCACGAGAGGCTCCGGCTCGTCCCCTTCGCGCGGCCGCAGCTCGCGCAACCGTTCGACGGCACCGCCGAGCGCGAACTGCGCTCCGCCGAGGCCCTCGACGAAGTAGCCGCGACGGCAGGAACCGAGCGTCTCGAGCGTGCGCAGCTCGCCGTACACGGCGCTGTAGCCGCCCTGGATTCCCTCGGCGCGCACCGCGTCGCGCGTCACGATGCCGTGCCGCTCGAGGAGCAGCTCGGCGAGCGCGCGCCGGTCGGGCGCGTCGCCGGCAAAGAGCTCGGCGGCGAGCGACCAGCGTCCCTGCGTGGCCGTCGGTCGATGGGCGCGAGAGCGCGAGAAGCGGCGTGCACGGCGATCGGGCCGCGGTGGCTGGTAGCGGCGCTCCGCGCGAAGCGGCGACCAGGAGTCGTTCGTCACCTCTCCGCTCCAGACGAGATCCCACAGCGCCGGCAGCGCCGTCTCTGCGTCGAGCTCCGTCGCCGAGAGGAGCCCGTCCCAGAAGAGCGCGCCACCGGTGAGCGCCGCGCGAATCGCATCGTGCGCTTCGCCGTCCGGCGCAGTCGCGGCAGACGGCCGTCCGAGCAGCGCGGCGTCGTCGCGGAAGAAGAGAGCCACGCGGTCGAGCCCGGCTCCGACCCAGACGAGCTCGCCCGAGGCGCAGAGGGCGTCGAGCTGCTCGGGGCGGTACTCGGGCACGCGCCGCGGCAGCACCTCCGCCTCCCAGAGCGCCACCGGGAGCGCCAGTGACTGCAGCGGGACGATTGCCTCGCGCAGCGATGCGCGGCGGTCGATCCCGTGCCAGCTCGGCAGGAAGCGCCCGAGTGCCGCCTGCTCGACCGGCTCCACCTCGCGACGGAGCGCAGCGAGCGAGGCACGCCGGAGCCGACGCAGGACGTCGGGGTCGCACCACTCCCGCTCGCTGCCGCCCGGCCGGAGCTCGCCGCGAACGAGCTTCTCGTCGCGCTCGAGCCCGCGCAGCTCCTCCTCGACGTCCAGACCGAACCACGCCGAGACCTCGGCGGTGGTGAACGGCCCGCGTCCACGCGCCCAGCGTGCGACGAGCGAGCGCAGCGCATTCTCCACAGGCTCGATGAACACGGCGGGAAGGCCCGACGGCGGGACGATGCCGAGCGCGTCGCGGTAGCGCCCGGCGTCCTCGGCCGCGGCGAGCCGCTCTTCGCCGGCGATGCGAACGCGGATCGCTCGCCGCTCCGCCTCGAGGATTGCCGCGTGCGCCTCGTCGAACTCGCCGCTGCGCAGGTCGCCGCGCAGCCGAAGCAGGTCATGGAGTCGTTCCGGATCCGTGGGGAACGGCCGCAGCGACGCCTCGACCTCGGCGAGCGCGGCCGGGTCGATCAGCTCGCGCAGCTCCTCCTGGCCGAGCAGCTCCCGCAGCAGGTCGCGGTCGAGCGAAAGCGCCTGCGCACGCCGCTCCGCCGGCGGCGTGTCGTCCTCGTACATGTACGTCGCGATGTAGTCGAAGAGCAGCGAGGACGCGAACGGCGACGCGGTCGCGGTCTCGACGTCGACCAGATCGAGCTCGCGTGCGCGCAACCGGCCCAGCAGCAGCCTCAGCGCGGGCAGGTCGAACACGTCCTGCAGGCACTCGCGGTACGTCTCCAGCACGATCGGGAAGCTCGAGTACTTGCGCGCGACCTGGAGCAGGCCCTGCGCCTTGAGCCGCTGCTGCCAGAGCGGCGTCCGCTCGCCCGGCCGACGACGCGGGATGAGCAGCGCACGGGCGGCGTTCTCCCGGAAGCGCGCGCCGAAGAGCGCGCTCTGCCCCACCTCGGCGAGCACGAGATCCTCCAGCTCGTCGGGATCGAGGACGAGCAGGTCGGCCGCGGGCGGCGAGTCGGCGTCCGGCAGGTGGAAGGCGATGCCGTCGTCCGACCAGATCGACTGCACCTCGAGGCCGAGCGACTCACGCAGCCGCGCGCCGACGGCCATCGCCCACGGCGCATGTACGCGAGCGCCGAAGGGAGTGAGGATGCAGACGCGCCAGTCGCCGATCTCGTCGCGGAACCGCTCGACGACGACGGTGCGATCGGACGGCAGCGCGCCGGTCGCCTTCTCCTGTTCGCGCAGGAAGGTCAGGAGGTTCCGCTCGGCCCGCTCGTCGAGATCGGGAACCTTCGGGTCGCGCGCCGCGAGCAGCTCGCGCGCGAACTTGCCGATCGCCTCGCCGAGCTCGTACGGGCGGCCGATGCCCTCGCCTTTCCAGAACGGCACGGCTCCGGGGACGCCCGGCGCAGGCGAGACGAGCACGCGGTCGCGCGTGATCTCCTCGATCCGCCACGACGAGGCGCCGAGCACGATCACCTGGCCGGCCCGCGCCTCGTAGACCATCTCCTCGTCGAGCTCACCGACGCGGCTCGGCGGCTCCGAGCCGGCGATGAAGACACCGAAGAGGCCGCGATCGGGGATCGTGCCCGCATTCGTCACCGCAAGCCGCCGCGACCCGGGCCGGCCGCGCAGGACACCGGCGGTGCGATCCCAGACGATCCGCGGCCGCAGCTCGGCGAACTCGTCCGACGGATAGCGCCCCGCCAGCATGTCGAGCACGTTCTCGAGCTGTGCGCGCGAGAGGTCGGCAAAGGGATACGCGCGGCGAACGAGCTCGTGCAACTCCGCGACTTCGACATCCTCGTCGGCGCAGATCGCGACGATCTGCTGCGAGAGGACGTCGAGCGGGTTGCGCGGAATCTGTGTCTCCTCGATCAACCCTTCCCGCATCCGCTGCGCGACGACCGCCGACTCGAGCAGGTCGGCGCGGAACTTGGGGAAGATCCGCCCGCGCGAGACCTCGCCGAGCGAGTGGCCCGAGCGGCCGATTCGCTGCAGGCCGCGCGCCACCGACTTCGGCGACTCGACCTGGATCACGAGATCGACCGCCCCCATGTCGATCCCGAGCTCGAGCGACGAGGTCGCGACGAGGCACGGGATCCGTCCCGCCTTCAGGTCCTCCTCGATCTGGGTCCGCTGCTCTCTCGCCAGCGAGCCGTGGTGCGCGCGCGCGATCTCCTGCTCGGCCGCCTCGTTGAGTCGCAGCGCGAGCCGCTCCGCGAGCCGGCGGTTGTTGACGAAGACGATCGTCGAGCGATGCGCGCGCACGAGCTCGACGAGCGCCGGATAAATCGACGGCCAGATCGAGCGCGCCTCCCAGCCTTCTTCTCTGCTCTCGCCGCCCGGCTCGCGCATGTCGTCGACCGGCACCACGACCTCGAGGTCGAGCTCCTTGGCCACGCCCGCGTCGACGAGCTCGATCGGGCGGCTACCGGAGACGAACTTGCCGATCTCCTCGAGCGGGCGCTGAGTCGCCGAGAGGCCTATGCGCTGCGGCGGCTGCGCCGCGAGCGCCTCGAGCCGCTCGACCGAGAGCGCGAGATGGGCGCCGCGCTTCGTGCCCGCGACGGCGTGCACCTCGTCGAGGATCAGGGTGTCGACGCTCCGCAGCAGCTCTCGTGCGCGCGAGGTGAGCAGCAGGAAGAGCGACTCCGGAGTCGTGATCAGGATGTCCGGCGGCTCACGGAGCATCGCCGCGCGCTCCTTCTGCGGCGTGTCGCCGGTGCGGACGGCGACGCGCAGGTCCGAGCGGAGGCCGGCGAGCGGGCCGCGCAGGTTCCGCTCGACGTCGTAGTTGAGCGCCTTCAGCGGCGAGACGTAGAGGACGCGGAGACCGGTTCCAGGCTGCTGCGTCAGCCGGTCGATCGCCGAGAGGAACGCGGCGAGTGTCTTGCCCGAGCCGGTCGGCGCCTGGATGAGCACGTGGCCGCCGGCCGCGATCGCCGGCCAGCCCTTCTCCTGCGCAGGCGTCGGCGCAGCGAAATTCCGCTCGAACCAGTCGCGCGTCTCGGGGCGGAAGAGCGACAGCGACTCCATGGATCGAGCCTAGCGCCGTAGGATCAAGCCATGCCCGACGCGCTCTGGTTCACCGACGACGAGGCGGCCAACCGCCTGAACGCGCACGATCCGTTCGCGCTGCTCGTCGGCTTCGCACTCGACCAGCAGGTCACCGTTCAGCAGGCGTTCCTCGGCCCGCTGCGCCTGAAGGAGCGGCTCGGCACGCTCGAGCCGAGCAAAGTCGCGAAGGCCGACCTCGAGCCAGTCTTCCGCGAGAAGCCTGCGATCCACCGCTTCCCCGGCTCGATGGCGGAGCGCGTGCGCGACCTCGCCGCCACCGTCGCGGACGAATACGACGGCGATGCGTCGCGCCTCTGGACCGAGGCCGCGGACGGTGCCGACCTGCGCAAGCGCATCGCCGCGCTGCCCGGCTTCGGCGAGATGAAGGTCAAGGCGCTCGGCTCGGTGCTCGCGAAGCGCTTCGGCGTGCCCGTCGCCCAGGAGCTCGTCCCGGCCCATCCCACGCTCGGCGACGTCGACTCGGCGCAGGCACTCGCCGACTACCAGGCCGCGAAGAAGGCACACAAGGCCGCCACCAGGGCGCTCACGCGCTGACTGGGCGCGATGGGCGAGTGCGATGCAAGGATGCAGGAAGCGGCAATAGCAGCGCTATTGCCGCTTGCGAGGACGCCGCAGCGCGCCGACCAGCGCGGCCAGACAGCCCGTGCGGTGGGCTGGTGGCGGCCGTAGGCTGAGTGGCTGGCGTCGAAGTCCACACGCTGATCGACGGCGCCCAGCCGGCCGAGCAGACCGCGCACGCGCTCGCCGAATTCGTGGGGGCCGCGAAACAGACGCTCGAGATCGCGATCTACGACGTCAACCTGCCGCCGAACCTCGTCGAGATCGTCGGTGACGAGCTCCGCGCCGCAGAGAGACGCGGGGTCGCGATCAGGTTCGCGTACAACCTCGACCACGCGAAGGAAATCCCGGTTCCGCCGCCGCCGACCACGAATCCGGAGGCGATCGACGGACTCCCGTTCCCGACCGAGGCAATCCCGGGAGTGCCCGATCTCATGCACCACAAGTACGTCGTCCGCGACGCCGCCTCGGTCTGGACCGGGTCGACGAACTGGACCGCCGACTCCTGGACGCGCGAGGAGAACGTCATCATCACCGTCGACTCCCCGGCGGTCGCAGCGCGCTACCGCGAGGACTTCGAGCAGCTCTGGACGACGCGCAACGTCGCGCGCAGCGGCTACGTCGACACTGCGCCGGTCGACAGGATGCGTGCGTGGTTCTGTCCGGGCCGCGGCGAGAAGCTCGCCCACCGGATCGCGAAGGCGATCGGCTCGGCCCGCCGGCGCGTCCGCGTCGCGTCGCCGGTGATCAGCTCGGCGCCGATTCTCGGCACGCTCGCGGAGGTCGCCTGCGACGGGAAGGTCGACCTCGCCGGCGTGGTCGACGCCACCCAGATCGCCGAGGTGCTGCAGCAGTGGCACGAGAACAAGAACGCCGACTGGAAGGGGCCGCTGCTCCGCACGGTGCTGACGCGCGCGCCGTTCTCGGGGAAGGTCACGACGCCGTACGCGCCCGGCTCGGTGCACGACTACATGCACGCGAAGGTGACGGTCGCCGACGACACGATCTTCGTCGGCAGCTTCAACCTCTCGCACTCGGGCGAGCTGAACGCCGAGAACGTGGTGGAGCTCACAGATCCGCAGCTCGCGGAACAGCTCGCGGCGTTCATCGACGAGGTGCGCGGGCGCTATCCGGCCGTCACCCTTCCGGGTGATTTCGACTGATACCAGGCACATACCTTCGCGCCACCTGAATTCATAGGCCGTCCACCGATCCTTTGGTCACCGGGCAACGAGCCCGGCCGGTACCCACCAGACCAGAGGAGCTTTCAGATGCAGAAGATACGGAACGCAACGCGGACCACGAAGATGATCGTTGCGGCGGTCGCCGCGCTCGTCGTCTTCGCCGGCACCTACGGCTTTGCCGCCTCGCTCGGCCTGACGACATCCGGCCTCGGCGCCGGTTCGAGCGTCGTCGCAGCGTGCGGCACCGGCATCAACGCCGCCTACACCACGGCGTACGCCTCGTCGATCCCCGGCTACTCCGTCAGCCAGGTGAACCTCTCGGCCATCCCGGCCACCTGCCTGAGCAAGTCGTACAAGATCCAGCTCACCGGCGCGAGCGGCGCTGCGATCGGCTCCGAGATGTCGGGCACGCTGCCCGCTTCCGGAACGACGGCGTCGATCGCCACGTCGGGCACTCCAGACGCGAGCCTCGTCACCGGCATCTCGGTCGTCATCTCGTAGGTCTCGATCTGGCGTACCGGCGGACCGGCGGGGCGCTCACAAGCGCCCCGCACCGTCCGATTCCAGGGAGGTAGCAGTGAAGACGTTGATCCGCATTCTCGGCATGGCCACGGCGACGACTCTGCTCATGGTCGGCGTCGCCGCCGCCGCAACCTTGGGACTCGGCTCGAAACAGCTCTCCGCCGGAAGCGCTGCGGTCGGCCGCTGCGCCTCGTCCGCCCTCAACGCGACGCGCAGCGTCAACAACAGCGACGACGTCACCCAGGTCAACGTCCTGAGCGTCCCGCAGGCTTGTTCGGGCGAGACGCTCGCGGTGACGCTGGAGAACAGCTCGCACACGAGCCTGGGCTCAGCTTCCACGACGGTGGGCACGTGCACCGGCGGCTGCACCGTCTCCCTCACGGGATTCGGCACCGTCGCGGCCGCGAGCCTCACCTCCTACGCCTTCTCGCTCACCCAGTAGGCGAGCGATGCGCCGCCTCCGCCCCACGCCGCTCCGCCTCGCCGCCGCGATCGTGCTCGGATCGCTCGCCTTCACCGGCGTCGCCTATGCGGCGAGCCTCGGGCTCGGCTCCGGCAAGCTCTTCGTCTGGAGCCAGACTCTCACGAAGGGGATGTGCAACCAGACATCCACGACCGCCGACGACACGTACGTGCAGCAGGCACTCCCTACGAGCACGGCCGGCGGTACGGCGACGACGCTCACGATCAAGCCGACCGCCGGGTCGCAGGACTACGCGCTCATCCGGTTCGATCTCAGCGGCTGCGGCCTTCCCACCACGGGTGGGGCCGACAGCGCCGTCCTGACGGTGAACGTGACGTCGAAGGGGAACGACACCATCTCACTCTTCCCGGTCACTTCCAGCTGGAGCTCGGCGACGCTCAACTGGAACGGCCTGGGAGGACTCACGATCGGCTCCACCGCCACCGGCACGTTCTCGGGAAACTCGACCGGCGCGAAGACCGTGACCGTGACGGCGGACGTCGATGCCGCGATCAAGGCGGGAGCCCTGTGGGGCTGGGAGCTGCGAGCGACGACCGGTAACGCCAGGGTCGTGCTCGGCTCCTCCGGGAATCCGACCGTCGCGAACCGTCCCTCGATGACGCTCTCCTATGAGAAGTAGCGATCACGTCGTTCTGCCACCGCTCGCCCGGCCGCGCGCCGCGCTCGAGCGGCTGCGCTTTCCCTTCGCGATCGCGAAGCTCGCCGCCCTTGGCGGCATCGTCGTGGCCTGCCTCTGGTTCGGCCTGCCGCAACGTCTCGGCGGCCGCGCCGACTGGGTGATGGTGAGCGGCACGAGCATGCTGCCGCGCTTCCACACCGGCGACCTCGTTCTCGTCGAGCACCGGTCGAGCTATCACGTTGGCGAGGTCGTCGCCTACCGCGTGCCCGAGCACGACATCGGCGCCGGGCACGTCGTCATCCACCGGATCATCGGCGGCAACGGCACGACCGGCTGGACGATCGAAGGCGACAACCGCACCGCGCCGGATCTCTGGTACCCCACGAACCACGACGTCATCGGCGCGAAGGAGCTGCGGATCCCGGACGCCTGGTTCGTGCTGCGCGTCTTCCACATGCCCGTCCTGCTCGCGCTCTTCGCGGCCTTCGGGGTCTTCTTCTGGATTGCCTTCGGCGTGGGTGGGGAAGCAGAAGCTGACCGCGAAGGAAACGAGACGAAGTGAGCGCTGCCGCCGACGACTACCTACTTGGCCGGCGAACCCTCATGACACGCGTGCGGGGGCTGACAACCCGCCTGAGGAGGAATCGGCCGGTTGTGCTCGGCATCGCGTGTGCTGGGCTTCTCGTCACGTTCGGGGCGATGCTCGCCATCGGCGCGCCGGCGCGAACCGGGTCGGTCTGGCTCGTTCCGTGGGTCGCGATCGTGGCGGCCGAGCTCGGCCCAGTGGGCGGTGCAGTCTCCGGCGGAGCCGCTGCCGCGCTCTATCTCGCCGCCGTCGAGCTGACCGTGGATCCCGACGACCCGCTCGCCTTCGTCATCCAACTCGTGGCACTCGTCGCCATCGGAGTCGCCGCCGGCTTCTCCTCCCGCCGCATCTCCTCGGACGCGCTCGAGCTGCAGTCGACGAGCGCGCTCCAGCGGGCGCTGCTCGACTCGACGGTCGACGGCATCTGCCTCACCGATGTGACCGGCCACATCGTGCTCGCCAACACTCCGCTGCAGCAGTACGCACTCGAGCTCGGCCTGCCGCTGCACGGCACGGTCGCGGAGCGTCTGCTCACCCTCGCCGACAGGACAACCGAGCCGGTGCGCTACCGCGAGCGGATACAGGCGATCGGCCGCGCAACGGTCGCGAGTGAGGACGAGTTCGAACTCGCCGAGAGCGGACGGGTCTTCCGCGGCTATACGGCACCGGTCAGGCGAAAGGACGGTACTGTGTTCGGGCGGATCTGGACGCTACGCGAAGTGACCTCCGACCGTCGCCTCGAGCGCCTGCGCGATGCATTCGTCGCCGCCGTTTCGCACGAGCTGCGAACTCCGCTTACCTCGATCTCGGGCTTCCTCGAGCTGCTGGCCGACGAGGAGCACGACCTAAGTCCGGCCGGTCGCAAGTACGTCGGCGTCATCCGCCGTGGTAACGACCGCCTCCGCCGCATCGTGGAAGATCTCCTCCTGGTCGCGGAGGTCGAAGCGGAACTGCTCGAGCTCCGCCTCGCGCCGACCGATCTCGCCGAGCTTGCGGCCGCGGCGGTGGAGGAGGCCCTGCCCGTCGCAGCGGAGAACGGAATAGAGCTCAGCCTCGCCGTCAACGGCAGCCTTCCGCTGGAAGCCGACGCCGCGCGTCTTCGGCAGGTGCTCGACAACCTCGTCTCGAACGCGCTCAAGTTCACCCCGCGCGGCGGCTCGGTGAGGCTGACGGCCGCGAACGGCGACGGCTCGCTGCGGGTCGAGGTCACCGATACGGGCATCGGCGTGCCGCCCGACGAGCTCGGCCAGCTGTTCTCGCGGTTCTACCGCACCTCGAGCGCGAGGCGGCGCGCGATCCCCGGCACAGGCCTGGGCCTCGTCATCGCGCGTGCAATCATCGAGGGGCACGGCGGCACGATCTCCCTCGAGGCCCGCGAGCGCAGCGGGACCCGCGTAACAGTCACCCTCCCTCGCTCGTCAACCTGACGGCGGTACGTACCTGTAGCCGAAGCCCCGCACGGTCTGGATCGGCGCGTAGCCGTCTGCTTCTTGGCCGAGCTTCTTGCGCAGGTACGAGACGTAGAGCTTCACCTGGTCCCGCGAGACACCCCCCGCGTGTCCCCATACGTGCTCGACCAGCTGGTCGGCCGAGAGCACCTGCCCTACATTCCCCACGAAGGTTGCGAGCAAGCGGAACTCGAGGGGAGTAAGCCGGATGGGCAGGCCGCGACAGACGACGTGCCGCTGGCCGTAGTCGATCGAGAGCACTCCGTCGTCGTAGCGCTCGAGATGAGTCCGGCCGGGAGCCCGCCGCAGCAGCGCCTCGATCCGCGCCAGCAACTCCTGGCGGCCGAACGGCTTGACGACGTAGTCGTCGGCGCCGGCGCGGAAGCCCCGAACCTTGTCGATCTCGCCGGTACGCGCGGTGAGCAGGATCACGGGGACGTCGCTCAGGTCGCGGAGCCGGTCGAGCGTCTCGAACCCGTCTAGATCGGGCATCGAGAGGTCGAGGACGACGAGATCGGTCGGGCTCTCGTGGAAGGTACGGAGCGCGGCACGTCCGTCCCTCGCAGTCGCGACGCCGTAGCCGGCGCCGCGCAGCAGCTCTTCGAGCAGAAGGCGGATGTCATCGTCATCATCGACGACAAGCACCCGCCGCAAGGGTGCCGTCCCCACGGCGCTCAGTATGAGCAATGCTCCGGCCGATAACAACGCCGTGAAGCGCGTCGCGCTCGCTGTAACCCTCGGCGCCGTCGCACTCCTGACGGGCGCTTCGGCTCGGGCGTTTCGGCTGCCTGCGGCGGCGCGCTGCCCGGTCTTCCCGGCGAACAACCCGTGGAACCAGCGGGTCGACAAGCTCCCCGTCGCAGCGGATTCCGCGCAGCTGATCGGCTCGATCGGCCTCGACTCGCCCGTTCACGCCGACTTCGGCTCGGGCACGTGGGACGGCGGGCCGATCGGGATCCCGTTCGACGTCGTCTCGACGAAGACGCCGACCCGCCGGGTCTCGTTCGAGTACGCCGACGAGTCCGACCGCGTCCGCTATCCGATTCCGTCGCACGTCCACATCGAGGGCGGCGCACACGCGACCGGCGACCGGCACGCGATCCTCGTCGACAAGAGCACCTGCCGCCTCTACGAGTTGTACGACCTTCGCCGCAAAGGCCACGGCTGGACGGCCGGCTCGGGCGCCGTCTGGAACCTGCGCTCGAACCACCTCCGGCCCGCGGGCTGGACGTCGGCGGACGCGGCGGGGCTTCCCATCTTCCCCGGCCTAGCCCGGTGGGACGAGGCGGCACGCGGCCAGATCGACCACGCGCTGCGCTTCACCGCGCCCGAGACGCGGCGCGCATACGTCTATCCCGCGCGCCACTACGCGTCGAGCTCGAGCGACCCGTCACTGCCGCCGATGGGGCTCCGCGTGAGGCTGAAGTCGAGCGTGACCGTCTCCTCGTTCCCGCCCCAGGCGCGCGTCGTGCTGCGGGCGCTCCAGCGCTACGGGATGATCCTCGCCGACAACGGCTCGCCCTGGTACATCTCGGGCGCACCCGACAAGCGCTGGTCGAACGACCAGCTCCACGCGCTCGGCCGCCTCACGGGAGCCGACTTCGAGGTCGTCGACACCTCGTCGCTCCCCGAGCCGGGGCGCTAGGCGGCGACGACCTCGCGGAGGAGCAGGATCGCCTCGGGGTCGATCCAGTGCCCGACCGGCCATTCGCGGTAGAGGACCTCGGCGCCGGCCTCCTCCAGCGTCTCGCGCGCGGCCCGTCCCCACTGCACGGGGATCGTGTCGTCGAGGGCGCCGTGCACGATCGCGATGCGGGGGAACGGCGGAGCGAGGTCGAGCTCGTAGCCGTCGACGCTCGGGATGAAGCCGCTCATCGCGAGCAGCGCGTCCGGGCGCGGCCGGCCGCGATAGAGCGCCAGCGCGTAGGCCATCGCGCAGCCCTGCGAGAAGCCGCCGAGCACGATCCGCTCGTACGGCAGCCCGTCGAGGAACTCGGACAGCGCCTCGTAGCTCGCCGCGAACGTCTCGCGCTCGGGCGTGCCGAGCCCGCCGAGCACGTACCAGTGCGCTCCTCCCGGCGGCAGCGACAGCGGGCCACGCGGCGTGTAGCCGTGCAGTCTCCGCTCCGGATCGAGCTCGTCGAGGAGCGGAAAGAGGTCGTTCTCGTCGGCGCCGCGGCCGTGCAGGAGGACGAGCGCGCCCGCCGCGTCACCGGCGGCGGGCCGCTCCCGCACCTGCAAGCTCAAGCCCGTGACCAGTCCGCGCGCGGATCCGGCAGCGGAGTGAGCAGCGGCTCCACCCGCTCGCGGAGGTGCTCGAAGTTCGGCGGCAGGATGAGCTTCTCGCCGAGGTGCGCCGGATCCTCGTCGGTCGCGAAGCCCGGGCCAAGGGTCGCGATCTCGTACAGCACGCCGGCGGGCTCGCGGAAGTAGATCGAGCGGAACCAGAAGCGGTCGATGATCTGCGTCGGGTGGCCACCGGCAGCGGCGACGAGGTCGTGCCACGCCTGGTGGTCTTCCATCGTCGAAGCCCACGCAACGTGGTGGACGGTGCCGGCGCCGCCGACTCCGTGGAGCCCGGGCGCCTCGCCGTACTCGATCCAACCACTGCGCGTCTCGCCCCGCGTGTTCCAGCGGCCGTCCTCGAGCTCGAAGCCGAGCGTCGTCATGAACGCCGCGTTCGGCTCGCCGTAGGCGCGTACGCCGTCGAAGCCCTGCAGCACGTGCTCGCGCGGGATCTCGGGATGGTGCGCCACCAGCGGTTCGTCCCCGACGTGCGAGACGACAAGCTCATGCTGCAACCCTTCGGGATTGACGAAGCGGAGCGACTCCCCCTCGGCTTCGACCTCGTGGCCTTCCGCGCTCAGCCGGTTCGCCCAGAACTCGAGCGCCTCGGGAGAGCCGACGCGCCAGACGACGGTGTGGACCATCCCGTCGCCCGCCTGTCCCGGCTGCGCGTTCGGGTATTCGAAAAACGTGATGTCGGAGCCCGCGTGCCCCTCTTCGTCGGCGTAGAAGAGGTGGTAGACGGTCGGATCGTCCTGGTTGACCGACTTCTTCACGAGCCGCAGGCCGAGGACGCGCGTATAGAAGTCGACGTTCCGCGGCGCGTCGCCGGTGATGCACGTGACGTGGTGGATCCCGTCCAACCGCATCGTCAGCCCTGCGCGTCGGCGAGGAGCTCCTTGGCGGCTTCCAGGTCGGCCTCCCGCACGATGACCTCGCGGGCTCCCGCGGCCATGAAGTCCTCGAGCGAGGAATCGATCGCGTCGGTGTCGCGGTAGGCGCACTCGATCCCGGCCGAGCGGAGCAGGCCGCAGACCACCTCGGCCTCGGATTGCCCGGACACGACCTTTACGACGACTGTGCCGTCCTCCGCCACGGAGCGAAGGCTACTCGTGCGGCGGCGTGCCGGTCATGCCGAATGTCGATCCAGTGATGTTGAGCCGGCACGGCCGCGGCGGCGATCACGAGGCCCGAGACGATCGCTGCGGCGAGGGCGAGGCCGCGGACGCCCGCGCCGCGCGCTCGGCTTCGGCGCTCAGGTGCCGCATCTTCGGCCGTCCTCCTCACCGCGCGCGTGAAGTAGACGAGTACGTGCAAGCCCAGCAGCACGAGCCAGACCACGGAGGCCGGGCCGTGGAGGCGGCGGGCGACGTCGAGCGCGTGGCCGTGCACGAGTCCCATCGCGACGCCGCTGCCGAAGAGGACGACCGTCGCCGCCACGAGGAGCGGCGCGAGCAGACGCATCACGATCTGTGGTGGCCCCAGCGCGACGTACGGCCGGCTGCGCGTGTAGTAGCGCGCAAACCGCCAGGTGGTGCTCCCCAGCTTCAGGAGCAACGGCGGGATCAACGCGAGACCGACGAACACGTGCACCGACATGAACGTGTGCACCCCGAGCAGGATCGTCGCCACCTCGACGAGGATCGGAGCCAGCAGGAGCAAGCCGACTGCGGCGGTCAGCCGCTCGTTGCCGATCGGGTTCAGCCGTCGCTCACGCTGCTTGTCCGGGGCCCCCATGTGTGGCCAGGTCTAGTGGACAGGTGTGAGAGGAGCCTTAGACGGCTACCGTGCTTGGCATGCCGTTGCTCGCCAAGGGGTTCCTGATGCTCATGAAGACCAAAACGGGGCGCAAGCTTCTCTTCGCGACCACCATCGGCGTGCTCGAGCTCGCCCGCAGCGAGCAGGCTCACAAGCTCTACGCCAAGGCAGCCGAAGAGTCGCGTCGGGCCGCCCGGGCGGTCCGGCGCTAGGCGGCGGCATGAAGAAGCTGCTCGAAATCCTCGTCTGCTTCCTGCATCCGATCGCGGTCGTGCTCGCGTGGATCAACCTCGCCGGCCGGAGCGATCTGTCCGGGGGCCAGAAGCTCGCCTGGGCCATCTTCGTGATCTTCCCGATCGTGCCGTTCGTCTACGTCCTCACGGGCGGCGACCTCTGGTGAGGTAGAGCCGACCCCGACGGGGGCCCCGGGCTGATTGGGGGTGGCCCGCGTGCAGGCCAGTCTTCGTCTCAGCGGTCGATCATCTGCTGCTGCGCCGCGCTGTAGCGGTCGCCGATCGCCGTGGGCAGAGCCGCTTCGATCTCCCGCACCTCGTCGTCCGTCAAATCGACGGAGGCCGCCGCGATGTTTTCCTCAATTCGGTGGAGCTTCGTGGTGCCGGGAATCGGGACGATCCACGGCTTCTGCGCGAGCACCCAGGCGAGGGCGATCTGCGCTGATGTCGCGCCTTTGCGCTCGGCGATGGCGCGCACGAGCTCGACGAACGCCTCGTTCGCACCGCGCGCCTCGGGGTCGGTGAAGCGGGGGATGGTGTTGCGGAAGTCGCCGCTCTCGAATTGCGTCTCTTGCGTGATCGTGCCGGTGAGGAAGCCTTTGCCGAGTGGGCTGAAGGGAACGAAGCCGATGCGAAGGTCCTCGAGCGTGGGGAGGATCTGCTCCTCGGGCTCGCGCCACCAGAGCGAGTACTCGCTCTGCAGCGCCGTCACGGGCTGGACGGCGTGGGCGCGGCGGATGTTTTGAACGCCCGCCTCGGAGAGGCCGAAGTGCTTGACTTTGCCCTGCTCGATCAACTCCTTGACCGTGCCCGCGACGTCTTCGATCGGGACGTTCCGGTCGACGCGGTGCTGGTAGAGGAGGTCGATCCGGTCGGTACGGAGGCGTCGCAGCGAGTCGTCGACGCTCGAGCGGATCGTTTCGGGTCGGCTGTCGGTGCCGGTCGACTGGCCGGTCGACAGCTCGAAGCCGAACTTGGTCGCGATCACGACCTGGTCGCGGACCGGCTCGAGCGCTTCGCCGACGAGTTGCTCGTTCGTGAACGGCCCGTAGACCTGCGCGGTGTCAAAGAACGTCACACCGCGTTCGACGGCGCCTCGCAGCACCGGGATCATGTCGGCAGGATCGGGGATGGGCGGGAAGCTCTGGCTCATGCCCATGCAGCCGAGCCCGATCGCGGACACCTCGAGGCCTTC
>CAVOMI010000010.1:0-29391 GCA_963696975.1 uncultured Actinomycetes bacterium | reverse complement strand
GCAAGCCACCCCAGACGATGAGGGCGATCAGCGGGAAGACGATGTACCAGCGCTCGCGGAGCAGGTCCGAGGCCTTGAGGACGATCCGCGTCAGCAGCGGGAGCTGACCGTTCAGCGAAGTGAAGATCTTCGCGAAGATCGGGACGATGAACATGAGCATCGAATCGAGCACGAGCGAGGCGAACGTGAAAACGACGGTCGGGTACACCATCGCGCCTTTCACGCGGCGCTTCAGCTTCGTCTCCTTCTCGATCTGATCCGCGACGCGGTCGAGGACGTTGTCGAGCATGCCCGACGCCTCGCCGGCCTGCACCATCGAGACGTAGAGCTCGTTGAACACCTTCGGATGTCGCGCCATCGCCTGCGAGAGGAGAAGGCCTCCCTCGACGTCCGCGCGGAGCTCGGAGATGATCTCCGCGAGATACGCGTCGTCGGTCTGCTCCTCGAGGATCACGAGCGATGCGACGATGTTGAAGCCCGCCTCGATCATGGTCGCGAACTGTCGCGAGAAGATCTGCATCGAGCGGGGCTTGATCTTCTTGAACGTCGAACCCAGACCCTCTTCGCCGCCCGCCGGCAGCTCGTTGAACGAGTGTGCGAGGAGGCCGCGGATGCGGAGCTGCTCGCGTGCCGCCTCGAGGTCCGGGGCGTGGATCTCGCCGACGGACTCGACGCCGTCGATGCTGATCGCGCTGTAGGCGAATCCGGCCATGGTCAGGCTACGCGGCCAGGCGGACCTTGTAGTGGATGCCGTCGGCCGTGTCCACGAGCGTTAGCGTGCGGCCGGTGACGAGCGAGACGGTTTGCGCGCCGCTTGCATAGGAGCCGTTGGCGACACCGATCCTCGCGACGCCGTGCGAGACCGAGATGAGCCTGAAGAGCGGGTTCGAGCTCGGGAAGCCGGCGCCGATCCGTACGGTCTCGCGCCGGCCGTTGACCGAGATCGTCGCCGCTCCGGTCTTCGCGAGCGTGCGGCGACGGCTTCGACGGCCCTGCTGTGCGGACCGGCTGCGCACGCTCGCCGTCTGCTGGACTGTCGGGGGCGGCGTGGACGTGCCGCTGCTCGTCGGGGTCGGCAACTGCTGCCCGAGGAGATCTGCTGGACGAACGGGTCCTTGCCGGAGAAATGGGTGAAGGAGTAGAGCTGCGACTTGCCGCGCTTCGGCGCGAGGTCTGAGTTCGGGAGCTTGGTGCTCGCCGTCGTCGGCAGGGCCGCTGCCGCGGTCCCCTGGGGCGTCGTCGTTGGCGGCCGGCGGGCGTAGCCGTGCTCGACGCGAGTGCGTCCCGTCGTGGTCGCCGTGGTCGAAGCCGGGGCCGCCGCCTTGCTGCCGCCGCCGCGCATGTGCGGCACCTCGAAGGCGAGCACGGCCACGAACACCACCGCCACCGACGGCAATCTTCTTCGTCCTCCTGTCCTTCGCCTCCCGGATGTTCTGCATTCTCTTCTTGCGGCTCATGAAGTCCCTCCGCTCGTGCTCGGGGCGGCCGATGTCCCGAGTTGGCGTCGTGGTGGTCGTCGTCGGTCGTCGACGTGGTGTCGGTGCTGCCCGGCGTCGTGGCAGTCGCGGGCTGGGCCGGCTGTGGCACGAACTCGTTGATCGTGAGTGTCGCCTCTATCTGGGGCCACCCCTTGGCCCTTCCTGAAATTGACCTCGCTGACGTCGAAGAGCCGGCCGGCGGTATAGAGCTTGCCGTTCTGGACCCGGACGAGGTTGCGCAGCCGCTGCAGGAAGGTGAGGAGGCCGTAGTAGCTGCCGGAGAACTTGACCTGGATCGGCTCGGCCGCGAACGGATCCGTCGTGCCGGTGTGCCGGCCGCTCGCGCCCGGCTGGATCTGATCGAAGCTGAGCCCGGAGGCCTGGGCGAGCGGGTCGAGCTGGAGGATGACGTCGGGCGTCTGGAGCTGGGTCGGCATCGCCATCGCGAGGCCGAAGACCCAGGCGGAGCGGACTGCCGGCAGCGCCTGCGTGAACGCGGCGGAGCGGTTGGTGTCGATCTCCGCCTGCACCGCCGCCGTCTGCTTCTTCAGGCTGGCTGCAGTGGAGCGCTGCGGCCCGATCAGGGCGACGTAGCCGATGACCGGCGACGAGGACGAGCACCCCCGCGACGACCGCGATCTGGGCGGTCTTCGACAGGCTCGCGAGGCGGGCGGTCACGACGCACCCCTTCCTTGGCGGATGTCCGAGACGATCGTGAACTGGATGACGTTCTGGCCGCTGACCTGGGTGATCTGGCTGTTCTGGAGCTGGACGTTCTTGAGGTCGGGGATCACCGAGAGCCGCTCGAGGAGCCGGGCAACGCCGTCCTGGGTGTACGTGTAGCCCTGGATCGTCAGCGCGGTCGCCGTGGGCGGCAGTGCGCTCGGCTTCGTCGCCACGGCCGTGCTGGGTCGTGTCGATCCAGCGGAACCGTGCCCTGGAGGCTCGTGAGCCAGACGTCGTCCGGGAGGACGAGCGCGAACCGGCGGAGGATGCGATCCCACGCGACCCGCTTGCCGATCGCCGCGTCGAGGGCGAGCGACCGCTGCTCGCGGTCGTTCAGCACGGTGGAGCGGAACGACTGCGTGCTGGCCGAGAGATGGTGCGCGGGAGTCACCGCGAGCACGGCGTGCGCGGTGGCGAGATTCTGGCGCTGGCGGTCGACGCTGCGGTTGGCGAGCAGGAAGCCGGCGACGAGCGCGAGCACCACGGCCGCGCCGCCGATCGAGGCGACGAGGATGACCGCGTTCGGCCGCTCGCGCGTGCGTTCGACCTGCTGGCGCGGGAGAAGGTTGACGGCGCGCATCAGTCCTCGATTCCCAGTCCGATTGCGACGGCGAGGGCGCCGTCCTGGCCGTTGGAGCCGGCGCCGTTTGCCGAACCGACGCGTGCGAACGGGTCGGCGACACGGACGCTGATGCCGATCAGCTCCTCGAGCTGCTCGGCGAGCCCCTGGAGGTGGGCGCCGCCGCCGGTGATCGTGATCTCGGCGAAGCCCAGCGAGTCAGGCTGATCCTGGTAGAAGTGGAGGGAGGAGGCGAGCTCGCGGGCGAGCCCGTTGACCTCGCGGCGCGCCGCCTCGGCGGCGCGGGTCGTCCGCTCGTCAGCCGGCTCCTCCGGCGGCTGGCCGGAGAGGTCGAGCGACCGCTTGACCTGCTCGGCCTCGGCGGTGTCTACCTCGAGCGCACGCTCGATGGCGGCCGTGACGCGCGCGCCGCCCCAGTCGAGGACTCTCGCGAACTCGCAGAGGCGCCCGTCGGAGACGGCGACCGTCGTGCGGTCGTGGCCGATCGAGACTGCGACCCTGGCAGCCTCGGCGCGCTTGCCGGCTGCCAGCGGCTCGCCGCCGACTGCGCGGAGCAGGGCGAAGGCCTCGATGTCTATGCCGACGAGCTCGATCTTCGCCGCGGTGCACGTCGCCGCGAAGCGGTCGACGAGGTCGCGGTAGGCGACGGTGAGCAGTACGCGGTCGGGCATGTTCTGCTCCTCGACGACGTGGTAGTCGAGCATCGCCTCTTCGATCGGGATCGGCAGAGTCTCGTACGCGCGGAAGCGGATTGCATTGGCGAGCTGCCGCGGATCGTCGACCGCGGGCCGCTCGAAGACGCGGACGCCGGTGCGGCTCGAGCCGATGCCGAGGCGCACGTTCTTGCGGGGAGGTCGGCCTCGGTGAAGAACGCGGCGATCTCGTTCGCGAGCGCCTCGGAGTCGCGCACCTCGCCGCCCGCGACGACGTCGGGCGGAAGCGGGTGCTGCGCGGCCTTGACGAGCTTCGGCCGGCCGTTGTTCACGACCACGGCGGCCGAGAGCTGCGACGCGCCGATGCTCAGCCCGACGACCTGCTTGTGCCGGCCGCCCGAGAGGGGGGTCGAGGTCTTGCGCTGCTTCGGTGCCTTCGGCTCCTTCGGCGCCTTCTCCGCCTTCGGCTCGTCGGGATCCTGCTGCTCCTTCGGCGTGCGCTTCGGCAGCGAGAGGTTGCCGATGGCGGCTTCGGCAGCGACAGCGAGCGGCCGCGCTTCGGCGACTCCTTCTTCGGCGCCTTCTCCTCGGTCGTGGCCGCGGTCTCGACCTTCGGGGACGGGGATTCAGCCTGCGACGACGGGGTCTCGGCCTTCATCGCTTTCGTGTCGACCTCGGGCTCGGCCTTGGTCGCCGTGGCCTCGGCCTGGAGGCCCTTGTCCTCGGTCTTCGCCTTCGGCTTGCGCTTGAAGGAGATGTCCTTCTTCAGAACTTCGGAGAATCCGCTCACTGTCAGGCTCCTGCTACTCGGAGGCCGCGGAGGGCCTCGGGGAGGTGGTCATCGGAACGCGGTGCGACGCCGGCGCGTGCGAGCAGCGCCTCGAACTCATCGCGCCGGCTCGTGACGCCGAGCGCGGTCTCCTGGCGTGATCTGCTTACGCACCACGAGGTCGGCGAGGCACTGCTCCATCGTCTGCATGCCGCGCGTCGTGTTCGTCTGCATCACGGAGTAGATCTGCTCGGTCTTGCCCTGGCGGACGAGGTTCCGGACTGCGTCGTCGGGCAGCAGGATCTCGAGCGCGGGCACGCGCTTACGTCCGTCGGCGCTCGGGAGGAGCGTCTGCGTGACGATCCCCTGCAGGCCTGCGGCGAGCTGCATCCGCACCTGTCCCTGCTGGGAGGCCGGGAAGACGTCGATGATGCGGTCGATCGTGCTCGGCGCGCTCTGCGTGTGCAGCGTCGCGAGCACGAGGTGGCCGGTCTCGGACGCGGTCAGGGCAGTCGAGATCGTCTCGAGGTCGCGCATCTCGCCCACGAGGATCACGTCGGGGTCCTGGCGCAGCGCGCCGCGCAGCGCCTCGGCGAATCCCTTGGCGTCGGCGCCGACCTCGCGCTGGTTCACGACCGAGGTCTTGTGCTGGTGCAGGAACTCGATCGGGTCCTCGATCGTGACGATGTGCATCGGCCGGCTCTCGTTGATCGAGTCGATCATCGTCGCGAGCGTCGTCGACTTACCGGAGCCGGTGGGGCCGGTCACGAGCACGAGGCCGCGCGGCTCCCGTGCGAGCTGGAGGAGAACGTCCGGGAGCCCGAGCTCCTGGGCCGACTTGATCAGTCTCGGCACGAGGCGGAAGGCGGCGGCGAGTGTGTCGCGCTGGAAATAGATGTTGACGCGGAACCGGGCGACGCCCGGGACCGAATAGGAGAAGTCGATCTGGCGGTCGATCTCGAGCCGCTTCTGCTGCTCGGTCGAGAGGACGCGATAGAGAAGGTCGCGCGTCTCTTCCGGTGCGAAGGGCTCGAACTCCTCGAGAGGCGCCAGCTTGCCGCGGATGCGCAGCAGAGGCGGCGACCCCGCAGTGATGTGGAGGTCGGACGCGTCCTCGGCGGCTACGCGCTCGAGAAGCGTGTCGATGGAGAAAGGCTGCGGCGTCATGCGACCGAGCTATCGGCGGGCGTTGTCGCTCGCTTTAGGGAGCCTCCCGGGAATCACTCGATCGAGGGAGGGCCCGGGCCTGCACTCGGAAAGGCATCCCCCACCGCGGGTGAGTCGGCAGCTGATGCGAATCACTCGTCTGGGGGGAACAGCCCGGGCGCGCGGTGCCGATACAGGGCGGGTCTGGGTTACCCGTCCTACCAAAGGAGAACTGCATGCACTCCCTCAAGAAGAGGCTCAACGTTCGGGACGAGAGCGCGTTCACGCTGATCGAGCTCTTGGTCGTTCTGATCATCATCGGCGTCCTGCTCGCGATCGCCATTCCGTCGTACCTCGGCTTCCAGAAGAAGGCGCAGCAGACGGCTGCGGCGTCGGACGTCCGCTCGGCAATTCCTGACGCCGAGGCGTACTACTCGGATAACAACAGCTACACCGGGCATGACCGCCGCGGTTCTGCACACCACGTACGACTCCGGCATGATCGTCTCGACCGCCGGCCCGCCCGGCATCGTGACGGCCAAGGCCCTCGACGGCGACCCGCCAGGACTACTGCATCTCGGCCGACGACGCCGGCCACTGGGCGCACGTACGTCGGCCCGGGCGGTCGACCGTCGAGACCCGGACGACGGCCAGCGCGGATCCCTGCGCCGCCTGTTGCATCGTAACCCCTAGCACGTGCACTACCGAGGGCGCGGGAAACCGCGCCCTCTCTTTTGCGCCTTCTCGCTGCGTATCCCCCGTTTCAGGGAGGCCCGCGTCGCCGGGCCTGCCGATAGGAGGGCCATGAACGCGACGTTGAGCACGCGCCAGATCCGGCTCGTCGGCCTGCTCGCAGTGATCGTCGTCGCCATCGGCGGCTACCTGGTCATGACTCACAAGTCGAGCACGTCGACCACCACGCCGGCGGTGACCACGCCCGCGACGAGCACTCCCGCACAGACGACCGCGACGCCCAGCACTTCGCACTCGCACACGGCGACGCCGGCCAAGCTCGATACCCATGGGCTGCCGGTTCCCGTCGCCCGCGCGCTGCAGAAGCACGCTGTCGTCGTCGTCTCCGTCACCGATCCGCGCGGCACCGACGACCAGGTCGATCGGGCCGAGGCGCAGGCGGGCGCGGCCGTGCAGGCGCGGCTTACGTCGCCATCGACGTCTTCCATCAGAGGCCCGGCACGGCGATCCTCCGCAAGCTCGGAGTCGTGGACTCGCCCGCGATCCTCGTGGTCACGCGGCCGGGCACGATCTACTCGGAATTCCAGGGCTTCGTCGACCGCGCCGTGGTCTCCCAGGCCGTAGCCGACGCGCGCTGATGAGACGGGGCGGTCGCCCTCAGGCAACCCCTCCGGCAGCCGAGCCGGAGCCGCGCGAGCTCTTCGTTCGCAGCGCGAGCCGGCACGGGCGCCCCGTGGTGACGATGCGGGCGCGTGACCTCGGCGACGCCTGCGTCGTCGACGTCGAGGTCGACGGCCGCGAGGAGGAGCCGAGCCGCGGTCGTACAGCTTCGCCGACGCGCAGCAGGCGAGCACGTTCGTGACCGAGGCCGTTGAGGCGCTCGTCTATCTGGGCTGCGAGATCCACGCCTGAGAGAAGCGAGCAGGAGGGAGGTGGATCCCGTGCGAAGAGGAGAAGGCGAGCTTCGTCCGGAGGCCGAGCCGGTCGCCGACGTGATCGCCCTCCCTCAGCTCGAGCGCCTGCCTCCGAACCCCGACGCTCCCGACGTCGCCTCGAGCTTCACCGCGGACAACCGCTCCGCGCGGCTCGAAGCGCTCGAGCTCGTCCGGGCGGCGGTCGAGCTCGCCGACCGCATCGAGCGCGACGCGCAGGAGACGGCAAAGGATCGGCTCGCACGCACCGAGGAGGAGGTCCGGCTGCGGCGGCTTACCCTCGACGAGCGCGAAAAGGAGCTCGACCACCTCAAGCGCGACCTCGAAGCGGCGCGCGAGGAGGCGACACAGGCTCAGCAGCAGCTCGAGGAGCAGCGCGGGCAGGCGGCCGAGGCGTTGCGCGAGACGCAGGCCCGGCTGGGCAACGTCGAACAAGAGGCCGCCGCGACGATTGCCGCCGCAAGCGAGCGCGCCCAGGCTCTGCAGCAAGAGGCGCAGGCCGAGGCCGAGGGCATTCTCGCCGCCGCCCGGACCGAGGCCGAGGGAGTGACGGGCACCGCGCGTTCGGAAGCGGACGCGACCCTCGAGGCGGCCCGCTCCGAGGCCGACGCGCGTCCTCGCCGCCGCTCGCGCCGAGGCCGAATCCGCGACGGAAGGCCTGCGGTCGGAGGCAGAGACCGCGTTGAACGCTGCGCGCTCGGAGGCCGAGTCGTTGCTCGGCAATGCGCGCTCGGAAGCGGAGAACGTCGTCGGAACGGCACGCTCGGAGGCGGAGACCGTTCTGGGAAGTGCACGCTCGGAGGCGGAGACGCGTGCTGGGACGCCCGCGCCGAGGCAGAAGCGGCGCCGCGCAGGCCGAAGCCGCACGCGCCACCGCCGAAGAGCTGCTGGAGCAGGCGCGGGCCGAGGCAGGCGAGGTCTCGGACAACGCCCGCCGCGAAGCCGAGCAGCTGCTCGCGGCGGCGAATGCCGCCAAGACCGAGCCGGCGCCCCAGCCGGTCGTCGAGCCGGCGCCCGGCCGGAGCCGGAGACCGAGGCCGAGCCGGAGCCCGCAGCTCCGATCGAGGCCGAGGCAGAAGCTCCCGCGCCGCAGCCGAGCCGACGCGCCCCGCGGCGGGCTTCACACCGCCGCCGAGCTCGCTCGAGGACCTCGCGGCAGCCAGCCGGCCGACGAAGTTCAGCATGGGCCGCTCCGACAAGAACAGCTAGCCGCTAGCCGGCGACGCTGAGCACCGGCTCGAGCCCGAGGAAGGCGCCGATCCTCTCCGCCTCCTGCTCGAGCTCCGCGCGGGCAGTTCTCCCGAGACGCCCGGCGAGCCGGACATCGAGCTCGATCCGCTTGCCGCGCCGCCGGCGCTCCCAGAGTCCCGCAGCCACGCCGTCGACGAGCACCAGGCGGACACCGGCCGGGCCTTCGTAGCGGCCGCGGCCGTGGTTCGCGATCAGCTCTCGCACCGGCTCCGGCACCAGCAGGTCGCGTTCGCGGAAGCCCATCACGTAGACGTCGTACTCGGGCAGCAGCCGCACCTGACTGGCTCGGCGCCGGGAACGAGCGGTCGCCGGCGAGGACGAAGCACCGGCGACCCTCGACGTCGACCTCTTCGAGCTCCGCGCCGAGGTTCTCGAACAGAAGCCGCGCGTCGGGAACCTTGAACGCAGGCGAAGCGAGCCACTGGCAGAGCTCGCCGGGCCGGCTCGGGCCGTAGGTACGCAGGAACCGGCGGCACACCTCGCGCAGGGCATCGTCGGGGTCCACCTCCTGCCAGCCCTCGATCCACTGGTCGGGCCGCGCGAGCGTGATTCGCGCGCCCTGCGGCGGTCCCTGGCAGAGATCGGCGAGGAAGAACGCGAAGCCCGAGCGGAGACGCTCGCGCGCCGCTCGCTCCGACCCTCTTCACGACCGCCTCCGCGAGCTCCTCGCGCAGCAGGCAGCGCCCGTCCAGCACCTCCCAGACCGTCGCCCGGACCCCTTCGACCTCGCGAGCGCCGAGCGCCGGATGCACGTCGCCGGCCGGGTCGCGCCACGCGGGCAGCCCCTGGTCGGCCGAGCGCAGGACCGCGCGCCGCGCCGCGTGCCAGAGCGGCAGCTCGGCGGCGGGGTGGAGGTGAAGGGTTCCGCGCAGCGTCCAGGCCTTGACGAGCGACCGTTGCTCCCACAGCGCCGCCCGAACGTCGGCCTGAGCGATTCCGTCGACCCGCGCGGCGAGCTGCAGCTCGGCCGCCGCCTGAACCTGTGCATGCACGCCGCACAGGTCGCCGACGACCTCGACGAGCCGGTCGCCGCTCGCTCGCTCGATCAGAGAGGAACGCGCCAGGCGGCGCGCCCGAACCTCGTCCCAGCCGACCTCCACCACAGGCGGATAGTTGCACCGTCGTGGTCGAACTCAGAGCGTGGTGACGCGGGCGAGCTCTTCGAGCGAGGTCAGGCCGCCGACGACCTTCTCGATCCCGTCGGCCCACATGTCGCTCATCCCGCCGTTCATCGCCGCGCGTTCGAGCTCCTCATGGCTCGCCTTGCGTGCGGCGAGCGTCGACAGCTCCTCGTTCATTCGCAGGAGCTGGAAGACGCCGACGCGGCCTCTGTAACCGGTCTGCCGGCAGCGGACGCAGCCGTTGCGGCGGAAGAGCTCGGTCTTGCCGTGCCGAGCTCGTCGGGGATGCGTGCTGCGGCGAACTCCTCCTTGCTCGGCGTGTAGAGCTCCTTGCAGTGCTCGCAGAGCCGGCGCGCGAGCCGCTGTGCGAGCACGCCGGTGACGGCTGCGCCCGTGAGGAACGGCTCGACGCCCATCTCGTTCAGGCGCGTCAGTGCGCTGGGAGCGTCGTTCGTGTGCATCGTCGAGAGGACGAAGTGGCCGGTCAGGGCTGCCTCGATCGAGATCTTCGCCGTCTCGACGTCGCGAATCTCGCCGACCATCACGACGTCGGGATCCGAGCGGAGGATCGAGCGCAGCACCGTGGCGAACGTCAGCCCCGCGCGCGGGTTGATCTGCACCTGGTTGAGGCCGGGGAGGCGGTACTCGACCGGATCCTCGACCGTGATCACGTTGATCTCCGGCCGGTTGATCTCGGCCAGGGCGGCGAAGAGCGTGGTCGACTTACCCGACCCTGTCGGCCCGGTGACGAGCAGGGCGCCCGTCGGCCGGTGGACCACGCTTGCCAGCTGCTCCTGCATGGCGGTACTGAGTCCGACCTGCTCCATCGTCGGCGGCTTCTTCGACTTGTCGAGGAGGCGCATCACGACCGACTCGCCCTCGACCGTCGGCAGGGTGGCGACGCGGACGTCGAGCATCCGGCCGGCCGCGGACGCGGAGAGCGAGATTCGGCCGTCCTGCGGCTTCCTGCGCTCGGCGATGTCGAGCTTCGACAGCACCTTCAGGCGCGTCGTCACGCCGACCGCGCTGCGCTTCGGGATCCGATGGGTCTCGTGCAAAACGCCGTCGATGCGGAACCGCACCACGAGCGCGTCGGCCTGCGGCTCGAAGTGGACGTCGCTCGCACCGTCCTCGGCGGCCTCGAAGATGATGGAGTTGACGAGGCGCACGAGCGGGGCGTCGGAGATCCCGTCCTCCGTCTCGAGATCGTCCAGGTCGTCGCCGTCGGCGATGACCTCGAGCTCGACGACGTCTCGTTCCTAAGGCCGAGCGGGTCCCGCCGAACGCCTCGGCGGTACGCGCGAGCCGGCCGAGCTCGGTCTCGATCTCCTCGCTCGCGGCCACGCGCAGCGCGATCGGGTGGCGGCTGGCGAGGCGGAGCGAGTCGATGCCGTGGATGTTCTGCGGGTCGGCGATCGCGACGCAGAGCGAGTCGTCCTCGAATGCATAGGGGAGGGCGTTGACCTGCTCCAGGACGTGCAGCGGCACCGAGCTGGCCGCGATCGGGTCGATGCCGGCGAGCCGAGCTCGACGACCTGGAGTCCGTGCTGGGCGGCGACGATGCGCGCGATCGCCTCGCTCGACGCGAGCCCCTCGTCGATCAGTACCTGCACGACCGGGGTCGTCTTCGCCTCTTCGCGGACGACCTCGAACTTCGCCTCCGGAATGAGTCCGGCCGTCTCGAGCAGGTCGACGACGAGCTCGCCCATGAGCTGCGAGATCGGCGCGGGAGTCGCCGGCCCCTTCGGCGCCGGGCCTCCGTCAGGGGTCACGGACGGCTGGGCAGACACCGCAGTCGTCATGTGAAGTGGTGGAGGTAGGCGTTGAGGATGAACTCGCCGGCGAACAGGGCCACGATTGCGCCGACGGCGAGGAAGGGCGCGAACGGGATCGCGAGCTTCCGCGCGCCGCGGCCGTTGCGGGCGATCAGGACGACGCTCGGGACGAGGGCCAGGAACAGTGCGAGCATCATCGCCACCGGCGTCGTGCGGCCGAGCAGCGCGCCGATCAGGAGCGCGAGCTTCACGTCTCCCATCCCCATCCCGCCGGGGTAGGCCAGCGCCGCGAGGAAGAGGAAACCCGCCAGGCCGACGGCGCCGAGCGCCCACTCCGGCGACGGATCGCACGCCGTCTTCAGCGCGAGAACGGCCGCCGCGGCGGGCAGCACGACGCGGTTCGGGACGATGCGCCGCTCGAGGTCGGTCGCGGTCGCGACGACGAGCGCTGCGCAGCGCGATCGCCGCTGCCGCAGTCTTGAGCGTGAACCCGAACGCGAGCACGCAGGCCACGAGGAGCAGCGCCGTCGTGAGCTCGATGGCGAGGTCCCGCGGCGGGATGCGCACGCCGCACTCGCGGCAGCGGCCCCGCAGCAGCGCATAAGACAGAACAGGCACGTTGTCGTACCAGCGGATCGGCGTCTCGCAGCTCATGCAGGCCGAGCCGGGCCGCACGATCGAGCGGCGCAGCGGCACGCGCGCCGCGACGACCCCGAGGAAGCTGCCTATCGCGAGCCCGGGCACGAAGACGAGTGGCGCCACGAAGTCCATCGTTTTCTTATCGACACGGGCTCAGCGGCGCTTGAGCGCCGGCGCCGCTACTTGCTGCCGGCGACTGTGCGCTCGAGAGGCCGCTGGCGCTCGCCGTGAGGGTCGTCGTCCAGTTGTTGTTCGGTCCCGTGTAGGTGGCGGTTGCGGTCGTCGTTGCGGCACCGGCCGCCGGAAGAGTCAGCGAGGTCGGCGACCAGCTTCCGGAGTTGGTCTGGTGAGCGTCACCGTCTTGCTCGCGCCGCAGGTTGCTCATCGGCGTTGCCGAAGGCGTCCGTGACGCTCACTGCCCGCCTTGAAGCGTCCCCCGTTGCCGGCCGCCCGTCCAGGTGCAGCTCGTCGTGCAGGGCGAGCTGAGCGTGCCGCTTGTTCGAGCTCACGCTCCAGACCAGTTGCGCGGGAGTGCCCGAACCGACCGTGAACGTCGAGCTCCCGATCTTCGTGCCGTCGGTTGCGCTGAGAGTCGTGGAGGCGGCGTTGTAGAGGGTGATGGTCGCGGTGCCGACGCCGCTCGGTGAACGTCACAGTTGGCGGGTAGACGGGAGCGTTGCCGAACGGCGAGTTGGAGGCCCGCTGAACGTGATCGTCTTGGTTCCGCGTGTAGGTCGTGTCGGTTCCGCCGCCGACGAGCTGGGCGGTGAGCGTCACCGTGAAGCGCGAGCCGGCGGTCGGCGAGGCGGGCGTCGGCGCCGAGACGGCGAACGTGCGTGCCGGTGCGCCGCCGGTGCCGGCACGTCCGCACCGCGTTCCGTTCCGCAGCGTGAGCTGGTCCTTCAGCTCGTACGTCGCGTTCGGAGCGCGACGGGATCGCCGGGTTGACCGCCATGTCGACTCCGACCGTGGGCAGGTAGTTGGTCTGGGTCGGACGTGCAGGTGATCGAGCGAGTCGGGCCAGATGTTGCCGTTCCAGGTCGACGGCGTCGCCGCGGCGGCATTCGTCGGCCACCCTCCGGCGGCGGAGCGACGAGGTCGGTCGCCTCGAGCGTCCCCGACGAGTCGCAGGTCGAGGTCGGCGAGCTGCTCCCGAGCAGGTTCTCACGGTAGAGGGAGTAGACGCCCGGCTGGCCGGCGACGGGGATCGTGCACCAGGAGAGAAAGACCTTGGAGCCGCCCGACTCGTGCTGCTGAGTCGACCGTCTGGCACGTGTTGTACTGCTCGGTCAGGTAGAGGTAGAAGCCGGAATCCGAGGCCGGGTCTCCGTGGCCCGACCGCCTGAACCGCGTAGGCGCAGTTGAGGTCTTCCCGCATCAGCGCCAGCGCCTGCCGCGCGTCGAGCTGCGCCTGCGTTCTCCAGCGTCGTTCCGTCTCGGCGTTCACTCCCGATGCGAACGTATCCGTGATGGCCGTGAAGACCGTGAGCATGATCGCCATGGTCACGATCAGTTCGACGAGGCGTGAAGCCGCTCGTCGGAGCGCAGGAAGCGCCGAAACCTCGCCAGCAAGGCACTCACGCAGGTCATCTCGGCACGACCGCCGACTTTCCTTAGCACCCTTCGGAGGTGTAGCGCCGCAAACCCCTCGTTCGAGGCATGCGACGCGTGCACCACCCGTTCGGGGCATGCGTCAGGCGTCTCCGCACCGATAAGAAGTCGAGGTTGCGATGGTGAGAGCCTCGTCCGCAGCTGCGCTTTTCCGGTCCGTGTGGACGCGATGAGCGCGGCCAGGCCCTCATCCTCGCGCTGGTCTCGCTGATCGGTGCTCGTCATCTCGGCGGCGACGGTGGCCGTGCTGATCACGTCCAATCAGGACCAGTCGTCGGATCAGCGCCAGGGCGCCGGAGCCCTGAGCGCCGCCGACGCCGGCCTCGACCTCGCGGCGAACGCGGTGTCGGCGCCGGGACGCAGACGAGCCTCAGCGGCTCGAGCACCGTCAACAGCAACGCCGTGACGTGGAGCGCCGCGAAGACGACGCCCGCGTCGGGCACGCCCGTACTGGACTCTCAACGCAACGGCCATCTCGCCGAACGGCAAGGTCAAGCGCGTGCTGCAGGAGCAGATGCAGCAGACGTCCTCCTCGCCGAGTCGACCACCATCCCGCCGATCTACGGATACGGGTTCGTCATGGGCGGCGCTCCGAGCCCGACCCAGTACACGACCAACACCCAGGTCGACAACTACTGCACGACCGGAAACGCGGTGACGATCTTCGGCGGCTCCGGCGCGATCACCGTGCCGGCGTGGATCAACGGCGACTTCTGCGCCAGCGGCGGCTCGAACCCGGCGATCGGGAATCCGAGCTCGAGCAGCCCGATCCCGGTCCATATCGGCGGCACGATGTACGACCAGCAGGGGCCGACCTGCGTGATCGGCGACGGCCCGGGCATCTGCAGGAACAACGGGCCGGTCGCCTCGGTCGAAGATCATCGGCGGCTGCTGGAACCACCACGTGGCGGCGAAGGTGCCGTGCGACAGCAACAGCCAGACGGCGGTCAACGGCGGCTCGGGCGTCTACGCGTCGAGCTTCACGCCGACGGATCCGATTCCCGACGCCCGAGCAAGCCCATCTTCGACGCCGCCACCGAGCAGAGCATCTACAACACCGCGTCGCCCGGGCCGAAGAACGCCTGCGGCGCCGGCTCCTCCGGCAGCCCGCCCGCGAACCTGTTCGACAGCAACACCACGCTCGACGGCAGTCTCGGGACGACGGACTTCGCGACGCACATGGGCGCGGGCACCTGGGTCTGCAAGACCTCCTCGGGCGAGCTCGACTGGAGCTGGAGCGGCATCAACGGCAGCATCGCGACCCTCGGCCTGCAGGGAATGGTCTTCTTCGACGGCAGCTTCACGTTCGAACGGCGGCGACCTGATCAAGTTGGCCCAGAACAGCCGCGGAAGCATCTACATCGACGGCACGATGACCATGACCAACAACGCGTCGATGTGCTCGGCGATCAGCGGCGGCAACTGCAACTTCGGCGCGCCGTGGAATCCGAGCGTCACCGCGTCCGATCCCCTGATCTTCTTCGCCGCCTACAACCGGCAGGGCGCGAACTTCGGTTGGTCGATGTCGGGATCGTCGGGCTTCCAGGGCATCCTCTACACGAACGGCGGCTACTCGCTCGGCAACGGCACGGAGACGATGGGATCCGTGTTCGCCGACTACGCCTCGGTCATCGGTAACGGCCAGTTCCAGGTGACGAACACACCCGCCCGTACGGGGCATTGGGCATCACGACGACGATCGACCACGCCCTCGTTCGCGGTCGCCCCGAGGACGTGGCGACAGTGTCCGGCCGCCACGGGCTGCTCGTGACGAACCGCTCTGCGGAAGCTCCGGCTCGGCTCTGAAGCAGGGCAGGGCCTGGTCGAGCTGTTGATCGCCCTCACGGTGCTCGCGATCGGCATCGGCTCGACGCTCACGCTCTTCGCCGACTCCCTGATCAGCCATGCAGCACGCCGGCGAAAGAAGGAACGGCGATCACGCTCGCCGATCAGGCAGATGGAGACGTACCGGTCGATGCCGTATTCGTGCATCTCGTCGATGTTCTCGATGCCGTCGGGCTGCATCGCGTACTCGGGCTTCCCGAACCCGTACGCGGCGTCTCAGACGACGACGTCCGCGGATTCGCCCGACCATCGCCTGTACGACGTCACCACAGCGATCACGGCCGCCTCGGGCAGCACGTACCAGATCAAGATCACGGTCGCCCAGCACGGAAGCAGCCGAGGTTCTGGCGCAGGAGACGAGCGACTTCTCGTCCGTCGGCCAGTCCGCGGGCGGATAGCGCACGCGCAGAAAAGAGAAGCGGGGAATCGGGAGTAAGGCCGCTCGCTCGCTCTGCGGCAGCCGCGGGCGTCCGTCTGTCTCCCGCTCGCAGCGGACCGGAGGGTTGCGATATACGAAAGTCCGCGAGTTGCGCGCTCCGGGCGAAGTCCAAGAGCTTGCCTGATTCAGCGCGACCTGCCGGCCTGCAGCTGCCCGCCTGCTGAGGTGGTCCTCGGTGCTCGAGATGTTCGATGTCGTCAGCGCTATGAAGTGGCCGATCGCCGCCAGCTCGCAGATCTGCCGTAGGTCGTCAACCTCTCACGGCCGGTGATGCAGTTCGTTCGTTGCCTCCGTCATCGGTAACGGCCAGTTCCGGATCACGAACAACCCGCCCGTTGGAGCATTGGGGATCACGACGACGTCGGCCACGACCACGTTCGCTGTCGCCCCGAGGACCTGGCGACAGTGTCCAGCGGCGACGGGCTGTTCGTGACCAACCGCTTGCGGAAGCTCCGGCTCGGCGCTGAATCAGCGCTAGGCCTGGTCGAACTGTTGATCGCGCTCACCGTGCTCGCCATCGGCATCGGCGCGACGCTCACGCTGTTCGCCGACTCCCTGATCAGCCAGCAGCACTCCGCGAGAGAAGGAACGGCGCTCACCATCGCCGACAGGCAGATGGAGACGTTCCGGTCGATGCCGTATTCGTGCATCTCCTCGACGTTCGCGATGCCCTCGGGTTGCCTCGCGTACTCGGGCTTCCCGAATCCGTACGCGGCGTCTCAGACGACGACGTCCGCGGATTCGCCGGATCACCGCCTATACGACGTCACCACCGCGATCACAGCCGCCACGGGGAGTGCGTACCAGATCAAGATCACGGTCGCCCAGCACGGAAGCAGCGAGGTTCTGGCACAGGAGACGAGCGATTTCTCGTCCGCCGGTCAGTCCGCGGGCGGATAGCGCACGCGCAGAAAAGAGAAGCGGGGAATCGGGAGTAAGGCCGCTCGCTCGCTCTGCGGCAGCCGCGGGCGTCCGTCTGTCTCCCGCTCGCAGTGGACCGGAGGGTTGCGATATACGAAAGTCCGCGAGTTGCGCGCTCCGGGCGAAGTCCAAGAGCTTGCCTGATTCAGCGCGACCTGCCGGCCTGCAGCTGCCCGCCTGCTGAGGTGGTCCTCGGTGCTCGAGATGTTCGATGTCGTCAGCGCTATGAAGTGGCCGATCGCCGCCAGCTCGCAGATCTGCCGTAGGTCGTCAACCTCTCACGGCCGGTGATGCAGTTCGTTCGTTCAGCGTTGATCGACGACATCGACCTTGCCCGAGCCGGAGGGAGATGTGGCGGCTCGACCGTCCGGCCGCGGTGTGTCAGTCGGCTCGGCGATGCGAAATCGCGCCCAAGTCTGGCTTCCGAGCACGGCTCGGTGGCCTCGGTGGCCGCATGGGAGACGTCCGCGGTCCTGGAGAAGGGCTCGCCGCCACGTGTAGCTCGGCGATCGCGAAAGACGTAAATGGAACGAACCCGACGGACCTAATCGGCCGCCTGCCTCAGGAAGAGTCGAAGTCACTCCCCGGCCCGCGAGGGCTGGCTTCTCGAGCAAAGACCTTCGAGTCAAGTGCGGAGCTGGCCCGCTACTTCGACTTCGCGTGGCCCGGCCGCTCGATCAGGCTCGCGCCGTACGGCGACCTCTCCTGGGGCCGGCCGAGCTGCGCGCTCTTGCCGCGGGCGAGGTGGAGCGTGATCGTCGGCTCGCCCGTGTCGACCACGTGCATGCCGGCCTTCGGCGACTGGGAGACGACCATGTTGACCGCGTAGCCCTCGACCGGCCCGCGGACCTTCCAGCCGAAGCCCGAGTCCTCGAGCGCACCCGAGGCGAACACGAAGAGCTGGCCGGTCACGTCGGGCACGACCATCACTTGCCGTGGTTTGACCGTGTGCGTCGCAGGCTTCCTCGCCGTCGCGGGCTTATCGGCCGCGAGACTGATCGTCGCGCTCACCAGCAGGCAGCCTGCGGCGACAGCCGTGACGCGAGGAAGCGTGAGGATACGCCGGGACACGACTCTGCCATCGGAAACTCGGAACGCGGCCATGACCCCCCTAATGGGTGAAGTAGACGATGTCGGAGGAGAAATTGGTGGCGCCCGTGGCGGGCTGGAACCCGTCGAGCGAGGCGCCGACGATCCGCCGCGCGCCCACGTAGTTCACGCGCTCCCATGCATCGTTGAGGCTGTCGATGCGCACGAAGGCACCGGTGTGCGGGGCGTCGATGAACTCTCCGTCGCCGATGTAGATCCCGACGTGGTCGAGCTCGGCGAAGAAGACGAGGTCGCCGGGCTGAAGCTGGTTGCGCGGCACCGGGACTGCGCTCTTAGAGTTCCACTGAGCGACCGTGTAGTGCGGCAGCGAGACGCCGAGCTGCGCGAACACGTACTGGACGAGGCCTGAGCAGTCGAAGCCGGTCTCAGGGCTCGCGCCCGCCCACTTGTACGGGATGCCGAGGTACTGCGCAGCGATCGAGACGACGCCGCCGTACTGGCCCGACGCTCCGATGCTGCCGTACAGCGACGCGGACAACAGCCGGTTGGAGGACGCCTGGTCGCGCAAGCGGCCGAGTCGCGTGGTCGCCGAGCGGAGACGGCTGCGCAACTGGGCGAGCGTGTGCACGGCCGCACTCCGGCGGACGCCGAGCTGGACGGCGCGCTTGCGGGCCTCGAGCTGCGTGGAGAGGACGTGGGCGGTCGACGCGCGGCGGATGAGCCGCCGCTCGGCAGACGCGAGCCTGCGGGCCTTTGCGCTCGCGGCGGCGAGCTGCGTCTTCGAGTCTGCGATCTCGCCGCGAACCTTCTTGAGCTCAGGCTTCACATCGACGCTCGCCGTGAAGACCGTGCCGGTCGAGAAGTTGGTGTCGCCCGTGCCCTGGCTGTACCGGCCGGCGAGCCCCATGACCTCGGTGACGTACCAGTGCGCGTGGTTGTAGCAGTACACCGCACGCGTGATGTCGAGCTGTCCGCCGCAGCCGGCGAGGTAGCGGGCGGCGCTGAAGATCGCGTCGGTCGGGTTATTCGGATCCGCGACGCCGTCGCCGTTCGCGTCGATGCCCCAGCGTGCCCAGGTCGAGGGCATGAACTGCATCCAGCCGACCGCTCCGGCCGAGCTCGGCCCGAGGTTCTGACCGAAGTTCGTCTCGACCTTGTTGATGGCGCGCCAGCACCTCCCAGGGGATGCCGTACGCGCTGCCGGCCGCCTGCCAGATGCTCCGCAGCGCGACGAAGGGCATCGGTCCGGTCTGCGACGTCGTGAAGGGGATCGCAATCGTATTCGCCGTGGTGTTCGAGGTCGGCGCGAACGCGACGACGCTGCCGCCGCCGCTCGTATGCGGGCGCTCGACCCGGAACGTGTCGGCGCCCGCGGCACTCGAGAGGGCCAGCGCAAGAACGAGCACCGCCCCGAGGAGGGGGAGAAGACGTCTCATGGTTACTGCTGGCCGGCCACGCGGAGTCTCGGCAGCTCCTATCCGCCTCGGCCGCCTCGTCGACGGCGTCCTCGGGCTCGGAATCGTCTTCGAGCTCGGGGTCGGGGACGGAGTCGAGCTGCGCGTGCGCTGCGGCGGTCTGCTCCTTGATGGTGCGGTCGAGCGCGATCAGGAAGTCGTGGCGGTTCGGGGCGGCGTTCGCCGCGATCTCGCGGTCGACCTTCTCCGTCGAGCGACGAGCTCGATCAGCGCCTTGCTGAACGTCTGCATCTGGAAGAAGTCGCCCTCGGCGATCGCCTCGGTGATCTCCTCGGGCCTGTTCTCGCGGATCAGGTCGGCGATGCGGTCGTTCACGACCATCACCTCGACGGCCGGGACGCGCCCGCCGTCGATCTGCGGGAGCAGGCGCTGGCTGATCACGCCGCGGAGGACGCCGGCGAGGATCGAGCGGATCAGCTGCTGCTTGACGGCCGGGAAGAACTCGACCATGCGGCCGATCGTCTCGGACGGCGTCGACCGTGTGCATCGTCGAGAGGACGAGGTGGCCGGACTCGGCGGCCGCCAGAGCGCGGTCTCGGCCGTCTCGGCGTCGCGCAGCTCGCCGATCAGGATCACGTCGGGGTCCTGGCGGAGGCCGCGGCGGAGCGCCTGCGCGAACGAGGCGGTGTCGATCCCGACCTCGCGCTGGTTGACGATGCAGCCGTGGTCGGGGTGGACGATCTCGATCGGGTCCTCGATCGTGACGATGTGCTGCTGCCGCGAGCGGTTGATGTGGTCGATGATCGCCGCGAGCGTCGTCGTCTTTCCCGAGCCGGTGGCGCCGGTGACGAGGACGAGCCCGCGGTGCTCCTCGGCCAGGCGACGGACGCCGGGCGGCAGTGAGAGCGTCTTCGAAGTTCGGGACCTCGCGAGGGATGACGCGGAAGGCGATCGAGATCGAGCCGCGCTGGCGGAAGCCGTTGACGCGGAAGCGCGGCAGGCCGGGCGGCGCGTAGGCGCTGTCGAGCTCTCCGGTCTCGAGGAACGTCTGCAGCCGCTTCGGCGTCTCGGCGCAGACCTGCTCGAGCGCCAGCTCGAGGTCGCGCTCGGACAGCTCGGCGCTCGGCCTTCGAGCTCGCCGAGGTTCCCGTCGCAGCGGAGCATCGGCGGCCGCTCGACCTTGAGGTGGATGTCGCTGGCGCCAAGCTCGACGGCGCGTCTGAGCACGAGTTCGAGATCCATCGGCAACCCTTCAATCGGCCGGCTGGAGCGCCGGCTTTAGGCCCGTATCCCCCGGACGGGCAGAGGTTCGGAAGACCACCGTTCATCCCTTCGGGGTCTGGGACGAGACGACCGGCGCCTGGCAGCGCCAGATACTCGCGCTGGGGATGAACCGCGATCAGGTTGCACGACTGGTTCGTCTGTCCGGCCAGCCGTCGAGGCGGCCCTTCGTGCAGCTCAGAAGGGTCGGATCGGACTTGCCGTTGATGCGTGACCGCGGTGCAGCTGCTGAGCAGGCCGGCGTCTCGAAGAACGCGGCCGTCCCTGATCACGGCCATCACGCCGATCAACCAGGGCGCCGACGATGATGATCTTCAGCAGTACATCCGTCTCTCCCGGCTTGTTCGCCCGTCTAGGTCGGCATCACGCGCCTCGGCGCCGATCCCTCCTTCGGACGGACGTACTAGCGCGCGATCAGCGCCTCGAGCTCCCGCTCGAGCTCGGCGAGTTCGTTGCCGTGCCTCCCGATGCCCCCGCCGAGCTCTTCGAGCGTCTGCTCGAACCGTTCGCGCTCGCTCGGCGACGAGCCCGGCGAGGCCGTCCCGTTCGGCCTCGAGCTCGCGGATCCGCTCTCCGAGCTGTTGCGCGTTCCGTTGCGCCGCCTCCGACCTCTCGCGAGAGCTGCGTCGCGAGGTTCGGCGAGCGCGTGACGGTGCTCCTCGAGCTCCGCGTCACGGTTGCGGCCAGCTCCGCCTCGAGCTCGGCGATGATGCGCGACTTGCGGCGCCAGCGCGTCCGCCGGGGAGGCCGGTAGCGTCTTCGCGGTCAGGCGAGCGACGACCGGACGCCCTCTCGTCCGGCCGGCGACGATCGCGACCGCGCCGACGCACGCGGCCAGGCAGATTCCGGCTGCGTAGAGCAGGCCGGGAAGCCCGCCGACTATCAGGTAGGCAGCTCGCGGCGCCGCGACCCCCAGGCCGGCAGTGCCCGCCGCTGCGAGCTTCGCGTGCCGGCGTGCTTCTCACTGCAGATGTCCGCCCTGGATGATCGCTGCGAGCTCCTGCGTCTTCGCCAGGGCGCGCTCGAGGCGGCTGTTCCGATCGCCCAGCTCGTGCCGGAGGCGGTCGACCGCCTCCTGATCGCGGAGGCGCTCGACGCGCATCCGCTGGAGCTCCGTCTCGAGCTCCTGCACGCGCTGCTCGCGCGCGGACATCTCGCCGCCGAGCTCCTGCAGCTTGCCACGCAGATCCTGCAGCCGCGTCGCCTCGGTGTCGAAGGCGTTGAGCACGCGCTCGAGCGACCGGCCCCAGACCGGCGCCGCGGCGGCTGCGCCGTTCGCGACGTGGTCGCTGGCGGACGATGGCGACGGCCATCGACGCGGCGTCGAGCAGGGAAGCGAGCGTCGAGGTCTTGACGACGCCGATCTCGACGGCGCCGGAGAAGTGCTCGCGAATGCCCGCGATGCGCTCGGGGGTCGCGTCGGCAAGCACGACGCGGACGTTGCCGTCGCCGCAGCGGACCGGTGCGGCGCCGATGCGCGCCAGTTCCTCGCCGCCCACGCGGGTGGCGGATTCGCTGTCGATCAGAAGCGGCTCGTCGTCGAGGTAGGGGAGCTCCCAGCTGCGCGCGGTCGCGATCGCCGTCGTCGCGCTCGTCGCCCGGCTCGACGCGCTGCTCGGCGTCGAACTGTCGGTCTCGTGCCCGCTCTCGAAGTAGTAGTCGTCCACTGCAGGTCTCCAGTTCGCTGTAAGCCGCCAGTTCGCGTATCAGCCGCAGTTATCGGCGTTTCCGATAGCGGTTCTTTAGGCGCGGAGGCGCCTAGACCTGCGCGAGATAGACGCAGACGTCGCCGTCGGGAAGCGTGCGGCCGCTGCGCACGACCTCGAAGACGGTCGGCTCCTCGCCGTCGGGGAGGACGAGCTCGACGGTCTGGCCCGGCCTGCGGCGGCACGCCCGTTCTGCGGGACGAGCTCGTAACCGTTCGGGCCCGGGACGAACAGCGAGTACTCGATCGTCGTTCGCGGCTTCCGGCGTCGAGCCTCGATCTCCACGTCGGTCTCGGTCCGCGGTCTCGATCTCTTCGACCTCTGCGCCTCGGCTTCGGCCTCTGCTCGGCCTCGTCGGGCGCGGGCTCCTCCGGGTCTCCGCGTCGCCCGAGACGAGCTCGGTCGCGAGCCTCCGGACCGCGTCGAGCGCCTCGACCAGCCGCTGCAGAGCCGAGCTGAAGTCTGCGCCTCGCGCTCGTCGGCGGCGGAGCCGGCGGCGGCGAGCTGCTCGATCGAGGAGCCGAGCTCCTCCTCGAGCAGCGTGCGCTGCGCGATGAGCGTCTCCCGCTCGGCGAGGCGCGCGTCCTGCTCCTCCGCGAGCAGGCGGCCTCGCTCCTCGGCCTCCGCCTGTGGCTCGCTGGCGACGATCTGGAGCCGTCCGAGCTCGGCTCACGGCACGGTCGCGCTCGGCCTCGAGGGCGATCTGCGACTCGCGGACGCGCTCGGCCTGCTGCAGCAGCTCCCGTGCCTCCTCGAGCTCGGCCGCCAGGCCGTCGCGTTCCTCGACGACGGCTGCGCAGCTCGGCCGCGGCGCTCTCCCGCACCTCGGTGAGGATGCGCTGGAGCCGCTCGACCTCGGTGCGAAGCTCGTCGCGCTCCTCGACGGCGAGCTCGGCGACGGCGAGCCGCTTCGAGCGCTGTCGCCGAGCTCTTCCTGGAGCTGCTCGCGCTGGGCGGTGAGCTCGTCGCGCTCGGCCGCGTGCCGCTCCTGCTCCTCGGCGAGCCGGCGCTCCTGCTCGGCTGCGGAGGCCTGGCCTCGGCGAGCGCCGTCTGCAGCCGTCGCGCTCTTCGCGGTCGCGCTCGCGCTTCTGCGCGAGCCGGCCGAGCTCCTCCTCGTGCGCGGTCTGCGTCTCGGCGAGAGTGCTCTCGAGCCGCTCGACGTCGCCGAGCAGCCGCTCGCGCTCGGCGGCGGCGGCGGCCTGCGTCTCGGCGAGCGTGGAGCCGAGCTGCTCGACCTCGTCGCGAAGCCTGTCCCGTTCCTCGGCGACCGGGTTGCGGCGGCGAGCGCTCGAGCACTCTTCGAGCTCCGCCTGCGAGCCGCGTCGCGGCGGGCGGTCAGCTCGTCCCGGTCGGCTGGAATCGCCCGTTCGCTGGGCGTCCTGTCGAGCCGGCGCTCGTGCTCGGCGGCCGAGGCTTCGGCGCCTCGCGAGCGCAGTCTCGAGCCGCTCGAGCTCTGCGCGTGACTTCGTCGCGCTCCTCCTGGAGCTCGTGCGTCGTGCTCGGCGCGTTCGGCCTGTGCTCGGCGAGCGCGGTCTGGAGCCGCTCGAGCTCCGTGGCGACTTCGCTCGCGCTCCTCCTGAGTCGTGCGATCCTGCTCGTGCGCGCTCGGTCTCGGCTGCCGCGAGTGCGGTCTGGAGGCGCTCGAGCTCCGTGGTCGACTTCGTCGCGCTCTGTCCTGGAGTCGTGCGTCGTGTTCGGCGCGTCGGTCGTGCTGCTCTGAGTGCGGTCTGGAGCGCTGCTCGAGCTCGTGGTGACTCTCGTCGACGCTCTTCCTCGAGCCGTCTCGCGTCGGCGCGCCCGGCTCCGTGCTCGGCGGTTGACGCGCGGTCAGGCGCTCGAGCTCGGCGGTGGCGTGCGTCGCGCTCCTCGCGGAGCCGCGCGAGCGTCTGCTCGTGCTCGGTCTGCGTCTCGGCGAGGGTCGCTGGAGGTGCTCGAGCTCGGACGTGGCTGCGTCGAGCTCCGCCGAAGCCGCACGTCGCTCGGCGCGCTCGGCCTGGTCTCGTCGCGTCCCGTCGGAGGCGCTCGAGCTCCTCGGTGGCGTGCGTCGTGCTCCTCCTGGAGCCGAGCGTCGTTGCTCGTGCTCGGTCTGCGTCTCGGCGAGCGTCGTCCGGAGGCGCTCGAGCTCGGCGGTCGCGATGTCGTGTTCCTCCTGGAGGCGAGCATGGCCGTCGCTCCTGCTCGGTCTGCGCTTCGCCGAGCGTCCTCCGGAGCTGCTCGAGCTCCGCGGCGGCCTCGTCCCGGCTCCGTCTGCGAGCCGGCGAGCTTCTGCTCGTGCTCGGCCTGCGTCTCGGCGACGGCGGCTCGAGCTTCTCGACTGCTCGGCCAGCAGGCGCTCTGCTCGGCGACCGCTGCACCCTGCGCTTCGGCGAGCGCGGCCTCGAGGCGCTCGATCTCGCCGCGCAGCTGCTCGAGCTCGCGCGGGTCGGTCTCGTCGGCGACCGGCGTCTCCGGCGCTCTCCACTTCGTCGAGCACCTCCTCGGGCTCGGAGTCCACTGTGCCTCGGCCTCGATCTCCTCGACGGCGACCGTCTTCGGCCGGGCTCGGCTGTCCGCGGGCGCGAGCAGCTCTCGACGGCCGCGGCTCGTCGACGTCCGCCGCGTGTCCTCGGCCGGCTCGACGCTCGCCCGCACGGGCGGCGCGACGGCCGTCGGCGCCAGCCGGAGCTTCGGGAGGCTCGGCACGCGTCTCCTGCGGCGGTCGGCCTCCTCGCATGCTCCTCCGGCGCGCGACGCCGAGCGCGAAGCCGTACTCGGTCTTGAGCGCGCCGCCGCTCTGCATCGCGAGCGCGTGCGCGACCGCGGCGCCCGACGCGAAGCCGAGCTCCACGATGATCTGGCCGAGCGGCCGCTTCGACTGCTGCTGGACCTCGAGCACGGTCGCGAGCTGCTCCTCGCTGATCAGCCCGAGCTCGGTCATCAGCTCGCCGAGCTGGCGCTGCGGCATGCGCTCCTCTCGGAGGAGGCGCTCATGCCAGATTCAGACCCGCCGCAGGGAAGTCACGTCGCTGTATATCGGCGCCAAGAAGCATCGAGCTTGAATGCGGCGGACCGCTGCCGCAAAAGACGCCTGTTCGAGGGATGGCCGCGAGCGCCGGCTCTTGACGACGATTGGGGCAGGACAACTGCGGCGTCCGCGTACCAGCCGAGTGGAGGAGGAGCGCCGCATGTCCAGCACCATCGAGGAGAGCGTTATCCACAGCGACAGCCTGCTCGAGGTCGAGTACGACGTCGCTCGGAGAGAAGCCGAGCGCCGCGAGCTCGCCCGCGATGTGGAAGCGCAGCACGAGCGGTTGCACACCCTGCGCGCGATCGTGCTCGAAGAGCTCACGAAGCAGCGCCGCGTCGTCGATGCCGCGGTGGCCGAGCGGGCCGAAGGTCACCGCGCCAGCCTCGTCGACGAGGACGAGTGGTGGGACAAGATGCTCGGGAGGAAGAAGGCGGCCTAGCTCTCAGCCGCGCCCCGCGGTGGGGGAGCTCTGGACGCCCGGGCTCCGCGCGGCGCACGGTCAGGGCCCGGTCGTCGTCGTCGGTCGGTCGTCGTCGGCTCGGTGGTCGGCGGTGGCTCCGTGGTGGTCGGCGGCGGCGGCGTCGTGGTCGGCGGCGGCTCGGTCGTCGGCGGGGCAGCGTGCGCGTCGTGGTCGCGGTCGTCGTGCGGGCGGTCGTCGTCTGGGCGGTCGTGGTCTTCCGCCGGGTGGTCGTCTTCTTGTTTTGTCTTCTTCTTGTGCTGCTTCTGCTTGCAGCCGTTGCCCTGCTTGCGGGCGTCGCGCCACGTGCGCGCGAACTGGTAGCGCCCGCACCACGCGCTTGAACGGCGGCGCTCCCGGGCTCGCGAACTGCTCGACCGGCTGCCCCTGCAGCGCGCCCGTCATGAACGTGTGCCAGATCTCCGCCGGCAGCGTGCCGCCCGTGACGCCGGCGATCCCGTGCACGCCCCTCATCGGCCGCTCGCCGCGTCGGATAGCCGACCCACGTGACCGTGGTGAGCTGCGGCACAAAGCCCGCGAACCAGGCGTCGGCGAAGCTGTCCGTCGTCCCCGTCTTCCCGGCTGCGGGCCGTCCGGAGAGCGCCGCCGCCGTCCCGGTCCCCGACTGGACGTTCGCCTCGAGCACCTTCGTGACGACGCCCGCGACCTTGGGGTCGACGACCTGCTTCCCCTTCGGGTTGGAGGCCTGCTCGGTCTGGCCGTCGGGGAAGACGACCTTGGCCAGGATGGTCGGGTCGTGCTCGACGCCGCCGTCCGCGAGCGTCGCGTAGGCGGTCGCGAGGTCGAGCGGGCTCACGGCGTTCACGCCGAGCACGATCGACGGGACCGGCTTGAGATTCGACTGGATCCCCATCCGTTGCGCGAGCCCGGCGATCGGCTTCGGGCCGAGGTCGAGCGTGAGACGCGCGTAGACCGTGTTGTCGGAGAGGAGGGTCGCCTGCGTCAGCGGGATCCGGCCGGAGTACGTGTTCTCGAAGGTGTGGACGTGCCAGTTGTCGGGCCCGACGAACGGCGCCGAGAGGTACTGCGTCGAGTACGGGTTGATCTCCCGCTGCACGGCGTTCGTCAGGACGAACATCTTGAACGTCGATCCCGCCTGCCTCTGGCCGTCGACCGGAAGGTCGTAGCGAGATCGTCTTGCCCGGTCTGCGCGAGCGCCATGGCGCGGATCTGGCCTGTCTTCGGGTCGATCGAGACGACCGAGCCGGCCGGGTCGCCCTTGCGGTCGAGCGTGCCGAGGATCGCGTGCGTCGCCTCGGTCTGCATCTTCGCGTCGAGCGTCGTGTAGATCTTCAGGCCGCCGCGCCGCACGCGCTCGGCGCCGTACTCGTTCACGAGCTGGTTGGTGATGTAGTCGGTCAGGTACGTCTGGCCCGCCAGCCCGGGCGCCGCTCGCGGGTGCAGCCCGAGCGGGCTGCCGCACCGCCTGTCGGTAGCGGGCGCGGGAGATGTCGCCTGCCTGGAGCATCGCGCGTAAGACCTCCGCGCGGCGGGCCTTCGCGGCGTCCGGCCGGTTGAGCGGGTCGTACGCCGACGGCGCCTGCGGCAGCCCGGCGAGCAGCGCCGCCTGATCGAGCGAGAGATCCTTCGCGTGCACGCCGAAGTACGCCTCGGCTGCGGCTTCGATCCCGTACGCCTCCTGGCCGAAGTAGATGTCGTTGAGGTAGGTCGTGAGGATCCGGTCCTTGCTCCACTGCTTGTCGAGCTGGACGGCGAGGCAGCGCCTCGGTGAGCTTGCGGCTGATCGTCTGCTGCGGGGTGAGGTAGAGGTTGCGCACGAGCTGCTGCTCGATCGTCGACGCGCCCTGCGCGATACCCGCCCGACGAGACGTCGCTCTTCAGCGCCCGGACGATCCCGATGTAGTCGATCCCGTTGTTCTAGTAGAAGCGCCGGTCCTCGGTGTCGACGATCGCCTTCCGCATTACGGGGCTGATGCCTCGCAGGGAGACGGGCTGTCGGTTGCCCGTCGCGCCGAGCATGCCCGAGATGCGTGCCGTCGCTCGCGAGGAGGACGCTCGCCTGCGACGGCCCGTGTGCCTCGAGGCCGTTGAGGCTGCACGAGTACCAGAAGAACGGCCCCGCGACCGCGCTGCCCATCGGCGAAGGCGCCGATGAGCACCACGACGCAAGCCGGCGGCGATCTGCAGCCCCCGCTTCATGCCCGCTCACTTGTTGCGCGCGTGCCGTCTCCCATACGACATCGGGTAAACGCCGCAGGCCGGCTTCTGGATACGGCTCAGCGCCCGAACAGGCGGTCGAGCAGGCCGCGCTTCGGCGGCTCGGCGGCTCGGTCGGCTCGGTCGGCTCGGTCGGCTCGGTCGGCTCGTCGCTGGCGCAGCCGCGGCGGCTCCTGCGCTGCGGCAGCTCGTCCTCCGGCGGCAGCATCGAGCGCGGCACCGCTCCCCGCTCGCGCTGGGCGCGGATCGCGGCGTTCATCTCCTCGCGCTGCGACTCGTCCTCCACCGCCTTCAGGGTACGCCGCACGGACGTCGCCTCCTCTCGTAGGCTCGCTGCGCACATGTGCTTCGACCTCGACTCCGAGCCGCCGATCCCGCGGATCTCGGGCGCCGCCGTCTCCCACGACGACCTCGTCCTCGAGAGCGAGGACGGCAACCGGTTCGCGGCGTTCCGGGCGACCCCGGACGGCGAGGTCTCGACACGGGCGTCGTGATCCTGCCGGACGTCCGCGGCCTCTACCGCTTCTACGAGGAGCTCGCCCTGCGCTTCGCCGAGCGCGGCCACGCCGCGATCGCGTTCGACTACTTCGGCCGCACCGCCGGCGTCGACAAGCGGCCGGACGACTGGGACTACATGCCGCTCGTGCAGCAGCTCACGCAGGAGCAGGTGCAGGCCGACGTCGCCGCCTGCGTCCCCGACCTGCGCGCGCTCGGCTGCAGCGCGATCTTCACCGTCGGCTTCTGCTTCGGCGGCAGCGGCTCGTGGGCGGCGGCCGCCTCGGGCCACGGGCTCGCCGGCGCCGTCGGCTTCTACGGCCGGCCCGGCCGGATGATCGATCTCGTGCCGCAGCTCGACGCGCCGATCCTCGCCCTCCAGGGAGGCGCCGACCAGGGCATCCCGCACGAGGACAACGTCGCGTTCGAGCAGGCGCTGAGCGACGCCGGCAAGGACTACGAGCTGATCGAGTTCGAGGGCGCGCCGCACAGCTTCTTCGACCGCAAGCAGGAGGAGTTCCAGGCGGCGTCCGACGAGGCCTGGCAGCGCACGCTCGACTTCATCGAGCGGAACTCGGCCTAGCGAGTCACTGCGTTACGTACGCGGCCCGATGGGTACTAGAGAGGCATGTCTGCGCGCACGCCGTTGCTCGAACGTACCGGGCACCAGGTGGAGCCCTCGCACGGCCTGCTCCACCGCGCCGAGCACTGGGCCGAAGGGTGGGCCGAGGAAACCGGGCTTGCGGCCGAAGGGGAGCCGGCCGAGGGAGTTCCCTGGCATGCCGTGGTTCTCCTCATGGCCTGCCTCGCGCTCCTGATCGGTCTCGAGATCGGGCTCGCCTTCGGGATCGCGAAGCTCGTCACCGGGCACGCGTACTAGCCGCGGGCCGTTCATTCGCGTCTTGGGTCTGCTCTCTCGGACCGGCCAGGGTGACGGCAGCTCCTAGTCCGAGAACGCCGATCACGATCGCGAGCGGCAGTTGCCAGGCTGCCCGCGTCGGCGGCCGGCAAGCGAGAACAGGGACCGGGCCGTGGTGGACGCGGCCCATCCAGGGGCACGTCCCCGGGTAGCCGGACTGATAGTGGTCGGGATTGCTGAGCTTGTGTCTGCCGAGGTAGACGGCCCCTGCGATCGCCAGTAGGGCGATGACGACTGCGAGCAGCCGCCTCGCCGAGCCGATCACCGCCGCGAGAGCGAACCT
>CAVOMI010000009.1:0-143498 GCA_963696975.1 uncultured Actinomycetes bacterium | reverse complement strand
CCGCTACCGGTCTCGAACGTGATGGTCGTCTGCCCCACGTGTGGCAAGCCGACTCGCGTCGGGACGGTCGAGCGGACCGTCAAGGACAAGATCGTGCGCGTTCGCGTCTGCAAGCAGTGCGGAGAGGACATCGACCGGGTATGAGTGCCGTAGCCGACACCTACACGCCGCGCTTGAAGGAGCAGTACGAGAACGAGATCCGGCCACAGCTCATGGAGGAGCTCGGGCTCGACTCGATCATGCAGGCGCCGCGCCTCGAGAAGATCACGCTCAACATGGGCGTCGGGGAGGCGAAGACCGAGTCGAAGCTGCTCGACTCCGCGATCGAGGAGCTGACGACGATCGCCGGCCAGCGCGCTCAGATCCGTCGCGCCCGCAAGTCGATCGCGCAGTTCAAGCTGCGCGAGGGAATGGCCGTCGGCGCACGCGTCACGCTGCGCGGCGCGCGGATGTACGAGTTCCTCGACCGGCTCGTCTCGATCGCGCTGCCTCGGATCCGCGACTTCCGCGGCCTCAACCCGCGCTCGCTGGACGGCCGCGGCAACTTCTCGCTCGGCATCCGCGAGCAGCTCATCTTTCCGGAGATCAACTACGACGACATCCAGCAGGTCCGCGGCCTCGACGTGACGATCACGACGAGCGCCAAGACGGACGAGCACGCCCTCGCGCTGCTGCGGGCCCTCGGCCTGCCCTTCGCGGATGGCGACAGGAGGGATCAGTAATGGCGAAGACGTCGCTCGTCGTCAAGCAACGGCGACCCCAGAAGTACAAGACACGCAACTACACGCGCTGCAACCGGTGCGGCCGCCCGCGTGCGGTCTTCAAAAAGTTCGGCTTGTGCCGGATCTGCCTGCGCGAGCTGGCGCACCAGGGCGCGATTCCCGGCATGACGAAGTCGAGCTGGTAGGAGAGAAACGGTGCTGACCGATCCGATCGCAGACATGCTCACCCGCATCCGCAACGCCAACAAGGCGCTGCACGAGCACGCCACCATGCCGAGCTCGAGGATGAAGGTCGAGATCGCGCGCCTCCTCAAGGAGGAGGGCTACATCCGCGACTACCACGTGGAGAAGGGCGAATCCTTCGATACCCTGGTCGTCGACCTCAAGTTCGGCCGCAACCGCGAGCGGGTCATCTCCGGCCTGAAGCGCGTGTCGAAGCCGGGCCGCAGGGTCTACGCCCGGAAAGACCGTCTTCCGCGCGTGCTCGGTGGGATGGGCGTCGCGATCCTCTCGACCTCGTCCGGTCTCGTCACGAACCGCACCGCGCAGGAGCGCGGCATCGGCGGCGAAGTCGTGGCCTTCATCTGGTAACGGAATGAGCAGAATCGGCAAAGCACCCATCCCGGTCCCTGACGGCGTCACCGTCACGATCGAGCCTGCGCGAGTCGCGGTCGCGGGGCCGCTCGGCACGCTGCAGCAGCAGGTCCCCGCGCGGATGAAGATCGAGCAGCGCGACGACGAGATCGTCGTCACGCGGCCGACCGAGCGCGGCGAGGATCGCGCGCTGCACGGGCTGACGCGGACGCTCGTCGCGAACATGGTGCAGGGCGTCACCCAGGGCTTCGAGAAGAAGCTCGAGATCCAGGGCGTCGGCTACCGCGCCGCGCTCAAGGGCACCGACCTCGAGCTCAGCGTCGGCTACTCGCACACCGTCACGATCAAGCCGCGCACCGGCATCACCTTCGAGGTGGCGACGCCGACCGAGATTCTCGTCAAGGGAACCGACAAGCAGATGGTCGGCCAGACGGCCGCCGAGATCCGCAAGGTGCGGCCGCCCGAACCGTACAAGGGCAAGGGCATCCGCTACGAGGGCGAGTACGTCCGCAGAAAGGTCGGCAAGCGTGCCTAGCCTCACCGTCAGAGACGCCCGCCTGCGCCGTCACAGGCGCGTGCGCGCCAAGGTGCGCGGCAGCGCCGAGCGGCCGCGTCTCGTCGTCTTCCGCTCGAACCGCGGGATCGAGGCGCAGCTCGTCGACGACGACGCGGGCAAGACACTCGCTTCGGCGTCGCATCTCGCGCTCGCCAAGTCGTTCAAGGGCGACAAGACCGCGCAGGCGGAGGCAGTCGGGAAGGCGCTCGCAGCGAAAGCGAAGAAGGCCGGGGTCGACAGCGTGCGTCTTCGACCGCGGCGGTTACCTCTACCACGGACGCGTCAAGGCGCTCGCAGACGGCGCCCGCGAGGGAGGACTCGAGTTTTGAGCAACATCGAATACACCGAGACGCGTGAGCTGAAGGAGCGCGTCGTCGAGATCAACCGCGTCGCGAAGGTCGTCAAGGGCGGCCGGCGCTTCTCGTTCACGGCTCTCGTCGTCGTCGGCGACGAGGTCGACCGCGTCGGCGTCGGCTACGGCAAGGCGCGCGAGGTGCCGCTCGCGATCACGAAGGCCGTCGAGGACGCGAAGAAGAACCTCTTCACGATCCCGAAGCACGGCTCGACGATCACCCACGAGGTGCTCGGCCGCTTCGACGCGGCCAGGGTGCTGCTGCGGCCGGCCTCCGAGGGAACCGGCGTCATCGCCGGCGGCGGCGTGCGTGCCGTGCTCGAGCTCGGCGGCGTGCGCAACGTGCTCGCGAAGAGCCTGGGCACGACGAATCCGATCAACATGGCCAAGGCGACCGTCGCGGCGCTGCAGGATCTGCGCCGGCCCGAGGACGTGGCGAGGATCCGCGGCAAGCGGATCAGCGAGGTTCTCCCGCTGCCGGCTGTTGCGCCGGCGGCCGAGGAAGAGGCCGCTCCGGTCGAGGAGGCTGCGGTCGCGGCCGCCGTCGTCGAGGAGCAGCCGGCTGTGATCGAGGAAACGCCCGCGGAGGAGTCGACCCCTGCCGAGGAGCCCGCCGCCGAGGCGGAGCCCGAGGCTCCCGCCGAAGCAGAGCCGGCTGCGGAAGCGCCCGCCGAGCCGGCGACAGAGAAGCCGAAGCGGCGTACCCTGCGTAGGAAGAAGGACGACTCCTAGTGGCGAAGCTCCGCATCACGCAGATCCGGTCCCAGATCGGGCAGTCCGAGCGGCATCGGGGTACCCTGCGTGCGCTCGGGCTCGGCCGCATCGGCCGCAGCGCCGAGCACGAGGAGTCCCCGGTGCTCGCCGGCATGCTCCGCAAGGTTCGCCACCTCGTGAAGATCGAGAGCGCCTGAGCCGATGCCCGAGAAGCAACTGAATCTCTCCAATCTCCAGCCGGCTCAGCCGCGCGAGGACCGCAAGCGCGTCGGCCGTGGCCTTGGCTCCGGCAAGGGCCGGTACTCGGGCCGCGGGATCAAGGGCCAGAAGTCGCGCTCGGGCTCGCACAAGATGCGCGCCGGCTTCGAGGGCGGCCAGACGAACATCTACATGCGGCTCGGCAAGCTGCGCGGCGCGACGTCCGCCGACGCGATGCCGATCGGCCCGTTCCGCACGTATACCCAGCCCGTCAACATCCGCGACCTCGACCGGTTCGACGCCGGCGACGAGGTGACGCCCGAGACGCTCGTCTCCAAGCGCCTGATCAAGAACACGCGCACGGACGTGAAGCTGCTCGGTGTCGGCGAGGTGACGAAGAAGCTCACCGTGCGCGTCCACGCGATCTCGGCCTCTGCGCGCGAGAAGATCGAGGCCGCCGGCGGCACCGTCGAGCTCCTGCGCGAGCCGAAGGTGAAGAAGGTGCGGCACCGGAAGGCGAAGCCCGCGACGGCCGAGGAGCCAACAGCAGACGAGGAGGCCGGGGAGACTGCCGCCGAGGAGCAGCCTGCAGCAGAGGCGGCGGAGGAGACAGAGGACTAGGTGTTCGCCTGGATCACCAACGTCTGGCGCGTTCCCGAGCTACGCCGCCGCCTGCTGTTCACGGCCGGCATCCTCGCGGTGTACCGGTTCGGCTCGTGGGTGCCGGCGCCGGGAGTCAACCAGGCGGCGCTGAGCAGCTTCTTCGGCTCCCAGGGCGGCGTGCTCCAGCTGCTGAACCTCTTCTCGGGCTCCGCGCTGTCGCGGTTCTCGATCTTCGCGCTCGGGATCATGCCGTACGTCACCGCGTCGATCATCTTCCAGGTCATGGCGGTCGTCGTCCCGTCGCTCGAGCGTCTGCAGAAGGAAGGGGAAGCCGGCTACGCCAAGATCACGCAGTACACCCGCTACCTCACCGTGGCACTCGCGGCGGCGCAGGCGACCGGGTATGCGTTCCTGTTCAAGTCGCAGGCGGCACAGGCGCTGCCGAATGCCAACGCCGGCCGGATGCTCATCATCATCCTCACGTTTACGGGCGGCACCACGCTGCTCATGTGGATGGGCGAGCAGATCACGAAGCGCGGCATCGGCAACGGGATCTCGATCATCATCTTCGCCTCGATCCTCGCGTATGCGCCGTCCGGGATCAGCGGCTGGATCAACGGCGGCACGTCGGCGCGCCTCTTCTTCCCGATCATCGCGCTCGGGATCCTCGTCTCCGTCGTCTTCGTGATGGAGGGCCAGCGGCGGATCCCCGTCCAGTACGCGCGGCGCCAGCTCGGCAACCGGCAGACGACGGGCGGCGCGACCTACATGCCGCTCAGCGTCGTCATGGCCGGCGTGATCCCGATCATCTTCGCCGCCGCGATCCTCGCCGTCCCGCAGACGGTCGGCAGCTTCAAGGTGGGGTGGAGCAACTGGCTCCAGGTCAACTTCAGCCCGACCGGCTGGAAATACCTGCTTCTCGAGGCGATTCTGATCATCCTGATGACCTACTTCTATACGTCGGTCGTCTTCAACCCGGTCGAGCAGGCCGACAATCTGCGCAAGTACAACGGCTACATCCCCGGGATCCGGCCGGGGCCGCCGACGGCGGCCTACTTCGACCGCGTGCTGAACCGGCTCACCTTCCCCGGCGCCCTCTTCCTGGCGGCCGTCGCCGTGGCGCCGTCGGTCTTCATCGCGCACTTCCACTTCTCGCAGGCGACCTATCGCGCTCTCGGCGGCACCTCGATCCTGATCGTCGTGGGCGTTGCGCTGCAGACCATGCGACAGATGGAGTCGCAGATGGTCATGCGCCATTACGAAGGGTTCTTACGCTGAACGTCCTGGTCCTCGGGCCACAGGGCTCGGGGAAGGGCACACAGGCGCAGCGGATCAAGGCGATGTACGGGATTCCGCACATCGCCACCGGCGACATCATCCGCGAGATGAAGGAGCTCCCGACCGAGCTCGGCCGGGAGATCAAGGCCGTCTACGACCGCGGCGACCTCGTCTCGGACGACCTGATGATCCGGCTCGTTCGCGAGCGGCTCGAGCGCGAGGACACGGCCGACGGATTCGTGCTGGACGGTTATCCGCGCACGATGCCGCAGGCAGAAGCGCTCGACGAGCTGCTGCGCGAGCTCGGCCGCGGCCTCGACGTCGTCTTCGACTTCCAGGTGCCCGACCACGACGTGCTGCTGCAGCGGATGCTCCGCCGCGCGGCCGAGGAGGGACGCTCCGACGACACGCCGGAGGCGATTCGGCGGCGGCTCGAGCTCTACGAGAAGGAGACGGCCCCGCTGATCGACTACTACCGCGCGACCCAGGTGAACGTCGTGGGTGTGCACGCCGACCGCACGGTCGAAGAGGTCTTCCGCGAGATACGGGACTCGCTCTCCTCCGTCGAGGCGCGGGCGTGATCGTCCGCAAGTCCGAGGCCGAGATCGAAGGGATGGCGCGCGCCGGCGCGCTCCTCGCCGAGACGCTGGCCGTCGTCGCCGACCACCTCGAGCCGGGCGTCGAGATGCGCGAGCTCGACCGCATAGCCGACGAGCACATCGCCTCGAAAGGCGGCCACCCGACCTCGAAGGGGTACAAGGGGTTTCCCGCGGCGCTCTGCATCTCGCCGAACTCGATGGTCGTGCACGGGATTCCGGACGACTACCGCGCTCGGGAAGGCGACCTGATCTCGCTCGATCTCGGCGTCACGCTCGACGGCCTCGTCGCCGACAGCGCGGTGACGCTGCCCGTCGGTGACATCTCGCCGGAGGCACAGCGGCTGCTCGACGTCTGCCGCGAGGCGCTCACCGCGGGCATCGAGCAGGCCCGGGTCGGCAACCGGCTCTCCGATATCTCTCACGCCGTCCAGGTCGTCGTCGAACGGAACGGCTTCTCGGTCGTGCGCAGCCTCGTCGGTCACGGAGTCGGCCGCTCCTACCACGAGGATCCCCAGATCCCGAACTACGGGCCTCCCGGCCGCGGCCCGCTCCTGCAGGAGGGGATGACGCTGGCGATCGAGCCGATGATCACAGCCGGCGAGCCTGACGTCTACGTCCACGCCGACGAGTGGTCGATCTCCTCCGTCGACGAGTCGCTCGCGGCCCACTTCGAGCACACCGTCGCGGTCACCGAGGATGGGCCTAGGATCCTGACGATGCCGGCAGAATCGGCGGCAAAGCCGCCGATTCCCAGCGGACAGACCGCGTCGCCGTAGGCGACGCCGGGCGCCAAAACCGCTTTGCTACGATGAACGCCTTCGCGCACGGCTCTGCCGTGCGCGTGCGTACGTCTGAGACTCCTATCCGGCTGAAGGGAATGCCAACCAAGGAAGAGAAGATCGAGGTTGAAGGCGAGGTCGTCGAAGCGCTCCCGAGCACGATGTTCCGGGTGCAGCTCGACGGGGGACACGACGTGCTCGCGACCATCTCCGGGAAGATGCGAAAGCACTACATTCGCATCCTGCCGGGCGACAAGGTCAAGGTCGAGCTGAGCCCTTACGACCTCAACCGCGGTCGGATCACCTACAGGCACCGCTGACCATGAAAGTCCGTCCATCCGTCAAGCCCATGTGCGAGCGCTGCCGCGTGATCAAGCGGCACGGCACGACCATGGTCATCTGCTCCAATCCTCGGCACAAGCAAAGGCAGGGCTGAGCCATCGCACGCATCGCCGGAGTCAATCTTCCGAACCAGAAGCGCCTCGAGATCGGGCTGACCTACATCTACGGGATCGGCCAGCCGACAGCGCGCAAGGTCGCCGCCGAGCTCGGCCTCGATCCGGACACGAAGGTCAAGGACCTCACCGACGAAGAGGTCACCAAGCTCCGCAACTACATCGATTCCGAGCTCGAGGTCGAGGGAGACCTGCGCCGCGACCGGCAGCAGGCGATCAAGCGGCTCTCCGAGATCGGCGCCTACCGCGGCATTCGCCATCGGCGGGGCCTGCCGGTCAACGGGCAGCGCACGAAGACGAACGCCCGCAGCCGCAAGGGCCCCAAGAAGACCGTCGGACGCGGTAAGAAGGCGGCCAAGTAGCGTGCCCGGAGCCAGGAGACAGGCGGCCACGCGCGGCCGCACGCGCCGTCGCGTCCGCAAGAACATCGCGATCGGCCAGGCGCATATCAAGACGAGCTTCAACAACACGATCGTGGCTCTCACCGACCGCGAGGGGAACGTCATCGCCTGGGAGTCCGCCGGGTCGGCCGGCTTCAAAGGCTCTCGCAAGTCGACGCCGTTCGCCGCGCAGGTGACGGCCGACGCCGCCGCCCGCAAGGGGATGGAGCACGGCCTGCAGAAGGTCGAGGTCTTCGTCAAGGGACCGGGCTCCGGCCGCGAGACCGCGATCCGCTCGCTCCAGGCCGCGGGCCTCGAGATCCTGACCGTCAAGGACGTGACGCCGCAGGCGCACAACGGCGTCCGCCCGCGCAAGAGGCGGAGGGTCTAGTGGCCAGAGATCTGGGGCCGAAGTGCCGCATCTGCCGCCGCGAGGGGATGAAGCTGTTCCTCAAGGGCGAGCGCTGCCTGACGGAGAAGTGCGCGATCGAGCGCCGCTCGTATCCGCCGGGCGAGCACGGCCGTGGCCGCATCAAGCAGAGCGAGTACCTGCTGCAGCTGCGTGAGAAGCAGAAGGCCCGCCGGTACTACGGTCTGCTCGAGAAGCAGTTCCGCAACTACTACGAGAAGGCCGCGAAGCAGTCGGGCATCACGGGCGAGGAGCTGCTGCGGATGCTCGAGACCCGGCTCGACAACGTCGTCTACCGGCTCGGCTTCGCCGTCTCGCGGGCGCAGGCCCGCCAGCTCGTCCGCCACGGCCACTTCCAGGTCAACGGCCGGCGGGTCAACATCCCGAGTTACCAGGTGCGGCCGAACGACGTCGTCACGGTCGCGGCGAGCTCATCGGCGCAGCAGGTCATCCGGGACGCAACAGATCTCGTCTCGACGGTCGCTCCATGGCTCCAGGCAGATCACGACGGGCTCACGGGCAAGGTGCTGAAGCAGCCCGAGCGCGACGAGATCGACACGCCGGTGCAGGAGTCGCTGATCGTCGAGCTTTACTCGAAGTAACGAAGAGGGAAAAGAGGGAACTTTCTTGGCTACACGCGAAATGGATTTCCAGATCCCGAAGATCGTCCACGAGGATGTCGACGATCACCGTGGGGTCTTTGCGATCGAGCCGCTCGATCGCGGCTTCGGTCATACGTTCGGCAACTCGCTGCGGCGCGTGCTGCTCTCCTCGCTGGAGGGCGCGGCCGTGACGTCCGTCAAGGTCGAGGGCACGGCCCACGAGTTCACGACCCTGCCGGGCGTCCGCGAGGACGTCACCGACATCATCCTCAACCTCAAGAACCTCGTCGCGCGGCTGCACGGCGAGTCGCCCGAGATCGAGGTGCACATCGCGAAGAAGGGGCCGGGCTCGGTCACCGCCGCCGACATCGAGGCGCCGGCAGATCTCGAGATCCTCAACCCCGAGCTCGAGATCGCGAACCTGTCCGACAAGGGCAGGCTGGAGATCACGCTCACGATCGGTCGCGGACGCGGCTACTCGCCGGCAGAGCTCAACCGTGGTCTCCAGCACACGATCGGGGTCATCCCGATGGACTCGATCTTCTCTCCGGTGCGGCGCGTGGCGTACCAGGTCGAGGCTGCCCGCGTCGGCCAGCGGACGGACTACGACCGGCTGACCATGGACATCACGACCGACGGTTCGGTCGAGCCGAAGGACGCGCTCGGCGAGGCGGCCGAGATCCTGATCCGGCAGCTCGCGATCTTCACCGACCTCGACCGGATCGAGGGCTTCGGCGAGGCGGCGCCCATCGAGGGCGGCGTGGCTCCCGAGGCGGCGCTGGCGCACGGGATGGAGAACTTCCCGATCGAGGAGCTCGAGCTGGGCGTCCGCTCGTACAACTGCCTCAAGCGGGTCGGGATCGAGACGATCGGCGACCTCGTGATGAAGACCGAGCAGGAGCTCGCGGCGATCCCGAACTTCGGCAAGAAGTCGATCGAGGAAGTGCGCGAGACGCTTTCGCAGCACGGTCTCCATCTCCGCGGCGAAAACGGCTCCGGCGGATTCGAGTAAGGAGAGGGCGATGCGTCACGCTCGTACAGGAAAGAAGCTCGGCCGCGACGCGGCGCATCGCAAGGCTCTCTATTCGAACCTCACGTGCTCGCTGATCGAGCACGGACGGATCCGGACGACCGAGGCGAAGGCGAAGGCCGTGAAGCCGTTCGCCGAGCAGATGATCACGCTCGGACGGCGCGGCGATCTCCACGCCCGCCGGCAGGCGCTCTCGGTGCTGCGCTCGCAAGAGGTGGTGCACAAGCTCTTCGCCGACGTCGGCCCGAGGATGGCCGACCGCCCCGGCGGCTACTCGCGGATCGTCAAGCTCGGCCACCGGGCCGGCGACGCGGCCGAGATGGTCTATCTCGAGCTCGTCGATTTCCAGCCGTAGCCGCTAGCCGCTGATCGGCGACCCGAGCAGGCTGCCGAGCCCCGCGCTGATCGCTGCGATCAGGACGCCCGCGAACGTGACCAGACCCAGGGCGCGGACGAAGGTGTCCTGGAAGAAGCGGTAGCGGAGATAGGCGAGCGTCAGCAGCTCGAACGCCACGACTGCCGTTGCGAAGATCAGCGCGACTCGGTAGTCGGCGATCAGAAACGGCAGCGAGTGGAGGACTCCTCCGAGGAAGGTGCCGCCGCCGGTGATCAGCCCGCGAGACAAGGGTGTGCCACGGCCCGTGAGCTCCCCCGTGTCGGAGAGCGCCTCGGAAAAGCCCATGCTGATCGCGGCCCCGATCGAGGTCGCGAGACCGGCGATGAAGGCGAACCGGGTGTCGTGTGAGGCGAGCACGACTGCGAAGATCGGCGCGAGCGTGGAGAGCGAGCCGTCGATGAGCCCGACCATCGCCGGCTGGACGCGCTGGAGAAGAAACGTGTGCTCGTCGGTCACGAAGTAGAGTATATCAAGCGATGTGCAAACTCATAGAGCATAAGGCACGCCTCACAAACAGAGTCAGGATGGCCTGACATGCGTCTCATCCTGACGCTCGAGTACGACGGCACGCCGTTTCGCGGCTGGGCGGTGCAGCCCGGGCTTGCGACGATCGAGGCGGAACTGCGACAGGCGCTCGACGCGACCTTCGCGTCCACCGCGAATCTCGCCGTCGCCGGCCGCACGGACACGGGCGTGCACGCGCTCGGCCAGGTCGCCTCGGTCGACGTCGAGGGCGGGCCTCCGCCGGATCGCACCGCGGCGGCGCTCAACCCGCGCCTGCCCGACGAAATCAGCGTGCTCTCGGCGGCGGAAGCACCGGACGGGTTCCACGCACGCCACTCCGCACGCTCCCGGAGCTACCGCTACCGAATCTTCACCCGGGCGATGCCGTCGCCGTTCGAGGCGCGTCGCAGCTTGTGGCTGCCGCGGCCACTCGACGAGCAAGCGCTCGCCGCAGCGGCCGCCGCCGTCGTCGGCCGACACGATTTCCGGGCCTTCACGCCGACCCAAACGCAACACAAGGTCCTCGTCCGCGACGTCCAACGGGCGGAGTGGACCCGGCGAGGCGACCACCTCGACTTCGAGATCACGGCGGAGAGCTATCTGCGCCACATGGTGCGCAGCCTGGTGGGAACGATGGTGGAAGAGCCGGGCGCGATCCCGGAGCTGCTGGAGGGCCGCGCCCGCTCGGAGGGGGGAACGACGGCGCCGCCGTGGGGCCTCTACCTTGTCTCAGTCGCCTACTAGGAAGGTGGCGATCTCGCCTGGCGCGAGCTCGAGACCGCCATCGACCGGCTCCTCCTCGTCGAGACGGATGCGTCGGGCGGGTCGGCTCAACCTCAGCGTCTCCGGCTGCGGGTTCGGGTTGAAGACGCGCAGGACGAGCCCGCTGCCGTCCTCCGCCTGCTTGAGGCAGGAGAAGACCACGTCGCCGGCGAGCTCCAGCGGCGGCTCGAACGGGTCGCCGCGGAGGAAGTCCGTGCGGTAGTCCTGGCTCGCCCGGACGAGTGCCGCGTTCGACAGGCGGTCGCCGTCCCAACGGAGTGCGTACTCGAAGACGTGGCGGCCGCGGCACTGGCCGTCCGGCGTGGCGATGTCCGGCCCGGCCGCGAGCGGGCGCGTCGGCAACCCGGCCGGCCGTGAGATCGTGCCCACGCAGCGCAGGAGCGTCAGCCGGAGTCCGTCTGCCGAGGCCTCGTACTCCGGCAGGCCCTTCGTGAGCAGGACGAGCGGGCCGGGTGCGACGGCGCCGAGCGTGTGCGCGGTGCTCACCGGCGGCTCGACCCAGGGTGTGCGCGGGCGCGGCGGCGAGAGCGGCCGGCGCACGACGGCGAACTGGCTCTCGGCCCGCACCACCTCCGTGTTGCCGCGGGAGCGGACGTGCACCCGCAGCCGGTGGTCGTCTGCCTCGTTCTCGACGACGCTCGTCAGCTCGACGCGGCCGAGTCCGGGAAGGTCGCGAATCGTCGTCTCGATCCGGATCCCCGGCAGCTCGTGTTCGAGCACGAGCGCACCGGCCTCCTGTCGCGTGGCGACCAGGCGAGCCGGAGTCGTCTCGCCTGAGGGACAAAACGTGTAGAGGTCGCCGATGTCGGGCTCGTCCTCGAACGTGAGCAGCTGCGCGATCGCTTCGAGGTCGATCGACTCTCGTGGTTCGGTCAAGGGGTCCGGGCGCGCACCGGAGAATCCGTCGAGCTCGTAGACCTCTCCATCGACCAGGCGGCGCCGCGGGAAGGGCAGCGTGTTCACGAGCGCTCCGCCGACGCCGAGCGCCGCCCGCTCGACGAGGTCGAGAGTCCGGTCGAGCTGTTCGTAGCGAACGAGCATGTCCCGGTGCACCTCGTCGCACGAGCAGCCGCAGATCGAGTCGTGGGGATGGTTGCGAAGCAGGTCGCGCCAGGCGAGCCGCAGCTCGGCGGCGGGGTACGGCGCGCCCTCGCGTCGCGTTCTCAGCGCGGCGGCGGTCTCGATCGAGAGCAGGCGCTGCTCGGCGCGCTCGTTGGCCTGCTTGAGATAGATCCGCGCCGAGTTGACGCCGCGCAGGACGTTCTGGAGCCGGCTGCCGACGAGCTCGCCCTCGTGCACGGGCAGCCCGTCGCCGGCAGGCGTGTGCTCTTCGTACCGGCCGATCCGGAACGGCACGCCGAAGGTCTGCGTCAAGTCCTCGAGGATCGTCGGTAGCTCGGGCTCGATCGGCAGGTGGTCGGAGCCGTTTGCGAGCAGGATCTCTTCCTGGCCCGCGCTGTGCGCCAGGTCGCCGAAGCGCTCGACGATCCCGCGGACACGCTGCTCGGCGTCGTGGTGCCACGTCAGGCGCGCGAAGTTGTCGTAGTGCGGGAGCATCTGGCAGGCGACCACCTCCGCCGCGCCGGAGCGCCAGCGAAAGACGACGCCGACGTCGTCGATCTCGTCGCCCAGGCCGCGCGAGAAGAGGAGGGTGCGGATGCCGAAGCCCGCGAGGATCTGCGGCAGCTGTGCCGGGTGGCCGAAGCTGTCGGGCAGGTAGCCCGCGCCGCTCGGCTCGACACCGAACCGGCGGCACACGCGTCGCCCGAGGAGGAGGTTGCGGACGAGCGACTCGCCGCCGACGAGGATCTCGTCGGGCAGGACGTACGACGGGCCGACCTCGAGCCGCCCCGCGGCGAGCAGCGCGCGCAGCCGCCCCTCGTGCTCCGGCCGCACGTCCAGATAGTCCTCGAGCACGATCGCCTGCCCGTCGAGCGTGAACGACGTGAAGGAGGGGTCGCGTTCGAGCGTGTCGAGGACGCCGTCGATCCTCTCCCCGATTAGCAGCCGGAACTGCTCGAACGGCAGATACCACTCTCGGTCCCAGTGCGTGTGCGGGACGACGAGGTAGCGAAAGTCCGACACCTCGGGCACCCGCCGGACCCTACTGACAGGCGCCGATACGATCGACGCATGCGCTTCGAGACCGTCCTCTTCGACCTCGACGGCACCGTCGTCGACTCGGGCGCGATCATTCTTGCCTCGATGCGGCACGCCACGCGGGAGGTCCTGGGGCGCGACTATTCCGATGAGGAGCTGCTGCAGGCGGTCGGCGGTCCCGGCCTCGAGGCCCAGATGTCGGCCCTCGCGCCCGACCACGTCGAGCGGCTCGTCGACGTCTATCGCGCGCACAACGAGCCGCTCCACGAAGAGCTCGAGGCCTGCGCCGGGATGGAGGACGTGCTCGTGCAGCTTCACGGGGAAGGTCGGCGGCTCGGTGTCGTGACCGCGAAGCGCCGCTCTACCGTCGAGCTCGCGTTCGCGCAGGTTCCGCTCGGGCACCTCTTCGAGGCCATCGTCGGCGGTGACGAGACCGAGCGCCACAAGCCCGATCCGGAGCCTCTCCTGCTCGGCGCCGAGCGACTCGGAGCAGACCCGGCCGCAACGGCGTACGTGGGCGACTCGCCGTTCGACGTGCGTGCGGCGAAGGCGGCGGGGATGTTCGCGGTTGCCGTCACCTGGGGCCGGATCCACGACCGCGAAAAGCTCGAGGCCGAGTTCCCGGACGCGGTCGTCGACCACGCCGAGGAGCTCCTTGGCGTCCTCTAAGACCACGACCGCGGCCACCCGCGCGGCGGAGCTTCGCAACGTGCTCAACCGCGCGCTCATCGCCTACCACGTCGACGACTCTCCGATCATGGAGGACGCGGCGTACGACGCGCTCTTCGACGAGCTCGTCGCGCTGGAGGAGAAGCATCCCGAGCTGGCCACGCCGGACTCCCCGACGCGGCGGGTGGGCGGGCTTTCGGACAAGTTCGTGAAGGTTCAGCACCTCGAGCCGATGGGCTCGCTCGAGAAAGTGACCACCGAGGAGGGGCTGCGGAAGTGGGACGAGGACGTGCGCAAGCGGCTTCCGAGCGGCGAGTCCGTCGCCTACGTCCTCGAGCCGAAGATCGACGGTCTCGCCGTCAACCTGACCTATGAGGACGGCGTCCTCGTCCGCGGCGCGACCCGGGGCGACGGCGTGCAGGGGGAGGACGTCTCCCCGAATCTCCGCACGATCAAGGCGATTCCGCTGCGCTTGAAGGGCGACGCGCCGGCCTTGATCGAGGTCCGCGGCGAGGTCTATCTACCGATCTCGGGCTTCCTCGAGTTGAACGAGCGCCTGGCGGGAACGAATCAGAAGCTTGCGCCGAATCCACGCAACGCCGCGGCCGGAAGCCTGCGCCAGAAGAACTCGGCGATCACCGCCGACCGGCCGCTCTCGATCTGGGTCTACGGAGCCGGCAGTCGCGAAGGTGTCGCGTTCGAGACGCAGCTCGAGATGCTCGAGTGGCTGCGCGAGCACGGCCTGCGCACCAACCCGTACGCGGAGCGGCTCGAGTCGATCGACGAGGTGGCTGCCGCTTGCGTCGAGTGGGAGAAGCGCCGGACGGAGCTCGACTACGAGATCGACGGCGTCGTGATCAAGGTCGACTCCCTCGACCAGCAGCGGCGGCTCGGCGTGCTGCACCAGCGTCCGCGCTGGGCGCGCGCGTACAAGTGGGCGCCGCTGACGGCGGTCACGCGACTCCTCGAGATCCGCATCCGAGTCGGGCGCACGGGCGCGTTGAACCCGTGGGCGATCATGGAACCGGTCCAGGTCGGCGGTGTCACCGTGACGCGCGCGACGCTCCACAACGAGGAGGACATCAACCGCAAGGGCATCCGCGCCGGCGACGACGTGATCGTGCAGCGCGCAGGGGACGTCATCCCGCAGATCGTCGGACCGGCCGGGCCGCATCGGCGGGGAACGAAGGAGTTCCGGATGCCGACGCACTGCCCGTTGTGCGGCACCGAGATCGTGAAGCCCGAGGGCGAGGCGATGCACCGTTGCCCGAACCGGGCCTGCCCGTCCCGAGGTCTCGAGACGCTGATCAACTGGACGGGAGTCGCCGACATCGACGGCGTCGGCGAGCAGACGATTCGCATCCTGTGGGAGAAGGGGCTGGTCCGCTCGCTGCCGGCCCTTTACCGCCTGACGAAGGAGGAGCTCGTCGAGCTCGAGGGATTCGGGGAGACTTCCGCGAGCGCGGCCATCGAGTCGATCCAGCGCTCCAAGCAGGTCCCGTTCTCGCGTGTCCTCCTCGGCCTCAACATCCCCGGGATCGGCTGGGTGCTCGCGCGCAACCTCGCGAGCCATTTCGGCACCGTCGACCGGTTGATCGCCGCGAGTCCCGAGGAAGTCGCGGAGGTCGAGGGCTTCGGCTCGGACCGCGCCGAGGACGTGGTCGACTGGTTCGCCGACGACCAGAACCGCGTTCTCGTCGAGGAGCTTCGGGAGCTCGGGCTTCGGTTCGAGCTGAGCGACGAGGAGCGCCCCCGCGAGGGCCCGATGACCGGCAGCACGTACGTGATCACCGGCACGCTCGAGCGCTTCTCCCGCGACGAGGCGAAGGCGCAGCTCGAGGCGCTCGGGGCGAAGGTGACCGACTCCGTCTCGGCCAAGACGACCGGTCTAGTCGTGGGCGAGGAGCCGGGCGCCTCGAAGCTCACGAAGGCCCAGAAGGCCGAGGTGCCGATCCTCTCCGAAGACGAGCTACTCGCGCTGCTCGACGAACCGTCCTAGCCGGCCGCGTCGTGCGCGAGCACCTGCGCGAAGCGGTTCTGCGACTGCTCCGCGCTCAGCGCCCGCACCGGGTATCCGTTCTCGACGATCGAGAAGGCGTAGCGGTCGCCGACGAAGCCCGACAGCGCAGAGGAGTTGTCGGTCGTGCCCGTCTTCGCACGCACAAGCCCGTGCGCGGGGCCCGAGCGCATGCGGTGCTCGAGCGTCCCGGTCTCGCCGGCGATCGGTAGCGCGGGGAGGACGTACGGCCGCAGGGTCGGGTCGTCCCACATCGTGCGCAGCAGCGTCGACAGGCCGAGCGGCGTCCAGCGGTCGAGCAGCGAGAGCCCGGAGCCGTCGACCATCCGGACGCCGGCGAGCGGCACGCCGGCAGCGTCCAGCAGGCGCCGCTCGACTGCGACTCCCGCGGCCGACGAGCCGCCGCTGCCCTGCACGGCGCCGACCTCCTTCAACACCATCTCGGCGTAGAAGTTGTCGCTGTAGACGTCCATGTGGCGCAGCAGTGCGGACAGCGGCGCCGACTCGACGTCGGCGAGCGGAACCGCCTGTGCCGACGCGACGCCGAGCGCGCTGCCGCCGTCGACGGTCACGCCCGCGTGGCGCAGGTCGCTGCGGAGGAGCTCGGTGGCCATCAGGGCGGGCCGCGCCGTCTCGTAGCGTCCGGTCCAGCCGCTGTTGACGATGAGCGCAGAGAGCGCCGGCGACTCGTGGAGGTAGAACTGCGGCTTCCAGCCGATCCCGGTGCGGCGCGTGTCGAACCAGCTCTCGTCGCCGAGGATCCGGCCGCTCACATGCTCGATCCCGTCCGCGACCACCTGCCGCGCGAGCTTGTTGAGCTGGGCTGCGGACAGGGCCGGGTCGCCGTAGCCCTTGAGCACGAGGTCGCCCACCCAGGTGGCGCCGCTGCGCTCGCCGTCGCCGAGCACGTCGGTCTCGATCCGGAAGGAGGGACCGAGCGCGGTCAGGGCGCTGAAGGTCGTGGCGAGCTTCTCGTTCGACGCGGGTCTGAGCGCCAGGCGCGAGTTCTGCGCGAAGAGCGTCTCCCCGGTGCGCAGATCGAGGACGATCGCGCCGGTGCGCGACGGGCTCACATGCTTCGCGTGCAGCGCCCGGGCGAGCTGCGACTGGAACGCGCTGCGGGATCCCGCCTGCGCAGCCGGGACGAGGCACAAGGCGACGATTGCCACTGTCAGGGCACGAAGACGGACGGGCACGGCCTTTCCATTTTTCAAGCGTGAGGCCAAACGTCAAGTCGAATGGGTCGACTCGGGCTTGAAGATGGGCCGTGCGGCCCATTCCGGTCTACGCGTTGCCGCCTGATAATCGTGAGTCCGATGCCGCTGCGGGAGGAAATTACGGATCTGCTCAGGATGCCCGAGAACGGTGCCGGCGCACCGAGCCTCGACGCGATCGAGTCGACGCTGACGACCGGCTACGCCGAAGCCCTCTCCCTCGAGGCCAAGCGCTCGCGGATCGAGCGGCGCCTCGGCGAGGTGGCGCGCGAGGCAGGCGATGAGGCGCGGGTGAGCGAGTTCGCCCGGCTCTCGAAGTGCCTCGAAGTCGCCGACGGCGAGCTCGAACGGCTCCGCTCTCTGTTGCGCAACCTCCAGGCTCGCCGCCGGGTTGCGCTGAGCGCCGCGGCCGAGAACTAGACGATCCCGCTCCGCACGGCGTAGACGGCCGCCTGGATGCGGTTGTCGATCTGGAGCTTCATGAGGATGTTCGAGATGTGGTTCTTGACCGTCTTCGGGCTGATGTGGAGCTCCGCGGCGATGACGGCGTTGTCCTTGCCGTTCGCGATCAGCTTCAACACCTCGATCTCGCGCTCGGAGAGCTCCGCGCGGATCATCTCCTCGATCTCCGGCTGCGCGCTCGTGGCCCGGATCCGCTGCAGCACCTTCGCGGCGATGTGGGGGGAGATCAACGCCTCGCCGCGCGCCGCCGCCCTGATCCCCGAGACGAGCTCCTGGATCGAGGCGTCCTTGAGGAGATAGCCGCAGGCACCGGCGAGGATGGCGTCGGTCACGTCCGAGTCCTCGTCCGAGATCGTCAGCATCACGACCCGGGTGAGGGGCGAGACCTCCGCGATATGGCGGGTCGCCTCGACGCCTCCCATCGCCGGCATGTTCAGATCCATGACGACGACGTCGGGGGTGAGCTCACGAACGTGCGCAACTGCCTCCGAGCCGGTCGCCGCCTCTCCGACGATCGAGAGCTCCTGCTCCTCGAGCAGGTTCCGCAGGCCGGTGCGGAAGAGGTCGTGATCGTCGACGAGAAGCACACGGAGCGGCTCCGTCTGCCGTTCTTCGGCCGTTTCCACCAGCTCCGTCACCGCGATCCCCCCTCTCGCGGCGCCAGTCTAGTCAGGAAAGCGTGATGGTGACGGTGCGCCGGCCCCAGGCGGCGCACCGGCTCGGCGTCATCCAGAGGTCGATGGTTGCTCCCTGGATCCCGCTGCCGACGTCGGCGGCGACGCCGTTGCCATAGCCGGGGACGTACATGCGCGTGCCGAGCGGGATGACGGAGGGATCGACGGCGACGACGCCCTGGCCCACCGGCATCCCGGTCGCGGTGCGGCCGGACAGGTCGTAGCACGTTGCGCTGACGACGAGCTGTCGCTTGCCGGCGACGGGAGACGAGGTCGTGGGCTGGAGCGGCTGTGACTTCTGCTCGGCGGTCTGCGCGGCGGCTTCGACGCTCTGGACCTGCGAGGCCTGCAGCGCCCGTGCTCGCAGGGAGGAGATGTAGGCGCGCCTCGAGGCGACGGTCGCGGCCAGCCGCTCTTCGGCGTCACGTGCTGCGGCCAGCGCGCGGTCGAGCCTGCGCTGCTCGGCCGCCAGCAGGAGCCGCGAGTGGACCAGGCGCTGCCGCGCGGTCCTCGTCGCCTCGACGATCTGCCGGCTCTCGTCGGCGACGCGCGACAGGTCGTCGAGCTGCTTGAGGCCCTTCGTGAGCGAGTTCGCTCCGAGCACGACGGCGACCGCGTTGACGTCGCCGCGCTCGTACAACGCGCGGAGGTCGACAGCCAGACTCCGCCGGCCGGTCTTGAGCGAGGCTCTGTCGGCACCGAGCTCGGCTCGGAGAGACCGGCGCTGCTGTCGCACTGCGGTGGCCTCGTGCTCGAGCGAGGCGAGCCGGGCGCGCCAGCCCTCGAGCCGTGAGTCGAGCGAATACAGGCCGAGCAGCGCTGCGTGGGCCCGCGAGTCGAGCTGCTGACCCGGGCCGTCGCCGCCGTTGTCACCGCGCGTGTTCGCGACGCCCGGAGCAGCGAGAGCGGCCGACGCTGCCATGAGCGTCAGCGCCGCCGCGAGGCCGCCAAAGCGCGCAGCGCGATATCTCCTCCCCCGGAGCATGACGGCGGACCGTACTCGACTCCGCAACTTTGTGCGGCGGCTATCGCGGGCCATTTCCAGGAAGTTGTGCACAAATTGCAGCATTTTCGCGACGGTTCTCCGCGCGAGCATCCGACAAGCTTGTTACCGTCTTCCGCTTGTGACGGGCGGGAGGACGTCATTGCGCGTGCGGCGGCGGCAAGTCGCGCTGTCTGCACTCCTAGTGGGGCTGCTTTTGGCAGGCCTCCTCGGCGCGTCCGCAACCGGAGCGCGCGCAGACGGGATCGGTGCGAAGCGCGCGCAGGCTCAGGCCGTCCTCGGGAAGCTGCAACAGTTCGATGCCGCTGCCCAGCGGGCCAACAGCCGCTATCAGGCGGCGACCCAGAAGCTCCGGCTCGTCGAGCGCCAGCTTCGCGTGAACCGGCAGGCCCTCGGCGTCGCCCGCGGCAACTTCGCTCACGCGCAGCGCACACTCGCGAAGCGGCTCGTCGCGCTCTACACGTCGCAGGATCAGCAGTCGTCGCTCGCCGTCATCCTCGGCGCCCGCAGCCTCGACGACCTCATCTCGCGCATTCAGGCCGCAGACTCGATGTCGAAGCAGGACACGACGCTCATCCACGAGGTGGTCGGGTACCAGCACCAGATCGTGCACCACCAGACACTCTTGCGCGGCGAGCGTGCGCGGCAGAACCGGCTCGTCTCCGTCCGCGCGACGGAGCGAAGCCAGGCCGAGGGGAGGGTCGCCTCCGAGCAGCGGCTCTATGCGTCGGTCAAGTCGCAGATCCAGCAGATGATCTCCGCGCAGCAGGCACACCAGGCGGCAGCTGCCCACGCCGCAAGCGTCGCGGCACAGGCGCAGGCGGCAGCACCGAAGGGCAGCTTCGGCGTCGGCAATCCCGTCAGCACCTCGATCCCGGGGGACCGCTACAGCAGCGTCGTCGGGATCGCGGAGCAGTACCTCGGCGTGCCGTACGTGTGGGGCGGCGAGAGCCCGAGAGGCTTCGACTGCTCCGGTCTCGTCGCGTACGTCTACGCCCAGGTCGGCGTGTCGCTCGCGCACTACACGGTCGCGCAGTACGACTACTCCGATTCCGTCTCTGTGCCGCGGAACCAGCTCGAGCCGGGCGACCTCGTCTTCTTCGCGGGTCTCGGCCACGTCGGGATCTACGTCGGCGGCGGAAACTTCATCCACGCGCCGCACACGGGCTCGAGCGTTCGCATCGACAGCCTCAGCGAAGGCTGGTACGCGTCGGAGTACGACGGCGCGAAGCGGATCCTGGGCTAGCTGACCCGGGGCTAGCTCTCGTACAGCGCTTCGATCTCGTCCGCGAAGTGCTCCTGGATGACCCGGCGGCGCAGCTTGAGCGTGGGCGTCACCTCGCCCTCCTCGAGTGAGAAGTCGCGGGGGAGGATCGCGAACCGCTTGATCTGCTCGACTCGCGTCCGGTCTCGGTTGACGTCGTCCACGAGTTCCTGCACGAGCTTCTGCGGCTCCTGGCCGCCCGAGGCCATCTCCGCTTCGTCGAGGGTCACGAGCGCCGTCACGTAGGGACGCCGGTCGCCGACCACGAGCGCCTGCGAGACGAAGCGCGATGTCTTGAGAGCGTTCTCGAGGTTCTGGGGGGCGATGTTCTTGCCGCCGGCGGTAATGATCAGATCCTTCTTCCGGTCGGTGATGCGGAGGAAGCCCTCGTCGTCGATCTCGCCGACATCGCCGGTGCGGAGCCAGCCGTCGTCGGTCAGCGCCTCGGCAGTCGCATCCGGCTCCTTGTAGTAGCCCGCGAACACCGAGTCGCTGCGGATCAGGATCTCGCCGTCGTCGGCGAGCCGGACCTCGGCGCCGTCCACCGGCCGGCCGACGGTTCCGATCCGGAAGTCGCCGGGCTCGTTGACGGTCGCCGAGCTCGCGGTCTCGGTCAGGCCGTAACCCTCGATCACCGGCACGCCGAGCGCGTGGAAGAACTCCATCACGTCGGTGGAGAGCGGCGCCGCTCCAGAGACCCCGACGCGTAGGCGCCCGCCCAGGCGCGTCACGCACCTTTGCGAACACGAGCCGGTCGGCGATTCGCTCCTGGAGCGCCGGCAGGGCTCCGACGTGAGAGCCGTCTCGCCGCGCGCGACTCGTGCGCGCGCCGACCCCGAGCGCCCACAGCCCGATCCGCCTGCGCAGGCCGCCTGCACGCTCGATCTCGCCGAGCGTGTTCGCATGCACCTTCTCGTACACACGCGGGACGGCCGGCAGGACCGTCGGCCGTACGGCGGCCAGCGCCTCCGGCACCCGCGCCACGTCGGCGACGAGAGCCACCGTCGCTCCGCGGTGGCTCGCCGCCTGGTGCGCGAGCCGGCCGTAGCTGTGGGCCATCGGCAGGAAGAGGAGGACGACGTCTCCGGTCTGGTGCATGCCCTCCACCACGCGGATGGCCGCGGTGACGAGGTTGCGGTGCGTGAGCATGCAGCCCTTCGGCGGCCCGGTCGTGCCCGAGGTGTAGATCAGCGTCGCGAGGTCGTCCTCTACGACGGGCTCGGGCTGCAGATGCCGGGCGAGTCGTCCGTCCGCCTCGAGCTTCTCGAGCCAGTCGAACGGGATGATCTCGCGGAGGGCGGGGAGGGCGCCGCGAATCGAGACGAGCTTCCGTGTCTGCTCCTCGTCCTCCGCGAAGGCGAGGACTGCCTCGCAATGTCCGAGGATGTATTCGCACTCCTTCGCCGAGCTCGTGGGATAGAGCCCGACGACGACCGCGCCGATCGACATCACCGCCCAATCGAGGAGGATCCATTCGAGCCGCGTGCGCGACAGGACGGCCACGCGGTCGCCGTGACGCACGCCGCGCGCCAGCAGCCCCCGCGCAAGCTCGTCGACGCGTGCGGCGGCCTCGTCCCACGACACCGGCCGCCAACCGTCCGCCGTCTCCTCGAGGTAGGCGGGCTCGTCCGGCGCGTCGCGGACGGCGTCACGCCACAGCTCCGGCGCAGTGCGCCTTTCCATGTCCGGAATCGTATGCAGGGAAGGCGATGAAAAACGAGAATTCGGGCAGTCCCCAACTAAACTGGGACTTCTTATGCGGACTATCTGGAACGGATCGATCAGCTTCGGCCTCGTCAACATCCCCGTCGGGCTGGCTCTCGCGACCCAGCGGCAGGATGTCTCCTTCCGCACGCTGCATCGCGAGTGCGGCACGCCGATCAAGCAGAAGCGGTGGTGCCCGGTGCACGAGCGCGACGTCGAGCCGGACGAGCTCGTCAAGGGGTGGGAGTTCGCAAAGGGCCAGTACGTGCTCGTCGAGGAGTCCGACCTCGAGGCGGTGGCGCTGACCCGGTCGCAGTCGATCGCGATTCTCCGCTTCGTGCGGCTCGAGGACGTCGATCCCGTCTACTTCGACCGCACGTACTACCTGTCTCCCGCCGACGCCGACGCGCAGCGACGGCCGTACGTGCTCCTGCTCCGCGCGATGGAGGACTCGGGAATGGCCGCGGTCGGCAAGTTCGTCCTCTGGGGCAAGGAGAATCTTTGTCTGATCCGCGCAAATTCGGGTGCGCTCCTGCTCGAGACGCTCTTCTTCGCCGAGGACGTCCGTGCGCGCGACGAGATCGAGGAGGCGGTCGCCGAGACCGATGTGCAGGAGGCCGAGCTGAAGCTCGCCGAGCAGGTCATCTCGAGCCTCGCCGGCGACTGGACGCCCGAGGACTTCGAGAACGACTACCGTCGCGACCTGGCGCAGATGCTCGAGGCGAAGCTCGCGGGCCAGGAGATCGTCGCGCCGGTGCCGGTCACCGAGGCGCCCGTCATCGACCTGATGGAGGCGCTGCGCCAGAGCGTCGCCGACGCCCAGAGCCGACGCTCGCAGCAAGACCCCGAGAACGGGAAAGCCCGCTCGAAGGCGGGCTCCCGGTCTCGCAAGGCGACGGCGAAGAAGTCCGCCTGACGGCCCAGCCAGTTGCTCAGTGCTGGGGCTGCGTCGCCCCGATTGCCTGCAGCTGCGCCTGGAAGAGGTACTTGTCGATCTTGCCGTGGTAGATCGGCACGCCCTCCTCGACGCAAACCCGGATCACCTCCTGCCGTTCGATCTTGAGCTCCTGCGACAGTTCTTCGGGCGTGAGGTGATTTGCCATCGACGTCTCTCCTTCCGGAACGAAAAAACCCGCCGCGCGCAACGCGCAGGCGGGTTAGGTCGCACCCTCGCTTGTCGGATCCGCGGACATCACTCGGTCCGCCCTGCGTAAACAATCATTGGCACGAAGAATATGCCTCGCTGGTGACGGACGGCAAACACCGACTGGAGGGATTCGGGGAGCGCGAGCTCGACTGGCGCGGAACTCGGCTTCGCTATGCCGTCGGCGGCCGCGTCGACGGTGGATGTCCGCCGCTCGTTCTCGTGCACGGGCTCGGCGGGACGATCGAGAACTGGCACTCGCTTGCGCCCGCTCTCGCCGCGCGGCATCGCGTCCTCGTCCCGGACCTGCCGGGCCACGGCCGCTCGGGTCTCCTGGCCGCGGCGCCTGACGTCGACGCGCTGGCCGAGGCCGTGCTCGGGATCGTCCGCGCAGAGGAGCTGAGCGGCGCCGTGTGGATCGGGCACTCACTCGGTGGCGTGGTCGGACTCCGCGCCGCGGTGCTGCAGCCGGACGCCGTTCGTGGTCTTGTGCTGGCCGCGGCCGCGGGGATCGGCTCCGGCACGCGCGGCGCCCGGGTCACGCTGGCAGTGCTCGGCGTCACGAAGCCGGGTCGTCTGATCGCTCCGCGCCGCCACGCCTGGGCCAAGTCGCGGCTCGGTCGCCGTGCTGCGTTCGGCTGGTGGGGGGTGGCTGATCCCGACGCGCTCGAGCCCGCGCAGGCCGAGGCGTTCCTCGTCGGGCCGGCGCATCACACGGACACACGCCAGGCAGGTCGTGCCCTCCTCGCCTTGGACCCCCGCACCGAGCTCGACCGCGTCGCGTGTCCGTGCCTCTGCCTCTGGGGAGCGAGCGACAACTGGGTCAGGCTCGACGACGGGATGGAGTACGCGCGTCGCCTACACGCCCCGCTGCGGACGATTGCCGGCTGCGGCCACCTGCTGATCGGCGAGCGGCCGGACGCCTGCCTCGCCGCGATTCGGGACTTCGTCGCCTCGCTGGAGCGCTAACCCGCCGCGGCCGGCGCCTCGAACGGAATCACCTCGCCGCCGGCGCCGTCCTCCTCGTCGCGCTTCGGGCCGCCGCCGAGGAACTCGACCCGCCTGGCGACCACCTCGATAGCGCTCCGCCGTTTCCCATCCTCCTCCCAGGAGCGTGACCTGAGCCGCCCGTCGACCGCGACCCGCCGGCCCTTGCCGAGGTACTCCGCGCACAGCTCGGCTTGCCTATCCCAGGCCGAGACGCTCACGAAGTCCGCACCGCCGTCGCGGCTCGCGCGGTCGATCGCGAGCACGAAGCTCGCAACCTTCTTGTCGGGGGCGACCTCGCGCACCTCGACCTCGGTGGCGAGGTTCCCGATCAGCGTCACGACGTTCATGGCGTGGACGCTAGGTGGAAACCCGTCACGACAGGGTCAAGGCTTTGTGCCGTTTTGCGGTTAGAGTGGCTCGCAGATGGGCCTCTTCTCGGGATTGACCGGCTTCGGCGGCCGCGACATGGCCGTGGACCTCGGCACTGCCAACACGCTCGTATACGTCCGCGGGCGCGGCATCGTCCTGTCGGAGCCTTCGGTGGTCGCCATCGACCAGCGCTCGGGCGAGGTGCACGCCGTCGGCGTCGAGGCGAAGCGCATGCTCGGGCGGACACCGGGGACGATCCAGGCGATCCGGCCTCTGAAGGACGGCGTGATCGCCGACTTCGACGTGACCGAGCAGATGCTCCGTCACTTCATCCAGAAGGTGCATCAGCACCGCTTCGCCCATCCGCGGGTCGTCGTCTGTGTGCCGTCCGGCGTGACGGGCGTCGAGAAGCGCGCGGTCGAGGAGGCGACGCTGTCGGCCGGCGCGCGCCAGGCCTACCTCATCGAGGAGCCGATGGCGGCTGCGATCGGCGCCGGGCTCCCTGTTGCCGAACCGACCGGGAACATGATCGTCGACATCGGCGGCGGCACGACCGAGGTCGCGGTCATCTCGCTCGGCGGGATCGTCGTCTCGCAGTCGCTGCGCGTCGGCGGCGACGAGATGGACGAGGCGATCATCAATCACATCAAGCGCGACTACAAGCTCCTCATCGGCCAGCAGACGGCCGAGGAGATCAAGCTCGAGATCGGATCGGCCTGGGATTTGCGCGAGGAGCTGCAGGCGGAGGTGCGCGGGCGCGACATGCTCACCGGCCTCCCCAAGACGGTCATCCTCACCTCCGAGGAGATCCGGCGCGCGCTCGACGAGCCGGTCACGCAGATCATCGAGGCGATCAAGTCGACGCTCGACAAGACGCCGCCGGAGCTCGCCGCGGACATCATGGATCGCGGCATCGTCCTGGCGGGCGGCGGGTCGCTCCTCACCGGGCTCGACGAGCGGTTGCGCCACGAGACGCAGATGCCCGTGCATCTCGCCGAGAGCCCGCTCACGTGCGTCGCGGTGGGGTCGGGACGCAGCCTCGAGGAGTTCGAGGCCATCCACCGCAGCAACAAAGCCCGCTCGCGCAACGGCCGCCGCTACTAGGCCCAGGCCGACCTACTCGGTCGGCGGGCAGCCGCGGTAACCTGTTTCGGTGGCAACCCGTGGTCGCAGTGCGCGCGCGGCGGTGCTCGCTTCGTCGGTTCAGCGCTCCAAGTCGACGCCGTACCCCTCGAAGGCTCGCAGCGCGCTCATCCGTAGGGCGATAGTGGTCGTGCTCGTCTTCGTGGCGTTGGCGCTGATCACGGTCTCGTTCCGCTCGCCCGCTTCCGGACCGCTGCACAGCGTCCAGGGCGCGGGCTCGACGGCGTTGCGCCCGTTCCAGATCGCCGCGACCCGCGTCGCGCAGCCGTTCCGCGACGGCTACGACTACCTCGCGGGTCTCTCGAGTGCCAAGTCCCAGCTCAAGCGGGAGAAGCAGCTGTACCTGAAAGTCCGCGCAAGAGGCCATCGCTGGCCAGGGCCGCCGCGGTCCGGGCCCTGCAGCTCGAGAAGCTCATGCACTTCGAGCAAGGTGCGAGGTTCCCGCAGGACTACAAGGCCATCAATACCGCGGTCATCTCGCCGCCCGGCGGCGCGTTTGCGCACTCGCTCGTGATCGCGTCCGGGCTCCGCCGACGGGGTGCGGCTGAACTCGCCGGTCGTGAGCGGCCCCGGCCTCGTCGGGATCGTCTCGAACGTCTTCCCGCACTCGGCGAAGGTGACCCTGCTCAACGATCCGAACAGCTTCGCCGCCGCTCTCGACCTCCACACCCGGGTGCGCGGAATGGTGCACACCGGGCCGAGCGGGACGCTGATCCTCGACCAGGTTCAGAAGACGGACAAGGTGAAGAAGAACGACGTGCTCGTCACCGACCGGGACGCACAACCGCGCGGTACCCGGATCTCTATCCGTACGGAATCCCGATCGGCCGGGTCACGTCCGTCGGAGCCACCGACACGGCGGTGTACCTGCAGGTGCAGGTGCAGCCCTTCGCCAACCTCGGCTCGCTCGACTCGGTCGCGGTGCTCGTCCCGAAGAAGCCACACCGATGACGCTCGGCGACGGCGTCAAGGCCGCCGCCCTGCTGTTCGTCGCGGCGATCGCCCAGGTCTCGATCTTCTCCCAGCTTCACGTCTTCGGCGCAGTGCCCGACGTGCTGCTGGTCACGCTCGTCGCGTTCGCCCTGCTCCGCGGCAGTGTCGCCGGCGCTTTTGGCGGCTTCTTCGCCGGGCTGCTCGTCGACACCGCGTCGCTCGGCACGCTCGGCCTCACGTCGCTCGTGCTGACGCTCGCCGGCTACTGGATCGGGCGCTACGGCGAGACGACCGGGCGGGATCGCGCGCATGCGCCGTTCCTCTCGGTGGCCGTGGTGACCGTCCTCTACCAGGTCGGCCTGCTCGTCGTCCACTTCGTGCTCGGCGAGAACGCGCCGGCCGGAGCCGTCGTGCGTAGCCTCGTCCCCGCGATCGTCCTCAACCTGATCCTCACCGCGCCGCTCTACGCGCTCGTGCGGCGGCTGTTCCGTCCGGCCGAGCGGGACGAGCTGTCGGCGGAGGTGCAGCTCCTTGGCTAGCACCACGACCGGGTCGCCGGCACGGTTTCCCCGGCGCGCGCGGCCGGAGAAGCCCGAGGGCGAGCAGACCACCGTCGAGCCGTACCGCCTGACGCCGAAGCTCGCCCGGCGCGTCGCGCTGCTCAGCGCGCTCGTCGTGATCGGCTTCGCGGTTCTCGTCATGCGCTTGTGGGCGCTGCAGGTGCTCTCCGGCTCGCAGTACGCCGCCAAGGCCCAGGCCAATCAGGTTCGCACCGTACGGGTGCAGGCACCCCGCGGGACGATCCTCGACTCGAGCGGGCACGTCCTCGTCACGAACCAGCCCGTGACCTCGGTCGAGCTCTCACCCTCGGGGCTCCCGCGGAACTACGCGACCCGAGTGAGGGAGATTCGCCAGCTTGCGCATGTCGCAGGAGTGTCGGTGCACTACATCACGAAGCTGCTCGTCGGGCGCCGGGTCGCCGGCGACATGCTCGATCCGGTCGTCGTCCGCACGCAGGCGACGGGTCCGATGTTGACCTATCTCGAGGAGCGCGCGGACAACTTCCCCGGACTGACGCTGGCGCGGAGCTACATCCGCCGCTATCCGCACGGCTCGGTGGCAGCGCAGCTCTTGGGCTACGACGGCCAGACCACGCAGTCGGACGGCCAGGTGATCGGCCTGACCGGGATCGAGGCGGCCTTCAACAAGTTCCTTGGTGGCGTTCCCGGCGAGGCCCGCGTCCACGTCGACTCGCTCGGCCGCCCCCTCTCTCCCCGGCTGCTGACGACCCCGCCGCAGACGGGGCAAACCGTGCGGCTCACCATCGACGCGAAGCTGCAGGTCGCCGCCCAGAACGCGCTCGACGACGGGATCCAGCGCGCTATCAACGGTGGCCAGTGGGCGGCGGACGGCGGCGCGATCGTCGCGCTCGACCCGCAGAACGGGGCGATTCTTGCGCTCGCCTCCTCACCGTCGTACAACCCGGCCGTCTACAGCGGGCGCGTGACCAATCGCAAGCTGGCCGCACAGGGGCTCATCGGGCGGTCGGCGTTCGACATGAACTACCCGTCGCTCGATCGCGCCGTCGACGGCACCTATCCGCCGGGCTCGACCTTCAAGCCGCTCACCGCCATCGCCGCCCTCGAGGAGCACCTGATCAATCCGTACAAGTTCTACCCCTGCACGGGCACGTACGTCGCGCCGCAGGACAGCTCCAAACACGTCTGGCACAACTGGGATCGCTTCGTCGACGAGGGGATGGACCTCCCGACCGCGATCGCCCAGTCGTGCGACACGTACTTCTACGGCCTCGGCGACAGGTTCTACGCGCTGCCTCCCGATCGTGGCCAGCCGCTTCAGAAGTGGGCGCGCCGCTTCGGCTTCGGCCAGATGAGCGGCAGCGACCTCGGTCCCCAGGCGGCGGGCCTCGTCCCGACGATCGGCTGGAAGCGGCGGACGTACACGAAGAGCAACGACCCGAACTGGGTGATCGACCGCCTCTGGAAGCCCGGCGACTCGCTCAACCTCTCGATCGGCCAGGGCAACCTGACCGTGACGCCGCTCCAGATGGCGCGCTTCTACGCCGCGATCGCGAACGGCGGCAAGCTCGTGGACGCCGCACATTCTCATGGACGTCGAGAACCCCAACGGAACGCCGGTCCCGACGAAGGCGCCGGCCGCGCCCCGTCCGGTCAAGGGTCTCAATCCGGCCGACCTCAAGGTCGTCCAGCAAGGCCTCTTCGAGGGAACGCACGACCCTCTCGGCACCTCGTACGGGGTCTTCGGCAACTTCCCCGTCCCGATCGCCGGCAAGACGGGCACAGCGCAGAAGGACGTCCATGTCCAGGGCTTCAGGGGTGAGCGTGACCAGTCCTGGTGGTGCGGCTATGGTCCCGCGAACGACGCGAAGCTCGTCGTCTGCGCCGTGATCGAGAACGGCGGCGAAGGCGGCACGGCCGCGGCGCCGGCGGCCGCGCGGGTCTTCGCGAAGTTCTTCAACACGCCGGTGCCTCCGACCGGATACATCCACTCCGACTGATGGCCAGCTGATGCTCGAGTACGCCGGATCACAACGCGCAGGACTGCGGGGAGAGCGCGAGGCGCCACATCCGCTCGCGATCGTCCGCTCCCTCGACTGGGTGCTGCTGCTCGGCGTCGCGGCGCTCGTGGTCGTCGGGCTCTGGGGTGTCGCCGGCGTCACGAAGTTCGCACTCCCGAACGATCCGAGCTACTACCTCAACCGCCAGATCCTCTACGCGTGCGTCGGCGCGGTCGTCATGGTCGCCGCGGCGCTCATCGATCCGGATCTCTACCGCCGCTACTGGCGGGGGATCTTCATCGGCACCGCCGCAGTGATCGCCGGCGTCCTCCTGATCGGTCACGCGGCGCGCGGGTCGACACGCTGGATCAGTCTCGGCTTCTTCACGTTCCAGCCGTCGGAGTTCGGGAAGCTGCTGTTCGTGCTCGCGATCGCGGGGATGCTCGTCGAGCGGCAAGGCGCGCTCAACTCCTGGGGGACGACCCTCAAGATCGTCGGGCTCGGCTTGATCCCGGTGCTGCTCGTCTTCGCCCAGCCCGACCTCGGCACCGCACTCGTCTACACCGCGGCGCTCGCCGCGATGCTCTTCGTCGCCGGGGTGCCGTGGAAGCAGCTCGCCGTGCTCGGCGCGGTCGTCGTGTTGCTCGTGGTGGGCGTCCTCTGGGCAGGCCCGGCAGCGGGCGTCAACGTGCTCAAGAGCTACCAGCAGCAGCGCCTGACCTGCTTCACGCATCCGTCCAGCTGTCCGGCTGCCGCCGGCTACAACCTCGACCAGTCGAAGACGACCGTAGGCTCGGGACAGATCCGCGGCCGCGGCGTGAACAACTCGAGCCAGGTCAAGCTCGGCTTCCTGCCCGAGAGCGGCACCGACTTCGTCTTCGCGGGCTTCGCCGAGCAGCGCGGCTTCATCGGGGCGGCGCTGCTGCTCGGGCTCTATCTGCTCGTGCTGTGGCGTGGATTGCGGGTGGTGACCGTCGCGCGAGACCTCTACTCGGCCGTCGTGGCCGGAGGCATCGTCGTGGCGCTCCTCTTCCAGATCTTCGTCAACGTAGGGATGACGATGGGAATCGCGCCGATCACGGGCATCCCCTTGCCCTTCGTCAGCGTCGGCGGCTCGTCGCTGATCGCGAACCTCGCCGCGATGGGCGTTCTCCTCGCGATCCACGCGCGGGGCCGTGTCTCGCGCTACTCGCGGCGCCGCTGATGGCCGGCCTTCCGGTGTCCCCTCAGGCGATCCGGAAGCTGCTCAACGACTTCGAGTGGAAAGGCGGCGCGCCCGTCCTGGCGGTCGGCGGAGCGGCCGACCTCGCTCCCGAGTTGAGGCAGCAGTTCCTCCGCGGCCGCGCCGAGCCCGACGCCGTGCGCCTCGGCGGGCCGGAGGGCGCCGACGCGTACGTGCACGTCTTCGCGGGCGAGCCCCGCGATGCGGACGTCGAGGAGCTGCGGCGGGCACGGCTGGCGCACGTACCCGCGATCGCGGTCGCCGCAGGTTCGGCGCGGAGCAGGACCGCGATCCCCTACGTCCTCGCGACGGACGTCGTCTGGGTCGGCGCGGGCGAGGCGTTCCCGCTCGAGGCGATCGCGCGTGCGCTCGCGGTGCGGCTGGGGGAGCGAGGCGCGCCGCTCGCCGCGCGCGTGCCGCTGCTCCGCGGACCTGTCTGCGAGCACCTCGTCGAGTCCTTCTCGCGCCGGAACGGCCTCGCTGCCGCTGCAGTCAGCGCGGATCTGCCGGTGCTCGCGCTGAATCAGGTCCGGCTCGTGCTTCGCCTTGCGCAGGCCAATGGGTGGAACGGACTTGGCGAGCGGGGGCCGGAGCTCGCGGTGACCGTCGGAGCCGCTTTCGGCCTGCGCGCGCTCGCGCGGGAGCTCCTGGATCTCGTTCCCGCGGCCAGGTGGATGGTGCGAGGCGGCATCGCGTACGGCGGAACGCGCCTGCTCGGCGACGCTGCCCGGTTGCGTTTCACCCTTGCCGCTACGCCGCAGCGGGCCGCAGCCTCGCCCGTCGCGCCTTGATCGCGCGCAGACGCTGACTCAGCCGAGCCCACGCCCAGGGCTCGATCTCGTGGTAGCGGGTCTCCGCCTGGCTCCGAGTCGCCTCGAGATACTCGAACCACGCATCCGCTTCCTCGATCATGAGTAGTTCTTCAGCCTCGCGTTTCGCCACCACCGTTTCACCTCCCGGTCGTGAATGGCCGGATCGTAGGTCCGGGCTCGGACGGACCCCCGCGGGGATGGTTGCTACCCTGGCTACGAGGCCATGCCAAGCCTTTTCATTGACAACGAGCACGCGCGCACCCGGACAATCCGGGGCGGCGGCGCGTGCTCCCACGAAGGAGCTTTTTCTTGCCCTGGTTCCGTATCCGGAAGAGGAAATCTTCCGACGACCAACAGTCCCCTGACGAGCTCGAGCAGAGGCCCGAGCCCCAACTGACAGACGCGGCCGCTGCGGCCGCCGACTCCGCACAGACCGATCCGAACAAGCCGAAGCGCCGCCGCGGTAGCCGCGGAGGGCGCGGACGGAAGAAGCCCGGCTCCGCCGCGACGACTGCGGCCGGCGCTCCCGACCGCAAGGACAAGCCCGAGCCGAAGCAGGCGAAGCAGCCGCAACGGCGCGAGCTCTCGCAGCGGCAGGAGCGCCGCCGAGACCAGTCGACCCGCCGGCGCCGCGAGCCGCAGCGCCGTGCTCCACTGCCCGCGGCGAAGCGCGAGCTGCTCGTCTCGGTCGACGTCGGCGAGCGCCGCGTCGCGATTCTCGAGGACGAGCGCGTCGCCGAGGTCTACCTCGAGCGTCCGGAGCGCCGCTCGATCGCCGGCAACATCTACGTCGGCCGTGTCGACAACGTCCTGCCCGGGATGGAGGCGGCGTTCGTCGAGATCGGCCTCGAGAAGAACGGCTTCCTCTACGTCGACGAGATCGTCAGCCCGGAGCTAGAGAAAGGCCACGGCCGCAAGATCCAGGATCTGATCTCCCGCGGTCAGACCATCCTCGTCCAGGCAGTCAAGGATCCGATGAAGACGAAGGGTGCGCGGCTGACGACGCAGATCTCGCTGCCCGGCCGGTTCGTCGTGCTCGTCCCGCAGGGAGAAGGGCTCGGCGTCTCGCGCCGGCTCGACGACGACGAGCGCAACCGCCTCAAAGACATCCTGAAGCGCCTCGACGTCAAGGAAGGCGGCGTGATCGTCCGGACGGCCGCCGAGGGCGCGTCCGAGGAGGACATCGAGCGCGACCTCGTCTTCCTGCAGCGCCTCTGGCGCTCGATCCAGGCGAAGGCCAAGACCGCGAAGGCGCCCGAGCTCCTCTACCAGGAGGCCGAGCTGCCGCTGCGGGTGGTGCGCGATCTCTTCACCGGCGACTTCGAGAAGGCGTACGTCGACGACGAGCGCACGCACCGGCGACTCGTCGGCTACCTGAAGAAGACGTCGCCGCACATGGTCGAGAGGGTCGTCCGCTACAAGGAGAAGACCCCGCTGATGGAGGCGTTCGGGGTCGAGCAGGAGATCCGCTCGACGATCGGCCGCCGGGTCGATCTGCCTTCCGGCGGCTACCTCATCTTCGACTACGCCGAGGCCTTCACGGTCATCGACGTCAATACCGGCCGGTTCGTCGGCGGCCGCGGCAAGAATGCGGGCGGCCGGCTCGAGGACACGATCACGAAGAACAACCTCGAGGCCGTGAAGGAGGTCGTGCGCCAGCTGCGGCTGCGCGACATCGGCGGGATCATCGTCATCGACTTCATCGACATGGCCAACCCGAAGAACCGGGCGACCGTCGAGGAGGCGCTGCGCTCGGAGCTCGAGCGCGACCGCACGAAGACGTACGTCGTCGAGATCTCCCCGCTCGGGCTCGTCGAGATGACGCGCCAGAACGTGACCGACGGGCCGCGAGAGGTGATGACGCGCAAGTGTCCGACGTGCGGCGGCGACGGGATCGTCTACTCGGAGGCGTCGGCCGCGATCGACGTCGAGCGCCGGTTGCGCGCACTCGCCGCCGGCTCGCGCGCCCAGGCGTTCCGGGTCGAGCTCGCCGACACCATCGCGAGCGCACTCGTCGGGCCCGGCGCTCGGCGGCTGGTCGAGCTCGAGGGGCTGACGAAGAAGCGCTTCTTCCTCGAGGGCAAGCCCGAGACGCACCTCGACCATCTCGTCGTCCTCAGCGAGGGCAAGCTCGCCGACCTGGCGCCGCCGGCGCCGGTGGGCGAGGGCGCCGAGACCATGCTGCAGCTCGTCGAGGTCGACCGTTACGACAGCGCCGCGGCTGTCGGCAAGCTCGACGGACTCGACTTCGTCGTCGCCGACGCGGCAGCCCTCGTGGGCAAGCGGGTCAAGGTGCGCGTCGAGCGCGTGCTCGACGGCCGCGCCTACGGCGTCCTCGTGCGGAAGGCGAAGGAGACACCGGAGCCGCTGACCGCCGAGGGCGAGGCCGAGAAGCCGACTCGCAAGCCGCCCGCCCGGAAGGCAACTGCGGCTCGAGAGGTCTCGGCGGAGCCCGGCCGCGCGTCGCCGGCTTCGCCGGCGACGCTTGCAGCCGAGGAGCCGGAGGCCGCCGAAGAGGACGAGCCTGTTGCCGCGGACGAGCCCGAGATCGAGGTCACCGCGGCCGAGCCTGAGACTGGCCCCGAGGAGACGACAGACGCCGGCGAGACGCCGGCACCCAAGAAGAAGACCCGTCGCGGCTCACGCGGCGGCCGCAACCGCAGGAAGAAGCCGGCGACCGCCGAAGCTGCGGCAGCGGCCGAGACCGAGCCGGAGAGCGAGGGGGCAGGCGACTCGTCCGAGGAGTCACCCGAACCGGGCCGCGCGGTCACGATCCACGTGCCGGGTGACGGCTTCGGTCGCGAGGGCGAAGCCGAACCGGCCGCCGAGACGCAGCCGGCTCCGGAGCCGGAGCTCGAGGCGGTTGCTGGGCCCGCCACGGCGGAGGGCGAGGAAGCTCCCAAGCCGAAGAAGAAGACGCGCCGCGGCTCGCGCGGCGGTCGCAACCGGAAGAAGAAGACCGCTGCCGCGACGAACGGGAGCGAGGCCGCGTCCGCGGAAGCCGTGGAGACGCCGGCGGAAGCGGAGGAGACGCCTCAGGCCCAAGAACCCTCGACGAACGGCGACTTCGAGTATGTGCCGATGTCCGAGTGGGGCGACGAAATCGAGTCGAATCGTTAGCTACACTGCGCCCTCGCGGGCGTAAGGCCCGCGTTTCCACGCCATGAGCTCCTACGCGATCATCAGTCTCGGCGGCAAGCAGTACCGCGTCCAGGAGGGCGAGCGGCTGCTCGTCGACCGCCTGCGCGCGGACGAGGGAGCCACCGTCGAGCCGCGCGTGCTGCTCGTGGGCGGCAACGGGGCGCCCGATCTCACGCCGTCCGCAACGGTCACGGCGCGGGTCGTCGGGCACGAGCTCGGCGAGAAGATCCGGATCGGCAAGTACCGCCGCCGCACCGGTTACAAGAAGCACGCCGGTCACCGCAGCAAGCTCACGCGGATCGAGATCGAGTCGATCGGCGCCGCGAAGCAGCGCGCCAAGGCCGCGGCCAAGCCGAAGGCGGACGAGAAGCCGAAGCCGGCCGCCAAGGTCGAGCAGGCAGCGGCGACGGGGCCGGACGTCGAGGCGATGACGATCCCGCAGATCACCGAGGCAGCGGCGGGTTGGAGCCGCGCAGAAGTCGAAGCTGCGCTCGAGGCCGAGCGCTCCGGCAAGGCACGCAAGGGCGCGCTCGCGGCGCTCGAATCCGCTCTGGAGGACAAGTAATGGCACACAAGAAGGGACTCGGCTCGTCGCGGAACGGCCGCGACTCGAATCCGAAGATGCTCGGCGTGAAGCTCTTCGCCGGCCAGGAAGTGACGTCGGGGATGATCCTGGTGAGGCAGCGCGGTACGCGCTTCCGCCCCGGCCCCGGCACCGGGATCGGCAAGGACGACACGATCTTCGCCATGCGCGACGGCAAGGTTTCGTTCCGCACGAGCGGCGAGCGCCGCTTCGTGTCTGTCGAGCAGGCCTAGGGCTGGGCCAGCAGCTCGCGGGCGCGGGCCGCGTCGTCGGCCCGGACGACGATCTCGCGCGGCGACCCGAGAGAGACGAGGCCGTCTCCGGCTCCGGCGGCGAACGAAGTCGGCCGGTGGTAGCACGCAATGTCCTCGGTCCGGAGCAGCTGACACGCCAGTTCGGCTTCGGGTTCGCTGCCGACCACGGTGACTGAGACTTCGTCGTCCACAGAACGACTCTACGCTTCCGGCGATGTTCCACGATCGAGCACGACTGACGGTCGTCGCCGGACGCGGCGGTGACGGCTCCATCCACTTCCGACGGGAGAAGTACGTCCCGCGCGGAGGCCCCGACGGCGGGGACGGCGGCGCCGGCGGCGACATCGTGCTCGTCGCCGATCCGGGGCGGCGCGACCTCTCGGGTTTTCGCCCGAACCAGAAGCTGCGGGCCGGTCGCGGTGGCATCGGCGGCGGTCGCCTCTCCAACGGCGCGCGCGGCGAGGACGCGGTACTCCGGCTTCCGGTGGGGACGCAGGTGTTCGAGAGGGGCGAGCTCGTCGCCGATCTCGCGCGCCCTGATGCTCGGGTGGTCGTGGCGGAAGGCGGCAGCGGCGGTCGCGGCAACAAGCAGTTCGCCGGGCCGACGCGCCAGACGCCGCGCTTCGCGGAGGTGGGTCTGCCCGGCGAGGAACGCGAGATCGAGCTTCGCCTCAAGCTCCTTGCCGACGCCGCGCTCGTCGGCCTCCCCAACGCCGGCAAGTCGTCGCTGCTGACGCGGATCTCGAATGCGCGGCCGAAGGTCGCGGAGTACCCGTTCACGACGCTTTCTCCGGTGCTGGGCACGGTCGAAGCCTCGGACGGACGGCAGCTCGTCGTCGCCGACGTCCCCGGGCTGATCGAAGGGGCGAGCGAGGGCGTCGGGCTCGGGCACGAGTTCCTCGCTCACCTCGAGCGTGCCCGGGTGCTCGTGCATGTCGTCGATTCGGCCGAGGGCGATGCCGACGAGCGGTGGCGGACGATCGACGCCGAGCTCGCCGCCTACGGCGCGGGGCTCGACGAGCGCCCGCAGATCGTCGTCCTGAACAAGATCGACCTCAGTCCGGAGCCGCCGGTGTTCGATATCGACGACGAACGGATCCTGCGCGTGCTCCGCGTTTCCGCGGCGACCGGAGCGGGTCTCGACGAGCTGCGCGCCGCGCTGTTCGAGCTCGTGCCGCTCGAGGTGGAAGAGAAGGCCGAGCCTGCGGACGAGATGGTCGACTTCCTCGTCTACCGGCCGCAGCCGTCACGTCGGAGCTTCCGCGTCTTTCGCACCGAGCGCGGGTTCCGTGTCACCGGCACGCCGCCGGCAGGAGATGAGCTCGAGGCGATTCTCCGCGCCGCGGGGGCCCGTACGGGCGACGAGGTCGAGCTGGGGGAGGAGGTGCTCGAGTGGGAATGACGGTTCTCTACGGCGGTGCGTTCGACCCGCCGCATCTCGGCCACGTGGCAGTGGCAGACGCGGCGAGAAAGCAGTTCGGCGTCGACCGGCTCGTCATCCTGGTCAGCGAGCGCCCTGCGCATCGCGAGGTCGATGCCTCCGCCGAGGACCGCCTTGCGCTCGCGCGCGCTGCGTTCCCGGCCGACGACGTGCGGCTCGACCCGTATCCGCGCACCGTGGAGCTGCTGCGCGCCGAGCACTTCGACGACCCCGTGTTCGTCGTCGGCGCCGACCAGTTCCGCGGCTTCCTCGAATGGACCGAGCCTGCCGAGGTGCTCGAGCGAGCGCGGCTCGCAGTCGCCACCCGGCCCGGCGTCCCGAGAGCCGAGGTCGAGGGTGTTCTCGAGCAGCTCCACGCGCCCGAACGGGTGCTCTTCTTCGAGCTCGAGCCGAACCCGGCCGCCTCGACGGATGTCAGGGCTCGAGGCGCCGCAGGAGAGGCTCTCGACGGCCTCGTCCCGGCTGCCGTGGCGCAGCTCGTGGCCGAGCGCGGGCTCTATCGTCCGCGAGCCGGGGCTACACTGCAGACCGAGCGATCCAAGGACACGAAGAGACTCTGACCCCCCTCGAACAGGCCCGCCGCATCGCCGCTCTCGCCCGCGAGAAGCTGGCGGAGGACGTGGTGATCCTCGACATGCGGCCCGAGTGCTCGTTCACGGACTACTTCGTGATCGCGACCGGGCGTAATGCGCGCCAGACCGCCGCGATCTGGGACGAGGTGCACACGCGGCTGAAGCAGGAGGAGCGGCTGCTGCCGCAGAGCGTCGACGGTCCGCGCGAAGGGGCCTGGATCGTCGCCGACTACCTCGACGTCGTCCTCCACGTGTTCACGCCCGACGCGCGCGAGTACTACAGGCTCGAAGAGCTCTGGGGCGACGTGCCTTCGGTCGAGCTCGACGCGGCCGCGGTCTGAGCGCCTACGCGGGCTCGAGCCCGTGCCGAGTGAGAAGGACCATCCCCGCCTGGGTCGGCAGCCCGTGGACGAGCTTGCCGCCGAGCCGAACGTCGATGCTGGGCGGGTCGCCGATGTCGATCCAGACCGGACCGTGCTTGAGGTCGATCTGCAGCGTCTTTCCCTGCAGCAGGGTGGCCTCGTAGACGGTCGGCCCGTTCGCACTGCCGGAGCGCACCCACAGCCAGCAGTTTCCGCGGGAAGCGGCGACCACCGCGTGTGACGGGAGCGCGGCCGCCACGTGGTGAGTCTGCGTCGTCGTGTGCTTCTTCGTCGTGGTCGTGTGATGTGAGGAGGTCGTCGTGCCGGCGGACGTCGTCGGCGGTGCCCCCTGCTTCCCGCCCGAGGAGTCGCTGAGCTGCCAGGCCGCGATGGCAGCGATGGCCGCGACGATGAGGACGATGAGGCCGATGGCGACGACTGGTCGCATGAATCCGACCCCGGCAAGGGGGCCCTTGGTGCGCGCGAACCGCTCGGGAACGAGCTGCAGCTCGTCGTGATGGGCGAAGCGGCTGTTGTACTCCTCGACGTAGAGGCTCCCGTCGAGGCCGAGGTAGTCGGCGTACGTCCGCAGAAATCCCTTGACGTACGCGTCTCCCGGCAGCAGCTCCCAGCGCTCTTCCTCGAGCGCCTGCAGGTAGCGGTCCCTGATCCGGATCGCCTTCTGGACGTCTGCCGGCGTGAGGTTGCGCTTCAGGCGAGCCTCGCGAAGGCTCGCCCCGATCTCGAACATGCCGCATTGTCGCGGATCCCGCCCGGACCCGCCAATGAGCTTTAGGTGAGAGCGGGCTTCCTGCGCGCCGCGCGTGCGAGATCGGTGAGCTTGGCGAACGCGTCAGCGGCCTCCGCGGCGTCGCGGTCGCGCAGCGTCGCGTGCACGGCTCGTCCGGCGGTATCGACATGGACGCTCGCGAGCTGGAGCCGGCGCTGCACTGGCCCCTGCACGTGACGAAGGCTCTGCACCTTCTCGAGCGGAACCCAGCACGTGATGCGGCGGAGCCTGCCGCTCGTAGTCGCCACGCACGTGGCGTTCAGCCCCCAGCTGAGCGCTCTGTAGCGGAATGGGCTCTTCCAGCGGACGCGTGACGGCGGCGGCGACAGTTCGCGCGGACGGTCCGGCAGCAGCCAGTCCACGAGCTCGACCCCGACCGGCCGCTTGCCGACCGGCAGCAGCGTCCGCAGTTGTCCGCGCTGCGCCTCACCTTCTCCTTTGGATCGCTGCCGACCGGCGAGGTCGACCTCGAGCCGGCACCAGCCGAGTGGCCGCCAGAGCAAGGGCTCCACGAGCCGCACGGCCTGCACACGGCCGGGGCGGATGATCTCCGCCGACAAGGCGACAAGCCCACCGTGCAGATGCAAGCCGTCGGGCCCTTCCGCCACGGTCAGCCGGTACTGCTGGTTGAACCGGCGCCAGAGGAAGGTGACGAGGCTGATCGTCCAGACGAGACCTCCGCCGACCAGCAGCGGCCCGACCGTATGCGGGGAGACCACGACGGCGATCAGAAGTCCGACCAGGATCCCGATCAGCCACCAGTACTCGAGGGCGATCGAGGCGACGAGTCGTCCGCTCGAGACCACGGCGACGACGTGCTCCTCGGCCGCGACCGGCCTGTCGTCGATCAGAGGGTCCGGCCGGCCTTCGTCCAGCCGTGCGCCGCGCGCCAGAGCAAGCAGCTGGGCGCGGAGCGGCTCGACCTCGTGCTCCGCGACGTAGGCGAGTCGCGCCGTCGCCCCGCTCGCGCCGGCCATCCGCAGGCGCAGCTCGGCGACGTGGAACATCCGGGCCAGCCCGGGCCGGACGACGTCGATCGCCTGAACTTGCGCGAGCGGGAACCGCAGCGACCTGCGCCGCACCAACCCCGTCTCGATCCGCAGATCGTCCTCTTCGATCCGCCAACGCGTCACGAGCCACGAGACGAAGCCGCCGAGGAGAAGGATCCCGACGACCGCCAGCTGGGGTATCGCGTCGCTCAGCTTGCCCCGACCGAACACGCTCAGGAAGAGCAAGATCGCGAGGCCCGTCGTGACGCGGCCGCCTCGGACCACGGGCGAGACCGGATGCAGCCGGTGCCAGACCTCCGGCGCCTCGGTGCTCACAGGCCGGCCGCCTGTGCCTCGCCGAGCTCAGCCAGGCGGTCGCGCAATCGGGCCGCTTCCTGGCTCTCCAGGCCGGGGATGCGCGCGTCCGTGGCGGCGGCCGCCGTATGCAAGCGCACTGTCGCCAGGCGGAAGAGGCGCTCGAGCGGTCCCGCCTGTACGTCGATGAACTGCATCCGCCCGTATGGAACGACCGAGAGGCGGGAGAACATCACGCCTCGCCGCACGAGCAGGTCGTCTTCGCGCTCCGCGTAACCCCAGGAACGAAAGCGCCGGCCGACGACGACCCAGGCGAGCGCTCCGATCACGAGCGGGATGGCCACGGACCACGCCGTCGCGACAATCGCCAGCAGGATCGCGGCCGCGACGGCGGTCACACCCACCTCCAGTCGGCGCAACTTCAGCAGCTGCCGCGAGGGCGTCCGCCACTCTTCTGGTTCAACACCCACCGCGATGGACCCAGCCGGGCTCGAACCGGCGACCTTCGCGCTGCCAGCGCGACGCTCTCCCAGCTGAGCTATGGGCCCCTGGGACGAACCAGTGTAGCCGCCTAGACTCGAGGCTATGAGCCACGAGAGCGCCGAGGTCCTGCTGCGCGGCTACCACGCGTTCGTCGACGGCGATCTCGACGCGATGGCGTCGATGCTCGACCCCGACGTGGAGTGGGTGGCCGCCGGCGAGTCGGATGCAGTCGTCGTCAGTCGAGACCGCGTCCTCGAGGTGGTGGCCGCTCGCGCCGCCGAGAATTACCACGTCGTCGTCGACCGGGCGATCGGGCTCTCCGATCGGGTCGTGGTGAGCATGCGCTTCTCCCGTATCGAGCTCGACCCATCCGACGAGCGGCCCCTGCAGAGCCGCCGCTCGTACCTCCTCGGCCGCTGGGCTGCGGTCGTCTACATCCGCGAGGGCCGGGTCGTGCGGGTCGAGGAGCACCCGCATCTCGAGTCTGCCCTCGCAGCGGCGGGGCTCGAGGACGAGGTCGCATGACGCGTGTGCTCGTCACCGGCTTCGAGCCGTTCGGAGGCGCCCAGGTGAACTCGTCGCAGAAGCTGGTCGAGGCGCTCGCCTCCGACCCGCCCGACGAGGCCGGGGTCGCAACTGCGGTCTTGCCGGTCGCCTGGGATCGAGCGGAGGCCGAGCTACTGCACACCCTCGAAAAGGAGCAGCCGGAGCTCGTCGTCTGCTTCGGCCAGGCCGACGGCCGGGCCCACATCGCGATCGAGCGCTTCGCGCTCAACTTCGACGAGGGCTCCGACGAAGAGGGCGAGGAGCGCTGGGCGGAGATCTCCGCGGACGGGGCGGTTGCCTACCGCTCCTCGTTACCCGTCGACGCGATCGTGGAGGCGCTTCGCGCAGACGGCATCCCCGCTGCGGCTTCTCGCGACGCCGGCGGCTTCCTCTGCAATCACGTCTTCTACGTCCTCATTCGCGCCCTCGCCGAGCGAGCCGGGGTGCGCGGCGGCTTCGTCCACGTGCCGCTCCTACCGGAGCAGGCGCTCGAGCGGCCGGAGCCCACGATGCCGCTTGCGACCCTCGTTCGCGCCGCACGGATCATCCTCGCGACGGCGTAGAGCCGCGTCGACAATGGACGGCTCGTAGTAGCTACAATTTCGATACCTACTACATCCTGGAGTGTGAGTACGCCTTGACCGATCTACTGCTCGTTCCGTTGGAGGACACCGTCGTCTTCCCCGGCATGAACGTCACCCTCACCGTGGACGTCGGCGACGAGGACCGCGTCGTGCTCGTGCCGCGCCACGAGAGCGAGTACGCCGCCGTCGGCACCATCGCCGAGGTCACCGACCGCGTCCGCATCCGCGGCGCCGGCAACGCCGTCACCCTCGAAGGCCTGCATCGCGGCGTCATCGGCGCCGCTCACAGCGACGCGCTCGGACGGCTGCGCGCCGAGGTCGACGAGCTGCCCGACGAGAACCCGCCGCCAGTGCAGACGCGCGAGCTCGAGCGGGAGTACCGCGCCGTGGTGGAGGAGATCCTCGACCTGCGCGGAGCCGACGACCGCGTCCGCGAGTTCCTGCGCGCGATCAGCGAGGCGGGAGCGCTCGCCGACACGTGCGCCTACGCGCCCGACATCACCTTTGCGCAGCGTGTCGAGCTGCTCGAGAAGGTCGACGTCGTCGAGCGGCTGAAGTTCGCGCTCGAGCTGCAGCGCGAGCGGCTCGCCGAGCTGCAGGTGCGGCGCCGCATCCGCGACGACGTCGAAGAGGGCGCGCAAAAGCAGCAGCGCGAGTGGTTCCTGCGGCAGCAGATGAACTCGATCCGCAAGGAGCTCGGCGAGGACGAGGGCTCGGTCGTGGACGAGTACCGCACGAAGATCGAAGAGGCAGAGATGCCCGAGGACGTGCGGGCTCAGGCCGAGCGCGAGCTGCGGCGCCTCGAGACCATGGGCGACGCGAGCGGCGAGGCGTCGATGATCCGCACCTACCTCGATTGGCTGATCGCCGTCCCGTGGTCGAAGCGCAGCGACGAGACGCTCGACCCCACCGGAGCGCGGGAGGTGCTCGACGCCGACCACGCCGGCCTCGACGACGTCAAGAACCGGATCGTCGAGTACCTCGCGGTGCGCAAGCTCCGCCAGGACCGCGGGATCCCGAACGACAAGCGGTCGGGCGCGATCCTGACCTTGATCGGGCCGCCCGGCACGGGCAAGACGTCGATCGGCGAGTCGGTCGCGCGCGCGCTGAACCGAGAGTTCGTGCGGATGTCGCTCGGCGGTATCCGTGACGAGGCCGAGATCCGCGGCCACCGGCGCACCTACATCGGCTCGCTGCCAGGGCGCCTCGTGCGTGCGCTGCGCGATGCCGGGACGATGAACCCGGTGATCCTCCTCGACGAGGTGGACAAGGTCGGCGCCGACTGGCGCGGCGACCCGTCGGCGGCGCTCCTTGAGGTGCTCGACCCGGCGCAGAACCACTCGTTCCGCGACCACTACCTCGACGTCGAGCTCGACCTTTCGGAGGTCTTCTTCATCGCGACTGCGAATGTCGCGGACACGATCCCCGGCCCGCTGCTCGACCGGATGGAAGTCATCCGCTTCGACGGCTACACCGTGGACGAGAAGACGGCGATCGCACGCGGCTACCTCTGGCCGCGGCAGGTCGAGCGGAACGGTCTCCTCGAGGAGGAGGTTGCGATCTCCGACGGCACGCTGCAGACCGTCGTCTCGGAGTACACGCGCGAGGCCGGCGTCCGCCAGCTCGAGCGCGAGCTCGGCACGGTGCTGCGCAAGACGGCCACACGGATCGCGTCGGGTGAGGTCGACGCGCCGGTCGACGTCGATGTCGACGTCGTGCGCGACGCGCTCGGCCGCCAGAAGTTCTTCCAGGAGGCCGCCGAGCGGACGGCCGTCCCGGGCGTCGCGACCGGCCTCGCCGTGACCGGCACCGGCGGCGACGTCCTCTTCGTCGAGGCCACGTCGATGGACGGCTCGCGCGGTGAGCTCGTGCTCACCGGGCAGCTCGGCGACGTGATGAAGGAGTCGGCGCGCATCGCCCTCTCCTACGTCCAGTCGCACGCCGAGGAGCTCGGAATCGACCCCGAAGCGTTCAAGGACCGCTCGTTCCACGTGCACGTACCGGCCGGCGCGATCCCCAAGGACGGGCCGAGTGCCGGGATCACGATGACGACCGCGCTGGCGTCGCTCCTGACGGAGCGGCCCGTGAAGCACACCGTCGGGATGACCGGCGAGGTGACGCTGCAGGGTCGTGTGCTGCCGATCGGCGGGCTGAAGCAGAAGGTGCTCGCCGCGCACGCGGCAGGGCTCACCGACGTGATCATCCCCGAGCGGAACCGCGCCGACCTCGACGACGTGCCGGTGGATGTGCGTGACGCCATGCACTTCCATCCGGTGATGACGCTCGGCGAGGTGCTCGAGCTTTCGCTCGAGCCGAAGGCGAAGCCGAGTCTCCGTGCGCTGTAACCAGTGCCGCCCGCTGCCCGAGGAGTTCGCCCGCGCGGCCGACCTTCTCGGGCGGCGCTGGGCGCTCGCGATCCTCTGGGCTGCGGCCGAGGCGGGCGCTGTTCGCTTCAACGAGTTCAAGCAGACGCTCGAAGGAATCCCGCCCCGGACGCTCGCCGCTCGCCTCAACGAGCTGGAGGAGGCCGGTGTGCTCGAGCGGCGAGTCTTCGACACGCGGCCGCCGCGCGTCGAGTACCGCCTCACCGAGTCGGGGCGGCGCCTGCGCTACGTGGTCGAGGCGCTGAACGCCTTCGCGGCGAGCGCCTAGCTAGGCGGGAGCAAGCGCGGCGATCTCGCGTTCCCGCGCGAGCCGCTCGAGCGCCTGTGTCTCGATTTGCCGCACGCGCTCGCGTGTGAGACCCAGCTCGCGGCCGATCATCTCCAGCGACTTCGGATCCTGGTCGCCGTTCAGCCCGTAGCGAAGCCTGATCACGCGCTGCTCTCGCTCCGGGAGCTTCGCGACGGCCGCGCGGAGCAGGTGCTCGCTGAGGCCGAGGACGACCTCCTCCTCGACGTCTGCCCTGTCGGTGGCGACGATGTCGCCGAAGGCCGCGTCGCCTTCGTCACCGAGCGGCTTGTCGAGGCTCGCCACCGCCCGCGCCGCCGCGCGCACCTCGCGCACGTGCTTGAGCGAGAGCTTCGCGGTCTTCGCGAGCTCCTCGTCGGTCGGCGGCCGCTCGTGCTTCAGCGTCAGCTCACGCTCGGCCCGCGCGATCTTCTGCTCGCGCTCGACGATATGGACGGGGATCCGGATCGTGCGCGACTTGTTCGCGACGCCGCGCTGCACCGCCTGGCGAATCCACCAGGTCGCGTAGGTCGAGAACTTGTAGCCGCGCCGCCAGTCGAACTTCTCGACGGCCCGGATCAGCCCGATGATCCCCTCCTGGATCAGGTCGAGCAGCGAGAGCCCGTGGCCCTGGTACTTCTTCGCGATCGAGACCACGAGGCGGAGGTTGGAGTTGATCATCCGGTCCTTGGCCCCGCTGTCGCCACGCTCGATCAGCTTGGCGAGCTCCACCTCTTCGGCGGCGCTCAGCAACGGGTAGCGGCCGGCCTCGTTGAGGAAGAGCTGCAGCGAGTCGGTCGTCATCGCGGCGACCGTCTCGTTCGAGTAGTGCGTCTCGTTGACGTCGGGCAGGCTGCAGTCGTCGGTCAGCTCGACGCCACGCTCCTCCAGTTGGTCGTAGAGGGACGCGACCTCGTCGTCGTCGAGCTCCAGCTCGGCGAGAACCTGCGTCAGTGCGGAAAGGTTGACGCAGCCGGCGTCGTCGGCGTGCTCCATCAGTGCGCGAAGTTGGTCATGGCTCATGAGGTTGCTTCTCCCCATGCCTTTCGGATCGGTAACGCGGTCGGATTCGAGGCCGCAGCGAGGGGTAGACTCAAAGGGCAGTGACGGGGCCGGACACGCTTTGGGAGCTCATCTTCATCATGGTGATCCTCAAGATCCCCATCGCATACCTCTGCTACGTGGTTTGGTATGCGATCAAGGCGGAGCCTCGGGGCCGCGAAGGCCCGGCCGGAGTTCGCGAGATCCCGGATCAGCCGCCGCCCGGCTTCGACCATCTTCGCCGGCGGTCGCGCCGCCGCCCGCCTCGCCCGCACGGAGGCCCGGCCCGCGTCTACGCACGCACTGCGCGCGCGGCCGCTGCACGTGCGGATAGGATCGCCGACCGTTGAACGTCGAAGGCGAAGCTCTTCATTCGGACCCCGGCTCGCAGAGGCGTCCGTCGGAGACGGTCGCGGGGTTCCTCTCCGCGATCGCCATCTTCATGAGCCTCGTCGGGCTCGTGTGGCATCCGCTCCGCCTGATCCTGCCCTCCCTGGCGATCGCGCTCGTCGCCGCGGGCATGGGCCAGGGCAAGGGACGTCTCCAGTTCGCCGCCGTGCTCATCTGCACAGCCTGTTTCTTCTTCGGGCTCACCATCGCCGTGGCGTTCAGCAAGCCGCTCTGGTAGCGGCTCCCGCGCTGCTACAACGAGACCGGACATGGGACATCCCGACGTCGACGGGCTGAACACGGGCTACGCCGCGCTGCTCCTCGAGCAGTACCTCGACAACCCCGGCGCCGTGCCGGAGGAGTGGCGCGACCTGTTCGAGAGCGAGCCGGAGGTGCTGCTGCAGCGGCAGCCTGGCCTGGCACGGCTCCTCGAACGCGCGGCCGCCAACGGGGACGGACACGCGGCGCCGCCTTCAGCGCCCGCAGCATCCGCGCCGGCTGCAGCGCCGGCGGACCAGGAGCTCCTCGGTGGGATCGCCGCGGCGATGGCGCTCGTCAAGGCGTTCCGGATGCACGGTCACCTCGCCGCGCATCTCGACCCGCTCGGCTCGGAGCCGCCCGGAGATCCCGCCCTCGAGCCCGAGCGTCTGATCCCCAAGCTGACGCCGGAGCTGCAGGCGCGCATTCCCGCCTCGCTCCTTCGCCTCCACGTCGAGGGCGACACGCTCGCCGACGCGCTGCCGCGGCTGCGGGAGACGTACACCGGCTCGATCGCGTACGAGATCGAGCACATCTCCGACCACGAGGAGCGGGTGTGGCTGCGGCAGGCGATCGAGTCGGGCCGCTATCGCCGGCAGCTTTCGAGCGAGGAGCGCGTGCGGCTGCTCGGCCGCCTCAGCCAGGTCGAGGGGATGGAGCGCTACCTGCGGCGCGCCTTCCTCGGCCAGAAGCAGTTCTCCGTCGAGGGTCTGGACGTGATGATCCCGATGCTCGACGAGGCCATCGAGCTCGCTGCGGGCGGCGGCGCCCACGAGGTCGTGGTCGGAATGGCGCATCGCGGCCGGCTGAACGTCCTTGCCCATGTCGTCGGGCGGCCGTACGAGACGATTCTGCGCGAGTTCGAGGGCGAGCGGACGATCGAGGCCGTCGTGTCGAGCGAAGAGGGCGGCAGCGGCGACGTGAAGTACCACCTCGGCGCCCAGGGGATTCGCTCGACCCCGGGCGGCGACATCACCATCACGCTCGTCTCGAACCCGAGCCATCTCGAGGCGGTCGACCCGGTCGTCGAGGGTCGGGCGCGGGCGGAGCAGACCGACCGCTCGTCGCGTCAGGGCTACCACGATCCCAGCGTCGCCTTGCCGGTTCTGATCCACGGAGACGCGTCGTTCGCCGGCCAGGGAATCGTCGCCGAGACCCTCAACCTCGAGGCACTCGCCGGCTACTCGACCGGCGGCACGCTGCACCTGATCGCGAACAACCAGGTCGGCTTCACCACCGACCCGGAGAGCGGCCGCTCGACGCGCTACTCGAGCGACCTCGCCAAGGGCTTCGACGTGCCGATCATCCACGTCAACGCAGACGATCCAGAGGCGGCGCTCGCCTCGATCCGGCTCGCGCTCGCGTACCGGCGCCGCTTCGGCCACGACGTCGTCGTCGACCTGGTGGGCTACCGCAGGCACGGCCACAACGAGCAGGACGAGGCCGCGTACACGCAACCGCTCCTGGCCGCGGCGATCGCGGATCATCCCACGGTGCGCGAGCAGTTCGCCGCGCGCCTCGTGGCCGACGGCGATCTCACCCAGGAGCAGGCGGACGAGCTCGAGGCGGACGTCCTGTCCGAGCTGCGCCAGGCGCACGAGCGGCTGAAAGAGGCGTTCGGGCAGGGGGAGGCGCCGCAGCCGGGCGACACGCATCTTCCTGCTGCCACCGGCGACGAGGTCGTGACCGCGGTCGCGGCCGACCGTCTGCACGCGCTCAACGAGCAGCTGCTGCGCGTCCCCGACAGCTTCACGCCGAATCCCAAGCTCATGCGCCAGCTCGAGCGGCGGCGCGACGCGCTCGAGGAAGGCGGGATCGACTGGGGGCAGGCCGAGGCGCTCGCGTTCGCCTCGCTCCTCGTGGAGGGAATCCCGATCCGGCTCACCGGCCAGGACACCGAGCGCGGGACGTTCTCGCACCGGCACGACGTGCTCCACGACGTCAACACGGGCGCGTGGTACACGCCGCTGCAGCACCTCGACGACGCCGGGGCGGCCTTCGAGATCTACAACTCGCCGCTGTCGGAGTACGCCTGCGTCGGTTTCGAGTACGGCTACGCGGCGGCGGCGCCAGAGGCACTCGTGCTCTGGGAGGCCCAGTTCGGCGACTTCGTCAACGGCGCGGAGATCATCATCGACCAGTTCATCGCCGCCGGGCTCTCGAAGTGGCGGGAGTCGACGCGTCTCACGCTCCTCCTGCCGCACGGCTACGAAGGCAACGGGCCCGAGCACTCGAGTGCCCGGCTCGAGCGCTTCCTCCAGCTTGCGGCGCAGGAGAACCTGCGGATCGCGAACTGCACGACGTCGGGGCAGTACTTCCACCTGCTGCGGCGCCAGGCTCTCGACGCGACCGCGCGGCCGCTCGTGGTCATGACGCCGAAGGGGCTCCTACGCCTGAAGCAGGCGGGCTCGACGCTCGACGATCTCGCCGGCGGCGAGTTCCGGCCGGTGATCGACGATCCGAACGCCGATCACGAGAGCGTCGAAAGGCTCGTGCTGTGCCAGGGGAAGGTCTACTACGACATCGCCGGACACGAGGAGCGCGCCAATGCCTCTCACGTCGCCGTCGGCCGGCTCGAGCAGCTCTATCCGTTCCCCGGCCAGCGTGTGAAGGAGTTGGTGGCCGGCTATCCGAACCTGCGTGAGGTCGTCTGGGCGCAGGAAGAGCCGCAGAACATGGGTGCGTGGCGCGCCCTCCGTCACCGGCTGGAGGAGACGAAGCCGGAAGACGTGCCGCTCGTCTACGTGGGTCGTACGTGGCGCGCCAGCCCGAGCGAGGGCTATCCGACGGCGCACCTGCGCGAGCAGGACAGGATCGTCCGCGCCGCGCTGGGCGTCTAGAGCCTCAGCCCTTGCCCTTCCCCTTGCCGTGGTTGCCCGGAGCGGGGGGTGACGGTGGCGGCGCTGCCGGCGCGGGAGCTACCGGCGGCGGTGGCGGCGCCCCGTGGTTGCCTTTGCCGCTCGGGCCGCGAGCTTCGGGCCGTGTTTGCGGGCCATGTTCACGAGTTGGCGGCGCTGGGCGGGCGGGAGGCGGCGGTAGATGTCCCACGCCGCGATCGTGATCGCCCACGGGCTGGGGCGGAGCTTGCTGAACTTTCCGGCCATGCCCTGATCCTGGCAGATCCTGAGGTGGCGTGGTTGCGCCCACCGATTTCGCCTGGCCGGGAGGCTCCTTGTCCTTGCCTGGCGGCGTTCCGGCCTGTCCAGGTGGTGTCCCGGCTTGTCCGGGCGGCGTCTTCGCTTGTCCAGGTGGTATCCCGGCTTGTCCGGGTGGCGTCTTCGCTTGTCCGGGTGGCGTCTTGGCCCCTCCTGGGGGCACTTTGGTCGGTGGCGAGGCCACGGTCGTCGTCGTCGGAGGTGGCGGCGGTGGCGGCGAGGTCACGGTCGTGGTCGGAGGCGGCGGCGAGGTCACAGTCGTCGTGGGAGGCGGTGGAGCCGGCGGCGGACTGGCCGGCGTCGTCACCGGCGGCGCCGCGGGAGTGGGAGACCCTTGCGCGGGCGCAGCGCTTGGCGTCTGCTGCGCGGCGGCCGGTGCGACCGGAGCGGCCCGTAGAAGCGGCGAGCTCACCGGTCCGTGGGTCGCGCGGTGGGGCGCGGTCGGGATCGCGGGCGCATGAACGACGCTCCGGCCGGGCGTGGGTCCGAGCGCGACGCCGCGCGGCGCTGCGGGCGAGGTGAGCAGGCGTGGAATGACTGCACCGCCTGCAACGGCGATCGCGAGTAGGAGCGCGGCGACGATCCGCTCCTTCCGGCTCATGTTGTTCCCCCTTCCCGCCGACAACATCCCCAGAGGGACTATCGGCAGGAGGGAGGGTTGGCTTGACACTCGGGAGGCTCAGCTTGAGCAGCTTCAAGCTGAAGCTCGTGGCTTACTTCGTGCTGCTCTCGCTCGTGCCGCTGGCGGCCACCTACTGGGGGTTCAGCACCGTCGCCGGCTCGGGCGAGTCGCGGCAGGTCACCCTTCGCCAGGAGGAAGGCCTTCGGGCCGCGCTGACCCTGTACGAGGAGCGGGCCAGTCGCGCCCAGGCGCACGCCGAGCGTGTCGCGCGGTCGCGCACGCTGCAGCGTGCGCTCGCGCGTCGCGATCGTCGGTCTCTGACGCTGATCGTCGCCGGCAAGCCGCTCTACGTCGCCGGTCCCGGCGGACTCCGGGTCGGCCGCACGCCGGCTCTCGCCGCGCGATTTCCGGTCGACGTCGTCGCGGGCACGAAGCACCTGGGTGAGGTCGTGGCGACGGTCCCGCTCGACGTCGGCCTGATCGCGCGTCTGCGTGCGGGTGCGGCCTTCGGCTCCGGTGACGTGCTCGCCCTGGTCCAGGGAACGTGGATCGCCGCGTCGGCGCCGAGGCTTCACGGACAGGTCGCGCTGGCGGCGGGACGGAGCGGGACGATCGACGTCTCCGGTACCCGCTACCGCGCGTTCGCCGCCCCGGCGCTGCCCGGCGTACCGTCGGCGCGCCTCGCGGTCCTGACGCGGAAGGCGCTGATCGACGCGGCCGACACACGGACGCGCGATCGTCTCCTCGCCGGACTGCTCGCGAGCCTTGCGCTCGTCGGGATCGTCGCGTATCTGCAGGGCCGGTCGATCGTCCGGTACCTCCGCGAGTTCGCCACGGTTGCCCATGGGATCGCGAGGGGCGCGCTCGGCGAGCGTGTGCCCGTCCGCGGCCGGGACGAGTTCGCGACCCTCGGGGGTGCGCTCAACGACATGGCCGCGCAGCTCGAGGACCGCCTCGCCGAGCTGGAGGCCGAGCGCGGGCGCGCGCGCGAGACGCTGGTCCGTTTTGGGGAGGCGCTCGCCGCGACCCATGACGCCCAGCAGTTGCTCCGCATCGTCGCCGCCGAGACTGCCGAGGTCACCTCCGCGCGTGCGTGCCGAATCGTGTCAGCCGACGGCTCCGTCGTCGTCAGCGGCAACGAGGACGCCGACGGTGATCGGCTGAGCATTCCGCTGGTCGCAGCCGGCGAGCGTTTCGGGACGCTCGAGCTCGTCGGCGACTCGTTCAGCAAGGAGGAGCGCATGAACGCGGCGTCGCTTGCGGCGCATGCCGTGGTCGCGCTCGAGAACGCTCGCCTGCACGGGATGGTCGAGCGCCAGGCCCTCGTCGACGGTCTCACGGGCCTGGCGAATCGCCGGGCGGCGGTCGACGCCTTGCACGCAGAGGCGGCGCAGGCCGAGCGACTCGAGACTCCGCTCTCGATCGTCCTCGCCGACCTCGACGGATTCAAGGACGTGAACGACGAGCACGGCCACGCGGTCGGCGACGAGGTGCTGAGGGCGTTCGCCGACGTACTGCGGGAGACGGTCCGCGAGTCGGATGTCGCCGGGCGCTGGGGCGGTGAGGAATTCCTTCTCCTCCTCCCGGGCGCGGACCTCGACGGCGCTGCGCAGTTCGCCGAGCGCGTCCGTGCCGGGCTCGCCACGCGCCGCATTCCGAGCGCCCCGGAACTCCGCGTGACGGCGAGCTTCGGTGTGGCCGAGTACGCAGGCGAAGCGAACAGCGAACAGCTCGTCGCAGCCGCTGACAGCGCTCTATATCGGGCGAAACGAGGTGGCAAGGACCGGGTCGAGCGAGCGGAGCCGGCCACGTTGTGACTCTCTCGAATCTGAAAACAGCTGCAATCGCGGTTATCATGGCCGCCGACGACGAGCACGACAACGGGAGGAACGCTTTATGCCGGTAGAGACACCGTCTATTTTCGCGCAGGTCATCAGAGAGCACCTCGACCTGAAGGAGCGCAATGCTCGACTCGGCGGCTCGATGCCGATCGACCATTACAAGGAGGACGGGGATCCCTTCGAGAACCACCCGCTCTTCAAGAGCGAGGAACAGGCGCGGATCGAGGAGACGATGGACGGCGTCGATCCGGACTTCAGCGAAGCGAGCCTCGAGGATGTCACGGTTTGGCCCGGCGAGGAGCCGCTCGAAGAGGTCACGGCCGAGACGACCGAAGCGGCCGCACCAGCCGTCGAGGAGTCGGCCTTCTGGGGCCACGGCGGCGCGCGCGACTTCGACTGGGGCGACTAGCCGGCTCTAACCCGCGGCCGCGAGCTCTGTCTCGTCGCCGCCGAGCGTGTGGGCCAAGCGGCGGAACGGTCCGTCGACCGCCAGCAGCTCCCGTTCGGAGCCGCGCTGGATGACCTGGCCGTTCTCCACGACGAGGATCTCGTCCGCACGCCTGACCGTCGAGAGGCGGTGGGCGATGATGATCGAGGTGCGGCCGTGGAGCAGACGGTCGAGCGCGCGCTCGATGAGCACCTCGGTCGGCCGGTCGATGTTCGACGTGGCCTCGTCGAGCACGAGGATGCGCGGGTCGGCCAGCAAGGCCCGCGCGATCGAGATGAGCTGGCGTTCCCCGGCCGAGAGTCCCGCTCCGCCTTCGCGCACCGCGTGGTCGAGACCGCCCGAAAGCCGCTGCGCGACTCGGTCGACGCCGACTGCGGCGGCCGCGACCTCGACCTCCTGATCGGTTGCGTCGGGCTTGGCGAAGCGGATGTTCGAGGCGATCGTGCCGCTGAAGAGGAACGGATCCTGGAGCACCACGCCGAGCTGGCGCCGGTACGAGTGGAGCTGGACGTCGCGCACGTCGTGGCCGTCGACGCGCACCGCACCCTCGTCGGGGTCGTAGTGGCGCCCGATCAACCGCGCGAGGGTCGACTTGCCGTGGCCCGACTCACCCACGAGCGCGAAGCAACCGCCCGCTGGGATGTGGAACGAGACGCCGCGCAGCACGGGATCCTTGCCGTAGGCGAAGACGACGTGGTCGAGCTCGAGGTCGCCGTCGATGCGCGGCAGCGGCTGCGCGCCGGGCCGATTGTCGATGTCGGGCTCCTCGTCGAGGATGCTCGCGATCTTGACCATCGCCGCTCCGGCCGACTGCAGCTGCCCGTACACATCCGAGAGCTCCTGAAGCGGCTGGAAGACGAGCGACAAGATGTAGGTCGCCGTGATCAGCGTGCCGATCGTCAGCGTCCCGTTCTCGTAGAGGTGCGAGCCGAAGTAGACGACCGTTCCCGTCGCCAGGACGCCGAGGAACTCGATCGACGGGAAGAAGACCGAGAAGATCTTCTGGACGTACGTCGACTGGGCGCGGTTCGCGTCGTTCAAGGCGTCGAACTCGGCCTGGAACTGACGCTCGCGGTTGAAGGCCTGCACGACCGCCATTCCCGACACCGACTCCGCGATCTGAGCCGTGACCGCGGCGATCCGGTTGCGTTGCTCGACGTTCGCGACGTGCGAGGCGCGCTGGAACCAGCGCGAGAGGATGATCGTCGGCGGCAGCACGACGAACGCGATGAGGCCGAGGCGCCAGTCGGCGATGATCAGTGCGGCGACCGCGGCCGGCAGGAGGATGAGGTTCGAGACGAGGGTCGGCATGCCCTGCGACAGGACGTCGGAGACGGCGTCGACGTCGCTCGTGAGGCGCGCGATGATCCAGCCGGCCTTCTGCTGCGAGAAGTAGCGGAGCGAGAGGCTCGTGAGGTGATCGAAGAGGTCGCGCCGCAGGCCGATCACGATCGCCTGCCCGATCGTGGCGAGACCGCGGATCAGGCGCGCCTGCAGCACCCAGCCCCCGGCCGCGACGCAGAGGTAGATCGCGACGATGATCGTCAGGTGGCGCTCGTTGTGATCGGTGATGCCCTTGTCGATCGCGTTCCGGACGAGCAGCCAGCCGCCGGTCTGCGCGATCGCGTTCCCAAGTCCCACGAGCAGCATCAGCGCCGCGAAGCGCTTGCGTCCCTCCAGGTACTTCCAGAGCCGCCTCATGCCGCGACCACCTCGTCGCCGAAGAGCGTCGTGAACTCTCCGCCCGCGCGGAGGAGCTCGGCCGGTGTTCCGGATTCGACGATCCGTCCGTCGACCAGCACGACGGCGCGGTCGGCGATCTCGATCGTCGAGAGGCGTTGCGTCGCGACGAGCACCGTGCGGCCCGAGAGCGCCGGCCGCAACCGCCTGACGAGCCTCCGCTCGGTGAGCGTGTCGACGGCCGACAGGGGATCGTCGAGCACGACGACACGCGCTCCGGTGACGAGCGCTCGCGCCAGCGCGACGCGCTGTCGCTGACCGCCCGAGAGGTTGACGCCGCGCTCTCCGATCAGGGTGTCGTAGCCGTCGGGGAGGCTCGGGGCGAATGCATCCACACCTGCCGCGTCGCAGGCCGCGAGCACGTCATCCCAGTCGGCGTCCTCGCGGCCGGCGGTGAGGTTCTCGCGAAGCGGCACCGAGAACAGCACCGGCCGTTGCGTAACGAGCGCGACGGAGGCCCGCAGCTCGGCGATGCGGACATCGCGCGTGTCGACGCCTCCGACGGTCACCCGGCCGGCGGTCGGGTCGTAGAAGCGGGGGAGGAGGTTGAGCAGCGAGGTCTTGCCGGAGCCGGTCGATCCGCAGACGGCGACGATCTCTCCCGGCTCGACGACGAGGTCGAGCTCGTGCAGCACGTTCACCTCGCCGCCGTACGCGAAGCTCACGTTCTCGAACCGCACGCCGACCGGCCCGGAAGGAAGCCGTCGGGGATTCGCCGGCTCGGGCATCGGCTCGATTCCGTCGAGCCAGCCGAAGCTGCGGCCCGCGGACGCAAGCGCCCGCTGCGCGAGGTCGAGGATCCAGCCGATCGCCTCGAGGGGCCAGACGAGCTGCAAGAGGAGCGTCTCGAAGAGGACGAACTGCCCGATCGTCAGGTCGCCGTGAATGACGGCACGGCCGCCGAAGAAGACCACGGCCGCGATCGAGAGCGCGGGCAGGTAGTAGAGGCCGGGCACGTGCTGCGACTCGACGTTCGCCTGGCGGAGCGCCGCAGAGCGGACTCCCTCGGCCCGGTCGCCGAAGCGCCCGCGCACGTCGTCCTCACGCCCGAAGGCCTGCACCATCTCGATCCCGACGACGGCCTCGTCCGCCGACTCGGTCACGTCGCCCTTCCGGGCCTGCACCTCCCGCGAGATCGGCGACACGAGCCGCCCGAAGCGGTTCGCGACGAACCCGATCAGCGGCAGCGACACGGCTGCGTAGAGGGTGAGCCGGGCGTCGACGACCAGGAGGACGACTCCTGCCCCCACGATCATCATCACGCTCTGCATCCCCTGTACGAGCCCCCAGCCGATGAAGTAGCGGATCGGATAGAGGTCGTTCGTCGCGCGCGACAGGACCTGTCCCGTCGCGTGCCGGTCGTAGAAGGCCCGCGGGTAGCGGAGGTACGCCTGGTACAACAGCTCCCGCATCCGCGCCTCGATCCGGATGCCGATCCGGGCGGTCGCGTAGCGGCGGTTGAAGTTGATGACGAAGCGCAGGAGGGCGAGCCCGCCGATGGCGGCGAGATACGGCGGGAGCTTGCTCTCCTTGTGCGGAACGATCGCGTTGTCGATCGCCTGCGAGATCAGGATCGGGATCGCGATCGAGATCAGCGTGTAGGCGAGCGCGCACAGCAGGCTGAAGACTCCGAGCTTCCACTGCTCGCGCCAGAGCCGGAGCAGGCGTCGGAAGGTCGGCACCAGGCCGAGGTCGGGCGGGTCGACTGAGCTCACATACGTGGACATGAAGAAACCCCCGGCGCAGCACGACCCCTGTGTCGCGCACCGAGCAGACCGCCGACGATACCAGCGCGGCAGGGTCGAGCTAAGCGGTTTTTCTCAGCGCGGTTTCCGGAGCTGCGGGTCGGCCAACATGCTGGCGCGGCGACGTTTCGCGGCGGCGGCAGGCTCGAGATCCGGGTCGTCGGGCGGCTGCTGGGGCAGCGGGGTCGGAGGCGGCGGATCGCCGGCCGGATCCGTTTCGTGGGCAGGTTCAGGGTCGGCCGAAGCCTTGCCGGTGCCGCCTTTCAGCCTCTCCTCGAGCTGGATGCGCTGACCGGCGAGTTCCCGCTCGACCTTGCGAATCGCCTGCTCGCGCTCGTCGAGCCGCTCCCGCTCGGCCTTGGCGAGGGCGAGCTCCTGCACGGCTTCCTTCTCGCGTTTCTCGGCCGCGGCGATCTTCCGGCTGAGCTCCTCCTGCCGCGCCGGGTCGGGTGCTGACGGCCGCTCCGGCGAGGACGATCGACGACGTCCCTGTCGGCCGGCCACTTCGAGTCGCAGCTGCTCGAGCTCACGTTCGCGTGCGGCGACGCGCTGCGCATGCTCGCGCAGGGTCCGCTTCATCTCCTCGACCTCGGCGAGCGCCTGCTCGTAACGGCCGCGCATGTCCAGCCCTTCGCTCACAGGGGAAGTGTGGCGGCGAAACCGGCTGGTGGCAACCGGGATCGAACGCAGTCGTCGTAGTTGGCTCCCGCTACCCAGGGGTGGCGGCTGCTCTCAGCGTGCCGTCGGAGACGGTGATCGCGTGCCCGATGATGGTCACGCGGTTGCCCGTCAGCTCGACGCCGACCAGCCCTGACCGCGCAGACACCTGAAGGCCCGTGAGGGATGTCCGTTCGAGCCGGTCGGCCCAATATGGCGCCAGCACGGTGTGTGCGCTTCCGGTTACCGGATCTTCGGGGATCCCGGCCTGAGGGGCGAAGACGCGGGAAACGAACTGGTACCCCTTTCCCGGATCGGCGCCGGCAGTCACGATCAGGCCGACCGAAGCAGCGAGCTCGCTCACGGCTGCAAGGTCGGGGCTCAGGCCACGCACCGAGCCCTCGTCGGCCACGAGCGCCAGGATGAAGAACCCGTTGGCGGTGCGACCCGTCCAGTCCACGGGTACACCGATGGCGGCAGCGACAACGCTCCCGTCGTCGGACCGGGTCGCCGGCCAGGATGGAAAGTCCATGGCCAGCGAGCCGTCCGCCCTCTGTTCGACGGTGAGCACCCCGCTGCGGGTCCTGAACCTGATCGGCCCGGCGACGCCGTCCTCGAACAGGCAGTGGGCGGAGGCGAGCGTCGCGTGGCCGCAGAGATCGATCTCGACGGTCGGCGTGAACCAGCGGAGCCGGAAATCGGCATCCGGCAGCTCTTCGCGGATCACGAACCCCGTATCGGGCAGGCTCATCTCCCGGGCGACAGCCGCCAGCCACTCGTCCGACGGCGTCTCGGACAGCATGAGCACCGCCGCGGGGCTCCCGGCGAACGGCTTCTCGGTGAACGCATCGACCGTCCTCAGACGCACGCTCGCCATCGGACGAAGCTACTCACTGGGTTGCTCGAATGCAATTGGTGGGATAGTTCGAACCGTCAGCGACGAAGGGGGAACGGTCATGGCAGTCGAGCTGGGAATCCTCGCGCTCCTCGAGGCGAAGCCCGGGAAGGGCAACGACCTGGGCGAGTTCCTGCGCAGCGGCCGTGAGCTCGCCGCACGCGAGGAAGGAACAGTTACCTGGTATGCGTTCAAGCTGGGCGACACGACATACGGGATCTTCGACACCTTCGAGACCGAAGATGCGCGGCAAGCACATCTGAACGGTGAGATCCCGAAGGCGCTCGGTCAGGTCGGCCCCGAGCTGCTCGCCGCCGATCCGGACATCCGCATGGTCGAGATCCTCGCGGTGAAGTAGGTCGGACGCGCTCCGCGTGGACACGCCCGAGACCCGGTACGCGTTGAGCGGCGAGGTTTCCATCGCATACCAGGTGCATGGGGAAGGCTCGATCGACCTCGTCGTCGTCCCCGGCTACATCTCGAACGTCGAGCTGACGTGGGAGGACGAAGAGGCGGCGGCGCACTACCGCCGGCTCGGAGCGTTCGCGCGGGTCATCCGCTTCGACAAGCGCGGAACGGGCCTGTCGGATCGAGGCGTCGGCGTTGCGGACATGGAGACGCGGATGGACGACATCCGGGCCGTCCTCGATGCGGTCGGATCCGAGCACGCTGCCGTGATGGGAGCGTCGGAAGGCGGGCCGCTCGCAGCGCTCTTCGCCGCGACGTATCCCGAGCGAACGCTCGGCCTCATCCTCTACGCGGCGGCACCGCGCTTTACTCGGGCTCCAGGGTTCCCATGGGGAATGACCCGCGAGGAGTACCTGGCAGACAGCGCGGAATCGGCGCGGCGGTGGGGAACGCGCGAGCTCGCCGTCGAGATGCTCGGCAGCTCAGGCATGAGCGCCGATGACGAGGCGGCGGAGTTCCTCGCCAGGCGGATGCGTATGAGTGCGAGCCCCGGCGCGATCCGGCAGCTCGACATGAGCAATCTCGAGATCGACGTCCGCGACGCCGTCCGGGCGATCCGCGTTCCAACGCTCGTCCTGCACCGCACCGGCGACCCGAACGTCCCTGTCGAGGCGGGGCGCTGGTTCGCGGAGAACATCCGCGGCGCCCGCCTCGTCGAGTTTCCGGGCACCGAGCACACATCCCGTCGGGCGACCCCGAGCCGATCGAGCAGGCGATCCGCGACTTCCTCTCGACGCTCGCCGCGGCGGGCCCACAAGCGGCGGAGCAGGAGAGCGTCCTCGCCACCGTCCTCTTCACCGACCTCGTCGGCTCGACGGCGAAGCTCGCCGAACTCGGCGACCGCGCCTGGCGCGAGCTGCTCGACCAGCACCACGCAGTGATCCGGCGCGAGCTGGCACGCTATCGCGGCCGGGAGCTGGACACTGCGGGCGACGGTTTCTTCGCTTCCTTCGACGGTCCGGCGCGAGCGATCCGCTGCGCGTGCGCGCTGAGCGCGGCGGTCGGTGAGATCGGCCTCGAGATCCGTACCGGCTTGCACACCGGCGAGTGCGAGGTCGTCGACGGCAAGATCGGCGGTCTGGCGGTGCACATTGGCGCGCGCGTCGCTGCCGAAGCGCGGGCAGGCGAAGTGCTCGTCTCGCAAACCGTGCGCGATCTCGTCGCGGGCTCAGGTCTCTCCTTCGAAGAGCGTGAGACGGTCGAGCTGAAGGGTGTTCCCGGAGAGTGGCGGCTCTACGCGGTGGCCGCATAGTCCGACCGACCACCGGGTCGCGTTGTGTCAGTCATGATGGAGCGTACCGGGATCGAACCGGTGACCTCCGGCTTGCAAAGCCGGCGCTCTCCCAGCTGAGCTAACGCCCCGCGAGCGCTTCAGTGTAGAGGCAGGTTCGGCCCGGAGCCTAGGCTGCGCGCTCGAGCCGCTCTTCGACCCGCGCGCGGGCCACGATCTTCTCGCGATCGCCGAAGAGCAGTCGGGCGCGGACGGCTCGGTTCTCGTCCCAGAGACGGTCGAGCCGCTCGTCGAGCGCATGGATCTCGGCCCGCACCTCGGGATCGTGCTGGTCGGAGAGCCGGTGCCACAGCTCGGTCCGCTCCTCGCTCAGGATCTCGATCTCGGCGTGAATCTCTTCCAGGGTTCTCATGCCGTCTAGAACGGACGGTGTGCCCGCCGCATTCCAGGCGAATCCTCAGCGTTAGCGGAGGTTCGGAACTCAGGCCGCGGCCAGCGCCTCGCGGATCCGGTCGCCGACCGCGGCAAGCTCGAGCTTCTCCCCGGCCACGTCGCGGAGGAGCTCGTCGGCAGTGGGTTTCTGGCCCTCAGCCCAGAGCTCGCGCAGCAGCGAACCTGCCTCCCGGCGGGAGAACCAGGCGTTGCCGAAGCGCTCACGCAGGTAGGCACGCAGCTGCGCTTCGAACGCCCAGGCGCGGAGATACTCCGAGGCGTAGAAGCCGTCGTCGATGTCACGCAGGTAGTCGGATGGGGACGGCTCGAACTTCGTCGCGTCGGCGAGCAGCTCCACGTAGCGCGGCCGCAACGCCGTCAGATCGTCTGCCGCATGGAACTCGAGCTCGTAGAGCAGCTTCGCGCTGTAGCGCCGCACCATCCAGAGGAGCTGTGCGGCGCCTTCGGCGGCGAACTCGTACGGGCGGGGGAAGTCGAGTTGCCGCTCGAGCCACACCGGCTCGGTGATCAGGTACTCGAACAGCATCGCCCAGCCCTCGGTGACGGCGTTGTCGCCCAGCCGGCGCTCCTCAGGCGAGAGCGACGGATCCGTGTGGGCGAAGTGCTCCGTGTGGCCCGCCTCGTGGAAGAGGGCGCGCCAGTCTTCGAAGCCGCCCTGCGGTTGGATCACGAGGACGACGCGCCCGGGGATCTCGATGGGCGAGCAGAACGCGCGAGGGTCCTTGTTCGGGCGCCCCTCGAGGTCGAGCTCGACGTTCGGCTGTGCGCGCAGGTCGATGCCCAGATCGGCCAGCGTGACCTCGAGGGCGGGCAGCATGCCGGCGGCCGGGAACGCGGAGTCCCACTCCACGCCGCGCCACGCCCGCCCGACGTCCCAGCGCGTGACCTCGTCGAGCCCGAGGCCGATGCGTGAGCGAAAGAAGCGGTCGCCCGTTCTCTCCCAGAGGTCCTCGGTGTCGGCGAGCAGGCGCCTGCACTGCTCGGCGAGGTCGTCGAGGGGCAGGCCGAAGCTGCGGTAGAGGTCGGCGTAGCTCTCGGCTCCGAGCCGCCGGGTCTCGCGCTGGACGACCCGCGCAGCCTGCAGCTCGAGGGTGTTCAGATGCTCCTCGGTGAGCTCGTTCCTGGCCGTCTCGATCCGCTCTCGGACGCCGCGGTCATCCTCGTTCATCAGCCGCGGCCTGAGCATCCGGTACGGGATCTCCTCGCCGTCGACCTCGGCCGTCAGGGTCGCTTCGAGCTCGGCGACGCGTTCCGCTTCTCCGCTCACGAAGCTGCCGAGATACCGTGCGCACGCGAACTTCCACAACTCGCGCCGCCGGCGGTTCCCGTCGACCGAGGCCCCGAGCGCGAGCGCCGTATCGAGCTGGGTCAGGCGCTCGTGCCGCTCGTAGATCGGCGCGAGCTCGTAGGTGTCCTTGTGCCCCGCGAAGTGGAGATAGGACTCTTCGTCGAGCTCGGCGATGAAGCGGTCGGCGTCCGCACTGAGCGCGTCGATCTCCCGTTGCTCAAGCGGCTCCGGCATGCGGGTTCGTAGGATAGACCCGTGCGGGAGATCTCCCTCAAGACCGATCGCAAGACGCAGCTGATCGAGATCACCGAGCTCGTTCGCGATGCGCTCGGCGGGACGAACGGCGCGACGGCCGCGCTCATCTACGTTCCGCACACCACGGCCGGCGTCGCGATCAACGAGCGCATCGACCCCGAGCTCGTGACCGACCTCGAGAACGCGTTCCAGCGGGTCGTCGACGACGACTGGGAGTGGAGGCACGACGACGAGGACGGGCCGAATGCACCCTCGCACGCGCGAGCTTCTCTCGCCTCGAGCCCGCAGGTGCTCATTCCGCTGCGCGACGGTGGCCTCGCCCTCGGCACCTATCAGGGCGTCTTCTTCTGCGAGTTCGACGGGCCGCGCGAGCGCAAGATCTACGTCACGACGCTGTAGCGCCGTTACGGTGGGCGGCATGGCCGCGCCCGTGACCAAAGGAGAAGAGCTCGAGCTCGACGTCGACTCGCTCGCGTACGGCGGTAACGGCGTCGCGCGGCTCGACGGTTTCGTCGTCTTCGTTCGGCGCGGGCTGCCGGGCGATCGCGTGCGCGCCCGGGTCACCAAGGTCAAGCGCAGCCATGCCGAGGCGCTCGCGACCGAGGTCTTGAGGCCGGGGCCCGAGCGCGTCGACGCGCCGTGCGCCCACTTCCCGGCGTGCGGCGGTTGCCGCTTCCAGGATCTCGCGTACGAGGCACAGCTCGCGCAAAAGGAGATGCAGGTGCGCGACGCGCTGCAGCGGCTCGCGGGCATCGCCGAGCCGCCGCTCGAGCCGATCCTCCCCTGCGAGCCGGAGATCTTCCACTACCGCAACAAGCTCGAGTACTCGTTCACGGCGACGCCCGAGGGCGCTGCGCTCGGCTTTCACCGGGCCGGCCGCTGGGACGAAGTGCTCGAGGTCGAGCGTTGCTGGCTCACCGACGAGCTCGGCAACGGCATCCGCGACGCAGTCCGCGACTGGGCACGCGAAGAGGGGCTCGAGCCGTACTCGCAGGAAGACGGGAGCGGCTACCTCCGCCACCTCGTCGTGCGGCAGGGCCGCAACACACGACAGGCGCTCGTGCAGCTGGTGACCGGGCCGGGTGAGCGGTTCGAGACGGGCTACCTCGTCGACGTGCTCCGCCGCTTCCCCGAGGTGCGGTCGATTCACTGGTCGGTGAACGACACGCCGGCCGAGGTCACGAACCTGCCGACTCGGCTGCTCTGGGGAGACGAGTGGATCGAAGAGGAGCTCTGCGGGCTTCGCTTCCGGGTGCGTCCGAACGCCTTCCTGCAGACGAACACGGCGATGGCCGAACGGCTCTACGCGCTCGCGCGCGAGGCGGCCGGGCTGACCGGCGACGAGACCGTCTGGGATCTCTACTGCGGGATCGGCACGATCGGGCTCTCGCTCGCCAAGGACGCGCTGACGGTCTGGGGGATCGAGGTCTCGGAGGAGTCGGTCGCCTGCGCACTCGAGAACTCCGAGCTCAACACGATCACGAACGCGGCGTTCTTCGCGGGCAACGTCGGCGAGGTGGTGGAGGAGCTGCTCGAGCGCTCCGGCTCGCCGGAGGTCGTCGTCGTCGACCCGCCTCGCGCCGGGCTGGCCGGGAAGGCGTTGCGCCGGCTCGGCCGGATCGGTGCACCGCGGCTCGTCTACGTCTCCTGCAACCCCACCACCCTCGCGGGTGACGTGAAGGCGCTACGCGCGGACTACGGCTACGAGTTGCGCCGTGTGACTCCGGTCGACATGTTCCCGCACACGCCGCACGTCGAGTGTGTCGCGCTGCTCGAGCAGGTCAGCGCGTCGGCCTGAACCGCCGCCAGAGCAGGTCGGCGTTCGCGAGCAGGAAGCCGAAGGAGAGGAAGGGCAGAGCCGGCAGGCCATTGACGTTCGTGGCGTTCGCGAGCACGAGCGTCAGCGAGTACATCGCCGTCATCGCCAGCCACGTCCAGCCCGGCCGCAGGCCCCAGCGCACCGTCGTCGCGAGGAAGAGGGCGAAGAAGAGGACGTCGGGAGGCCCGAGCCCGGCCGCGACTCCGCCCGGCCCCACGAAGGCGACTGCGACGGCCGAGTAGACCTCGACATGGTGGTTGACGATGTCCTTGGTCGGCCCGGCGGCAACCGAGAACGCGTCGACGAACGGAATGATCAGGGCCACGATCACGACCCAGCTGAGCTCCTCGAACAGGGAGAGGAACAGCCAGCCGCCGCAGGTGTAGGCGGCGAGCTTCATGAAGTTCGAGGCGAGGTGCGCATCCGCCCGCCAGGTCAAGACCGCCACGACCAGGAACACGACGAGCCCGATCGCGATCACCCGGCGATTCGACCAGAGTGGCAGCGCCAGGTAGATCAGCCCGAGGGTCGCCGGAAGGACGGCCGCCGCGATGATCGCGACCGTCGGCCAGAGCGCGACCGGGTCGAGGTGCGGCGCGATCGCGTCCCACGTCACGACCGCCGCTGCGAGCACGACGAACGCCGCTACGCGGAGGCGAGTGCTCAGTACGGAGGAGTCTGACTCCACCACTCGCCCAGCACCTTGAAGGCGTTCCAGAACGCCGTCTTCGCCGGCTGCTCGTCGAGCGAGGAGTCGATGTCGGGTGTGACGAGCCCCTGGATCGTCGGGGTGTACTCCTGCAGCTCGCCCTCGACGGGCGTCAGCTCGCGCGACAGCGGGAAGGCCGCGGCGTTGAGGAAGGCGAGCGCGGGTTCGCCCATGGCGACGACGAGCTTCGGCTGGACGATGTGCAGCTCGCGCAGGAGGAACGGCCGCGACTCGTCCTCGTCGCCGCCCGCGAACTTGAGGCAGTTCGTCCCGTAGATCGCCATGGGGTCGACGTGCAGGCGCTGCAGCGACTTGAGAAGCGCGGTTCCGGCGCGGCCGTAGAAGGCGACTCCCTCCTGCAGCTCGGAGGCCTGCGGCGCGTACTTGAGCAGGAAGACGTCGGCGAGTGGATGGCCGGAGCCGAGCACGGGTACGCGCGCGCCGCCGGCGGTCTGCGCGAGCTCGTCCCCGAGAGCGTTGCTCTCGGTGATCGCCTTTTGCAGGTACTTCTCGTAGATCTCGTCCGTCGCCACGGTCAGCTGGTCGTCTCGATAGGCGGCGTCACCATGCCGGACGTTCTTTCGACGCGCCGGGGTGCGGGCCTTCCTGAGAGCCAGGCTAGCGTCCGGGAAGATCCGCTCGGCCTCAGGCGTCTTGAGGAGTGAGGGAGATGCAGACGCGTGTCGTGAAGCCGAAGCACGGCCCGGAACTTTTCGTCCGGCCGCTGCGGCATGGCGACACGGCCACCGTCCAGGCCGTCTTCGAGCGGCTCGGCGAAGAGTCGCGCCGCACGCGGTTCAACGGGCCGAAGCAGCGCCTCGGCGAGCAGGAGCTGCGCTGGCTCGCGACCGTCGGGCCGAATCACCACGCGCTGGTCGCCTACGTCGACGGCGACCCGGAGCCGGTCGCGATTTCCCGGCTGGTGCGCTCCGGCGCGACCGCGGAGGTCGCCTTCGAAGTGGCCGACGCCTACCAGGGCCGCGGCATCGGCTCTGCACTCACCCAGGAGCTCGTCTGCGACGCCTGCGGAGCCGGCATCGCCGAGGTGACCGCACTCGTTCGGAGCGACAACCCGGCGGCGCTCGCCATCCTGCAACGCGCGCTCGGCCAGCTCGAGGTTCGGTTCGAAGGCCCGGAGATGCTCGTCCGGGCGCCTCTGCCCGCCGTCTGCTAGCGCACCCGCTCCTTCGCCTGCGCGACCCACTTCAGTCCCTGCAGGTAGACGAGCGACTTCGGGCGGCGCAGCACCTCGGCGTCGTGGAGCGAGACGAGGAACTCCTCGGGGCCGCTGAAGCGGCGCATCCGAACGGCGCCCGTGCCGACGCCGGCGAGGACGTGCGCGTCGGATCCCGCCCCGGGAGTGAGGTTGTACTTCCGCGCGAAGCGGAGCGCCTCGTCGTTGTAGCCCTCGAACAGCAGCCGTGCGTTGTAGACCTCGAGCACGTCGATCTCGGCGAGGTGCCTGTGCAGGGTCGCGGGGTCGGGGATCGCGTGCATCCGGTCGAACGGGTGCGGCACGTAGACCAGGCCCCCCTGGGCCCGGATCGCGGCGACGGTCTCGCCGAAGGACATGCCCCGCGGAATCTCCTCGCGCAGGAAGAGCCCGATCACCTCGCCCTGCTCCGCCGTCTTCACCTCCTCGCCGGGGATGACGATCAGGCGCCGGCCGCGCGCCTTCTCGGCTGCCTCGAGGGCTCCACCGAGCACGTTGTGGTCGGTGACCGCGATCGCGCCGAGCCCCTCGGCCTCGGCATGGTCGAGCAGTTCGTCGACGTCGATCGAGCAGTCGTGCGACCAGCTCGTGTGCAGGTGGAGGTCGGCGACGACCCAGCCGCGCTCCTCGAGTGGAGCCCGCCCTGAACGGCCACGCCTGCGCCCCGCGAGCCGTCGGTAGACCTCTTCGACACGGTCCGCGAGCGCTGCAGTCGTCTGCGAGGTCGCCGCTTCCAGACTTTCCGCTGCGCGGCGTGCGCGGAAGGCTTCGTCTTCGATCATCCGCGCCGTCTCGGCGGCGGCGAGCTCGGGCTGCTCGGCACGGCCCGGCGGTGCGACGATCGCGACTCCCGCGGTCTGTGCCTCGGCGACGAGGCGCGACAGGCCCTCGGCGGCGGGGACGAAGATCGATGCGGCACGAAGGAGCTCCGCGCGGGCAGCGCCGGTGCGCGCGGTGCGCACGCGCATCCTCCCCCGCAGCCGGCGCGAGACCGCGGGCCGGGACGCCGGCATCCGTGTGCGCAGGAGGACGAGCTCCCAGTCGGGCTGCTGCGTGAGCTCTCGCACGAGTGCGCGCAGGAGCGGTCGCTCGGCCTGACGCCACTCGACCACGACCAGGTTGCGCTTCTTCGTCGGCGCGAAGAGCTCGGGGTCGATCCCGTGCGGCACGAGCTCGTAGCGGCCGGGGAAACGGGCGGCGGCCGCCTCGGCAACCTCGTCGTTCGTCGCGAGGAGGGCATCGACTCGCGCGAGCAGCCGCTCCCGCTGCGCGCGACCGGGCGGATACCCGAGCCGGTGCGGCGAGAAGAACGTCGCAGCCGTCAGCGCCGCGGAGTCGCGCAGCGCCAGATACGACAGGCTCGGCAGTCCGGGCTCGAAGCCGTGCACGACGTCGAAGCGGCCTCGCGCGAGTGCGAGCGAGAGGCGCGCGCGTACTCCGACCGGCACCCCCATGCGGCTCCGGCGGGAAATCCGGACGGCCGGGCCGATCGCGATCAGCTCCGGGTCGTCGAAGTCTCCGAGCAGGGCGCGTCGCCCGGCCGCCAGATCACGGGCGCGGTTCGAGGGGGCCAGGATCGTGACCGCATGGCCGCGTCGGCGCAGCTCACGCGCGAGCCCCTCCACGTGCTCGTTCACGTCGTGCGGCTGCGACCAGGCGAACGGCGTGACTAGCGCGATCCGCACGTCGATCGAGTCTAGTGCCAGCTAGAGCTCGAGGAGCATCTCGTGCTGGCGGACGGCGACCGAGCCGCCGAGCTCGCGCAGCACCGACGCCGCCGGGTCGTCGACCGGGAGGTTCAGCACGTAGGCGTCGCCGAAGGTGCGAAGCGCGCGGAGCAACGGTTCGGGATCGCCGGCGTATTGCTGCAGCTGCGCCGTGGAGCGCACGCAGAAGAGCATCGCACCGCTGTCGGTGGCGAGGCCGCGCACGTCGTCGTAGTGATCGAGAGTTCCGTCGGCACGCTGCCACGGCTCGTGCTGCTCGGGCAGCCGGGCCTTCGCCTCGGCAGGGGAGACCTCGCGCCCTGCGTGGTCGCCCTCGACGCGGGGGAGCGTCCAGACCTCGACGTCCTGAAGCAGTGCGTAGCCGAGCTTCTCGTAAAGCATGAATGCGGCCGTGTTCTCGACGATCACCTCGAGCCAGACGCGGCGCACTTCGCGCTCACGCGCCTGCTCGTGCAGCGCCCGCATGAGCGACTCGCCGACGCCCGAGCGGCGGGCGGCCGACACGACTCCCACACCGCCGATCCAGGCGTCCTCGCCGCGCAGGCCGAGATTCCCGAGCCCGACCGGCTCGCCGTCGCGGTATGCGATCCGCGACGCGTCGAGGTCGAGATCGAACGCGTCGTCCATGAACGCGAGCTGCTGCTCGTCGATGTGGAAGGGCAAGAGGTAGCCCTCGTACGCCCTGTTGAACAGCTCCGCGCGCTCGCCGGGCGAGACCGAGCGTGCGGAACGGAGCTCGAGGCTCAAGAGCGCTCGCGGAGGACGATTCCCTCGCTCGAGGAGAGCCGCGTGCGGTTCGAGCCGATCGTCACGGATCGTCCGTCGCCGCGGACGGCGAAGACGTCGATGCCTCCGAGCGTGCCGAGGAGCCGTTCGGCTCGCTCGGCCGGCTCCGCGGCCGCCCAGAAACGCTGCAGGGCGGGAGTCAACGCATAGCCGAGGGCCGTCAGGATCACGAGCACGACGACGAGCTTCCATGGGCCGCCGTCTGCACCGAGGATCATCTCGGTCGCCACGACTGCGGCGATCACAGCGGCCGCCCACGTAGCCGGCACGACGCTCCTGAGTAGCTGCGGCGAGGACACGAACAGACGAAGCGTCGTCACGACGAGCCCGGCGAGCGTCCAGACGCCGAGGACGCCGGCGGCCCTCCAGTAGGGGTGGCCGGCGTTCTCAGCCCAGACGCCGACAGTCCAAACCGCGAACGTCGTGACGCCGAGCACGACCGTGATCCAGCCGACCGGGCGGATGACACCGCGGTCGATGCACCCGAGGCCTGCGAGCACGGCGGCACCGCAGACGAACGCGATGCCGCACATCTCGCAGATGTGTTGCTGAGTCGTGCCGAAGCTGCCGCCGAGCACCGCCGCGATGGCGACGAGCGCGGCAATCGAGAAGAGAATCGCCGCCCCCAGCCAGAAGAGGCGGCGAATACTCATTCCGCCGAGACCTCCTCGGCGACGCGCGTGCGGGCGTTCTCGCGGATGAACTCCTCGGTCAGCTCGTACGCCTCGTCGTCGACGATCTGCTGCGGCGGCGACTTCATGAGGTACGAGCTCGGGCCGACGAGCGCCCCCGAGCGGTTGTTGTTGAGCGCGAGCTTCGCGAGGCGGACCGCGTCGATCACGATTCCGGCCGAGTTCGGCGAGTCCCACACCTCGAGCTTCAGCTCGACGTTGAGCGGCACGTCACCGAACGAGGAGCCCTCCATCCGGATGTACGCCCACTTGCGGTCGGTCAGCCACGGCACGTAGTCGGACGGGCCGACGTGGACGTTGCCCGCGCCGAGGTCGTAGTCGAGCATCGACGTGACCGCGTTCGTCTTCGAGATCTTCTTCGACTCGAGCCGCTCCCGCTCGAGCATGTTGAGGAAATCGGAGTTGCCGCCGACGTTGAGCTGCATCGTCTTGTCGAGGTGGACGCCGCGCTCGCGGAAGAGCGAGGTCAGGACGCGGTGCGTGATGGTGGCGCCGACCTGGGACTTGATGTCGTCGCCGATGATCGGCAGTCCCTTCTCCTCGAACCGCTTGCCCCAGTAGTCCTCGCGCGCGATGAAGACCGGCATGCAGTTGATCATGGCGCAGCCGGCCTCGAGGATCTGCTCGGCGTACCACTTGGTTGCCATCTCCGAGCCGACCGGCAGGTAGTTGACGACCACGTCGGTCTTGGTCTCCTTGAGGATCCCGACCACGTCGTCGGTCTTGCCGTGCGCCTTCTCGACGATCTGCGAGAGGTACTTGCCGAGGCCGTCGTGCGTCATGCCGCGCGAGACCTTGACGCCGGTCTGCGGGACGTCGGCGAACTTGATCGTGTCGTTCGGATGCGCCCAGATCGCGTCGGCGAGATCCTCGCCGACCTTGCCCTTGACGACGTCGAACGCGGCGGTGAACTCCACGTCGCTGACGTGGTAGCCGCCGAGGTTGACGTGCATGAGCCCGGGGACGAACTGGTCGTCCGGTGCGTCCTTGTAGTACTCGACTCCCTGGAGCAGCGAGTTCGAGCAGTTCCCGACGCCGATGATCGCGACGCGGACCTTGCCGTCGTCGAGCCGTGCCCTACCGTTGGTCGTTGCCACTGGTCCCTCCGGAAAGTTGCTTTCTGACATGCAGGATGCGTTGGACGACCGTGAGCCAGGCCGTCGCGGCGAGCACGACGATGGCCCACGGGAGGCCTCCCCACGGCGCAAAGACGAGGCCGGCCGTGATCAGCACCACGCGCTCGGCGCGCGAGCCCAGGCCGACGTCACCCTTGAGTCCGAGCGCCTCGGCGCGGGCGCGCGTGTACGAGACGAGGAACGAGCCGACGACCGCCGCAACGGCGACCACGACGGCCCAGTCCTGGCCGTGACGCGAGAACACGAGCGCGATTGCGGCGAGCATCGCTCCCTCGCCGACGCGGTCGGTGGTGGAGTCGAAGAAGGCGCCGAACGGGGTGGACTTGCCACCAACGCGGGCGAGCGCGCCGTCGAGGATGTCGAGCAGCGAGCCCACGACGAAGATCCCGGCCGCGAGCCAGTAGACGAGCAGCGCGTCGGCTCGGTTCTCGAACGGGACAAGAATCGCCGCCACGAGACAGAGCGAGACGCCTGTCGTTGTGAGGACGTTCGGCGTGACTCCGGTCTTCGCGAGCCTCGTGACCGAGCGGCTGGCGAGTGAGCGGGCTCCGACCGTGTAACCCTGCTTGACGCGGCGGAGGCGTATGGTCGCGTTCATCTCCGACATAGCATTCCTGCTATGTGGACTATAGCAGGTTTGCGATAACAGGTCCAAGCCCGCGAGCGCGCGCGCAGAGGCGCGGCGTCCAGCGGATGGCGAGCAACGCCACGACCGCCACCGTGATCCCGGCGAGCACATCCAGGAGGTAATGGTTCGCGGTCGCGATCACACAGAACCAGACCCACAACGGCCACAGCGCCCAGAGCGTCTTGGCCCAGATCGTCCGCGAGGTCGAGACCATGAAGAAGCCGACGATCAGCGCGTCGGCGGCGTGCAGGCTCGGCATCGCCGCGTACGAGTTGCTCAGAGACTGCAGGAGCGCGCTCGAGTGGTTGACGCCGTCGACGAACCCCTTGCCGGGGAACATCCACGGCGGGGCGGTCGGCATCAACCAGAAGCCGAGCAGGCCGATCAGGTTCGCGAGCAGGATCGTGTTGCGGAAGCGGAGGAAGCCGTCATGGCGCCGCAGGTAGACCCAGAGCAGCGTGAGGCCGATCACCGTGAACTCGGAGTTCCAGTAGGTCCAGGCCGTCGCCGTCAGGAGCCACGAGGACGAGTCGGCGACGCGCTCGACCGCCACCTCGTAGAGGTGGTGGGTCAGGCGCTGCTCGAGCGAGATCACGCGCAGGCCGTTTACGACCGCCTTGCCCGTGTCGCGGTCCGTCAGATGCCGGACCGCAAGGTACGAGAAGTAGAACCCAAACCAGATCCCGAGCTGGAGGCCGAAATCTCGCCAACCGCGAGGTAGGACCTTCCGTCCGAGAGCGACGACCCGCTCCATACCCCAACTCTAATCGCCGCGGTTACATGAAGGCTAGTAACCGTCCGTCAACCACCGATATACGACATCTCGACCTTTGCAGATGCCGCTGTTCGAGCCGTTCTGAGCTCGGAGTAGCGGTCGGTTCGGCTTGACCAGATCCCGCGGAGGCGTTCGGCGATCTCCTCGTCGGAAGCGCCCAGACGCAGCGGTGCACGCAGGTCGTGGCCGCGCGCGGCGAACAGGCACGTGTAGAGCCGACCTTCGGCCGAGAGGCGGGCTCGTGAGCAACCGCCGCAGAACGGCTGCGTGACCGACGCGATCACGCCGACCTCGCCGGCGCCGTCGAGATAGCGCCAGCGGCGAGCAGTCGAGTCGGCCCGCGCGGGTGCGACAGGCTCGAGCGGCCACTCCTCGGAGATGCGCCGCACGATCTCCTCCGCGCTCACGACGTCCTCCAGCCGCCAGCCGTTCGTCGAGCCGACGTCCATGTACTCGATGAAGCGAAGGACGTGACCCGTACCGCGGAAGTGAGCGGCGAGCGCGACGACGCCTTCGTCGTTCTCGCCGCGCTTCACGACGGCGTTGACCTTCACGGGAAGCCCGGCCGCCGCCGCCGCGTCGATCCCGTCGAGCACTTGCCGGACGGGGAAGTCGACGTCGTTCAACGCGCGAAACGTCGCGTCGTCGAGAGAGTCGAGGCTGACGGTGACACGGCTGAGACCTGCGGCGGCGAGCGCCTCGGCCTTCTGGGGGAGGAGCGAGCCGTTCGTCGTCAGCGCGAGCTCGAGCCTGTCGCCATCAGGAGTCTCGATCGCCGCGAGCAGCTCGACGAGGTTCTCGACGTGGCGGCGGACGAGCGGCTCGCCGCCGGTGAGGCGCACCGTGCGGACGCCGAGGCCGGCGAAGATGCCGACGACGCGGGCCAGCTCTTCGAACGTGAGCAGCTCGCGGCGCTCGAGGAACGCGTACTCGCGGCCGAAGACCTCCTTCGGCATGCAGTAGACGCAGCGGAAGTTGCAACGGTCGGTGATCGAGACGCGCAGGGTTTCGAGCGGACGCCCGAGCCGGTCGAGCAGCGGTTCCATCTCTGCAGTATTGCCGTTGTTATTCGGTCCACACGCGCGGCGAGCTCGACGAGTGCCGCGGCGGCGAGGCCCATGTCCTCGACGCAGATCCACTCGCGCTCGCTGTGCGCGTCGTGGCCGCCGGTGAAGAGATTCGGCGTGGGGAGGCCCATCTCGGTCAGGGCGGACCCGTCGGTGCCGCCGCGGATCGACGTCTGCTTCGGCTCGAGCCCCACTCGGCGGACCGCTTCCTCGAGGTTCGCGACGATCTCGGGGTGCGGCTTGAGCGCGTCGCGCATGTTGCGGTACTGGATGCGGTCCTCCACCTCGATCGAGCAGCGCGGGTCGGTCGCTGCGACCTCTGCGGCGAGACCGCGGAGGAACCCGATGTGCTCGCCGAGGAGGTGGTCTTCGAAGTCGCGGACGATGAAGCGCAGCTCGACCTCCGACGAGTCGCCCTGGACGACCACCGGGTGGACGTACCCCTCCCGTCCCTCGGTCGTCTCCGGGGACAGCGAGTCCTGTGGCAGCCGGGCGAGGATCTCGCCGGCGAGCTTGATCGCGTTCACGAGCTCGCCCTTCGCCCAGCCGGGATGGATCGCACGGCCGCGGATCCGCATGCGCACCTGTGCGCCCGAGAACGTCTCGGCCTGCAGCTCCCCGGCGGTCGAGCCGTCGACCGTGTACGCGGCGGTTGCGCCGAAGCTCTCGACCGGGAAGTGGACGACGCCGCGGCCGATCTCCTCGTCCGGGTTGAACGCGATCTTGATCGTCCCGTGGGGAATCTCAGGCTGCGCGACGAGATGCGAGACGGCGGCCATGATCTCCGCGACGCCGGCCTTGTCGTCGGCGCCGAGGAGCGTCGTGCCGTCGGTCGTGATCAGGTCGTGCCCGACGTGGTTCTCCAGCTGGGGCGATTCAGCCGGGCGAATCGTCTGGCCCGAGTCGCCGAGCGGGATGTCGCCGCCTTCGTAGCGGATCCGCTGCGGCGAGACGCCGGCTCCGCTCACCTCACGCGCCGTGTCGACGTGCGCGAAGAACGCGATCGTCGGCACCTCGTGGTCGACGGTGGCCGCGAGCGTCGCGGTCACGTAGCCGTGCTCGTCGATCGCGGCGTCCGCGAGCCCGATCTGCTCGAGCTCGTCGCGGAGGAGGCGCAGCAGGTCGAGCTGTTGCTGCGTGCTCGGATACGTCTCCGACTCCTCGTCGGACTGCGTGTCGATGCGGACGTAGCGGCAGAGGCGCTCGGCGGCGTCCTCGGCGAGCCGGGCGACGAGCGTCGTCTCCGTGGACACCGCGCGAGTGTACGTTCGGGAAGTGCGTCTGCGTCTCGTTCAGCTGTACGGCGGGCTGATCCTCTACGGAATCAGCTCCTCGCTGCTCGTCCTCGCGAACCTCGGGCTGGATCCGTGGGACGTGTTCCACCAGGGACTGTCCCGCACGTTCGGCCTCGCCATCGGGACGTGGGCGATCATCGTCGGCGTCGTCGTGCTCCTGCTCTGGATCCCGCTGCGGCAGAAGCCCGGGCTCGGCACGGCCAGCAACGTCGTCCTCGTCGGCCTGACGATGAACGTCGTGCTCGGGCACGTCCAGCCGCCGCATGCGCTGTCGGTCCGCATCGGCTGCCTGCTCGTCGGCGTTCTCCTCAACGGCATCGCGACGGGTGCGTACATCGGGGCCGGGCTCGGGCCCGGGCCGCGTGACGGCCTGATGACCGGGCTCGCCGCGCGCGGCCACTCGATCCGGGTCATTCGCTGGGGGCTGGAGTTCACGGTGCTTGTCACCGGCTTCCTGCTGGGAGGCACGGTCGGGATCGGCACGCTCGTCTACGCGGCCGCGATCGGTCCGCTCGCGCACGTGTTCATCCCGCTCTTCTCGCACGGCAGGCGGGCGCCAGAGGGCGCGCTGGAGGCCGTATAGCCGCCGTCGCGCTCGCGCTCGCCTCGGCGTTCCTGTTCGGTGCGATGAGCGTGGCGCTGCGGATGGCGCTCCAGCGCGACCCGGACGCAGCGCTCGCCACGATCGCGACCTCGGCCACCGCGCTCGTCGTCGCTCTCGTCTTCGCGGCGGCCGAGACGCCGTCGCGAGGGCTGCATCTCTCCTCGGCGTGGCCGTTCATGCTGGCGGGGCTGCTCTCGCCCGGCGCCGCACAGATCCTCGTCACGCTCGCGATCCGCGAGTCGGGCTCGTCGCGTGTCTCGATGATCTTCGGGACGGCGCCGCTCGTCTCGGTCACGATCGCGCTTCTCTTCCTCAACGAGCCCGCCAGTGCGCCGCTGATCGCGGGAGCGGTGCTGATCGTGGGGGGAGGCGTCCTGCTGGTGCGGGAGCGAGACCGGCCCGAGCACCTCAACAGGCTCGGCCTCGTCTTCGCGTTCGCGGGTGCGACGTTGTTCGCGATTCGCGACAACCTCGTCCGGCACCTCGCGGTGGGGCAGACTCCGGTTCCGCCCGCTGTCGCGGCGTCCGCGGCGCTGCTGGGCGGCACCGTCCTGATCGCGGTCTGGGCGCGGAGGCGGATCAGCGGGCGCTGGCTTCCGTTCCTGCCGGCCGGCCTGCTCTTCGGCGCCTCCTACGTGTCGCTCTTCGAGGCGTATTTCCGCGGCCGCGTCACCGTCGTGGCACCGCTCGTCGCGATCGAGTCGCTCGCCGGCGTCGGGCTCTCGGTGCTCCTGCTGCGCGACTCCGAGCTCGTCGGGAAGCGGTTGCTGGTGGGCGCGGGCCTGATCGTGGCCGGTGGTGCGCTGATCGGTGCCGTTCGCTAGCAGGCGTAGCGCAGATCTGCTATAAATCGACTTAGATTTTCTCACCACAGGAGGCAGAACACAACATGGCAAAGACCATCGGCATCGACCTGGGCACGACGAACTCGTGCATGGCCGTGCTCGAGGGCGGCGAGCCGACCGTCATCCCGAACGCCGAGGGCGGGCGCACGACGCCGTCCGTCGTCGCGTTCACGAAGGACGGTCAGCGGCTCGTCGGCGCTCCCGCGCGGCGACAGCAAGTGACGAACCCGACGAACACGATCTTCTCGATCAAGCGCTTCATGGGGCGCAAGTTCGACGAGGTGACCGAGGAGATGACGATCGTCCCGTACGAGGTCGTCAAGGGCCCGAACGGCGACGTGCGCGTCGAGGCGGCGGGCAAGGAGTACGCGCCGCCGGAGATCAGCGCGATGATCCTCCAGAAGCTCAAGCAGGACGCGGAGGCGTATCTCGGCGAGACCGTCTCGGACGCCGTCATCACCGTTCCCGCGTACTTCAACAACGCGCAGCGCGAGGCGACGAAGGACGCCGGCAAGATCGCCGGCCTCAATGTCCTGCGCATCATCAACGAGCCGACCGCGGCCTCGCTCGCGTACGGGCTCGACAAGGAGTCGGACCAGACGATCCTCGTCTTCGACCTCGGCGGCGGCACGTTCGACGTGTCGGTGCTCGAGCTCGGCGACGGCGTCTTCGAGGTCAAGTCGACCGCCGGCGACAACCACCTCGGTGGCGACAACTTCGACAAGGCGGTCGTCGACTGGATGGTCGCCGAGTTCAAGCGCGACCAGGGCATCGACCTCGCAGCCGACCGGATGGCGCTGCAGCGGCTCTACGAGGCGGCGGAGAAGGCGAAGATCGAGCTGTCGTCGACGATGACGACGCAGATCAACCTCCCGTTCGTCACGGCGACTCCGGAGGGCCCGAAGCACCTCGACCTGCAGCTCACGCGGGCGAAGCTCGAGGAGATCACGGCCGACCTGCTCGAGCGCACGGTCGGACCGACGAAGCAGGCGCTCACCGACGCCGGCCTCGACGCCTCGAAGATCGACCACGTCGTGCTCGTCGGCGGCATGACCCGCATGCCGGCGGTGCAGGCGAAGGTCAAGGAGATCGTCGGCAAGGACCCGCACAAGGGCGTCAACCCGGACGAGGTCGTCGCCGTCGGCGCGGCGCTCCAGGCCGGCGTGCTCAAGGGAGAGGTCAAGGACATCCTCCTGCTCGACGTCACCCCGCTCTCGCTCGGGATCGAGACGAGGGGCGGCGTGATGACGAAGCTGATCGAGCGCAACACGACCATCCCGACCAAGAAGTCCGAGGTCTTCACGACGGCCGAGGACAACCAGCCCTCGGTCGAGGTGCACGTCCTCCAGGGCGAGTCGGAGATGGCGACCTACAACAAGACGCTCGGCAAGTTCCAGCTCGTCGGAATCCCGCCGGCGCCGCGCGGCATGCCGCAGATCGAGGTCACGTTCGACATCGACGCGAACGGGATCATCAACGTGTCCGCGAAGGACATGGGCACCGGGAACGTCCAGCAGATCCAGATCCAGGGCGGATCCGGACTCTCCGAGGACGAGGTGCGGGAGATGATCAGCAACGCGGAGTCGCATGCCGAGGACGCGCACCGGCTGCGCGAGGCGGCGGACACGAAGAACATGGCCGAGACGCTCGCGTACCAGACCGAGCGCTCGCTCTCCGAGCACCGCGACAAGCTCGACGAGTCCGAGGCCTCGACGATCGAGGGCCGGGTCATGGAGCTGCGCCAGGCGCTCGAGGGCGACGACCTCGCGCGAGATCAACACCAAGATGAACGCGCTGCAGGAGTCCTCGCACAAGCTGGCCGAGGTGCTCTACGCCGAGGCGGCCCAGCAGGCACAGGCCTCCGCGGGCGGCAGTGACGGAGAGGCAGCCTCCGGCTCCGACGACGAGGTCGTCGAGGAAGGCGAGTACGAGGTGGTCGACGAGGAGGCTCCCACCTCGTGACCGAGGAGCAAATCCAGAACGAGGAGCAGGACGAGACCCAGCAGGTCGAGCAGCAGCCGGAATCCCAGGAGGACGACCGGCTGCTGCGGCTCGCCGCCGATTTCGAGAACTACAAGAAGCGGGCGGCTCGGGAACGGCAGGAGTACGTCCGCCTCGCGAACGAGCGGTTGATCGCGGAGCTGATCCCGATCCTCGACGATCTCGAGCGGGCTCTCTCTGCTGCCGAGCAGCACGAGGAGGCGCAGCTCGAGGAAGGCGTCCTGCTCGTGTATCGCTCGCTGGCCGGCTTGCTCGAGCGGCACGGCGTGAAGGCGATCGAGACGGACGGGAAGTTCGACCCGTACGTCCACGAGGCGCTGCTCTCGCAGCCGTCGGAGGCGGAGGAGGGCTCGGTGATCGACGTCGTCCAGAAGGGCTACAAGCTCGGCGACCGGGTCGTCCGGCCGGCCCGCGTCGTCGTCGCCGCACCGCAGTCGCCGCCGCCCGCGCAGGAGGAAGCCGAGGGCGATGCCTGAGTCGCTCTACGAAACGCTCGGCGTCAAGAAGGGCGCCTCGGCCGACGAGATCAAGAAGGCCTACCGGAAGCTCGCGCGCCGGCACCACCCCGACACGAATCAGGGCGACAAGGCGGCGGAGGAGCGCTTCAAGCAGGTGCAGACGGCGTACGACGTCCTCTCCGACGAAGAGAAGCGGAAGGCGTACGACCGCTTCGGCTCGACGAACGGCCGCGGACCGACCGGCCCAGGGCCGGGCGGCGTCAACGTCGACTTCGGCGATCTGGGCGACTTCGGCGACATCCTCGGTGGCTTGTTCGGCAACGTCACCGGCGCCGCACGGGGTGGCCGGCGCGCGCGCCCGCAGCCGGTGCGCGGAGCGGACGTCGAGACGGAGGTGCGTCTCTCGTTCGAGGACTCGCTGCGCGGCGCCGAGGCAAAGGTGCCGGTCGAGCTGACCGTGGCGTGCTCGAAATGTGGCGGTACGGGCGCGGAGCCGGGCACGGCGCCGGTGATCTGCCCGGAGTGCAACGGCCGCGGGGTCATCTCCGAGTCGCAGGGCCTGTTCGCGCTGTCGCAGCCGTGCCCACGCTGCCGCGGCAACGGCACCGTGATCGAGCAGCCGTGCTCGAAGTGTCACGGCTCGGGCCGCGAGCGGCGGCGGCGCACGTTCACCGTGAAGATCAAGCCGGGCGTCAAGAACGGCACGAAGATCCGGCTCAAGGGCAAGGGCGAGCCCGGCCAGCACGGCGGCCCGAACGGCGACCTGATCGTCGTCACGCGGGTCGAGCCGTCGCCTCTCTACGAGCGCCGCGGCGACGACCTGATCGTGCAGGTGCCCGTCCCCTTCCCGACTGCCGCGCTCGGCGGCAACGTCGAGGTGCCGACGCCCGAAGGCCCCGTGTCCCTCAAGATCCCCGCGGGCTCCGAGGACGGCAAGTTGCTGCGGATCAAGGGTCGAGGCGCGCCGCGCCTCAAGGGATCCGGCAAGGGCGACGTGTTGGCCCGCGTCCGCATCGAGGTGCCGAAGCGCGTGAACAAGAAGGAACGCGAGCTCCTCGAGGAGCTCCAGAAGGTGGTCGGCTGATGGCGACCTCGGACCGGGAGCGGCCCATCTACATGATCTCGGTCGCGGCCGAGCTCGTCGGCATGCACCCGCAGACGCTGCGGATGTACGAGACGAAGGGCCTCGTGCGGCCGCACCGGACACCGGGAGGGACACGGCTCTACTCCGATGCCGACATCGTGCGCCTGCGGATCGTCCAGCGGCTCACCTCGGAGCTCGGCCTCAACCTCGCCGGCGTCGAGCTCGTGTTGCGGCTCGAGGACGAGTTGCGCAAGGCGCACGCGCAGGTCGAGCGGCTGCAGCGGCAACACCAGCGCGACGTCCAGAAGGTGCACAAGCAGTACCGGCGCGATCTCGTGCACATGCGCGACGAGCGGCTACCGGAAAGGCGGTAACTGATGGACTTCAACAAGCTCACGATCAAGGCCCAGGAAGCCGTCGCGGCTGCGCAGGAGCTTGCGCGCCGGAACGGCAACCCCGAGCTCTATCCCGAGCATCTCCTCCTCGCGCTGCTCGACCAGGAGCTGCCGCGCGAGCTCGTCCCCGACGCCGACGCGCTGCGCGCGCAGGCCGAGGCGACGCTCGCCCAGAAGCCGCGCATCGAGGGCTCGCAGCAGCAGCCGACCGTGTCGGCGGCGCTCTCCAAGGTGCTCGACCGGGCCTCCGACGAGGCGAAGAAGCTCGAGGACGAGTACGTCGCCGCGCAGCACCTGCTGCTTGCGCTCGACGTCGTGCCGCGCGATCAGCTGCTCGCGAAGATCGCCGAGGTCACGGCCGGCCGCCGCGTCACGTCCGCTGATCCCGAGGGCACCTACCAGGCGCTCTCGAAGTTCGGGCGCGACCTGACCGAGGCCGCGGAGAGCGGAAAGCTCGATCCGGTCATCGGCCGCGACGAGGAGATCCGCCGCGTGATCCAGGTGCTCTCGCGCCGGACGAAGAACAATCCCGTCCTGATCGGCGAGCCCGGCGTCGGCAAGACCGCGATCGTCGAAGGCCTCGCGCAGCGCATCGTCGCCGGCGACGTACCCGAGTCGCTGAAGGGGAAGCGCGTCTGGGCGCTCGACATCGGCGGCCTGCTCGCCGGCTCGAAGTACCGCGGCGAGTTCGAGGAGCGGCTCAAGGCCGTGCTCGAGGAGATCGAGAACGCGGCCGGCGAGATCATCCTCTTCATCGACGAACTGCACACGATCGTCGGCGCCGGGGCGGCAGAGGGCGCCGTCGACGCTGCGAACATGCTCAAGCCGATGCTCGCGCGCGGCGAGCTCCGCTGCGTCGGCGCGACGACGCTCGACGAGTACCGCAAGCACATCGAGAAGGACGCGGCGCTCGAGCGTCGCTTCCAGCCCGTCTACGTCGGCGAGCCCTCCGTGGCCGACACGATTGCGATCCTGCGCGGGCTGAAGGAGCGCTACGAGGCGCATCACAAGGTGCGGATCCGCGACGCGGCGCTGGTCGCCGCGGCCGTACTCTCCGAGCGCTACATCGCCGACCGGCAGCTGCCGGACAAGGCGATCGACCTCGTCGACGAGGCCGCGTCCCGGCTGAAGATGGAGATCGAGTCGTCGCCGGTCGAGCTCGACGAGGCGAACCGGCGCGTCACGCAGCTCGAGATCGAGCTCGCCGCGATGGCCGGCGAGTCGGACGAGGTACGCGCGCCGCTCGAGGCCGAGCTCGCGGAGGCGAAGGAGCGTCGCGACGGCCTCGCCGCGCGCTGGGCGCGCGAGAAGGAGGCGCTCGACCGCATCGGCGAGATCACGCAGCAGATCGACGCTCTGCGCATGGAGGCCGAGCGGGCGGAGCGCGAGGGCAACCTCCAGCGCGTCGCCGAGATCCGCTACGGCGAGCTGCCGGCGCTGGAGAGGGAGCTCGAAGAGCGTGACTCTCAGCAGGCCGGCTCGATGGTCAAGGAGGAGGTCGACGAGGACGACGTCGCCGCCGTCGTGGCGCGCTGGACGGGCATCCCGGTCGACCGGCTGCTCGAGGGCGAGACCGAGAAGCTCGTCCAGATGGAGAACCGGCTGCACCAGCGGGTGGTCGGCCAGGACGAGGCGGTCGAGGCCGTCGCGAACGCGCTGCGCCGCGCGCGCACCGGTCTGCAGGATCCGAACCGCCCGATCGGCTCGTTCGTCTTCCTCGGCCCGACCGGCGTGGGCAAGACGGAGCTCGCGCGGGCGCTGGCCGAGTTCATGTTCGACGACGAGCACGCGATGGTCCGGCTCGACATGAGCGAGTACCAGGAGCGGCACACGGTCGCGCGGCTGATCGGCGCGCCGCCCGGCTACGTCGGCTACGACGAGGGCGGCCAGCTGACCGAGGCGGTGCGCCGGCGGCCGTACAGCGTGATCCTGCTCGACGAGATCGAGAAGGCGCACGCCGAGGTTTTCGACGTCCTGCTCCAGGTGCTCGACGACGGGCGCCTCACCGACGGCCAGGGCCGCACGGTCGACTTCCGCAACACCGTGTTGATCATGACCTCGAACGTGCGGAGTGCGGAGGCACTACGCGACGTGTTCAGGCCCGAATTCCTGAACCGCATCGACGAGATCGTCGAGTTCAGGCCGCTTTCGAAGGAGCAGATCGCGGAGATCGTCGAGCTCCAGCTCGCGCGCCTGCGCGACCGGCTCGCCGAGCGGCGGATCGAGCTCGAGCTGACCGACGCCGCAAAGGAAATGCTCGCGGAGGCGGGCTGGGATCCGGCCTACGGCGCCCGGCCGCTGAAGCGCGCGATCCAGCGACTCGTCGAGAACCCGCTGGCGCTGCGTCTGCTCGAGGGCGACTTCGCCGACGGCGACACGATCCGCCTCGACGCCGAGGACGGCGAGCTCCGGTTCGAGAAGGTCGGGGCGGCCGCAGCGGTCATGGCCTAGTGCTCGTCGTCGCCGCGACCGAGCGCGAGCTCGCGCTGCTCGACGGGCTCGACACGTTCTGTTGCGGCATCGGCCCGGTCGAGGCGGCGCTGCGGACCGCACGGGCGCTCGACGAGCGCAGGCCGACCGCCGTGGTCCACGCGGGGATCGCGGGCTCGCGGACGCTCGAGCCGCCGGCGCTCGTGCTCGGAAGCGAGGCCGTCTACTGCGATGTCGTCGATCCCGGTTCGACGTTTCCGCGGATCGAGCGGACGCGACCGGACCCTTGGCTGCTCGAGAAAGCACGCGCCGTGCTTCCCGACGCGCAGGTCCTCCCGATCGCCACGTCCGGCAAGGTCGGCGCCGGAACCGGCTTCGACGTCGAGGCGATGGAGGGCTTCGGTGTGCTGCGCGCCTGCGAGCTCGCCGGCGTCCCTGCGGTCGAGCTTCGCGCGATCTCGAACTCGCCCGACGAGGCGGATCGAACGCGCTGGCGCTTCGACGACGCGTTCGCCGCGCTCGCCGAAGCTCTACAACGTCTCGACGTCCTCTAGGAACTCGGCGTTGCCGTGGCGCGTCGGCGCGCCGTAGGCGAGAAAGAGGATCTCGTCGCCGGTCTCGTTGCGCGCCTGTAGCGGCGTGCCGGGATGAACGACGACGACTCCGCCGGGCTCGACGTCCACCCGCTCGCCCGGCTCGCCGAGCAGCATCGTCAGCGTGCCGCGGAGCGGGACGAAGACCTCCTCCTGGTCGGGATCGAGATGCCGGCGGGCGCGGGTGTGCGCGGGGTAGCGCCACATCCGCGCTCGCGACTCGGTCATCCGTGCGGGCTCGGTGAGCGCCGCCGCCTGCCGCGGCTCCTGGCCCTCGTGACCGGGCCGCTCCTCCCACTCGAGACTGTCGAAATGGACGACGTCGTAGCTCATGAGGCCGACGATACCCTCCGCGCCGATGGCCGAGCCGCGCCCTGCCGCACTCCCGCCCGCCGAGCGGACCGTCGGCCAGCTCGTGGCGGAATCGATCCAGTTCTACGGGGCGCATTTCTGGGCGTGTCTGGTGATGGGGATCCCCGCTGCCGTCATCGCGGTCGTCTTCACGCAGGTCTCGCGCCGCGTGGGGTTGCTGCTCGCTCCGACGCTCTCGGCGGCGCTCATCAGCGCCACGTTCGTCTACGCGTGCACCGTCGTGCTCGACGCGTCGCCGCCGCGGCGGACCCTCGTGGCCGCCTGGCTGATCGGGTGGCTCGTGTTCGCGCCTGCGCCGTTTCTCGTGATCGCGTTCGTCATCCCCGGTCTTCTCTGGCTGGCGGCGTTCGGCCTCGTGGTGCCGGTGCTGGTCAAGGAGGACATTCCGCCGCGGGCTGCCCTCGCGCGCGCCTGGCGCCTTGCCCGGGGGGACTTCGTGCACGCGCTCGGATCCCTGTTCACGCTCGCAGTCGTCGTCCTGCTCTCGCAGTCCGTGCTCGTCTTCGTGCTGCGCGGCTTCGGGGACGCTGCGGGCTCGGTCGCGCTCTTCCTCGCGAGCGTCGTTCTCTCGCCGCTCCTCTTCATCGGAGCTGCGCTGCTCTACGTCGACCAGGCGGCGCGCGTCGAGTAAGGTCGCGCCATGCCGATCTACATCCTGCTCTCGCGGCTCTCCCAGCAAGGCGTGCAGACGCTCCAGAGCAATCCGGCGCGGCTCCAGGAAGTCAACCGCGACGTCGAGGAGCTCGGAGCAAAGGTGCTTCACCAGTGGGCGACGCTGGGCGAGTTCGACTTCGTCAACGTCGTCGAGGCACCCGACACTGCGACGATCGCGAAGGTCTCGGTCGCCCTGGGCGCACGCGGTTCGACCAAGGTCCAGACCCTCCCGGCGCTCACGATCGACGAGTTCGTCTCGGCGATCCAGTAGCTAGCCCGGGACGGCCACGCGGCGAACGGTGACGCCCCACGCGGCGCCGCTCGCGAACAGCTCATCCGGATCGACCTCGCCCAGCCAGCCGAGGAAGTGCGGCTCCGGATCGTCTTCCGTGCAGCCGAAGACGGCGGGCTGGAGGTCGGGCGCCGGCGCCTCGTCCTTCCCGCGAGCCGCCTCCTCCGCTCGCCTTTCGGCCTCCTCGGCCGCCGGCCCTTCCATGTAGCCCCGAGGCATGCCGGGAACCCTAGGTCGCCAGGGCGACCGCGACCTCGCCCGCGAGACGCGCGTTCTGCGCCACGAGCGCCTTGTTCGCGGCCTCGGTGCGGCCGCCGCTCTCGGCATGGAGATGCCCGAGGACGTACGGCGTCACCGCCTGACCGATCACGCCTGCCGCTGCGGCTGCCGCCAACGCTTCCCCGACGAGCGGTTCGATGTCCTCCAGCGGCTCGTCCGGCGGCCTGCCGAGCAGGAGGCCCGAGCCGCCGAGTCGCCAGTGTTCCTCGGCGACCGCAGCCGCCTCCTCCGCCGACTCGACGCGGGCCGAAACCGGTGGGCCGCCCGCCGCGGCATAGAAGAGCGGGAGCGTGTCGACGCGGAACCCGAGTACGGGCACACCGAGCGACTCGAGCAACTCGGCGGTCGCCGGGACGTCGAGCAGCGACTTGACGCCGGCCGACACGACGAGCGCAGGCGTTCGCGCGAGCTGGGCGAGATCGGCCGAGACGTCGGGAGGATGAGGGAAGCCGCGATGGACGCCGCCGATGCCGCCGGTCGCGAGGACCCGGATCCCGGCGGTTCGCGCAACCGCAAGCGTGCCGCCGACGGTCGTGGCGCCGACGGCGCTCTGAACCGCGGCCGCCGCGAGGTCGCGCGGCCCGGCCTTCCGCGCCTCCGGCCCGAAGCGGGCCAGCTCCTCCGGCGTCAGCCCCACGCGCACGTCTCCGTCCAGGACGCCGATCGTCGCCGGGACTGCACCCGACTCGCGCACCTGCCGCTCGGACTCGAGACCGACCTCGACGCCTTCGCCGGGCGGGAAGCCGTGCGCGACGAGCGTCGTCTCGAGCGCGACGACTCGGCCACCCGCGGCGAGTGCCTCGCGGACCTCTTCGGCGATGCGGATCATGCGGACAGCTCCATCTCTGCGAACCGGCTCTCCTCGCCGCGCCGCACCTCGTGGAAGCCGGCACGCCGGTACGCGCGCAGCGCCCGCTCGTTCCAACGGGCGACCCAGAGCCGGAACGTCCGCGGCCGCCATTCGCGGCGCGCGTACTCGAGCCCGGCCTCGATGAACGGCTGCGCGAGGCCGCGGCCGGTCAGGTCGGGCCGCATGCCGAGCCCGAGCCGCACCTCGTGTCCGTCGGGGACGAAGTTGAAGAAGCCGACGAGGTCTCCGTCGTCGCCGACGACCGCGCGGAGGTGCGTTCGCCGGGCCGGATTCGCGAACAGCTCGACCCGGCGCGGATCGGCCGAGGTGTCGTACCACTCGTACGGAAAGTCGTATCGCCACGCCGCGATCTCGGCCGCCTGCTCGTCGGTGATCGGCTGCACCTTCACGCCGCGCGCTCCATCTGGACGAACTCGTGCTTGCCCACCAGTTCGAAGCTACGCGTCTCTCGCCCGACCTCGTCAAAGCCGAGCCGCTTGTAGAGCCGGATGGCCCGCTCGTTCCAGGCGGCGACGAAGAGGCGGAATGTCCTCGGGTGCCAGCTCTGCAGGGCATAGTCGAGCTGGGCGCGCATGAACGATTCGCCGAGCCCGCGGCCGGTCAGGTCGGGTCTGAGCCCGATCCCGACTTCCACGACGTCGCCGTGCCAGTCGAAGTACCAGAACGCGTCGAGACAGCCGCGTTCGCCGAGCACCGCGCGGCAATGCCCCGTGCGAGCGGGATCGCGCATCGCGGCCTCGTCGGCGGGGTCCGACGCGAGGTCGTAGAAGTCGTACGGCGGGTCGTATCGCCAGCCTGCGACCTCGTTCACGTGTCCTTCCGTCCACTCCTCGACCTTCACGGCAGCGACCCTACTTTCGCCACACAGCGAGCCGCGGCGTCGAGACCGCGCCGCGCCGCCTCTTCCAGCGAGCCACCGACGAGGAAGCCGGCGGCGAGCGCGTCTCCTGCGCCGGTCGGGTCGACGACCTCGGTGTCGAGGGCCGCGAAGTCGAGCTTCGCGTCTTCGGTGAAGACCGTGCAGCCGCGCGCGCCGCGCTTGAGCACTCCGACCGGTGCGCTCAGGTACGCCCCACCGAGCAGCTCCCACTCGGCTTCGGTTGCGAAGAGGACGTCCGGCTCGAGCTCGTCCAGCAGCTCGCGGAAGCGCACCGCTCCATAGCTGCGGATCTCGGTCCACGCTGCAAGGTCGACCGAGACGCGCGCGCCCTGCTCGCGGGCGAGACGCGCCGCCAGAAGCGCGGTCTCCGCGATCGGCTCCCGCAGCAACGCGTAGCCCGAGAGGTGGAGGACGTCGCAGGCGAGCCATGCGGCGTCGAGCTCGTCGGGTGCCAGCGACGGCGCCACGCCGCGGTCGGAGGCGAGCGAGCGGTCGCCGTCGCGGACGACCGAGACGACGACGCCGGTCGCCCCCTTCGGCGCCGGACCGAGGAGCTCGACACCGCGCCCGGCGAGCTCCCGCGCCACGAGCTCGCCTGCCGGGTCGTCGCCGAGCTTCGCGATGCAGCGCGCGTCCGCCCCGAGCTCGGCCGCCCAGGCCGCGACGTTGGCGGCCTGGCCTCCGGCTCCCGCGCGAGTCGACGCGCGCACGTCGCCGCCCGGCACGAGTGGCTCGGACAGCAGCACGACGACGTCGAGCAGAACGTCACCCAGGGTTAACAACCGCAAGGCACAATCGTCCCATGGAAGGGGAGAGAGGAAGGGCGAGAGCGAGAGATTTCCTGCTGGGAGGCCTCGTGGGCGCCTCGGCGGCCGTCGCCGCTGCCCGCCGCCGGCGGCTGGTGCGGCGGCGGCGCGGGCAACGGGTCGAGAGTCCGGCCGGGCTCGCCGGGTTCGAGGGCGCACCGTGCTTCGAGGAGCTGCTCGACGAGACCGAACGGTGAACTGTTCGTTTCACGGTCCACTTCGGTGAGAATGCTCAATTGATGGTCCGGCCTGTCCGCCTCCTTGCCCTGCTTGCTGTGCTCGCGTCCGTCGGCGTGGTCCTCGCCGTGCCCGGGACGGCTTCGGCGCGCCAGACACCGACCGGCGCCCCGTTCCACGTCTACGTCCTCGACCGCATCGGCGATCCCACCTTCAAGCTGCTCGCCGAGCGCGGCGCCGTCGGGCTCCTGCGGCCGGGCTACGGGCCGACGACGAATCGCCGCCGCGCGCTGGCGGAGCTCGTGCGCGGGAGCGAGGTCAACGCCCGGCTCGGTGGAGTTCCGAAGGGCAAGCCGCTGATCGACGTCACCCGGGCCGCTGTCTTCCCGAACTGCCACCACCTCTGCATCGTGCTGCAGCTTCCGCCGAAGGGCGCGCCGATCGCGAACAACCGCCTCTACCGCGTCGCGGTGATCGGGCGCGGCTTCCACGGGCTGTTGACGTCGCCGACGACGCACATCCCCGGGCTCGTCTCGATCGTCGATATCGCGCCGACCGCGCTGGGCGGACACCCCGCGACGACGCTCGCCTGGACACCTTCGGCGAACTCGCTCGACCGGCTGTCCCGTCTCGGCCACGCCATCGGCGCGAACAACCGGCTCAAGTTCGCGGTTCTCTTCATCCTCGCGGGAGTCATGCTCGCCCTCGCGCTGCTCGGCCTGCGGGCGGCCGTGACCGCCGTTCCGGCAGCGCTGCTCGTGAACCTCGCGCTCGGCATGGGTCAGATCGCGAACGAGGTGCTTCTGTGCGCCGCGGTCTCGGCGGGCACGGTGCTTCTGGCGCTCGGTCTGTCGCGGCTCTGTCGCAGCGAATCTGCGCTCCTCGCGCTCTATGGCGGAGTGGTCGCGCTGTACGCCGTCGTGATGATCACGCGACCCGAGTGGCAGGCGGTGAACCCATTCGGTCCCACGCAGAACTCGCGGTTCTGGGGGATCGGGAACCAGGTCGAGACGCTGCTGCTCGCTCCGCTGCTCGCGGGTGCCTTCCTCGCTCGTCGCCGCTTCGGGATCGTGGGCTTCGTCCTCTTCGGCTTCTTCGGACTGGTCGTGATGACGGACAACCGAATCGGTGCGGACGGCGGCGGAGCGATCGCGCTCGGGATCGCGCTCGCGGTGCTCGGCGCACGGCTCTTCCGGCTCGGCGTGAAGGGCTTCGTGGGACTGCTCGCTTCCGCGGCCCTGGCCGTGCTCTGGATCGTCTCGCGCGGCCTCGCCCAGCGCGGCCCGAATCACCTGCGCAGTGCGTTCTCGGGTCACGGCGCCGCGCTGTTCTCGTCGCTCGAGAGCCGGGTGCCGCTGTCCTACGTGCCGGCGGTACATGCATGGCAGCTCGTCCTGCCGCTGTTGCTCGTGCTCGCCGCGGCGTTCGCGCTCGCGTGGCGCGGGGCGCAGCAGCAGTCGACACGCGACGTCCTGCTCGCCTTCGGGGTCGCGATCGTGACCTCGCTGCTCGTGAACGACTCCGCTGCGTACGAGCTCGCTGCGGGAATCGCGGTCGTCGGCTCCATCGCGCGTTTCGCCCCGGCTCCCGCGACCGCGCCGTCGCGCATCCTTGTCTTCGCTCGCGGGAAGCTCAGGCCCGAGCCGGTGCCGGTCCCGAGCGAATCGCCGCCGGGCTGATCCCGGCCTGAACGCTGGTACCGTCCGCAGCCGTGCCGATCTACGAGTACCGCTGCCCGAACGGCCACACCTTCGAGCGCTTCCAGTCGATGACCGCCCCCGCGCCCGAGGAGTGCGACGTCTGCGGCGCCTCCCCGGTCGAGCTCGTCCTCTTTCCGGTCGCGATCCACTACAAGGGCTCGGGCTTCTACACGACCGACTACGGCAAGGGCAAGAAGAAGGAGGGCGGCGACGGCGGCTCGTCGAGCGGCGACAGCGGCAAGAAAGAGTCGAAGCCGGCGGCCGAGAAGAAGGCCCCCGCCTCCGGCGACTAGCTACTTCAGGCTGGCGTTCGCGCCCGCGACGCAGCCCGGCGCGTACGGCTCGCCCTTCGGTGGCGCCTGGAGTGCCGATTGGCCCAGTACCTCGTCGATGACGGCCCGGTTCTCGGGGCTGCTGAGGATGTAGTCGGAACCGCCGATCGACTCGCTGGTGCCGCCGAGACGGCAGTGGATGGTGCTTCCCACCCTGAACTTCACCCACGCGAGCTGCATCAGCTTCCATGTCGATAGATCCGTCGCGATCGGCTTGAGCAGCGAGCTGCCCTTGAACGGGAGCGAGAAGAAGAGCGATGGGCTCGACAGCTTCCTCAGCGTCGCCTGCTCGACGAGCTGCTGGTCGCGCTGGCGGTCGAAGTCGGTGAACGAGCGGTCGAGCTGGTTCTCGCGCACGCGCGAGAAGATCAGCGCCTGGTGCCCGGTCATGTGGGTCAGGCCCTTGTGGAACCGCCAGCCCTTCCACTGCAGACACCGCTGCTCGGTCTTGTAGGGGCAGTCGAAGCGGTTGGAGAGGATGTTCTCGGGCACGTTGACGGTGATCCCACCGACCGCGTCGATGAGCTTCTCGAACTGGTTGAAGTCGACGATCACGACGTGGTTGACGGGAAGACCCGGGCCGAGGAGCCCATCCAGGGTCTTGACGGCCAAGGCCGGGCCTCCGAACTGCATCGCGGCGTTGATCTTCTGGTAGCCGTAGCCCGGAACGTCCACCCGCAGGTCGCGCGGCACCGAGAGGTAGACGAGTCGGTGGCGGCTCGGATCGGTATGCAGGAGCGTGATCGAGTCCGAGTGCTGGTCGGCGCTGCGACCGGCACCGCCCTTCCCCGTCGCGTGGTCGGTGCCGAGCAGAAGGATCGTCGTCGGGCTGGAGAGCAGAAGCCCCGAGTCGGACGTCAGCGTGGGCACCACGCTCTTCGGCAGGCGCTTGTTGGCGTCGTGCACGCCGCGCGAGACCGAGAGATAGCCCAATGCCCCCCAGATGACGAACAGGAGAATCAGGCCGAGGATCACGACCAGTGTCCAGCGCCGCCTTGTCCAGCCGAGCCACAGACGCCGCCGGCGTGGAGACCGCTCCACCACCCGGCCCGGGCCGCCGCCGTCGCTCCGGACCGCCCTCCGCGAATCGCGCTCGCGTCGCTGGAGTGGCACCTTCCCCTTCGTCCGGCCGCCGCGATAGACGCGATACGGCTTCTCCCCGGAGGCCGACATGCGGGGGATTACGGTACCCACTGTGCAGGCGGGCCATGCGATCGGAGTCGACCTCGGCGGCACGAAGATCCTGGCCGGGGTCGTCGCCCGCGACGGGAGCGTCGTCCGCCGCCACGAGCGGGCGACCCCACAGGATTCGCAGGAGCGCGTCCTCCTGGAGCTCGAGGCCGCGGTCGCCGAGCTGCTCGACGACTCCGTGGCCGCGGTCGGGTTCGGCACGCCGTCCCCGATCGACCAGGCCCGCGGCGTCGTCGTGCGCTGCGTCAACCTGCCCCTCGAGAACGCGCCCCTGCGCGACCGGATGCAGGAGCGCTTCGGCATCCCGGTCGGGCTGGACAACGATGCCAACGCCGCCGCGATCGGCGAGTGGCAGGCCGGCGCCGGAAAGGGCGAGGACGATCTCCTCATGCTCACCCTGGGGACGGGCGTCGGCGGCGGCGCCATCTCGGGCGGCAGGCCTTTCCGCGGCCGGAACGGCGAGGGCGCCGAGTTCGGCCACGTCGTGATCGTGCACGGCGGCCGGCCCTGCCAGGGCGCGTGCACCGGCCATGGCCATCTCGAGGCATATGTGAGCGGAAGCGCGGCGACGGCGGCGGCTCAGGAGACGTTCGGACCGTCGGCGGACGCGCACCGCCTCGTGCGGCTCGCGAACGAGGGCGACCAGAACGCGAAGGACATCCTCGAAGAGGTCGCTCGCTACCTCGGCTCCGGGATCGGCTCCTTCGTCAATGTCTTCGGGCCGACGCTGGTGATCCTCGGCGGTGGGTTCGGCGTCGCTGCCTACGACTATCTCTCGCGGCCCCGCGGAAGAGGTCGCGCGACAGGAAGCTCTCGAGCCGATGCGCAGCGCGGTGCGGCTGGCGAAGGCCGAGCTCGGCACGGCGGCCGGCCTGATCGGCGCGGCGTTCGTCGGCTTCGAGGCGCTTGACGCCGGGAACGTGTAATGCCGCTCGCGGTCTGCGCCACCCCGATCGGGAATCTCGAGGACGTGACGCTGCGCGTCCTTGCCGAGCTGGCCGCCGCCGACGTCGTGCTGTGCGAGGACACGCGTCACACGCGCGTGCTGCTCGAGCGGCACGGGATCAAGGCGCGGCTCCTCTCGTACCACGAGCACAACGAGGCGAAGCGGACGGCCGAGCTCCTGCCGCGGCTCGAGGCGGGGGAGCGCGTCGCGCTCGTCTCCGATGCCGGCCTCCCCGGCGTGTCCGATCCCGGCGCTCGGCTCGTACGCGCGGCGCTCGACGCCGGCGTCGAGGTCACCGTGCTGCCGGGGCCTTCGGCGGTCGAGACGGCGCTCGTCGCCTCCGGTCTCGTCGCGGAGCAGTACCGCTTCCTCGGCTTCCTGCCGCGCGGCGAGAAGAAGCTCGCCGCGCTGTGGGACGAGCTGAGCGGCTGGCCGTGGCCGGCGGTCGCGTTCGAGTCACCGCAGCGACTGCCCGCGACGCTGCGCTCGCTTGCAGCGGCCGATCCGGAGCGCGAGGTTGCCGTCTGCCGCGAGCTGACTAAGCGCTTCGAGGAGGTCGTGCGGGGCACGGCCGCAGAGCTCGTGGATCGGTTCGCTGCGCCACCGAAAGGCGAGATCACACTGGTTCTCGGGCCGGTCGTTCGGTCGGACCGTCGCGAAGGCGGAGGAGCGCGCCCTCGCCGCCGTCCGAGAGCTCGTAGCGGCGGGCGTGCCGCGCGGTCAGGCGGCAGAGATCGTTTCGAAGCTCGTCGGCATCTCGCGCAACCGGCTCTACAAGCAGACGTTGTAAGCAGATTTGACAACGAGCGACCGGGCTGCGCTATTCTGCGTCTCCTGTTGCTCATTCTGACAACGACAAGGCGACTGGCTCTTCTTCTCTTCCTCTTCCTGGTGTGGACGCCGGCCGCGTACGCCTGGAGCTGGCCCGTGCAGGGGCCGGTGCTGCAGGCGTTCTCCTACGACGAGGCGCACCCCTACGCCGCCGGACAGCATCGCGGCATCGACATCGGAGCCGACGCCGAGGGCGAGACCGTGATCGCGCCGGCCGCGGGCACCGTCAGCTTTGCGGGGACGGTGCCGACGAGCGGCAAGTGCGTCACGATCGAAACGGCGGACGGCTACTCGGTCACCCTCACGCACCTCGGGTCGATCGGTGTGGCCAAGGGCGCCTCGGTCTCCGAGGGCGGCACGGTCGGAACCATCGGCCCAAGCGGCACGCCCGAGCTCGACGGGCCGTATGTCCACCTTGGAGTTCGTCTCACGACCGATGCGAACGGCTACGTCGATCCGCTCGGGCTTCTGCCGCCGCTCCCCACCGGAAGCACTACCGACACCGACTCGGCCGCTTCGCAGCCGAGCTCTGGCGGCGGTTCCTCGACCGCGTCCGGAAGTGCGTCGAGCGCGACCCCGCCGGCGCCGCCTGCGACCCAACCTACGAGCTCCCAGCCTGCCAGGCCCCAGCCTGCGAGCCGACCGGCGTCGAGCAGCCCGACCAGCACGACCAGACATGTCCGAACGCGTGACGCGGGCCAGGCAGGCGAGCACACGTCGCAACCCAGAGCGGAGACGCGCTCGACGCGTCACGCGGAGGGCCGTGCCGAGACCCGACCGGAACGAGACGCGACCCCGCGCACCGTTCGCCCGGCGAACGCTGCCCGGCGGCCGGTTGTCGAGACAGCGGCTCCAGCCGAAGAGACCCGTCTCGACGCCGGCCATGAGATCGATTCGAACGTCGCCGTCAGTGCGGCCGCACCGATGCGAACGCCGCCGTCCGCAACGCCGCTTCCGCTCATCCTCAACGGCGCGGCGGCGATTGTCGCCGTCGGCGCGGCGTTGATGGCCGCGTGCGGCCGGCGTCGCCGACGCGTCGTGGGCTCGACCGCTCCGGCGCAGGTCTTCGACTTGCCGTTGCGTGCAGTGGAACGTCCTCCTGCGTCGCGTGCCGCGTAGGACTTCGGGGAGCCTCGTATGATTTCGAGCCTTCCCCGAGCCCTTGAAGGAGCTGTCGCCGGTGGCGGAAACGCCGCAGAAGATTCTCGTCGCGGTCGCGTGGCCATACGCGAGCGGCCCGCGGCACCTCGGCCACGTCGCCGGTCCGGGTGTGCCCTCAGACGTCTTCGCCCGCTATCACCGGCTCAAGGGCAACGACGTCCTCATGGTGAGCGGGACCGACGAGCATGGCACGCCGGTGATGGTGTCGGCGGATCGCGAGGGCGTGACTCCGCGTGAGCTTGCAGACCGCAACAACGCGCTGATCCTCGACGACTACGTTCGTCTCGGCATGTCGTTCGACTGCTTCACGCGGACGACGACCCGTAACCACTACGCCGTCGTCCAGGACATGTTCCGCGTGCTGTACGAGAAGGGGTTCCTCATCGAGGAGACGACGCTCGGGGCGATCGCCCCCGCGACCGGCCGTACGCTCCCCGACCGCTACATCGAGGGAACCTGCCCGATCTGCGGCTACGAGGAGGCGCGTGGAGACCAGTGCGACAACTGTGGCAACCAGCTCGATCCGGTCGACCTGATCGACCCGCGCTCGATCGTGGACGGCTCGACACCGGAGTTCCGCGAGACGACGCACCTCTTCCTCGATCTGCCGGCGTTTCGCGAGCGGCTGGTGGAGTGGATCGAGGCGCAGACGCACTGGCGGCCGAACGTGCGCAACTTCGCGCTCAACCTGGCGCGAGAGGTGAAGCCCCGCGCGATGACCCGCGACATCGACTGGGGCGTGCCGGTTCCGGTCGAGGGCTACCCCGAGGACACGAAGCGCATCTACGTCTGGTTCGACGCGGTCATCGGCTACCTCTCCGCCGCCATCGAGTGGGCGCACAACGTCGACCGGCCCGAGGCGTGGCGCGAGTGGTGGCAGAACCCGGACGCGCGCAGCTTCTACTTCATGGGGAAGGACAACATCGTCTTCCACGCCGTCATCTGGCCCTCGATGCTGATGGGCTACGGCGACGACCTGCAGCTTCCGTACAACGTTGTCTCGAGCGAGTACCTGACGATGAGCGGCAGCAAGGCGAGCACGAGCCGCGGCCATGCGATCTGGGTCAAGGACTTTCTCGACCGCTACGAGCCCGACGCCTTGCGCTACTACCTCACCGCCGCCGGGCCCGAGACGCAGGACAGCGACTTCACGTGGGAGGAGTTCGTCCGCCGCACGAACGACGAGCTGCTCGCCAACTGGGGCAATCTCGTCAACCGGACGCTCGTGAACGCGCAGCGAAACTTCGGAGCGGTTCCCGAGCCGGGCTCGCTCACCGAGGGCGACCGCGCGCTCCTCGGCGCCGTCGAGAAGGCGTTCGACGCGGTCGGCGAGCACATCGAGAACGCACGCTTCCGAGCTGCCCTGGCCGAGTGCATGGCGACGAGCGCGCTCGCAAACCAGTACCTCTCCGACCAGGCACCGTGGGCGCTCGTGAAGACGGACCGCGAGCGCGCGCCACCGTGCTCTACGTCGCGCTTTGCGCCGTCGACTCGCTGAAGACGCTCCTCACGCCGTTTCTGCCCTTCAGCTCGCAGGCGCTCCACGAGCTGCTGGGCTACGAGGGCTGGATCGCCGGTCCGCTCGAGCGCCGCATCGTCGAGGAGGAGGACGGTTCCACGCACGAGATCCTCACGGGCGACTACGCCGGTTGGGTCGGCGCCTGGGCGCCGAGCGAGCTTCCGCCCGGCCAGACGCTGCGCGAGCCGCGGCCGCTCTTCCGCAAGCTCGACGCGGCGGAAGTCCTCGCGGCCGAGCTCCCGTGATCGACACCCACGCGCACCTCACAGCGCTCGACGACGTCGACGAAGTGGTCGCACGTGCAGCCGAGGCAGGCGTCACGCGCATCCTCACGGTCGGCACCGACGTCGACGACTGCCGCCGCGCGCTCGAGCTCGCCGAGCGGCACGACGGCGTGTTCGCCATTCTCGGCATCCATCCGCACGACAGCTGCACGAGCTGAGGAGCCGTCGGCGAAATCTGTCGCACTGCAGAACCACCCGAAGGCAGTTGCCGTCGGAGAGATCGGCCTCGACTGGTTCCGCGACTATGCGCCGCGCGACGACCAGCTGCGGCTCTTCGACGCGCAGCTGTCGATGGCGGCCGAGATTGGCAAGCCGGTCGTGATCCACACCCGCGCCGCCGACGAGGACACGCTCGCCGCGCTGGCCGGATTCGACGGCACGGTCGTCCTCCACTGCTTCTCGTCGCCGCACCTGCTCCCGACCGCCCTCGAACGCGGCTGGTACGTCTCGTTCGCCGGCAACGCGACGTTCCCGAAAGCGGTCGACCTCCGCCTCGCCGCGACCCAGGTCCCTGCCGAGCGGATCCTCGCCGAGACCGACTCGCCCGTACCTCGCGCCGCAGCCCGTGCGCGGACGCCGGAACGAACCCGCGAACGTCGTTCACACGCTCACCGCCCTCGCCCAAGCGCGCGGCGAGGAACCGGCCGAGCTCGAGCGCCAGATCGACTCCAACGCGACTGCATGCTTCGGGCTGTCCGCGAAGAAGGAGTACGGCCAGCACTTCCTGGTCGACCGGAACATCCTCGAGGTGATCGGCCGCCTTGCCGAGCTCGCGCCCGACGACGTCGTGCTCGAGATCGGCCCGGGCCAGGGCGTGCTCACGCGCTACCTGGCGGAGCGCGTCCGCCGCGTCCATGCGGTCGAGATCGACCGTGCACTCGCGCCCGAGCTCAGCGGCCTCCCCGACAACGTCGACGTGGTCTTCGGGGACGCGCTTCGGCTCGAGCTGCCCCAGGACGCGACGAAGCTCGTCGCGAATCTGCCCTACAACGTGGCGACGCCGCTCGTCGTCGAGTCGCTCGACGGGCTGCCGAACCTCGGGCTCTGGTGCGTAATGGTGCAGCGGGAGGTCGCAGAGAGGTTTTTTGCCCAGCCCGAGACAAAGGAGTACGGCGCCGTCTCGGTGCTCGTGCAGCTCGCGGCCGAGCGCACGGGATTCCACGCGGTTTCGCGGACCGTCTTCCGTCCCCAACCGAACGTCGACTCCGCGCTCGTCGCGTTCAGGCGGACCGAGCTGCCGGCCGAATACGCCCGCGTGAAGGAGGTCGTCGCCGCCGCGTTCGGCCACAGGCGGAAGACGCTGCCGAATTCGCTCGCGCTCGCGGGGACGGCGGCGCGGGAGCAGGCGGCAGAGGCGCTCGGCGCGGTCGGCCGTCCGCCCGAGACACGCGCGGAGGCTCTCGCGCCCGCGGATTTCGTCGAGCTTGCGAAAGCGCTGGGATGAAGCGCGCGCCTGCTCCGGCCAAGATCAATCTCGCGCTCGTCGTCGGCCCGCCGCGCGACGACGGCAAGCACGAGGTTCTCACGGTCCTGCAACGGATCGACCTCGTCGACCGGATCGAGCTCGAAGAGTCGGGGGAGCTCGGCGTCGACGGCTTCGCCGGCGACACGCTCGTCACGACGGCGCTTCGCGAGCTCGCGAGCGCTGCGGGCGTCGAGCCGCACTGGCGGGTCCGGATCGAGAAGAAGATCCCGGTCGCCGCCGGCCTGGGCGGCGGTAGCTCCGACGCGGCAACGGCGCTGCGGCTCGCCAACGAGACGCTGCCCGAGCCGCTCCCCGCGGAGGAGCTGCTGCGCATCGCCGCCGGTCTCGGCTCCGATGTCCCGTTCTTCCTCGTGGACGGCCCGCAACTCGGAACCGGCGACGGGAGCGAGCTCGAGCCGGTCGAGATCCCGCAGGATTTCTGGGTCGTCGTCCTCCTGCCGCACGGAGCGGTGAAGACCTCGACGGCCGACGTGTACGCGGCCTTCGACGCCCGAAAGGACGTGGCCGGATTCGCCGAGCGCCGCCAGGCCCTCCTCGACGGGCTCGCCCACGTCGAGCGCCCCCGCGACCTCGCGGCGCTGCCCCCGAACGACCTCGCGAGGTCGCCGGTCGCAGACGACATGCGAGCAGCCGGAGCCTTCCGCGCAGACGTCTCGGGAGCCGGCCCGGCCGTCTACGGCCTGTTCCATCACCGCCCAGCTGCGGACGCAGCGAGAAGCGCTCTCGGGCGTCTCGGCCGCACCTGGCTCGCAGCACCTGCGTGGTACGGTTGAACGGTGGTTACCGAGACGCCGTCGCAGCCGGTCGAACGGGGACCCGGCGTCTGGCTGAAGGCCCGCCGCCACCGAATTGCGCTCTGGATCGCCGCGGCGGAGGGCATCGTCGTCCTCCTCTCCCACGACGTCACGAAGTGGACCGTGGTCGCGCTTGCCGTGATCGCTGCAGTCGCCTGGGCGCTCGGCCGGAACACGCATTCGGTCGGGCTGCGCCAGGGTCTGTGGATCTTCCTCGTCTCGCAGCTGCTGGCCGTGATCCTCGTCCTGTTCGCCGTCTTCTTCAAATGGCTGCTGATCCTGGGTCTCATCGCCTGCGCCGTCGTCGCCCTCGCGTTCCTGTTCCTCGACCGCCGATAGACTTCCGTGCCCCTGGGGCGTAGCCAAGTGGTAAGGCAACGGGTTTTGGTCCCGTGATCCCAGGTTCGAATCCTGGCGCCCCAGCCACCTTTCACTGACATGGCAGAAGAGCTCGCAGCAGTCGTGATGGCCGCCGGAATCGGCACGCGCATGAAGAGCGCGACGCCGAAGCACCTGCACCCGATTCTCGGCCGTCGGCTGGTCGACTGGGTTGTGGATGCCGCACGCGGCGCCGGGGTCGAGCGGCTCGTCGTCGTCGCCTCGCCGCAGACGAGCGACCTGCTCGAGGGCGTCGAGGTGGCCGTGCAGCAGGAGCCGCGCGGGACCGGTGACGCCGTCCGCTGCGCCGGGGCTGCGCTCGAGGGCTTCGACGGCGACGTGCTCGTGCTGAACGGCGACGTCCCGGCGCTGCGTTCCGAGACGATCCGCGCGCTCGTCGAGACGCATCGCACCGCCGGCGCGGCCGCGACCGTCCTCTCGTTCGAGCCGGCGGACGCCGGCGCCTACGGCCGCATCGTCCGCGACGCGAACGGGCGGCTGGCCCGGATCGTCGAGGCCGCCGACGCCTCGCCCGAGGAGCTGGCGCTCGGCGAGGTCAACTCCGGCATCTACGTCTTCCGCGCGGCGAAGCTCTGGCCGGCGCTCGAGCGGCTCGACGCGCACAACGCGCAGGGCGAGCTCTACGTCACCGACACGCTCGGTTTGCTCGTCGCCGACGGCGAGACCTGTGCCGTCCAGCTCGACGGGGATCCCTTCGAGGCCGAAGGCGTGAACACCCGTGTCGAGCTCGCCGCGGCGGCCGCCATCCTTCGCGACCGGATCAACGAGGAGCACATGCTCGCCGGCGTCACCATCGTCGACCCGGCAACGACGTGGATCGAGACAGGCGTCGAGATCGAGCCCGACGTCGTTCTGCATCCCTTCACGGTGATCCGCGGCGGCGTCCGTATCGAGGGCGGCGCCGAGATCGGTCCCTTCGCCTACGTCCGTCCCGTGAGCGTGATCGGCGAGGGAGCCAAGATCGGCACCTTCGTCGAGGTCAAGAACCTTGCGCTCGGTGCCGGCGCGAAGATCCCGCACCTTTCGTATATCGGTGACGCCGAGGTGGGGGAGGGAACGAACGTCGCGGCCGGCAACATCACGGCGAACTTCCCGCACCTGCCGGGCGAGCCCAAGGGCCGAACGAGGATCGGCAGTAACGTCAGGACCGGCGTGGACACTGTCTTCGGTGCTCCGGTCGAGATTGGCGACGACGTATGGATTGCAGCCGGGTCCGTCATCACGGATGATGTCCCTCCCGGTTCGCTGGCCGGTTTTCCCCCGCGACAGACGACGAAGGAAGGATGGGTCTACGACGAGCATGGAAAGCCCGACGGCGACTGAGTTGGCCCTGCCCGGGCTGGAAGGCAGCGTGGTGAGCGACCCCTCGCCGCAGCACTACATCGTGCGCGGACCCGAGAAGCGCCTGATGGTCTTCTCCGGCCGCTCCCACCCGGAGCTGGCGGCCGCGATCGCCGAAAAGCTCGGCGTCGAGCTCGGCGACGTCGAGCTCAGCACCTTCCCGAACGACGAGACGTACTGCCGCTACCTCGAGTCGATTCGCGGTGCCGACGTCTTCATCGTCCAGACCGGCGCGCCGCCGGTGGACAAGAACCTGATGGAGCTCGTCCTGATGATCCAGGCGGCGAAGCTCGCGTCGGCGAAGCGGATCACGGCCGTCGTCCCGTGGTTCCCGTACTCACGGCAGGACCGGAAGGCGAAGCCGCGCGAGCCCATCTCGGCCCGTCTGGTCGCGGACATGCTCCAGCTCGCAGGCGTCGACCGCGTGCTCACGATGGACCTGCACGCCGGACAGATCCAGGGTTTCTTCACGATCCCGGTCGACCACATGACCGCGCTGCAGCTGTTCGCGACGCACTTCCGGGACCTCGGGCTCACCGGCGAGGACGTCGTCGCGGTCGCGCCCGACGCGGGCCGCGCGAAGCACGCGGTGCGCTTCGCCGAGATGATCGAGGCGAGCTTCGCGATCATGCACAAGATGCGCGTCGCGGCCGACGTGGTCGAGGTGACCGAGGTCACCGGCAAGGTGCGCGGCAAGAGGGCGATCGTCGGCGACGACGTCTCCACGACCGGCGGAACGCTCGTGGCCGGCGCCAAGGCGCTCAAGGAGCACGGCGCCTCGGAGGTCAACGTGTTCGTGACCCACGCCCTGTTCTCCGACGCCGCGCTGGAGCTGATCGAGAACTCGGAGATCGACCGCATCGTCGTGACGGACAGCATCCCGGTCGACCCGCGCAGGCGCCCCGAAAACATGACCGTCCTCAGCGTCTCCGGCCTGCTCGCGGAAGCGATCATGAACGTCTTCGCCGACGACTCGGTCTCGGCGATCTTCGGCGGCGAGAACCAGCTCTTCTAACGACGCCCCGGGAGCGGAGGGTGTCCCGGGGCGTCGTCGTTGCTGCTCGTGACTCGCAAGCCCCTGGGGCTTGTCGGCAGGAGTCGCTGTGACGCTACTGCGGTCGGTGGGGGCGAGTGGGCCACGATCCTGTTACGGCCTGGGGTCACTCGAGCGAGCAAAGCGAAAGCCTTACGCGGCCATCACTCGGCCTTCACACCTGGGCGGCACGGTTGCGCGTGGAGAAGGGGCGGCAGACCTCGGCCGAACAACCAACTCAGGGGTTTCTTCGGACCGAGCCGCCGCCCCGCTCGACCAGCCGCCGGCGCACGAGCCGCTCGGCGGCTTCGGCCGGCGTGACGCCTTCCGCGTCCGCTTCGGCGAACAGCTCTCGCAGGGTCCCGCCGACCCCCGCCAGCCGCTCTTCGAGCTGTGCCTCGTCCCAGCCTTCGTCCTCGAGGCCGATCAGCTGGATGATGCCGCCCGCGTTGACGACGTAGTCGGGCGCGTAGAGGATGCCGCGCTCACGCAGCCGCTCGGCGTCCGCGGGCTCGGCGAGCTGGTTGTTCGCGCAGCCGGCGACCGCCCGGCAGGCCAGGCGCGGTATCGACTGCGCGTTGAGCGTTCCGCCGACGGCGCACGGCGAATACACGTCCACCTCCGTTTCGAGCGCGCGCTCTGGCGGCGCGGTCTCACAGCCGGTCGCGGCGGCCCGCTGCTCGTCGACGTCGCTGACCAGCACCCGGGCGCCGGCGTCCGCCAGCTCACGCGCGAGGATGCCGCCCACCGAGCCGGCGCCCTGCACGAGGACGCTCCGCCCCGTGAGCTCCGGCGTGCCGAAGACGTGCTCGACGGTCGCTCGGACCGCGTGCAGTGCGGCGCGCGCGGTGCCGCGCCCGCTGTTTCCGCCGCGGCCGGTGGTGCCGTAGACCCATGGGCACGTCTCGGCCACCACGTCGAGATCCTCGGGCGTGATGTTCATGTCGCCCGCCGTGCGGTAGGTGCCGCCGAGCGAGGCGACGAGCCCGCCGTACCGGCGCAGCAGGCGCTTCCGCGGCTCGCCGGTTGGAAGCTCCGGCACGGCGAGCACGGCCTTCCCGCCGCCGCGCGGCATCCCGGCGGCCGCCATCTTGCTCGTCATCGCCGCCGAGAGACGCATCGCGTCGGCCAGGCCGTCGGCCGGAGCCGGATACACGCGCATCCGCGTTCCACCGCCGGCCGGCCCGAGCACCGTGGAGTGGATGCAGACGAACATCCAGGCTCCGCTCTCGGCGTCGTAGCGGACGGCCGCGTGCTCGCCGTCCCAGCTTCTCAGGAGGTCTTCGAACTCCATGTCGAGGACCGTACCGAACCGGCTCTCGGCTACACTCCGGCGCCGGAATGGCCGGAGAACGCACCAAGCTCATCGTCGTACAGCGCGAAGGTCTCGGCTCGGCCGAGTCGCGCCGCCTGCGCAAGGAGGGGCTGATTCCCGGCGTCCTCTACGGCAACGGCGAGCCGGTCGCGATCTCCATCGCCGAGCGCGAGCTGCGTCGCGCGCTCACGGGTGCCTCCGGCCTGCACTCGATCCTCGACGTCGAGATCGACGGCAAGGGCGAGACGCACGCGTCGATCCTCAAGGAGTACCAGGTCGACCCCGTGCGCGGCGGTGTCACGCACGTCGACCTGCAGGAGGTGCGGCTCGACCAGACGATCCAGGCTTCGGTGTCCGTCCAGCTCCACGGTGGGGACGACGCACCGGGCGTGCGCGAGGGCGGCGTTCTTTCCCAGCCGTTGCGCGAGGTCAGGGTCGAGGCGCTGCCGCTCGAGATGCCGGAGCACATCGACCTCGACGTGTCGGGCATGGAGATCGGCGGGACGCTGCGCATCTCCGACCTCACTGCGCCGGAAGGCGCCACGCTGCTCGACGATCCCGAGATGGTCGTCGCCACCGTCACCGCTCCGACGAAGGTCGTCGAGCCCGAGCTCACCGAGGAGGAGCTCGCTGCGCTGGAGGCCGAGGGCGGCGAGGCGGCCGAGGGCGAGGAGGCTGCCGAGGGCGAGGCTGCAGAAGGTGCGGCCGAGGCGGAGTCTTCCGGCGACGAAGGCGACTCCGAGGCCTAGTTGTACCTCGTCGTCGGTCTGGGGAATCCGGGCCGAGAGCACGCGCGGAACCGCCACAACGCGGGCTGGATGGTCGTGGAAGAGCTCGCGCGGCGGCACGGCGGCTCGTGGCGCGGGAAGTTCGCCGGCCAGATGGCGGAGGTGCGCGTCGGCGACGAGCGGCTTGCGCTGCTGAAGCCCGAGACCTACATGAACGATTCGGGCCGCTCGGTCGGACCTGCGGCAGCGTTCTTCAAGCTCGAGCCGAGCGAGGTTCTCGTCGTGCACGACGAGGGCGACTTCGACCTGGGCCGCCTCGAGCTCAAGGTGGGAGGGGGGCTCGCGGGCCACAACGGCCTGCGCTCGATCGCCCAGCAGCTCGGCACGCAGGACTTCCTGCGGTTGCGCATCGGGGTCGGACGCCCAGAGCGAGGAGATCCACGGCCGCTGGCCGACTGGGTGCTTGCCGACTTCCAGTCGCAGGAGGATCCCGAGGCGCTCGTCGGGCGTGCGGCGGATGCCGTCGAGACGCTGCTCGCAGAGGGCGTCGAGCGCGCCCAGCTCGAGATCAACCGGCGCTAGCCGCGGTCGCGCAGGGCGGCGTGCGCTCCGGGCTGCAGGTCGAGACTCGCAGCAACCCGTTGCAAGAGCTCGAGCAGCTGCTCGAGCTCCGTTTCGCTCAGCGGCTCGGTCACTTGCCGGTCGAACTGCCGTGCTCCACGTTCTGCCTGTCGCAGCAGCTTTGTGCCGGCGCCTGTCAGATGAAGGGTGCGGACGCGCCGGTCGCGCTCGTGGGGCCTGCGCTCGAGCAGCTCGCGCCGCTCGAGATCGTCGACGATGGCGACCATCCAGCTGGGTGAGATGTGGAGCCGCTCTGCGAGCGCGTTCTGCGGCGCACCGTCGCTCGCGGAGACCGCGCGCAGGAGCGCGAACTCGCCGGGCTCGAGCTCCAGCGGCCGCAGGATCTCGTGAAAGCGCCGCGAGACCGCGTAGCCGAGGCTCGAGAGCAGGAAGGCGACGCTCCGGAACGGAGGTGACGAGTCGGTTACAGGCTTGCGCGACGCCATGCGCATATGCTACAGCTACCGAAAGGTTCAGCGAACGAACGATCGGATCGCGAAGAGGGGATGGCATGACACAGGCGGACTCGACCTTGCTCGGCAGACTCGCTCACCTGGTGGCCCGAAACCGCTGGAAGGTCATCGCGGTCTGGATCGTCCTCACTCTCTTCGGCGCGTTCGCCGCCGGCCAGGTGCACAAGCGCTGGTACCAGAGCTTCTCGATCCCGGGCAAGTCCGCCTACGAGGCGAATCAGCGCACGCTGAAGGCGTTCGGCACGGGCGTCCGCCCGCCGGACGTCGTCGTCTTCCACACGTCCGGCGATGCGACGAAGAGCACGGCGATCGCGGCTGCGATGCAGCGCGCCGGCTCGGCCCTGCCGGGCTCGCGGACGAGCTCGTATTTCTCGACGCACGACCCGATGTACGTCTCGAAGGACCGGCACACGACCTTCGAGGAGGTCTATCCGCCCGGGCCGGCGACGTTCTCCACCACGAGCGAGGCCACGAAGGTCCGCGCCGCCGCGGCCCACGGGCTCCCGGCGGGGATCCAGGTCCAGGTGACGGGCCACGACCCGCTCGAGGAGGCGAGCTCGCACGGGGGCGGCGGCAGCAGCAGCATCCTGCTCGAGGCGGTGATCGGCGCCCTCGGCGCGATCGTGATCCTCCTCTTCGTCTTCGGCACGCTGCCGGCCGTCCTGATGCCGATCGCCGTCGCCGCGGCGGCGATCCTCAACACGTTCACGCTCGTATGGGCGCTCACGTACATCACGAACGTCTCGATCATCGTGCAGTTCCTGATCGCGCTCGTCGGCCTCGGGGTCGCGATCGACTACTCGCTGCTCATGATCTTCCGCTACCGCGACGAGCTGCGGGAAGGCAAGGACGTCGAGACGGCGCTCGTCGAGACGATGACCCACGCGGGACGGTCGGTGATCGTCTCGGGCTCGACCGTCGCCGTCGGCCTGCTCTCGATGATCATCCTGCCGCTGCCGTTCATCCGCTCGATCGGGATCGGCGGCATGCTGATCCCGGCCGTCTCGGTGCTCGCCGCGATCACGCTGATGCCGGCGCTGCTCGCCGTGCTGGGCGAGCGGATCAACAGCCTGCGCGTGATGCCGAAGCGGTTCGTCGACCACGGCCACCCCGAGGACGGCGCCTGGGGACGCTGGGCGCGCTTCGTGCTACGGCACCCGTGGCCGGTCGCGGCCGCCGGGATCTCGATCGTGACGGTCCTCGTCGTGCTCGGCATCCAGCTGAACCCGAACGAGTCGCAGTTGAAGAACTTCCCCGGAACCGGCACGGCCATCGCGGGACGGACGATGCTCGCCGACGCCGGCATCTCCCCGGGCGTGATGAAGCCGTTCGTGACCCTCGTCGAGGACGGCGGTAACGCGCAGGCCGTGGCGGCCAGCGAGCGTCACGTGGAGGGGATCGTCGGCGCGACCGTCCCGCCCGGCCCCGGCTGGCATCAGGGACAGGACACCCTCGTCGAGGCGTTCCCCGCCATCGACGGGGCGGCACCCGGGATCCAAAGCGTGATCAGCCGCGTCGACGGCGTGCTGGCGGGGTCGAGTGCCACGCTCGGCGGCGTGCCGGCGCAGGATCGTGACTTCGTCCACGCAATCTACGACAACTTCCCGTACCTGCTCGCATTCGTGCTGATCCTGACGCTCGTGCTGCTCACGCGGGCCTTCCGGTCGATCGTGCTGCCGATCAAGGCCGTGATCCTCAACTTGGCCTCGCTCGGCGCGGCGTTCGGGATCGTCGTCCTCATCTTCCAGGAGGGCCACGGCTCGTCGCTCTGGAACATCACCGCGACGCAGGCGATCACGGCCTGGATCCCGCTGATGATCTTCGCCTTCCTGTTCGGCCTCTCGATGGACTACGAGGTCTTCATGCTCACGCGCATGCGCGAGGCGTACGACGAGACGGGCTCGACGCCGCGCGCCATCGAGCTCGGCCTCGCGCGCACCGGCAAGCTCGTGACGAGCGCGGCGCTGATCCTCATGTTTGCGTTCCTCGTCCTCTCCTCGAGCCCCGGCTTCGAGATCAAGGAGTTCGCGATCGGGCTCGCCGCCGGGATCATCTTCGACGCGACCGTGATCCGAGCCCTGCTCGTGCCGGCGCTGATGACCCTGCTGGGGGATGCGAACTGGTGGCTGCCGCACTGGACGCGCAGGGTTCTCTTCATCGGGGAAGAGCGGGCGCACTCGCCGGCGCTAGAGAGCTGACCTCGGCGGGCTCGCGCCGTCGCACCCTACGCACCTCCGGCACGAGCCCGAGCACGAGGAGGTTCGGCACGCACATGAGCGTCCCGGCGATGACGAGAGTCGCGTCCATGCCGATCGCCTCGGAGATCGGCCCCGCCAGCGCCTGGCCCGCGGGCATCAGGCACAGCGAGAGCAGCAGGTCGATCGAGGCGACCCTGGCGAGCCGGCCGGGCTCGACTTCCTGCTGCATCGCCGTCTCCAGCAGGGTGTTGCCCACGAGGATCGACCCGCCGAAGAGCAGCGCGGTGGCCATCACCACCGGCAGCGGGAACGGCTTGACGAGCGCAAAGGGCGGCAGCGCGCACAGTGTCCAGACCGCGAAAGCCATGGCCACCGGGTGGCTGGGCCGGATCCGGTACACGACGAAGCCGCCCAGCACGCCGCCGAGCGCAGCAGCTCCCACGATCAGGCCCCACGCCGGAGCGCCGCCGAGGTGGTGGATGGCGACGAGCGATCCCACGACGATGTAGAGGCCGACCCCGAAGTTGCCCACGGCGTAGCCGGCGAACCCGGCGGTGAGCCAGCGCAGGCGCCGGACCTCCCGCCAGCCGTCGGCCAGATCGCCCCAGAAGCGGTGCGCGGCCGGCCGGGCGTAGGGCGCGACGCTCATCGCCGCGACGAAGATCACGCTGACGAGGAAGCTCGCTGCGTCGATCGCGAAGACCCAACCCGCGCCCGCGACCGCGACGATCGCCCCCGAGATGGCGGGCCCGAAGACGTTCGTCGCGCTCCTGGGCAGGGAGATCAGGGCGTTCGCCTGCTGCAGGCGGTCGGAGCTCACGGTCTGCGGGATGAGCGCCTTCGACGCCGGGTTGAAGAGGCCGGCCGCCGCTCCGGCGAGCAGTTGCAGCACCGCGAGCTCCCAGACGTGCGCTTCTCCCCGGAAGAGGAGCGCGGCGGTCACGCTCTGGGTTCCGAGGCGGACGAGGTCGGCGAAGATCATCACCGCGCGCCGCGGCAGCCGGTCGGCCCAGACGCCGCCGGCGAGCGTTACCGAGGCGCCGCCGATCGTGTAGCAGGCGAGGACGATTCCGACGCCCGTCGCGCCGCCGTTCAGGTCGTGGGACACCGCCCAGATGAGGGCGACGGGAATGAGCGAGTCGCCGATCGCCGAGCCCGTCCGCCCGAGCCAGAGCAGCCTGAACTGCCGTTCCTTCAGCGGTCCGAAGCGCCCGACCCCTCGCACGTCTTGGAAATGTACGCCTCGCGGACTCTCGTTACCATCGAGTCACGCGGAACCGCCGGTTCCGCCTTTCGTCATGGACCGTCCGGTACTTCACGCGTTCGTCCAGGAGCTCGTCGAGCACGAGCGCCTTGTCGCGTTCGCAGACGCACTCCCGACGCGCGCCCGCGTGTCGGAGTCGGCGCTGCCGCTCTTGCTCGCCTCGCTGCACGAGCGCCTCGAGCGAGGCCTCGTCGTTCTCCTTCCTGAAGACGCCGACGCGCGCGACGCAGCCGAGAGCGCGGCGTGGTTCCTCGGCGACGCGGGGGTCGGTTTGCTGCCGAGCCGCGGCGTCACCTGGGAGTCGGGACTCGCGCCGCCGCCGCACCTCGTCGGCGAGCGGGCGCGGGCGCTCCACGTGCTCGCGCGGGGCGGGCTCGTCTGCGCGTCGGCGAGAGCGCTCGCGGAAGGCCTGCCGCCGACAGAGGCGCGCCCGGAGCCGATCGAGCTGCGGCCGAGCCTCGAGCCCGGCGTCGAGGGATTGGGAGAGTCGCTCGCGCTCGCGGGCTACGAACGCGTCGACCGCGTCGACGACCGCGGCCAGTTCGCGGTGCGCGGCGGCATCGTCGACGTCTTCCCGACCACCGGCCGCGAGCCGCTGCGCGTCGAGTTCTTCGGCGACGAGATCGAGTCGGTGCGCGCCTTCTCGCCGTTCACGCAGCGTGCGCTCCACCCGGTCGCCGAGGCGACGCTCTATCCGGCCGTCGAACGCCGCCTCGGCCTTCTCGAGCCGGAGCTCACCCGGGACGAGGGCGAGGCCGCCGTCGAGGTGCCAGACGACCTCGTCCCGCCGCTCGACCGCTCGCCCGACTTCGTCTTCCAGCCCGACGACGTGCGCCGCGTCTGGGAGGAGGACGGGGTCCGCGAGCCGCCCTCGCTCGCCGGCTCGACCGAGCTCGATCCGTTCCCGCAGGCGCAGCCCTTCTCGTTCGAGGCGCAGCGGCCTGCAATCGCCGCTCGCGGGCTCGCGGAGGCGGAGAACGAGCTGGCTGCGCTCCTTCGCTCGGGGCAGCGCATCGTCGTCGCGTTCCCTCATCGCGGCGAGGCGCTGCGGACGCAGAACCTCCTGCGGCGGGTCGAGGCGCGAGTGCTCGAGCCCGGCGACGAGCTCCCCGAGGAGCCCGAGCTCCTCTTCGCGGTGGCGCCGGCGCGCCGCGGCTTCGTCTGGCGCGACCTCGGCCTCGTCCTCCTGCCCGACCACCAGGTCTTCCGGCGTCGTGTGCCGCGCGAGCGCCGCCTCGGCGGTCGCGCGCTGCAGTCGTTCGCCGACCTGCGCACCGGCGACTATGTCGTGCACGAGGATCACGGCGTCGGGCGCCTGCTCGGGTTCGAGACGAACACGGTCGCCGGCATCACCCGCGACTACCTTCTGCTCGCCTTCCGCGGCGAGGACCGCCTCTACGTCCCGCACGAGCAGCTCGGCAAGGTCTCGCGCTACGTCGGCGCCGACGCATCCGCGCCGGCGCTTTCGAAGCTCGGCGGCAAGGCGTGGCAGACGCTCAAGTCGCGCGCGCGCGAGTCGGTTCGCGAGCTCGCCGGCGACCTGATCCAGCTCTACGCGCAGCGCCAGACCCGCGAGGGAATCGCCTACGACCTCTCGAGCGAGTGGCTGCCGCAACTCGAGGCGAGCTTCCCCTATCGCGAGACGCCCGACCAGGAGGGCGCGATCGAAGCCGTGAAGGAGGATCTCGAGGCGCCCCGGCCGATGGACCGGCTCGTTTGCGGCGACGTCGGCTTCGGCAAGACCGAGGTCGCGGTGCGGGCTGCGTTCGCCGTCGCCGTCAACAGCCGGCAGGTGCTGCTGCTCGCACCCACCACGATCCTGGCCGAGCAGCACTACAACACGTTCCGCGAGCGCTTCCGCGACTTCCCGGTGCAGGTCGAGATGGTCTCCCGCTTCGTGTCGCCGAAGGAGACGAAGCGGATCCTCGCCGACTTCGCGGCCGGCAAGGTCGACGTCCTGATCGGCACGCACCGGGTGCTCAGCCGCGACGTGATCCCGAAGGAGCTCGGGCTCGTCGTTCTCGACGAGGAGCAGCGATTCGGGGTGGCGCAGAAGGAGCTGCTCAAGTCGCTGCGGCTCGAGGTCGACGTGCTGACGCTCAGCGCGACGCCGATCCCTCGCACCCTGCACCTCTCGCTCGCGGGCATGCGCGACATCTCGATCATCGAGACGCCGCCCGAGGGGCGCCGGCCGATCCGCACGACCGTCGGCGAGTACGACGAGGAGCTCGTGAAGCTCGCGCTCGAGCGCGAAGGCGAGCGCGAGGGCCAGGCGTTCTTCCTCCACAACCGGGTCGAGACGATCGAGGAGCGCGCCGAGCAGCTGCAGCAGCTCTGCCCCGGGCTCCGCTTCCTCGTCGCTCACGGGCAGATGCGTGAGAAGGAGCTCGAGGAGCGGATGCACTCGTTCCTGCGCGGAGACGCCGACGTGCTCGTCTCGACCACGATCATCGAGTCGGGGATCGACATCCCGCAGGCGAACACGCTGATCGTCGAGCGCGCCGACATGCTCGGGCTCGCCCAGCTCTACCAGATCCGCGGCCGGGTCGGCCGCTCCGACGCCACCTCGTTCGCGTACCTCTTCTATCCCGACGCTCACGAGCTGACCCCGGAGGCGCGGGCACGGCTCTCCACGCTCGCCGACCACACGGAGCTCGGCGCGGGGTTCGCGATCGCGATGCGCGACCTCGAGATTCGCGGCGCGGGGGAGCTGCTCGGCGCGGAGCAGTCGGGTCACGTCGCCGCCGTCGGGTTCGAGCTCTACGTCGAGCTCCTGAACGAGGCCGTCGCCGAGCTGCAGGGGCAGAAGCGAACGGTGGGCCGGCCGGTGCGCGTGGACGCGCGAGTCGACGCCTACGTTCCGGCCGCGTACGTCGACTCGGAGGCGCTACGCATCGACGTCCACCGCCGGCTCGCGCTCGCCGAGACCGAGGACGAGCTACGTGAGCTGCAGGCGGCGCTCGAGGACCGGTATGGGCCTCTGCCCGAGCCGGTCGAGAATCTCTTCCTGATCCAGGAGGCGAAGATCAAGGTCGCCGTCCTCGGCGCCGACTATCTGGTCTTCCAGGGCGGGAGGTCCACGGTCGGCCGGCTCGTGCTCGGCTCGGGCGAGTTGCGCGAGCTCCGGGACCGCGCGAAAACCGCCGTCTACGTCTCGTCTAAGCAGGAAGTAAGCATTCGCGGGCAGGAGCAGATAGCCCAAGCGGTTCAGTTGGTCGATGCTATCTTGGACGCGCGCCGAGCAGCCTGAGATCGCATCTCGCGCCGGCGCTTCCCGCGACATCTACCTCACTGGATGGAAATGAAGACTCGCTTGCCTCTCCTGCTCCTGACTCTTGCGCTCGTCGCTCTTCTCGCCGCGTGCGGCGGAGGCAGCGGATCGGGCAACGTGCCGAACGACGCGATTGCCACGGTCGGCTCCACGCCGATCACGAAGGCGAACTTCACGTCGCTGATGGCCGTGGCGTGCGCGCGCTACAAGGCGCAGGGCCAGGCTTGCCCGAAGGTCGGAACCAGTGCGTACACGCAGTTGCGCGACCAGGCGGTCACGTACCTCGTGCAGCAGGAGGAGCTCAACCAGGAGGCCCAGAAGCTCGGCGTCTCGGTGTCGCAGAAGGACATCGACAAGCAGGTCGAGCAGATCCAGAAGACATACTACAAGAACAACAAGGCGAAGTTCCTCGCCGCGCTGAAGAAGGACGACATCTCGCTCGCCCAGCTCGAGCAGTACAACGTGCGGCCGAACCTCCTCAGCTCGAAGCTGCAGTCAAAGGTGACGTCCAACGTCCAGGTTTCTGACGCCGCTGCTCAGAAGTACTACAACGACAACAAGACGTCGTTCACGACGCCCAAGACGCGCGAGGTGCGGCACATCCTCGTCGACAACAAGGCGCTCGCCGAGAAGATCGAGAAGGAGTTGAAGAACGGCGCGAGCTTCGCCACGCTGGCGAAGAAGTATTCGAAGGACACCGGCTCGGCCGCTCAGGGCGGCAAGCTCTGCGTCGCGCACGGCGGCACGAGCGGGGCGTGCGCGCAGACGGTCGCGCCGTTCGACAAGGCTGCGTTCGGTCTCAAGACGAACGAGATCTCGCTGGTGCACAGCGTCTACGGCTGGCACGTGCTCCAACCGATCGGCCCGGTCAAGCCGGCCCACATGCAGACGTTCCCGGAGGTCGAGGCGCAGATCAAGGCGAACCTCGGGTCGCAGCAGAAGCAGACGGCGTGGACGGCGTGGCTCGCGAAGATGGCGAGCGACTTCAAGAATAAGGTCTCGTACCAGACGGGCTACACGCCGGCGACGACCACGACGTCGAGTTCGACCACGGCCGCGACCACCACCGGCTGAGGTGCCGGCCGCCGAAGGCGGGGACTTTCCGCTTGGCTCCGACGGCTCCGCCGGCGGTGCTTCCGGCACTCAGGAGACTCGGGAGGAGCCGGCGGCGGCCCTCCTCGAGCTGCAGCGCCTGACCGAGCGCCTGCGGCGCGACTGCCCGTGGGATCGCGAGCAGACCGCCCAGAGCATCGTCCCGCACACCGTCGAGGAGGCGTACGAGGTTGCCGACGCGGCGCTCGCGGCCGACGACGCCAAGCTGCTCGACGAGCTCGGCGACCTTCTCTTCCAGGTCTACTTCCTCGCGCTCCTGCTCTCCGAGCGGGGCGCCGGCGACCTGGCGCAGGTGGCCCGCGGCGTGCACGAGAAGCTCGTGCGCCGCCATCCGCACGTCTTCGGCGACGTCGAGGCGCGGACCGCCGACCGCGTCCGCTCGAACTGGGAGCGGATCAAGCGCGAGCAGGAAGGCCGCGAGGGCATCTTCCACGAGATGGGCGAAGGGCTGCCGGGGCTCCTCTACGCGCGGAAGACGCAGGTGCGCGCGAAGGCGGTCGGCTTCGAGTACCCGGATCTCGCGGGTGCGATGGCCGACCTCGCCGACGAGCTGCGGGAGTTGCAGGAGGAGCCGTCGGGCGACGAGCTGGGCGACGTCCTCTTCGCGGCAGTCAACGTGGCGCGCAGGCTCGACGTGGATCCCGAGCTCGAGGTGCGTCGCGCGTCCCAGCGCTTCCGCCGCCGGGTCGAGGTTGCCGAGGAGCTCGCAGCCGAGGCGGGGGAGAATTGGAGCGAGCTGCCGCTCGAGCGGCAGGACGAGTGGTACGACAAGGCCAAGGAGAAGCTGTGAGTGTGATCACCGAGGTGAAGGCCCGGCAGGTTCTGGACTCGCGCGGGAATCCGACGGTCGAGGTGGAGGTTCTGGCCGGCGAGTCCGGCAGGGCGATCGTCCCGTCCGGCGCCTCGACCGGCGTGCACGAGGCCGTCGAGCTGCGAGACGGGGGCGAGGCCTGGAACGGCAAGGGCGTCTCCACCGCGGTGGCCAACGTCAACGGCGAGATCGCCGACGCGGTTCGTGGCCGCAACGTGATGGACCAGGAGGGGCTCGACCGCACCCTGATCGAGCTCGACGGGACGCCGAACAAGGGCCGGCTCGGCGCGAACGCCATCCTCGGCGTCTCGCTCGCGGCTGCGAAGGCCGCCGCGGCCGGCGCGGGCGTATCGCTCTTCCGCCACCTCGGCGGCGAGGGCGCCACCACGCTGCCCGTCCCGATGATGAACGTGATCAACGGCGGCGTGCATGCCGACAACTCGATCGACCTGCAGGAGTTCATGGTCGTCCCGGCCGGGGCCGAGTCCTTCTCCGAAGGCCTCCGGATCGGAGCCGAGACCTACCACGCGCTGAAGAAGCTGCTCGCCGAGCGCGGACTGTCGACCGCGGTGGGCGACGAGGGCGGGTTCGCGCCGGATCTCGACTCGAGCGAGCTCGCGATCGAGGCGATCCTCGAGGCGGCCGGGCGTGCGGGCCATCGCGACCGCGTCGCCGTCGCCCTCGACCCGGCTTCGAGCGAGTTCTTCTCCGACGGCCGGTACCGCTTCGAGGGCCGCGAGCTCGCGCCGGACGAGATGCCAGGCTTCTACGGCGACCTCGTCGGCCGCTTCCCGGCGATCGTCTCGCTCGAGGACGGCAACGCCGAGGACGACTGGGACGGCTGGCGGGCCACGACGGAGCAGCTCGGCGACCGCCTCCAGCTCGTCGGCGACGACAACTTCGTCACCAATCCCGAGCGGCTCCGGCTCGGCATCGAGCGCGGCGTCGCCAACTCGATCCTCGTCAAGCTGAACCAGATCGGGACGTTGACGGAGACCGTGGAGACCGTGCGGCTCGCGCAGGCGAACGGCTACACCGCCGTGGTCTCCCATCGCTCCGGCGAGACGGAGGACACCACCATCGCCGACCTTGTCGTCGCGCTCGGCACCGGCCAGATCAAGACAGGCGCGCCGGCACGCACGGACCGAGTCGCGAAGTACAACCAGCTGCTCCGGATCGAGGAGGAGCTTGGAGGGCGGGCACAGTACCCGGGCTGGGATGCGTTTCCGCGCAGCACCCGTTAGTACCCTGAGACGGATGGCGATCGAACGGCGGACCAAGATCGTGGCGACGCTCGGTCCGGCGTCGGACTCGCGCGAGCGCCTGCGCGCTTTGATCGAGGCGGGCGTCGACGCCGTTCGGTTCAACCTCTCGCACGGAAGGCACGACGAGCATTCCGCCCGCGCCTGGCTCGTGCGGGAGATCGCGGCCGAGGTCGGCCGCCCGATCGCGCTGATCGCCGACCTGCAGGGACCGAAGCTGCGCATCGGGGAGCTCGTGGAACCGGTCGTGCTTCACACGGGCGACCACATCAGGGTCTGCGCAGAGGAGAACGCCTCCGACGGCGAGCTCCCGATCGCGCCGGCGGTGATCGGGGACGTGCTCAAGCCCGGCCATGACGTTCTGATCGACGACGGGCGCGTGCGGCTCCGGGTCGACAAGGTCGAGGGCGGCGGCGCGACGTGCGCCGTCATGGTGGGCGGTCTCGTCAGCTCGCACAAGGGCGTCAACCTGCCGGGCGTCCCGGTGCCGATTCCGTCCTTGACACGGAAGGACCTGGCTGACCTGGAATGGGCCATCGAGACGGGGGTCGACTTCGTCGCGCTCTCCTTCATCCGCTCGCCCGCGGACGTTCGCGACCTGCGCGCGCTGCTCGAGCAGGCAGGCTCGCACGCGCACGTGATCGCGAAGATCGAGAAGTCGGAGGCGATCGACGTCCTCGACGACGTCCTGGCCGAGACGGACGCCGTGATGGTCGCTCGCGGCGACCTCGGGGTGGAGATCGGCCCTGCGCTCGTGCCGCTCATCCAGAAGCGGATCATCCAGAAGGCGCTCGAGCGCGGGAAGCCCGTCATCACCGCGACCCAGATGCTCGAGACGATGGTGCACTCGCCCGAGCCGACGCGAGCCGAGGCGAGCGACGTCGCGAACGCGATTCTCGACGGCACCTCCGCCGTGATGCTCTCCGGCGAGACGGCGGTCGGCGAGTATCCCGTCGAGGCGGTCGCCTACATGGATCGGATCGCCCTGGCGGTCGAGCCGAGCCTCGACTACCGCCACGAGCTGCCCTCGGCCAATGAGCAACCCACCATCGGCCAGGCGATGTCGAACGCCGCGTGCGACATCGCCGAGGCGCTGCAGTCGAAGGCGATCCTCGTCCCGACCTTCACCGGGCGGACCGCGAACGCCGTCGCGCGCCTGCGCCCGCGACGCCCGGTCGTGGCGCTGACGCACGTCGACTGGGCGATGCGCCAGCTCGCGCTCGAGTGGGGCGTCACGCCGCTCCTGATCTCCGAGACGTCCGACGTGGAGGAGCTCTGGCGCCTCGCCGTCGAGGCATCGCGCGACGCAGGCATCGTCGAGAGCGGCGACGCCGTCGTGATCACGGCGGGGACGGCCGTCAACATCCCCGGCACGACCAACGTGATCAAGGTCGACGTAGTCCCCTAGTCCTCCGCCGCAGGACCCCGGCCGCGGCCGGAGAACTCCGGCTGGATGGCTGCCAGGAAGAAGCGCACCCGGCGCATCGGTGGGCCGGGGGCCCGCCGTTGGATCGCGGTCGGCGCGCTCGTGCTCGTAGGGCTCCTCTACTACCGGCCCTTGCACGACTACCTCGACGCCCGTTCGCAACGCGCCGTGCGGGTCGCGGCCGTGCGGAAGCTCGAGAGGCAGCAGGCCACGCTCGAGAAGCGTCTCGAGCACGCGTCGTCACTCACTGCGCTCGCGGCCGAGGCGCGGACGCTCGGCTACATCCGGCCCGGCGAGCACCTCTTCATCGTCAAGGACATCCCGCAGTGGCGGCGCAGGCAGCATGGAGGCAGTCATGCTGCCTCCGGTGGTCACTGACGCCGATCGAGCGACCGTAGCGCGGCAGCTCGGCCGTGAGCCGCGGACGCTGCGCCGCGTCGCGGTGAGGTGCCCTTTCGGCGCTCCGGCCGTCACCGAGCAGAGCCCGTACGGAGCGGACGGCGAGCCGTTCCCGACGACGTACTACCTGACGTGCCGGCACCTGGTCGCCGCCGTGTCACGAGTGGAGGCCGCGAGAGGTGTCGAGCGGTGGAGTGAGGCGACGCGCGACGACGCCGCGCTCGCCGCGAGCCTTGCCGCCGGCGACGAGGAGCAGCGGCACCTGCGCAGAGAGCTCGCCGGCGAGACGACCCGCACCGACGGCGGCGCTTCGCTCGACTACGGCATCGGCGGCTCGAGACGGAGGGGCAGCCTCAAATGCCTCCATGCGCACGTCGCGTTCGCTCTCGCCCGGCCGGGTTACGAGCTCGGCGAGCGCATCCTCGCCGAGGTCGAGCCGCGCTGGCCGGATCGGTGCTGCAGCCGATGAGCCAGGTAGAGGTCACGCGCCAGGAGTGGGAAGAGGGAACCCGCCGGCTCGAGGGCGCCCGCGACGACGAGCGTCGATACGGGCAACTGCTCGGGCTCTTCGAGCTCGTGCTCGACGAGCTGCGCAAGCGCGTCGGGCAGACCTACACGCTCCGAGAGCTCGTCGCCGTCTACGGCGACTCCGACCGCTGGGCTCGCGAGGTGCTCGAAGAACGCGCCGAGACCCGGGGTTGGGCGCGCGACCTGTCGATCGTCGTCGCCGCCGCGTTCGACGCGTATCAGCGCGGAGCCACCGATTACGAACCATGAGGATGTGGGTCTTGCGCCACATCCAGGTGTAATAAGCGTCAGTTTTGGTCAAGATTCGCTCATGGCCTACCGCGAGGACAGCGAGTGGCTGACTCTCGGGCAGGCGGCTCGCTTCCTGGGCGTCGCCCAGAGCACGATCCGGAAGTGGTCGGATCAGGGGCGCGTCCCGGCCTTCTATACGCCCGGCGGGCACCGGCGGTTCCGGCGCGGCGACCTCGAGACGTTCCTCGCGCGCTCCGGTCCCGGGCGCCAGCAGGCCGGCCCGAGCGTCCTGCTCGTCGACGACGACGACCGCATGCGCGAGCTCGTTCGGCTCCAGCTCGAGCGGGAGGGCTATTCGGTGCAGGAGGCCTCCAGCGCCGACGAGGGGCTTGCCGCGATCGAGAGCCGCAAGCCGGAGCTCGTCCTCCTCGACGTGATGATGCCTCACGTCGACGGGTGGGAGATGCTGCGGCGCATCCAGGAACGCCACGGCGCCGGCGCGATTCCGGTGCTGATGTTCAGCGGCCAGGTCGACGACGAGGCCAGGCGCCAGGCGGCGTCGAGCGGCGCCCGGGGGTTCGTGGGCAAGGGTTTCGACCTCGACGAACTCGTCGAGCAGGCGAAGGCGATCGTTCCGGTCTAGTCCGGGTTCGCGTCCGCCTCGGGCGGCAGGGGGAAGGCGAGCGCGACGCCGACCGAGAGGGCGAGCGCCAGAGCGAAGACCACCATGGCCCAGCCGGCCGAGGCCTCGTTGACGACGAGGCCGCCGACCAGGGGTGCGACCGCGGCGAGCGCCGTGGCGACCTGGAAGAGCCCGGCGTTGACCCTCCCGTGCATCGACGCCGGTGCGCGGCGGAGCACGATTCCGAACAGCGCGGCATTCGTCGCCGGCGAGAGGATGAGCGGTAGGGCGAGGGGAATCGCCACGGCCGGCGACGGCATGATCGCCGCCGCTGCGAGAAACAAGAGCGTTCCGCCTCCCGTGAGCAGCAGGAGCGCCTGGCGCACGGTCAGGCGCGCGCGGATCCGGGGAGCGAGCACGGCCCCGACGATTCCTCCGACCATGATCACCGCCTCGGCAGTGCCGATGACCACCGCAGACACACCGTTGCGCCGCAGCCCGAGGATGACCGTGAAGATTGCTCCGCTGAAGGCGAAGTTGATCAGCGGCGCTTGGATCAGAACGGCGCGGAGGAACGAGTCGTGCCAGAGCAGCTTCAGGCCCTCGAGCGACTCGGCCCAGAGGCCCCGGCGCTCGGTCTCCTCCGACTTCGTCGCGAAGTCGCCGGTGATCGCGCGCGAGGTCAGGACCGAGACCCCGTACGAGACGGCGTCGGCGAGGAAGGGAATGGCCCGGCCGAGCCCGTAGAGGAATCCGCCGAGCGGCGGGCCGACGAGATTGGCGGCGTACTGGCGGCCCTCGCTGACGGCCCAGCTGGCCTCGAGGTGCTCGTCGGGGACGATCAGCGGCAGCGCGGCGATCGAGGAGGGAGTGAAGAGCGTGTCGCCGGCGCGATCGACGATTGCGACCACCATGACGATCGGCCAGCTCACCGCGCCGGTCGCGACGAGCACCGCGAGCGTCGCGAGCGCGATCGTCCGCGCGGCGTCGACGAGCATCATCGCGCGCCGCCGGTCGAGCCTGTCGGCCAGGGCTCCCGCCGGCAGCCTCACGACGAAGGCCGATGCTTCCGCGGCCGTCCCCACCGCACCTGCGACGAGCGCCGAGTGAGTCAGCGCGAGCACGAGCAGCGGGTAGGCGAGCGTTCCGATCTGCGTGCCGAGATCGGAGAGAATCTGCCCGATCCACAGCAGCCGGAAGTTCCGGTTTGCCCGCAGCGCGCGTAGAGCAGACGCGCCGCGGGCGGCGTCGGGCGCCGTCGTCATCGCGGACTACCTGCCGGGGCTACGGAAGTTCTTCGGCGGTGCGGAGCATCCCGGCGCCCAGGAGGCCGAGTGCTCCGAGCAGGCTGATGTAGAGCCCGATCCCGCGTGCGGGGTCGACGAAGTACGTGTCCGGGACGGAGATCAGCCGGATGAGGACGAAGATCACGGCGAGCGCGCCGAGCGCGATCAGGAGCAGCCGGTCTGGTACCGCCGCCGGCAGCAGGATCCCGGCCTCGCGCGACGCCTCGAGGATCAGCGTGACGAGCCCGACGAAGAAGACGAGCTTGCCGAGGGTGCCCGTATGCCACCCGGTCACCGACAGCGTCAGGCCGTTCGGCAGCGTCCCCGAGTACCAGTCGGTGAACGCCGATATCGTGAGGACGAGCCCGGAGACCCAGGCGAGCCGCACTCCCCAGCTTCCCGCCAGCGGCGTGGCGCGCTCGGGCCGCGCCGGTCGGCGCTCGGGTCGCATCCGAAACGGGCGGGCTGGCTCCGGCGTTTGCACAGGCGCAGTATGGGCAAAAGAGCGCACGGGCGCACACGGGGTCGCGCCTTCTCCGAGGACAACGAGGCAGTTGCAGGACGTAGACGTTCAGGTCGACGACTCTGTTCTTGTCGACTTCGCAGTCATGGAAACCGAGGTCACCGGCGAGTTCCGCTGCACCGACTGCGGGTACGGAGCGGTCGTCCGCCGTGCACTTCCACCGTGCCCGATGTGTGGCGGCACGTACTGGGAGAGCCGTCCAATGCGCCCTCGGGACTGAGGCGCACTCGCCGTCGGCACCGCCGGGCCGGAATACTTTCCGGCGGTGACGACTCTGCTCGACCCGAGGGACGCGCGGCTGGGGGCCGCGTCGCTCGCGGCACTCGTGCGTGCCGTGACCGCTGCGGCGGCGTCGTCGGGCGCCGCCGAGGCGCTGCGGACACTGGCCGAAGCCGCGCAGACCGTGTCGGGGGCCGAGATCGCGCTCGTCCGCGCGCTCGACGACGGCGCGACGCGGCTCGAAGTCGTAGCCGTCGCAGCACCGCAGGCGCTCGCGGCCGAGTTGTACGGGACGGCGCTGCCGGCGTCCGAGCTCCCGGAAGCGCCGCTCGACGACCTCGCCCAGGCCCCGGTCGCGGTGCGCCGGCTCGCCGAGCGCGCCGGCGCCACCCGGCTTCTGCTGATGCCGGCCCGTGCAGATGGCTACGCCGTCTCGGTCGAGCTCTACGGCTCGGGCGAGCCGTTCGGGGCAGAGCAACGAGTTGCCGCCGAGCTGTGTGCCGCGCAGGCTGCTCTCGTGCTCCGCGCGTTCGGCGGCGGCGGCGACGTCTCGTCGCTCGCGCGGCCGGCGCTCGAGCTGGCCGGCGAGGCGCTTGCGCTCGCCCTGGAGGAGGAGGACGCCGCGGCCGAGGTCGTCCGCCTCGCCGCAGGGGTCGCAGGGGCCGCCGCCGCCGTCCTCTGGGAGGGTCGCGACGATTCGGTCGTTCCCACCGCGACGTGGGGAATCGACCCTGCCGCGAGTCTCGAGACGGCGCGAGAGGTCGCGGAACGCGCTCTCGCAGAGACTGAACCGACCTCTGTGCCTGTCGCCGGCCTCCCTCAGGACTGGGCGGTGTCGACCACCGTGTCGCTCGGCAGGCCGCCGCTCGGCGTGCTGCAACTGTTCCATCGGGCGGGCGAGGAGCCGGATGCGGAGCAGCTCGCACGGCTGGCGACGTTCGGTGTCCGCGCAGCGCATGCGCTCCGGGCGGGCGAGCGGGCGCGCCTCCTCGCGCTCGAGCTCGAGCGGACGCAGGCGCTGCTCGAGGTCATCGTCCAGGCGACCGCTGAGCTCTCTGTCTCGCACACCCTGGAGACCGCCGTCGAGCGGGTCGCGGAGCTGCTCGAGGTGGATCGCGTGGCCGTCTACCTCTGGGGCACGGGCGACGGCATGCTCGAGGAAGCGGCGAGCCGCCACCTGACCGGCCCGCACTCGCGCGTCGCCGACACGCTGCTTGACGTCGCGCTCGGCCCGGCGCGCCAGGAGGCCGTGCTCCAGGTCGTGGACGTCGCACGGGACCCACGGCTCGCCGGGGCGGCGGACGCGGCCCGGGAGTCGGGAATCGGCTCGGCTCTCGCAGTCCCGCTCACGGCGCGAGGCGACGTCGTCGGACTTCTTGCCGCGTACCCGGCGGGACGGCCGGCTGCCGGCACCCACGAGACTGCCTTGCTTGCGGCGCTCGCCGGACAGCTCGCGATCGCCGTCCAGAACGCGCAGCTCCACGAGCAGGCGACGTTGCTCGGCCGGGAGCGCGAGGCTGCGCTCGCAGCCGAGCGCGCGGCGGCGCGGCAGATCCGCGCGCTCTACGAGGTGTCGCGCTCCTTCGCGCAGAGCCTCCGGCTCGACGAGACGCTCGACGCGCTCGCGCGCACCGTCGTCGAGGTGCTCGATCTCGACGCCGCGGTCGTGAGGATGCCGGACGAGCGCCGTGAGCAGCTCGCGCCGCACGCGGTCCATATCCGGGACGCTTCGTTCGCCGACGCGGTCCGCACCATCCTCACTCAGCCTGTCCCGTTCGGACAGCGAGACGTGCAGCGGCTCTTTCGCGAGCGGCGTGCCTTCCGGCTCGGCTCCGGCCGCAGAGAGCAGTTCTTGCCGGCGCTCGTCCCGTTCCTCGAGAAGGGGTGGACCGCGGCCATCGTTCCCGTTGCCCTGCCGACCGAAGTCGTCGCCTCGCTCGGCATCTTCTCCTTTCGCCCGGGCAGCCCGCTCTCCCAGGAGACGGTCGAGGCGGCCACCGCGCTCGCCGCCCAGGCCGCCCTCGCGATCGACAACGCCCGGCTCTACCAGCAGCAGAAGCAGTTCGCCGACACGATGCAGCGCTCGCTGCTGCCCCGTTCCCGCCCCGTGATCGAAGGGCTGGAGGTCGGCGAGGTGTACGAGCCCTCGGCGCGCGTGGACGTCGGCGGCGACCTGTACGACTTCCTCGAGCTCGACGACGGCCGGCTCGCCGTCGTGCTCGGGGACGTGACGGGGCACGGCGTCGACGCGACGGCCGACATGGCGATGGCGAAGTTCGTCTTCCGCTCGCTCGCACGGGAGCATCCGGAGCCGGCCGAGTTCCTGGCCTCTGCGAACGACGTGATCTGCAGCGAGATCGGCGCCGGCAAGTTCATCAGCATGAGCTACGTGGTCGTCGACGGCCGGAGCGGCACGGTCACCGGCGCAAGTGCAGGTCATCCCGCACCTCGAATCGTCCTTCCCGACGGATCGACGCGACCGTTGGAGGCGCACGGCCTCGTGCTCGGGATCGACGGCGGCCAGGAATACGTGGAGTCCAGCGCCGACCTCCCGCCGGGAGCGTCGCTCGTGCTCTACACCGACGGTGTCGTCGAGGCGCGGCGCAAGGGCGAGCTCTACGGGGACGACCGTCTCGACGCGCTGCTCGCGCAGCGCCGCGAGCTGCCGGCTCGTGCGCTCGCCGTCGCCGTCGCGGAGGACGCACGGGAGTTCGCCGGCGGCGACCTCTCCGACGACCTCGCCGTCGTGGTGATTCGGAGGACATGAGCCACCGCTGCTCGGGCGGAGGTTTCCCGTCCGAAAGCTAGAATCGAGGCGTTCCGTGGCGAAGCGCGCCGGCTTCATCCTCTGTCTCGTCGTCTGCGCCCTCGGCGTGGGGGCCGGGCATGCCCGCGCCGACACGCCTCCGACTCCGGCGGTGATCGCGGACGGCGTCCAGATCGGCCCGGTGGACGTCAGCGGACTCACTGCCGACGCGGCGACCGCTGCCGTCCAGGACGCCTATTTCGCCCCGGTCGTGCTGCACGTCGCGCACCACAACTACTCGGTCTCGCCGCATCACTTCCACACGGCGCTTCCTGTCGGTCCGGCTGTCCAGACTGCACTCACCGCGCCGGCGGACACGGCAATCCCGCTCGAGCCGACACTGGACATGGCGCTCGTGGCGAAATGGGTGAAGGCGCTGGCCGCCAAGACGTATCGCGCGCCCGTCGCCGGCACGCTGCGCCTGCGCAAGAGCCGCCCGTTCTTCGGCAACGCCCATCCGGGGCGCGCCCTCCGGCCGTTCCCGACTCGCATGCTGATCCGCGACGCGGTCGCCGCGGGCACACGCACCGTGATCGTCGCGCCGCTGCGGACGCTCAAGGCCGCCTCCGTCAAGGCCGAGCCGGTGATCGTGATCCACCGCGGATTGAACCGTTTGTACCTCTACGACGGCACGAGGCTCGTGCGCGTCTTCCCCGTGGCCACCGGCCAGGCTGCTTGGCCGACGCCGCTCGGGCAGTTCCAGATCGTCGTCAAGCAGAAGAACCCGTGGTGGTTCCCGCCGACGCAGGATTCGTGGGCTGCGGGCGCCAAGCCCGTTCCGCCCGGCCCCGACAACCCGCTCGGCACGCGCTGGATGGGACTGAGCGTCCCGGGAGTGGGGATCCACGGCACCGACGAGCCGTGGTCGATCGGGCACTCCGAGTCGCACGGCTGCATCCGGATGCAGGTGGCGTCCGCGGAGTGGCTGTTCAACCGCGTGCGCGTCGGGACGCCGGTCTTCATCATCCCGGCGTAGCGCGTCGTGTCGGGGCCGCTGAAGCTCGGGGGACAGTCGCTCGCGGTGGCAGGGGTCGGATTCCTCGCGGCCCTTCTCGTCTGGCATCTGACGCACCAGACGCCGCCGCCCAAGGCCGGCGCACCGGCGCCCGCCTTCTCGCTGCCGCGCCTCCAGGGGAGCGGCAACATCTCGCTCGCGTCCTTCCACGGCAAGACGGTCGTGCTCAACTTCTTCGCCTCCTGGTGTCGGCCGTGCAAGAGCGAGGCGCCGGCCCTCGAGACGCTCTGGCGGCGTAACCGCGCGAACGGCGTCGTCGTGCTCGGAGTCGACAGCGGAGACACCAGAAGCAGCGCGAGGAGCTTCCTCGGTGCGCACGGCGTCACGTACCCGATCGCGTTCGACCCTGACGAGAGGCTCGCTCTGGGGCCGTACGCCGTGCCGGGGCTCCCCGTCACCTACGTGATCGATCCGGCCGGGCGGATCGTCGGGGCGCCGGTGCTCGGCGCGGTCGACAGCAGTGCCTACAGCGGCGAGTTCAACCGCGAGCTGAAGGCGGCGAGGACGGCGTGACGAAGCGGGTGAAAGGGACGGCCCAGCTGGTGGCGCTCGCGTGCGTGGCGGGACTGCTCGCGCTCCTCATCTGGCAGGTGGCGCACCAGCAGCACGCGCCGACCGTGGGCTCGGTGGCGCCGTCGTTCACGCTGCACCGGCTCGAGGGCCCGGGCAAGGTCTCGCTGGCCGCGTACCGGGGCAAGCCGGTCGTGCTGAACTTCTGGGCGTCGTGGTGCGAGCCGTGCAAGAGCGAGGCCGCCGTGCTCCAGCGTGACTGGACGAGCTACCGCCGACGCGGCGTCGTCTTCCTCGGTGTCGACTACCACGACCTCCACAGCGATGCTCGCCGCTTCGTGAGCGCGCACGAGCTGACGTTCCCGATGCTCGAGGACGGGTCCGGCGCGGTGACCGGGCGGTACGGGATCTCGCAGGTGCCGGAGACGTACGTGCTCGACCGGCAGGGACGCGTCGTCCTGCACCTCGCCGGCCCGATCACGGATCCGGGCTTTGCCGGCAAGTTCCGCGACGCTCTGGCGAAGGCCGACGCGTGATGCTGCGGTTCGCCGCGGTGGTTGTCGTCGCGCTGGCGTTCGCAGGGCCGGCCGCTGCGGCCTGCACGCAGCCGCGCACCTCGCAGGCGTATCTCGACGGGCAGGTCATGTGTCCGACCTGCCACACGACGCTCGACATGTCCGACTCGCAGGCTGCCGTGCAGATCAAGGTCTTCATCGCGAAGAAGATCGCCGCCTGCTGGACGGCGAAGCAGATCGAGACGGCGCTCGTCGCGAACTACGGGCAGCAGATCCTCGCGGCTCCGTCGCACAAGGGATTCGACCTGCTCGCGTGGTGGCTGCCGATCGTGGGCGTCCTCGCCGGTGCGCTCGTGCTTGCCTTCGGTGTCTGGCGCTGGAGCCGGGGGAGAGATCCCGACGAGCCGCCCGCACCCACGGGTTCGGGGCTCGACGAAGAGACCGAGCGGCGCCTCGACGAGGTGCTGGCGCGCTTCGACTGATGGGAGGACGGCTCGGCATCTCGTTTGCCGCCGGCTTCGTCTCGATCGTGTTGCCGTGCGTGCTGCCGCTCGTACCGGGCTACCTCGCTGCGCTCTCGAGCGTCGAGGCCGGGCAACTCGGCCGGCCCGGCACGGCCAGGCGCGTCGTGGTCTCGAGCCTGCCGTTCATCCTCGGCTTCACCGTCGTCTTCGTCGTCCTGGGGGCCGGCGCCGCGGCCGTCGGGAGTGTCCTTTCGGCGGAGGCCCGCACGCAGGTCGCCGGTTTCATCCTCGTCGTGCTCGGCCTGGCGTTCGTCGGCCTCCTGCCCGTGCCCGAGCGCGTGCTGGCGCCGGGCCTGCTGACGGGAGCCCGGCGGCGCGGGTCAGGCGCGCTCCTCGGTGGGGCGTTCGCCGTCTGCGCGGCGCCGTGCATCGGCAGCGTGCTCGGCGCCGTGCTCGTCCTCGCGAGCACGAGCGGAACGGTGCTGAAGGGGACCGTGCTGCTGGCTGCGTACGCGCTCGGCCTGGGGGCGGCGTTCCTCGTCGCCGGTCTCGCGTTCGCGCGCGCGATGGGAGCGTTTCGCTGGCTCCGCGATCGCTACATGCTGATCCAGGTCGGAAGCGGCATCGTGCTGATCGCGCTGGGGCTGCTCCTCTTCTTCCACCGCGAGTGGTGGCTCCAGGTCGCGGTCAACCGCGCCCTGATCGACCTCGGGCTCGCGAAGCCCTAGACCCGCGGCGGCGCCAGCTCGAGCGAGCCACCGGCCACGCGAGTGCGGGCCACCTCGACCTGCGAGAGCACGTCCTCGACGTCGACACCGCGATGCTCCGGGGCGAACGGCGCGAGCCGGCGTGCCGCCTTCTCGAGCTGCCGCGAGGTGGCGACGGGACGGCCGCGGCCCGCCTGGTACCACGCGACGGCGACGTGGACGAGACCCTGGAAGAAGTCCCGCTCATCTGACGGTGCCGCGCGCCACGCCTCTTCGAGCTCTTCGTGCGCCTCGAAGTAGCGTCCGGAGCGAATTGCTTCGAGCCCGCGCTTGAACGCAGCCTCCATCTCGCTTTAACCTTCCCTCGTGGCCACGATCCTGCTGTGTGGGGTCGACCTCTTCATGCGGGGGAAGCTTGACGCGCTCCTGCCCGGCCATCGTCTCATCACGACCGACCATACGGAGGACCCGGAGCTCGTTCTTGCGGACGTCTCGCGCATCGACGCCGAAGAGGTCGCGGACACGTATCCGGACATCCCGATCGTCGGCTTCACGAACCACACGGACACGTCCGGGCTGCGCGCAGCGCACGCGGCGGGCTTCGACCAGGTGCTCGCGAAGTCGGCACTGGCAGAGCGCCTCGCCGACGTCGTGGCCGAGCTTTCAGGATCTCCTGAACCCTGACGGTTGAGGATGCGCCCGTCCGCGGTGGCTATCTACAGTAGGGCGCTGTGACGTACATCATCGCCGAGCCCTGCATCGACATCAAAGACCGCTCCTGCGTGGACGTCTGCCCGGTCGATTGCATCCACGAGTTCGAGCGGATCTTGATCATCGATCCCGAGGAGTGCATCGACTGCGGGGCATGTGAACCGGAGTGCCCGGTCGAGGCGATCTTCCCCGAGGACGCGCTGCCGGACAAGTGGAACGCGTTCGTCGAGATCAACTACGCGTACGACAAGGGCGCGGAGGTCATCGACGGGCTCACGCAGAAATACGCGGACGAGAACAACGTCCAGAACGAGCCGATCGAATAATCGCGGCCCGTCGGGGTAAGTGCCCGTCATGAACCCGAAGACGCTCGACCACGTCGCCTACTGGCTCGCAGACCGCGATGCGGTCGCGGATTTCGCGGTCCGCCACCTCGGGATGCACGTGGTCGACAGGACGGACGCGTTCACGCTCGTCGGCGCCGACGCGCGACGCGGGAAGCTGACACTCTTCGCGGCCGACGGGCCTCGGGAACGTGGGGCGCTCGAGCACGTCGCGCTGCGCGTCCGCGACCTCGAGCGAGCGCTTGCCCAGCTGCCCGGCGACCTCGAGGTCGAAAGGCGGAGTGAGGGCGAGGCGTACTTCGAGTTGGCCGAGGGCGTCGCACTCGGGCTCGTCGAGGCCGAGACCGACCTCGACTACGACCTCGACCACGTCGCGCTCCGCTCGGCAGACCCGCAGACCACGGCAACGGACTATTGCCCGCTCGGCTTTCGGCCCGCAGCGTCCGGGCCGTCCGGGTGTCCGCGGGTCGAGGTGGGCGGCGCGTGGGTCGAGTTCCAGCCCGGCGAGCCGGGAGCGCCGGAGCGGCCCCTTCTCAACCACCTCGCCGTGCTCGTCGACTCGGCCGGCGAGCACGAGGCCGTCGCGCGAGACCTCGGCGTGGAGATCGACGACGTCGTCGACGCGCCGAACACGCTCGCGGTGTTCGTCTGGGGCCCGGAACGCGTGCGGATCGAGTACGTCGAGCACAAGCCGACGTTCTCGCTGACCTGAGTTGCGCGTCACCGTCGCGGGCGCTGGGATGGCGGGGCTCGTCGCCGCTGCGCGCCTGCGCCAGCTCGGGCACGAGCCGCGCGTCCTCGAGAAGGGAACACGGCCGGGCGGCTCGATGCTTCTCTCGTCCTGCGTCGTGTGGAGGCATCTCGAGTGGGAACGGTTCCGCGACGAGTGCCCCGGCGGCGACGAGCATCTGCAGCGGCTGATCTGGGAGGGTCTCGACGGCGGGCTCGCGTGGCTCGAGTCGCTCGGCGCCGAGCCCGTCTGGCAGGACACCGAGAACCCGCTCACGACCGGCCGCCGCTACGACCCGCAGGCGCTGACGGAACTCCTCGTCGAGACGGCAGGAGGAGTGAAGCTCGAGCAGCCGCTCCCGGTCGACGCCGAGCCACCCGTCCTGCTCGCGACCGGTGGGTTCGGCGGCCGGCTGGCGCGCGAGCGCGATCTGCTCCTGCGGGCGAATCCGTGGAGCGAGGGCGACGGACTCGACTTCGCGATCGCTCGCGGCGCACAAACCACGGCAGGGATGGACGAGTTCTACGGCCGCGCGATGCCGGCCCCGCCGGCGCGGGTCCGGGAGGAGGACTTCGTCCCGCTCGCACAGCTCTACGGCCGAGAGGCGCGCGTCTTCACGGACGACTGGAGCGAGATAACGCCTCGACGCGTCGCGTGGCACGAGAACGATCTCGCGCAGATGATCGGCCGCCGCGCGTGGTACTGCGTCAGCGAGACGAACGACCGGATCGAAGCCGTCCGGGCGGCGGGCGGCACCGTCATCGACCAGGAGCTCGGCCTCGCCGTACACGTCGCGGGTGCGGTGACCCACACGATCGGTGGCCTGCATGTTGACGAGCAGGCACGTGTGACCGGCGTCGAGGGCCTCTGGGCCGCCGGAGTCGACGCGGGCGGCGTGGCGACCGGCGGCTACTCGAGCGGCCTTGCGCAGGCGCTCGTGCTCGGCCTGGCTGCCGCCGACTCGATCGCGGCCAGCTAGCCGGTGAGGTACGCGCAGACGCGGCGGTCGCCGGGCAGCGGCGACGGGCCGAGCTTCGTCACGCGTAGCTGCTCGCCTTCGACCTCGACCTGGGAGCCGATCGACGGCGCGTCGCCGTCCTGCTCGACGAGTTCGTAGCCCGAAGGCTTCCAGACAAAGAGAAGATGCTGCTGCGTGCCGTTGCCGTCCACAGCGCGAAGACTAATCGTCGCCGGTCGGCTGGCCGCGCAGTTCGAGGCTCATCGTCGTGCCGTCGACCTCGTGGTCGAGCGTGAGCGTGGCGCCGAGGGTCCGGGCCCGTTCCCCGAGCACTTCGAGGGCGCGCCGCCGGCGCTCGGTCGGCGCGTCGTCCCTGATCACGAGGCTCAGTGTTCCGGGCGCATCGGAGGTTGCCGCGACCTCGAAACGGGAGGGAGGCCCGCGGCGAATCGCTTCCTCGAGCGCCTCGCGCACGATCTGGTAGAGCGCCGCCTGGGTCCGCTCGCCCAGCTCGTCGATCAGCGCAACGTCGAGCGAGACCGCGATCCGGTGCTCACGGCCGCGGGACTGCACGAGCGCGTCGACCGCCGCGGTGAACCCGTGGTCGCGCAGGGCGACCGGCTCGAGGTTGAAGGAAAGGTCGCGGAGCTCCCCGACCGTCGTCCTCGTGCGGGCCAGCGCGCGGCCGAGGATCTCGCGCGCCTGGTCCGACTCGCCGCGGCCGATCAGGTCGAGCGACGCGTCGAGCATCAGCGCCACGCCGGCGAGCGACTGTACGGGGCCGTCGTGGAGAAACAGCGCGATGCGCCGCCGCTCGTCCTGCTCCGCCGCGAGCACCTGCTCGGCCGTCCCGCCGTTCGCAGCGGCGACCGCCTGGCTCTCGGTGCCGGTCGACCCCTTCACTAGTCGATGATCGCTTCGCGCAGCGCGATTGCGACGGCGTGCGTGCGCGTGTCTGCTTCGAGCTTGGCAAGGATGTGCCGGACATGGCTTTTCACGGTCTCCTGGCTGATGAAGAGCTGCGTCGCGACGTCGGCGTTCGACATTCCGTCGGCCAGGAGCTGGAGAATCTCACGCTCCCGCCCCGTCAGCATGTCGTCCTTGTCGCGGCCCGTCAGGAAGGCCGGCATGAGCGCCGGGTCGACGTAGCCCTCGCCGCTCGCGACCTTCTCGATCGCGCGCAGCAGCGTCTCGTGCGGCGCCTCCTTCAGGACGTAGCCCTTCGCGCCCGACTCGAGGCCGCGGCTGAGCAAGCTCCGCTCGCTGTACGCCGTGAAGATGAGGACGGAGCTGTCGGGCACCTTCTCCATCAACGCCTTCGTCGCCTCGAGCCCGTCCATGCCGGGCATGCGGACGTCCATGATCACGACGTTGGGACGGCGCCGCTCGGCGAGCGCGACGGCGGCCTCGCCGTCGGCCGCTTCGCCGATCACTCGGATGTGCGGCGCCCGGCTGAGCGACAGGCGAAGCCCCTCGCGCACGACCTCGTGGTCGTCCACGATCAGGCAAGTGATCTCGGCGGCGGCTATAGCCGGGAGATCATAGTTCCGCGATCTGCTGTCACATCGCCGCGATCTGGAGCTGCTCGGCCTGCGCGGCGGGCTCGAGCCGCACACGCCGCCGGTCGCGGACGCCGTGGCTGCGTGCGAACGAGCGGACTTGCTCCCGCACCGGATCGGTCTCGCGCCGCGGCAGATACGCCCCGCCGCGGTAGAGCCGCTCGTACCTGGGCAGGAGCTCCGGCCAGTCGCGCTCGAGTGCGGCGAGGAAGTGCTCGCGCGTCCCGGGACGCAGATAGAGGAGGTTTGCCCAGATCCCCGTCGCACCCGCCGCCCGCGCCTCGCGCACGACTTCGGCGAGCAACTCGGGCCGGTCGCTCAGACCCGGCAGGATCGGCGCCATGCCGACGCGCGCGTCGATGCCCGCCTCCACCAGCCGAGAGAGCGCACGCAGTCGCTGGCGCGGCGGCGCCGTTCCCGGCTCGGTGCGGCGCCAGATCTCGTCGTCGAGCGTCGGGACGGAGAAGGTCACGGACACGTCCGCGCGGCGCGCAGCCTCGACGAGCACGTCGACGTCGCGCACGATCAGCGGCCCCCGCGTGATGATCGAGAAGGGGCTGGCGGCGTCGGCGAACGCCTCGATGCAGCCTCGCGTCAGGCGGTAGCGGCCCTCGGCCGGCTGGTACGGATCGGTCGCGGCACCGACCGCCGCAGGCTCGCGTTGCCAGGAAGCGCGCCCGAGCTCCCGCCGGAGCACGTCGACGACGTTCGTCTTGACCCGGATGCTCGCGCCGTAACGGTCGTCCCACGGCCGGTCGGCGCGTGCCTCGAAGGCGCGGACGTAACAGAACGTGCACCGGTGGGCGCAGCCCATGTACGGATTGAGCGACCAGGCGAAGGGCATCCCGCGCACCCGGTTGAGCGCGTTGCGGCACGGCTCCTCTCGGTAGGAGGCTCGCATCCCCGGAGGATAGCGAACGTATGTTCGTGTGCGCTGCGTGCTCCGGGCCGCTCCCTATACTCCGGCCGGAGAGTTGGTCGAGAACCCTCCTAGTACCTACGCCCTCGAGGTGAGGGCGTGACACTCCTCTTCGAGCTGATCGGGGTCGCGGTCCTGATCCTGCTCAACGCGTTCTTCGTGGCCGCGGAGTACGGCCTCGTCACGGCGCGCAGGACGCGGATCATCGAGCTCCAGCACCAGGGGAACCGCCGCGCGCGCGACGTCCTGCGCATCACGGGCGATCCGCCGTTCTTCATCGCGGCGATGCAGCTCGGGGTCACGCTCACCTCGCTGGGGATCGGCGCCCTGGGCGAGGCGACGCTGTCTCGCGAGTTCGACAAGTGGATGGCGACGGCCCTCGCGATCGTCCTCGCGTACGGGATCCTGACGTTCTTCACCGTCGTGCTCGGCGAGCTCGTGCCCAAGGGCGCCGCGCTGGGCCGTCCTGAGACCACCGCCCTCTGGGTCTCGAGGCCGGTGCGCGCCTTCTTCGCCGCCTTCAAGCCGGTGATCTGGTTCCTGCGGGTCACGAGCGACGCGATCCTGCGCCGGTTCGGGTTCGAGCCACCGGGCGCGGAGCGCGAGGTGCACTCGGAGGCGGAGCTGCGGATGCTCGTCTCCCGCTCGACCGCGCAGGGACAGATCGAGGAGGGCGAGCGCGAGATGATCGACAAGGTCTTCGTCTTCGGCGACAAGGACGTCGCCGACGTGATGGTGGCGAAACCGGACGTGTCCGCCGTCTCGGTCGACATGCCGGCCGAGGAAGCGCTCGCCGTCGTCCTCGACTCGCCGTACACGCGCTACCCGGTCTTCCGGGAATCGCTCGACGACATCGTCGGCGTCCTGCACGTGCGCGACCTCTTCAAGGCAATTCACGACCGTGGGCTGGAAGGCCTCGATCTCGCGTCGTTGCTGCGCCCGGCGTACGTGATCCCGGAGACGAAGGACCTCGCGTCGCTCCTGCAGGAGTTCCGCCGCACGAACAGCCACTTCGCCGTGGTCGTCGACGAGTACGGGGCCATGGTCGGGATCGCGACGCTCGAGGACCTGCTGGAGGAGATCGTCGGCGAGATCGAGGACGAGTTCGACGTGCCCGAGGAGCAGGTCGAGCAGATCGCCGAGGACGAGTACCGCGTCGACGGGATGTTCTCGATCGACGAGTTCAACGCGCGGTTCGGCACCGAGTTGCCGGACGAGGACTTCCACACGGTCGCCGGTTTCGTCTTCGGCCAGCTCGGGAGGGCACCGGAGCCGGGCGACGACGTCTCGTACGACGGAATGCGCTTCGACGTGCTCGAGGTGGAGGGCAATCGCATCGAGCGAATCGCGGTCACCTTCGAGCAGCGCCCCGAGCTACGCCGAGACGAGGACGGAGACTACGCCGACGAGGACGAGGTCGAGTAGAAACCGCCCTCTACCCGCTCAGCGCCGCGAGCAGCTTGGGACTCGGCACGAACACGAGTTTCCCGGGGCGGGTTTCCTTGAGGGGGTTGACCACGTAGACGAGACCGAGTCGACCGATCGCCAGATCGCGGTAGAGGCCGTTCGTGGTGGTTGCGATCACGACGTCGTTACCGGTGGTCAGGTCGAGCAGGTGCAGGTTCTTGGGGTTGGCGGATTGCCGGCGGTAATGGACCGAGTAGACGGCGAGCCGCCCGGCCACCGCGAAGTCGAACGGTGACCGTACGGCGGACCAGGTGTGCAGAAGTGCGCCTGTCTTCCAGTCATAGACCGCGAACGTGGCCGTGGATGTCCCGTGCAGCACGACCAGCAGGTTCCCGCTGAGCGCGACCTCCGCGACCGGGCCACCGGTCTCGATCTGCCGCAGCAACGTGCCGTCCACGGAGTAGACGGCGACGCGCGTGGGCGCAGTCTTGACGCAATAGCCCTCCGCCGGAACCCAGACCGGCGTCGGGAGCGGGACGACCGCGATGCGCCCACGGTCTGCCGAGGCGGACACGATCGTGCTGGATCCGGTGGCGATCGGCCTCAGGCCTGTACGCGTGATCAGGTTGAGCCGTTGCTTGGCCGGGGCCATGCCGTCCGAGTTCGCTTTCCACGTGCTGACCGCCAGGACGTTTCCGGAGCCGACCAGGCCCGCGATCTGGCTGCCGCCCGAACCGCAGCCCATATCGGTGTAGCCGAGCACCCGCCGAAGCCGGGTGGCCGATCCTCCGACCGGGGCGGTGTAGAGCCGCTGGGGCTGCTCGGTGTTGCCGATCTGCTGGCGCTTGACCCACGCGACCCGCGTACCGGCGATCGCGATCTCGGCGGCGTTGTCGCTGTGGTTGGCGTTGCTGTAGGTGCCTTTGACGACGGAGGTCGCACCCGTCACGACGTTCCAGACGTAGATCCGGCCTCCGCTCGCGTATGCGACACGAGGTCCGTCCATCGCGAGCGTCCAGATCGGATTCGCAGTCTGCTTCGTCGTGGCCGGTTGCGGCTTGGCCGGCCCGGCCCGCGCGGAACCGACCAACAACGCACAGGCCAAAAACGCGAGGAACAGGCCGACACCACGAAGCGTCCTCATCTCCTCACCTCCTACGTATCCTCGCGCACGGCAAGCCGGACGGCATCAGGGGGCGACCCGAGCGAACCTGCTCGGATCTACGGAGCCCGAAGGCTTTACAAGAGGCCTGTCAGCCGAGCTCGAGCGGCTCGATCGCGCCGTCGGCGATCGTCCACGCGGCGAGCTCGTCGCGCGCGACCGAGTAGATGAGGTACGGCCGGCCGTGCCAGAGGCCGACGTTCTCGACGTCGGTGCGCGACGGGCGAGGCGGGGCGGAGACGTGGGAATGGACGACCGCGAGCTCGTATCCGTCGTCCTCGAGGAACCACAGCTCGGGGTCGACCTCGAGCTCGAAGCGGTACGGCGACTCGGCGCCGTTATGTCCCGGCTCGTAGCGGTCGGCGAGGCCGTCGCGGAGCACGAGCAGGCCGCAGCTCTCGTTCGGCAGCTCCTGTCGGGCGTGGTCGGCGAGCGCCTCGCGCACCGCCGGCGGCACTACCACCACAGCTTGCTCTCGTCGATCTCCTCGCCCTGCCAGAAGCCCGCGGAGAGGTACTTCCAGCCGCCGTCGGCGAGGACGCAGACCACGACTCCTTCGTCGAGCTCGGCCGCGAGCCGGCGGCCGACGTGCAGGACGGCACCGCTCGAGACTCCCGCGAAGACGCCCTCGCGCCCGAGAAGGGCGTGCGCGCCGGCGACGGCGTCCTCGTTCGAGACGAGCAGCTTCCGGTCGAGCTTAGAGACGTCGAGGATCGGGGGCACATAGCCGTCGTCGAGCGAGCGGAGCCCCATGACGGGATCGCCGGGCAGCGGCTCGGCGGCGGCGACGACGACGTCGGGGAAGCTCTCGCGCACCCGCGCGCCGGCGCCCATCAGCGTCCCACCGGTGCCGAGGCCCGCGACGAGCACGTCGACGCGGTCGAGCGCGTCGGCGATTTCCGCGCCCGTGCCTTCGTAGTGCGCGCGCGGGTTCGCGTCGTTCGCGTACTGGAAGGGCATGAAGTAGCGCGGCTCCTGCTCAGCGAGCTCGAGTGCGACGCGGACGGCGCCGTTCGATCCTTCGGCGCCGGGTGACTCGACGATCGTCGCCCCGTAGAGGTGCAGGAGCTGTCGCCGCTCCTCGGTGGCGTTCTCCGGGAGGACACACGTGAGCGGATAGCCCTTGAGCTTGGCGACGAGGGCGAGCGCGATGCCGGTGTTGCCGGAGGTCGGCTCGAGCAGCTCGCGTCCCGGCTCGAGCTCGCCTGCGGCCTCGGCCGCTTCGATCATGGACAGCGCCACACGGTCCTTGATCGAGCCGGTCGGGTTCTGGCCTTCGAGCTTCGCGTACAGCCGCACCGACGGCTTCGGCGAGAGGCGCGGCAGCTCGACGAGCGGGGTGTTGCCTACGAGCTCGAGCAGGGAGCCCGCGGTGCGGACGCTAGAGCCCACCGGCCATCGCCGGGAGAAGGATCACGGTGTTCCCCCGAGCGACCTGCGTGTCGAGCCCGTCGAGCGTGCGGACATCCTCGCCCTCGACGTACACGTTCACGAACGGCGCGATCTCCTCGTTCTCAACGAGCTGCGGGCGCAGTGAGGGGAAGCGGTCCAGCAGATCGTCGAGCAGTTCGCGTACCGTGCCGCCCTCGGCCGGCACCTCGCGGGCGCCGCCGACTTCGCTGCGGAGCTGGGGTGGAATCCGGACGACGCTCATGCGTGCGTCGGCCTCCCAGAGCAAAATTCCACGTAGTCGACGTACTCCGTGATCGTGGGGTGCTCACCGCAGACCGGGCAGTTCGGGTCGCGGCGGAGCGTGACCTCGCTGAACTCGGTCGCGAGCGCGTCGAACAGGAGCAGCCGCCCGACGAGCGGCTCGCCGATCCCGAGGCAGAGCTTGAGGGCCTCGCTCGCCTGCAGGGAACCGATGATCCCCGGCAGGACACCGAGCACGCCACCCTCGGCGCAGCTCGGGGCGAGCTCGGGCGGCGGCGGTTGCGGAAAGAGGCAGCGGTAGCAGGGGCCGTCATGTGGCTTAAAGACCGTGGCCTGCCCCTCGAAGCGGTAGATCGAGCCGTGGACGAGCGGGATGTCGTGCCAGACCGCGGCGTCGTTGATCAGGTACCGCGTCGGGAAGTTGTCGGCGCCGTCGACGATCACGTCCCAGCCGTCGGCGAGGATCCGCTCGACGTTCTCGGACGTCAGCCGCTCGATGTACGGCACGACCTCGACGTCGGGATTGAGCTCGGAGAGCGTCCGCTTCGCCGACTCCGCCTTCCAGTCGCCGAGGCGCCCGGTCGAGTGGAGCACCTGGCGCTGCAGGTTCGACGCGTCGACGCGGTCGTCGTCGACGATCCCGAGCCGTCCGACGCCCGCGGCCGCGAGGTAGAGCGCGGACGGCGAGCCGAGGCCCCCGGCGCCGAGCAGGAGCACGCGCGAGTCGAGCAGCTTGAGCTGGCCCTCTTCGCCGACCTCGGGGATGAGGACGTGGCGGCTGTAGCGCTGGCGCTTCTCGCCGTCGAGCGTGCGCGGCAGCTCGGTGGGGAGGCCGCTGCGCTTCCAGTCGGTGTAGCCGCCGGCGAGCGAGACGACGTGTTCGTAGCCGAGCTCCTCGAGCGACTTCGCGGCGAAGGCCGAGCGGTTGCCCGCGGCGCAGTAGAGGAAGATCGGTTGCGAGTGGTCGGGCGCCGCCTGCTCGATCCGCGACTCGAGGTTGCCGCGCGGGATGTGGATCGCGCCGGGAATCCGTCCCTCGGTCCATTCGTCGAGCTCGCGGACGTCGACGACGAGCGGAGGCTCGGGTGCGTCGAGCAGGTCGCGCGCCTGCGTGACGTCGACCTCGTCGATCTCCGACTTGACCTGCTGCAGCAGTTCGCGGTAACTGGGCATCGCTTTCGGAAATGTAGCGACCCGGTTCCCGGCTACGCTCGAAATCGTGGCCACAGCAGTTCGCCCGCTTGCGGCGGCTCGGAGCCGGCGCGTCGTCCTCTTCGTCGTGGTGATCGCGCTCGTCGCCGCAGGGGCCGTCGTGGGGGCGACGCTGCTGCAGACGCGCGGCGAGAGCACCACCGTGCCGAATGCGGTGATCAAGGCGCAGTCAGGCACTCCGCCGGTCTTCTTCGACTTCGGTCTCCGCGGCGGCCGAGAGGTACAGGATCTTTCCCGCGCTGCCGACCTCCTCAACGCGAAGAAGCTCGCTGCGGCTCGCGCGATCTTCGAGCGCTACCGCTCGCTCCAGGCGCGGATCGGCCTCGCCTTTGCGGACTGGTCCAACGGCGACGGCCTCGTCACGCTGAAGACCCTGGCCGCGCAGTACCCCGACAGCCCGGCCGCCCAGTATCACCTCGGCTGGGCGCTGTACTGGTCGGGGCGCGTCGCCGACGCCGCTGCCGCGTGGAAGCGTGTCGACACGCGCTTCCCCGACTCGCCCGAGTCGGTCGAGGCCGAGAACCAGCTCTACGCCTCCGACCAGTCGGGCCTGCCCGATCTCTTCCTGCCGGTGAAGCTGCCGCAAGCGGCGAGCCGTGCCGCGCAGCAACGCGCGCTCGCGAGCGCGGCGCGCGGGCCGAACGTCGAGGCGAAGCTGCGGTACGGCTACTTCCTCTGGGAGCTCTGGCATCGGGTCTCGGCAGAGCGCCAGTTCGCTGCTGCTGCCCGGCTCGCGCCGCACAACCCGTATGCGCGGACGGCGGCAGCGGTCGCGCTCTTCAGCAAGGCGGCGCCGGGCCGCGCCTTCTCACGGCTCGGCCCGCTGACCGCCGTCTTCCCGCGCGCGCCCGTCGTCCGCTTCGAGCTGGGATTGCTCCTCATCTCGACTGCGCAACCGGCGAAGGGTCTGAAGCAGCTTCGGCTGGCCGCCGCCGAGGCACCTCATTCGCCCTACGCGAAAGCAGTACGAACCTTGCTTTCCAGCATTGGGAAGCATGGGACCAAGTAAAGAAAATATGAGCCGAACGGCCTATGGCGGTGGCGGCTCCGCGCATGGCATCCTCCGGCATCGCAGGGGAGGGGGAAATGGCCGAAACAGCAGTAGAGGTGGCGTCACTTAGCGACGTTCTCGAGGTCGAGGAGGCGCGGAGCCTGCTCGAGGCGGCACAGGCCGCCGGTCGTGTCACCGCCGAGGAGCTCGCACTTTCGCTCGACGAGCTCGATCTCGAGCCGGCTCAGATCGAGGAGGTCTACCGGGCGCTCGAGGAGCTGCAGGTCGAGGTCGTCGACGTGCGGGCCACCGAAGCGGAGGCCAAGGAGGCGGTGCGGATCGACGAGACCGTCCGAGAGGTCTCGACCGACGCGCTGCAACTGTTCCTCAAGGACATCGGCAAGGTCCAGCTGCTGACCGCGGCCGAGGAGGTCGAGCTCGCGAAGCGGATCGAGCGCGGCGACCGTCGCGCCAAGCAGGAGATGGTCGAGGCGAACCTCCGCCTCGTCGTCTCGATCGCGAAGCGTTACCGCAACCAGGGCCTGCCGTTCCTCGACTTGATCCAGGAGGGGACGATCGGCCTCGTCCGCGCGGCCGAGAAGTTCGACTGGCGCAAGGGCTACAAGTTCTCGACCTACGCGACCTGGTGGATCCGCCAGGCGGTCGCCCGCGCGCTCGCCGACAAGGGCCGCACGATCCGGATGCCGGTCCACGTCGTCGAGAAGCTCAACAAGATCGTTCGCTCGGAGCGCAAGCTGCGCGGCGAGCTCTGCCGCGAGCCGCTGCCGATCGAGATCGCGGTCGACATCGACCTGCCGCTCGACGAGGTCGAGCAGATCCTCCGCACCTCACAGGCTCCGGTCTCGCTCGAGAAGCCGGTCGGCGACGACGAGGAGTCGGAGTTCGGGCACTTCCTCACCGACGAGAACGCTCCGCTCCCCGACGAGGTCGCCGACACGACGCTGCGCCAGGAGTTGCTGCGCAACATCCTCGGCACGCTCTCGCAACGCGAAAGGCGCGTGCTCGAGCTGCGCTACGGGCTCGGCGGCGAGCAGCCGCGCACCCTCGACGAGGTCGGCCGCACGTTCAACGTGACGCGTGAGCGGATCCGCCAGATCGAGAACCAGAGCCTGAAGAAGCTGCGCGCGCTCGCCGCGACGGATTCGCTCAAAGACGTCGCGTAGCCAGGCGTAGACTGCGCCGGTGCGCAAGCTCGGGCCTGAGGATCTCGGCGACCTGCTCGAGCTGCCTCTCGTCGCGGTGCTGGCCACCTATCGCATGGACGGCAGCGTCCTGCTCTCGCCGGTCTGGCATCAGTGGCGGGACGGCGGCTTCGACGTCGCCGTCGGCCCCAACGACGTCAAGCTGAAGCATCTGCGCCGCGACTCGCGGGCGAGCATCGTCGTCTACGAGCACGAGCCTCCGTACCGCGGCCTCGAGGTGCGCGGCGAGGCGCGTCTCGTCCCGGGCGGCGCTCTGGACGCCCTCAGCTCGATGGCTGTTCGCTACCTCGGCCCGGAGGGCGGCCCGGCGTATGTGGAGTCGGTCTCCGCCGCGGATACGGTGCTCCTCCGGCTCGAGCCGGGGACGCTTCGCGGCTGGGACTTCGCCGACGACCTGGGCTGACCTACTCGCTGAAGAAGCCGTCGAGCGAGCGCGCGATCCCGGCCGCGTCGAGCCCGTGCGCAGCGCGATGCTCCGCTCCCGTGCCGTAGCGGCGGAACTCCGCGTTCGGGACGCCGAGCGCAAGTAGCCGATGCGGCCGGTCGCGCAGCGCCACGGCGATCTCGGGCGCCGACGTGCCGGCGAGGTACGGCTCCACGAGGACGACGTCCGTCCCGGTTCCGAGCGCGTCGCGCACCTCGTCGTGCGGGAACGGGCGCACGGTTGCGATGTACGCGACGGTCACGTCTCGGTCTGCGGTCGCCTCGAGGACGGGCGTCAGCGTCGGGCCGACGGCGACCACGAGCGGCGCCCCGCGCGAGCCGTGGCGGAGCACGGTGAGCCAGGCGCCGTCGACGCGGGCGTGATTGGTCTCCTCGCTCAGCCTCAGATAGGTGCGGCCGTCGCCGCCGAGTGCCTGGCGGAACAGCCGGTCGGCTTCGTCGACGTGGCCGGGGACGTGGATCGTCCAGCCGGGCAGCGCCGCGACGAGCGCGACGTCCTCGGGCGCCTGATGCGTGCGTCCCTCGTGCGCCGCGTCGTATGACGCGCCGATGCTGACGAGAACGGCGCCGAGGTCGTTGTGGCCGAGGTCGAGCTTCAGCATCTCGTATGGGCGCTCGACGAGGAACGGCGTGTAGGAGTGCGCGATCGGCCGGTAGCCCTCGAGCGCGAGGCCGGCGGCTACGCCGATCATCAGCTGCTCGCGGATGCCGACGTCGAAGTGCCGGGGATGCTCGCCGATGGCGTCGGTCCCGATCTGCGCGGTGACGACGGCGACTCGCTCGTCCTCTGCGAGCGCGGTGCGGGTGAGGTCGTAGAAGCGTTCGCGCATGGTGGTCATTTCGCCTCCACCTCCGCGACGACGCAGCGCGGCCGAGTCCCTGCGGGATCGGGAGTCAGCGCTGCTTCGAGCTGCTCGTGGTCGCGCCCGTCCACTCGCAGCGCCGCCCAGCCTTCGAGCATGAAGCGGCGCTCCACACCCTCCGGCCAGCCGTGCGCGGACGAGTCGTTGTCGATCACGATCGCCGTCAGCGAGGCGAGCCCGATGCGCCCCGCGTACTGCACTGCCTCCCAGTTCGAGCCTTCCTCGAGCTCGGCGTCGCCGACGAGGCAGAAGACGCGGCGGCCGGTGAGAGCGCTGCCGACGGCCACGGCGAGCCCATGGCCGAGCGAGCCGCTCGAGAACTCGGCGCCCGGCACGAGCTTGCGGTCAGGATGGTGGCCGAGCGGCGAGTCGAACTCGCCGAAGCCGTCGAGGAGCTCGGCCGGCAGCAGCCCTTTCGCTGCAAGCACGGCGTAGTACGCAGCCGGGCCGTGGCCTTTCGAGAGGATGAAGCGGTCGTGCCTGTCGAGGACGCGGTCGTAGAGAACCCAGAGGGCGTCGAGCGTCGAGTACGAGCTCCGGTCGTGCTTCTCGTCGCCGATCAGCCGCGTGAGCAGCGCCGGCAGATCTTCATAGCCGAGTGTCGTCGCGATTGCCATGCATGCACCGTAGAACCTCAACTATAGTTGAAGTCAAGTGGCGAGAGAACTCACCATCGGCGAGCTCTCCGAGCGGAGCGGCGTCTCGCAGTCGGCCCTTCGCTTCTACGAGCGCGAAGGGCTCATCTCCGCGCGGCGCACGGATGGCAACCAGCGGCGCTACGCGAGCGTCACCCTGCGGCGCGTCGCCCTCGTGCAGGCCGGGAAGGCGGCCGGCGTACCGCTCGAGCGCATCCGGGTGGCCCTCGACGAGCTGCCGGCCGGCCGGACGCCGACGAAGCGCGACTGGGAGCGGCTCTCGCGGAGCTGGCGGCGCGAGCTCGACGAGCGCATCGCGACGCTCGAAGCGATCCGCGCTCGCCTGACGACGTGCATCGGCTGCGGCTGCCTCTCACTGCGGACGTGTGCCTTGCTCAATCCGGGTGACGAGGCGGGTTCGCTCGGCGGCGGAGCGCACTATCTCCGTAAAGTCTCCCCTCGTGGATGAGGCCTGGCGCGCCGAGCTGGCGGAGTTGATCGCGATTCCGAGCGTGAGCGCCGACCCGGCCCACCGGGACGACGTGAAGCGCGCGGGCGAGTGGGTGTGCGAGCTCATCCGCCGCATCGGAGGGACGGCCGAGCTGACGCCGTTCGGCGAGCGCGAGCTCGTGCTGGGCGAGATCCCCGCGTCGAACGGCGGCGGCGACGCGCCGACCGTGCTCGTCTACAACCACTTCGACGTGCAGCCGCCCGAGCCGCTCGAGCTCTGGGAGTCGGACCCCTTCGAGCTCGAGGTTCGCGGCGAGTGGGCGTACGGGCGTGGCGTCGCCGACGACAAGGGACAGCTGTGGCTGGTCCTCAAGGCCGCACAGCGGCTCGTCGAGGCGGGCGCTCTGCCGGTCAACCTCCGCATCGCGTTCGACGGCGAGGAGGAGGTCGGCGGCCACACGATCGCCGACTGGGTCGCGCAGGACGAGCGCGGTGCCGACGCCTGCGTGATCTTCGACGGCGGGATGCTGCGCCGCGACGTCCCGACCATCGAGCTCGCCACCCGCGGCCTCGTCGGTGTCGACGTCAAGGTGCGGACCGGCGAACGCGACCTTCACTCCGGGATGTACGGCGGCGTCGCGCTCAATGCGATCCACGTGCTCATGCGCTGCCTCGACGCGGTGCTCGCCGGCCCGGACGGCCGTCTGCCCGAGCCGTTGCGCGCGGGGATCGCGGCACCGACCGCGGAGGAGCTCGACGCGTGGTCGAAGCTGCCGTCCGGCGCCGAGGCCATCTCCGACGCAGGCGCAAAGCCGCTCGATCCGAAAGCGGCGGAGGAGTTTTACGTCCGGACGTGGGCGGAGCCGTCGACGGACGTGAACGGGATAGTCGGCGGCAAGCCGGGCGTTCGCAACACGACCCTCAGCGTCGAGGCGTCCGCCGAGCTCTCGATTCGCCTCGCGCCCGGGCAGGATGCCGAGACCGTCGGCGACGCAGCGGCCGCCCTTCTGGTCGCCGCCGCGCCGCGGGGAGCAGAGCTCGAGATCGTCGTGAACGGCTCGAACCCCGGGCTCGTCCGGGCCGACGCGCCTGCGGTGCAGCTCGCGCTCGACGCGTTCGAGCAGACTCTCGGGAAGCGCCCGCTCCTGACGCGCGTCGGCGGTTCGATCCCGCTGATGCCGGCGCTGACCGAGAAGGGGATCGACACGATCCTCAGCGGCTTCGCGCTGCCCGAGTCGAACATCCACTCACCGAACGAGCGCTTCCTCGTCCCGTACTTCGCGGCCGGGATCGACACGGTCGCGGCGTTGTTCACGGCGCTCGGCCGGCTGAACTAGCAGTCCGCCGGGTTAGAGGTCGTGCGGGTGCGGGCGGCCGCACTCGAGCCACTCGTGGCCGAACTCGCGCATGGCGTCGATGATCGGCAGGAGCGCCTCGCCTTTCGCCGTCAGCCGGTACTCGACGCGCGGCGGTGTCTCGGCGTAGCTCTGTCGCTCGAGGATTCCTTCGGCCTCGAGTGCGCGCAGCCGCTCGGCAAGCGTCCGCGGGCTGATTCCCTGGCACGAGCGCTCGAGCTCCGAAAAGCGGCGTGGTCCCTCGGACAGGTCGTGGACGAGGAGCGCCGTCCACTTCGCGCCGACGATCTCGGCCGTGGCCGCCACGGCGCACGTGCCCGCGACGTGGACAGGATTCATCGTCCGCATGGCCATGCGCTCAATTGTACGCCGTGGGCCAAAAAGGACATCAGCCGGTGTCAGACACCGGCTGATGTCCCGAACGGACCTGGACACGCGTCGATCTTCGGAATCGAGAAGCGCGCGATCGTGCCGAAGCCCTCGCACGGCTTGCACGCCTGCGCGACCCCGGCGTCGCACGCGACCGAGAGGAAGATGAACGCGTCCTCGATCGTGAAGCCGTGCTCGTCGACGAGCATCCGCGCCGCCTCCTCGGACACGAGCGCGAGCGCCTCGGCGTACTCCGGCGCGGTCGCGTGGGGCAGCCAGTGGTTCGCGAGCTCGGTGACCGGCCAGGTCGCCTGCTTACCCTTGAGGACGTCGAAGCGGATGTCGACCTCGCCGGCGATCTCGACTCCGGTGAAGCAGATCTCTCCGTCTCCCATCGCCGCGTGCATGTCGCCGACCGCGAACATGCCGCCGGGCTGGCGCACGGGGAAGAAGATGCGCGCCCCGGCTCCGTGCCAGTGGTCGTCGAGGTTGCCCCCGTGCCGTCCCGCGAGCCCGTTTGAGAGCTCCTCGCCGTCCGTGGCCACGCCGACCACACCGACCATCGGCATGGCGGGGAACGAGACGCGGTCGTTCATCTTCACCATCCCGTCGCGCACCTCGAAGAGCCGCGTCAGCGGAGACTGAACCTTGTCGATCAGCTGGCCGAAGCCGGGGATCAGCGTCGCGACGCCCCATTCGATCGGCCGCACGTCGAGGATCTCGGCCACGAGCGAGTCGCCCGGCTCAGCGCGCTTGACGGCGACCGGGCCGGTCGCGCTGTTGATCCGCGAGAGGTCGATCTCGGTCACGAGGTCGTCCTCGCTCCGGATCTGACCGGTGAAGCAGTCGTTCGTCTCGAAGGTGACGACGTCGCCGGGCTCGATTTCCAACACCGGCTCGAGGTCGGGCCTGAACGACCAGATGACCTCGCTGCGCGGGATTCGATGTTCTGTCACGTCAGTCCCAGGGCGGCGGGTTGTGCGTCCAGCGGCCGCCGAGCATCGTCGCCACGACCTGCACCTCGCGGAGCTCCTCCGGCTCGCATGCGAACGGGTCGCGGTCGAGCACGACCAGGTCGGCGTAGCGGCCGGGAACGAGCGTTCCGCGGATGCGTTCGTCGTGCGAGAGCCAGGTGGGGGCGACGCAGACGGCGTGCAGCGCCTGCTCGAGCGTGAGGCGCTGGTCGGCACGCCAGTGGTCGAGGACGGCGGCGATCACGCCCGCCCACGGCTCGAGCTCCTCCACCGGCGCGTCCGATCCGTTCGCGAGCAGCGCTCCGGAGTCGAGCAGCGAGCGGAACGAGTACGTCCCGTCGAGGCGGTCGGGCCAGTAGCGCTTGGCGAGCTCTTCGTCGGACGGCGCGTGCGTGAACTGGAGCGACACGGCGACGCCGAGCTCGGCGAAGCGGCCGACGTCTTCCGGAGAGAGGCATTGCGCGTGCTCGATCCGCTGGCGCAGGCCGCGCGGCTGCCAGACGTCGCGCGAGCGCTCGAAGGCGTCGAGCGCCGCCCGGTTCGCCGCGTCGCCGATCGCGTGGACGCCGACCGGCCAGCCCGCCTCGGCGCCGTCGCGCACGATCTGCTCGAGCTCCTCGCCCGTCGTGATCACGACGCCGCTACCGTCGCTCATCCAGGCGGTCTGCGAGCCGAGCGTCCCGTCCATGAACGTCTTCAGGTAGCCGAGCCGGAGGAGGGGAGAGCCGACGCCGCTGCGCAGGCCGATCTCGCGCAGCTCGGGCAGTCGCTCGGCCGGGGTCGACTGCCAGACGCGCAGCGGGAGCGCGCCCTGCTGCTCGAGCTGCTGCCAGAGGCCGATCGCTCCGAGCCAGCCGTCCTTGTCGTGGAGGGCAGTCACGCCGCGGGCGGCCGCGACCTTGACGCCGTCGCGCATCGCCTCGACGTATTCCTCGGCCGGCACCTGCACGAAGCGGCCCTTGAACTGCCACGCAGCCTCCTCGTAGAGGACGCCGGTGGGCTCGCCCTGCCCGTCGCGGACGACGACACCGCCGTCGACCTCGAGGTCGCCGCCCGCGAGCGAGAGCGCGACCGAGTTGAGCCAGAGCGCGTGGTAGTCCTTCGAGATCAGCATCGCCGGGCAGTCGCTCACGACCTCGTCGAGTGCCTGTCGGGTGGGCGGCCCGTCGGGCCAGTCGGCGTCGCGCCAGCCCTGTCCTCGCAGCCAGCTCCCGGTTCGCGGCGCGGCGCGCACGCGGTCGAGCGCCTCGGCGAGCGACGCGCAGCCGTGCAGGCCGACGTCGTTCCGTGACAGCGCCCAGGTGGGGAAGTGGACGTGCGAGTCGGTGAAGCCGGGCAGCACGCAGCGGCCGCCGAGGTCGACGGTCTCGGGGCTCGGCAGCGAGGTCTCGTGCACGCCGACGCCGCCGGCGATCCGCTCGCCCGCGATCCAGAGCGAGGAGACGCTCGGCAGCGACGGGTCGAGGGTGCGAATCGTGCCGTTGCGGAGGATCATGTGCCTATGTTCGATCATGTCGGTCCAAACGTGCGTGACTACGAGCGCAGCCGCGCCTTCTACGAGCAGGCGCTGGCACCGCTCGGCTGGAGCGTCCTGGCGGAATGGCCGGAGCACGGCGTGGTGGGATTCGGCGACGAGGGGCGCCCGGTCTTCTGGCTCCACCAGCGAGAGCCGTACACGACGGGCGTGCACGTCGCGTTCACCTGCGACGACCGCGCGACCGTCGACGCGTTCCATGCAGCCGGGCTCGCCGCCGGCGGCACGGACAACGGCGCGCCGGCGATCCGGTGGTACCACGAGAACTACTACGGCGCCTTCGTCCTCGATCCCGACGGCAACAACATCGAGGGGGTCTGCCACAAGCCGGAATAGACTTTCGCGCGTGGCCTGGGACGTCCTGACCGACGAGCAGCGGGAGCTGCGCGACCTCGTGCGGCAGCTCGCGCGCGAGCGGATCGCGCCGCGCGCCGCCGAGATCGACGCGTCGCACGAGTTCCCGTGGGACATCGTCGAGCTCTTCCGCGAGAACGACATCTTCGGCCTCTTCTTCGCCGAGGAGTACGGTGGCCTCGGCACCGGCGCACTCCTATCGCTGATCGCGATCGAGGAGGTGGGGAAGGTCTGCGCGACCTCGGCCCTGATCCTCGCGGTGCAGGAGCTCGGCTCGCTGGGCCTCAAGCTTGCGGGGAGCGACGAGCAGAAGCAGCGCTTTCTCCCGAAGTTCGCCTCGGGCGAGTGGCTGCCGGCGTACGCGCTGACCGAGTCGGGCTCCGGCTCCGACTCGGCCGCGATGCGGACGACGGCGCGCCGCGGCGGCGACGAGTACGTCCTCGACGGCTCGAAGCGCTTCATCACGAACGCGGGCGTCGCGAGCCTCTACACCGTCTTCGCGAAGACCGACCCCGACGCGGGCCACTCCGGCATCTCGGCCTTCGTCGTCGAGGCCGACACGCCGGGCTTCGCCGTCGCCCGGCTCGAGCCGAAGATGGGCATCTCGGGCTCGACCACCGGCGAGCTGACGTTCGACAACTGCCGCATCCCGGCCGCGAACCTGCTCGGCTCCGAAGGCGAGGGCTTCCGGATCGCAATGCGCATCCTCGATCGCTCGCGCCCCGGCGTCGCCGCGCAGGCGCTCGGGATCGCGCAGGGCGCGACCGACTACGCGCTCGAGTACGCCAAGACGCGCGAAACGATGGGCAAACCGATCGGCCAGCACCAGCTGATCCAGGCGAAGCTCGCCGACATGGAGACGGAGTGCGAGGCGGCGCGCGGCCTCCTCTACCGCTTCGGCCGCATGGTCGACGAGGGCGCCGACGACGCGGAGCTGACGAAGGCGTCGGCGATGGCGAAGCTCAAGTGCGGCGACGTCGCGATGGCCGTGACGACCGAGGCGGTGCAGATCCTCGGCGGCTACGGCTACATCAGGGAGTACCCGGTCGAGCGCTTCATGCGCGACGCGAAGATCACGCAGATCTACGAGGGAACGCAGGAGATCCAGCGGCTCGTGATCGCGCGCGAGATGCTCCGCGAGTCACGCGCGTTCCTGCTCGCCGGCGTCGGCTGAGTCAAGGACGGCGTTTCGCAACCAGGCGAGAGGACGCTCGCCCATGCCAGCGTTCTAGGCTCAGCAACGCAAATAGGAATGATCGGTCCGCGCGAGACAAGGAGGGAGCTGCTCATGGACAAGCGGACGCTCGG
>CAVOMI010000008.1:0-284763 GCA_963696975.1 uncultured Actinomycetes bacterium | reverse complement strand
GCCGCGGCCGTCCATCCGCTCGTGGTGGAAGCGAATGCCTGGGGGGATGACCTCGTCGAGATAGCCGAGCCGCTCGATGATCCGCGCGCCCTCTTCCGGGTGGCTGCGCATGACGACCCACTCGGCCGCCGTGAGCGGGCCTTCCTTGAGCAGGACGGCGTCTGGCACGCCGAAATCCCCGCCGATGTCGTGCAGCAGCGCGGCCTGCTCGACGACGAGCCGCTCGGCGCCCGTGGCGATCCAGCCTCGTCGGCGATGATCGTCGCCGAGGCAGCGACGCGCCTCGCGAATGGCCGGCCGTGTACGTGTCGCGTGCGTCGACCGTGGCCGAGAGCGCCTCGAGGGCGGCGGTCGAGCGCTCGATCACCGCGCGATGAGCTTCCTCGAGCGCGCCATGTTCTGGCGGCCGATCACCTCGCCCGCCTCCTCCAGACGCAGCACGGCGCGCTGCGTGAAATGAATCAGGAAGAGCGGCGCGAGTAGCGTCGGCGAGCGCCGAGGCTGTGCGTCCACAATGACCGCGACCGGGACGGCCATCAGGGCGAGGACGAGTTCGATCATCACGTCCTCCCCGTCGAGAAGACCGGTCTTGCGGGGCGTCAGGCCTGGGCCGAAATAGAGCATCGGCAGCAGCAGGGCGCGATTCACGAACACGAAAACGACCGCCGCGCACGCCCCGGCCGCCGCCTCACGGCCGGAAGCCGCTGGGAAAGCGCGTATTGCGTCCGCCGACGGCCCACGCGGCAAGCCCCGACAGCACGTAGTTCGCGGTGATGTTGAACCGTCTCCGGGCGTACCACTTGTAGCGCTGCTTGAACCAGTCGGGCACGCAGGTGATGACGACGAGCAGGATCATCAGCTCGGGCGGCAGCAACAACGCGCCGGCGACGATGAAGACGATCGCCGGATGGAAGACGCGGCGGCGGTTGAGATGGAAGGAGAATAGGAGCTGCGACAGCGACGCGAGCAGCGCGAGCGTCGCGAACCGGCGCCAGTCGACTCCATGCACGTGGTAGGCGGCGACGACGATCCCACTCGCCGCAGGGACGACGCCCGCCGCCCAGAACAACCAGGCGGCCGGAGTAAGCCCACCGATGTGCGTCTCGCGCAACCGCCACGCACGCCGGGGCGCCCGGATGCCGGCGGTACTCACGGGTTGTTCGGCCGCGCCGTCGGCGGAAGCCGCCGAACCCCCACGCCGCCGAAGCCCCCCCCCGCAGGCGGCATCGGAGTGGGGAAGTGGTTTTACCGAGTGGGCGTGGAGCGAGGACGAGCCCAGGCGGGCGGAGTTCGTCCGGGCAGAAGAGTTCCCCATGGCGGACGCGACAAGAAGGGCGGCGCAAGCCGTGGGCCCGATGAGCACCGGGAGAAGGCGCCGACGTCTTCGGGGTAGGGGGAAGCCGCAATAACCGCATGGGGAGGCCGGAAGGTAGGCCCCCCGGAAAGCTCATCGACGTCCCTCGAAAGCGGTAGGACCGGCCGATTCACTCGTTCAAGTGAACTGGTCGTAATGCGAAAGGTTGCTCAGAAGATCTCGGGGCACCACGGGCAGCGGGCGCCACGCGAAGAGCGCGTCCGCGCGCGCGACCGCTCCCTCGCGCAGCTCCTCCACCGCAGCCGCCCCGCGCAGCTGCGTGAACGAGACCCCGCCGAGATAGGCGGAGCCGAGCGCCGCGACGTCGAGCGCGAGATCGGGCTCCGCGCCGTGCGCGTCGCAGACGCCGCCCTCGAGCTTCCAGCGTCCGTCGTTCCACTCGCAGACCGCGTCGCGCACCTCGAAGACGACGCGGCCCGCCCTCGCCGTACGCGCGGCCCGACAGCGCGGCGCCGACGTCGACGGGCCGCACCCAGAGCCCGTCGTCATCCGTACGAGCCCGCCGCGGCAGCGCGCGAGGAGCAGGAAGAGCGGATGGTCGAGCGGCAGCGAGCGGCACCTCGACGTCGTCCATCCAGTCGACGTCGAGCAGGAAGCGCCAGATCTCCGCCGTCGCCTGCGGCGTCGACGCCGAGCGCCTCGCGCACTCGAGCCGCGACGCCGGCAGACCGCCCTCGAACCGCGAGTGCGTCCGGTAGATCGCGTAGCCCTGCGGCTCGCCGTCGAGCTCGAGCAGCGACGAAGCGGCTCGGGTGCGCCTCGGCCTCGAACTCGGGCAGTCGCAGGCTGCGCGGTCCTCCCACCACTCGGCGCTCCGTCGACGTCATGCCCGGCCGCTCCGCCGCACCGCTTCGTAGATCGGCGGGAAAAGCTCGCGCGCCTCCTCGGGCGTGACGAACCGCGCCGTGCCCGCGGCGCTCGAGCGGCTCCGCGAACGCGTCCCACTCGTGCGGCACCTTCATCTCGCCGCACCACGAGGCGAGGCCGTAGCCGAAGCGGCCGTAGATCGTCTCCTCGGAGGCCCACAGCGCCGCGATCGGCTCGCCGCGCTCGTGGATGTCGCGCAGCTGCGCGTCCATCATCGAGCGCAGGACGCCGCGCCGGCGATGCGTCGGATGGACGCCGACGCGGTCACGCCCGCGCAGGGCAGCGCGCCGCCCGGCACCGACAGCTCGAACGGGAACACGCCCGCGCCGCCGACGATCTGGCCGTCCTCGAACGCGGCGTGCATGCGGTCGTGCGGCAGGATCCGGACGAAGCGCTCGAGCAGCTCCTCGCTCGGCGGGCGGGCCGAAGTACTGGCCGATCGCGCCGATCGCGCGGCCGAACTCGTCCTGGTCAGCGGAGGGGCGAACGTCGAACATCGGGCGCGACGCTACAGCTTCTCGAGCGGCGCGTAGTCGAGCATCGAGCTTCCGCTCGCTGCCGTCGTCGGCGAAGCGCACCGTGACGACCCCGCCCGGCTCGATCCGCACGACGACGCCCTCGCCGAGCGTCGCGTGGCGCACGGAGTCGCCGGTCGAGAGCGCCGGCACGTCCTCGCGCGGCGCGACCTGGCTCTGCCGCGGCGCGCCGTAGCCCGACCACGACGCCGGCCGCAGCCGCTCGCGCTCGACCTGCGCTCGGGCAGCTCGTCGAGGAAGCGCGACGGCAGGTTGTGGCGCGCGCCGCCGCAGAGCATCCGCGACGACGCGTGCAGCAGCGTCAGCCGCTCCTTCGCCCGCGTCATGCCGACGTAGCAGAGCCGCCGCTCCTCCTCGATCCCCTGCTCCTCGATCGAGCGCGAGTGCGGGAAGATCCCCTCCTCCATCCCGATCAGGTAGACGGCGCGGAACTCGAGGCCCTTCGCGTTGTGGAGGGTCATGAGCGTGACGAGCGACGCCGTCGCCGCGGATCGCGTCCTGGTCGGAGTAGAGCGAGATCTCCTGCAGGAAGGCCGACAGGCTCGGTCCTCGGCCTGCTCGCGTCCATTCGCGCGCGACGCGAGACGAGCTCCTGCGAGGTTCTCGATGCGGCCCTGCGCCTCGATCGTCCGCTCGGCCTCGAGCGACTCGAGGTACCCGCTGCGGTCGAGCACCTCCTCGATCAGCTCCGGCGACCTCGAGCTCCTGCGCAGCCGACATGAGCGACTCGATCGTGGCGCGGAACGCCTTCACCGCCTTCTGCGGCGCCGCGCCGACGCCGGCCTTCTCCGCCTCGGCCGTCGCCTCCCAGAGCGAGATCTCCCGCTGGTCGGCCCACGTCTGCAGCCGCGCGAGCGTCGTGTCGCCGACGCCGCGGCGCGGCCGGTTGGCGATGCGCAGCAGCGAGACGGCGTCGTACGGGTTGTCGAGCACCTGCAGGTAGGCGACGAGATCCTTGATCTCGGCGCGCTCGTAGAAGCGCGGGCCGCCGATCACCTGGTACGCGATGCCCTGGCGGACGAGCACGTCCTCGAGCACGCGGCTCTGCGCGTTCGTCCGGTAGAAGACCGCGATCTCGCTGCCCGAGAAGCCCTCCTCGACGAGCAGCGCGATCTCGGCGGCGACGTACCGCGCCTCGGCGTGCTCGTCCTCCACCTCGACGACGCGCACCGGGTCGCCGTCGCCGAGCTCCGACCAGAGGTTCTTCTCCTTGCGCTCGCGGTTGTGGCTGATGACGCCGTTCGCGGCGTCGAGGATCGTGCTCGTCGAGCGGTAGTTCTGCTCGAGCGCGATCGTGTGCGCGCCGGGGAAGTCGTGCTCGAACTCGAGGACGTTGCGGATGTCGGCGCCGCGGAAGCGCGTAGATCGACTGGTCCGGATCGCCCACGGCGAAGACGTTCCGATGCTTCTCGGCCAGCAGCTGCAGCAGGCGGTACTGGGCGTGGTTCGTGTCCTGGTACTCGTCGACGAGGACGTAGCGGAACGCGTCCTGCCACTTCTCGCGCGCCTCGGGGAAGCGCTCGAGCACGTCGACGGTGAGGAAGAGCATGTCGTCGAAGTCGACGGCGTTCGAGGCGAAGAGGCGCTTCTGGTAGAGGTCGTAGACCTCGGCGACGGTCTGGTCGTAGAAGCTCGCGACGCGCTCGGTGTACTCCTCGGGGCTGACGAGCTGTGTTCTTCGCGTTCGAGATCTGGGAGTGGATGCCGCGCGGCGTGAAGCGCTTCGGGTCGCGCTCGAGTTCCTCGAGACAGCGCTTCGACGAGACGCACCTGGTCGGCCGAGTCGTAGATCGTGAAGTTCGAGCGATAGCCGAGCCGCTGCGCCTCACGTCGCAGGATCCGGCCGCAGGCGGAGTGGAACGTCATCACCCAGGCGGCGCGCGCGGGCGGGCCGACGAGGTCTCCGACGCGCTCGCGCATCTCCCCCGCCGCCTTGTTCGTGAACGTGATCGCGAGGATCTCGGGCGGCTTGACGCCGACCGCGCCGAGCAGGTGCGCGATGCGGCGCGTGAGGACTCGGGTCTTGCCCGAGCCGGCGCCGGCGACGACGAGCACGGGGCCTTCGGTGTGGAGGACAGCCTCGCGCTGCGCCGGATTCAGGTCGGCGAGGTAGGTCTCCGGCGTCGTCGCGGCCACCGCTCGATCGTAGCCGGGGAGGAGGCGGCCGAAGCCGCCCCCTCGACCCCCGCCGGATACGCGCTAGTTGACGTGGACGGGAATGCTCCCGCCGAAGTCGGAGACCGGCACGCAGAGCGCCCACACGGCGAGGTTGTTGTCCTGCTGACCGACGTGTGCGAACTGGATGATCCAGCCGTCCGTGCGGAACGGCTTGGGCGTGAACGTGTTGAAGTCCATCCGCCCCGGGAAGGACGCCGCGATCGCGACCTGGTTGTTGTTCGCGGTCATGTCGGTGCCCCCGAGTCGGTGTCCTGGACGCCGCCCGAGATCGCCGTGTACTTCTGCGAGTTCGTGGCGTCGTTCGGGTCACAGGCCGCCGTCGCGATCGCGCCGACACTGATCGTCTGGGTGTAGGTCTGCACGGAGTAGAACGCGCCCGCGAAGCCGCTCGCTCCCATCGGGCCCGCCGGGCCGGTGGCACCAGTGGCGCCGGTGTCGCCCTTCGGGCCCTGCGCACCCGTGTCGCCCTTCGGCCCGGTGTTGCCCTTCGGCCCGCGATCCCCGCGCAGGCGGAGGGTGGTGCCGGTCGAGAGGTCGCCCAGGGTCAGCGAGTGGTTCTTGATGTTCGCGCCCGTCAGGACGCCCGGCTTCACCTGGTGCGACGACGTGATGACGTACTTCTTGCCTGCCCATGCTCCGCCGGCGAGTGCCAGCGCGAGTGCGATCGCGCCGAGCGCGATGATCGTCCGCTTCATTCGGTTGTTACCCCTGACCCAGGCCGTACGCAGCGAAGCGCGGCGGCCGGAGCTGGCCTGGACGTCGACTCCTCCCTCCGCGTTGGACCCTTTAATTCGTAGTACGAATTACAGGGCGAGCGAATCGTAGCGTGGTTATGCGCGCACCGCTTACGCTCGAGGCATGCGGCTCGCGCTCATGATCGAGGGGCAGGAGGGTGTGACCTGGCAGGACTGGTGCGCGCTCGCCGACGCCTGCGAGGAGCACGGCGTCGAGACTCTCTTCCGCTCGGATCACTACATCTCGCAGGGCGACGAGGCGCATAACGTCGCGCACGACGCGTGGACGACGATCGCCGCGCTCGCCGCGAGAACGACGACGCTGCGCTTCGGCACGCTCGTCTCCCCCGCCACGTTCCGCGCGCCCGCGCCTGCTCGCGAACGCGGCCGCGACCGCCGACCACGTCTCGGGCGGGCGGATCGAGCTCGGGCTCGGCGCCGGCTGGATGGAGCGCGAGCACCGCGCGTACGGCTTTCCGTTCCCCGAGACGACGACGCGGCGTCGAGATGCTCGCGGAGCAGGTCGAGATCGTCCACCGGCTCTGGACCGAGGAGCGCGTCGACTTCCGCGGCCGGCATTACACGCTCGAAGACGCGCCCGCGCAGCCGAAGCCCGTGCAGCAGCCGAGGCCGCCTCTGCTCGTCGGCGGTAGCGGCAAGCGCGGCACGGTCGAGCCGGCGCTCCGCTTCGCCGACGAGTACAACACGCCGTTCGTCTCACCCGACGAGGCAGCGGCGATCCGCGAGAAGACGCGGCCGCTGCGATTCAGCGTCATGACCGGCTTCCTCGTCGGCGAGACGCACGAGGAGATGCGGGAGCGTGCGCACGAGCTCTATTCGCGCCGCGCCCGCGAGCAGTCGTTCGACGACTGGCTCGCCGCCTACTCCGAGCGCTGCGTCGTCGGCTCGCTCGAGGAGGTGGCCGAACGGCTGCGCGGCTACGAGCACGCCGGCTGCGACCGCGTCATGCTCCAGCACCTGCTTCACACCGATCTCGAGCCGGTGCGGCTGCTCGGCCGCGATCTCGCTCCAGCGCTGGCGTAGTCGTCCGCCGCGTCCGCGACGATCCGCGCCGTGGAGCCGAGCACCGCCCGCATTCGAAGCGTTCAGCGACGGCGTGTTCGCGATCGCCGCGACATTGCTCGTGCTCGAATTCTCGGTCACCTCCGCCGGCAGCGACCTCGGCCAGGAGCTCCTCCACCTCTGGCCGTCGTACCTCGCCTACGTGACGAGCTTCGTCACGATCGGGATCATCTGGATGAACCACCACCACGCGGTCTCGCTGATGGGCGCGCATCGACCGGACGTTCCTCTTCATCAACATCCTGCTCCTGCTGACGATCGCTTTCCTGCCGTTCCCGACGAAACTCGTGGCCCAGCACCTCAGCGGCGGCGAGGGCGAGAAAGCCGCGACGCTTACTGCCGGCGACGTTCGTGGTCATGGCGGTGATCTACAACGTCTGGTGGAGGTATGCCTCCGTCAGCCGGCGACTGATCGCCGAGGGCGTGCCCGACTCGGCGCGTCCGTGCCATCTCCCGCGCCTTCGACCCCGGCGTGCCGATGTACGCGGCTGTCTTCGTCGTCGCGTTCTTCAGCCCGCTCACGGCCGTCCTTCTGACGTTCGCGATCGCGGCCTTCTACCTGCCGTCAGCCGCTCTCTTCGATCGCTGACTCGAGCCAGGCAGACGCCTCCGCCAGCGCTGCGACGTCGCTCGACTTGAGCACGACCTCGACCGTGAAGCCGCCGGCGCCGAAGCTCGGATAGGAGCCGACGAGCACGCCCGGCCAGCGCTCGCCCGTCTCGGCGAGCGACGCGGAGATGACGCTCTCGTACGTCCGGTAGACGCGGCGCCAGCTCTCGATCGGGCTGCCGCGCCGGAACTCCTCCTCGATCGACGCGAACATCGCCTCCATCTCCGACGGGAGGCCGGGCAGGACGTAGACGTTCTCGATCGCGAAGCCCGGCGCGCCGCCCAGCGGGTTCGCGAGCGGCCGGCTGCCCCGCGGCAGCATCGCCCAGCGCGCCGCGTACTCGGGATCGCGCGTGAAGCGCGCGCGCAGGTCGGCGGCGACCTCCGGCACCTCCTCCTGCGGGACGCCGAAGGCGGCAGCGATCGCCTCGCGCGTCAGGTCGTCGGGCGTGCCGCCGAGCCCGCCCGTGACGAGAAGGAAGTCGACGCGCGGCGCCTCGGCGCGAACGAAGCTCCGCAATCGCGTCGATCTCGTCCGGCACCGCCGCCGTGAGGCGAACGTCGACACGCCGAGCGGCGCGAGCCGGCGCGCGAGCCACGACGCGTTCGTGTTCGGCACGTCGCCCGAGACGAGCTCGTTCCCGATCGTGAGGATCGCCGCGGTTCCGCTCACAACTCGATGGTACGGCCGGGCGCGAAGGCCTCCAGGAAGCGGCGGTCGTGGGTCACGAGGATCACGGTACCGTCGTAGCCGGCGAGCCCGCGCTCGAGCTCCTCGATCGCCTCGACGTCGAGATGGTTCGTCGGCTCGTCGAGGACGAGGCAGTTGACGCCGCGGGCGGTCAGCAGCGCGAGCCCGGCGCGAGTGCGCTCGCCCGGCGAGAGCGAAGAGGCCGGACGCAGGACGTCGTCCGCGCCGAGACCGAACTTCGCGAGCAGCGTGCGCGCGGTTCCCTCCTCGAAGTCGCGGAAGATCTCGAGCAGCGTCTGCGGCCCGCTCAGCGCTGCGCGGTCCTGCTCGAGCTCGCCCACCACGACGCCCGGCCCGATCCAGCGCGTGCCGGCCGGCGAGCGGCAGCCGGCCGAGCAACGCGTCGAGCAGCGTCGTCTTGCCGCTGCCGTTCGGCCCGGCGATCGCGACGCGGTCGCCCCAGCCGACCGCGAGGTCGAGCGGCCCGAGGCGGAAGCGTGCCGCGCTCGACGACGGCGTCCTCGAGACGAACGGCGATCTCGCCGCTTCGCGCGGCCGGCGCGAGCGAGAGCTGAAGCTCCCACGGCTCGTACGGCTTCTCGACGGTCTCGACCCGCGCGAGCTTCGCGCCGTACGTCCGCTTCACGTCCTTCGACTTCTTCTTCTTGCGGCCCTGGCCGTAGCCGCGGCGCTCCCACTCCGCCATGCGGCGCTGCTGCTCCTCGATGCGGCGGCGCTCGGCGACCGACGACTCCCAGCGGCGGTAGTGGCGCTCGCGCCGCCGCTCGCGCTCGGCCTCGTAGTCGCCCCAGCCGCCGCTGTACTCCGTCGTGCCGCGCGTCCACTCGTCGAGCTCGACGATCCGCGTGACGGTGCGGTCGAGGAAGGCGCGGTCGTGGGAGACGACGACGAGCCGAGCCGGAATGCGACGCGAGCGAGCGCTCGAGCCACGCGAGCCCGGCGAAGTCGAGGTCGTTCGTCGGCTCGTCGAGCAGAAGCACGTCGAAGCTGCCGCGCAGGACGGCCGAGAGCGCGGCTCGCGTCTCCTGGCCGCCGGACCGGTTGCCGTCGCGTTCGCGCTCCTGCGCGAGGTAACCGACGGCGAGCGACGGCGGCGTGCGCCGGATGCGCCCGGCGTCGGGCTCCTCCAGCCCTGCGAGCAGGCGGAGCAGCGTCGACTTGCCGGCGCCGTTCGGGCCGACGAGCCCGATCCGGGCGCGCGGCGGCACGACGACGCTGACGTCCTGCGAGGACGACTTCGGCTCCGTACGACTTCGAGACGCCGGCCGCGACGAGCGAGCCGGCAAGGCGAGACATGCGCAACGACCTCCAACGACGAGCGCAAGTAACAGTCTGTTACTTGCAAGGACAGGGCCGGATGAGACGGTCAGTTGCGCATAGACGGCGCAGAGCGCCGCGCGGCGACTCTAAGCGGTCCCGCACGGGAAGGACGAAGACGCCGGCCCTCGTCCTCGACGATGCGGACGTTGGCGCCGTAGTGGGCCGCGACCGTCGGCACCGAGAGCACCTCGGCCGCGGTTCCCTCGGCGACGACCGAGCCCTCGTTGAGCAGGACGAGCCGCTCGGCGTACTGGCCCGCGAGCGTGAGGTCGTGCATCGTCGTCACGACCGTCAACCCGTCGCGGCGCAGCTCGTCGACGAGCTCGAGCACGAGCTGCTGGCGGCCGAGGTCGAGCGCCGTCGTCGGCTCGTCGAGCAGCAGCACCGGCGCCTCCTGCGCCAGCGCGCGGGCGAGCACGGCGCGCTGCAGCTCGCCGCCGCTGAGAGAGCCGAGCGGACGCTGCGCGAAGCTCTCGAGCTCGAGCCGCCTGCAGCGCCCGTCCGCGGCCGCCTCGCGGTCGCGCCGTCCCTCGCCGCCGAGATACGAGATGTGCGGCGTGCGGCCGAGGAGGACGTACTCGGCGACCGTGAGCGCCGCCGGCGTCTCGGGCTTCTGCGGGACGAACGCGACGAGCCGCGCGACGGCGCGCCGCCCGAGCCCGCGCGCGTCCCGGCCGTCGATGAGGACCTCTCCGTCGTAGTCCGCGAGGCCGGCGAGCGCGCGCAGCGCGGACGTCTTGCCCGCGCCGTTCGGCCCGATCAGCGCCGTCCAGCCTCCGCTCTCCGCGCGCAGCGAGAGCTCGCGGACGGCCGCGACCGGCCCGAAGCGCACCCACAGGTCGCGCGTCTCGATCATCGCGGCCTCCGAGACGTACGCAGGACGATGGCGAAGAACGGCGCGCCGAGGAACGCCGTGACGACGCCGATGGGCAGCTCGGCCGGCGAGACCACCGTCCGCGCGACGACGTCCGTCAGCACGAGGAACCCTGCGCCGGCGAGCAGCGAGAGCGGCACGACTGCGCGGTAGCTCGTCGACAGGAGCAGCCGGATCGTGTGCGGGACGATGATCCCGACGAAGGCGATCAGCCCGCTCACCGACACCGCCGCGGCCGTGCCGAGCGTGGCTGCGACGACGATCGTCAGCCGCGCCCGCCCGACGTCGATCCCGAGGCTCGCCGCCTCGTCGTCGCCGAGGCTGAGGACGTCGAGCACGCGCCGGTGCAGCACGAGCACGAGCGAGCTCACCGCGATGTACGGCGCGCAGATCGCGACGTCGTGCCAGGTCGCGGTCGAGAAGCCGCCGAGCAGCCACGCGTAGACGTTCTGCAGCTGCTGCGTGTGCTGCTGCTGCACGAACGTCTGCACGGCCGCCGTGAAGGTCGCCATCGTGACGCCCGCCAGGATGAGAGCGCCCGTCATCTGCGTGGCTCCGGCCGAGCGGCCGAGCGCGTAGGTGACGACGACCGCGAGGATCGCGCCGGCGAACGCGGCGAGCGGCACCGTGTAGTTGCTTCCGGTCGCCGCTGCGGTCGCGTAGACGATCGCGAGCGTCGCGCCGAGCCCGGCGCCGCCGGCGACCCCGAGCAGATACGGGTCGCAGAGCGGATTCCGGAACACGCCCTGATACGACGCGCCTGCGACGGCGAGCATCCCGCCGACGAGCGCCGCAAGCACGACGCGTGGCGCGCGCAGCTGCCAAAGCACGGCCCGGTCGACCGCGCCGAGCGGCTGGTGGACGTGGAGGAACGGGACGTACGAGAGCGCCGAGCGGACGATCTCGCCGAGGCGCGATGTGCACCGGCCCGACCGCGAGGCCGACAGCTACCGACGCGACGAGGAACGCGCCCGTGACGAGGCCGGCACGGAGGCTGACACCCCGCGCCTCGACGCGGGGTGCCGCCTCAACCGTTCCGGCCGTCGCGGCCATCAGCTCCGCTTCGCGATGCGCGCCACCGTCCGCGCGAACTGCACGATCCGCGGCCCCCAGCGCGAGGCGACGTCGTCGTCGGCCTCGACCACCCGGTGGTGCCGAACCGCCGAGATCGTGCTCCAGCCCGGACGCGCGGCAACCGTCGAGTAGTCCTGCTGGCAGCACTTCGTGTCGGCGAGGACGATGATCTGCGGGTTCTTCGCGACGATGTACTCGCCCGAGAGCTGCGGGTACCCGCCGGACGTCCCGCCCGCCGCGTCGGCGATGTCCCGGAAGCCGAACAGCTTGTAGATGCTGCCGATGAACGTCGACGACGTCGCCGAGTAGTACGTCGGATCGAGCTCGTGGTAGAGGCGCAGGTGGCGGTGCGACTTCGGCACGCTCTTCACGATCGCCGCCAGGTTGGCCTTCATCGAGTGCACCACGGCCTTCGCGCCGCGGCTATGACCTGTGAGACGGCCGAGCCCGAGGATCTCCTTGTACGCCTGCCCGAGATTGTCCGCGGCCGCCTCGTTGACGACCTTGATCCCGAGCTTCCGGAGCTGTGACGCCGAAGTTGCCAGGGTCGTACGAGATGACGACGAGATCGGGGTGGTAGTTCGCGATCGCCTCGACGTTCGGCGTGTAGCCGGACAGGCTGGTGTGCGGCGCGCGCTGCGGATAGTTCGAGTCCTGGTCGACGGCGACGACCTGCTTGCCGGCGCCGAGCGCGAACAGATCCTCGGTCACGGTCGGCGAGAGCGAGATGATCCGGTGCGGGAACGTGTGCTTGGCATACGCCCGCTGGTGGGCCGCCGCCGAGAGGGAGACCACGACGAGCGAGGCCGCGAGAGCCGCGACGACAGCGATGGTGAGACGGTGCACGAATCCTCCTGTCCGCGAGGGGTTCGGGGTTTGCGGCGGGCAGCAGGTCTTCTGACTCGGGGCTCCCTCCTCCGCCGCCTTCCCGGGTCTCGCGACCCAGTGACGTCGTGGCGGAAGAGCATCTCCCCTCACAGCGGCGGGACCGTCCCGGACTTGCACCGGAGTTCCCTCACCGCTCGCCGGTATGTGGCGGGAATCTAGCATCGCCTTCGGTGACCGGCCGCCTGGCGATCGCGCTCGACCTCGACGGTGTCCTCGCCGACACGCGGCCGCTGTGGGACGCGTGGCTCGAGGACGCTGCGCGGCGGACGCGAGTCGAGCTCGACGTGCCGGCGGATCGGGTTGCCGCGGCCGCCGTGCTCGACGAGGCTCTCGGCGACTGGCGTCCTCTCCTGCTGCGCTTCGCGGCCGACCGGGCGCCGCTCTGGATCCGTCCCCGCCCCGACACGAATGCCGCGCTGCGGCGACTGAAGGCGGCGGGCGCGCGGATCGGGGTCTTCAGCGACGCGCCGCGCGAGCTGGTCGAGCTCGCCCTCGCGCACGCGGGCGCGGCGCGTCAGGTGGAAGTCGTGGGCACGCTGCCCGAGGTGGAGGCGGCTCTCGGCGCCGCGACGGTCGTGGTGCGGTCGCGGGAGGAGCTGGCTGCGGTCCCACTACGATGAGCGGGTGGAACACGACCTCTCCGACCGGCGGTTCGACCTGATCCTCGAGCGGCTCGACCGCATCGCGGACGAGCTCGCGAAGACGAACAAGCGGCTCGACAACGACGAGAACTTCCTGCGGATCTCGCGCGAGCTCGCGACGCTGAACGAGTCGCTGCAGGCGCTCGCCTACGCGGCGCTCGGCCAGCAAGCGCCCCAGGTTCGCCGCCGGCGCTCCGCTTAGGAACTGCGCCAGATGTCGAGCACGCCGCTCGTGGCGTGGTCGTTCGCGTTGCCCTCCGGCAGCGCGACACGGCCGTCGATCGCGATCGGGCTGTTCCAGTGGCCGGAGCCCGCAGAAAGCGTCGTGACGAGCTTCCCGCTCGCGGGGTCGTAGACGTTCAGCCCGCCGTTCGGGTCGTAGACATACAGCAGGCCGCCCGCAATCACCGGGCTGGTTCCACCCCTGCCGACGCGCCAGACCGAGTGCAGCCGCCCGCCGCGCAGCGCCCAGGCCTGGGTCGCCCCGCCGTCGGCGGCGATCAGCCAGATGCGCTTCCCGCTCCGCCAGACGGCGGGCGCCGTGAAGAGATCCGTGCCCGACGGCGTCGAGACGATCTGGAGCTCATGCCCCTTGTGCGGCTTGGTGCCGTGGATCCGCGCCATCGAGAGGAGCCGGATCTTCCCGTCCTTGCCTCCCTCCGCGATGAGCTTCGGCGTGAGGTAGACGGGCGAGGTCGAGCCCAGATCGAGATCTTCGGTGTTCAGCTTCGCCGTGTTCGTCGGCGTGTAGTTGCCGATGAGCTTCGCCTGCGGGGACAGGACGAGCACCGCGTCGCCCCAGTTGCTGTAGCCGTTCCAGGGCGCATTGCCCGTGGCGACGAGAAGGTTGCCGCTGCCGGGAACGACGACGGCGCCGGCGCGTCCCCAGATCGCGGAGTCGCTTGCCCCGCAGGTCGGCGGATTCTGGATGTGGTGACGGGACGAGCAGAGCGAGTTCCAGACATGCAGGATCCGGCCGTTTCCGGCGGCGATGACGACGACATGCCCCTGGTACGGCGGCGTGTCGCCGATGTAGCCGCCCGTGGTGGCGATGACGTGGCCTCGGTCGACGTTGAGCGACGACGCGATCTTCTCGAACGCCGGCAGCACCGTGATCGAGCGGCGCCAGGCGACGTGTCCGGTCGCGACCGAGAGCTTCTGGATCTTCCCGTCCGGCGACGCGGCGTAGATCCACTTGCGGCTGGGGTCGGCAACCGGCGTCGCCGTCGTGATCTGCGCCGAGCCGGCCAAGTGGGAGTAGCTGGGCGGCGTCCAGCGCCAGAGAATCTTCCCGTCCGCCGCGTCGATCGCGAGCGTGATCCCGTACGTCGTAGTGGCGAAGAACGCGTCGTGCGTCGCGCCGCCGATCGAGACGCCGTGCAGATAGATCGCCGAGGAGTCGACCGTGCCGGGCAGATGGACCTGCTGGCGAGCGAGCGAGCCGACGTTCGCAGCCGTGATCCCGGTCGCGTTCGGGTCGTCGTTCGAGCGCCGCGCGTCCCAGCCGAAGCGTGTCCAGTCGCGGCTGGAGCTCGCGACGGTCTTCTGCGCACCGGCGACCCCACGGGTCGCACCGCCACCACAGGCGGCCAGCAACGCTGCCGCGACGACGAGCAGAGCTAGCGACGAAGCAGAACGCGACGTAGCTCGTCCTCCTTGCCCGGCTCGAGGATAGCGAGCACCTGGTCGCCCGCCTCGAGCACCGTCGACCCGACCGCGATCTCGGCGCGACCGCCGCGCATGACGGAGATGAGCCGCGAGCCTTCGGGCAGCGAGAGCGCCTCGATGCTCCGGCCCGCCGACGGCGAGTCGCCGTCGATCTGCACCTCGACGATCTCGAGGTTCTCGCCGCGCAGCTCGAGCAAGTGGATGAGGTCGTGCTCGGGTACCTCGTGCTCGACGAGCGCCATCACGCTCGAGGTGGCGCAGATGGTCGGCGAGATCCCCAGCAGGTCGAAGTGCGGCTGGTTGCGTGGATCGTTCACGCGCGCGATGACCTTGGGCACGCCGTACTTCTCGCGCGCCAACTGGCCGACGATCATGTTGTCCTCGTCGTCGCCGGTCAGCGCGAGCACGATGTCGGGCGGCCGCGCGATTCCGGCCCGTTCGAGGACGTAGAGCTCGGTCGCGTCGCCCCGCTGCACCTGGTGCTCGAACTCGTCCTCGAGCGCATCGAAACGGTCGCGCTTCTGCTCGATCAACGTCACCTCGTTGCCGAGCCGGAGGAGAGAGCGCGTGACGTTCGCGCCGATCTTGCCACCGCCGGCGACGATCACGTACATCAGCTCACCACTTCTTCCTGCTCGGCAGACGACGGGGTCGGGATCGCGCACGTCCGCGCCGCGTTCATCAGCTCGTCGATGGCGACGCTCGTGGGATTGACCGTCGCGAGGCCGCGCTCCTTGTAGAACTTCGCGCGGGCCGGATCGAGCACGCGCACCACGACGCAGCGGACGTCGAAGCGCTTCTGCGCGACCTGGCCGATGATGATGTTCGTGTTGTCGCCGTCGGTGGCGACGATGACGGCGTCGGCTTCCTCGATGCCGGCCGCGCGCAGCAGATCGGCGTCCATGCCGTGACCGACGATGAACGCGTCGGGCCAGTTCTCACCGAGCCGCGAGAGTGCGTCCTCGTTCTCGTCGACGACGGTCACATGCCAGCCCTCCTGGTGCAGCTGGAGTGCGATCGCAGAGCCGACGCGGCCGCAGCCGATGACGAGTGCCTTCAGTTCCCCCTCCATGACGAGCGGAGCGTAGCTCGCTAGGAGGATCCGACGGAACCTCGCCTAGGCCTCTTCGAGCACGCCCTGCGGGAACGCGACGACGAGGACCTCGGCCGGAGCCTTGCGCAGGACGTAGTCGACGGTCGGCGAGAAGAAGCGCGACTGGCGCCGCCAGCGCGGCGACGAACCGAGAACGATGAGATCTGCGCCGGTCTCCTCGGTCGCCTTGACGATCGCCTCGCCGATCGACCGCGCGCGGATCGAGTGACCCTCGACCACGACACCGTGGTCCGCGCCGAGCGCGGCTGCCTCCGCGAGTGACTCCGCGGCCGCCTCCTCCTGCGCTTGGAGCTCGGAGTCGAGCGGCTGGTCGAGCGGCACCTTGATCACGTGGAGCGCCACGACCGCGGCCCCACGCTCCTGCGCGAGCTTGACCGCCGTGGCGACCATCTCCTCTCCGATCTCGCCGAGCTTCATCGGCACCAGGATCTTCGAGAACTCGACCTGGGGCAGCGCCTCCTCCTCGACGGGCTCGACGTGCTCGAGCAGTCCGGTGCCCCGACCGCGCCGGACGAGGAGGTAGACGACGATCCCGCAGGCGAGCCAGATCGGGCCGGCGTAACGCGCGCCGATGTGCGTCGCCATCGCGGCGACGAAGATCGCCGTCGTCGCGAGCGCTCCGACCACGGTGGGCAGCGGGACGTCGGCGCCGCGGAAGCGAATCGAGAGCGGCACGCGGAAGGGACGCTCGAGGTCAGGCTTCGAGAAGCGGAGCTTGATCACCGCCAGCTGCGCAGCGGTGAACGCGACGAGCACGCCGAAGCTGAAGAGGCTCGCGAGGAAGCCGACCGAGTTCGACGTGAAGTCCGACGCGATCAGGAGGACGATCGAGATGGTGGCGGCCGAGATCACCGTCTCCGGCGAGTGGAGGCTGCGGCGGCTGAGCCGGCCGAAGCGGCGCGGCAGCTGACCGTGCTCCGCCAGCGAGAACGCGAGCTTCCCGAAGCCGGAGTTCGAGGTGATCGCGGCCACGAGCAGGATGAGCGCGCCGGTCAGTCCCACGTAGACCCGCAGCACTCGCTCGAGCCAGTACGCGATGTGCGGGCCGAGCGCGTAGACGACGCCCATCAGCGGCGCCTTCAGCCAGGTCGTGCCGAGCTCCGTCGTCCCGTTCGGCGCCGGGAAGGCGGAGAGTGCGACGAGCGCGATCAGCACGGTGACGAGGACGACTGCGCCGATGCCCGTGAAGAGGCTTCGCGGCAGGTCGCGGCCGGGCTGGCGCACCTGCTCGGCGAGGTTCGCCACGGTCTCGAGGCCGGTGTAGGCGAGCAGCGCGAGCGGGAACGCGAAGGCGATCTGATGCCACGAGGGTTGCGTGCCCAGGTGGAGCCCGCGCGTCAGCGCGCTCGGTGAGAAGAGAAAGGCGAAGCCGAGGAGCACCAACAGCAGCTGGGTGACGAGATCCAGCAGCGGCACGACCACGCTGAACGAGTAGAGCCTCGTCGGGCGGAACAGGCGCACGACCGCAATCGCCGCGATCAGGAGGCAGCCGACGATCAGGTCGCCCGGGTGGCTCGCGATCGACGGGACACCGATCGCAAGTCCCAGGTAGTGCGGGAAGAAGAGGGCCGAGAGCGCGATCACGATCAGGTAGTCGAGGAAGAGCGCCCAGCCCGTGACGAATCCCGCGAGGTCGTTGAAAGCGACCCGGACGAAGGTCGCGGCCCCTCCCGTCTCGCCGATCGACGTCGTCCCCTCCGCGTACGACATCGTCACGACGAGGAAGAGAACGCCCACGATGGCCAGCACGACGGGCGTGAAGCCGAGCGCATGGAGCGCGACGATCCCGAGTGCGAAATAGAGCGACGACGCGACCTCGCCGTACGCGACCGAGGCGAGATCCGGTGCGTCCAGCACGCGTTGCAGCCGCGGCAGCTTGCGGGCCATTGGCCGGTGAGCCTAGCGCTGCCGGAGGAGGTAGAGGCGCCCGGCTCCCAGCCCGATGAACAGCAGTCCCAGGACGAAGCCGACGACGCCTCCCCCCAGTGCGGCCGTCTCGACGAGGAGCGCGATCCCGAGCACGATCGCCAGGACGCCCAGGACCAGGATCGCGCGCCGGCGAACTCTCACGCCGCTCGCTCGCGCGGGCGTCGCGACCATGACGCGGCACGGTGCGTGGCGGAGCACGAAGTCCACTGCGTCGCCGAAGATCTGGCGCCGCCCGTGCTGCAGCTGCATGCGTCGCGGACCGGCCATGACGATGATCTCGGCGTCGCGGCGGATCGCCTCGTCGACGATCGCGCGACCGATCTTCCGGGTGCGCGCGATGCGGCCGATCACGGTCACGCCGTACGAGTCTCCGATCGCGCGGGCCTCGTCGAGCTGCGCGTTCGCCTCGCGCACGTCGTCCGGCAACTCGGCGTCGAGCGGCAGGTCGAGCGGCACCTCGATCGCCGTGAAGGCCACGATCGACGCCCGGCGCTCTGCGGCGAGCCGGCACGCGAAGTCCATCGCCTCGTCGGAGGCGTAGCCGGGCGCGATCGGCACGAGGATGCTGCGGAACTCGAGCACCGCCGCGGGGCCGAACTCGACCGGCGCGCGGACCGTCTCGGCGAGCGGCGCCTTCACGATGCGCCGCCGGTAGAAGACGTAGAAGCCGAACCCGATCACGAGCCAGGCGAGCCCGGCGTAGCGGACGGTCGGCGTCGTGATCACGATCACCAGCCACGAGAGCCCTGTTCCGAGCCCGCCGACGATCGCGAAGATCGGCCAGTTGATTCCGCGCATCCGCACGTTGGGCTTCGGCTTGAACGACACCTCGTCGTGGTCGCGATCCTTCATACGAAGCCGGACCACCGAGGCATGGGCGACCGTGAACGAGAAGGTCGCGCCGAAGGAATAGACCGCACCGAGGAACGCCGTCTTGCCGGTGAGCGTGAGCAGGATCGGGATCGTGCCCGCGAAGAAGATAAGAGCCAGCCACGGCGTCTTGAACTTCGGGTGGATCTTGCGGAACATGAGCGGCAGCTGCCGGTAGCCGGACATGGCGTACGTGATTCGCGACGCGCCGATGACGCCGGCGTTCGCCCCGATGAAGAGGATCGTCGAGGCAAGGATCCCGAGATAGATGCGCAGGGAGTGCGTGATGGTCGCCGAGGTGATCCCGAGGTTGTTGACGAGGCCGAGAACCGGGTCGTTCTGGTAGCCGTGCTGGCCGTTGAGGGTCTGCTTCGGCGTGAGCGCGAGGAGCGACGTGTACCCGTGGTCGGCGGTGTGGACGACGGGCATCGCCGAGAGCGCCACCCACGGGAGGGTGAAGTAGATGGCGAAGACGGCGATCGCGACGAACAGCACCGCGCGAGGCACGGTCCGCAGCGGGTCGCGCGCCTCCTCCGACATGTTCGAGACGGTCTCGATGCCGGTGTAGGCGAGCATCGCGATCGGGATCGAGAGGAAGAAGTTGTTCCAGGTCGGTGCGACACCGAGGTGGACGTTCGTGCGGAGCACGTGCGGTGAGAAGACGAGGATGAAGCCGAGCAGCACGAGCAGCAACTGCGTTGCGAAGTCCGTGATCGCCAGGACGACGTTCAGCTTGGCGGACTCCTGGACGCCGATGATGTTCACGACCACCAACGCCGCGATGACCACGACCCCGCCCACGATGTCCCACGGGTTCTGGCGCAGAGGAGGCCAGAAGACGGACAGGTAGTGCGGGACGAAGAACGCCGACACGGCGATCGTCGCGACGTAGTTGAGCATCTGCGCCCACGCCGCCTCGAACGAGACGGTCTCGTTGAAGGCATGACGGGCGAAGCTCGACGAGCCGCCGGCCTCCGGGTAGCGCACCGTTCCTTCGGCGTACGTCGCGGCCGTGCACGCGAAGATGAGCCCCGCGATGATGAAGACGACCGGCGTCAGGCCGAGCGCGTAGACCGCTACAAGGCCGAGCGCGTAGTAGATCGAAGAGCCGACGTTGCCGTAAGCGGTCGCGAAGAGCGCGTTCGTTCCGAGGACGCGCTCGAGCTGCTGGGCCTGGCGACGCCGTCGTGCCACGGCGTGACTGTAGTGCTCTGCGCGGTTGAACCTGAGCCCGCAACCGGGCCGGTCGCAATCATCACGCGGCACGGCGCGTCGCGAACGAGCAGGAGGACGTCCCGGGGGAAGGCGCGCCGAAAGCCTCGCCGCGACGTCGACGGGCGCGCCGACGACGACGAGCTCGGCCCGGCGCTCGCGTGCGACGCGCGCGACCTCCTCGCCGAGGCTTCCCGGCCGCGTCCGCACGAGCACCTTGCGGACGGCGACGCCGTAGGAGCCCGGCGACCGCAGTCGCCGACTCGAGCCGCTCCTGCAAATCGGCGAGCTGCCCGTCCATGCGGGCGTTCAACGGCAGCTCGCACTCGACGACGAGCGGCGCGACGAGCAACACACGCGCGCCGCGGTCGGCGGCGAGGCGGCACGCAAGTTCGAGGGCATGCTCGGTCTCCTCCCGGTCGAGCAACGGCACGACGATGCTGCGATACGCGATCGACCCCGTCCAGCGCGCGAAGTGACGCGCCCGCCGACGGAAGAGCCTGAGATCCGGAACCTTCATCGGATGAGCTGGTACGGGACGGAGGCGAGGATCACGTTGGGCTCGACGAGCAGCAGCCGCTTCACGTAGAGGGCGCGCTGGTTGTGCAGGAGGCGCGCCCAGCCGCGCAGGATCAGCTCCGGGAGGACGACGACGACGTCGTAACCCTCTTCGGTGAGCTCGCGCACGTAGGCGAGAAGCGGGTCGCCGATGTCCCGGTACGGGGCCTCGAGCACCTCCAGCCGCATCCGGGCGTCGTGCGGCCAGCCACTTGCGCCGGATCGCGGCCGCTTCGGTCTCGTCGAACGCGAAGTTGACGGCGCGCGTGTCGGGCAGGCCGATCGCCTCGGCCCAGTTCAGCGCGCGCATCGAGGCGGCGTTGGCGCCGGAGACGAAGACCCGTACGGCCAGCGGCCGCTCCACCCGCGCTCTCGTCCACCGTCGGAATGTCCGCGACGACCACGCCGGGCTCGGTCAGGAGCCGCAACTTGAGCGCGAACTCGAACGGATGGCGCGCCTCCTCGACGAGCGAGCGGCGGCGGAACTGCTCCGGGACGACGACCGTGACGAAGTCGGACTCGCCGCGCGGCAGCCGCCAGACCTGCTCGAGCACCGCGTCGACCGTGCCGCCGTGCGGGTCGAGCGTCTCGAGCAGCGGCGCGCCGCCCGAGGCGTGGAACCAGCGCGGGCCGATTCCCGGGTCGCTGCCGCGGCGCGGGACGTGGATCGCACGGAACCCGTCGGGAGCGATCGTGCGTGCGAAGGCGAGCGCGCGCTCGGCCGCCGGGTCGAGCTCCTCGACGACCAGCAGCGTCCGGTTGCGCGCCCCCGGCGCCGCCGCGACCGCGGCCGCACCGGCGCTCAGGCGTCGTCCGATCCGGCGGTAGTGCCGCCGCACGCCGAGCATCACGAAGACGAGTACCGGGATCGCGACGGTGACGAGCCACGCTCCCTCGGCGAACTTCGTCCAGATCACGATCAGCGTGACGAGGCCCGTGGCGGTCGCCCCGACGCCGTTCACGACGCGCGCCCACGCCAGCCGGGCGTTCGCGTACGCGAAGCCAGTAGCGCACCATCCCCAGCTGCGAGAGCGTGAAGGCCGTGAACACGCCGATCACGTAGAGGTGGATCAGGCTGTTGGTGTTCGCCTTGTAGATCGACGAGCAGGCCGGCCGCAGCGGCCGCGAGCACGAGCATCCCGTTCGAGAAGACGAGCCGGTCGCCGAGATTCGCGAACTGCCGCGGCGCGAAGCGGTCGCGGGCGAGCAGCGCCGAGAGCCGCGGGAAGCCCTGGAACGACGTGTTCGCGGCGAGGACGAGAATGAGCAGCGTCGTCGCCTGGACGGCGTAGTACATGAAACCGCCGAACGAGCCGGCGGGGAACACGGTGCGCGCGATCTGGGAGACGACCGAATCCGTCGAGCTCGGCAGCGCGTGCACCTGCACCGCGAGATACGAGACGCCGACGAACATCGTGATCGCGAGCGTCCCGAGCACGGCGAGCGTCTTGCGCCGCGTTCTTCCCCTGCGGGTGCCGGAACGCGTTGACGCCGTTCGCGATCGCCTCCACGCCGGTCAGGGCGGTCGAGCCCGACGAGAACGCGCGCAGCAGGACGAACACGGTGACGCGCCCGACTCCGGCCGGCAGTGGGTTCGGAGACGACCGCTCGGTGCAGGTTCCCGGTCGCGGCGTCGACGAGCCCGACGCCGACGAGCACGAGGATCGAGGTCACGAACGCGTACGTCGGCAGCGCGAACAGGAGCCCCGACTCGCGCACGCCGCGCAGGTTCGCGAGGACGATCAGGGCAAGGCACGCGAGCGACAACCCGACCTTGTGCGAGCTCAGCGCCGGCGCAAACGAGGTGATCGCATAGATCGCCGGCCGAGATCGAGACGGCCACAGTGAGCACGTAGTCCGTCAAGAGCGCCGCGGCCGCGACGAGGCTCGGGGCGTGCCGAGGTTCTCGCGCGCGACGACGTACGCGCCGCCGCTCGTCTCGTACACGCGGACGGTCTGCCGGTACGAGAGGACGACGATGCCGAGCAGCACCGAGATCCCGATCGAGATCGGGAAGACGAGATGCGCCGAGGCCGCCGAGACGGCGACGAGGACGACGAGCGCCGACTCCGTCGCATACGCAACCGACGAGAGCGGGTCGGAGGCGAAGATCGGCAGCGCGAGCCACTTCGGCAGCAGCGTCTCGTGCATCTGGCCGGTCTGCATCGGCCGGCCGACGAGCACGCGGCGCAGGCGCTTCGGCTCCAGGGTGTTCTCGGGGCGCGTGGCGGTGCTCACGGCTCGAGCTCCACGAGCACGCGTGCGAGCGCACGGCCAGGTCGCCGGCGTGGTCGTCGTAGAGAGGACTGGCGGGGTCGCGCAGCAGACGGCGGAGCTGCAGCACTCCGCGTGCGGTGACGGGCCGGCCGTCGAGCATCCGCTCCTCGAGCCGCCGCAACATCTCCCGCATGCCGGCGCGCCACACCTCGCCGCAACGGCGAGGCCGACGGCAGCCGCGCCGGGTCGATCCGGCGCAGCGTCTGGTCGAGCTCGCGGGCGAGACCCTGGCGGGTCGTGGGGTCGAGGAGCTCCAGCGTCCGCCACCGGACGACGTCCGACCCCTCCACGCCCACCGCCGACGCGAGGATCAGCCTGTCGGCGCTGCGGCGGATCGCACGCAGCTCGGCGCGGGCGCGCTCGGCGCGAACCGCGCCGGCGAGGGCGAAGCAGGTCGCGGCGGCCACTCCGGCGAGCCGGAGTTGCGGAGCGGCTTCGAGCGCGAGCGCAGCGAGGGCGATCGCAAGCAGAGGCAGAGCGGCGCGCCCGGGCCGGGGAAGGTCGATACCGCCGAACGACTGCGCATGGCTCGCCATGCTTCGACGGTAGGCCCGCCGGTGTCAACCGAGGCTCAGGGTTTCAGCGCGCGCCTCAGGAGAGTCTCAAGCCTGCTCGGCAAGCCGATAGCCGGCGCCGGGCTCCGTGAGGATGTAGCGCGGCCTGGCCGGATCGGCCTCGAGCTTGCGTCGCAGCTGCGAGACGTAGACGTGGAGGTAGTGCGACTCGTCGCCGTAGCCCCTCCCCCACACCTCGCGCAGCAGCGCCGCGTGGGTGAGAAGCTTGCCGGGGTTACGGGCGAGCACGCGGAGCAGCGCAAACTCATGTGGCGTGAGCTGGACGGGCTCGCCGCCGACCGAGACGGCTCGCTTCTCGAGATCGATCCGCAGGTCGCCGAGCTCGACGACCGGCTCCGCGGGAGCGTCGGCGCGGCGCAGCGCCGCACGCAGACGGGCGAGCAGCTCCTCGATGCTGAAAGGCTTCGTCACGTAGTCGTCGGCGCCTGCGTCGAGGGCCGCCACCTTCTCCGCCTCGTCCCCCACGACGGAGAGGACGATCACGGGCGCGCTGCTCCATGTGCGCAGTTCGCGCGTGACCTCGGTGCCGCTGCCGTCGGGCAGCACGAGGTCGAGCACGACGGCGTCGGGCGGGTTCGCGGCGAGCGCGGTCAGCGCCTGCTCGGCCGTCTCGGCGGTCTCGACGTCGTAGCCGGCGCCGTGGAGGCTCGTCCGCAGCGCGCGGAGGATCTGCGGCTCGTCGTCGACCACGAGGACGCGCAGGCCGCTCATGCTTGTACCGCGGCAGGCCGCTCGGCGAGCGGCAGCGAAAGGACGAGATGGCCGCCGGCCGGGTCGTCCTGCGCCCAGAGCCGGCCGCCGTTCGCCTCCGCGAAGCCGCGCGCGATCGAGAGGCCCAAGCCCGACAGCCATGTCCTGAGCCGAGCTGGCCCGTGCCGCGCCGGAAGGGCTGGAAGAGCGCGTCCCGCTCCTCGGCCGGCAGGCCTGGTCCGCGGTCGACCACGTGAAGGCGCAGCTCGGTCGCACCCGACTCCGCGCGCACCAGGACGCTGGACCCCGGCGGCGAGTAGTGGAGCGCGTTGTCGATCAGGTTCGCCAGCACCCGCTCGACCTGCGCGGCGTCGACCTCCACCGGCGGCGTCTCGGGCCTCGACTTCGAGACGCACGCGAGCGGCATCCTCGCCGAGGCCTGCGAGCGCCTGGCCGACGAGCTCGTCCACGTGCCACAGCTCGCGGTGCGGCTCGACGGCGCCGGCCTCGAGCCGCGAGAGATCGAGGAGCTGGCCCGACGACGCGGTCGAGCCGCGCGGCCTCGCTGCGAATCGCCTGCGCGAGCCCGAGCCGGTCGTCAGGATCCAGCGAGAGCCCGGGGCTGGCGAGCGCGTCGGCCGAGGCGAGGATCGCCGTCAGCGGAGAGCGAAGGTCGTGCGAGACCGCACGCAGCAGCGCCGTCTTGAGCGCGTCGCTCCGCCGCAAGGCCTCGGCCTCGAGCGCTTCCGCCTCGAGGCGGCTGCGCTCGGCGACGACCGCGAGCAGCGCCGCGAGCGACGGCAGGAAGCGGCGCCTGACGGCTTCGTCGACCGTCGCCTCCTCGTCGAGGAAGAGGGTCGCCACGCAGCGCAGCCCGGCCTCGACCGGCAACGCCTGCTCGCCGTCGCCCGGCTTCCGTTCGCCGAGCTCGAGTCTCGCGCCCTCGACGCCGAGCACGCCGGCGGTGAGGGCGGCGAGGCGTCCCAGCTCCTCGTCGAGGCTCCGGCCCCGCAGCAGGTCGAGCGCCGCCTCGGCCAGCGCATGCGCCTCGGCACGTCGCTGCTCGGCGTCGTCCCGCCGCGCGCGCGCCCGCGCTGCCAACGCACCGACGGCAAAGGCAATGGCGAGATAGACCGCGAGCGCGAGCCAGTTCTGGCCCTCCTGCAGGTTGAACGAGTGATACGGCGGCAGGAAGAACCAGTTGAAGACGAGCATGCTCACGACCGAGACGACCGCGGCGAGAGCCGTCCCCCAGAAGATCGCCACGGGCAGAACGGCGAGCACGTAGAGCGCGCCGAGACTGAGCACGGGCACGTGCGGCTTGAGCAGTGCGACGACCGCGCTCACGAGCACGACGAGGCCGGCGCTCGCCAGCACGCCCACGAGGAGCTCGGCCCGCGTTCTCATGCTGGAAACCGTACTAGGAGGGTTGGCGAAAACCAGGCTGTGCCGCCTGCGCACGCCGACGACGAGCGACTTTCCGCCAACCCTCCTAGGCAGCGTGCTGCGACGCCGTTCGCGCCGCCGTTCGGGCTCGGCTTGAGCACGATCGTCTCGGCAGGCGCGTGGGTGAGGATCCAGGTCAGGTCCTTGGCGGTGAACCCGCCGCTGCGCCGTTCGGCGCCGGGGCGACGATCCGGTCGAAGTGCTCCGCCTCCCACAGGCGCTGCAGCGCGTGCGTCGGGCGTCCGCCCCTTCTCGATCCGCGCGTCGACCGGCACGCCGGCGCGGAGGGCGGCGTGCTCGACCGCCTCGAGCAGCGGCATCGCGACCGCGACCTGCTCGCTGCATCGGCGAGTCCTCGGCGTAGCTCGAGCGGGACGAGCGATCAGGTAGGCCGGCACGAGCGTCGCGTCCTCGGCGCGCGCGATCCGGATCGCCGCGTCGAGCACGGTCGGGTCGAGCGCGCCGCCGGTGAACGGGACGAGGATCCGCCGACGCCGGCGTGCGGCTCGTCGCAGCCGGACGCCGCTGCGCGACGACGAGCGCCGCCGCCGAGCGCGACGGCGAGCGCGGCGAGCGCGATGACAGCGGCGATCACTCGCGCCGAGCTCGTCCCGGTCGGCGCGGTCCGCGACGACGCGGATGTCGAGCCCGGGCAGCTCGCGCACCAGCGGCGAGAGGAGCGAGCCGCCGAAGATCTCGCGGCGCCGCGACTCGTCGGGCGTGCCGACGAAGATGTAGGTCGAGCCGCGCTCGGCGGCGACGCGGCGCGACGGTCGGCGACGAGGTCGTCGCCCTCGTCCTCGAGGAAGTGCGCGCCGAGGATGCCCGCGAGCCGCCGCAGCGCGGCGAGCTGAGACCGCCTCCTCCTCGGTCGGCTGCCGGCCCGGGCCGGCGCACCCAGACCGCGTCCATCTCCGCGCCGAGCCGCTGCGCCGAGCGCCACGCGCGCCGCAGGATGCGCTGCGACTTCGGCTGCGGCTCGACGAGCGCGAGCACGCGCTCGGCGACCGCCTGCTGGCTGAGCGGCTCGAGCGACCGGCGTCGTGCGCCGCGCCTCGACGTCCTCGGCGACCTCGCGCAGCACGAGCTCGCGCAGCGCGGCGAGGTTGTCGAGCGCGGAAGAAGTTGTCGAGCGCGACCTGTCGACCCGCTCCTTCGGGTAGACCTTGCCCGCTCGCAGCCGCTCCTGGAGCGCCTCGGGCGCGAGGTCGACGAGCACGACCTCGTCGGCCTCGTCGAGGATCCGGTCGGGGAACGTCTCGCGCACGCGGACCCCGGTCAGCTCGAAGATCGCGTCGTTGAGGCTCTCGAGGTGCTGGATGTTGACCGTCGAGATGACGTCGATGCCCGCCTCGAGCACCTCCTCGATGTCCTGCGTAGCGCTTCTCGTTGCGCATGCCCGGCGGCGTTCGTGTGCGCGAGCTCGTCGATCGAGCGCGAGCTCGGGCGCGCGCGCGATGACGCGCGTCGACGTCCATCTCCTCGAGCTCGAGCGCCGCCGTGCTGCGCGCGCAGGCGCGGCACGACCTCGAGCCCCTCGGCGAGCGCCGTCGTCTCCGGACGGTCGTGCGGCTCGAGGTAGCCGATCACGACGTCCCCGCCCTCCGTCCTGCGCCTGCCGGCCCTCCTGCAGCATCCGGTACGTCTTGCCGACGCCCGCGGCCATCCCCAGCAGGATCCGGTAGCGGCCTCGCGCCATCGTCCACGCTCACGCTCCGAAGACGTTGTGGACGAGCAGGTCGATCAGCTTGATCCCGATGAACGGCAGGATCATGCCGCCGAGCCCGTAGATCAGGAGGTTGCGGCGCAGGAGCGCGGTCGCGCCGATCGCGCGGTACTTGACGCCCCGAGCGCGAGCGGGACGAGCGCCGGGATGATCAGCGCGTTGAAGATGATCGCCGAGACGATCGCGCTCTGCGGGTCGCCGAGGTGCATGATGTTGAGCGCGTTCGAGCGGCCCGCGCTTGCCCGGCTTCGTGGCGTAGGTGGAGGCGAACATCGCCGGCAGGATCGCGAAGTACTTCGCGACGTCGTTCGCGATCGAGAACGTCGTCAGCGCGCCGCGGGTGATCAGGAGCTGCTTGCCGACCTCGACGATCTCGATCAGCTTCGTCGGGTTCGAGTCGAGGTCGACCATGTTGCCGGCCTCCTTCGCGGCCGACGTGCCGGTGTTCATCGCGACGCCGACGTCGGCCTGGGCGAGCGCCGGCGCGTCGTTCGTGCCGTCGCCGGTCATCGCGACCATGCGGCCCTTCGCCTGCTCGTCCTTGATCAGCGCCAGCTTCGCCTCCGGCGTCGCCTCGGCGAGGAAGTCGTCGACGCCCGCCTCCTGCGCGATCACCGCGGCGGTGACGCGGTTGTCGCCGGTGATCATCACCGTGCGGATGCCCATGCGGCGCAGCTCGTCGAAGCGCTCGCTCATGCCGCCCTTGACGATGTCCTTGAGGTGGACGACGCCGAGCGCGAAGTTGTCGCTGCGCGACGACGAGCGGCGTGCCGCCCTGCTCGGCGATCGTGCTGGACCGCCGTCGTCGATCTCGGCGGGAGCACGGCCGCCTGTTCTCGACGATGAACGCCTTGACCGCGTCGGCGGCGCCCTTGCGGATCATCGTGCCGTTCGAGGTTGACGCCGCTCATGCGCGTCGTGGCGCTGAAGGGGACGAACTCGTGCTCGCCGAGGCTCGCGCTCGCGCAGGCCGAACTTCTCCTTCGCCAGCACGACGATCGAGCGGCCCTCCGGCGTCTCGTCGGCGAGCGAGGCGAGCTGCGCCACCTCGGCCAGCTCGCGCTCGTCGACGCCCGGCGCCGGGATGAACTCGGTCGCCTGGCGGTTGCCGAGCGTGATCGTGCCGGTCTTGTCGAGCAGGAGCACGTCGACGTCGCCCGAGGCCTCGACCGCGCGGCCCGACATCGCGAGCACGTTGCGCTGCACGAGCCGGTCCATCCCGGCGATGCCGATCGCCGAGAGGAGCGCGCCGATCGTGGTCGGGATCAGCGCGACGAGCAGCGCGATCAGGACGGTCTCCGAGAGCTGCGTGCCGCGCGTAGATCGCGTACGGCCGCAGCGTCACGACGGCGGCGACGAAGGTGATCGTCAGGCCGGCGAGGAGGATGTTGAGCGCGATCTCGTTCGGCGTCTTGCGCCGCTCGGCGCCCTCGACGAGCGCGATCATCCGGTCGAGGAACGACTGCCCGGGCTCCTGCGTGACCTCGATCACGAGCCGGTCGGAGAGGAGCTTCGTGCCGCCGGTGACGGCCGAGCGGTCGCCGCCCGCCTCGCGGATCACGGGCGCCGACTCGCCGGTGATCGCCGACTCGTCGACGGAGCCGACGCCCTCGATCACGTCGCCGTCGGCCGGGATCGACCATCCCCGCCTCGACGACGACGACGTCGCCCTTCTGGAGGTCGGGCGCGGCGACCTCCTCGAGGTGGCCGTCGTGCGAGACGGCGAAGCGCCGTCGTCGTCGTGCGCGTCGCGCGCAGCGCGTTCGCCTGCGCCTTGCCGCGGCCCTCGGCGATCGCCTCGGCGAAGTTCGCGAACAGCACGGTCAGCCAGAGCCAGATCGCGATCACGCCGACGAACCAGAGCTGCCCGTCGTTCCCCTGCACGAGATCCTTGAAGAAGATGACGGTCGTGATCACGCTGCCGAGCTCGACGATGAACATCACCGGGTTCTTCAGCTGCAGCCGCGGGTCGAGCTTCGGGAACGAGTCGCGGATCGCCGCGAGGACGAGGTCGCGCGAGAACATGCTGGTCGAGCGGCGTGCCATCAGCTGCCGGCCTGCCTGGTCGAGGGCGAGGTTGAGCTCGAGGACGTTGACGCCCGGCTCGCCGAAGAAGCCGAGCGTGCGCCGTTCGGTGTTCTGCTGGATCAGCTGCTGCACGGTCGCGAGCGGCAGATGGCGCACGGCCGCGACGCGCCGCGCCTGCAGGTTCGCGTAGGCGATCGAGATCTCGGGATCGATCCCCGAGCCGGACGGGACGACGGCGTCGACCGGGATCTGGTGGATCGTCAGCCCGGGGTTGTAGGGCCCTTCGAGCTTGAGGATCGCCGCGGCGTTCTGCTTGCACGAGCTTCGCGAGCGCCGGGTTCGTCGGGCCGAGGTTCGAGAAGCGTCGTGAAGCGCCGGGTTGTAGGCGGGCGAGGTGGCCGAAGGCCGCTCGTGGAAGTAGCCGGGGAACGTGAACGACTGCGCGGCGAGCTGCGAGCCGACGACCTTCCCGCCGCGCTCGACCAGGCTCCCGTTCGCCTGGTGCGACATCGCGACCTGCGCGAACGCCGGTCATCAGCGCCGGGTAGCCGAAGCCGAGCACGACGGTGAGCACGACGATCGCGACGACCGAAGCGAAGAAGGCGCGCAGCATCAGTGCATCAGCCCTTCCACGATCGGCCCGAGCGTCAGGGCCGGCAGGATCATCAGCCCGGCCGTGAGCGCGATGACGCCGAGGAGCATGACGCCGAACGTCGCGCCGTCGGTGCGGAACGTCCCGGCCGAGGCAGGCACGACCTTCTTCGCCGCGAGCGAGCCGCCGATCGCGAGCGCCGGCGAGCAGCGGGAAGAAGCGGCCGAAGTAGAGCGCGATCGTGCCGAACGTCGGCGGAGAACGTCGTCGCGCCGTAGCCGGCGAACGCGCTGCCGTTGTTGTTCGACTGCGACGTGTACGCGTAGAGCGTCTCGGTGAAGCCGTGCGCGCCCGGATTGAAGATCGAGGCGAGCCCCGCTGGCGTCGACGATCGCGACGGCCGCCATCACGAGCACCATCGTCGGGACGGCGAGCGCGCCGACGGCCGCGAGCTTCATCTCGCGCGCCTCGATCTTCTTGCCCAGCCATTCCGGGCGTGCGGCCGACCATCAGGCCCGGCCACGAAGACGGCGATCAGCGACGTAGAAGATCAGCCCGTAGAGGCCCGAGCCGACGCCGCCGGGCTCGACCTCGCCGAGGAACATGTTGACCAGCGGCACAGCTCCGCCGGCGGGCGTGAACGCGTCGTGGCCGCCGTTGACCGAGCCGTTGGAGACGTCGGTCGTCGCCGTCGCCCAGAGGGCGGTGTTGGCGATGCCGAAGCGGACCTCCTTGTCGGTCATGTTCCCGCCCGACTGGCTCGCGCTGTGTCGTGATGTTCACGCCGGATTGCCGCAGCACCGCGGAGCCGTGCTGCTCCGACGGGAAGGCGACCGCGACGCCGATCGCGAAGATCGAGAAGCAGACCGCGTAGAGCACCCAGGCGTGCCGGCGCGCGAACACCATCCGCCCGAACATCACGACCTGCGCGAACGGGATCAGCAGGATCGCGAGCATCTCGAGGAAGTTCGAGAGCCGGCGTCGGGTTCTCGAACGGGACGGCCGAGTTCGAGTTGTAGTAGCCGCCGCCGTTCGTCCCGAGCTGCTTGATCGCGATCATCGAGGCGACCGGGCCGCGCGCGATCGTCTGGTGCGCGCCCTGCAGCGTCGTCGCCGTCACGTGCCCGTGGAAGGTCTGCGGCACGCCCTGCGAGATCAGGACGACCGCGAGCGACGATCGAGAGCGGCAGCAGGATGTAGACGATCGAGCGGTAGAGGTCGCGCCAGAAGTTGCCGAGGCCGACGCCGCCGCCGCGGCGCGCGATCCCGCGAACGACCGCCGCGAGCACCGCCAGCCCGACCCCGGCGGAGACGAACTGCTGCACCGCCAGCCCGGCCATCTGGCTGAGGTACGACATCGTCGCCTCGCCCGCGTAGTACTGCCAGTTCGTGTTGGTGACGAAGCTCGCGGTCGTGTTCAGCGCGACGTCCACGGCACGGCCGGCAGGTGATCGGGGTTGAGGAAGAGATGCCCCTGCAGCCGCAGCAGCCCGTAGAGGAAGACGCTGAAGGCGACCGTGAAGACGATCACCGAGCGCGCCGTACTGCTTCCAGTCCTGGTCGGTGGCCGCGTCGCGGCCGAGCAGGCGGAGGAACCCGCGCTCGATCGACGTCGCCCTGCTCGCGCGTGTAGACGCGCGCCATCCAGATGCCGAGCGGGTAGCTGAGCGCGATCAGGACGAGCGGCGTAGACGAGGATCTGGGCTGATGCCCTGGCCCATCAGAGGCGCTCTCCCCGCGAACAGCGCGTAGACGAGGTAGACGAGGACGGCGAGCGAGATCGCGAGCCCGAACGCGTCGCCGGCAGACATCAGATCCGCTCCAGGGCCCAGCGCAGGACGAAGATCACCGCGAAGCAGGCCGCGCCATGATCAGCAACGCATAGACGTCGTCCACTGCCTCGACGCTACGGACGACGGCGCTGAAGGCCGCCTGACGATTTCGCGGCGCCGGCCTGACGATTTCCTGAAGGCGCTCAGGACGGGCTCGACGAGCCGGTAGCCGGCGCCGGTCTCGGTCAGGAGGTAGCGCGGGTGCGCGCGGTCCGGCTCGATCTTGCGGCGGAGCTGCGAGACGTTCACCTGGAGGAGGTTCGCCGCGTCCGCGTAGCCCGGCCCCCAGACCTCCTGCAGAAGCTGCCGCTGCGTGAGCAGCTTGCCGGCGTTGAGCGCGAGGACGCGCAGGAGGTCGAACTGGTGCGGCGTCAGGTGGACCGGCTCCCCGGCCATCCGCACCTCGCGCTTCTGCGAGGTCGACCACGAGCTCCCCGACCTCGATCACGGGCTCGCCGCTCGGCGCGGTGCGGCGGAGGACGGCGCGCAGCCGGGCGAGCAGCTCGTCGATCCCGACCGGCTTCGTCACGTAGTCGTCGGCGCCGGCGTCGAGCGCCGCGACCTTCTCGCGCTCCTCGCCGACGGCCGAGAGGACGATGATCGGCGCGCTGCTCCAGCTGCGGAGCTCGCGGGCGACGTCGGTCCCGCTGCCGTCGGGCAGCACGAGGTCGAGCACCACGGCCTCGGGCGGCCGCAGCGCCGCCGCGGCGAGCGCGCCCTCGGCCGTGTCGGCGGTGTCGACCTCGTAGCCGGCGCCGCGCAGGCTCGTCCGCAGCGCGCGCAGGATCTGCTGCTCGTCGTCGACGACGAGCACGCGCGGCCCGCTCACGCCGGAACCTCCACGCGGCGCCACGCGCGACCGGCAGCGCGAGCACGAACGTCGCGCCCTGCCCGGCATGCGACTCGACCCAGACGCGGCCGCCGTTCGCCTCGGCGAAGCCGCGCGCGATCGCGAGCCCGAGCCCGGCGCCGCGCGTCGGTCGCCGTGCGCGAGCCGCGCTGGAACGGCTCGAAGATCCGCGTCGGCCTCGCCGGACGGGATTCCCGGCCCGTGGTCGACGACGCGCACGAGCACCTCCGAACCGGTCTGCCCGCACCTGGACGCGCACCGGCTCGTCGGCCGGCGAGTAGCGCAGCGCGTTCTCGACGAGGTTCGCGACGACGCGCTCGGCCTGGTGGAGATCGGCGTGGACGAGCGGCAGGTCGTCCTCCGGAAGCACGACCTCGACGCGGCTGCCCGCCTCGACGCCGTCGAGCGCCTGCAGGACGAGATCGTCGACCGGCCAGTCGCCCGGCTCGGGAGCCGCCGCCCCCGCCTGCAGGCGCGAGAGGTCGAGCAGGTTGCGGACGATGCGGTCGAGCCGCTCGGCCTCGCCGAGGATCGTCTCGGCAAGCTCGCGCCGGTCCTCGGCCGTCGAGCGAGAGCTCGCCGTGGGCGAGGGCGCCGGCCGACGTGAGGATCGCCATCAGCGGCGAGCGCAGGTCGTGGCTGACCGCGCGCAGCACCGCCGTCTTCATCGCGTCGCTGCGGCGCAGCGCCTCGGCCTCGAGCGCCTCCTCCGCGAGCCGCTCGCGCTCCGCGGTCACCTCGCGCAGCGCCTGCGAGGGCCGCCTCGGCCTCTTCGGCGCGCCGCCGCGAACGGGTTGCGAGCTCGCTGACGACGACGGCCGTGACGAGGAAGACGAGCAGCGCGAACCAGTTGCGCGATCGTCCTGGATCGTCAGCGTGTAGAGCGGCGGCAGGAAGAAGAAGTTGAACGCGAGCATGCTCCCGATCGCCGTCGCCGATCCGCGTATGCGAGCCCCCACGCGACGGCGACCGGGATGATCGCGAGCAGGTAGAGCACCGCGAGGCTGAGCACGGGCACATGGCCCTTCAGCAGCTCGATTGCGCCCGTGACGAGCGCGAGCGCGCCGGCGGAGGCCGCGACCCGGGTGAGCGTTCTCACCCGGGCAACGGTACTCCGCTCGCTGGGCTAGCCGTGAATCGAGACGAGGAGCGGGATGAGCAGGATCGCGACGATGTTCGTGATCTTGATCATCGGGTTGATCGCCGGACCGGCCGTGTCCTTGTACGGGTCGCCGACCGTGTCGCCCGTCACCGCGGCCGCGTGGGCCTCGGAGCCCTTGCCGCCGTAGAGGCCGTCCTCGATCAGCTTCTTCGCGTTGTCCCAGGCCCCGCCGCCCGCCGTCATCGCGATCGCGAGGAAGAGACCCGTCACGATCGTCCCGATCAGCAGGCCGCCGAGCATCTTCACGCTGATCAGGCCCACCACGATCGGGAACAGGATCGGCACGATCGCCGGCGCGATCATCGAGCGGATCGCCGAGCCCGTGACGATGTCGATCGCCGGGCCGTACTCCGGCCGCTCGGTGCCCTCCATGATCCCCGGGTGCTCGCGGAACTGGCGGCGCACCTCCTCGACGACCTCGCCGCCGACGCGGCCGACCGCCTGCATGGCGAGCGACGCGAAGAGGAACGGCATCAGGCCGCCGATCAAGAGACCGGCGATCACCCAGGCGTCGTTGAGCTGGAAGATCGTCGGCAGGCCGTGCTGCGCCAGCCCGTCGGAGTACGAGCCGAAGAGGACGAGGGCGGCGAGCGCGGCGGAGCCGATCGCGTAACCCTTCGTCACGGCCTTCGTCGTGTTGCCGACCGCGTCGAGCGGGTCGGTGATCGCGCGCACTTCGGGCGGAAGGTCGGCCATCTCGGCGATGCCGCCGGCGTTGTCGGTGACCGGGCCGTAGGCGTCGAGCGCGACGATCAGGCCGGTCATCGAGAGCTGCGCCATCACGGCGACGCCGATCCCGAACAGGCCCGCGAAGTGGTTGGCGAGCAGGATCCCGATCGCGATCACGATCACCGGCAGCGCCGTCGCCTGCATCCCGATCGGCGAGGCCCTCGATGATGTTCGTGGCGTGGCCGGTCTGCGAGGCGCGCGCGATCGACTTGACCGGGTTCCAGCGCGTGCCGGTGTAGAACTCGGTGATCCCGACGAGCAGCGCAGTGATCGCCAGGCCGATCAGCGCCGAGCCGTAGAGGTCGCCGAAGGAGTAGGTGTGGACGAACGACGGTCGCCGATGGTGTTGCCGCACCGGCGTGCCCGACGAACGCCTTCGTGACCGGGATGAAGAGGAGCGCCGAGATGAGCGTCGCGACGATGCACGGCGCGGTAGAGCGCGTTCATGATGTTGCCGCCCTCGCGGACGCGCGCGAACTGGACGCCGATGATCGAGGCGATGATCGAGACGCCGCCGATCGCGAGCGGATAGAGCCACAGGCTCTTGCCCAGGTGCGAGGCGGTGGTGACGCCGAGCAGCATCACGGCGACCGCGGTCACGGCGTAGGTCTCGAACAGGTCGGCGGCCATGCCGGCGCAGTCGCCGACGTTGTCGCCGACGTTGTCCGCGATCACGGCCGGGTTGCGCGGGTCGTCCTCCGGGATCCCGGCCTCGATCTTGCCGACGAGGTCTGCGCCGACGTCCGCGGCCTTCGTGTAGATGCCGCCGCCGAGCCGGGCGAAGACGGAGATGAGCGAGCCGCCGAACGCGAGCCCGACGAGGTGATTGATGGCCTGCTGCGGGCTGTCCCCGATCCACGCGGTGAGGATCCCGTAGTAGCCCGCGACGCCGAACAGGCCGAGCCCGACGACGAGGAGTCCCGTCACCGAGCCGGCGCGGAACGCGACGTTGAGCGCCGGCGGCAGCCCGTGCCGCGCAGCCTCCGCCGTTCGCACGTTCGAGCGCACGGCGACGTTCATCCCGATGAAGCCGGCCGCGGCCGACAGGACCGCGCCGATGAGGAAGCCGATCGCCGTCGCCCAGCCGAGCGAGTGGTAGAAGCCGAGCAGCAGGAACGGCACGATCGCGACGATCGCGATCGTCTGGTACTGGCGGCGCAGGTACGCGGCAGCGCCCTCCTGCACGGCGTGCGCGATCTCCTGCATCCGCTCGTTGCCGGCCGGCTGCCGCAGCAGCCAGACCGTGAGGTAGATGCCGTAAAGGACTGCTGCGCCGGCGCAAAGCAGCGCGAACAGCACGGCGTGATCCATGAACCAGCTCATCAGGTAGGGCTCCCTCCGGGGCGTTACAAAGTCAACGCCGAGAGACCCCGGCGCGGCCTGGTTTTTACCACACGCGCCGGATTGGCCGTCTCACGAAGTGGGCGTGCGGAGGTGCCAGCGCACCTGTTCCTCGAAGATCTCCCGCATGCTTGCGCCCTCTTCGTGGCGCGCGATCTGACGTTCCGCGGCGTTTCGCTCCGGGATCGCGAGCCACTCCGCCGCGCCGAGCTCCTCCGCGACCGGCCGCACCCACTCGACGAGCGCCTCGAGGCGGGCGCGCGCAGGCATCGGCTCCAGTCGCGCAAAGTCGATCAGCTCGCCCGCCAGCCCGTAGCGGATCGCGCGCCAGAGGTTCTCCTCGAGCAGGCGGTTCGGCAGATCCGGCAGCGGCTCGCCCTCGTCGAGCGCGCGCGCGATCCGGGCGGTGAGCGCGTAGCAGAGCGCGGCCAGCGAGCGCGACTCGCCAAGATCGGGCTGGGCGTCGCAGATCCGGATCTCGACGGTCGGGAACGCGAGGTGCGCGCGCACGCTCCACCAGATCTGGGTGTTCTCGACGATCGAGCCGCTCTCGTAGAGGAAGCGCACGTACGTCTCCCACTCGTCCCAGCTGCCGAGCGCGTCGGGAATCCCGCAGCGCGGAAACATGCGCGTGAAGATCTGCGTGCGGGCCGAGTGGAGGCCCGAGAAGACGTCTTCCACGAACGGCGAGCTCGCCGACAGCGCGAGCAGCTCGGGCAGGTAGTTGCGGAGCGCAGAGCAGACGCGGATCGCGCGGTCGGCTCCGTGGATCCCGACGTGAACGTGCTGGCCGAACGAGTTGTTGCGCCAGACGACGTACCGCAGCACCTCGTCGTTGCGCCGGTAGTGCGGCGTGTCGATGATCCGCTGCTCCTGCCACGGGCTCCAGGGATGCGTTCCGGTGGCCCCGAGCGCCACCCCGCGCGGCTCGGCGACCTCGCGGAGCTGCTGCCGCCGTTCGCCGAGCAGCTCCGCCGCGGCCGCGAACGTATCGCAGCGCCCGGTGCGGACCTCGATCTCGGAGGCGATCAGCTCGCCGACGAGGTGCGGCTCGAGCTCCGTTCCCAGCGCGGCATCCCGGAGCTCCTCGAAGCGGTTGACGAGGCCGAGCGTCTCCGGATCGAGAAGCGCGAACTCCTCCTCGACCGCGACCGTGAAGTCGGGGACGGCGTCGAACGCCTCGCGTGAGCTCGCGAGCATCTCCTCGTAGCCGACCCGCTGCTCCTCGCCCACGCAGAAAGCCTAACTGGGAGGGTCTGGCGAAACGCAGCTGAGTCGGCGACGCACCCTGCTCGCCCGCTGAGCGGCGTCCTCAGTCGCGCGAATAGCGCTGCTATTCGCGCTCCCTGCGTCCTTGTCAGCAAACGACCATCGCACGCCGACGACGAGCGACGTCGCCAGACCCTCCTAGGTCTCTTGCGCGCGCGGAACCAGCGGTAGCTCGCGGTCGAGGACGCGCACCTGCGGCAGGAGCGCGACGGTCGGGATCACCGGGAGCCACAACGTGAAGACGCGGTAGACGAGGGTGGCGAGCAGCGCAGGCGCGATCGCGATCCCGACGGCGTGGAGCGAGAAGGTGAGCCCCGCCTCCACTCCTCCTGAGCCTCCGGCAGGCAGCGGGAGCGCGGTCATGATGAAGCCCGTCGAGTAGGCGAGCACGAGCGGCACGAGCGGCGGATGCACGCCGAACGCCCGCAGCGCCGCGTAGAGCGTGAGCACGTCTCCGGCCCAGTAGACGGGGAAGCCGAGGAGCGCGGCGGGGTGGCGAAGAGGCCGCCGCAGGAGGTGGCGGACGAGGATGACGCCGCCGACCGCGTCCGAGAAGGTGGCCCGGGCGGCGTGCCACAGCCAGCGGGGCCACGTCCACGGGCTCCGCTCCAGGCGGACGGGGTCGCGCGCCGACGACGTGATCCGCTCGCCCCGACGCGGCGAGCTCACCCAGATCGCGGCGGCGACGCAGAGCGGAACGGCCACGAGCCACGCGGCCTCCATCCACCGCGGCACGTCCCACGGGCCGGCGACGGACAGCGCCGCGGCGGCGAACGCCATCAGGGCGAGCACGAACCACTGGAGCGTGTACACGCCGAGGACGCGCCGCACCGCGCTGTGCGGCCGCTCGCCGGCCCGGTTCAGCGCCCAGTAGTCGATCCCGATCGTGCCGGCGCTCGAGCCGACGATGACGGCGCCGAAGCCGATCACGACGATGCGGGTCGTCGTCCAGATGCCGAGGAGAGGTCCGCGATCGGCCCGCGCAACGTCCCGGTATGCGGCGACATAGCCCACGTAGGCGACGAGCTCTCCACCGAGGCAGACCGGGAACCACACCGGGTCCGCCTGTTTGAGGGCGTCCACGACGTGGTGGAGGCTCGTGACCTGGCCGATCCCGACCACGGCCGCCACGGCGAGGACGAGTGCGGCGATGCCGGTCAGGAGCGCCTTCCGCCGGTCGATCCCGAAGATCTCGCGCTCGCCCGTGGTTGCGGCATCCGCGCTCACGCGAGTAGCTCTTCGGCGACGACACTCCAGCTCCAGCGGGTCTCGACGGCACGCCGCGCAGCGAGGCCGAGCTCGCGTCTCCGCTCGGCGGGGAGCGCGAGGATCGCGGCGAGGCGCTCGCGGAGCGCGGCGGCGTCGCCGGCCGGGAACGAGAGGAGCCGCGCGACCTCGGGGCCGACCTCCTCGCCGATGCCCGCGGCCACTTCGGCGAGGCCCGAGTGTGCGGCGACGACGGGCAGCAACCCGGCTGCTGCCGCCTCCGCCGCGACCATGCCGAAGGCCTCGGGGAAGATCGACGGCACGACGGCCACGTCGCAGAGCGGCAGCAGGTGGCGCAGGTGCCGGTGCTCGAGCGCGCCGGTGAAGAGCGTGCCCGGCGGCGCGAGTTGCTCGAGCTCCTCGCGGAAGTCGCCGAAGCCGACGATCACAGCGCGCGCGTCGAGACCCGCGAGCGCCTCGAGCAGGACGTGGACGCCCTTGTTCTCGATCAGCTTCCCGAAGTAGACGACCACCGGTTCGTCGTCGGCGAAGAACTCCGCGAAGCGAGCCGCGTTGCCCGGGTGCGGCTGACGTTCGTCTCCGTCGTCGGGATCCCGCTCGGACTCGTCGACCAGTGCCGCCAGCGCCTCGTCGCGCGGCTCGGGCCGGAACTGATCCACGTCGACCCCCGGCGGGACGACCTCGACGCGTTCGACGGGTCCGCAAACCGCGTCGAGCACGTCGCGAATGTGCTCGGAGCCGGCGTAGACGACCTCTGCCGCGGCCAGCGTCGCCGCCCCCCAACGCTCCAGGTCGGGACGCCCGCGCATCGCGTACTCGAGCTCCGACCCGTGCGCCTTGACGCGGAAGCGCATCCCGCTCGCCGCGCCGACCGGCGCGCCGAGCAGGACGTGGTTCGCGAACACGAGATCCGCAGGCGCAAGCTCGCCGAGCGCCGCCGCGTTCGCCTCGACGTACGCGGCACGCTCCTCCGGGGTGAAGTCGACGAGCAGCCGCGCCTCGAGCCCCTCGTACCGGTCGAGGACGAAGACGGGCAGAAGCGCCGCGGGCAGCTCGGGAACGACGACGCGCGCGCCACCGAGGTCGTAGCGCTCGGGGTGCCGCTCCTGGCAGACGACCGTGACGTCGTGCCCGGCCAGGCTCCACTCGCGCGCGAGGGCGCGCGTATAGACGTTCGATCCGGTTCCGCCGAGGAGGTAGCCGTGCCAGAGAAGCACCCGCACGCAGCGGACGCTACGTCAGATGGAAATACAGGGCGTAGAGCAGATCGACCGCGGGGTTGGAGGTTTCCACCGTCACGTCGGCCGGCGTCTCGAGCAGCGCCTCGGAATAGTTGAAGATGATCTGCACCCCGGCCGCGACGAGATCGTCCGCCGCGTGCTGGGCTCCCTCGGCCGGCACCGCGAGCACGCCCACCACGACGTTGTGGTCGCGCACGAGCTCCGCGAGGCGCTCGTACGGCTCGACCGAGACGCGCCCGATCGGCTGCCCGAGCTTCGCCTCGTCGGTGTCGACCACGACGGCGATGTTGATCCCGTGCTCCGCGAAGATCGAGGACGAGGCGATCGCCTGCCCGAGCCGGCCGGCGCCGACGAGCGCGACGTTGTGCTGTCCCTGAGTGCGCAGGATCTTGCGGATCGCGTCGAGCAGAAGCTCGATCGAGTAGCCGACCCCGCGCTTGCCGAACTTGCCGAAGTTCGAGAGGTCGCGGCGGATCTGCGTCGCATTGATGTTGGTGTACTCGGCGATCTCCTGCGACGAGATCCTCGTCTTCCCCATCTTCCGTGCCTGCGTCAGCACCTGGAGGTACCGCGACAGGCGGGCGGCGACGCCGACGTTCAAGCGTTCAGCCACAGAACCCCCTTTGTCCAGCTCGACTTCGTGACAGCGCTCTCTGTTGTAGCAAGGCCCCTTACGCGCCCGGTTGTGCAACTGCCCGCCGCAGCGCATCCGGGTGGACGTGGTAGACGAAGCGGCGCCTGCCGTCGATCTCCACGACCGGAATCCACTCGCGGTACGCCGCCTCGAGCTCGGGATCGCCGTCGATCGCAACCTCCCGCAGGTCGAAGCCGAGCTCGTCGTGTGCCGCGCCCACCACGCGTCGCGCCGCCTCGCAGAGGTGGCAGCCCGTCGCGGTGTAGAGGACGACTTCGGTTACGGGTAGATGCCCCTCGTGACCGTGGCTTCGGCGACGCGCTGCACCGCGAGCCCGTAGGCCGCGACACGCATCGGGAGCTTCCGGCTCTGCGCGGTCTCCCACGTCTCGTCGAACGCACGGCTCACGATGTCGTTGAGCTTCGCGTTCACCTCGACCTCCTTCCAGAAGTACTCCTGGAGACCCTGCACCCATTCGAAGTACGAGACGACGACGCCGCCGGCGTTCGCGAGCACGTCCGGCAGGATCAGGACGCCCTTGTCCTCGAGGATCGCGTCGGCCGCCGGCGTGACCGGGCCGTTCGCGCCCTCGCAGATCATCGACGCCTTGACCTGGTCGGCGTTCTCGGAGGTGATCACCTGCTCGAGCGCGCACGGCGCGAGGATGTCGCACTCGAGCAGCACGAGCTCCTCGTTCGTGATCGTCTCGGCATCCTTCAGACCGGCGAGCGTGCGGTTCTCGGCCTTGTATGCGAAGGCGGCCGGGATGTCGATGCCCTTCGGGTTGTAGAGCGCGGTTGTCGAGTCGGAGATCGCAACGACGGTCGCGCCCTCCTGGTGCAGGAACTGTGCGAGGTAGCTGCCGACGTTGCCGAACCCCTGCACCACGACCTTCATCCCGGCGAGGCGCTGGTCGAGCTTCGCGACGGCATCGCGGATGCAGAAGAGCGAGCCGCGCGAGGTCGCCTCGACCCGACCGAGCGAGCCGCCGATCGTGAGCGGCTTCCCGGTCACGACGCCGAGCACGGAGTGGCCCTTGTTCATCGAGTACGTGTCGAAGATCCAGGCCATCGTCGAGCCGTCGGTGCCGACGTCGGGCGCCGGGATGTCCTTCTCCGGCCCGATCTCGTTGATGATCTCGCTCGTGAAGCGGCGGGTCATCCGCTCGAGCTCGCTGCGCGACATCTTCTTCGGGTCGCACACCACGCCGCCCTTCGCGCCGCCGAACGGGATCCCCATCAGCGCGCACTTCCAGGTCATCCACATCGCGAGCGCCTTGACCTCGTCGGCGGTGACGTCGGGGTGGTAGCGGATGCCGCCCTTCGACGGCCCGCGGGCGATGTTGTGCGTCACGCGATAGCCCTTGAAGACCTGCGTCGTCCCGCTGTCCATGCTCACCGGGATCGAGACTTCGACCGCTTTCTTGCACTCGCCGAGCACGGAGATGAGGTTCTGGTCGATCTCGAAGGTGGTCCCGACGCGCCGCAGCTGCTCGCGGGCCAGCTCGAACGGGTTCTCGCGCAGGTGGGACGTCGTTGCGACTGCCAAGGGTCTACTCCTTTTGTCGCTGCAAACGGGCTGGAAAAACCTGACGCCCCGGCGAGCTTAGCGCGATGCGTACGCGTCGAGGGCGAGGTACCGCGGGTAGGAAACAGCCTCCGTCCAGCGCGCCGCCGAGGCGATCATCGCGGCGTTGTCCGTGCAGAGCGCGAGCGGCGCGGCGGCTGCGTCCGGCAGCGCCGCCCGCAGCGCCGAGTTCGCGGCGACGCCGCCGACGATCGCGATCCGCTCCCGCCGCGTCTCCTTCGCCGCCTCGAGCACGCGCTCGACGAGCGCCCGCACGATCGCGTGCTGGTACGAAGCGGCGAGGTCGGCGCGGCGCGCAGCGAGCTCCGCCTCGTCGAGGTCGCGCACCGCGTAGAGCAACGCCGTCTTCAGCCCCGAGAACGAGAAGTCGAGGCCGGGCACGCGCGCCACGGGGAAGTCGAACGCGTGGGAATCTCCTTCCCGCGCGAGCAGATCGATCTCGCGACCGCCGGGGTAGCCGAGCCCGAGCAGGCGCGCGCCCTTGTCGAATGCCTCGCCCGCCGCGTCGTCGAGAGTCGATCCGAGGAGCTGCCGCTCGGTGTGCGAGCGGACGTCGAGCAGCATCGTGTGGCCGCCGCTGGCGAGCAGGCAGAGGAACGGCGGCTCGAGGGGATCCGGCTGGAGGTACAGCGACGCGACGTGCCCGTCGAGGTGGTCGACGGGGACGAGCGGCAGACGGCGCGACCAGGCGACCGCCTTCGCGGCGGCGAGGCCGACGAGCAGCGCTCCGATCAGGCCCGGCCCCTGCGTAACCGCGACGCGATCCACGTCCCCGAGCGTCGCGTCGGCTGCGGCGAGCGCCTCGCGGATCACCGGGGTCACGAGCTCGAGATGCCGGCGAGACGCGACCTCGGGCACGACGCCGCCGTAGCGCGCGTGCAGCTCGGCCTGCGAGGAGACGACGCTCGACCGGATCTCGCCCTCGTCGGTGACGAGCGCCGCGGCGGTCTCGTCACACGACGTTTCGATCCCGAGGATCACCGGCCGCGCGCGACCGGGTCTTTCCACATGATGAGCGCGTCCTCGCGGTTGTCCGTGTAATAGCCGCGCCGCAGACCGCGCGACCGGAAGCCGAGGCGCTCGTAGAGGTCGACGGCCTTCTTGTTCGAGACGCGAACCTCGAGCGTGTAGCCGCGGCGGGCGTCGTCGGCGGTGAGATCGAAGAGCCGCTCGAGGAGCATGGTCGCGACGCCACGACTGCGATGGTCGGGATCGACCGCGACATTCATCACGTGCCACGCGTCGACGTAGCGCGAGACGATCAGGTAGCCGACGAGCGCGGCTTCCTCGTCGTCGGCCTCGAACGCGCCGAGGCAGATCGAGCTCGGCTTCGCCAGCTCCCCCGCGAACATCGAGCGCGACCACGGCGTCGGGTAGGAGCGGTGCTCGATCTCCTCGATCGCGTGCAGATCGCCGAGCACGAGCCGGCGCAACTCGATCGTCGTCATCCGCGATTCCTGTCGGCATCGGGGACACGAAGGTAGAGCGGCTCGAGCTCGTCGACGGGTCCTGCCTCGCCGGCGAGTGAGGCATGGAAACGCGCGCGCGGGAGGTGACGCTCGTCGTCGTCCGGCGGGACGATCGAGCCGCGCTCCTCGAGCAGCGCGCGGTAGCGCTTCGCGCCGTCGCCGACGCAGACCGTTCCGCCCTCCACCTCGAGCTCCTGCGACCTCAGCACCTGCGGCTCGCCGTCGACGAGCGTGAAGACCTCGCGCCGTTTCGCGTCGATCACGGGAAGCGCTTCGGGAGCGCCGGCCGCGAGCGCGTCGAGCGTCGAGACGCCCGAGCCGGGAAGCTCGAGCGAGAGTGCGAGCCCGCGTGCGACCGCGAGTCCGATGCGGACGCCGGTGAAGCTGCCCGGGCCGAGGCCGACCGCGAGCCGGTCGAGATCGGCCGGATGCGCGCCTGCCTGGCGCAGCAGCGCGTCGACGTCCTCGAGCAGGGTCTGCGCCCGCGAGACGCGTTCGCCCAGCACCTCGTCCCCGTCCACGAGCGCGCTCGTCGCAACGGCGGTCGCCGTGTCGAAGGCCAGCGTCAACACTCCTCGATCTCCACCGCTCTCCCGGTGCCAGCATGCCGCAAACGCACGGCGTAGCGAGGCGACGGGAGAACGTCCTGCCCCGCCTCGGGCCACTCGACGAAGGCGATCGCGTCCTCGAAGTACGGCTCGAGGTCTCCCCACTCCGCCGGCGACACCCCTGCGAAGCGGTAGAGATCGAGGTGCGAGACCTCGACGCCGTCGCCGTGGTAGCGGTGGCCGATCGTGTAGGTCGGGCTCGTGACGCGCTCGCGCACGCCAAGGGCGTCGCACGCTCCGCGGACGAAGGTCGTCTTGCCGGTGCCGAGCTCGCCCGCGACCGTGACGACGTCGCCGGTCTCCAGGCGCCGCGCAAGCTCGGCGGCGAGCGCCTCGGTTTCGTCCGGCGAATCGCTCTCGTGCTCCACGCGTACGATCCAAGCATGCCCGCCTATGTGATCGTCGAGACGGACGTCCACGACCCCGAGCAGTACGACCGCTACAAGGCCGCGTCGCCCGGCGCCGTGCACGCGGGCGGCGGCCGCTTCGTCGTGCGCGGCGGTGAGCTCGCGGTGCTCGAGGGCGACTGGGATCCGTCGCGGCTCGTCGTTCTCGAGTTCCCCGACCTCGAGGCCGCGAAGCGCTGGTACGACTCGCCGGAGTACGAGGAGGCGAAACGGCTGCGACAAGGCGCCGCCAACCTCCGCATGGTCGCCGTGCAGGGCCTCGACGAACCGCTCTAGCGGGAACTCGGTCGGGCCTACCGGACCCGAGAGGAGAGAGGTGAGTGATCTTTCCGATCGTGTGCTCTGGCAACAGGCGCGTGAAGGCTCTGCTTCTGCGTTCGGCGTCCTGTTCGAGCGTCACGCCGGCCGGATCTACAACTACTGCTTCCGACGCACCGGCGATTGGGCCATGGCTGAGGACCTGACCTCGACGACCTTCCTTCTTGCCTGGCGTGGTCGTGGGCGTGCACCGCTGGAAGCCGAGAGCGCGCTGCCGTTGCTCTACGGAATCGCAACCAACGTTCTGCGCAACCAGCGCCGCTCGCTGAGACGTCGCCGCGAGGCGTTCGCGCGGCTTCCTCTCGAGCGCGCCGAGGAGCCGGATTTTGCCGAGGAAGGCCCGACGCGGCTTGACGACCAGGCCGCGATGCGAGAGCTGCTTCAGCTGTTCGCGCGGCTTCCGCGTCGCGAGCAGGACGTGGTCGCGCTCTGCGACTGGAGCGGGCTGTCCTATGAAGACGCGGCGGTCGCCCTCGAGATCCCGATCGGCACGGTCCGCTCGCGGCTGGCGCGCGGCCGTCGCCGGCTGCGGGAACTCGCAACGGCCACCGGACCCGAAGGGGACGTAGATGTCGTCCCGCTTCGCATCGAGGTGAACGAGCAATGAGCATCCGCCTCACCCCACCCCCTGAGCGCGAATTCCCGGCGGGACGGCTCCAGCAACGGAAGGAGCAACTCGTGTCCCAGATCTCCGCTGCCCCGGCAGTGTCGCTGCGCCGTCCGCGGCGAATCCTCGTAGCCACAGCCATTGTCACCGTCGCCGGCATCCTCACCGCGGGTGCGTACGCCGGGTACAAGCTCACCCGGCCTGTGACACCGGTCGCCACGATTGGGTGCTACGAGACCGACTCGCTCGACGCGAACACCGCCGTCCTTGCCGCCGGTACGAGTTCGCCCGTCGCAGCCTGCGCCGACAGATATGCCTCTGCGTTCCCGGGCTCGCAGCGGCCCTCGGCGTTCGCCGCCTGCGTGCTCCCCAGCGGGGCGGTCGGCGTCTTCCCGGGTGACACCGCGGGCGACACCTGCGAGAGCCTCGGGCTCGCCAAAGCTCCCTGAGCCCGATTGTCTAGAACAAGCCGAGCTGCTCGGCCGGAGCCTCGACCAGGGGCTCCGGCTCGGGCGCCTCGACGGCAGCCGGCTGCACGCCGCGTCCGAGGAGCCCGGGCAGGCGGGCGAAGTCGGCCTCGAGCACCTTCAGCATCGCCGGTGTGTAGAGCGCCGCCGCGGGGTGGTAGATCGGATAGAGGAGGACGCTGCGGCCGGCGATCGTAAGCTCTTGCTCCTGGCCGTGTACGCGGGTGATGCCGAGCGGCCGGCCCGAGAGGAGCTTCGTCGCGAAGTTGCCGAGCGTCGCTATGACCTTCGGCTCGATCAGCTCGATCTGCCGGAACAGGTGCGGCTCGCACGCCTCGATCTCGTCGGCCTGCGGGTCGCGATTCCCCGGTGGCCGGCACTTCAGCACGTTCGCGATGTAGACGTCCTCGCGGCGCAACTCGACGCCCGCGAGAAGCTTCTCGAGCAGCTTGCCGGCCTGGCCGACGAACGGGACGCCCTGCTTGTCCTCGTGGAAGCCCGGCGCCTCGCCGACGAACATCAGGTCGGCCCGGGGATTGCCGGCGCCGAAGACCACCTGCGTGCGTCCCTGCGCGAGCCGGCAGCGCGTGCAGCCGGCGGTCGCTGCTGCGTAACCCTCGAGCCCTTCGACCGCGACCGGCATTGCGCTCACGAGGTCGAGTCTACGAGGCACGTCCGACGGACACGATGCGCGCCCGCCAGCGCCCGCGCGGCGCCTCCACTTCGATCTCGTCGCCGGGCGCCTTGCCGAGCAACGCGCGCCCGACGGGCGACTCCGGAGAGACGCCGCCGACCCCCGTGATCTCGATCTCGAGCTTCTCGCCGTCGTCGCGTTCGAGCTCGACGCGGGAGCCGACCGTGACGACGCCGCTCGCGGCGGCAGCCTCCTCGTCGACGATCGTCGCGTGCTGGAGCCGGTGACGCAGCACCCGGATCCGCGCCTCGAGGAGTCCCTGCTCGTTCTTCGCCGCGTGGTACTCGAAGTTCTCGGAGAGGTCGCCGTGTGCGCGCGCGGTCGCGATCGCCTGCACGGCCTCCTGCCGCTTCGGCCCCTCGAGCTCGGCGAGCTCTGCCTGGAGCTGCTCGTGAGCGGCGGACGTCAGCAGCTCGCCGTCTTCGTCCCCCCGTGCCACGGCCGAGCTAGTGACCGCAGCCGCAGGAGCCGCCGCAGCAGCCACCGCCGCCGCCGGTCGTGACCGGCTTCGCGACGCCGTGCACCGCGAAGGAGGAGAACTGGCGCGAGACGTTCGTCGCGGCGCAGTCGGGGCACGCGACCTGCTGCTCGCCGCGCACGAGCTCCTCGAAATGCGACTCGCACTCCATGCAGACGTATTCGTAGATAGGCACCGGCGGGACAGACGGTAGCAGGGCGTGAGGAGCGATTTCCGCCCTGCCGGAGTATGTTCAGCGGGGTGATGTCGATCGGGAACCGATCGGCGGCCACGGACATGAATGAAGTAGTGGCTGCTACCGATCGAGAGCTCTGGGCCGCGGCCGTCAGCGGTGACGCCGAGGCGTTCGGTGCCCTCTTCGAACGCCACTCGCGCGCCGTCTACAACTTCGCCTTCCGCTCGACGGCCAACTGGGCGGCGGCGGAAGATGCCGCGTCCGACGTGTTCCTGACCGCCTGGCGCCGTCGCAGCGAGGTCGTCTTCACGACCGAGTCGGGAAGCGTCCTGCCCTGGCTCCTCGGGGTCGAGGCCAACCAGCTGCGGAACCAGCGCCGCACCAGGCGCCGGGCCGCTACCGCGCTGGTCAGGCTGAACGCGAAGGAGGTGCAGCCCGACCACAGCGACGAGACCGTCGGCCGCCTCGCCGACGAAGCGCAGATGGCCGAGGTTCAGGCGGTCGTCGAGCAGCTTCCCGAGCAGGAGCGGGACGTGCTGGCGCTCTGCGCCTAGGCCGGGCTCGACTACGCCGAGGCGGCGATTGCGCTCGCGGTGCCGGTCGGGACGGTTCGCTCGCGACTCTCCCGCGCCCGCACGCATCTGCGGGAACTCGTCGAGACGGACGGACATGAACTGAGAAGAGACGTGGTGGCCAGATGAACGAGATCCTCGACCTGCTCCCGATCCCCGCCGAGCGGGACCTCCCGCCCGCGCAGCTCGGCGCGCGTCGCGATGCGCTCGTCGCCGCGATCCGAACGGACGCGGCCCCCGAACCGCTTGCCCGCCGCGCGATGCGTGCCGCACGCGGACGCCTCGCCAGAACCTTGCTTTCATTGCTGGGGATCCTGGCGCTCGGGCTCGCCGTCGTCTGCAGCGGAGTGTCCGGACAGCACCGGCCCGCGCAGAGCGGTGCGGTGGCATTGCTCGCCGTGACAGTTGCGACCCAGGTCGCCGCGCCTCTTCAGCTCTCGGCGCCGAGCAGGCGCTGATGGAACGGAGGTCCCGACAGCTGCTCCGTCCGGCGAGGGCGCTGCTGCCGCTCGCGTTCGTGCTGCTCCTCGTCGTCGGGTGCGGCTCCTCTGCTCGGCGGAATTGCTCGGTCGTCCTCCGCGCCGTTCCGGCGAAGGGCCGGCAGATCACCGCCACCGGCATGCGAACTGCGCAACAGATCATCGAGAACCGGGTCGACAAGCTTGGGGTCAGCTCGCCGCAGGTCACCGTCGACGGGGACGAGATCGTGATCCGGTACGGGGGCAGCCACGCGCCCGCCGACCTCCCGCAGACCCTCAGCACCACCGGCCGGCTCGAGATCTTCGACTTCGAGCCGAGCCTCGAGCGGCCGAGCGTAAGCGCGAACCAGCGGCCGACCCCGCTGCCGTCGCTCTACAAGCTGCTCGAAGCCGTGCAGAACCAGGCAGACAGGAGCTCGCCCCAGGCGTACTACCTGTTCGCGACGAAGGCGCCCCACTCGGTCCTGCAGGGCCCCGCTCCGAGCGTCGAGCAACTTCTGTCGCCCTACAAGGGCCGGAAGCAGCCCGCGCACACCGTCGTGCTGAAGGTGCCCGCGAACACCGTGCCGGTGCGGTGCGCGGGGCCGGCCGTTTGTCCGGGCGCCGGGTCGAACGCCACCTCGACGACCGGCTCGTACTGGTACCTGTTCAAGGACTTCCCGGCGCTGACCGGCAAGGACCTCGTCGAGTCGGGCATCACTGCCGACGTCGACGCGAACACGGGCCAGCCGATCGTCACGATCCAGCTCACGCACAACGGCTCACAGGCGTTCCAGCGGATCACAGAGGCGGAGTACGACCGCGGCCGCGTCAACGCCGGCGAGGCCGGCCGGCTGGGCGCGACGAACCAGAACGCCATCGCCACGTACTCCGGCCACAACGCGATCGTCCTCGACGGCGAGCTCGAGGAGACGCCGTACATCGACTACACAGACCCGTCCCTCTCCCAGGGCATCGTCGGCGCAGCGCAGATCACGGAGCCGAGCGCGAGCGTGGCCAAGCGGGCCGCGCTCGTGCTCCAGAGCGGCTCACTGCCGTACACGTTCGAGCAGGTCAAGCTCTCGGGCTGTGCTCGCTAGCCGGAATCGCAGGTCGCCTCGGTCCCGCCGAAGAGCTCCCGCACGAGCCCGTCGGGCGTTCCCGGCACGCTGAGCACGAACCGGCCCGGCTGCGTGAGGTCGAGGAACGTCATCCCTCCGGGGCCGGGCGAGACACAGCCGCTCCCCTGCAGGTGCAGGTACGAGCTGTAGTGGTCACGGAGCAGGTAGCGGCCGGACACGAAGACCGTCCCGCGAATCGCGGTGTGCCCGAAGGAGGTCACGACCGGATCTGCCGGGCCGGTGAGCAACGGAGTCGCCTGCGGCAGCTCGTAGATCGTCCAGTTCCGGCTGCGGAACACGACCTGCAGCCCGGAGTGCGACCCGCGCACCACGCGCTCCTCCTGCGGACCGCCGTCCCAGTCGAGCGGCGTCGTCTTGCTGAGGAGGACGTAACGGACGGCGTTCGACCGGAGCCAGCTGCGATAGGCGTCGGCGTCGAGATGGTTCTTGTACAAGGTCGGGTTGTCGGCGACGTCGAGCTGCCGGTACCAGCCGCGCGCGAGCGGGAAGCCGGCTCTCGGGATCCAGTACGACTCCCAGTGCTCCGCCGTCGGCACGACCTCGACCCGGAACCCGGGCTGGTCGTGCGCGCGCAGGAAGCGGATCGCGGGCCGCCAGAAGCTCGCCTGCTGCGTTTCGTTGTCGAGCCGTGACGGGACGAGCAGCGCGTACGGCACGAGGTTGTAGGCGAGCGCGACGGCGAGCGCGAAGATGACAAGGCGGCGAGGGCGGAAGCCGGCGAGGCTCGCGGTCAGCAGCATGATCGGGAAGACGAAGGCGCTGAGCCGGGTCCAGTTGTCCCCGAGCGGCGACGGGACGATGTAGACGACGACGCTGCCCAGCCCCCAGAGCGCGTAGAACGCGACGAGCGGCCCGGCCCCGCGAGCGCCGCGGGCGACGAGGAGCCCGAGCGCAGTGACGACGAGAACCGCCATGAAGTCGATCCAGTGGAACGGGTACGAGCCGGTGGAGCTCGGGAAGAGCACGAGCACGAGCAGCTCGATTCCCGCCGCGACGCCGAGGGCGACGCCGAACCAGACGTGGCGCCGCGCGATCCGGCGCCGTGAGATCGCGTACGCGCCGACGACCAGGCAGAGGAACGCAAAGGCGAGCGGGCTGAAGCCGACGGTCAGCGCCGCCACGACCGCCGCCAGTCGAAGCCGCCGCAGCTGCAACAGCTTGAGCGTGGCGAGCATCGCCGTGAAGCCGAGCGAGTACGCGTAGAGGCCGGTGAACATCGGCGCCGCGGCGAGCACGCCGAAGACGCGCGCCGGCCAGAGCGCCGCCCGGCCCCACTCCCGCAGCACGATCGAGGCGAAGAGGACGGTCGATGCGACGGCCGAGACGAAGACGAGCGGCAGGTTCCCGACAAGGGCGGCCGGGAGGTAGTAGAGGAGGCTGTACGACGCGAGCGGGTACGTGCCCGCGTACCAGAAGTTGTCCCAGACGAGCGCGCCGTCGCGGACGAGGAACGTCCGGTAGAGATGAACGGGGGCGTCTCCCGGCGCAGGCCCGACGAAGTGCACGAGCAGGCCGAACCCGGCCGTGAGCGCAGCGCCGAGCACCAGCTCGCGGCGGGGCGAGAGGCGGTGGAGATCGGGGAGGCTTGCGGCGGCAGAGCTCATCCGGCAGACGAATCCTCGCAGGAATCCCGGCTGTTCGGCGGTGGGCGAGTACAATCCGCGGTGCCCGGCATCCGGTTCGGAGCTGGAGCGAGATCGTGATCGAGAGAGTCGATGTCATCGGTTCGGGCCGGGTCGGTTCCGCCGTCAGCGCCCGCCTGCGCGAGCGCGGCGTCGCCGTGGGCGGCGACGATCCCGACGTCGTCCTCCTCTGCGTCCCTGACACGGCCATTTCCGACGCGTCCAGGCAGCTGGCACCGGGACGTGCCTGGGTGGGTCACGTCTCGGGCGCAACGCCCCTCGCGGCGCTCTCCCCGCACGAGCGCCGCTTCTCGCTCCATCCGCTCCAGACCTTCGACCGCAGCGGCGATCCGTCGCAGCTCGACGGTGCGTGGGCCGCGATCAGCGGGGAGACCGAAGAAGCGCTCACGGTCGCGCGAGAGCTCGCCGAGACGCTCGGGCTGCGGGCGTTCGAACTGGCCGACGGCGACCGGACGCTCTACCACGCCGGCGCCGTCTTCGCCTCGAACTACGTCGTGACGCTGCAGCGGGCCGCCGTACGGCTCGGCGTCCCGGCGGAGGGGCTCGTGCCGTTGATGCAGGGGACGATCGCGCACGGGTTCGAGCTGACCGGCCCGATCGCGCGCGGCGACTGGGCGACGGTCGAGGCGCACGAGCGGGCGATCCGGGAGAGCCATCCCGAGCTCGAGCGGCTCTACGAGACGCTCGCCGAAGCGACGGCGCAGCTCGCATGAAGGTCTTCCGCACGATCGCAGAGCTCGAGACCGCGCCGGACACCGGGCTCGTGCCGACCATGGGAGCGCTGCACGACGGCCACCGTGCGCTGTTCCGCGCGGCGCGCAGAGAGAACAGCCGGGTCGTCGCATCCCTGTTCGTCAACCCGGCCCAGTTCGACGAGCCGGCCGATCTCGCTGCCTACCCGCGCGACGAGGAGCGCGATCTCGAGCTCGCGGACGCGGAAGGCGTCGACGCCGTCTTCGCGCCGGGGCTCGACGAGCTCTATCCGCCGGGGTTCGCCACCTGGGTCGAACCGGACGACACGGGAGCCGAAGGTGCAGCGCGACCAGGGCACTTCCGCGGCGTTGCGACGGTCTGCCTCAAGCTGTTCAACCTCGTCCGGCCCGAGCGCGCGTACTTCGGCCAGAAGGACGCGGAGCAGATCTCGGTCATCCAACGCCTCGTCCGGGACCTGAACGTGCCGGTGGCGATTCGTGTGGTGCCGACCGTTCGCGATCCGGACGGGCTCGCCCTGTCTTCTCGCAACGTCCACCTCTCGCCCAGCGAGCGCGAGCAGGCGCTCGCGCTGCCGCGGGCGCTGCAAGGCGCGGTCACGAACCCCCACCCGGTCGCCGCCGTGCGTGCGTCGCTGAACGGCCTCGAGCCGGAGTACGTCGAGGTGCTCGACCTCGGCGGCGCGAAGCTCCTCGCCGCCGCAGTCCGCGTCGGCTCCACCCGCCTGATCGACAACGTCCTCCTGGAAGGAGAGCTCACATGAGCGACAACCCGAAGCCCGCGCGCTACGCCTCCTGGACGACCGGCAAGCTCCCGCTCCCCGAGCTTGCCGAGATGAAGGGTCGCGGCGACAAGATCGTGATGGTCACGGCGTACGACGCTCCGAGCGGGCGGCTCGCCGACGCAGCCGGCGTCGACCTGATCCTGGTGGGCGACTCGTCGGGGATGGTCGTCCACGGCCGGGAGTCGACGGTGCCGGTGTCGCTCGACGAGATCGTGTTCATGACGCAGTGGGTGACGCGCGGCGCGAAGCGGCCGCTCGTGATCGCGGACATGCCGTTCGGCTCGTACGAGGAGTCGGACGAGCAAGCCGTGCGGAACGCGGTGCGGCTTGTGAAGGAGGGCGGTGCGGACGCGGTCAAGCTCGAGCGCGGCGGAACCTCGGTCGCGCGCGCACGGGCGATCGTTGGCGCAGGGATTCCCGTGATGGGGCACGTCGGGCTGACGCCGCAGACCGCGACCGTGCTGGGCGGCTTCAAGGCGCAGGGACGGACGGCAGAGCGCGCGCGGCAGCTGGTGGACGATGCGCTCGCGCTCGAGGCGGCGGGCTGCTTCGCGATCGTGCTCGAGGCCGTTCCGCCGGCAGTCGGACGCGCTGCGACCCAGGCGCTCACGGTGCCGACGATCGGCATCGGCGCCGGCGCGGAGACAGACGGGCAGGTGCTCGTCTGGCACGACATGCTCGGCTTCTACGAGGGCCGCGCACCGCGGTTCGTCAAGCGCTACGCCGAGCTCGGCGACGCGATCGTCGAGGCGCTGTCGCGGTACGCCGAGGAAGTGCGGACCGGTGCCTTCCCCGACGAGCGGCACATGTACGCGATGCCCGAGGAGGAGCAGGCCGCGTTCGAAGCCGGCTCGGTCGAGCGAGGTCTACCCGAGGTGAGCCGAGAGCACGAGTAGAGCCGGTAGCACCGCCGCCAGCCCCACGGTCGCCAGCGAGCGGCTCCAGCTCCAGCCGTGCACGCTGCGAACGCCGATCACGAGCAGCACGGCGCTCCACGCGAACGCGGCGAAGATGATTCCTCCGAAGACCCGGTCGCCCGGCCCCCAGTCGGGTCCGCCCGTGCGGAAGAGGTTCTCGCCGTAGATCGCGATGCGGATCGGCCAGACCGTGAAGAGCGTGAGCGCAATCGGCGTCGCCGAGAGCCCGAGCAGGTGCCGCGCACGGCGGTAGCTGCCGAGGCTGCCGAAGCGGCGGGCCGCGCCGAAGAGGAGCCCGCCTCCGAGCCAGTAGACGGCGACGGCGTAGACGATGCCGCCGAAAAAGGCCCAGACCGGGATCACGGAGACCGAGATCGACCCGTCGTTGAGCAGGGTGCGTGCGATGGGGGTCGCGAGCACCCCGGCGATTCCCGCCAGCGCCGCAATCGCGGTGATCGGCTCCTGGCGCGCCTCGACCGCTTCCTCCGAGTCGTCGCGCAGCGAGACGAAGACGGCGCGGGGCGCGACGAGCACGGCCGGCGCGCGAAGCCACCAGCTCCGCTCGAGCGACGACGTACGCGCCGTGTCGGCCCTCGCTGCCATCGCAATGAGGTTAGCCCGTGCGCGCTAGGGAGCGATGGTGACGGTCTGCGAGCCGCTGATCGCGCACGGCTCCACGAACTTCGTCGTGCTTCCCGGCACCTGCGTGCCCGTCGCGCCGGTCTTCGGTCCTCCGACGCAGAAGCCGGATTCGGAGCCCGCGCCCGAGCCACTTCCGGAGCCCACCAAGGCGAGCACGACCAGCAAGACGCCGAACAGCATCCAGCCGCCTGAGGCCCAGGCCCAGGTTCGCAGCTGCGACTTCTTGCGGGGATCGGTCTGCCCGCCCTGCAGCAGCAGCGCGGCGATCAGCGCGATGAAGGGGAAGAAGAGCGTCGCGAGCACGGCGCCCGCAACGGCCGCGCCCTGGTACCCGGTTCCCGCCTCTTCGGGAGGCGAGGTGGCGCCTGGCTCCATGCGCGGAGTCTTACGTGGCGGCGGAGCCGCGACAAGTGTCCGTTCCGGACGTGTCTTCCCTTTAGGCGGCCGCGATCGCGGGCTCGGGCAGGACGTGGCGCAGGAACCTGCCCGTGAAGCTGTCTTCGACCCGCATCACGTCCTCGGGCGTCCCGACCGCGATCAATTCGCCGCCCGCGTCGCCGCCTTCCGGCCCGAGGTCGATCACCCAGTCGGCCTGCTTGATCACGTCGAGGTTGTGCTCGATCACGAGCATCGTGTTGCCGCCGTCGACGAGGCGCTGCAGCGTCTCGAGCAGCTTCTCGATGTCCGCGAAGTGGAGGCCGGTGGTGGGCTCGTCGAGGATGTAGAGCGTCTTGCCTGTCGCGACCTTCGAAAGCTCCGAGGCGAGCTTGACGCGCTGAGCCTCGCCGCCCGACAGCGTCGTCGCCGGCTGGCCAAGCTTGATGTAGTCGAGCCCGACGTCGTGGAGCGTCTGCAACCGGCGCCGGATCTTCGGGATCTTGGCGAAGAAGCCCAGCGCCTCCTCGACGGACATCTCGAGCACGTCCGCGATCGACCGGCCCTTGAACCGCACCTCGAGCGTCTCGCGGTTGTAGCGCGCGCCCTTGCACGTCTCGCACGGCACGTAGACGTCGGGCAGGAAGTGCATCTCGATCTTGATCTGGCCGTCGCCCTTGCACGTCTCGCACCGTCCGCCGCGCACGTTGAACGAGAAGCGGCCCGGCTTGTAGCCGCGCACCTTGGCCTCGGGCGTCAGGGAGTAGAGCTCGCGGATATGCGTGAACAGGTCGGTGTAGGTCGCCGGGTTCGAGCGCGGCGTGCGGCCGATCGGCTTCTGGTCGATCTCGATCACCTTGTCGAACACCTCGATCCCGTCCACGCCCGCGTGCGCGCCGGGCTTGACCCGCGCGTGGTTGAGCCGGTTCGCGAGCGCCTTGAAGACGATGTCGTTGACGAGCGTCGACTTGCCGGAGCCCGAGACGCCGGTCACGCAGATGAACTTGCCGACCGGGAACTCGACGTCGATGTCCTTGAGGTTGTGCTGCGCGGCGCCACGGACGAGGAACGCGCCGCGATCCTCGTCGCGCCGCTCGGGCACCGCGATCGACCGCTTGCCGGCGAGGAACTGTCCCGTCACCGACTTCGCCGTCCGCTCGACCTTCCGGGCCGGCCCCTCGGCCACGATCTCGCCGCCGTGCAGGCCCGCGCCGGGCCCCATGTCGACGAGCCAGTCGGAGCGGCGCATCATCTCCTCGTCGTGCTCGACCACGACGACGGTGTTGCCGATGTCGCGGAGCCGCTCGAGCGTGTCGATGAGGCGCGCGTTGTCGCGCTGGTGGAGCCCGATCGACGGCTCGTCGAGGATGTAGAGGACGCCGACGAGCTGCGAGCCGATCTGCGTCGCGAGCCGCAGCCGCTGCGCCTCTCCGCCCGACAGCGTCGCGGCCGCGCGGTCGAGGGTCAGGTAGCCGACTCCGACGTCGTCGAGGAAGGTGAGCCGCTCGCGGATCTCCTTCACGATCCGGTGGCCGATCAGCTCCTCGGTCGGCGTCAGCCCGAGCTCGTCCAGAAACGCGAGCGCCCGCGCAACCGACATCTGCGTGAACGCGTGGATCGAGCGGTCGCCGACGGTGACCGCGAGCACCTCCGGCTTGAGCCGCGCGCCCTTGCAGACCGGGCACGGCCGCAGCGACATGTACTCCTCGATCCGCTCGCGCGCCGTCGACGAGTCCGTCTCCTTGTACCGGCGCTGGAGGCTCGCGACGATGCCGTCGAACGCGAGCATGTACTGACGCCGGCGACCCATGCGGTTGCGGTACTGGACGTAGATCTTCTCGCCGTCTGTGCCGTTGAGGAAGCGATCCCGCTCGGCGTCGGTCAGCTCGGCCCACGGCTTCGAGGTGTCGATCTCGTAGCGGTCGGCGATCGCCTGGATCACGGCCTCGTAGAAGCCCGACGAGCCGCCCACCGACCACGGCACGAGCGCGCCGTCGTCGATCGAGAGCGACGGATCGGGCACGAGCAGGTCCGGGTCGATCTCCTGCTGCGAGCCGAGGCCGGTGCAGCGCGGGCAGGCGCCGTGCGGCGCGTTGAACGAGAAGATCCGCGGCTGCAGCTCCGGCAGCGAGACGCCGTGGTCGGGGCAGGCGAAGTTCTCGGAGAAGAGGAGCTGCTCCCCGGTCTCCACCAGGTCGACCGCCACGAGCCCGTCTGCGAGCGCGGCCGCAGTCTCGATCGACTGCGTCAGGCGCAGCCGCAGGTCGGCACGCATCACGAGCCGGTCGACGATCACCTCGATCGTGTGCTTGAACTTCTTGTCGAGCTCGGGCACGCCCTCCTCGAGGACGTACTGCTCGCCGTCGACCTTGACGCGCGTGAAGCCCTCGCGGGTCAGATCCTCGAACACGTCCCTGTACTCGCCCTTGCGGTCGCGCACGACCGGCGCGTTGACCGTGAAGCGCGTCCCATCCTCGAGCTTCAGCACCTGGTCGACGATCGAGTCGAGCGACTGCCCCGCGATCGGCTTGCCGCAGATCGGGCAATGCGGCCGGCCGACTCGCGCGTAGAGCAGGCGCAGGTAGTCGTAGATCTCGGTCACGGTGCCGACCGTCGAGCGCGGGTTTCTGGAGGTCGTCTTCTGGTCGATCGAGATCGCCGGGCTGAGCCCGTCGATGTGGTCGACGTCCGGCTTCTCCATCATCTGCAGGAACTGGCGCGCGTAGGCCGAGAGCGACTCGACGTAGCGGCGCTGCCCCTCCGCGTAGATCGTGTCGAAGGCAAGCGAGGACTTGCCGGAGCCCGAGAGCCCGGTGATGCAGATGAGGCGGTTCCGCGGCAGGCGGACGGTGATGTCCTTCAGGTTGTGCTCGCGGGCGCCGTGGACCACAAGTTCGTCGGCAGCCATGTGAGGGTCATTCTATCCGCCGAACGTGTGTTCGGCCACCCTTGTTTCCCGGGGTTATCTGCGCTGCTGCAGGAGGCGCGTGAGCCGCCGCGGCACGCAATCGATCTCGAGCTCTCCGGCCACCACGGTCCCGTAGCCGAGGATGCGGCCGAGCAGGGGCCGCTCGACCTCGAACACCGTCCCGTTGAGTGAAACCGTGGCGCTGCTCCGGCGCAGGAACCCGTGCTCGACGACGAGCGCGTTCTCGGTCACGAAAAGGTGCGTCCGCTCCCAGCGGCCCACTGCGGCGACGGCGAGCAGAGCGGCGAGGCCGAGCAGGATCGCGCCCGCAACGCCGACGACCGGCCACGGGGCGAGGAAGCACGCCGCACCCGCGAGAGCAAGAACGAGCGCGCGCAGAAGCGGGCGCGCGAGCGCGATCCCGTGCCGGTGCGCTTCGAAGACGGGCGTATCCACGGCCGCTTCGTTCTAGTTGCAACAACGAATCCCTGTGGAAATAGGTGGAACAGCACGCCGGGCGGCGACGACGACGATCGTCGTCCTCGCGATCGTGATCGCAGCACTCGCGCTCTGGAAGATCCGCGTGGTGATTGCGCTGCTCTTTCTCGGCTTCGTGATCGCGTCGGCGATGCGGCCGAGCATCGAGTGGCTGCATCGCCGGGCTCACGTCCCGCGGCCCGTCGGCGTGGTCCTCCACTACGTCGGCTTTCTCGCGGCGATCGCGCTCTTCCTCTATCTCGTCGTGCCGGTCGCGATCACCCAGATCGACAACGCGATCGGCCAGGTGCCGACGTCGACATCCCAGCTGCATCACGCCGCCGTCCACTCGCACGGGATCCGTCACGAGATCCTCAGCGCGATCGACAAGCGGCTGCGGCAGCTGCCGTCGGGCGCCAGCCTCCTCCACCCCGCCATCTCGCTCGGGGCGAAGGCGCTCGAGATCCTGGTCGGGATCCTGTTCATGTTCGCCGTGGGCGCCTACTGGATCTTCGAGCGCGACGCGACGATCGGGCTCATCCAGTCGCTCGTGCCGCGCAAGCACCGGCGCGTGACCCGCGACACGTGGGTCCTGATCGACATGAAGCTGGGCGCCTTCGTCCGCGGGCAGTTCCTGCTCGTGACGATCGTGGCCTTCCTGCTCTCTCTCGCCTTTTGGCTCGACGGAGAGCCGTACTGGCTGCTGATCGGCGTCGGCGCCGGGATCGTCGAGCTCATACCAATCGTCGGGCCGCTGGCCGCAGGAGCGGTCGCGATCGGCGCAGGGCTGACCGCAGGGTGGACGGTGGCGGTCGGCGCCGGCGTCGCGGTTCTCATCTTGCGGCAGCTGCAGGACTACGCCATCGCGCCGCGCGTCATGGGCCACGCGGTCGGACTGTCGCCGCTCGTCGTGCTGATCTCGGTCGTTTCCGTGGGCTACCTGCTCGGACCGATCTACGTGCTCATCGCAACGCCACTGGCTGCGGTCGCCGCCACGCTTGTGGACGTCGTCGTCCGTGGGCGCGACCCGGCCGAGGAGGACGCGCCGGCCGTGCTGTTCGCCAGCACGGCCGAGGGCAAGCGCTAGCCCGTCTTCAGGCCCTGCGCCAGCGGCCGAAGACCAGGCCGCCGAGCGTGAACCCGAGGCCGAACGTGCCGAAGGCAAACGCGCCGATCGCCGCGGCCTTCCGAGCGGTCGAGAGCCGCTGCCAGCGGGTGAGCGCCTCGCGCTCGTCGTCGGTCAGCTCCTCGCCCCGGCGCTGCTTGCGCAGCGCGCCACCGGCCCGCACGCCGAGATAGAGGTCGTCGAAAATCTCGGAGGAGTCTTCTGTCACGGCTTCCAATCTATAGCCTCGTTCGATTGTGAACGCACGGCTCCTCCATGTTTCCGATCTGCACACCGGTACACATGAGGAGCCGGAAGCCGGGCAGGCTCTCGGGCGCCTCGTCGAGCGGCTGGAGCCTCAGCTCGTCGTTGCCTCCGGCGATCTTGCCCACCGCGGCCGCGGTCGGGAGCTCGAGCGGGCGGCGGAGCTGCTGCGCTCGCTCGGACCGCCGGTGCTCGCTGTGCCGGGCAACCACGACATCCCCCACACGCCGGCGCGGTTCGTCCGCCCGTGGGCCGAGTTCGAGCGGGTCTGGGAGACGACCGAGCCGACCGCGTCGCTTCCCGGGCTGCAGGTGGTCGGTCTCAACTCGGCGCGCCCCTTTCGCCACCAGGGCGGGGCGCTGAGCCGGGCGCAGCTCGAACGAGCCTCCGAGCAGCTCGCAGCTGCCGAGGTAGGAGCGCTCAGGGTGGCAGTCCTCCACCATCACCTGATCGGCGCGCCGTGGCGCGCGGCGCGCAAGCGGCCGGTCTCGCAGCGAGGCCGCGTGCTGGCCGCGCTCGTGGCTGCCGGCGCAGAGCTGATCCTCGGAGGTCACATCCACCAGGCCGCCGTGAGCGAGCGACGCGAGTTCGAGGTGGTGGACGACGGGTCGCGCACGGCCGTGGTCGCCGTCGCGCCGGGGCTCGGACAACCACGGCCGCGGCGCTCCGGCGAGGCTCGCGGGCTCCACCTGCACGAAGCGGACGCCGACTCGATCGTCGTACAGACGTTCCTCTGGTCACGCGGTGACTGGATGCGCGCGGCCGAGCGCCGCTTCGCACGCTAGCGGAGGCTCTCGAGGAGCCGCAGCCGCGACTCGGCGTACTCGTCGTCGCTGAGGACGCCCGTGTCGTGCAGCTCCTCGAGCAGGCCGAGATAGTGCGCCGGGTTCTCGGTCGGAGCGTCGCGGGAGGGCGGTTGGATGCCGACCGGCGACACCGGCAGCGACGGCCGAGGCTGGAGGCCGAACGGCTGGCTCCCGATCTGGTCCGGATCGATGCCGGCGCGCTTCAGGCGCTCGCGGTACTGCTCGACACCGAAACCCCGCTCAGGGAAGCGGTAGGCGCCTTTCCCCCACAGGGGCCGCTTCTGGACGAAGCGCCGGTAGATCACCACCAGCCCAACGGCGACGCAGAAGCTCGCGAGGCCCGACCAGGAGGCGGCGCTCCGGCCGCCGATCGCGAGCACGATCCCGGTTCCGGCCACGAAGCCGACGAGGCCGATCGTCATCGTGAGCCACGGCGGCATCGGATCCGGGCCCGGCAGCGCGAAGCGCGCGAGCGCCCCGGTGATGAAGGCGATGAAGAGCGCCCCGATCACGGCCCCGATCATGCGCGGAGCGTAGCGCGGGCAGGCGCTGTCCAGCCCGCCGCCCGCCTACTTGAATCGCTCGCGCTGCCTAGGCCGCGGTCTGCTCGAGTGCCTGCAGGTCCCGCCGCAGGTCCTTGACCTCGTCGCGGAGCTTGGCGGCGTACTCGAACCGCAGCTCCTCGGCGGCGAGGTACATCTCCTCCTCGAGCGTCACGACGAGCTTCTCGAGGTCCTCGCGCGACATTCCCTCGACCTTCGTCGCGCCGCGCCGCCGCCGTGACGACGGCACCGTCGGCGACTCGAGCTGCAGCAACTCGGCGATGTCGGAGACGCCCTTCGCGATCGTCTCCGGCACGATCCCGTGCTCCTCGTTGTATGCGAGCTGAACGGCGCGCCGGCGGTTCGTCTCGTCGAGCGCTTCCTTGATCGCCTCGGTCTGCTTGTCGGCGTACATCAGCACCTTGCCGTTGACGTTCCGCGCCGCGCGGCCGATCGTCTGGATCAGGCTCGTGCGCCCGCGCAGGAAACCCTCCTTGTCGGCGTCGAGGATCGCGACGAGCGACACCTCCGGCAGATCGAGCCCTTCGCGGAGGAGGTTGACGCCGACCAGGACGTCGAACTCGCCGAGCCTCAGGTCGCGAATGATCTGGATCCGCTCGATCGTGTCGATCTCGGAGTGGAGATAGCGCGCCTTGACGCCCGACTCGAGCAGGTAGTCGGTCAGGTCCTCCGCCATCTTCTTCGTCAGCGTCGTGACGAGGACGCGCTCGCCGACCGCCTCGCGCGTGCGGATCTCGCCGAGCAGGTCGTCGATCTGGTTCTTGGTCGGGCGCAGGTCGACGTCGGGGTCGACGATGCCGGTAGGGCGGATCAGCTGCTCGGCGACCACGGTCGAGTTGCGGAGCTCGAACGGCCCCGGCGTCGCCGAGACGAACACGAGCTGCGGCACCTTGCGCAGGAACTCGTCGAAGCGCAGCGGCCGGTTGTCGAGCGCCGACGGCAGCCGGAAGCCGAAGTCGACGAGCGTCTGCTTGCGCGACCGGTCGCCCTCGTGCATGCCGCCCAGCTGGGGCACGGTCTGGTGGGACTCGTCGACGAAGACCACGAAGTCGTCCGCGAAGTAGTCGAGCAGCGTGAACGGGTGCGTCCCCGCGGCACGGCCTTCCAGGATGCGCGAGTAGTTCTCGATCCCGTTGCAGAAGCCGAGCTCCTTGAGCATCTCGAGGTCGTACTCGGTGCGCTGCCTGATCCGGTGCGCCTCGAGCAGCTTCCCCTCCTCTTCAAACTTCGCGACCTGTGCGCTCATCTCGGCGCGGATCTCGTCGACGGCCCGCTCGACGGTCGGCTGCGAGGTGACGTACTCCGTCGCGGGCCAGATCGAGAGGTTGTCAAGCTTCGCGAGTACCTCGCCGGTCAGCGGGTCGAAGTGCGTCATCCCCTCCACGTCGTCGCCGAAGAAGGAGATGCGGTACGCGGTCTCCTGGTTCGCCGGCTGCACCTCGACGACGTCGCCCTTCACGCGGAAGCGTCCGCGGCCGAGCATCGTGTCGTTGCGGACGTACTGCGAGTCGATGAGCTTGCGCAGGAGGAGGTCGCGGTCGTGCTCGGCGCCGACCTCGATGTAGATCATCCGCTCGCGCCATTCCTCCGGCGAGCCGAGCCCGTAGATGCAGGAGACCGACGCGACCACGACCACGTCGCGGCGGGTGAAGAGCGACGACGTCGCCGCGAGCCTGAGGCGCGCGATGTCGTCGTTGCGGGACGAGTCCTTCTCGATGTAGAGGTCGGCCTGAGGCACGTACGCCTCGGGCTGGTAGTAGTCGTAGTAGGAGACGAAGTACTCGACGGCGTTGTGCGGGAAGAACTCCCGGAACTCGTTGCAGAGCTGCGCCGCGAGCGTCTTGTTGTGGGCGATCACGAGCGCCGGCCGGCCGGTCTTCTCGATCGTCCAGGCCATGGTCGCCGTCTTGCCCGTGCCGGTCGCGCCGACCAGCGTCTGGAACTTCTCGCCGGCGAGGATCCCGTCGGCGAGTTTCTCGATCGCCTGCGGCTGGTCGCCGGTCGGGCGGTAGGTGGAGGTCGTCCTAAGCTCGGCCATTCAGGACAGCGTAGTGATCAGGTGCCGAACGAGATCACGCTGCGAATGCCGTCCTGCGCGTGCATGAGGTCGAAGCCGCGGTTGACCTCGTCGAGCGAGATCATGTGGGAGATGAGCGGATCGACGTCGATGTCGCCGGCGAGATAGCGGTCGACGAACTGCGGCACCTGGTCCCGTCCTTTCACGCCGCCGAACGACGAGCCGGCGACCCGGCGGCCGGTGATCAGGAAGCGCGGCACGACGTCGAGGGTCTCCCCCTTGCCGGCCACGCCGCAGACCGTCGCGAGGCCCCAGCCCATGCGCGCCGACTCTACGGCCTGGCGCATGACGGCGACGATGCCCGTCGCCTCGAACGTGTAGTCCGCACCGAAGCCGCCGGTCAGCTCGAGGATCTGCTCGACGACCTCCGGCCCGCCGGTGAGCGTGTCGGTCGCGCCCTGGCCGCGCGCCAGCTCGAGCCGCTGCTCGGCGGGATCGACGCAGACGATCCGCTCCGCGCCCGCGAGCCGGCAGCCGGCGACGGCTCCGAGCCCCACCAGGCCTGCGCCGAAGACGACGCACGTCGAGCCGGACTCGACCTTCGCGGTGTTCAGCGCGGCGCCCAGCCCGGTCGAGAGCCCGCAGGCGAAGACACAGGCGCGGTCGAGCGGAGCCTCCGGCGAGATCTTCGCGACCGCGATCTCCGGCATCACCGTGTACTCGGCGAACGTCGAGGTGCCCATGAAGTGCCGGATCGGCTCGCCGTCGCGCGAAAGACGTGTCGTGCCGTCGGGGAGAAAGCCCTGGTTCTGCTGCTCGCGGATCGCCAGGCAGAGGTTCGTGCGCGGATCGCGGCAATGGATGCACTCGCGGCACTGCGGCGAGAAGAGCGTCACGACGTGGTCGCCCGGAGCCAGCGAGGCGACGCCGTCCCCGACCCTCTCCACCACGCCCGCGCCCTCGTGGCCGAGCACCGTCGGGGAGTAGCCGGACGGGTCGGCGCCCGACGCCGTGTACAGATCCGTGTGGCAGACGCCGCAGGCGACGAGGCGGACGAGAACCTCACCCGCCTTCGGCTCGGCCAGGTCGACCTCCTGGACCTCGAGCGGCCGGCCGAACTCCTCGAGTACCGCTGCGCGAATCTTCATGCCGCAAGTGTCTCGTTTCCGGAAGAGCCCTGCCGCGCAGAACGGATCCGTGGCTACCGAAGACTCGCCCCCGTACCACGCCTATGCCGCGATCATGGCCGCCTTCTGCGGCGGCCTCGCCGGAGCCGGCGCGCTGGCGCAGCTGCTCGATCGCGATGCGCCCGAGTTGACCGCGGTCGATCTGACGGCGCTCGGGCTGGCGACGTTCAAGACGGCACGCACCATCGCACGGGATCCGGTGGCGAGCTTCATCCGAGAACCACTCGCCGACGACCGGCGCGACGGCGACTTCGAGCAAGCACTTGGCGAGCTCGTCACCTGTACGCGCTGTGTCGGCACGTGGGTCGCAGCGGGGCTCGGCGCGACCCAGCTCGTCGCGCCGCGCTTCGGTCGCCTGCTCACGTGGACGCTCGGCGCAGCCGGGCTGAACGACTTCCTCCAGGCCGGCTTCGCCGCGCTCACGAGCAAGAGCAACGAGCTCGAGGAACGCGCCTAGTAGCCGAGCTGGCTCGCGTACGTGCGGCGATAGATCTTCTTCAACCGCTCGACCTTGTCGACGTAGTCGCGCGTCTCGTCGAACTGGATCCCGACGTGCTCTCGCTGCCAGCGGTCGACGTTGTCCTCGCCGGCGTTGTACGCGGCGAGCGCAAGCCGCTCGTTGCCGTCGTACCGCTTGAGGAGGTGTCCGAGGTACCACGCGCCGTAGCGCATGTTGATGTCCGGGTTCGTCAGATCGGTGACGCGAAAACGGCTGCCGCCGGTGTACTGCGCGATGCCCCTGGCGGTGTTCGGCGTCAGCTGCATGAGCCCCACGGCACCGGCATCCGAGCGGGCAGTGGCGTCGAACTTGCTCTCGGTCTCGATCACGGCCGCGAGCAGCGCGGGGTCGAGATGGTCCTGCGAGGCATAGACGCGGACATTCGTCGAGTAGCGAAGCGGATACCAGAGCCGCGCGTACCAGGGCGGCTCGGTCCGCTGGAGGTACACGAACGCCCCGAGCGCCGCGAGGAGGACCGCGGCGGCGATGACCCAGCGCCTCAGGAGCGCAGCTCCTCCAGCAGCCCGGCGACCCAGGCGTCGATCTCCTCGAGCGACCCGTCGTTCACGTAGGAGAAGTCCGCGCGCCGCATCTTCTCATTCTCGGGCACGAGTCGGCCCTCTCTCTCGGCCACGCCGTCGCGGCGTGCGTCCCTCAGCTCGGGCGGCGCCGTCACGACGACGACGCGGTCGAACCGCTGCTCGCCGCCGGTCTCGAAGAGGAGCGGGATCTCGGCGACTGCGACGTCGGCCGTCTGCTCGTCGAGCCAGGCGTCGGTCGCGGCCCGGACGCGCGGATGCAGCTCTGACTCGAGCCAGGCGAGCTCGGCTCGGTCGGCGAACACGATGCGGCCGATCTCGGACCTGTCGACTTCCCCGTCGCTGAAGACGCGGTCGCCCCAGCGTTCCCGGATCGCCGCTTGCAGGCCTTCGTCCTCGCGATAGAGGCGGTGGACGACGTCGTCGGTCGAGATCACGGCTGCGCCGTGCCGCGCGAACGCGCGCAAAGCCTCGCTTTTTCCGGCTGCGATTCCGCCCGTGAGCGCGACCGCGAGCGGCCGCTTCACTACTCGGTCGGCTCGGCCTCGTCGGAGGCGTCGGCTTCGGGCGCCTCAGCCTCGGCTGCCGGCTCCTCCACCTCGACCTCTGACTCGAGCTCGGCCTCCGCAGCAGGCTCTTCTTCGGCCGCCGGCCCCTCTTCGACGAGTTCGGCCTCGAGCGCCGGCTCTTCCTCGGCCGCCGGCTCGTCCTCGACGACCTCGGCTTCGATGATCTCGGCCTCGCCGGCAGGCTCTTCCCCGACGAGATCGACTTCGGTCTCGGCCGCGGGCTCGTCTGCTGCCGGAGACTCGAGCGCCTCGGCGGCGGGCACCTCGTCGGCGAAGACTTCGTCGGACAGCCCGAGCGCGGGCAGTTCGCCCTCCTCGCCGGGCATCGGCTGCACCGGCATTCCCTCCTCGACCCGCTTGAGCGAGAGCGAGAGGCGCCGCCGGTCGGCGTCGACCTCGAGGATGCGCACGTTCACCTGGTCGCCCTGCGAGACGATCTCGCGCGGGTTCTCGACGTGGTGCTGCGCAAGCTCGGAGATGTGGACGAGGCCCTCGACGCCCGGCAGGATCTCGACGAAGGCGCCGAACGTGACGACCTTCGTCACCGTGCCCTGCACGACGTCGCCCTCCTGGTAGCTCTCGAGCACCTGCTGCCACGGATCGGTCTGCGTCTGCTTGAGGCCGAGCGAGATCCGCTGCCGCTCGCGGTCGATGTCGAGCACCTGAACCTTGACCGTCTGGCCGATCTCGAGCACCTCGGACGGATGGTTGACGTGGCTCCACGAAAGCTCGGAGATGTGGATGAGGCCGTCCATCCCGTCGAGGTCGACGAAGGCGCCGAAGTCGACGATGTTCGAGATCGTCCCTTCCACGACGTCGCCCGGGTTGAGGCGGTCGAGGATCCGCTGCCGCTGCTCCTTGCGCTCCTCCTCGAGGACGGCGCGGCGCGAGAGGACGACGTTGTTGCGCGAGCGGTTGAGCTCGATGACCTTGCACTGGAGCTCCTGGCCGAGGAACTCGTCGAGATCCTGGACGCGGCGGATGTCGACCAGAGACGCCGGCAGGAAGCCGCGCACGCCGAGGTCGAGGATGAGGCCGCCCTTGACGACCTCGATCACGCGGCCGGTGACCGGCTCGCCCTTCTCGTGGGCGCTCTCGATCGCCTTCCACGCGATCTCGAACCGCGCGCGCTTCTTGGAGAGGATCAGCCGGCCTTCGGCGTCCTCCTTCGTCAAGACGAGCGCCGCGATCTCGTCGCCGAGCGAAACCTCGTCGGCGGGGTTGATCGAGCGCCGGATCGAGAGCTCCGAGACCGGGATGACGCCCTCCGATTTGTAACCGATGTCGACGAGCACCTCGTCCTTGTCGACGCGGACGACGATGCCGTTCACGACCTGCCCCTCCTCGATCGTGGGGAAGGTGGACTCGTAGTCGGGGACTAGCTCGCCGCTCTCGGGATCGGTCGTCCAGACGCCTTCCTCGAGCCGCGGATCGTTGATGGTCTCGTTGGCCATGCGGCCGGTCAATATAGCTGGGGCATCCGGGCCTCGGGGCTACGCTGCCCCGGATGGAGGAGCGCTACCCGATCGGCGTCACGGCCACCTGCGCGGTGCACGTCGTGCGACACGACGGCCCGGAAGCCGCCTACGGGAGCTGGTCGGTGACGATCGGCCTGCGCAGCGGCGAGGCGACGATCCGCGTGCCCGGCCATTACGCAGGCGTCCTGGCGGAGCGGCTCGGCGCGGCGGCGCAGCGGTTCATGCCCGGGCAGCGGCTCGCGAGAGACGAATATCTCGACGTGACCGCACTCGCAATCGACGACGTCGAGACGCTTGCGCTCTCCTCCACGGCCCGCTCGCCGGTGCGCGTGACGCTCGAGGTGCCGCGAGACGAGATCGAGCTGCTCGCGTCGCTGCTGGCGGATGCACAGCATCTGATCGAGACGCTCCGCCAAGGGCTCGGGATGGTGCCGGACTCCCTGCCGGAGGTCTTGTGAGCGCTCTACTCGACTACGCGACCGCGGGCGCCCGGGTCGCGGAGCGCGCGCTCGTGCAGCGGCCGCGGCTGGGGCGCGAGGAACGGCTCGTCTTCGTGGTGGGCTGCCCACGCTCGGGAACCACGTTCGTCGGCCGCGCGATCGGCGGCCTGCCCGGTTTCGTGGACTTCGGCGAGGTGACGCCCTGGAAGGCGGCGCTCCCCACCGATCCGTCGGCTGCCGACCTGCGGAGGATCCTCGAGCGCATCCGGCGTCTCGGTCTCGCCTGGGGCCTGCGCGGCGTCGAGCAGACTCCCGAAACTGCGCACGTGCTGGCCGCCGCGCTCGAGGCCTACCCGCAGGCGCTCGCGGTGCACGCGGTGCGAGACGGCCGCGACGTCGTCTGCTCGCTGCTCGAGCGCGGCTGGCTGAACGCGGACGAGGCCGGCAAGGACGACGCGGGCCTCCCCTACGGCGCTGAGCCCCGCTTCTGGGTCGAGCCCGAGCGGCGGGACGAGTTCGCGCACGTGAGCGACGCACGCCGCTGCGCGTGGGCGTGGCGACGCTACGTCCAGGCCGTTCGAGCGACCGACGCCGGCGATCGTCTGCTCGAGATCCGCTACGAGGGGCTCGCGGGCGCGGCAGACCGGCTCGCCGGGTTCCTCGGCGCAAACGTGACCTCGACGCACAAGGCGCTCGACAGCTTCCGCGACTCGTCGATCGGCCGCTGGCGCCGGGAGCTGTCGCCGGAGCAGGTCGCCGACGTCGAGGCGGAGGCGGGGCCGCTCCTCGCCGAGCTCGGCTACGCCTGAGTCGCTGCGTCGCCGACGGCGATGTGGGTGTTCACCGCCTCGAACAACTGTTATCTTCGTCTGGTGAGAGGCAAGGCCCTCCTCGTCGGGTCACTCCTCGTCGGCGCTGCAGTTGCAGCGAGCTCGGATGCAACGGCTTCGGAGCCTGCGCTTTCGATCACCAGCACGCCCACCATCCAGAGGGTCGACACGACGGTCGTCGACAGGCTCGACGCGAAGACCCAGACGCGTGAGCCCGTGCTGCGTTTCGGAACGGCCACATTCACCGTGACCGTCGCCAATCCGGGCGACGTGGAGCTCGACGCGGTGTCGGTCGTCGATCACGCCTCACCGGGCTGCAACCGCACGATCGGAGCGCTCGCGGCGGATGCGTCCATCTCGTACGTCTGCCATGCACCAGATGTCGGACGCAACTTCACCAACCGGATGACAGCCTCGGGGAGCACTCAGGATGGGAGCCAGACGCTTGCTACAGCGACCGCGGCCGTCGCAGTGCAGAAACCGCACCGGCGGCACTCGCACATCGTCTTCGCCCCGGTTTTCACCGGCTAGCGCCTTCATCGTCGCACTGACACTCGGGCTCCTTGCTGCGCAGACTGCGTCGCCCGCTACTTCGCCTCAGCACGAGTTGACGGGCGCCAGAGTCGCGCACTGGGCGCCCGTGCTGCGCCGCATCGCCGCGCATCGCGCACCGAACCCGACCTCTCCGGTACTGACGCGACTCCCCACCGTCACCCCCGAACGGACGCAGAACATCCTCCTCGTGCTCGCCTCGGTCGAGGTCGCCGCGGGACAGACCTGGTACGAGGTGCGGCTGCCGATCCTTCCCAACAACTCGATCGGGTGGGTGCCTCGGCAGGCGATCGGCAACATCTACAAGGTCCGGACCCATCTCTACGTCAATCGCGAGCGATTCACCGCGACCCTGAAGCGTGATGGTCGGACGATCTTCACGGCCCGCGTCGGCGTCGGCCGACCCTCGACTCCCACACCGAAAGGCGAGTTCTACGTCCGCGACGAGGTGGCCGGCTTCGGCGACGCGTTCTACGGCCCGGTCGCCTTCGGCACGAACGGCCGGTCCGCCGTCCTCACGGAGTGGCCGGACGGAGGATTCATCGGCATCCACGGCACCGACGAGCCGGGGATCCTGCCGGGCGCCGTTTCGCACGGGTGCATTCGCATGGTCAACGGTGATATCCGGCGGCTCGCGAAGCTGATGCCGATCGGGACGCCGCTGACGATCACCTGAGCTAGGACGTGCCGAGGTCAGCTCTCGTCGCGAGCGCGAACTGCTTGATCAGGCCGCGCTCTCTGATTCCGGCCCCCTTGAACTGCCGGTAGTGGATCGAACTCGAGGCGAGGGCGTTCCAGATCGCGACGTTCGCCCCTTCCAGCTGTCCCGCAACGCGTCCGACGTGCCGCGGTGCGAGCAGCACGACGCGGGCGTAGTCGCCGATCAGTGTCTCGCCGAACGTGTTCAGCTCGGTCCGCTGCGCCGCTGTCACGGACTTCGGGTGCAAAGCCTCGCTCGTAATCGTCTGCACCTCGATCGCGAATTTCTGCGAGTCGCCGAAGTAGGTCGAGTACGCGTCGAGCCGTTCCGTCCGGCGCGACTCTGCCTTCTGCGAGGAGATCTGGGACTGGGTGACGGCGTAGGTGACGCCGCCCCCGACCAGCGTGCCCAGGAGCGCGCCGAACACACCGATCAGCGCGATCCGCGTCTCAGCCGACATCGACGCAGTCTAAGGCGGTGCAAATCGGCCGTACAAGACCGGTGCCCAGCGTCAGCTCTTGGCGTCGGCGCCCTTTCGCCGAGCTCGGCTACACCTAGGCGCCGCGAAACTCGCGTCGTAGAGTCGAGCCATCGACCGACGCGAATTCGTCGAGCGGGCAGCGGGTGTCGTGCTGGGAGCCGGCGCCCTCGGCGTCCTCTCCGGCTTCCGGCTGGAGACGGCGACCGGTCCGTTCCGCGAACTCGCGCGCGAGCTGGAGGGGACTGTGGTGACTCCGTCAGGCCCCGCCTACGGACGCGACAAGGTGCTGGTCGACAGCCGCTTCGACGGGACGCACCCGCGGGCGATCGTGTACTGCGAGTCGGCTACCGACGTCGAGAAGACCGTCCGGTGGGCGCGGAAACACGCAATCCACCTCGTCCCCCGTTGCGGAGGCCACTCCTACGCCGGGTACTCGACGACGAGCACGGGCGTCGTCGTCGACGTCTCGCGGATGCACGGCGTCCACCTTCGTGACGGCGTCGCCACGGTCGGCGCGGGCGCCCACCTGATCGACGTCTACGCGCCGCTCGCAGCACACGGGCGCACGATCCCCGCCGGCTCCTGCCCGACGGTCGGGATCGCCGGCCACGCGCAAGGAGGCGGCGTCGGCTATGCGGGACGAAAGCTCGGCTTGACCTGCGACAACGTCGTCGGCCTCTCGCTCGTCACCGCCGACGGAAAGCTCCTCGAGTGCAGCGAGCACGAGCACGCGGATCTCTTTTGGGCGTGCCGCGGAGGAGGCGGCGGGAACTTCGGGGTCGTCACGAGCTTCGAGTTCCGGACGCACCGCGTCGGAGACGTCGCGTACTACCAGGTGGTCTGGCCCTGGGCCGACGCCGCGCGAGCAGTGCAGGCCTGGCAGCAGTTCGCGCCGCATGCTCCCGACGCCCTCTACGCGTCGCTCTATCTGGCGACGAATGCGCCCCGAGGCCCGGGAACCGAGCCGTTCATCAGCTCCGGCGGCCAGTTCTTCGGCAGCGAGGGCGAGCTGCGGTCGCTAATCGCCCCGCTCATCGACGCCGGAGCGCCGAGCAGCGTTACGGTCGGCACGCTCTCGTACATCGACGCGATCGAGCGCTGGGCGGGTTGTCACCCGCTCGAGCAGTGCCGGATCGTGGGACGCCAGCAGTTCAAGGGGAAGTCGGACTATGTCAAGGCACCTCTCACGGACGCCGGAATCCAGACGTTGCTCGCAGGCCTCGAGGCGACCCAGGAGAGCACCTCCCTCGGCGGCGCGGCGCTGATCTGCGACGCGTACGGCGGCGCAATCAACCGCGTCCACCCGGCCGAGACGGCCTTCGTCCACCGGCACACGCTGTTCTCGATCCAGTACTTCTCGAGCTGGGTAGGCGACGGCTCCGGCGATCTCCGCTGGCTTCGGAAGCTCTACGCAGCGATGCGGCCGCACGTCTCCGGGTTCGCGTATCAGAACTACATCGACCCGGACCTCAGGTCGTGGGAGCACGCTTACTACGGCTCGAACCTGCGCCGCCTCGCCGAGGTGAAGCGGAAGCACGACCCACACGGGTTCTTCCGCTTCCCCCAGAGCATCCCCCGACGCGTCTCCTAGCGCAGCACCCGGAAGTACCGCGCGACCGGCAGGAGCGTGAATCCCGCCGCCTCGTACGCCGCCCGCGCAGGCGCATGACCCGGGTCGCCGCCGGTCTCGACGATCGCGATGTCCATGCCCTGCTCTCGCATGTAGTCGAGCGCGAAGCTGGTCAGCTGCGAGCCGACGCCGCGGCGCTGATAGCCGGGATCCACTCCGATGATGTCGATCGCCCCCATGTGCTCGTGGAACGCGTTCAGGGAGACCGTGGCGAAGCCGACCGGGCCGCCGTCCACAACGGCCACGAAGGTGCTGTCCTCGCCCAGGCAGCTCGACCGGACGGCTTCGCTCTGGCTCGCTCGCCAGTCCGGCTGCAGGCGCAGGAAGATCTCGTCCCCGAGCACCTCCCGCAAGGACGCGAAGACGGGAGCCCACGCGCGGAGCGCCAGCTCGACCACCGCGTCAAGGTCGTCCGGTCGAAACGGTCGGATCTCGATCTCCGCACGTGCCACTGCGGTGCCAGACAGTAGTCGCCGTTCGGGAGTGGCTATGGCCCGAGCCGAGTGCGTCGGCGGATGCCGAGGCGCTTCTGGATTGCCCGGTCTTCCTCGCCGTCCTTCTTCGCTGCCCAGACGAATAGCCAGACGACGCCCACGAGCGTGAGCACGCTGACGGCCGTGATCACGATCCCGAGAAAAGTGCTCACGGCGACAGCTTAGGTTCCTACGGCGAGGATGGGCCGGTGGCTGCCGGTGCCGGCACCATCATCAGGCGCACGTTCGCGAGGGCCGTATCGGGAACGGTGATGAACCCGCGCGTGGGGCGGTCGAGGTCGAAGGTGACGAGCAGAAGCGACGTCACGAGGACGGATGCCAGGAGAACCGTGATCACTCCCCGCCCGACCATCGACAGGTAGACGGCGAGCAGCGCCAGCGCGACTGTGGCCGCTCCGATCTCGAGGATGAGGACGGCGTTCGGCACCCTGTTGGTGAGGGCCGCAACACGAGTGGTCTGCGCATCGAACATCTCGTTCAGGCTGTCCACGTACAGGCGAGGCGCGCTCGCAGCGGGGGCCCGGGTGAGCGCCTGGCCGGCGAGCTTCCACAGCTGCCGCTGCTGTGCGCTGGTCGCCGCGAGAATGGCCTTTGCTTTCGCGCTGCCCGGGATCGCGCTCGACAGCAGGATGCTCGTGTCGGTGTAGTGCTTCAGCAAGACGAGAGAGCGGCTCCGCATCGGCTCGGCCAGGGTCTCGGCGCGAAGGTAGGTCGTCCCGATGGCATTCGCCTCGTCGACCACCGCAGCGCGCCGGTCTTCGTAGCGACCGACCGCCAGGCTCAGCCCGAAGGCCAGGATGAGACCCACAAGCCCGAGCAGCGCGGCCTGCAGCACGCCAAACGGCTCGCGCAGAACCTCGGAATGCTTCCGCAGGTAGCGGCCGATCGCGGCGCCCAGGGCGGTTCCTCCGACCACCACGGCAAAGAGAAAGAGCGCGAGCTCCCAGCTGGTGAGCCTGAAGAACAACAACGACCAGGATGATCCGTGCGCCGACTGACCGCCGTCAAGCTCTCGCCTGGGCGAGCATCCTTGCGCCTGACGGCGTCGCCTCCTAGCTCTTCGCGTCGGCCCAGGAGTCGCCGGCGCCCACGTCGACCGCGAGCGGCGGGTCGAGCGGGTACGCGCGGCACATCTCCTCGCGCACGAGCTCCTTCACGATCGAGGTCTCCGCGTCGGGCGTCTCGAGCAGCAGCTCGTCGTGCACCTGGAGGACGAGCCGCGCGCTCCTTCCCTCCGCCCGCAGCCGCCGCTCTATGGCGACCATCGCCACCTTGATGATGTCCGCGTTCGAGCCCTGCATCACGAAGTTGACGGCCACGCGCTCGCCGAACCCGCGCGTCGCGCGATTCCGCACGCGTAGCTCCGGCACCGGGCGGCGGCGCCCGAGCAGGCTCGTCACGTAGCCGTCGCGCTCGGCCTGCTCGATGGTGCGCTGGATGAAGTCCTGCACGAGCGGGAACCGCGCGAGATACGCGTCGATGTACTCCTGCGCCTGCTCGCGCGGGATCTCGAGGTTCTCGGACAAGCCGAACGCCGAGATCCCGTAGACGATCCCGAAGTTGATCATCTTCGCGATCGAGCGCTCGGCCGACGTCAGCTTGGCGGGGTCGACGCCCAACACCTCGGCGGCGGTCGCGGTGTGGATGTCCTCCCCGCGCTCGAACGCCTCGCGCAGCTTCGGCTCGCCGGAGACGTGCGCGAGGATGCGCAGCTCGATCTGCGAGTAGTCGGCGGAGATGAGCCGGGCGCCCTGCTCGGCGACGAACGCCGAGCGAATCTCGCGCCCGAGCTCCGTGCGGATCGGGATCGACTGGAGGTTCGGGTTGGTCGTCGAGAGGCGGCCGGTCGCGGCGACGGTCTGGTTGAAGGTCGTGTGCAGGCGCCCGTCCTCACCGATCAGGGACGGGAGCGGACGGAGGTAGGTGTTGAGGAGCTTCGACAGCTCGCGCCATTCCTCGATCACCGCGACGATCTCGTGCTCTGCGCGGATCGAGCGCAGCACCTTCGTGTCGGTCGAGTAGCCGGTCTTGCCCTTGCGGCCCGGCGTCAGCTCGAGCTTCTCGAACAGGATCCGCCCGAGCTGCTGCGGCGAGCCGAGCACGAACTCCTCGCCCGCGAGCTCGTATGCAAGCGACTCGAGCTCCTCCACCCGGTCGGCGAGGCGAGCCGTGATCTCGCCCATCCGGTACGTGTCGATGCGGACGCCGGCCTCCTCCATCCGTCCGAGCACGCCGACGAGCGGCATCTCGACGTCGCGGTAGAGCGGTTCGGCGCCGCGCTCGCGCACGCGGTCGAGCAGCGGGTCGCGCAGGCGCAGAGTGACAGCGGCGTGCCGGACGAGGCGGGCGGTCTCCTCCTCGGCCTCCGGCTCCGCGACGGCCTCGACGGCGTACTCGGCGGCGAGGTCGTCGAGGAGGTACTCGCTGCGAGCCGGATCGACCAGGTAGGCGAGGATCATCGTGTCGTCGGCCGCCTCGACTCCGAGCGCTTTCGCGTCGTGCGCGACCAGCGTCCCCTCCAGCCGCCCCGGCCGCGGCGAGACGACGACCTCGTCGCCGAGCGCGACCGCGATCCGTCCGTCGTCGGCCGCGATGCCGGCGATCGTCTCGACCTTGGGGACGTCGCCCTCGCGCCAGGCGACGGCCGTACCGGCCGAGATCCGCTCCCGCGCGGGCACCGCCTCGTCGAGCTCGTCGACGCGCGCGAGCAGCGCCCGGAACTCGAATTGCCTGAACGTCTCGCGCAGCTGCGCGCGGTCGGGTGGCGCGAGCACGAGCTCGGCCGGGTCGGCGTCGAGGTCGAGGTCTCGCCGCATCGTCGCGAGCACCTTCGCGGCGCGCGCCTGCTCGGCGAACTCCGTCAGGTTCCTCTTGCGCGCCGGCGACAGCTCGTCGACGTGCTCGAGCACCTCTTCGAGCGAGCCGTACTGCGCGATGAGCTGCCCGGCGGTCTTGTCCCCGATGCCGGGGACGCCCGGAATGTTGTCGGAGGTGTCGCCCTTGAGCCCGATGAAATCGGGAATCTGATCGGGGCGGATCCCGTAGCGCGCCTCGACCCGCTCGGGCGTGTAGACGTTGACGTCGCTGACCCCGCGCGGCGTCATCATCAGGCAGACGTTCTCCGAGACGAGCTGGAACGCGTCGCGGTCGGTCGAGACCACGCACGTCTTGATCCCGGCCTCGTCGGCACGCGTCGCGAGCGTCGCGATCACGTCGTCCGCCTCCCAGCCCTCGAATTCGAGGTTGCGGTAGCCGAACGCCTGCACGATCGGCCGCAGATGCGGGAACTGCTCGCGCAGCAGGTCCGGCATCGGCCGGCGGCCTTCCTTATAGACGACGTCTGCGGCCTCGGCCTGCGCCGCGCGGTGTACCGGCCGTGTGTCCCAGGCGACGGCGACGCCCTTCGGCCGGTAGTCGGAGAGGAGCTTGAAGAGCATGTTCGTGAAGCCGAGCAGCGCGTTCGTGGGGAAGCCCTCACTCGTCGCGAGCTCCTCGGGCAACGCGAAGAACGCCCGATAGGCGAGGTTGTTGCCGTCGACGAGGAAGAGCTCCGAGTCGCGCGCAGGCGCGTCGCTGAGGTCGAGCTCGGCGCCCGTGAGCGTCTTCGGAGACATCGCTCCGAGTCTATTGCGCGCTACTTGAGCGTCTTCAGGTACGCGATCAGCTGCGCGATCTGCGCGTCGGACAGGATCCCGCCCCAGTGCGGCATGCTCACGATCGGCGCCCGGCCGATGACGCTGCCGCTGCGGATCACGGCGGCGATCTTCGCGTCAGTGTTGAACTGGTGCCGGAAATCCTGGCCTGAAAGCACGGGAATCGTCTTGTCGGGGGAAAGCGGGTTCGGCACGCCGCCGAGACCGTTCGGCCCGTGGCAGTTGACGCAGCCGTACCGGACGTAGAGCGCGGCACCCGCGACGGCGGCTCCCTGACCCTGCGGAACCGAGACGGGCTGCGTGTCGGCAACGGCGGGCAGGCCGGCGCGAAGGTAGGAGACGAGGCTCGCCACCTGCGTCTTCGAGATCACCTCGCCCCAGACCGGCATGTACGGCTGCTTCGGGTTCGCCGACTCGCCGAGGCCGTGGTCGATGATGTGTCTCAACTGCGCAGCGGTGAGACTCGCGCCAACCGTCTTCAGTGCCGGCACGGCCGGATCGACGCCGCCGCGGCCCTGCATGCCGTGGCAGTCGACGCACCCGAACTGGACGAAGGTGTGCGCTCCGGCGGCGACCGCAGGAGAGACCTTCGAATACGAGACCCCCGTCGTGCCAGGCCCGGCCGCCTGCGTCGTGACCGTCTGCGTCCGCTCGCCGTAGTGGCCGGCCGCGTAGGCGACGACGCCGACTGCAATCGCGAGCGCGATTCCGGCGCCGATCATGGCGGGCAGGACCCGAGTCTGCCGCCGGGAGCGCTCCTCGTCCGCCACGCGAACATCCTCCACCTTCCGCGCGGAGACTGCAATCCGTACTTCACCGCGAACCTCGCTGGTTGAATCCGCGGATGCCGCGCGTCCCGCTCCTCTCCGGCACACGCCTCGTCGTCGCGTCGGCGCCCGCCGACGCTCGCATCCTGCGGCCGCCGCCGCCGGGGCGGGCGACGGACGTGGAGGCGGCGACACGCGAGGCGCTGCGCTTCCCGCTCGACGGGCAGCCGCTCGAGACGCTCGTCGCGGGCGCGAAGCGCGTGACGATCGTCGTCGAGCCGCCGGCGCTGCCGATCGGGATCGTGCGGGGGAACCAGCGCGCGCTGGCGACCGGGGCCGTGATCGAGGCACTCCAGGAGCTCGGCGTCCCGACCGAGACCAGACGCTGCTCGTCGCCGGCGGACTCGCCCGCCGCGCGAGCCGGGCCGAGATCGCGGCACTCGTGACCCCGGAGCTCCGCCGCCGGTTCCACGGCCGGGTGGCGGTGCACGACGCCGCCGACCCCGATCTCGCCGGGCTTCCGGCCGACGCCCCGCGGGTCCGCGTAGCCCGAGAGCTCGTCGAGACGGACCTCGTCGTCACGGTCACCGCCGCCGAGACCGTCCTCCATGGCGGCCCCGCAACGCTGCTCGCGGCCGCGGACGCCGAGACGCAGCGCCGCGCGACTGCGGAGTCGCTGCTCGAGACGGGAGGCTCCGAGGGCTGGCGCCTCGCGACGCTCGTCGAGCGGTCGCTCGCGGCCCGCGTCCCGCTCTTCGGCGTCTCGCTCGTGCTCAACCACCCCGTCTACGGCGGCCTGCTGCGCGGCTATCCCTACGAGCCGGAGGCGGCCGAGCGGATTGCCCGCTCGCGCCTGAGGCTCGCCTACTCCGCCGCGCCGGACTCCGTGCGCCGCCGCGTGCTGCGCACGCTGCGCGGGACGACGCACCTCGGCAGCGGTGCTGGCCGGACCTCCCTCGGTCGCGCACGCCGAGGCTCTGCTCCGGGCCATCGAGCTGCGCCGGGCCGCGGTCGACGAGCCGCTCGACGCGCTCGTGATCGGGATCCCGGGAACCACGCCGTTCCTACCGCGCGAAAGACCGAACCCGCTGCTCGCGGCCCACCTCGGGCTCGCGCACGCGCTCGGGCTGTGGCGAGATCGCTTTCCCGTCCGCGACGGCGGGATCGTGATCCTCGTCCACGGCTTCCGGCGCATCTTCGCGCGACCGACGCAGCAGCCGTACCACGTCTTCTTCCGCTCCGACCCGATCGCCCGCGACCCCGGTTTGCTCGCGGCCGCGGAGGAGGCGGTCGCCGCCGACGAGCGTGCCGTCGAGGAGTACCGCGCCGGCAGCACCGTGCACCCGTTGCTGCCGTTCCGCGACTGGGAAGCGTGCCGCCCGGCCCTCGAGCGGCTCGGCGCCGTCTACGTCGCGGGAGCGCGCGATGCCGCCGCGGTGCGGCAGCTCGGCTTCGTCCCGATCGGCAGCATCGGCGCCGCGCTCCAGATGGCCCGAGGCCACCACGGCCCCGACGCGCGCGTCGGCTTTCTCCTCGCGCCGCCGTACTTCCCGCTCCGCGTCGGCTCAGGGGACGCGTAGACCGAGGACGTCCGCAGCCGCGACGATCTCCTCGTCTGCGACGTCGAGCGCCCGCACCGAGGCGAGCCGCAGTGCGGATCCCGCGCGATCGAAGAGCGTCACGTTCAGCCACTGCGACTCGAACGTCGACCACCAGCGAACGCCCGCGGCGGCGGGGTGCCGCTCGTAGAGCGTGCGCGCCTGCGGTTGCGTCACCTCGCGCGCCCGCGTCGCCACCTTGGACGGCCGCAGACGTTCGTGCCGCAGCACCGCGGGATCGTCGAGATCGACCAGCTCTGTGTCGTCGGCCAGCTCCAGCTCGGCGAGCGCGATTGGGAGACCGCGCCGCACGAGCAGCGCCGGTTGCAGCCGCTGGCCCCGAAAGCGCGCGAGTTGCTCGACGATGCAAGAGCGCGGCTGTTCCGACAGATACAGGCAGCCGTAGAGGTCGGCGTTGTCGTGGCGCCCGTCGCGCTGGTACGGGCGCGGGAACCAGAGCGCCCCGTCCGGCCGATCGGAACGAACGCGGGCGTTCCAGGCGAAGCAGCGATACAGAATCACGCGAACGCGTCGGACCGTTCGGCCCGGATGGCGCGCATCAGCTCCTCGGTGCGGCCCGCGCGGATGAGGTCGATCGGCCGCCGGTCGCCGAGGAACGGATTGAGGCCGAACAGCCAGGCGAGAGCCGCTTCAGGCTCGTAGAGACGGAGGAGATTCCCCCAGACGAGCTCGAGCAAGTCGACCTTCTCGGCGTTCAGCGGATCGATGCCCGAGCCGCGGAGCCAGCGCGTCACCTGCGCGCGGCTGACACCGAGCATGTCGGCGAGCCGCGCCGCCGAACCGAAGTCCGTCCGGAGCGCATCCACCTTCGTGGCAATTGCGACGGCCATGCCCGTAGAGTAGCGCAACACTTTCTGTTGCGCAACGCAATATGTTGCGCATAGCGGTCGCGTATCATGCGTTCGGCAGGCCGAAGTGGCGGAATTGGCAGACGCGCCGGACTCAAAATCCGGTGGCCTTCGGGCCGTGTGGGTTCGATTCCCACCTTCGGCACTCTCCCGCCACGAGTAGCAACAGCCCAACCCCGTCCGAACCGTCTAGGCTCGACCGCGTGGCGAAAACCCTCGGCATCCTCACGGGCGGCGGCGACTGCCCCGGCCTCAACGCGGTCATCCGCGCGGTCGTGCGCCGGGCCGATTCGGCAGGCTGGGACGTGGTCGCGGTGCGCGAGGGCTGGCGCGGCCTCGTGGAGCCGATCTTCGAGGACCTCGGCCCGTCGCAGGTGTCGGGGATCCTGCCGCGTGGCGGCACGATCATCGGCACGAGCCGCACGAACCCGTTCAACGTCGAGGGCGCAGTCGAGCGAGTCGTACAGAACTTCTCCGATCGCGGGCTCGATGCGCTCGTCGCGATCGGCGGCGAGGACACTCTCGGCGTCGCGGCGCGCCTGCACGACGAGCGTCAGTTCCCGGTCGTCGGCGTCCCGAAGACGATCGACAACGACCTCTCGGGCACCGACTACACCTTCGGTTTCGATACGGCGGTCTTCGTCGCGACCGAGGCGATCGACCGGCTGCACACGACGGCGGAGTCGCACAACCGCGTGATGGTCGTCGAGGTGATGGGCCGCCACACCGGCTGGATCGCCGTGATGAGCGGAATCGCGGGCGGCGCCGACGTGATCCTCGTGCCCGAGATCCCCGTCGATTTCGACGAGGTGGCCGAGACGATCCGCAAGCGCCACGCGCGCGGCAAGAACTTCTCCATCGTCGTCGTCAGCGAAGGGTGCGAGCTACCCGGGCTCGAGGACGCCGGCGAGCAGGATCAGTTCGGCCACGTGATCCTCTCGAAGCGCGGCGTCGGCGAGGCGCTCGGGCGGGAGATCGAGGAGCGAACCGGCTTCGAGACGCGCGTCACCGTGCTCGGCCACGTGCAGCGCGGTGGCACGCCGACGCCTCGCGACCGCGTCCTCGCGACCCGATTCGGGCTCAAGGCAGCCGATCTGGCCCTGTCCGGCGAGTTCGGCCAGATGGCGGCCCTGCGGGGAGACGACGTGGTTGCCGTCCCCCTCGCGGAAGCCACGGCGCAGCTGAAAGTCGTGCCGCGCGAGTGGTACGACGTCGCGCGCGCCTTCTTCGGCTAGAGCCGGACGGTCACACTTCGGGAGGGGCGTCACCGACGAGCGGCGAGACGTCGGCGGCGTGGACGATGACGGCGTCGACACCGGCGCGCTCGAGCTCCTGCACCTCGTCCTCGGTCGTAACGGCGAGATCGGCGATCGCGAGCTTCCCGGCAGGCACCGCGGCGAGCAGCTCGAGCACCGACTCGAGACGCTCCTCGGCGTCCTGCGGTGGCGCGAGCAGGAAGATCTCGGGGTCGAGCACCTCGAGCGCTCGCTCGAGCTCCTCCTCGGTTCCCACCTCCACGGCGCAGTCGAGGCCGACCGCAAGCGCGTTCTCGTGCCTGCGGCGGAGCGGCTCATGGTCGTCGTCCTCCGCGGGGAGCGTGAGGGTCACGGCGTCTGCGATCTCCGCCGCGCGATCGAGCGTGGCGCCGGCGCGCCACAGGATCGGTAGGCGCGTCGCTTCGCGTACGTGCGTCGGGTCGCCGTCGACGACGAGCGCCTCGGCCCGCTGCGCCTCGGCGGCTCGAGCAGCGTCGGCGTCCGCGACGGCGGCGACGACGGAGATGCCGTCGCCCTCGGCGATCGCGTGGCTGAAGCGGCGGCTCTCGTTCACGAGCGCCGATTCTTCCAGGTCACTGCCCCATGGGGTGCCAGACGGTCTTCAACTCGAGGAAGGACGCGATCTCCCACGGGCTCTGGACGTCGGCGCGGCCGTGCACCACGCGCTTCACGTTGTCGGCGGCGAGGCGCTCGAGCTCCGGGCCGTCGCCGTCGGCACCACAGAGGTCGATCGCGTTGACGTCCATATGCGAGGCGAGCACCGGGCCGAGCTCCGCGTGGTGGCCGGTGAGGAGGTTGACGACGCCGGCGGGCACGTCGCTCGTCGCGAGCGCCTCGGCGAGCTCGATCGCCGCGAGGGGCCGCGTCTCGGACGCGACCGCGACGACGGCGTTCCCACCGACGAGCGGCGGCAGCAGGCGAGTGACGAGGCCGAGCAGCGACGGCTCGTCGGGCGCGAGCACGGCGACGACGCCGGTCGGCTCGGGGACGGTGAAGTTGAAGTACGGGCCGGCGACGGGGTTCGATCCGCCGAGCACCTGCGGTAGCTTGTCGGCCCAGCCCGCGTACCAGACGATGCGGTCGATCGCCTGCTCGACCTCGTCGCGCCCGCTGCACAGGTCGGCGAACTCCGGGACCCGGGCCTCGACCATCTCGGCGAGCCGGTAGAGGACCTGGCCGCGGTTGTACGCGGTGGCCTTTGCCCAGCCGGGCTGCGCGCCGCGCGCAACGCGGACGGCGTCGCGTACGTCCTTGCGCGAGGCGCGGGCGACGTTCTGACCCTCGGCATCGTAGGTGCGGCCGGATTCGCTGCGCGGAAACGCGCCGCCGATGAAGAGCTTGTACGTCTTCTTGACCGGTAGACGCTCGCTCATTCGTCGAACCTCAGATACGGCTCGAGGCCGTGCAGGCCGCCCTCGCGGCCGAAGCCGGACTCCTTGTAGCCGCCGAACGGCGAGGTCGGGTCGAAACGGTTGAACGTGTTCGCCCACACGACGCCGGCGCGCAGACGTTGCGCCATCCAGAGGATGCGCGAGCCCTTCTCGGTCCAGACGCCGGCGCTCAGCCCGTACGGCGTGTTGTTCGCCTTCTCCAACGCCTCCTCGGGCGTGCGGAAGGTGAGGACGGAGAGGACGGGGCCGAAGATCTCCTCCTGCGCGATCCGGTAGCTCTGCGCGACGTTCGTGAACACGGTCGGCGCGAACCAGTAGCCCTTCTCGGGCAGCACGCACGGCGGCTGGTAGATCCGGGCACCCTCCTCGACTCCGGAGGCGACGAGCTCCTGGATCCGCTCGAGCTGCGCCGCCGAGTTGATCGCGCCGACGTCGGTGTTCTTGTCGAGCGGGTCGCCGACGCGGAGCGTCGAGAGCCGACGCTCGAGCTTGGCGACGAGCGGCTCGTAGATCGACTCCTGCACGAAGAGGCGCGAGCCGGCGCAGCAGACGTGTCCCTGGTTGAAGTAGATGCCGTTGACGATCCCCTCGACCGCCTGGTCGAGCGCCGCGTCGTCGAAGACGATGTTCGCGGCCTTGCCGCCGAGTTCGAGCGTGAGCTTCTTGCCGGTGCCCGCGAGCCGCCGCTGGATCTCCTTCCCCACCTCGGTCGAGCCCGTGAACGCGATCTTGTCGACGTCGTCGCTCTCGACGATCGCGGCGCCGGTGCGGCCGTCGCCCGTGACGATGTTGACGACGCCCGCGGGTAGCTCGGCCTGGCGGAGGATGTCGCAGAAGAGGAGCGCGGTGAGCGGGGTCGTCTCAGCCGGCTTGAGAACGACCGTGTTGCCGCAGGCGAGCGCGGGCGCGACCTTCCACGCGAGCATGAGGAGCGGGAAGTTCCAGGGGATGATCTGGCCCGCCACGCCGACCGGCCGCGGGCGCCGGTTCGGGAAGGCGTACTCGAGCTTGTCCGCCCACCCTGCGTAGTAGAAGAAGTGGGCTGCGGCGAGCGGCAGGTCGACGTCGCGCGACTCCTTGATCGGCTTGCCGCCGTTCAGCGACTCGAGCACGGCGAACTCGCGCGAGCGCTCCTGGAGGAGGCGCGCGATCCGGAAAAGGTACTTCGCGCGCTCGGAGCCAGGCAGCGACGACCAGCCGTCGGCGAAGGCGGCGCGCGCGGCGGCGACGGCGCGGCCGACGTCCTCGGGCGTGCCCTGCCCCACGGTCGCGAGCGCCTCCTCGTCGCGGGGGGCGATCGTCTCGTACGTCTCGGCGGGCTCGAGCCACTCGCCGCCGATGAACTGCCCGTAGCGCTCGCGGATGTGGACGATGTCGCGCGACTCGGGCGCACTCGCATACGTCCAGTCGGCGGTGACGCCTACCTCGCTGCTCGGCTTGTCCAACTCACCCACGAACCCACCCCCCACCCTCATGGGAGGGGAAAACGTTAGGGCCGAGAGAGCCGTGTGAGTGTGCTGCCTTGGTCACGAAACCGTGTCTTTTCAATCCTTGGTGAAGTAGTCGCCGCTCTGATAGGTGCCGGTCCGTTCCTTGCGCAGCTGCATCAGGATGTCGTTGACCAACGAGGACGCGCCGAGCCGGTACAGCTCCGGCGTCAGCCACTCCGGCCCGAGGGTCTCGTGGACGACCACGAGGTGCTGCACCGCCTGCTTCGCCTGCCGGATCCCGCCCGCCGCCTTGAAGCCGACGCGCCGGCCGGTCTCCCCGTACACGTCGCGAATTGCCTCAAGCATGCAGAGCGCGACGGGCAGCGTCGCGGCCGGCGAGATCTTCCCCGTCGACGTCTTGACGAAGTCCGCGCCGGCGGCGATGGCGAGCAACGTCGCCCGCCGCACGTTGTCGTACGTGCCGAGCTCGCCGGTCTCGAGGATCACCTTCAGATGGCAATCGCCGCAGGCCTCTTTCACCTGGACGATCTCGTCGTAGACCTTCGCGTAGCGACCGGAGAGGAAGGCCCCGCGGTCGATCACCATGTCGATCTCGTCGGCCCCCAGCTCGACCGCCGCGCGCACGTCCGCGACCTTCAGCGCGGTCGGGTACTGGCCCGACGGGAACCCGGTCGCGACCGACGCGATCTTCACGCCGCTGTCGCCGAGCCGCTCGCGCACCGCGGGGACGAGGTTCGGATAGACGCACACCGCTGCTACCGGAGGGACCGTCGGATCCGACGGGTCCGGCCGGAGCGCCTTCGAGGCCATCGCCGCCGCCTTGCCGGGCGTGTCCGCACCCTCGAGCGTGGTCAGATCGGTCGTGCGGATTGCCAGCTGCAGCGCCCAGACCTTCGCCTCGCGCTTGATCGAGCGCTTTGCGAGCGATGCCGCGCGCTCCTCGAGCGCAACCGCGTCGACTGCCCCGATCCGCGGCAGCCGCGCTTCGAGCGGTAGCTCGAACCCCGCCGGCAATGCAGGCGCCTGAGCCATGGGTTGAGTGTAGTCCCCGCCAAGTCCTCACAATTTGCCGCCAAAAGGGGGGCTACCCTGATCGCATGCTGAGGACGATTGCGGGTCTCGTCACAGTGGCGGCGGTTTCACTCGTCTCGGGGACGGCAAAGCCGGCCACGTCGACTCGGGCGGCCACGGGCTTCTCCGACACCGCCGAGACCGTGATGGGGACGCTCGTCGGCCCACCGAATGCGAGGTTCCTCACGCGCATCCGCAACGGGAAGATGGGCGGCGTGGTGCTCCTCGGCAACGGCTGGCTCACGCGCAGCACAGCCGCGAAGGTCACGGCAGAGCTGCAGCACGCCGCGTGCACGCGCGGCGAGCCGCTCCTCATCGCCGTCGACCAGGAAGGCGGCCTCGTCAGGCGTCTCGCGTGGGCGCCGCCGACCGAGGCGCCCGACCAGATGACGAGCCCGGCGGTCGCGCAGTCGCAAGCCGCCGGCGCGGCGGAGGCGCTCCGCTCGGTGGGAATCGACGTCGACTTCGCGCCGGTTGTCGACACGCCTGGCGCCGTCGAGAACTTCCTCGGCTCGCGCGCCTTCTCGCACTCGCGGACCTGGAACGCACACATGGCCCGCGCCTTCGTCGACGGCCTGCAGACGAACGGGATCGCGGCGACCGCGAAGCACTTCCCCGGCCTCGGCCTCGCAGGAGGCAACACCGACGACGGCCGGATCGTGATCAAGGCCGCCGCCTGGAAGCTCCACCAGGGTCTGCTCCCGTTCCAGAGCGCGGTCAACGCCGGGACGAAGCTCGTGATGATCTCGACCGCGATCTACCCGAAGCTCGACGGGTCGAAGAAGCCCGCAGCGTTCTCGAGCACGATCATCAACGGCCTGCTGCGGAAGAAGCTCGGCTTCACGGGCGTCACGGTGACCGACACGCTCACCGCGCCGGCCGCCGAGAGGATCCCGCACACCGCGACGCAGGCGATGCTCGCCGGCTCCGACCTCCTCATCTTCGGCGCGGAGAGCGCAAGCGAGCTCGGCTACTCGACCCTCCTCGCCGACGAAGCCGGCTCCTCGCGGCTCCAGAACCGGCTGACCCAGGCGGCCGCGCGGATCCGCGCGCTCAAGGAGTGGCTGGCCGTCCACGGCGGCGCCACCTGCACGCCGTAGTAAGCCGTAGTAGCTAGAGCCCGAGCCGCTCGAGCGTGGCGGCGTCGCGGCGCCACCGCGGCCGCACCTTGACCTTGAGCTCGAGGAAGACCGGATGGCCGAGCAGCGCCTCGATCTCCGGCCGCGCGCGCGTCCCGATGTCCTTCACGACCGAGCCGCCCTTCCCGACGACGATCTGCTTCTGCGATTCGGTCTCGACGAGAATCGAGGCCCGCACGACCTTCGCCTCGATGTCCTCCACCTCGACGGAGATCGAGTGCGGCACCTCGTCCCGGGTCAGCCACAGCGCCTTTTCGCGCACGAGCTCGGCCAGCTGCAGCTCGACCGACAGGTCGGTGCGCTGCTCCTGCGGGAAGTAGAGCGGCCCCTCGGGCAGCAAGGCGACGAGCTCGTCGCGCAGCGCCTCGATGCCGTCGCCGGTCTTCGCGCTCACCGGATGGAGCGCGTGGAAGGGGCCGAGCCTCGCGGCGGCGTTCATCTGCTGCGCGATGTGCCCTGCCTTGAGCCGGTCGACCTTGTTGAGCGCGACCACGACCGGAACGCCCAGCCCGAACACGCGCGAGGCGATGAAGCGGTCGCCGGCGCCGATCCGCTCCCGTGCGGACAGGACGAAGAGGACGGCCTCCACTCCCTCGAAGGCAGCGTCGACCGTCTTCTGCATGCGCTCGGTGAGCGCGTCGAGGGGCCGCTGGAAGCCCGGCAGATCGGCGAGGACGAGCTGGTAGTCGTCGCCGTTCGCGATTCCGAAGATGCGGCGGCGCGTCGTCTGCGGCTTGTCCGAGACGATCGCGACCTTGCCGCCGCAGAGCGCGTTGACGAGGGTGGACTTGCCGACGTTGGGCCGGCCGGCGACGGCGACGATGCCCGAGTTCATGCGTCCGGCAGATCCCAGGTCTCGGGCAGCAGCTCGTCGGCGCCGTACGTCGCGACCGTGCCGTCGGCGCGGCGGAAGTGGACGCGTTCGAACCGCCATTCGTGCAGCCACTGGCGGCAGCCGCCGCACGGCGAGGCCGTGATCGCGATCGCCTCCACTTCACCCGGCCGCACGCCCTCGCTCGCGGCCTTGGCTATCGCCGCCTTCTCGGCACAGACGCCGAGCGGATACGCCGCGTTCTCGACGTTCGCCGCCGCGAAGACACGGCCGTCGCCCGTGAGCACGGCGGCTCCGACCTGGTACGCCGAGTACGGGGCGTACGCGTTCGCCGCAGCCACGTCCGCACGGGCGAGCAGCTCCTTTGCGGTCACGCGAGCGTGCCTCCTCCGTAGACGAAGTGGCCGTTCGCCGTGTCGCGAAGATCGAGCTCGAAGCTGAGCAGTCGCACACGCGCCGCGAGCTCCTCGGGCGCCCAGCGCCGCTTGACGATGCGGAACGTGCGCCCGTCCGCCAGCGAGCGCGTCTCCTCCGACTCGGCCTGGCCGGTGCCGGTGTGCGCGGAATCGCCGGCTCCGCTGTCGACGAGGAACACGCGACCGCCCGGCGCAAGCGCCGAGCGCACGAGGTTCCAGAACTCGTCGAACCGCTCCTCGGGAACGTGCGAGAGCCAGAAGGAGAAGAAGACGAGGTCGAAGCTCATGGCCGGGCGCCATTCGAAGACGTCGGCCTGCACGAGCTCCGCGTCGGACGTATTGAGCGCGAGCGTCTCGGCGTTCGCGTCGACGGCGACGACGCGCTCCGCGAGCTCGACGAGCTTGCGCGTCCAGATCCCGGTACCCGCGGCGAGCTCGAGAGCGCCTCCGAGGGGAGGAAGCGCCTCGAGCGCGTCCTCGACCTCGGCCGCGTCGTCCCGCCAGCGTCCGAGCCGGTCGGGCTCCGAGCTCGTAGCGGCCGCGCCGGTACCACCAGTCGTCGTACTCCGGCGCCCGCTCGGCGTAGTAGCGCTTCTGCTCGGCCACCCGGTCGCTCACGCCGCGGCCGCCTGCTCCTCGAGGAACGCCGGCACGCCCGCGAGCGAGTCCGCGTAGCGGGCAGCCCGGGAGTCAGGCCGCCGCACGAGCACGGCCGGGATGCCGAGCTCCTCGGCGCCGAGCACGTCGGCGAGGATGTTGTCGCCGATCATCCAGGCCCGAGCCGGACGCAGCCGGTCGAGTACCGAGGCGTAGGCCTGCGCGTGCGGCTTCTCGTAGCCGGTCTCGGCCGAGCAGGAGACGAGCTCGACGCGCTCGTCGAGACCGAGCGCCGCGACGATCTGCCGCAGCTCCGGCACGTGGTTCGAGAGGATCGCGTGCGTCCAACCCGCCTGCGTGAGCCGCGAGAGCGCCGGGAGCGTGTCGGGGAAGAGCTCCCAGCCCACGCTCGGGTCGACGTAGAGGCGGCGCGCCGCGTCCGCGAGCTCGAGCGCCCGCTCGGGCGGGTAGCCGGCGGCTTCGTACGCCCGGCCGAGCACGGGACGCACCCATGCCCACCAAGCCTCGGGCTCGCACAGCTCCGGGTGCGCGACCTCGGGGCTGTGCCAGGGGAAGCCCTCGCGAAGATGCGGCCGGAAGGTCTCGGCCGAGTGGCTGTGCCCCGGCTCCTCGGTGTCGAGCGTCTCCGCGAGCAGGATGCTCCAGCCCGTCTCACCGCGCCGGTGCGCAAGCGTTCCGTCGAAGTCCCAGATCGCCAGACGCATCCCGGTCACCTCAGCCGACCAGCTGGAAGAGGACGAGAGTGACGAGCGCTCCGAGGGCGCCCCCGTAGACGACCTCGAGCGTCGAGTGGATGCCCGACTCGACCCGGGTCTGCGCGACGAGCAGGGCCATGATCAGCGTCAGCGCCGAGACGACGAAGCGGTGCTCGTCGCCGACGAGGTACGTCACGGCGACCCAGACGGCGAAGGCGAGCGCAGCGTGACCCGACGGCAAGCCTCCGCGAAGCGGCGTGCCGCGCCCCGTCCAGGCCTTCGTTGCGATGACGAGGAGAACGACGAGGACGAGTGCCACGAGCGTCAGGTCGGCCGGCGCGTCGCGAACCCGGTTGAGCACGTGCGTCGCGCGCTGCCCGATCGCGCTCTGGAAGACCAGGAAGCCCACGGCAACGGCTGTGATCGACGCGATCAGCACCGCGCCGGCGGCGATGTCCTTCGCGAGCTTCGCGTTCGGGTCGAAGGACGTCGTCGAGACGTCGATCACGCCCTCGATCGCAGTGTTCAGCATCTCCGCAACGAGGACGAACGCGATGGCGAGCACGAGCGCGATCAGCTGGAGCCGGGTGACGCCGACCGCAACCGCGGCCGCGAACACGAGAACCGCCGCGACGAAGTGGATGCGAAGGTTCCGCTGCGTGCGGAGGACGTGGATGACTCCTTCGAGGGCGTAGTTGAAGCTGTCGAGCAGGGACGGGGCGCGACCCGGGGCCGGCTGCGCCGGCTTACGCTGCGGCCGCTCGCGTTCGTCGTCCTCGGGGCCGCGCGGGAGCGGTGTGACGGTCACGCCCGACACCTCATCGGCAGTACACCGCCTCACGCGCCTCCATCTCGGGGCCGTGGTCGTAGCCGACGAGGTGCAGGAGCGCGTGGACGAGCGGGCCGCGCCACTCCTCCCCGACGACGTCGGGACACAGCACGACATCGCCGAGCTGGCGTGGGACGCCGTCCGGCAGCGGTGCAAGACCGTCGATCGGGAAGGCGAGCGCGTCGGTCGCCTCGTCGATGCCGAGGTGCTCCCGCTTCAAGGAACGGCTCTCGTCGGGCCCCACGAAGGCGAGCCCAAGCTCTCCCGCGCCGACGCCTTCACCGGCGAGGACGGCACGTGCGAGCTCGACTGCGGCCGCTTCGTCCACCTCCTCGCCCGAGCGGTTGACGACGTCTACCTCGATCACCGGCTCCGCTGCGTCCCGGTCTGCTCGGCGTGCGCCTTGTACGCCTCCACGATCCGCTGCACGAGCTTGTGACGGACGACGTCCTGGTGGCTGAACTCGACGAAGGCGATCCCGTCGACCGAGCCGAGGATGTCGCGGACCTGGATCAACCCGGACGCCTGCTCCCGCGGCAGGTCGACCTGGGTCACGTCCCCGGTCACGACCATCTTCGAGCCGAAGCCGAGCCGCGTCAGGAACATCTGCATCTGCTCGGGAGACGTGTTCTGCGCCTCGTCGAGGATGACGAAGCTGTCGTTGAGCGTGCGGCCGCGCATGAACGCGAGCGGCGCGACCTCGATCGTGCCGCGCTCCATGAAGGCGTTCAGCTTCTCGGGGTCCATCGTGTCGTAGAGCGCGTCGAACAGCGGCCGCATGTACGGGTCGACCTTCGCGAGCACGTCGCCCGGCAGGAAGCCGAGCCGCTCACCCGCCTCGACGGCGGGCCGCGTGAGGATGATCCGCCCGACCTGGCGTTCCGAGAGCGCAGCGACGGCGAGCGCGATCGCGAGGTAGGTCTTGCCCGTCCCCGCCGGGCCGATGCCGAACGTGACGGTGCACTCGCGGATGGCGTCGACATAGTGCTTCTGCGTGACGGTCTTCGGCGTGATCCGCTTGCCGCGATGAGACCAGACGACGTCGGAGAAGATCTCGCGCACGTCCTCCGCCTGGTCGATCGCGCCGAGGATGCCGTCGACCGTGCCGGCGTTGACCTCCTGGCCGCCCTCGACGAGCTCGACGAGCTCCTCCACCACCGCCTGTGCCTCGGCGACCTTTGCCTCGTCGCCCGCCAGCGTGAGCCGATTCCCGCGCAGGTTGACGCGGCAGCCGAGCCGGTCCCGGAGGGCCTCGAGCACCGGATCGCCGATGCCCGCGAGCTCTGCCGCGACCTCGTTCGAAACGTCCAGAACCGTTTGCACAAGCGGCAGTGTAGGTGGCTCTGCGGGCGGCTCCCCGCCCCCGCGAAGGAGCGAACAAGGGTTCGTTGCGTCGAGCACGAACATGACTCCGTCGTCTCCATGCGCTACCGTCCGGGGCTCGGGTCCCCTTTGCAGCGCCGTTCCTATGCGACGTCACGGTCTCGTACTCCTCTGCACGCTTGGCCTCGCCGCACTCGCGGCGGCTGTCGCTGCGACCGTGGCGCGTGCCCATTCGACCCCTGAGATCCGCGCCCAGCAGGCCCACGAGCGCGCGGTCTACGCCGAGGTGAACCAGATCGGCAACGAGCTTCAGGTCGTCGAAGACAGGGCCTGGAGCGCGCAGCAGCGCCTCAACCAGGTCAAGCAGAGCCTGCGGGAGAACCAGTACCGGCTGCACGTTGCGCGGGGCGACCTCCACCGCTCGCAGATGCGGCTCGAGTCGCGCCTCTACTCGCTTTACGTGAACGGATCGCCGAGCGCGATCGAGGCCATTGCGGGCGCTCGGACCCTCGGGCAGATCATCAGCCGCACCGAGGCGGCGCAGGTGCTCTCGAACCAGGACACGGCGCTCGGAGAGCAGGCGCTCCGGTTCGAGCACTCGGTGCAGACGCGGGAGCGGCAGCTGAAGTCGCTCGAGGCGAAGCGCGCTGCGGCCGCGAGGGAGCTCAACGCCGAGAAGCAGCAGAAGGCGTCGGAGCTCGGACGCGAGAAGCAGCTGCTCGCGTCGATCCACACGACGATCGCGAATCTGCAAGCACAGGAGGCAGCGCACGAGCGGGCGGCACGGCTCGCAGCGGAGGCGCGCTTGCGTGCTGAAGAGGCTGCCCGCGCTCGGGCAGCTCGTGCCGCGGCAGCGCAGGCGCAGCAAGCGCCGCCGCCGGCCCAGTCCTCTACGACGTCGGTCGTTCCGCCGCCGATCAGCGTGCCGGTGGGCAACGGGGGCGCGGGACATCCTGCGGCGGCCTCGATCGCACTCCACTATCTCGGCGTCCCATACGTCTGGGGCGGAGCGAGCCCTGGCGGGTTCGACTGCTCAGGTCTCGTGATGTATGTGTACGAGCAGCTCGGAATCTCGCTTCCGCATTACACGGTCGCCCAGTGGAACGCGACCGAGTCCGTCTCGTCGCCGGCGCCCGGCGACCTCGTCTTCTTCAACGGCCTCGGCCATGTCGGGATCTACATCGGCGGCGGCCAGTTCGTCGACGCCCCGCACACCGGCTCGGTCGTCCGCATCGACAGCATCTCGAGCTTCGGCGGCTACGACGGCGCCCGCCGCGTTCCGTAGCTCGCGGCCCTACGCCAGCTACGCGAGTTTTTCGCGGACGATCTGGCTCACCTGGGAGCCGTCGGCACGGCCGGCGATCTGCGGCATCACGTCGGCCATCACCCGGCCGAGGTCGGCCATGCTCGTCGCCCCCACCTCGGCGATGACGTCGTCGACGATCTCCTCGACCTCGTCCTCGGAGAGCGGCTCGGGCATGAATTCCTCGAGCACCTCGAGCTCGCGCTCCTCGGCCGCGGCCTGCTCCTCGCGGCCGCCGTTCCGGAACGCCTCGGCCGCCTCGAGCCGCCGCTTCCGCTCGCGCTGCAGCACCTGCAGCTCCTCCTCCTCGCTGAGCGGGCGCTGCAGCTCCTTCTCGGAGTTCTTGAGCGCGTTCAGGATCAGGCGCAGCGTGTCGCGGCGCTCCGCGTCGCGGGCGCGCATCGCATCTTTCAGCTCGTCGTCGATCTCCTCGATCAAGCTCAAGCCCAGCCGCCTTTGATGTGCCAGTGCAGATGGAAAACCGTCTGGCCCGCGCTGGGGCCGACATTGACGGTGACACGGTAATCCGTCAACCCCTCGCGTGCTGCGACCTCGGCGACGAACTCGAGCATCCGCTTCGCCTCCTCGGCCGGAAACTCCGAGATCTCGCGGAACGAGTCGACGTGGCGTTCGGGCAGGACGAGCAGATGCACCGGTGCCTGCGGGTTGATGTCGCGCATGGCGACGAAGCCGTCGGTCGCGGCCACGTGGTCGCCCTCGCGGTAGAGCTTGCAGAAGAGACAGTCCTCGTTCACGCGGCGAGGATCCCCTCCTCCGCGACCGCACCGCCGCGCACACCGACGAGCTCGCCGACCGGCGTCGCCTCCGGAACGAGCCACGGGGAGTAGTCGTCGCCGTAGCCGCGGCCCGGGCGGTCCACGAGCACGACGTCGGCGCGGCCGATCTTGGAGCGCCAGTGGGAGAGGCAGGCTTCGTGGGACGCCGCCCGCAGGCGCGCGCTCCGCTCCTTCTTCTCGCGCGGCGGAACCGGATCCTCGGCTGCGGTGCCGGTTCCCGGGCGCGGCGAATACGGGAAGACGTGCACCTTGGTCAGGCCGGCCTCGCCGACGACGCGCAGCGTGTTCCCGAACGCGCGCTCGTCCTCGGTCGGGAAGCCGACGATGACGTCGCTCGTGAGGTTGAACTCGTCGCGCAGCGACTCGAGCCGGCGGAGGTAGGTGCCGACCGAATAGCGGCGCCCCATCGCGCGCAGGACGGCGTCGTCGCCGGATTGCAACGGCACGTGCAGGTGGCGGCTCGCGTTCGGCGTCTCGCGCAGCGCGTGGACGAGCTCGTCGTCGACGTGGTTGATCTCGATCGAGGAGAGGCGCAGCCGCTCGAGGCCGGGCGTCGCGCCCGCCTCCCTGACCAGGCGTGCGAGGCGGTAGCCGGCGGCGCGGTCTCGGTAGCAGCCGAGGTTGATCCCCGTCAGGACGACCTCGCGGTGCCCCTGCGCGACCCGGCGCCCGATCTCGGCCAGCACCGCCTCGGCGGGGCGGCTCCGCGAGGCACCGCGGACGAGCGGGATCACGCAGAACCGGCACGAGAACGAGCAGCCGTCCTGCACCTTGACGAACGCCCGGACGCGGTCGAGCCGGGCGTCGGCCTGGACGCAGCCGATCGCGCCGACGTCGCCGGCGACGAAGGCGGGCGTCTCCTCGCTGCGACGCGCGACGACCACGACATTGTCCGGCAGGCCGGCGAAGGCGTCGCCGGCGAGGTTCGCCCCGCAGCCCGTGACGTAGACGCGGCGGTGCGTCCGCGCCGCGCGTGCCGCCTCCTTGCGCGACTTCGCCACCGCTTCGTGGGTCACGCAGCATGTGTTCACGACGGCGACCTCGGCGCCGCCGTCGCGCTCGTCGTGGCCATCCGCGAGCAGCCGCTCGCGCACCGCGTGCGCGTCGACGTGCGAGACCTTGCAGCCCAGGAACCGGACGGAGAACGTCGTCACGGCCGGAATTCGAGCAGGTCCGCCGCCCAGCCGTCGCGGATGCGCCGTTCCAGCCGGTGCCAGCCTTCGGCGCGCGGCTCGTCGCGCTCGAGATACCCGGACGTGATCGCGCGCTCGACCGGGAGCTGCGGAAGCATCGTCTCGACCACGTCGAGCGCGATGTTCATCACCGCGAGCTGGGCGGGCTCGAGCTCAGCTCCCACCTCGATCTCCACCTCGTTGGCGGCCGTGCTCGCGCGGGTCGTCTCGAGCGCCACGTCGTCGACGTCGACGGCGCGGATCGGCGCGAAGCCGAGCTTCGCCGCGGCGATCGAGAGGACTCCCGAGCCGCAGCCGACGTCGAGCAGGCTCGCGGGCTCGACCTCCTGCAGGAGCTCGAGGCAAAGCCGCGTCGTCGCGTGAGCGCCGGTGCCGAAGGCGCGGCCGGGATCGATCACGACCGCGATCGCGTCGGGCTGCGCCTCTTCCCAGGGTGGCCCGACCCAGAGCCGGCCGATCCGGACGCCGTGGTGGAAGTTCCGCCACTTGTCCGGCCAGCCTTCGTCGACCTCGTCCACCGTGACGACATCGAAGCCGAGCGGCGGCTCGTCGGCGTAGACGGCAAAGGCTCCGTCCAGCTCCTCGACGCCCTCGGGGAAGATGTGGAGCAGGAGCGCCAGCTCCGGTTCGCCGCCGACCACGACGTAGCGCTTCAGCACTAGCGGAATGCGCTCTTGAGCTTGTCGAAGAGCCCGCCGTCGCCCTTGCCGTACGTGCCCTCGTCGGCGTGGTCGTCGAACTCCCGCAGGAGCCGGCGCTGCTCGTCGCTCAGCCGCCGCGGCACGAGGACGTTGACCAGGACTCGCTGGTCGCCGCGGCCACGGCCCTGAAGGACGGGCATGCCGCGCCCGCGCAGGACGACGATCTCGCCCGGCTGCGTTCCGGGCGACAGCTCGAGCTCCTCGTCTCCGTCGAGGGTCGGGATGGCCACGGTCGAGCCGAGCGCAGCCTGTGTGAACGTGACGGCGACGGTCGTGTAGATGTCGTCCCCCTCACGCACGAACCGCTCGTCGGGCCGGATGTGCACCTCGACATAGACATCCCCCGAGCGGCCGCCGACTACGCCGGCGTGTCCCTCTCCGCTGTGCCGGATCTGCTGGCCGTGATGGATTCCCGGTGGGATCTCGACGGCGAGCGTCCGGGTCTCGACGACGCGGCCGGCGCCGCGACACTCGGCACACTGCTGCTCGATCTGCCGACCGGAGCCCGAACAGGTCGGGCACGTCTGGGTGCGCACGAACTCGCCGAAGACGCTCCGGGTCACCTGCTGGAGCCGCCCGGCGCCTCCGCAGGTCGCGCACGTCGTGATCGCGCTGCCCGGCTCCGCCCCTTCCCCGTCGCAGTGGGCGCACGTCACGGCCACCTCATACGGCACCTCCCGGGTGACGCCGTGAGCGGCCTCGACGAGGTCGATCTCGACGGTGGCGCCGATGTCGGCGCCGTGCACCCGCCGGCTCCCGGCTCGACCACCGCCGAGAACGTCCTCGCCGAAGAAGGCCGAGAAGAGATCGGCGAGATTGCCGAAGTCGACGTGTCCCGTTTGGAAGCCGCCGCTCCGCAGCCCCGCGTGGCCGAAGCGGTCGTAGAGGTCGCGCGTCTCGCTCTTCGACAGCACCTCGTACGCCTCGACCACCTCGCGGAAGCGCTCCTGGGCGTCCGGCGCGTCGGAGACGTCCGGGTGAAGCTCGCGCGCGAGCTGCCGGAACGCGCGCTTGATGTCGGCCTCGCTCGCGGTCCGCCCGATTCCGAGGACCTCGTAGTAGTCGCGGTCGGTGGTCGCCATCGCCGGAATGTAGCGGCGGCGTCCGCGGTCTCAGCCTCAGGCTTCGTCGTAGATCGACTCGACGAAGCGCGACAGTTCCTGCGCGGCCGAGCGAACGGCGCCGAGGGCCTTCTCGTAGTCCATCCGCACGGGACCGACGAGGCTGACCGCGCCGAGCGCGCGATGGACGAGCCCGTAACACGCTCCGACGAGCGCGATCTCGACGAGAGCCGGATGCGCGAACTCGTGCCCGAGGCGGACAAAAGGCCGCCGCGAGGCACTCGGCTCGCCGAGCACGTCGATCAGGTCGGCCCGGCGCTCGACGAGCTCGAACAGGCTGCGATAGGCGTCCAGCTCGTCCGCGCGAACCTCCCCGAGCAGGTCGGCGGCCCCGCCCACGTAGAGGCGCTGCTCGGCCGAGACGAGCTCCGTGAACGCCGGCCAGAGCGCGGCCAGGAACGCGCGCTCGCCGGGGCTGAGGCCCGCCTCCTCGAAGCGCCGGCGGAGCAGGCCGGTACCGAGCTGCAGTCCGGCCACGGCCTCGTTGAGGTAGTCGTTCGCCCACTGCGCGAGGCCCGCGTCGACCGGCTCCTCGAAGTGGAAGAGCCGCTTCGACACGCCGCCCGCCGACGTGATGACGACGACCATCACGAGCTGTGGCTGCAGGAGGAGCACTTCCACGTGTCGCACGTGCGTCGCCTCGAGCGGCGGCGCCGAGACGAGCGCGAGCAGGCGCGTCACCTGCGAGAGCATCTCGGTCGTCGCCTGCAGCGCCGATTCGACCTCGGTGCTGGTGGTCGTCAGATCGAGCGGGAAGGCCGCCGGCTGCGGCTCGAGTCGCCCGAGCAGCTCGTCCGCGTAGTAGCGGTAGCCGCGCTCGGTCGGCACGCGGCCGGCCGAGGTGTGCGGATGCGTGAGGAGCCCCAGCTGCTCGAGCTCCGCGAGCTCGGCCCGGACGGTCGACGGCGAGACGCGAAGGTCCGAACGCGCGACGAGCGTCTTCGAGCCGACCGGCTGTCCGGTACCGACAAACTCCTCGACCACGCGGCGCAAAACGGCCTGCTGCCGTTCGCTCAGCTGCACTGTTTCCGGCATTTGCAGGAGATTTTAGCCGGTCTCCTCGTGCTCGACCGGCCGGGTCAGGCGAGGATCTCGGCCGTCACGCCGCCGCCGAGGAAGCGTCCGCGCCGGGTGAGCGCGAGGGTCTCGCCGCTGTCGACCGCAAGGCCGAGCTCCTCGGCGCGCGCGAGGCCCGCGAGGTCGAGCGCCGAGCGCAGGCCGCCGACCGCCACGGGCTCGTCGAGCCGAAGCCCGAGCATCAGACGCTCGCGCGCACGGATGTCGGCGTCGAGCTGCTCGATCTCACGCTCGGGACGCAAGCCGGCCGCGAGCGCCTCCAGGTAGCGCCCGAGCCGCGGCGCGTTCCGCCAACGCCGGTTCTCGATTGTGCTGACCGCGCCGATCCCAAGCCCGAGGTAGTCGCGGCCGAGCCAGTAGGCGAGGTTGTGCCGCGCGCGGAGATCCCGCCCGTCCGCGTCGACGCGGCAGAAGTTCGCCGTCTCGTACCACCGGTAGCCGGCGCCCGTCAGCCTCTCGACGACGCGCTCGAAGTAGTCCTCCATCGCGTCGGCCTGGCGCCCGAGCTCTGCTCCCCAGGCGTGGGTGAAGCGCGTCCCCGGCTTCGCCTCGAGCTCGTAGCAGGAGAGATGCTCCGGCTCGAGCGCGAGGGCGTCGTCGAGGTCGGCTTCGAGATCGGAGGCGCTCTGGCCGGGAATCCCGTAGATGAGATCGAGCGAGATGTTGTCGAATCCGGCATCACGAAGATGGTGCACCGCGCGTCGGACGTCGTCAGGTTGGGCAACGCGCTCGAGCACGCGGAGGAGCTCGGGGTGGAACGTCTGGACACCGAGGGAGATGCGGGTCGCCCCGGCTGCTCGAAGCGCGCGGGCGAGCTCGGCCGTGACCGTCTCCGGGTTCGCCTCGACTGTCACGTCTGCGGCTACCGGCAGAGCCTCGAGTAGCCGCGCGAGATCCGGCAGCGCCGTGAAGGTAGGTGTCCCGCCGCCGAGGAAGACGGTCTCGAGCTCGCCGGCGAGCGCGTCCCGCTCGAGCTCGAGCTCGCGCAACAGCGCGTCCACGTAGGCGACGTGCTGGCCACCGCGGCCGACCACCGTGACGAAGTCGCAGTACCCGCAGCGGTGAGCACAGAACGGGAGGTGGACGTAGAGGTGACGCGCCCCGCTCGTCACGTGCTCACCCGCTTCGGCCGCGTCACGAGCTCGCCCGCGCAGTTCGGGCAGACGTAGTCCAGCGCCTGGGCGCACGCGCGGCAGAACGTGCACTCGAAGGAGCAGACCGTCGCGTCGGAGCCCTCGGACAGCTGCTCCCCGCAGCGCTCGCACTCCGTCCGCATCTCGAGTGCCATCAGCTTTTCTGGCCCTGTCCGATGTTGAGCACGGCGAGGAACGCCTCCTGTGGTACCTCGACGGCTCCCACCTGCTTCATCCGCTTCTTGCCGGCCTTCTGTTTCTCGAGCAGCTTTCGCTTGCGCGAGATGTCGCCGCCGTAGCACTTCGCGAGCACATCCTTCCGCTTCGCCTTCACGGTCTCGCGCGCGATGACCCGAGAGCCGACTGCGGCCTGGATCGGGATGTCGAACATCTGGCGAGGGATCTCCTCCCGCAGCTTGTCGACGAGCAGCCGACCGCGGTCGTACGCGAAGTCGCGGTGGACGATGAGGGACAAGGCATCGACCGGCTCGTTGCCGACGAGCACGTCCACCCGGACGAGCTGGCCCGGCTTGAATCCGGCGAGGTCATAGTCGAAGGAGGCATAGCCGCGCGTGCGCGATTTCAGCTGGTCGTAGTAGTCGAGCACGATCTCCGCGAGCGGGAGCTGGTACGTCAGGTGGACGCGTTCCGGCGAGAGGTACTCGAGCTTCCCGAAGGTGCCACGCCGATCGTTGTTCAACTCCATCACCGCTCCGACGTGCTCCTTGGGGACGATGATCGACGCTGCGACATACGGCTCCTCGACTTCCTCGACCTCGCGCGGGAACTCGGCGGGGTTGTGCACCTCGACCCAGTCTCCGTTCTTCTCCTTCACGCGGTACGCGACGTTCGGCGCGGTGACGAGGAGGTCGAGGTCGAACTCGCGCTCGAGGCGCTCGCGGACGATCTCCATGTGCAGAAGACCGAGGAACCCGCAGCGGAAGCCGAAACCGAGCGCATTGGAGGTCTCTGGCTCGTAGACGAGTGCCGCGTCGTTGAGCTTGAGCCGCTCGAGCGCGTCGCGGAGCTCCGGGTAGTCGTCCGAGTCGGTCGGGAAGAGCCCGGCGAAGACCATCGGCTTGACGTCCTTGTAACCGGGCAAAGCCGCGTCGGCGGGCCGGCGGACAGACGTGAGCGTGTCGCCGACCCGCAGCCGCGAGACGTCCTTCAAGCCCGTCACGACGTACCCGACCTCGCCCGCCGTGAGCTGCTCGACGGGAGTCATGGCAGGAGAGAAGACGCCGAGCTCCTCCCCGTCGAAGCGCGTGCCCGTGGCCATCGTTCGCAGCGGCTCGCGCGTCGAGAAGACGCCGTCGACGACGCGCACGAAGGCGACGACTCCCCGATATTGGTCGTACGCGGAGTCGAAGACGAGCGCACGCGCCGCTGCGTCAGGGTCGCCATCCGGAGGCGGCACACGCTCGACGATCGCGTCGAGGACGTCGGCGACGCCGTCTCCTGTCTTGGCAGAGATCCGGAGCACCCGGGCCGGGTCGTCACCGAGCAGCTCGGCCACCTCGAGGGCCGTACCGTCCGGGTCGGCGGCCGGGAGGTCGATCTTGTTGGCGACGGGGACGATCTCGAGCCCGCTCTCGATCGCGAGATATGCGTTGGCGAGCGTCTGCGCCTCTATCCCCTGCGCGGCGTCCACGACGAGGAGCGCCCCTTCGCAGGCCTGAAGCGAGCGCGAGACTTCGTACGTGAAGTCGACGTGCCCGGGCGTGTCGATGAGGTTGAGCTCGTGTCCCTTCCAGCTGACGCGGACGGCCTGGGCTTTGATCGTGATGCCCCGTTCCCGCTCGAGATCCATCGAGTCGAGAACCTGCGCGCGCATGTCTCGCGCGGAGACGGCCTCGGTCAGTTCGAGGATCCGATCGGCGAGCGTCGACTTCCCGTGGTCGATGTGGGCGATGATCGAGAAGTTGCGGATGCGGCTCTGGTCCACGAGCGGCGATGGTACTCACGCACCTCCGCCGCGGCCGTGGCTGTTTCGGCCCCGGCCGCAAGCGCTCCCCCACCCATGGGTGGGGTTCGCGTTCCCTCCGCCCTGGCGATCGAGGCTATCGATCGAGGCGTGCCGCCCGGCCGACGGCTCCGTCGCAATTGCGTGCCAGTTCGACCGGCCGTGGAATCGCGGACTGCGACGACTCGCTGCTACGCCCCAGCCGTACTCGTCGTGCGAGTCGAGCTTCCTCCAGAAGGCGGGATGCGGCTGCGCCGTGACGCCGGCCGCCTCCATGATCGGCTGGATCTGCGGCCCCATGTGGTTGAAGAACTCGTGGAAGCTCTGCTCGTCCGGCCACTCGTCGATCACGAGGATCTGGCCGTCGCTCCCGTAGAAGCGGTGCGCGATGACCCCATGCTCTACGGCGTGGGCGACGATCTCCCGCATCTTCTCCGGATTCTCTGCCGCATAGCGTTCGACTCCCGCAGGGTCACCTTCGGCGGAGAGCGTCATGATCACGGACATCGGTTCCTCCTCGTAGCTGTCCGCGCGAGTCTCGCGGCCCCGGGCTCGCCAGGTCAAGCTCGGCTGCGGCGGAGTCGCATCAAGGTCTCGAGCTCGTGCACGTTGAGGAGCCGACACGCGCCGAAGAAGCCCGCGTAGCCGAGCGCGAGCCCGGCTCCGAGCGAGACGATCTGCGCCGGCAGCGATTGGCCGAGCACCGAATCGAGCAGGTGCCAAACCCCCCACCCCACGCCTGCGAGCACCACCGATGCAACGCACACAAGAAGCAATGTCCGAACCGGATCACCGATCTCGAACCCGGGCATCCGCCGACGGAAGAGGACGAGGAGGGCCACCGTCCCAGCGATGTTCACAAGCGAGGTGGAGAACGGGATCCCCCAGATTCCGAAGCGATAGAACACCGCGTCGAGCAGGGCGTTCAGGCCCAGGTTCCCGAACGCGACCAAGCTCGGGATCCACGGCGACTGGAGTGAGAAGAAGCCGCGGTTGAGCATCAGCATCGTCCCGTTGAACGTGAGCCCCAGCGCGAACGCGGCAAGGGAGGCCGCCACGATCGGTGTGGCTTTCGGCCCGAAGTTCCCGTGCTGATAGAGGAGCCGCACGATTGGCGTCGCGAGCGCCGCCGCCGTCACGCTTGCCGGCACGAGCAGGAAGCAGATCAGCCGGAGCCCGGTGCTCATCGTATGTCGGAATCCGTTCCAGTCCTGCCTCGACGCGTGGCGCGAGAGGAGCGGAAAGAGCACCGTCGCCACGGCGACCGAGAACACCCCCTGCGGGAGCATGTAGAGCCGAAACGCTCGCACGATCGCCGCCGGGGCTTCGTGCCGGGGGTCTACTCCCGCCGGTAAGTGAGTCGCGAACAGCTGGTCGATGAGCGCGTTGATATTGATCAGACCGAGCCCGATCGTGACTGGCACCATCAGCTTGAACGTCCGCTTTACCGCCGGGTCGTGGATGTCGATCGCCATGTGGAGTTGCCCGTCGAGCCCGCGGAGCCACGGCAGAGGAAGCAGGAACTGCGCGATCGTCGCCACCAGGATCGCGACCGCGTAGATGTAGAGCCTCTCCGAGTCCGAGCTCGTGTGCTGCACGCCGAGCCCGAGTCCGAGGAGGATGATCACGTTCCAGAGCACGGGGCTCAGTGCAGGCACGGTGAAGTGGTCGTAGCTGTTGAGGACCCCGACCACCACCCCGGTCAGCCCGAGGATGAGCACGAGCGGGAAGAGGATGCGTGCGAGTTCGGTTGCAATCTCGCCGAACTGCTGTCCCGGTCCGTAGCCGAAGAGCTCCATCACCCAAGGCGCGATGACGATGAAAAACGCCGTGAGACCGCCCAACCCGAGGAGCAGCAGCCAGAAGATCGACGAGGCGACGCGCCACGCGCGCTTGCGCTCTCCCTTGACGAGCAGGTCGCTGAAGACGGGGACGAACGCGGCCGAGAGCGCCGAATCGGCGACGAGCGCGCGCACCGTATTCGGGATGAGGAACGCGATCTCGAAGGCGTTGACGGGGCCGGAGATGCCGAAGACGGCGGCCTGGGCGATTTCCCGGATCAGACCGATGACGCGGGAGAGCGCGGTGGCGATCGCGAAGATGACGCCCGAGCGAGCCAGCCCGCGGCCCGCCTCCTCGTGCCGGCCGTCGGGGACGGACACCGGGGCGGCCGCGAACGGCGCCGCCTGCCCCTCCGCGTCGAACGCCTGCGCCTCGAGCTCGGTCAACTCGCCGCGGTCTCGGTGTGTCCGGATGATGGCGGTCGACCGCTCGGACGGATCCTGCGAGACCGGCCGGGCCTCGAGCGGCGCGTCGCTGTCGAAGTACGTCGGCTTGCCCTGCTCGAGTCGACGGCGGTCGCGCGCCAACCGACGCTCGTGCCGCTGCCGCTCGGCGTCCTCCACGAGGGCAGCATAGGGAGCGGGGTTGCTACCATCGCCCGACCCGCGAGCCGCGGGTCTTTTCCGAAGATGCCGAACATCAAGCAGCAAGAGAAGCGCGTCCGCCAGGCGACACGGCAGCGGCAGGGAAACCTCCGCTGGCGCTCGACCGCGAAGACGCTGATGCGCCGCCTGAACGAGGCGGTCGCCGACGACGACGCGACGGAGATCGGGGCGCGCCACCGCGAGCTCGTTCAATGGCTCGACCGCGCGGCGGCGAACGGCGCGCTCCACCGCAACACGGTCGCCCGGCGCAAGTCGCAGGCGGCCAAGCTCGCCGCCGGCGCGAACGCGGCGAAGTAACTCCTCTACTCGGCTCGCCGGGTGATCGCCACGAGCGTCCGCTCGAGCTGAACCTCGGGTGGCAGGCGGGAGCCGCCCTTCGCACCCGCGTCGAGCTCGGCGAGACGCACGATCGCCTGGGCGAGCTCCTCCGGCGAGAAGTTGGCCGCCTGCTTCGTCGCCTTCTCGGCGACGAACGGATGCATCTTCAAGCGGCTCGCGATCTCGCTCGAGCGGAAACCCTCGTCCGCCAGGCGCGAGGCCTTCCGCACCCGGCCGACGTGTCCCACGAGCGACGCGACGAGGCGGATCAGCTCGCCCGAGCGTGGCCGATGCGAGCGATCGAGCAGCGACTCGGACGCGCGCAACGTCGCAGCGACGTCTCGACGCCCCCAGGCATCCGTGACCGCGAAGATCGGCGTCTCGGCGCGTCCGACCGCCAGCTCCTCGACGGCCGCGCGCGTGATCTGCTCAGCGCCCGCCCACGTCGCGAGCTTCTGGATCTCGGAGGCGAGGTCGCCGACGTCGTCTCCGACGGCCTCCACGAGCGCGCGGCAGGCCTCGCGATCCGCCGACGCCCCAAGCCGCGCGAACTGCTCGGCCACCCACTCCGGAAGCTGCTTCTTCGTGACGTCGTACGCGAGGACCTGGCCCTTCTTGGCAACCGCCTTCGCGAGCGCGGAGTCGCGCTTGACCCCGTCGCCCACGAGTGCGAGGACGGTGGTCGGTGCGGGAGCTGCGAGATACGCCTCGAGCTCCTTCACGTCGGCCGCCTTCCAGGACTCGACGCCGTCGACCATGACGAGTCTGGCCTCACCCCCGAAGAGACCGAGAGCGTTGCAGGCCGCGACCGCGTCCGCGGCAGCGGCGTCGCCGGCGTGAAGCTGCTCGGTTGCGTCCTCACCGATCCGCTTCCGCAGCCGCTGGAGCGCGACCGCGATCTTCGGCCGATCCGTTCCCGTCAGGAGGTAGACGGGCTTCAGCTCTTGCTCGCTCGCCACGCTGCCAAGCATAAGCGGCTGCCCCGACCGCACTCAGACCGAGCACCGCGGCCATCCGTGGTGAGGTGATCTGCGCACCGGGCAGGCTCGCGAACCCCCGCGCGGACGCGGCCACGAACCACGCTTCCCAGCCGTTCAGCTGCGCCATCGCCGCCGCGAGGGACGGAGCGACCGGCGCGACGAGTGCGGTCAGAAGCGCGAGGCCGAGCACCTCGACGACGACCGGGACCACGAGGACGTTCGCCGGGATCGTGACCAGTGAGATCTGGTGGAACTGGAACCAGGTGACAGGCGCCGTCGCAAGCCCGCAGGCAGTCGAGACTCCGGTCAGTTGCGCGAGCCCGCGCGGCACCGGATAACCCTCGAGTGCTCGCACGACGCGAGGCGTGACGACGAAGATCGAGGCGACGGCGGCGAACGAGAGCTGGAAGCCGGCGTCGAAGAGCAGATACGGGTTCCAGCCGAGCAGGACGGCGGCGCCCACCAGGAGCGCCTGCCAGCGGTCGCGCTCGCGTCCGGCAAGCCACGCAAGCGAGCCGAGCCCGGCGGCGAGTGCGGCCCGCACGACCGACGGGTGGAGCCCCACTGCGAGCGCGTATCCCGAGACCGTCAAGAGCGCCGCGAGCTGAGCGAGGTAGCTTCCGAAGCCCAAGAACATGACCACCGCTGCAGCCCCGCCGCCAACCGCCGCGACCTTCAGCCCGTCGACCGCCAGGCAGTGGTACAGGCCCGTCGCACGAAAATCGTCGAGCAACCCCTCGTCCACCTCGGACGAGCGGCCCAGCATGATCGCCTCGATCACCTCGCGCCGCTCACCTTGCACGCCCGGCGCACTGTCGCCCTCGAGCCACCTGCCGACGCGGTCGCCCACACCGGATACTCCGCCACGGCGCCCGACGATCCGCCACGACTGGCCGCTCAGGACGGCGTGAATCCCCTGCCGGCGGAGCCACTTCGCCTCGTCGAAGCTGTTCGGCGGTCCGGGCGGAGCCCGCAGCCGGCCGACCAGCGCCAGGATCGCGCCCTGGGGCGGTGCTCGGCCGAGCGGCAGCTCGAGATAGACGGTCTCATGCGGACGCAAGGTCCCCCAGCGGAGCACCAGCGCCTTCATCCGTTGGTCGAAGCTCCCTGCACGCGGCGGCTCCTGCACCTCGACGACCGCCCGCTCGGCCGTGCCGATCCGTGACGTGAGCACGCTGTGGTCGAGGTGAGAGAGCCGGAGGCTCCCCCAGCCCCAGGCGAGAGTCACGAGCGCCGAGGCGAGCAGAGCCCAACGAACCCGCGCCGTCGCAACGACAAGGCCGAGAGCGCCGAGGAGGCCGGCACCGATGAGCGCGTGCACCGGCGTCAGGCGGCCGAGATTCGCCAGCGCGAAACCGACGCAGAGGCCGCCGACGGCCGTGTGCGGGAGGCGGACGCTCACCTCACGGGATCACGAGACCCTTCAGCTGCGCCATGTGCGCAGGCCCGATTCCGGGGACGCCCTGCAGCTCGGCAACCGAATGGAATGCACCGTGCTGCTGCCGGTAGTCGAGGATCTTCTGCGCGGTGACCGGCCCGATTCCGGGCAGGTTCTCGAGCGCTTCGAGCGTCGCTGAGTTCAGGTCGAGCGGGGCTGACGGCGATGAGCCGGCTGCCGGAGCGCTCGCCGCCGCAACGCTGCCCACACCTCGCCCGGGAACGACGATCTGCTCTCCGTCTGCGACCGGCGCGGCGAGGTTGACCGTATCCAGCTGCGCCTTCGCAGTTGCTCCGCCGGCGAGCGCGATCGCGTCGTCGATCCGCGACCCCGAACGCAGCCGGTAGAGACCCGGATGGCGCACTGCGCCCGCGACATCGATCACGAGCAGCTTCGGTGCGACGGCTTTCGGCTTCGCCACCGGCTGCACCGGCGTCACGGCCGGTGCCGAGCTTCCGCCGCCGAGGTGGCGGATCGCAAGCAGCAGCAACACAACACCCGCAGCCGCGAATCCGAAGAGCTGCCGACGCGAGAGAGCCGGGATCCGGACATCCATGTCGTCCATCGTGACAACGAAAACGAGACGCAGGTGTGTCGTCTTCGCGGCGGCTCCGTAAACTCGCGCCGTGGCCGACTGGGTGACGATCTCCGCGCTCGCATCGGCAGGCGGCACGCTCGTGCTGGCCGGTGTCACCGTGGCCTCCGTGCGCTCCGCGAATCGCGCGGCGCGAGTCGCCGAGCAGTCGCTGCTGGCAGGCCAGCGCCCGCTGCTCGTCCCGTCTCGCACCGAGGATCCGGCCGTCAAGGCCGGCTTTCAGGACGGCGTCTGGTTCAACGTTCCCGGCGGGCAGGGTGTCGCGAGGGCGACCGACGAAGCCGACTACTTCGTGATCTCCGTCCGCAACGTCGGGACCGGGATCGCCGTCCTTCACGGCTGGCAACTCCTGCCGGACCTCGTGTTCACTCGCGACGCCCACAGAACTCATCCTCCGCTCGAGGACTTCACGACGCTCACGCGCGACCTCTACGTCGCGCCCGGCGACGTCGGTTTCTGGCAGGGATCGTTCCGCGACACCTCGAGCGACCGCTACCGCGAGGCCCGTCGCGCGGTCGAGGCGCAGCAGAGCATCGGTGTCGACATCCTCTACGGAGACTTCGAGGCCGGCCAGCGTGTGATCAGCCGCTTCATGCTCACACCGCGCGAAATCGACGGCGAGGTGCGCTGGTTCGCGTCAGTCGGCCGCCACTGGAACGTCGACCGGCCGGATCCGCGCGAGCGCGACTAGACCACGAAGTTCACGAGCTTGCGCGGAACGACGATCGTCTTGCGCGGCTCGCCACCGTCGAGGTAGCTCCGCACGCGCTCGCTGGAGCGCGCCCGCGCGACGAGCTCTTCTTCGCCCAGGCCGGCGTCGACCTCGAAGCGGTCGCGCACCTTGCCGTTGACCTGGACGACGAGCTCGAAGGTCTCTCGTACGAGCTGCGCCTCGTCGGCCTGCGGCCACGGCGCCTCCCAGAGCCGCTCGTGGCCGAGCACCGTCCACAGCTCTTCCCCCAGATGCGGCGCGTAGGGCTGGATCAGCGAGACGGCCGTCTCGGCGGCGAAGCGCGCGTCCGGAGCGTCGGCCGAACCGCCGAGCTCGTTGACCAGCTCCATCAGTGCGGCGATCGGCGTGTGGAACTGGAACCGCCGCAGCACGTCGTCGGTCACGCGCGCGATCGTCTCGTTCGCCTTCCGCGCCAGCTCGCCCTCGCGCACACCGGGTGACGGCGCTTGCTCCGCCACCTCGTGCACGACGCGCCAGAGCCTGCGCAGGAAGCGGACGATGCCCTCGACGCCCTTGTCCGTCCACTCCATGTCCTGGTCGGCGGGGCCCATGAAGAGGATGTAGAGCCGCACGGCGTCGGCGCCGTACTCGTTCACAACCGCGTCCGGCCCTTCGACGTTGCCCTTCGTCTTCGACATCTTCGTGCCGCCGAGCGTCACCCAGCCCTGGTGGAAAAGGCGCGCGAACGGCTCGCGGAAGCCGACCAGGCCCCAGTCGTTCATCGCCTTGACGAAGAAGCGCGAGTAGAGCAGGTGGCCCGTGGAATGGTCGATCCCGCCGATGTACTGCGAGACGGGCAGCCAGTAGTCGACGACGAAGCGGTCGAACGGGGCCTCGTCGTTGTGCGAGTCGATGTAGCGCAGGAAGTACCAGGACGAGTCGACGAACGTGTCCATCGTGTCGGGATCGCGCCGCGCCGGGCCGCCGCACTGCGGGCAGTCGACCGCCATGTACTCCTCGTTGGCAGCGAGCGGCGGCCTGCCCTTGGGCGCGTAGTCCTCGATGTCGGGGAGGATCACCGGCAGCTCGTCCTCGGGCACCGGCACGACGCCGCAGCTCTCGCAGTGGATGAACGGGATCGGGCAGCCCCAGTAGCGCTGCCGCGAGACGCTCCAGTCGCGGAGGCGGTAGTGCACGGTCGCCTTGCCGCGTCCCTCCTGCTCGAGCGCGGCGACGATCTCGCGTGCGCCTTGCTCGGCCGGCAGCCCGTCGAAGCGCCCGGAGTTGACGAGCCTTCCGTCTTCGCCGATCACCTCGATCGCGGGAAGCCCGAACGTCTCGGCGAACTCGCCGTCGCGCTCGTCGTGGGCGGGGACGGCCATGATCGCGCCGGTGCCGTAGTCCATCAGGACGTAGTCGGCGACCCAGATCGGCAGCTTCTCGCCGTTGATCGGGTTGACGGCGTGCAGCCCGGTGAAGACGCCCGTCTTGTTCGTGGCGGCCGCGCGCTCCTCGACCGGGCGGGCGCCTGCGTGCCGCGCGTACGCCTTCGCCTCGTCGCTCCCCTGCGCCTGCACGAACGGGTGCTCGGGCGCGAGGACGAAGAAGGTGGCGCCGTACAGGGTGTCGGCGCGCGTCGTGAAGACGGCGACGTCCTCCCCGGTCTCCTCGACCCGGAACAGGATCTCGGCTCCCTCCGAGCGGCCGATCCAGTTCCGCTGGATCGTCTTCGTCCGCTCCGGCCAGTCGGCGCCCGGGTACTCGAGCAGCTCGTCCGCGTACTCGGTCGTCTTGAAGTACCACTGGGTCATGTTCCGCAGCTCGACCTCGGCGCCGCAGCGCTCGCAGTGGCCGTCGACGATGTACTCGTTGGCGATCACGGTCTGGTCGTTGGGGCACCAGTTGACCGGCCCCTCCTTGCGATAGCCGAGGCCGTGCTTCACGAACTGCTGGAAGAGCCATTGGGTCCAGCGGTAGAAGGTCGGCTGGTGCGCGGCCACTTCGCGGTTCCAGTCGATCGCCCAGCCGAGGCGCTTCATCTGGGCGCGCATCGTCTCGATGTTCCGCTCGATGGTCTCGCGCGGATGGCGGCCTTCGCGAATCGCGGCGTTCTCGGCCGGCAGCCCGAACGCGTCCCAGCCCATCGGCCGCACGACGTGCCAGCCGCTGCGGCGCCGGACGTGCGTCTGGACGTCGCCCATCGTGTAGTTGAGGACGTGGCCCATGTGGAGGCTCGGGCCCGACGGATACGGCAGCATCTCGAGCTGGTACCAGTGGTTCTCGGGCGTCGGCGATCCCGGCACCGGGTTCGGGACGTTGAAGGCCCGCTCGTCCTCCCAGACGCGCTGCCATTTTGGCTCGATCTCGTGCGGCTCGTATCTCGGTGTCATCGCAAACGTCCTCTGAAACGAAAAAACCTCTCCGAGGAGAGGTCGAGGGGAGCTGGCGCAGCATCGCCGCGCGTGTCTCCCTGAACTAGGTAAGAAGCAGCTCCTGCATTGGGATCCCGATACTAGCAAGGTGCTCGAGCTCCTTCCCGAAACCGCGCTGGTCTCCGACGGCGAGCTGACGGTCGGCGCCGTTCGTGCCAGCGAGCTGGCAGAGGAGCATGGGACGCCGCTCCTCGTCTACTGCGAGCAGACGATCCGCTCGCAGGCCCGGGCCTATCGGGAGGCGGCTCCGGGCGCGCTCGTCGTCTACGGGACGAAGGCGTTCGCGAACGTCGCGCTGCTGCGGCTGCTCGGCGAGGAGGGCGTGGGAGCCGACGTCTCGACGCTCGGCGAGCTCGCGTTCGCGCGGGCGGCGGGAGTTCCGGGCGGGCGGATCGTGTTCCACGGCAACAACAAGTCGGAGGAGGAGCTGCGCGCGGCGGCGGAGGCGGGTGCGCTCGCCGTCCTCGACGCGCCGGGTGAGGCGGAGGCGGCTGCGGCCGCCGGCGTGCGGCGCGTGCTCGTGCGCCTGACGCCGGGCGTCGAGGCTGAGACGCACCGCTCGATCCAGACCGCCCACGAGGAGTCGAAGTTCGGCCTTGCTCCGGACGCCGCCGAGCGCGAGATCGGGCGGGCGCGGGAGCTTGGGCTCGAGGTCGAGGGTCTCCACGTCCACGTGGGCTCGCAGCTCGGCCGCGTCGACGAGAGCGTGCTCGCGCTCGAGCGGGTCCTCGCGTTTCTCGAGCGGCTCGCCTGGAGGCCGCGCGTGCTCGACCTCGGTGGCGGGCTCGGTGTACGGCACAACCGCGACGAGCAGCTGCCCTCGATAAAGGAGTTCGTCCGCCCGCTCGCCGAACGGGTGCCCGAGGGCGTCTCCCTGATCCTCGAGCCGGGCCGCTCGCTCGTCGGCCGCGCCGGCTTGACGCTCTACCGAATCGGCTCGGTGAAGGAATCGGGCGGCGTCACCTACGCGGCGATCGACGGCGGCATGTCCGACAACCCGCGACCGCAGCTCTACGGCGCCCGCTACGAGGCGCTGCTCGCGAACCGCGCCGACGAGCTGCCGAGCGGCGTCTACCGGATCGCCGGCAAGCACTGCGAGTCGGGCGACGTCCTGATCGAAGCGGCAGAGCTGCCGGAGCCGAGGCCGGGCGACGTACTCGCGGTGCCGGCGACGGGCGCGTACACGCTCGCCCTCGGCTCGACGTACAACGGCGTCCCGCGGCCGGCAGTGGTGCTCGTCGCAGACGGAGAGGCGCACCTCATCCGCCGCCGTGAGACCGTGGACGAGCTGCTGCGGTTCGAACGCCTGAGTCGTCGGATGGCCGCGATCCCCGGAGTCGTTCTCATCGCAGTCGCCGCGGCGCTGTGGGGCACCGATCCGATCATCCGCAAGACGATGACCCCGTCCACCTCCGCGACGACGATCGTCTTCGGCGAGCACGTGATCCTCGTGCTCTGCACGCTGCCGTTCCTCCTCCCGGCACTGCGCTCCGTCGTGCGCGCCGGGCGGAGCTACGTCGCGGCGGCCATGGTCGTGGGCGCGGGCGCTTCCGCCGTCGCGACGATCCTCTTCACCGACGCGTTGATCGGGCACTCCGACTACATCACGCCGGTCGTGATCCAGAAGATCCAGCCGTTCATCGCAATCGGCGCTGCGGCGCTCCTGCTCGGCGAGCGTCCGCGACCGGGCTTCTGGTGGTTCTTCCTTCCCGCCGTCGCCGGCTTCTGGCTCGTCAACCAGGCGCATCCGCTCGACCCGTCGGCGAAGGGTCTCGTCGTGGTCGCGGAGGCAACGGGAGCTGCGGCGCTCTGGGGCCTGGGAACGGTGCTGGGCCGCTATCTGTCCCGCGAGCTCGAGTTCCAGCACGTCCTGTCCCTCCGCTTCTTCTTCGGGCTGCTCGCCAGCTCCCTCGGGCTGCTCGTCATGCACTCGCCGGCGTACTCGAACGGACACGACGCGTCGCTGATCCTCGTACCTCGCGCTCGTCACCGGGCTGCTCGCGCTCGGGCTCTACTACTACGGGCTGCAGCGGACTCCGGCGATGGTCGCGTCGGTGGCCGAGCTCACGTATCCCGCCGTGGCGATCGTGGCCGGCATCTACGCGTACAACCAGCAGCTGAGCTGGACGCAGTGGCTCGGCGTGGCGCTGATCATCGGATCGGTGACGCTGCTGCCGCTGCGGCGGCGTCGCGTCGTCGCAGAGCCGCCCCACACGCGGCACAGCGAGCTGGTTCCGGCGACCGCATCCGCGTAAGCTCGCGCCCGTGGATCTCCGCGACACGACAGAGGAAGCACAGTTCAGGGCGGAGCTGCGCGCGTGGATCGACGCGAACCTCCCCGAGGACAAGCGCGGCGGTCGCGGCGGGGCGCAGCGCTTCGACGATCCGTTCATGCGCGAGTGGAGCCGCAAGCTCTACGCGGCCGGCTACGTGGGGCTGACCTGGCCCAAGGAATACGGCGGCGCGGGAGCACCCCACAGCTTCCAGGCGATCCTCTACGAGGAGCTCGCCGCGGTGCAGGCCCCGACCCACGTCGGCGTGATCGGCCTGAGCATGGCCGGGCCGACGATCATCGCCCACGGGACGGAAGAGCAAAAGTCGCGTTACCTCCAGCCGCTCCTCGCCGCCGACGAGATCTGGTGCCAGGGCTTCTCTGAGCCGGACGCGGGCTCGGACCTCGCCGCCGCACGCACCCGCGCCGAGCGCCGCGGCGACGTCTACGTCGTCAACGGGCAGAAGGTGTGGTCGTCGTTCGCGCACATCGCCGACTTCTGCATCCTCGTCACGCAGAGCGACCCGGACGCACCGCGATACCGGAACCTCACGTACCTGCTCGTCGACATGCACGCGCCCGGCGTCGAGGTGCGGCCGCTGCGTCAGATCACGGGCGAGGCGGAGTTCAACGAGATCTTCTTCAGCGACGTCGAGGTGCCGGTCGAGAACCGCCTGGGCGACGAGGGCGACGGCTGGCAGGTGGCGATGACGACGCTCCTGCACGAGCGTGCAACACTCGGCTTCGCGCTCACGGCCGCGCTCGACGCGCTCTTCGGGCGGCTGCTCGAAGAGGCACGCGAGCGCGATCCCAGTCCGCACGTGCGCGAGGCGCTCGCCCGCGAGTGGATCGAGCTGCAGGCTCTCCGCTTCACGAGCTACCGCGCTCTCGGCACGTACCAGCGCACCGGCATCCCCGGCCCGGAGGGCTCGGGAGTGAAGCTGCGCTGGTCGGAGGCGAACCAGCGGTTGACGAAGCTCGCGCGCGACCTGCGTGGCCCGGAGGGAATCCTCGACGACGGCTGGTGGAACCACCAGCAGCTCCGCAGCCGCGGCAACACGATCGAGGCCGGCACGTCGGAGGTCTTGCGCAACATCATCGCCGAGCGCGTGCTCGGCCTCCCGAGGTCGCGCTGATGGACTTCGCGCTCTCGGAGGAGCAGATCGAACTGAAGGAGGCGGCGCGCGCGTGGCTCGTCGACCGCTTCCCGCTCGACCGCGACTGGGATTCGCAGGACGACCGCTGGGCCGAGCTCTCAGAGCTCGGGTGGCTCGACGTCGCGGAGGCCGGGCTCGGCTTCGTCGAGGAGGCATTGCTGCTCGAAGAGATGGGCTACGCGTGCTATCCCGGCTTCTACCTGGGCCACGTCGCGGCGCTGCCCGGCGAGGGCGACAGCACCACCGTTGATGCCACGCGCCCCTTCCAGCCGGTCGCCGAGACTTCGCGCTTCCGAGCCGCAGCTGCGGCCGAGGCGCTCGGCGTCGCGCAGCGCGCCCTCGATCTCGGCGTCGAGCACGCGAAGACCCGCGTCCAGTTCGGCAAGCCAATCGGCACATACCAGGCCGTCTCGCACCCGCTCGCCCAGAGCTACACCGACGTCGAGCTCGCGCGCTCCCTCGTCTACTGGGCCGCGTGGTGCGTCGCCAACGAGGACGAGCGCGCGCCGCTCGCGGCCGCCGCTGCGAAGGCGTTCGCCACCGAGGCGGCAGTGACCGCGTGCGAGCGCTCGATCCAGGTGCACGGCGGCATCGGCTTCACCTGGGAGCACCCGCTCCACCGCTTCTACAAGCGGGCGATCTGGCTCGAGGGCTTCGGCGCCCGTCCGGCCGAGCTGCGTCTCGAAGTCGCAGACCAGCTCCTCGCGTAGGAGAATGAGCCGGATGGAGGGCCTGATGATGGACTTCCCCCTCACGCTGACGCATCTGATGCGCCGCGGGGAAGCATTCTTCGGCGACGCCGAGATCGTCACGCGCCTCCCCGACAAGAGCTTCCACCGCACGAGCCACGGCGAGACGCTGCGCCGCTCGCGGCAGCTCGCCGTCGCGCTGCAGAAGGCGGGTCTCGAGCGCGGCGACCGCGTCGCGACGCTGTGCTGGAACCACTACCAGCACCACGAGGCGTACTTCGGCGTCCCGTGCGGCGGCTTCGTCCTGCACACGCTCAACCTCCGCCTGCACCCCAACGACCTCAACTACATCGCGAGTCACGCCGGCGACCGCGCCGTGATCGTCGACCGTGCGCTCCTGCCGCTGCTCGAGCAGTTCCGGGAAGGAACGCCGATCGAGCACGTCTTCGTGGTCGAGGACTCGTACGAGGAGCTGCTCGCGACAGCCGATCCCGACGAGTGGGAAGACCCTGGGCTCGACGAGAACGAGGCCGCTGCGATGTGTTATACGAGCGGCACGACCGGCCGGCCGCGCGGCGTCGTCTACTCGCACCGCTCGTCGGTCCTTCATGCGCTCGGGGTCGGCGCGAACAACCCGCTCGGCCTCGGCTTCGGGATCGACGACGCCGTGATGCCGGTCGTGCCGATGTTCCACGCGAACGCGTGGGGCTACCCCTATCTCGCGACGATGCAGGGCGCGAAGCTCGTCTACCCCGGCCCGCATCTCGATCCCGACAGCCTGCTCGAGAACATGGAGGCCGAACGCGTCACCTGGGCGGCGGGCGTGCCGACCATCTGGATGGGGATCCTCGCGCGGCTCGACGCCGAGCCGGGCCGCTGGGACCTCTCCGCGATGAAGGCGATGCTCGTGGGCGGCTCGGCGGTGCCGCGCGCGATGATCGCCGCCTTCGAGGGGCGGCACGGCCTGCGCATCTGCCAGGGCTGGGGGATGACCGAGACGTCGCCGGTCGCCTCCACCGTTGCGCTGCCGCCCGATCTCGCCGAAGCGGACGACGAGACGCGCTGGGACTACCAGGCGATGGTCGGCTTCCCGCTGCCGCTCGTCGAGGTTCGCGCGCGCGCCGGCGACGAGGAGGTGCCGTGGGACGGCGAGGCGATGGGCGAGCTCGAGGTGCGCGGGCCGTGGGTAGCGGCGAGCTACTTCGACGCGCCCGACACGGCCGACCGCTGGAGCGAGGACGGCTGGTTCCGCACCGGCGACATCGTCTCGATCCATCCGCGCGGCTTCATCCAGATCAAGGACCGCTCGAAGGACGTGATCAAGTCGGGCGGCGAGTGGATCTCGTCGGTCGAGCTCGAGAACGCGCTCATGGCGCATCCCGCGCTCGCCGAGGCCGCCGTGATCGCGGTGCCCGACGACAAGTGGGGTGAGCGGCCGCTGGCGGCGGTCGTGCTGCGCGACGGCGCCTCGGCCACCGCCGACGAGCTGCGCGAGTTCCTCGCGCCGCAGTTCGCGAAGTGGTGGATTCCCGAGCGCGTCGAGTTCGTAGCCGAGATCCCGAAGACGAGCGTCGGCAAGTTCCGCAAGATCGCGCTCCGCGAGCAGTTCGCCGGCGAGCCTGCGCAGACGCCGATCGCTTGAAGGCTGCCTTCCTCAGCGAGGTTGACGGGCCGTTCGAGCTGCGCGACGTTCCCAACCCGGTTCCCGGCGACGGCGAGGCGCTCGTGCGCGTGCGAGCGGCGGGGATCAACTTCCTCGACGTCCTGATCCGGCGCGGCCGCTATCCGCAGATGCCGGAACTGCCCGCGGTGCTCGGGGTCGAGCTCGCCGGCGAGCTGGAGGACGGGACGCGTGTGATGGCGATGGTTCCCGCGGGCGCCTACGCGGAGCTGGTCACGGTGCCGCGGGCCTCGCTCGTCCCGCTGCCCGACGCCGCGACGTTCGCCGAGGGCGCGGCGTTTCTCCTCACCTTCCTGACCGCATACGTCCCGCTGACGCGGCAGGTGCGCTTCGAGGAGGAGCGGTCGGTGCTCGTGCATGCCGCGGCCGGCGGCGTCGGTACCGCCGCGATCCAGGTCGCCCGCGCGCTCAACGCCCGCGTGATCGCGGCTGTCGGGTCCCCCGAGAAGCTCGACCTGTGTCGCAAGCTCGGCGCCGAGGAGGCGTACGTCTACGACGAGCTCCCGGAGGACCTGCGCGTCGACGTGGTCATCGATCCCGTCGGCGGCGAGCTGTTCGAAGCTGCCGTCTGGCGGCTCCGCCCACTCGGGCAGCTGGTGGCGATCGGCTTCGCCGGCGGGCTCTGGCCCGAGCTGCAACCGGCGCAGCTCGTCGGGCGCAACGTCGGCGTCCAGGGCGTCTACATCGGCCGACTGCTCCGCCACGCGCCTGACGTGATCGCAGCCGCGACACGCGAGCTGCTCGAGCTCTGGAGCGGACGCAGGATCCGGCCGGTCGTCGGCGCGGAGTTCCCGCTCGCGGACGTCGAGGACGCGCACGCGCTCGTGGAGTCGCGCCGCAGCGTCGGCAAGGTCGTGCTCGTTCCGTGAAGGCGCTCGTCACGGGCGGGCGCGGTGGGATCGGGAGTGCGATCTGCGCGCTGCTCGACGATCCGCTCGTGCTCGACCTGCCCGAGTTCGACGTCGGCGAGCCCCAAGCGTGGCGGTCGCTCGACGGCGAGTTCGACGCCGCGTTCCTCAACGCCGGGATCGGGATCGGCTACCCCGACGTCGCCGAGCTCCCCGAGGCCGAGTACCGGCGAATCGTCGGCGCCAATCTCGACGGCGTCGTCTACGGCACGCGCGAGCTCGCAGCGCGACTGATGCCGAACGGCGGCTCGATCGTCGCCACCGCCTCGCTCGCCGGGCTCACCGGGATGCCGTTCGATCCCGCGTACACCGCCACGAAGCACGCCGTCGTCGGCTTCGTGCGCGCGGCCGCGCCGGGGCTGGCGAGCCGGGGCATCCGGCTGAACGCGATCTGCCCCGGCTTCACCGACACGCCGATCGTGGAAGACGAGCTGCGCGGGCAGCTCGACGTCCCGCTGATCGACCCGTCCTACGTCGCCGAGGCCGCGCTGCGCGTGCTCAAGGACTCCGAGACTGGCCGCGCGTGGGTCGTGCAGCCGAACCGCATCGAGCCGTTCCGCTTCCCGGGAGTGCCGGGTCCCAGATGAGGGTGCCCAGATGAGGGTGCACAGATGAGCCCGCGCTCGAGGAAGCCGTGGGGCGAGCATCCGCCGCCCGAGCCGCACGTCTGGAACACGCTCGCCTATCGCGGCCTCGCGCAGGCCGACGGCGCGGCGGTGATCGAGTGGGACGCGCCGGTCGAGTACTGCTTCCATTCGCCGTCGGGGCCGATCGTGCACGGCGGCATGGTCGCCGCGCTCCTCGACACCGCGATGGGCGGCGCCTGCTGGACGCTGATGGCCGAGGACGAGGACTTCCTCACGGCCGACCTCCGCACGGAGTTCCACCGCTCGGCGCGGCCGGGGATCCTGCGCGCGGAGGGCCGGGTAGTGCAGCGCAACCGCCGCGTCGTCTTCTGCGCGGCCGAGCTGTTCCAGGACGAGCAGCTGATCGCGAGCGCCCGCTGTACCCAGATCGTGCGGCGAGACCAGGGCGCGTAGCGAGGCCATGGAGCAGGTATCCGTCTTCCGGTTGCGGCTCGGTGTTGCGCTGATCGGCATCTGGTGGATCCCCATCTGGCTCCTCGCTCCGCTCGTTGCCCATCTCGCCGGCCAGCCCGTCGGCTCGGTCACCCTCACGATCGCGATCGTGCAAACGGCCATCGGTCTGATCGGGGCGCTGCTGGCCGGACGGCAGGCAGCCAAGATCGTGCGCCACACCGGGTTCCGCGCCGTTCCCGGGAGGATCTGGCACGTTCTCTGGACGGGGCGGATGGTCGAAGCGGAGCCGGCCGAGGCGGCGGCCGCAACCGAACCGTCGACCCCCTCCCTGCCCGAGACCTGAGCGGGTCAGGAGATCAGGTCGTTCACGCCCCTCGCGATCAGGGCGGCGCCGATCACGACCAGCGCGATCAGGCCGATCAGGCTCGAGTTGCCGAGTAGCCACCGGCGCCAGGAAGCGAGCACCTGCGTCGAGCGATCCGGCGCGACGACGACGACCACGATCGGCGCGAGGATCGTGATGATCGAGGCAACGGCGAACACGACAAAAGCCAGGATGTCGTCCTCGGCGGAGACGTTCGCCTTCAGAACCTCGACCGCGGCAGCGATCGTCAGCGAGTACGTGAGCATGAAGGAGCCCACGACGGCGGCGATCACCCAGTGCGTGTCGTCGAGCCGGGCGAGCCACTTCGGCGTTCCACCGCTCGCCGCCTGCGGGCCTCGCCGGCGCAGGGCCCGGAGAGACGCGAGCACGGCAATCACTCCCACCACGACCTCTGCGATCGATGCGGCGCGCGACGGCGTCGTCTTGGTCGAGCTGAAGTCCTGGCCATGAGCGAAACCGACGACGACGATCGCAATGACCGCGATCGCCAGGAGCCAACCGACGAGGAAGGCGATGCCGCGGCGCCTGCCCGCAGGCATCGTCAGCAGGACGATGACGGTCACGACGGAGACCGGGCTGCAGACGGCGATCGCGAGCCCGAGTCCGATGACCGTCGGGATCAACGACTGCACCGGACGACTCTCCGTCCCGGCAGCCGCCGCCACATCGTCCGAAACGGGCGACGTGCCTTCCGCCATACTCCCCGCATGGCCACCAAAACTGACTTCACCGAAGAGGAATGGAAGACGCTGCAGGAGGGACTTGCCGGCGCCGGGCTGTATGTCGCGCTCGTCGACCGCGGGTTCTTCGACAGCTTCAAGGAGGCGAACGCGCTCGCCCATCACCTGCGCGACGCCCACGAGCACAACGACAGCGTGCTGGTCCGCGATCTTGCGACCGGGCACGAGCGGCCGTTCGGCGCGACTGCCTCGCCCGAGGCGGTCGAACAGAGCACGGTCGCGACACTCCAGCAGGCCGTCTCGTTGCTCGAGGCGAAATCGCCGGAGGATCTCCCTGCCTACAAGCAGCTCGTGCTCGACGTCGCCCAGTCGGTCGCGGAGGCGGCCAAGGGCGTCTCGGAGCAGGAGAACCAGGCAATCGGGCACATCCGCACGGCGCTCGGCGCGGGCTGACGCCGGCGCTACCCTGCCGCGCGTGAAGAGGACGCTCCTCGCGGCCGCCGTCGCCGCCGCCATCCTCGCCGGCGCCGCGGCGGCTTCAGGCCCTTCGCTGCTTCATCCGGCATCGCTCCACGCCAAGGCGCCCGCGGTCTTCCGCGTGCGCTTCACGACGACCAAGGGTCCCTTCGTCGTCACCGTCCACCGCAAGTGGGCGCCGCGCGGGGCGGACCGCTTCTACAACCTCGTGCACGCCGGCTTCTACAACGGCCAGCGCCTGTTCCGCGTCATCCCCGGGTTCGTCGTCCAGTGGGGAATCAGCGGCACGCCGAAGATCGCGGAGGCGTGGCAACAGGCGACCATCCGCGACGACCCGGTTCGGCATTCGAACAAGCGCGGGACGATCGTCTTCGCCGACGCCGGGCCGAACACGCGAACGACCCAGATCTTCGTGAACCTCGGCTCGAACTCGGAGCTGGACAAGGACGGCTTCGCCCCATTCGGGACGGTCACGAGCGGCTTCGCGACGCTCCAACGTCTCTACCACGGGTACGGCGAGCTGCCCAGCAATGCACAAGCTCAGATCACGCAGCAGGGCGAGGCGTTCCTCGAGAAGCACTTCCCGAAGCTCGATCGCATCCTGAAGACGCGCCTGCTGGGCTAGCGCGCGAGCCGGCGCTCGAGGCTCGCCTTGACCGCGGGCCAGTCCTCGTCGATCACCGCGTACCACGCCGAGTCGCGCCGCTCGCCTCCGCGGACGAGCATGTGCTTGCGGGCGACCCCCTCGAAGGTCGCGCCGACCTTCTCGAGCGCCGGCCGCGACCGCTCGTTCGCCGCGTCGGTCTTGAACTCGACGCGCAGATAGCCCTCGTCCTCGAACGCGTGCCGCATGAGGAGGTACTTCGCCTCGGTGTTCGCGTCAGTCCCCCACGCGTCCGGATGGAGCCACGTGTTGCCGACCTCCACGACGCGGTCGTCGGGCCGGTCGTTGAGGAAGCTCGTGTGGCCGACGAGCACGTCGTCGAGGTAGTGGGCAAAGCCCATTTCGAGGCTCTCCCACCACTCGTGGAAGCGCTCGCGGCTCTCGTTTCCCCAGACGCGCATCCACCGCCAGGTGCGCGGATCCTGCGCGACTGTCCAGAGCGCCTCCTCGTGCCGCGCCTCGAGCGGCTCGAGCCGGACGCGCCGGCCCTCGAGCGTCACGTGAAGCGCCAGCCGTCCCCCTCCACGAACGAGCGCAGGATGCGACGCGCGACGACCGACTTGTGCACCTCGTCGGGGCCGTCGTAGATCCGCCCCGCACGCGCCATCCGCCACATGAGCGCGAGCGGCGTGTCTTCGGTGAGGCCGAGGCCGCCGTGCACCTGGATCGCGCGATCGATCACCTCGCCGAGCACGCGCGCCGCGAAGAACTTGATCAGGGAGATTTCGACGCGCGCCTCGTCTCCGGCATCGAGCCGCTCCGCCGCCTGGACCGTCATCAGCCGGCAGGCCTGGATGTCGGCGGCCGACTCGGCGATCCAGTTCTGGATCGTCTGCTTCTCGGCGAGCGTGCCGCCGAACGCCTCCCGTTCGAGCGCGCGGGCGCACATGAGCTCGAACGCGCGCTGCATCTGTCCGAGCCAGCGCATGACGTGGTGGATCCGGCCCGGCCCGAGCCGCTTCTGCGCGAGCCGGAAGCCGTCACCGGGCTCGCCGAGCGTGTTCGTGAATGGGACGCGAGCGCCGGTGAAACGTGTCTCGCAATGCGTCGCCCAGCCGCGCCCCTCGTGTCCCATGACCGGGATGCGGCGCACGAGCTCGTACCCGGGCGTGTCGGTCGGGACGAGGATCATCGAGGCGCGCCGGTGCGGCTCGGCCTCGGGCTCGGTCACGACCATGACGACGCCGAACGCGGCACCGTCGGCTCCCGACGAGAACCACTTGTGCGCGTCGATCACCCACTCGTCGCCGTCGCGCACGGCGCGCCCTCGCAGCAGCGTCGGGTCGGATCCGGCCACCTCCGGTTCGGTCATGCCGAAAAAGGACCTGACCTCGCCCGCGACGAGCGGCTGCAGAAACCGCTCCTTCTGCTCGTCCGTCCCGTAGAGGTGGAGGATCTCGGCGTTGCCCGCGTCCGGCGCCTGGCACCCGAAGATCAGCTGCGCGACGAAGCTGCGGCCGATCTCCTCGTTGAGGTGCGCGTACTCGAGGAAGCCGCTGCCCGAGCCGCCTGCCTCCGGCGGCAGGTGCGGAGCCCAGAGACCGGCGTCCCGCGCCTTCTGCTGCAGGTCGCGGACGAGCGCGTCCGCCGCGTCGTCCTCCCGGATCAGCGCAGGTTCGTTCGGATAGACGTGCTCCTCCATGAACCCACGCACGCGCTCGCGCTTGCCCTCCACAGCCGCGATGATCGCAGACATGCGCGAGGCACTCGAAGCGTTGCTCGGACCGATCACGGAGCCGGTGCTCCTGCCGGGCGGCGCGTCGAAGGAAGCGTGGGCCGTCGACGCAGGCGAACGGCGCCTGCTCGTCCGGCGCGCAGGCGGCGGCGTCATCCACCGTCACACGCTGTCCCTGCGGCACGAGTTCGAGGTGCTGAAGGTCGCGCACGCTGCGGGCGTCAAGGTGCCCGAGCCCGTTCTCTACATCGCCGATCTCGACGGGCGGGAGGCGTTCGTGATGGAGCGGATCCCCGGCGAGACGATCGGCCGCCGCATCGTGCGCATGAGTGTCCCCGAGCAGCTGCCGCTGCAGATGGCGGAGGAGCTGGCCAAGATCCACGCCCTCGCAGCCGCAGAGCTGCCGTTCCTCGAGGAGGCGACGGTCGAGCGCCTCGTAGTCGAGCTCGACGAGGTCGGCGAGCCGCATCCGGCGATCGAGCTCGGGCTCTGGTGGCTACGCGAGCACCGGCCGCCGCCGCGCGACCCGGTTGTCGTCCACGGGGACTTCCGGATCGGAAATCTCGCCGTCGACGAGGGCGGCCTCGTCGGCGTGCTCGACTGGGAGTTCGCGCATCTCGACGATCCCGCACGCGACATCTCGTTCGGCCTCGTCCGAGCGTGGCGATTCGGCGCCGACGACCTGCGCCTCGGCGGGATCGGCAAGGTCGAGCCGTACCTCGAGCGCTACAACGAGCTGACCGGCTTCGACGTCCGGCCCGAGGAGCTCGACTACTGGGAGCTCGCCGGCAACGTCGGCTGGGCGATCGGCTGCCTGACCCAGGCGCAAAGGCATCTGACCGGACAGGACCGGAGCGTCGAGCTCGCGATCCTCGGCCGGCTCGGTGCCGAGGTCGAATACGAGATCTGCCACCTGCTCGAACGGCAGGGCGTGACGTGAGCGACCGGCCGACAGCGCAAGAGCTCGCCGAGGCGATCGAGGAGTTCCTCGCCGGCGAGATCCTCCCCACCCTCGCCGACCATCGCGCGCGTTTCCGGATGCTCGTTGCGCTGAACGCGCTCGGCATCGTGCGGCGGGAGCTCGAGAAGCTGCCGAGCGCCGACGACGCCGAGCTCCGCGAGCTCGCCGCGCGGATCCGGGCCGGCGACGTCCCCGCCGGGACACTGGCGCGCGTGAAGGCCGACGTCGCGGAACGATTGCGGATTGCGAGTCCGCACTACCTCGATCGCTACGAGGAATAAGCTCCCCGGATGCCGGATCTGAGCGGCAAGGTCGCGATCGTCACAGGCGCGGGGCGCGGGATCGGCCGCTCGCACGCGCTCGCCCTCGCGCAGGCCGGAGCGACGGTCGTCGTCAACGACCTCGGCGCAGGCCTCGCAGGCGAGGGAGCCGACCCCGGCCCGGCCGAGCAGGTCGTCTCCGAGATCCGCGCCGCCGGCGGCGAGGGGTCGACCAACGGCGAGAACGTCGCCGACTTCGCGGGCGGCGAGCGGCTCGTCCAGCAGGCGATCGACGAGTTCGGGCGGCTCGACATCCTCGTCAACAACGCGGGGATCCTCCGCGACCGGATGCTCGTGAACATGACCGAAGACGAGTGGGATGCGGTGATCGCCGTCCATCTGAAGGGCCACTTCGCGCCGACCCGGGCTGCGGCGGCGTACTGGCGCGAGCAGTCGAAGGCCGGCGAGGAAGTCCGCGCCCGCGTCGTCAACACGTCGAGCCCCTCGGGCGTCTTCGGCAACGTCGGCCAGGCGAACTACGGGGCGGCCAAGGCCGGCATCGCCGGCTTCACGGTCATCGTCGCGCAGGAACTGCAGCGCTACGGCGTGACCGTCAACTGCCTCGCTCCGAACGCGCGGACGCGCATGACCGAGGAGACGTTCCAGATGGACGCGCCGCCCGAAGGATTCGACCCGCTCGATCCGGCGAACGTCTCGGCCGTGGTGGTCGCGCTCTGCGCCGACGAGGCGCAGGCGATCACGGGCCAGGTGATCCACGTCTGGGGTGGCGCCGTCAACGTCCTGCGCGGCTGGAGCGCAAATGAGCTGCTCGACGCGCCGGAGGGCTGGGAGCCGGATGCGCTGCTGGGCGAGCTGCTCGCGCGCTTCCCGGATGGCGCGTCTCCGCCGGGGATGCTCGCCGGGATGCAATCGGCCGGGGGCCGCTCGCTCCAGGCGGCCGACTGAGCGTGCCGCTCCTCGCGCTCGACCACGCGCGGCTGCGATTCGGCGGGATCGTCGCGCTCGACGACGTCTCGCTCGCCGTCGACGAGGGCTCGATCGCCGGACTGATCGGCCCGAACGGCGCCGGCAAGACGACCGCCTTCAACGCGATCACACGCCTCTACAAGCTCGACTCCGGAGATGTCGTCTTCGACGGCCGGTCGCTCCGGCGCGTCCGGCCGAGCCGCGTGATCCGGCTCGGGATCGCTCGCACCTTTCAGAACCTCGAGCTCTTCCCGCAGCTCACCGTGCTCGAGAACGTGCTCGTGGGAGCCCACATCTCGACTCGGCTGCAGCGGGAGCGCGAGCAGAAGCGCCACGCGCTCGAGACGCTCGCCGACGTCGGGATTGCCGATCATGCGGAGCGTCTGGCCTCCGGCTTGCCGTACGGAACGTTGAAGCGCGTCGAGCTCGCACGAGCACTCGCGAGCGGGCCGCGGCTGCTGCTGCTCGACGAGCCCGCAGGCGGCCTCAACCACGAGGAGGTCGACGCGCTCGTCGGCCTCATTCGCCGCCTGCGCGACGAGCGCGAGCTCACGGTGCTCCTCGTCGAGCACCACATGCGGCTCGTGATGGAGCTCTGCGAGCACGTGCACGTCCTCGACTTCGGGCGCACGATCGCCACCGGGCCGCCCGCCGAAGTGCAGCGTGACCCCGCGGTGATCGAGGCATATCTCGGCGGAGAGCTCGCGGCGTGACCGCCCTGCTCGAGCTCGAGGACGTCGAAGCGCGGTACGGACCCGTCCACGTGCTGCACGGAATCTCGCTCGTCGCCGAGGAAGGATCGATCGTCGCCGTGCTCGGCCCGAACGGTGCCGGCAAGACGACGACCCTGCGCGCGATCTCGGGCATGGTGCGGCGGTCGGGCAGCATCCGGCTGGCTGGGCGGCCGCTCGGCCGGCTCGGCCCCGACGGCGTCGCCCGGCTGGGCGTTGCGCACGTGCCGGAAGGCCGAGGCACCTTCTCGGAGCTCACCGTCTGGGAGAACCTCAGGCTCGGCGCCTACACACGCCGCGGCTCGATCCAGCCCGAGCTCGAACGCGTCTTCTCCTACTTCCCCTGGCTCTCGGAGCGGCGGCGGCAGCAGGCGGGGACGCTGAGCGGCGGCGAGCAGCAGATGCTCGCGCTCGCACGCGCGTTCGTGCTGCGGCCGCGGCTGCTGCTCCTCGACGAGCCGTCGCTCGGCCTCGCGCCCGTGCTCGTCGCGGAGCTCTTCCGGATCGTCCGCGAGCTCAACGAGCGGGAGGGCCTGACGGTGCTCGTCGTGGAGCAGAACGCACACCTCGCGCTGCAGGCCGCCGAGGCCGGCTACGTGCTCGAAGCGGGCCGCGTCGCGCTCTCGGGGACGAGCGAGGAGCTCCGGTCCGACGACTCCGTCCGCCGCAGCTACCTCGGCTATTGAACGTGGAGACGGCAGAGACATCCCGGCTCGACGGGCTGCGCAGCCGCGGCGCGGCGCTCGGCGCAGCCGTTCCGCCCGTGGTTCTGCTCCTCGTCGCCGGCGCGATCGGGCTGCTCATCGGCTGCCTGCGCAGCGACGTCTTCGCCCAGCTCACGGTGCAGGGGCTCGCGATCGGATCCGTGTACGGCAGCCTCGCCCTCGCGCTCGTCCTCGTCTACCGCGCGACGCACGTCATCAACTTCGCGCAGGGAGAGCTCGCGATGCTGACGACCTACATCGCATGGCAGCTCATCCAGTGGGGGCTGTCCTACTGGGAGGCCTTTGCCGCGACGCTCGCGATCGCCTTCGTGCTCGGCACCGTCCTCCAGGTCACGCTGCTGCGACCCGTGCAGCACCGCTCCGTGATCGCCGCCGTGATCGTGACGGTCGGCCTGTTCATCCTCATCGACGGCGTCGTCAACTGGATCTGGGGGAGCGAGCTTCAAGTTCATGCCGCCGCCGTTCGCGAGGACGAATCTACCGACGTCGGCGGTGTCTCCATCGCCCGTCTCTATCCCGGCATCTTCGTCGTCGTCCTCATCTCGGTGCTGCTCGTCTGGGCGCTGTTTCGCTTCACGAAGCTCGGCCTCGGCATGCGAGCGGCCGCGCTCCGGCCGGCGGCCGCGGCGTTCGTGGGCGTCCGCGTCGACCTGATGCTGGCGATCGGCTGGGGGCTCGCTGCGGTGCTCGGCGCGGTGGCCGGCCTGATGGCCGAGCCGTCGCAGTTCTTCCTCGACCCGACCCTGATGCAGCCGATCCTCGTCTACGCCTTCGCCGCCGCCGTCCTCGGCGGCCTCGAGAGCCCGGCGGGAGCCGTGGTCGGCGGGCTGATCATCGGAGTCTCGCTCAACCTCCTCGTCCAGTACGTGCCGGCGATCAGCTCCACCCTCCAGACACCCGTTGCCTTCGCCGTCCTCATCGTCGTGCTCCTCGTCAAGCCCTCGGGCCTCTTCGGCCGCCGGACGGTGACGGCGCGTATGAGACGTCAGCTGCCCGCGCTCACGTCGCTCCTCGCCGTCGCCGGCGTCCTCGTCGCGCTGCCCTTCATCCTCAGCGACTACAACATCTCGCTCGCCGCCCAGGTCGGGATCTTCTTCATCGGCGTGCTCGGCCTCAACATCCTCACGGGCTACACGGGTCAGATCTCGATCGGCCACGGCGCGTTCATGTGCATCGGCGGCTACACGACGGCCGTCATGTCGCGAGATCACCACACGAACCTCTTCGTCACGATGCTCATGGCCTTCGCGATCTGCTTCGTCGTGGGCCTGCTCGTCGGCCTGCCGGCGTTGCGGCTCTCCGGGGTGTACCTCGCGCTCGTGACGTTCGCGCTCGCTGTCTCGGTGCCGCTGCTGCCGTTTCAGTGGTCGACGTTCCTCGGCGGCAGCGGGGGTGTCCAGTCCAGCAAGACGGTCAGTCACCTCTGGCTCTACGGCGTCGCCTGGGCCGCGTCGGCGATCCTGTTCGTGCTCGCGTGGCTGATCCTGCGCGGCCGCATGGGCCGTGCGTTCCGCGCGGTTCGCGACAGCGAGCTCGCCGCGGTCGCGTCGGGAATCGAGCTACCCATCTACAAGACCCTCGCCTTCGGGATCTCGGCCGCGTACGCCGGCGTGGCGGGCGCGCTGTTCGTGCTCGCCACGAACGGCTTCGCGCAGCCGAGCGAGTTCGGAGTGTTCCTCTCGCTCCAGCTCCTCGTGGGGGCCGCAGTGGCCGGTTTGGGATCGCTCTGGGGGATCCTTGCGGGAGCCGCATTCGTCGGCCTCTTGCCGGCCGTCTCGAGCAGCGTGCCGGTCGTCGGCTCCGCCCACGGCCGCGACGTCGTCTTCGGAGCGGCCGTGATCGGAGTGATGCTTCTGCTGCCGGACGGGTTCGCCGGCCTCCTCGCACGCCTCCGGCGGCTGGCACGCGCTTGAACCGCGAGTCAATCTCCATCAAACTACTCCGGAAATCGTCTCCATTAACACAATCGAAACCGGAGGGGGCGAACATGCCTGTGACTCGTAAGAAGCTCGGAGCACTCATCGGAGTTCTTCTCGTGACAGCCGTGGTGGCGAGTACCGCGGCTGCCTCACACAGAAGCACTCCAGGGGTGACGAGCAACAAAATCGTGATCGGCGGCACGTTCCCGCTCACCGAAGGGCCGGAGACCGGTGGAGCGTCGCTCTACAAGACGATCCCCTTCGCCGAGCAGGCCTACTACGCCTACGTCGACGCCAAGGGTGGCGTCTTCCACCGCAAGATCGACGACATCGTCCTCGACGACCAGTACACGCCGTCCGAGACGGTGCAGCAGACGACGAAGCTCGTCGAGCAGGATCACATCTTCGCCGACGTCGGGAGCCTCGGTACTGCCCCCGGCCTCTCCACCTGGGGGTACCTCAACCAGCACAAGGTCCCGCAGGTGCTGCTCGCGACCGGCGACGCGTACTGGGGCAACTGCGTCCACCACGCCTGCGGCGGGTCGACGAAGCCGTACACCATGGGCTGGCAGCCCGACTACCCGGCCGAGGCACGGCTCTACGCGAAGTACATCCTCCAGCACAAGCCGAACGCGAAGATCGGCGTCCTCTACCAGTCCGACGCGTTCGGCAGGAACTACCTGACCGGACTGAAGAACGGGCTCGGTAGCCACAAGAACATGATCGTCGCCAGCCAGTCCTACAACCCCGGCGATTCCCCGAACGTGGCCGGCGCGCACGTGATCCCGCTCAAGGCGGCCGGCGCGGACACGCTCGTCATCTTCGCAACGCCGGGAGCCGCGATCGGAGCGCTGGCGACCTCGACCGCAATCGGTTGGAGCCCGCTCACGCTGCTGGGCAACGTCTCGGCGAACCGCATCTTCATGCTGAAGGCGGGCCAGTCCGGTGCCTCGCTCAACGGGGTCGTCTCGACCGCGTATGTGGCGAGCCAGACCGCGCAGGCGACCCTGCCGGGGATGAAGCTCGCGAAGTCGATCATCGACAAGTACGCCCCGGGCCTCGCCCAGGAGTTCGCAGCGGGTGACGGGAACCTCGTCTACGGACTCGCGGTCGGCTGGACGTTCGTCGACGCCCTCAAGCACGCGGGCAAGAACCCGACGCGCGCGAGCCTGATGCACGCGCTACGCACCATGAACGAGAAGAACAATCCGTTCGTCTATCCGGGGATGGTCGTGAAGACCTCCAAGAAGCGCACCTTCCCGATGGAGCAGCTCATCTTCGAGAAGTGGGCCGGCGGCGCCGGCGGCGACTGGAAGGCGACCGGCAAGATCCTCAACAGCGGCCACTGAGCAGCCGCACTGACGAGATCGCGCGAGGGGGAGCTCCGGCTCCCCCTCGTCGTTTCAGTCGAGCTCCGACGCGTCGGTGACCGGCGCTCGGCACGCGAAGCGCTCGCACGCGTAGACCGCCGGCTTGCCGTCGACGGGCGTCTTGCCCTCGAGGAGTGGAACGTCGCCGGCCGGGCCGAAGGCGACGACGGCGTTCGGGTCGAAGCCGCGCAGCGCGGCACGCGCCACCTCCGAGTCGGTCCCGCCGACGATCGCGAGCTCGCGCGGCGGCGAGAGGTGGAGGTCGAGCGCGCAGAGCGCCCAGCCGAACGCCGAAGGTGCCCGCGGCAGGAGGTCTCGCACGAGCCGCAGCGCGCCCACGGCCTGCCGCTCGAGCTCGTCGTCGCCCCAGATCCTCGCGAGCCGCAATCCGACGAAGGCGAGCATCGAGCTCCCCGCCGGCGTCGGGTTGTCGTCGAACGCCTTCTGCCGGGCGACGAGCTGCTCGCCGTCAACCGGGGTGAGGAAGAAGCCGCCGCGCTCGGGGTCACCGAACCGGTCGACCGCGGTCAGCGCGAGCCGTCGCGCCTCGTGCAGCCAGCGCAGCTCGCCGGTCGCGACGTGCAGCTCGTAGAGGCCGTGCGCGACGTTCGCGTGGTCGTCGAGGAACGCCGGGTACTTGGCCTCGCCGTCGCGGAGCGTCCGCCAGAGCGGATCGACCGCCAGCAGCGTGCCGAGCTCGACCGCCGCGGCGAGCAGGTCGGCGCGCTCGAGCCGGCGCGCGCCCTCGGCGAGCGCCGCGAGCGCCAGGCCGTTCCACGATGCGATCACCTTGTCGTCGAGCGCGGGCTGCGGCCGGCGCCCGCGGATCTCGAGCAGCCGCGCTCGCGTCTCCTCGTCGAGCTCGCCGCGCAGAACCGAGCGCCCGTGCTCGAACGGCTGCAGCAGCTCCGCAGGCGCTCCCTCCTTCGCCGTCCACGTGTAGGTCAGCCCCTCGACGCCGTCCGTGTCCGCGTCCTGCGAGGAGGCAAAGCCGCCGTTGTCGAGGCGGAGCTCGCGCAGCATGTAGTCGAGCGTCTGCTCGGCGACGACCCGGTACCGCTCCTCGCCGGTGAGCAGCCACGCGTGCAGATACGGCGGAACGAGGAGCGCGTTGTCGTAGAGCATCTTCTCGAAGTGCGGCACGAGCCACTGCGCGTCGACCGAGTAGCGGTGGAAGCCGCCGCCGACGAGGTCGTACATCCCGCCGGCCGCCATCCCGTCGAGCGTGAGCCGAACCGGCTCGAGCGCGCCGCGCCGGAGGAGGAACTCGAGCGCGGACGCGGGCGGGAACTTCGGCGCGTACCCGAAGCCGCCCCAGCGTGGATCGAGCAGCGAGACCAGGCCGTGCTCGGCCTCGGCCAGCAGCGCTCCGGTGAGCGGCTCACGTGAAGGCGCGGCTTCCGCCGACCGCCGCAGCTCGCCGACGAGCGCCTCCGCCTGGGCAGCGACGTCCTCGGGCCGCTCCTTGTACGCCTCGGCGACCGCGTGCAGCACCTGCCGAAACGCGGGCAGCCCGTGCCGCGGCTCGGGCGGGAAGTACGTGCCGCCGTAGAAGGGCTCGCCGTCGGGCGTGAGAAAGACGGTGAGCGGCCAGCCGCCCTGCCCGGTGAGGGCGACGACGGCGTCCATGTAGACCGCATCGACGTCCGGCCGCTCCTCGCGGTCGACCTTGATGTTGACGAAGAGCTCGTTCATCACCGCTGCGGTTGCCTCGTCGGCGAACGACTCGTGCTCCATCACGTGACACCAGTGGCAGGCGGAGTAGCCGATCGAGACGAGCAGCGGCTTGCGCTCCGCGCGGGCGCGACCGAGCGCCTCCTCTCCCCACGGCTGCCAGTCGACCGGGTTCTCGGCGTGCTGGAGGAGGTAGGGGCTCGTCTCCTGCGCAAGCCGGTTCATCGGGGTAGCGTAAGGGCGATGTCCCAGCTGCCCGGCGGCACGGTCACGTTCGTCTTCACCGACATCGAAGGTTCGACGCGCCTGTTGCAGGAGCTCGGCGACGAGAGCTACGGGCGCGTCTCCGCCGACCACCGGCGGCTCGTGCGCGAGACCTTCGGGGCGCACGGCGGAACGGAGATCGACACGCAGGGCGACGCGTTCTTCTTCTCGTTCCCGCGGGCGCGCGACGCGGTCGCGGCGGCGGTCGACGCGCAGCGCGCCCTTCACGAGCACGACTGGCCCGGCGGTCAGGAGGTGCTCGTGCGCATGGGCATCCACACGGGCGAGCCGCACATCGGCGACGAGGGCTACCTCGGCCTCGACGTCGTGCGCGCCGCGCGCATCTCCGCGGCCGGGCACGGCGGCCAGATCCTCATCTCGGAGACGACCCGCGCGCTGATCGGCAACCAGCTCCCCGACGGCGTCGCCGTCCACGACCTCGGGCAGCAGCACCTCAAGGACGTGCAGCACGAGCACATCTACGAGCTGACGATCGACGGGCGCTCGCTGGCCGGCAAGCCGCTGAAGACGCAGCAGCCGAGCTCGCCCGAGGAGGACATGTCGAAGCGGTTCGAGCAGAAGATCAACGCCTTCGTCGAGAGTCGGCTCGAGTCGGCGCTCGACGGCCTGCTCGACAAGAAGCGTCAGCGCGAGTAGCCGACCACCGTGGTGTGGCGGCGGAAGCCGATCGACTCGTAGAGGCCGCACGCCCCATCGTTCTCGCAGTAGACGATCGCCTGCCGGCCGCCCTCCTCGTGCCAGCGGCGGAGCGCGAACGTGCACACCGCAGCGCCGAGGCCGCGCCGCCGGAACTCCTCTCGCACACCGACCGGCTCGAGCTCGCCGACGCGATTCTCGTCGTCCGGCCAGACGAGGCAATACGCGGCGAAGCGGCCGTCGGGCGCTTCGACCATGCAGTCGAGTGAGGCGCGGTACGGCCACGAGGCCTGGACGGTCGCGTAGCTCGACTCGGTGACGCGCGACGGCGCCCAGACGTCTCGGTGGACCGCGACGCGCTCGGCGAGGTCCTCGGGCCCGACCGTCCGGTAGCGGAAGCCCTCCGGCAACTCGGGCAGCTCGGGAGAGTCGGGGAGGTCGCGCGCGAAGAAGTGCAGGAGCGAGCTGCGACGGGTGAGCTCGGCCTCGCCGTCCGCCGCGAACCCGTTCCGGAACAGCGCCGCCTGAACCTCCTCGTCGTCCTCGAAGGCGACCGAGGTGCGCACGTCGAGGTCGGCGAAGATCTCGTCGAGCAGGTCGAGCCGGTCACGGCGCACGTCGAACTCGAGCAGCCCGCGATCGCCCTTCAGCCACGACCAGGCGACGGTGCGCTTCCCGTCCTGCCAGACCCGGAACGTCCACTCGTCCTCGCGCCCCTCGTGCTGGCGGAGCCCCCAGGTCACGTCCCCGACATGCCAGGGAGCGCGCACGCCGAGGTCGCGCCGCTGCTCGAGGGCGAGCTCGTGCATCGCTGCGATGATCTCGGGCGTGAGTCGCACGTATGAGGAGTTAGAGGTCGGAGCCGTCTACACGAGCCGCTTCGGCCGCACCGTACTGGAGGCAGACAACGTCTGGTTCACGCTGCTCACGCTGAACACGAATCCGATCCACTTCGACGCCGAGTACGCCGCGACGACGGAGTGGGAGCGGCCGCTCGTCGACTCGACCTTCACGCTCGCGCTCGTCACGGGCCTGTCGGTCGCGGACGTGTCCGAGCGCGGAGTCAACCTCGGCTGGGACGAGGTGCGCCTGCTCAAGCCCGTCTTCGCCGGCGACACGATCCGGGCCGAGACCGAGGTGCTCTCCAAGCGCAAGTCGCAGTCGCGGCCGGAGTCCGGGATCGTGCGTGTGCGCACGCGCGGCCTCAACCAGCGCGACGAGGTCGTGATCTCGTTCGAGCGCGCGATCATGTTGCCGCTGTGATCGAGACCGAGCGCCTGTTGCTGCGGCGCCCGACCGAGGCCGACGTCGAGTCGCCGCCGGCGTGGCTCTCCGATCCCGGAGTGATGGACTGGCTCGGCGGGGTCGCGGAGCCGCCGGCGGATCTCGTCCGGCTCTGGATCGAGCAATGGGAGCTCTTCCCGTCGGGCAAGTTCCTCGTCGAGCACCGCTCCGACGGTGCTGTCGTCGGCCGCGTCGGCGCGAACTACTACGACGTGCAGACCTGGGAGCGGTCGCCGGCCGGCGTGCCCGAGCTGGGTTGGGCGCTCGCGCGCGAGCATTGGGGACGCGGCTACGCGACCGAGGCGGCACTCGCCGTCCGCGAGTGGCTGAACGTTCCGCGCGTCATCTCGCTGATCGCGTCCGACAACGTCCGCTCGCAGGCCGTGACCGAGCGGCTCGGCGCGACTCCCGGCGAGACGATCGAGCTCCCCGGCTACGGGCCGCACGTCGTCTGGGAGCACCCGCGGTGACCATCGAGACCGAGCGGCTGCTGCTCCGCAAGCCGCGCGCGGAGGACGCGCCCGGATTGCTCGAGGCGTTCGCGGACCCCGAGGCGATGCGCTACATCGGCGACGGCTCGACCACCGACCTCGCCGGTGCCGAGCAGGCCGTGGAGCGCTGGCTGGAACGCTGGCAGAACTGGGGCATCGGCATGTTCGTGACGGAACGCAAGGAGGACGGACGCGTGCTCGGCCGAGTGGGCTTCCTGCGCTGGGATCCCGAGACGTGGGAGGTCGGCGGCTCGGAAACGGAAATCGGCTGGGGGCTCGCGCGCGAGCACTGGGGCGCGGGCTACGCGACCGAAGCGGCGCTCGCACTGCGCGACTGGGCGCTCGAAGAGCGCGGGCTGAGACGGCTGATCTCGCTCATCCAGCACGGCAACGTCGCCTCGGCACGCGTGGCGCAGAAGCTCGGCGAGCGGCTCGAGCGCGACGTGGAGGTCCGCGGCTTCCCGACCTGGCTCTACGCCCTCGAACGATGAGCGAGCTCCTCCCGCTGCGGGGAATCCGCATCGTCGACGTGACGTCCTCCCTCGCCGGCCCGACGGCGACGCAGCTGCTCGCGGCGCTCGGCGCCGTCGTGATCAAGGTCGAACCGCTCGCGGGCGACCACGCCCGCGCCTGGGGTCCGCCGTTTGTGCACGGCGAAGGCGCGATGTTCCTCGCCTCCAACGCCGGCAAGCGCTCGCTCGCAGTCGATCTCGCGGACGACCGCGGACGGGACATCGTGCTCCGCCTCGTCGACGAGGCAGACGTGTTCCTGCAGAGCCTGCGGCCGGGAGCCGCGGAACGGCACGCCCTCGGAGCTGCCGACCTGCGGGCACGCAACCCGCGCCTCGTCTACTGCACGATCGGCGCGTTCGGCGCGCACGGACCTCTGACTGCGCAGCCCGGCTACGACCCGCTCCTGCAGGCCGCCTCGGGGATCATGAGCGTGACGGGCGAGAACGACCGGCCGCCGGTACGGGTCGGGGTGTCCTTGATCGATCTCGGCACCGGCGTCTGGGCGGCGCTCGGCGTGCTCGCCGCTGTCTACGAGCGCGAGCGAACCGGCGCCGGCCGCACGCTCGAGGTCTCACTGTACGAGACGGCGCTCTCCCTGCTCTCGTACCAGCTCGTCGGCTATCTCGGAACCGGGGTCGTGCCGGGCCGCGAAGGAAGTGCGTTCTCGCAGATCGCGCCATATCAGGTCTTCCCGACGCGCGACGACGAGCTGATGATCGTCGCCGGCAACGACAAGCTGTTCGCTGCGCTCTGCGACGTACTGGGCGTCGCGGAGCTCGTAGGCGACCCGCGCTTCCTCACGAATCCCGACCGCGTCGCGAACCGGCCGGAGCTCCTGGCACTGCTCGAGGAGCGGACGAGGGAACGGCCGTCGGCGGAGTTGCTCGAGGCGCTCGTGGCGGCCGGGGTGCCGGTCTCCCCGGTGCACGACGTCGGCGAGGCGGCGCGACATCCCCAGACCGAGGCGCTCGGGATCCTGCAGTCGCTCGGCGACCTCGTCACGGTCGCGGCACCGCTCTCGGCCGACGGCGAGCGGGTTCGCCACCATGCGCCGCCGCCGGCGCTCGGCGCTCATACCGGGGAGATCCTCCGCGAGCTCGGCTACGCCGAGGACGAGATCGCAGGGCTGGCGGGAGCCGGTGTCGTCCGCCTCGGCTGATGATCCCGCTCCGGACGAAGCTTCTCTACGGGACGAGCAGGGTCGGCAGCGAGGCGCTCGGCAAGAGCAGCGGCCTCTGGCTTCTCTACTACTACGCGCCGCCGAGTGACGCGCACCTGCCGACACTCTTGCCGTCGCTGGCGGTCGGGGTACTGCTCTTCGTCGGCGGTGTCGTCGCCGCTCTCGACGACGCGATCGTCGGCTACTTCAGCGATCGCACCTATTCGCGCCTCGGCCGCCGCATTCCATACATCGTGCTCGGCGCTCCCCTGTGGTCGATCTTCTTCGTGCTCCTGTTCACGCCGCCGCCCGACGCCGGCCACGCGACGACCGCCGTCTATCTCCTGCTCGTCTTCGAGGCGGTCTCGCTCTTCAGCGCCGTCGTGACCGGCCCCTACGAGGCACTCCTGCCGGAGATGGCGGCCACGAGCTCGGAACGCGTGAGCCTCGAGGCGATCAAGGTCTATCTCGGTATCGGCGGGACGGTGATCGGACTCGTCGTCAGCACCGTGCTCGTCCATAGAGTCGGCTTCAAGGCGATGGCGGTCACGATCGCCGGACTCGCGCTCGTCTGCCAGTACGTGGCGATCGCCGGAGTCTGGGACAGGGCGAAGCGATCGCGGACTCCGGCCGAGATCGGCCTGCGTGGAGCGCTGACGGCAACCTTCCGCAACCGAGCGTTTCGAGTGCTCCTGCCGACCGTGGTCCTGTTCGCGCTGGCCTTCCAGCTGCTTCAGACGGACATCCCCTTCTACGTTCACGCCGTCGTCGGCAAGCACAGCTGGCTCGGCGCAACGCTGCTGCTTTCGGTCGCGATCGCCGCGGCCGTCGCGTGCGTGCCGCTGTTCGCCCGCCTCGGGGCGAGAACCTCCAAGCGGCGGGCGTACAGCCTCTCGATCCTCTTGGCCGCCGCGACGTTCCCGCTGCTCGGAGTCGCCGGCCTCGTTCCGGGCGTTCCGGCGACGGTGCAGCTGATCATTGTCGCGGCGCTCGTCGGCGCGCCGATCGGCGGGAACTTCCTCTTCCCCGTTCCGCTGACGGCCGACGTGATCGACGACGACAGCGCCTCGACGAGGCAGCGGCGGGAGGCGACGTATCTCGGCGCCTCGAGCTTCGTGCAGCGAACTGCAATCGCCGTGGCGCCGCTACTCGTGGTGCTGCTGCGGTTCCTCGGCGACACGCGCGGCCACACGCTCGGCGTCCGGCTGGTGGGGCCACTGGCCGGCGTGATCCTCCTGGCTGCATTCCTGCTCTTCCGAGCCTACGACCTTCCGGACGAGGTGCTCGGTGGCATGCCGCCCGAGGCCGTCGTCGGCGGCGGCCAGTCGCCTGCGCGATAGACGTACCCCTCGAGCGTGCGGCCGAGGAGGCCTTCGAGCCATTGCGAGACGCCGACGAGCGCATCGAGGTCGACGCCCGTCTCGATGCCCTCCCCCTCGAGGAGGTAGACGAGATCCTCCGTCGCGACGTTGCCCGTCGCGCGCGGCGAGAAGGGACAGCCGCCGAGCCCGCCGACCGAGGCGTCGAGGACGCGCGCTCCGGCCTCGAGCGCCGCGACGCAGTTCGCGTAGCCGGTGTTGCGCGTGTTGTGGCCGTGGAACCCGGCCGCGCGCGTGCGCTCGACGAGCGAGCGCACTGCAGACGGCGTCGCGACGCCGATCGTGTCCGCGAGGACGACCTCACCCGCGTCGGCGAAACGCGAGGCGAGATCCATCACGACACCCGGATCGACGCGTCCTTCGAACGGGCAACCGAACGCGCACGAGATCGTCACCGTCGCAGGCGTCTCCCCCGCTGCGGCGAGAGTCGCCTCGGTCCGTTCGACGGCCTCCGCGAGCGTCGCGTTCCCGTTGCGCTGGTTGAAGCTCTCGGTGGCCGCGAAGGTGACGTTGACGCGGTCGAGCCCCGCGGCGGTGAAGCGTTCCCAGCCGCGCTCGTTGAGGACGAGGCCCGAGAGCTCGACGCCCTCGCGTCGCCGCACAGCAGCCACGACGTTCTCGGCGTCGGCCATCTGCGGCACGCGGTCCGCGCGGACGAAGCTGACGGCCTCGATCCGGCGCAGCCCCGCCGCCGCGAGGCGGTCGACGAGCTCCGCCCGCGTCCCGGCGGGCAGCACCTCGGGCTCGTTCTGGAGGCCGTCGCGCGGCCCGACGTCGCAGAGCAGCACCTGCATCAACGGCCGAGCGTACTGCCTGCGCTAGCGGGTGCCGAGCTCCATTCCGAGCAGCGCGGGCAGCGCGGCCGCGGCACGAGCGGCGACCGGTGGGCGGCGACCGTCCTCCTCGGCCGCTTCGCAGGCCATGATCGCCCAGCGGACGAGACCGCCGCCGACCCGGCGGAACGGCTCCGGCGGCAGGCGCGGCACGTCGCGCGCCGCGAGCGGCAGGCTCGTCCATTCGTCGTCGGCGCCGACGACGAGCGAGGCGAGGATCTGGCCGCCGAGCCAGCTCGGCCCGGCTCCGTTTCCCGAGTAGCCGGCGCCGTAGTGGATCCGCGTCCCGGGCTTGGTGCGGAAGAACGGCAGGTGGTCGGCCGAGACGTCGATCGGGCCGCCCCACGCCCGCTCGACGCGCACGTCGCGCAGCCCGGGCAGCAGCCGCCGCAGCCCCGCCTCGGCGCGCTCGGCAGTCGGGACGTCCCGCGAGAAGCGGTCGTCGATGCGCCCGCCGAAGCCGATCGGCCCGGTGCCGCTGCCCATGAGGACGCGGCCGTCCTCGGTCGTGCGGAAGTAGTGGAGGAACATCCGCCCGTCGACGACTGCCTCGCCGCCCGTCCAGCCGATCTCGGCGAGCCTTTCCGGCGCCGGCTCCGTCAGGACGACGTACGAGCCGAAGTTGGTGAGGTTGCGCGAGGCCGGCGCCCAGCCGGTCAGCGCGGCGTTCGTCGCGAGCACGACGTCCGGCGCACGGAGGACCCCGCCCGGCGTGACGAGCTCGTTCGGCGAGCCGGCGCGCACAGCCGTGACCCGCGTCCCCTCGTGCAGCGTGACGCCGGCGTCGAGCGCAGCCCGCCGCAGCGCCCGGACGAGCAGTCCCGGATGGACGGTTGCGCCGTCGGGGAAGAAGACGCCGCCGCGGAAGACCCGCGAGGTGAGCCGGCGCGCCACCTCGTCAGCGGCGAGCGAGACCGCCTGGTCCTCGCGGCCCACACCGCGAGCGGCTGCTACCGCCTTCTCGACCTCGGAGTCCTGTGCGGGCGCGGCCGACACCTCGAGCATCCCCGCCTCGCGCAGCCAGACGTCCTCCCCGCGCGACTCGGCCCAGGCGCGGATGCCCGGCACGATCCGCTCGCCCGCGTGCGCCAGCTCGAGAGCCTTCTCCTCGCCGAGCAGCGGCAGCAGGGACGCGAGCACCGCCCAGTAACCGTGGACGAAGCCGCCGTTGCGACCGCTCGGCCCATCTCCGCAGACCTCGGCCTCCAGCAGCGTGACGCGCAGCTCGGGCGCCCGCTCGCGCAGCGCGAGCGCCGTCCACAGGCCCGTGTAGCCGCCGCCGACGATCGCCACGTCCGTGGTCGCATCTGCGGACAGAGCGGGCGCCGGCGACGGATTCCCCTCCGCCGCCAGCGCCTGCTCTAGCCACCAGGAGGGGAGCCGCGGCTCGACCGTCAAATGAGCCCCGGCGGGGCGACCTCCGTCTTGCGGCGGAAGTACGGCCGGAGCTTGGCAAACGCCATCAGCATGAACGGGATGCCGAGCAGCAACCCGCCGATCCCGATCACGATCGGCACCTGGATGCCGAAGAGCGGCGGCGAGTAGTTGTAAGCTCGGTTGGCTCTCCACGATCCACGCCTTGACGAAGATGAAGCCCATCATCACGCCGCCGAGCACGGGCACCAGGCCCGCGAGCACGAACCCGCGCACGCTCCTGAACAGCTCCCGCCGGTAGTACCAGCCACAGGCGAGCCCCGTGAAGCCGTAGTAGAAGCAGACGGCGAAGCCGAGCGCCGTGATCGAGTCGGCGAGGACGTTCCCGCTCGTGTCGAGTCCGACGAGCAGCGCCGTCCACACGATCGAGAGCGCGCCCATCCCGATGTCGAGACCGTCGGCGTCAGGTACCGCGGATGAATCCTCCCGAACACCTCCGGAATCGCGCCCCACTTCGCCATCGACAGCGTCGTCCGCGCGGTGGGCAGGATCGTCGTCTGGGTCGACGCGGACGCCGACGTGAGCACGGCGATGATCAGCAGCTTGTCCCAGGGCGAGCCGAAGACCGACTTGCCGAGCGGGTTGAGGACGTCGTTCGAGTTCGCCCCGAGGAACTTCGTGCCGGCGTACGCGATGGCCGCCGTCGCGACGACGACGTAGATCAGCACGAGGAGGATCGTCGAGAGCACGGCAGCCTTGCCGGGCCCCTCGGCCGAGTCGCGCGATTCCTCGTTGACGGCGACGCCCGAGTCCCAGCCCCAGTAGATGAAGATCCCGAGCAGCACGCCGAGGATCAGCGAGCTGAAGGTCAGGTCGAACGGGTTGAACCATGACGCGCTGACGTGGAGGGAGCCGGGCAGCGCGTTGCCGTGGTAGACCTTCGCGAGCGCGACGACCGAGAAGGCCCCGAGGATGAGGATCTCCGCGCTGAGCAGGAACATCTGCGTCTCGGCCGAGAGCTCGATCCCGCGGTAGCAGATCCAGGTCATCAGGGCGATCCAGACGACCGAGCCGACGATGAGCCAGAACGCCGAGCTCTGCCCATGCTTCCAGTCGAAGAGCGCGTACGTGTACTGCGACGCGATCACGGAGAGCGACGCCATCACGATCACATCCGCCACGAAGATCGCCCAGCCGTTCATCCAGCCGATCCACGGGCCGAAGGCGCGCGTCGTCCACGCGAATGTCGTGCCGGCGTCGGGGTCGGCCTTGTTCAGGTAGCGGTAGCCGAGCGACACGAAGAGGATCGGCACGAAGGAGACGATCAGGACGGCCGGCGCCTTCACGCCGATGCCCTGGATCACGACGATGAAGCCGAGCGTCGCCGCGAGCGAGTACGCGGGCGCCGTCGAGGCGATCCCGATGACGAGATTCGACATGTAGCCGAGCGCGTCGGCCTTGAGGCCCTTGTCCCCTGTCGCGATGTGACCCTCAGTGAGGGTCGGCGCCGGCGCGTCGGAGCTCATGTCAGCTCGCCCACTGCGCCGGCGAGGTCCGTGGGCAGCTCGATCGTCGCCGTCTGCTCGCGCACGGGCTTCGCGACCACATAACCGATCAGCCCGAAGAGGACGATGACGACGAGCGTGCCGAGCGTGAGCACCTCGAACGTCGTCCTGGTCACGTCCCAGGTGCCCTTGAAGTCGTAGCCGACGCCGAAGAGCTTCTCGAGCGTGTCGGGGAAGACGGCCACGAACGAGCCGAGCGCGATCCAGAAGGTGATGAGCACCGTCGACGCCCAGATGCCGGCCATTCCCCCCGGGTGCCGGTACGGACGGTGCACGTGGCCGTGCGTGTAGCGGAGCTTGAGCCCCGCCGGGAAGATCCAGAGGTACGAGAGCAGCGTCGTCGAGATGGCGATGTCGAGGACGACGACGAACTTCGCGTTCGCTCCACCGTTGAACGCTGCGAGCGCGACGATGCAGAAGACGCTCGCGACGATGCCCGACATGACGTTGACGCGCACCGGCGTCCCGAGCTTCCTGTTGAAGATGCCGAAGTAGGGGAAGAAGGCGCCGTCGTAGGAGGCCACGGCCTGGATCCGGTCGGAGCCGATCATCCAGACCGCGCCGGAGGTGACCAGCGCGCCGACGAAGCCGAGCGTCATGAGGATCAACAGCACGTGGGCAGCGCCGCCGTAGACGCCGTGAAACACCAGCGTCACCGCGTCGATGAAGCCGCCGATCCCGGTCACGGCCTTCGCCGGCAGGACGAGCAGGATGCAGAAGATCGGCACCGCGTACATGAGCACGCCGGTGATCCCGCTGCGGAGGATCGAGAGGGGCACGTCACGCTGCGGGTTCTCCATCTCCTCGGCGGCGCCGTTCTGGAGCTCGAAGCCGACGTAGTTGAAGAGCAGCAGCGGCACGAGGCCGAAGAAGACGGCCCGCGTCGGGCTCAGCTGCGAGGTGGCGAAGCCGGCAACGCCGTGCTTCGCGCCGTAGATGAGCACGGTGAGCGAGAAGAAGCCGAGCACGATCCCGCGCAGGATCGCGCCGGCGTTCGGGATCCACTTGCCGTAACGGAGCGAGACGATCGCGACGCCGATCGAGATCCAGATGAAGATGAGCTTGAAGACGTAGTCGCCAACGGTGCCGTTCCCGATCCCGAAGACGTTCGCCGACCACGCACTCGTCGCGATGAACGCGAGCGAGCCACCGACCCAGAGCGGGTTCGTGACCCAGTAGAGGATCGCCGCGATGCCGCCGTGCAGGCGGCCGAAGGCCATCTTCGTCCACTCGTACGGCCCGCCCTCCTGCGTGAACGCCGAGCCCACCTCCGACATCAGGAGCATGTACGGAACGACGAAGAGCAGGGCGAGGACGACGAGCCAGAAGAAGCCCTCCGGGCCTTTGTTCGCAACCGTGCCGAGCGTGTCGAGCCCGACGAACGCGCAGACCGTGAAGAACCACATGTCGAACCGGCGCAGCGACTTGATGAGCTTGCCCTTCTCCTGCAGCGCAAGCGTCGTCGTCTGCTCGACCTCTATCCCAGTTGTTGCCATGCTTCCTCCAGTACGTCGCCGAGGATCCCGGTCATCTCGTCGAACTCCGCCTGCGTCGCCACGAGCGGCGGCGAGATCTGTATCACCGGGTCGCCGCGATCGTCGGCCCGGCAGATGAGCCCTCGCTCGAAGAGCTGCGGCGAGAGGAACCCGCGCAGGAGCGTGTCGCATTCCTCGTCCGAGAACGTCTCGCGCGTCTCTTTGTCCTTCACGAGCTCGATCGCGTAGAAGAACCCCGTCCCGCGCAGGTCGCCCACGATCGGCAGGTCGAGCAGCTGCCCGAGCGTCGAGCGGAACCCGTCCTCGTTGGCGAGGACGTGCTCCATGATCCGCTCCCGCTTCATGATCTCGATGTTCTTGAGCGCGATGGCGCTCATCACGGGATGGCCGCCGAACGTGATCCCGTGCGTGTACATCGACGTGGCCTCGAGGAACGGCTGCATCACGCGGTCGGTGGCGACGACGGCGCCGATCGCCGCGTAGGACGACGAGAGCCCCTTTGCGCACGTGATGATGTCCGGCCGGATGTCGTAGCGCTCGGACGCGAACCAGTGACCCACCCGCCCGAAGCCGGTGATCACCTCGTCGGCCGAGAGGAGGATGTCGTACCGGTCGCAGAGCTCGCGGACGCCCTTCCAGTAGCCGGCGGGCGCGATGAACGAGCCGCCCGCGTTCTGGATCGGCTCCATGTGGACGAGACAGACCGTCTCGGGATCCATCTCGAGGATCGTCCGCTCGAGCTCGTCGAGCAGGAAGGCCGTGAACTCCTCTTCCGTCTCCTCCGGAGGCCGGTGATAGCGGTTCGTGTTGCTGACGTGCCGCACCTCGGGCACGAGCGGCTCGAACGGCGCTCTGAGAACTTCGACTCCGTTGATGGAGAGAGCCCCGAACGTCGTGCCGTGGTAGGCGATGTTGCGGGCGATCGCCTTGTACTTGCGGCCCGGCGGGAGGCCGTCCCGCGCCTGGTAGTACTGGCGAGCGAGCTTCCACGCCGACTCGACCGCCTCTCCGCCTCCAGAGACGAAGAAGACGCGGTTGAGGTCGCCAGGGGCCAGGGAAGCGACCTCAGCCGCGAGCTCGATCGCGCGCGGGTGCGCGTACGTCCAGTTCGTGTAGAAGGGCAGCTCGCGCATCTGCTCGAGCGCCGCCTGGCCGATTTCCTCGCCGTAGCCGTAACCGAGGTTGACCGAGAACAGCCCGGCGAGCGCGTCGAGGTAGCGCTTGCCGTTGGAGTCCTCGAGATAGCAGCCGTCGCCGCGGACGATGATCGGCGTCTCCTGGCCACTCCCCATCTTCGTGAAGTGGAGCCAGAGATGGTCGTCGGCCAGTTGCCTGAGCCCGTCGGCGGATGTGGCGCCCTGCGTGATGCTCATCTCGTCGTGTCCTCCTTAGGCATTCCGCTCCCCCAGTCGTAGAGCTGTTTCCACATCTCCAGGTACACGAATGTCTCGGTCGAGACGACGTCCGGCAGCGCGCGCAGCCGGCTCGTCAGCTCGAGCAAATGGCGTCGGTCGACGGCCAAGAGTTCGACGACGAGGTCGAACTGCCCTGCCGTCGCGACGACGTAGTCGGCCTCCGGCCAGCGCGCGATCTCGTCGGCCGCGTGCTCCGGCGAGCCTGACGTCTTGACGCCCACGAGCGCCTGCTCGTAGCCCAGCCCGAGCGGGTTCGTGACGGCGACGACCTGCAGGATCCCCTCCGCCGTCAGCCGTCCGTAGCGCGCGCGAACCGTCGCCTCCGAGACGCCCACGCGGGCGGCGATGGCGCGGAACGACTCGCGCCCGTTCGCCTGCAGTGCCTCGATGATGCCGCGGTCGAGCTCGTCCGTCCGGCGCGCCGGGGCGACGGGCCCGCGCTCCGAGCCGCTGGCGTGGAGTCGGAGCGGCTGGACGTCGTCACTGCGCATCGCGCGGGATTCCTACCACTCTGCCGCGCATTTCGCCAGCCGAAGCGCGATATCGCCCCGCTTCGCGCGGTTCTTCAGTAGTGCGCGCGGGCGATGGCGCGGGACGTCGCCGCCCCTGGATCCGGCAGCGCCGGACCGTGCCCGACTGCGAGCAGGCGCGGCTCGAGCGCTTGCAGCGAGCGGGCCGACTCGAGGTTGAGCTGCTTGTTCCAGGTGGCCATCGCCGCGAGCGGAAACGGAAAGGTGAAGTGGCTCGTCACGGCCGCTCCACCGATCGTGGTGAAGACGTCGCCCGCGATCAGGCTGCGATCGCGGTGGTCGAGGAACGCCACGTGACCCGGTGTGTGCCCGGGCGCGGCGACGACCTCGAGGCTGCCGACGCGAACGCCGGGCTCGAGCAGCACGTCGGGACGCGTCTCGACCGTCGGCCAGGAGCCTGGGAGCTTGCCCTCCACGACCTTCTCGCCGGCGTGGATGCGCGCGTCGAGCTCCGGCATCGAGACCTCCACCTCGCGGTTCAGCCGCGCGTGTAGCTCGTCGAGCGAGCCGACATGGTCGCCGTGCCCGTGGGTGAGCGCGATGCGCCGGATCGGCGCACCTGCCTCGGTCGCCGCCTCGAGGAGCGCGGCGGCACCGTGCGGAAGAGTGGTGTCGACGAGCGTGAAGCCGTCCTCCTCGCGCACGAGATAGGCGTTCACGAAGCGCAGCCTTGTGAGCTGGATGAGGTTCGGAGTGAGTTGACGCGCGAGCATCAGGGCCCTAACCTGGGTTCGTCCGTCCCCGGCGAGAGGAGGTTCGAAACAAATGATGCTTGCGTTTGTCGCCTCCTCGGTCTTCCTGACCTAAGCGCCGGACGCTCCTTCGCGGGACGTGTGGCGTCCCAACTCTTGCTAAGGAGCTTTGCGTTGCCTGGATTCGATCTACACGAGCTCGGTTGGAACGACGAGCTCGCCGAAAACCTGGAGCCCGGCCTCGTACCGGGCCGCGTCGCGGCCGTTCATCGCGGCGCCTACGACGTCTGGACGGCCGACGCCGCCGTCCGGTCCCGCCTGCCCGGCCGGCAGATGCACGACGGCCTCGACGTCTCGGTCGGCGACTGGGTCGGCCTCGGCGACGGACTGGTGCGGAGCGTGCTGCCGCGCCGCAGCGCTCTAGTGCGCAACGCCGCCGGCCTGGCCACGACCGCGCAGACGCTCGCCGCCAACGTCGACGTCGCCTTCGTCGTCTCGTCGCTCGGGCCCGACCTCGAGCCGCGCCGCATCGAGCGTTATCTCGTCACGATCTGGGAGAGCGGCGCGTCGCCCGAGATCGTGCTGACGAAGGCCGACCGGCTGGAGGATCCGTGGGAGCTGGTCGCCGAGGTCGAGGCCGTCGCGCTCGGGGTGCCCGTGCACGTCGTCTCGGCGCTGACCGGCCAGGGCTGCGAGGCGCTGAGCATGCGCATCCACGCTGCCGCGACGGCCGTCCTGATCGGCTCCTCCGGAGTCGGCAAGTCGACGCTCGTGAACCGCTGGCTCGGCGAGGAGGCGATGGCCACCACCGAAACCCGCGAGGACGACGACGAGGGGCGGCACACGACGACGCACCGGCAGCTGCTGATCCTGCCCGGAGGCGGAATGGTGATCGACACGCCCGGCCTGCGCGAGCTGCAACTCTGGGACGCCGACGCGTCGGCTCTCGACGCGACCTTCGCCGACGTCGAGGAGCTCGCCGGGAGCTGCCGGTTCGGCGACTGCACGCACCTGCACGAGCCCGAGTGCGCGGTTCTCGGCGCGGTCGAGTCCGGCGAGCTCTCGAGCGAGCGCCTGCACAGCTGGCGGAAGCTGCAGCGGGAGCTGCGCGCGATCGCGATGCGGCACGACGTACGGCTCCGGAAGGAAGAGGCCCGCAAGTGGAAGCTGCGCGCGCGCGATGGCCGCGCGCGGGCGCGGCTCCGCTAGGCCGTTCCGACTACGGCTTCGGCGCGGCCGCCGCGACCTCGGGCGGCGCGTCCGCGTGCTGCCGCTCGAAGTTGTCGGCGAACATCTGCGCGAGCTCGCGCGCCTTCAGGTCGTACGCGTCGGGGTCGGCCCATGTGGAGCGCGGCTCGAGCAGCGATACGTCGACGCCCGGCGCGGTCACGGGAACCTCGAAACCGAAGACCGGATCCGTCCGGAGCTCGACATTCGCGAGCTCGCCCGAAAGCACCGCCCCGAGCAGCGCCCGCGTCGCCTCGATCGGCATGCGGTGACCCTCGCCGAACGGGCCGCCCGTCCACCCGGTGTTGATCAGCCAGACCGTCGCGTTGTGACTGTCGAGCTTGGAGCCGAGGAGCTTCGCGTACACGGTCGGAGGCTGCGGCCAGAACGGCGCGCCGAAGCACGTCGAGAAGGTCGGCTGCGGCTCGGTCACGCCGAGCTCCGTACCGGCGAGCTTCGACGTGTAGCCCGAGAGGAAGAAGAAGAGCGCCTGCTCGCGGCTGAGCCGGGCGATCGGCGGCAGGATCCCGAAGGCGTCGGCGGCGAGGAAGATCACGTTGGCCGGATGGCCGGCGCGCTTCGTCGGCAACGTGTTCGCGATTCGCTCGAGCTTGTATGCCGCGCGATTGTTCTCGGTCTTGGAGTCGTCGTAGAGATCGAGGACGCCACGTTCGTCGACGGTGACGTTCTCGAGCACCGTGCCGAAGCTGTGCACCGCGGTCCAGATCTCGGGCTCGGCCTCGGACGAGAGCCGGATCGTCTTGGCGTAGCAGCCGCCTTCGAAGTTGAAGACGCCGTCGTCGCCCCAGCCGTGCTCGTCGTCTCCGATCAGGAGCCGCTCGGGATCGGCGGAAAGCGTCGTCTTGCCCGTGCCGGAGAGGCCGAAGAAGACTGCGACGTCCTGCCCATCCTGCGAGACGTTCGCCGAGCAGTGCATCGGCATGACGCCCTCGAGCGGCAGGCGGTCGTTCATCAGCGTGAAGACGGACTTCTTGATCTCGCCGCCGTAGAAGGTTCCGCCGATCAGGATCTCGCCGCGCGTCGGGTGGAGGCAGATGAAGACCTCGGTGCGCGTTCCGTCCTGCGCCGGGTCCGCCTCGACCTCGGGCTCGTGCAGGACGAGCACGTCCGGCTCGAAGCCGTCGAGCTCCGCCTCGCTGGGATCGATGAACATCGTCTTCGCGAAGAGCGCGTGGTACGGGTGCGTCGTGAGGACGCGGACCGCGAGGCGGTGCTTGGGATCGGCGCCGCAGAAGGCGTCGACCACGTAGAGGTCGCGCTGCTCGAGGTGCGCGACGACCTTCCCGCGCAGCCCGTCGAAGTGCTCCTGCGAGATCTCGGCGTTCGTGTCGCTCCACCAGATCCGGTCCTCGGAGCCCGGCTCGCGCACGACGAACTTGTCCTTGGGCGAGCGGCCGGTGAAGCGTCCCGTGTCGACGACGAGCGGGCCGTCCTCGGCGAGGACGGCTTCGCCGCGATCGAGGGCAGCCGTGTAGAGCTGCGACGTCGACGGGTTGCGAAGCACGCGCCCCCCGGCGCGCAGTCCGTGGGCGGCGAGGCTGTCTTCCGGCCGGTCGGTGATCGTCACGCGGTCCTCCTCTTCGCTGGGCAGTGCAGTGTCAGATGGTAGTGGTCACCGGGCGGAGGGCGTTTCACCCACGCGGGGTGAGGTTGCCGCTCCGCGGCCTGGGATGCTGAACCCATGGCCCGCGTGCGCGAGCGCCTCACCGCAGCCTCCGACCGCGCGCAGACGTGGGCCGACGAGCAGGACCCAGCTTCGCGGAAGGGTGTCGCGATCGACGCCTGGCGGCGCTATCGGACGGTGGAGGGACCGCTCCAGTCCGCGTTGCTGTCGCTCTACATGCTCGTCGCGGTGCTGCCCGCGCTCCTCGTGATCGAGGAGTACTTCGACTCCCACCCCGCCGCACTCGCGAACCGACTGGTCAGCCACTACGGGCTCAACGCGGCCACGGCGACCGCGTTGCGCAGCGTCCTCGCAGACAGCCGCGTGCACGAGCTCGGCTCGGCGCTGTTCGCGATCGCGGGAGCGCTCTTCTTCGGTCTCGGATTCGGACGAGTGCTGCAACTGGTCCACCTGCGCGCCTGGCGCGTGTCGGTGCCGACCCGGGCGACCGATCAGGGGCTCTATGCCGCCGTCCTGCTCGCGCTCTACGGCCTGATCGTCCTGTTCCTGTTCCAGCTGAACGAGCTCAGCGGAAACCCGTGGGCCGGCCGGGTGCTTGCCGTCGGCTGGCTGGCGCTGCTCGTCCTGTTCTTCACCTGGGCTCCCTCGTTTCTGCTCCATGGGCAGATCAGCCAGAGAGATCTGCTGCCCGGAGCCGTGCTGACCGCCGTGGGGCTGGTCGTCATCACCGTCGTCTCGCGCTTCGTGATGGAGGCCTGGATCAACCTCTACGCCGGCGACTACGGCGGCCTGGGAGTCGTGCTGGCGATCTACTTCTGGATCGCGTTCTACTCCTTCGTCATCGTCGGAGCGGCCAGCCTGGCACCGGCACTCGCCCAACGGCGCAGCGCCTCGTCCGAGTAGGATCGCGGGCGTGAATCCGGCGGCGTACTAGCGGTTTTCGATCTCGGGCGAGGCCTCCGGCCGCCGACGGCGGCGGATCGCCTTGCCGTAACCGCTAGCGCAACGGAGGTACATCACATGCATCGCCAGAACCTGTTCGCCGACGTCCCCTGGGACGACGACGGCACCCCGACCGGCTTGCGGCGCCGCATCTTCTGGAGGCCGGACCACGCCCGGATGGGCGCGACGCTCTACGAGCTCGACCCCGGTTATGACGGAGACCGAGTGCACATGCACTACGGCGCCGAGGAGATGTTCTTCGTCCTCAGCGGCCGCGTGGTGGTGCGCAATCTCGAGGGCGAGGAAGAGCTCGCTGCCGGCGATTTCCTTTTCTGTCCCGAGGGACGAGCCGGGCTGCACGCCTTCAGCAACCCGCACGGCGCGCCGGCCCGGATCCTCGCCATGAGCTCGGGTGGCTACCCCGACGTCGTCGCCTATCCGGAGCACGGCTATGCATGGGTGGCAACGCGGGTGCCCGAGCTCCCGCCCGGCGACGATCCGGGGCTCATCGCCCGGTTCGAGTTCCACCCGGAGCGGCCGGATCAGCGAGTCGGCTGAAACGCTGCGGCCCGAGCCGGACATGTTCCGGTTGTGCAGGATGGCGTGATGGATCGGCGCGTCGGCGAGCGCCGCGAGCGCTTCGAAGCCGTTTATCGGGAGCTGTACGCGCCGATCTGCGGCTACACGCTCCGCCGGATGCGAGATCCCGAGGACGCCGCGGAGGCGATCGCCGAGACCTTCGCGACGTTGTGGCGCCGCTTCGACCGGTGCCCGCGTGGCGAGCAGCTGCGGCCGTGGCTCTTCGGAGTGGCGCGGCGAGTGATCGCGAACCAGCGCCGCGGCGAGCGCCGGCGCAGCGCACTCGGCGAGCGGATGGCGGCGAATGTCGACCACGCCAGGATCGAAGCCGTTCCGGAGGAGACGACGAGCGACCTCGCCCGCGCCTTCGCGACCCTCAGCGAGCCCGACCGCGAGCTGCTCGCGCTGGTCGCCTGGGAAGGCCTGACGAGAGACGAGCTCGCGATTGCGCTCGGCACGAGTCGAGCCGCCGTCCGGCTGCGCCTGCACCGCGCGCGCAAACGCCTGCGAGACGCGCTCCCGCCGTCCCAAATCCAATTCAGCGGAGGACAAGAGCATGAGTGGACGTAGCTCGATCGACTCCTTGCGTCGCCTGGCGCCGGTCTCCGACTCGGAAGCGGCCGCGGTCTTCGGCGCCGCCGCCCACGACGAGCTGCTGGCTGGAGTGACGCAGCTGCCGTTCGGCCGCGGAGCGCGTCCGCGCCTGACCCCACGCCGTCGCCGGTTCGTGCTCGCCGCCGTGGTGCTCGCGCTGGTAGCGACCGCCACCGCCGCGACCTGGGTGATCGTCGGCTCTCCGGCGCGCGAGACGACGAGCGTCCAGTGCCTGATCGGCACGAGCGACGCCGTCATCCCTTCGACCTCCGGCGATCCCGCGCACGACTGCGCCGTCGACTACCGGCGTGAGTTCGGGACCGGCGCGCCGCAACTCGCCGCCTACGACAACGGCCTCGGCGGCGTCACGGTGATCCCTCGCAGCGCGAAGCCCCGAGCCGGCTGGAAGCGGCTCGTCTCCGGGCAGGACGTCGACCTGATCCAGCTCCAGGACTCGCTGGACGACTACGTCAACGGACTCAACTCGAGCTGCCTGGGTACCGCTGCCGCGACGAGCCTGGCCGAGTCGAAGCTCGCGCAGTTCGGCTTCACCGGCTGGACGGTCGCCGTACGCAACCCCGGTTCCTCCGCAACGACTCTCCCGACCGTGACGACGCGGGCCGGCGGAGCGAAGCCGGCGCCGAGCGAGTCCACGTCCGGCACGCAGACGTGTGTCGGCGGCGCCCTCGTCGATCCGACGACGGAGTCAGTCACGCTGGGTTCAGGTCCTGGTGCGACCGGGCCGAAGACGGTGTTCGAGAAGCTCGCCGTCGAGCTGCAGCCGGTCACGAAAAGCTGCGAATCCCTGCCGGCGGCCGTCTCGTCGGTGCGCGCGGCCGCGAGCAGTCTGGGACTCTCGGAGTCTGCCAGGGGCTACGACCTCAATACGGTCACCGACAACTCGATGCGCTGCGCCTCGATCTACGAGACGGTCGGCGGGACGATCTTCCTCACCGTCCGCGGTCCGAGCGGCTAGCGCTGCCGCGACCTCCCTGGAGGTCGAGGCGGCCGCGGCGGCGGGGGGGTGCCGCTCAGCGACGCTTCCAGCCGCTCGAGGAGTCGCGCGAGCGCGTCGGTCTCTCGCGGCGGGATGTCGGCCAGGAGACCCGCCAGCCGCTCACGCAACGCCGTCTGTGCCGACCCCAGCACCCAGCGTCCGTGCTCGGTAAGGGCGAGCGCGTGCCGCCGGCGGTCCTCGCCGACGGGGTCGCGGGTCAGCAGGCCCGCGTCTTCGAGCCCGGCGAGGAGTTGCGAGATCGCCGCGGGCGAGACGGCCGCGCGGCGGGCGAGCTCGGCGCCCACGACCTCTCCATCGTCGATCGCCTGTAGCGCCAGATACTGGGCCACCGTCAGCGGTGGGTCGTGTGCCGAGAGCAGGCGCTCGATCCAGCGGCTCACCAGAGGTGCCGTGCGGACGAGCGCCTCCGCGGCTTGACGATCGGAGGGGTGGTGACGTGGTCGTGGCATTAGTTTAGTTTGCTTTACTGTTTAGCGTGCTTACGCACGCGATCCTAGCCGCGGCGAACCATGCCTGGCCACCGTTCGTGCTGGTCACCGGGCTGCTCCTGATCGGAGCCGTGGCAGCCGACGACGGCCTGTTCGAAGCTACCGGCTCCCGCCTCGCGTGCTCAAGGCTCGGGCCTCGCGGCCTGCTCGTCGGCCTGCTCGCGCTCGTAGCGGCGGTGACCGCCGTGCTCAACCTGGACACGGCCGTGCTGTTCCTCACGCCTGTGCTCGTGCACGCGGCGCGCCGGCGCGACCTCGACGAGCGCCCGTTCCTCTACGGCGCAGTCTTCATGGCCAACGCCGGGTCGTTGCTGCTTCCGGGCTCGAACCTCACGAACCTGCTCGTGCTGCGCAGCGACCCGCAGGCGGGAATCTCGTTCGCGGCGAGGATGCTGCCGGCGTGGCTCGCCGCCTGCACGATCACCACAGCCTTCGTGTGCGTCAGCTTCGCTCTCGGGGGAGCGAGTCGATGCCCAAGTGGCGCGCTTCCCCCGCTGCGCTTGCGCGTCGGGGCCGCAGCGACGCTCGTCGCCGCGGTGCTCGTCGTCGTGCTGCCGAATCCGGCGGTCCCGGTTCTCGTCGTCGGTCTCGCCGCGACCGCGCTGCAACGTCTCCGGCCGCGTCTCGACACCCGCGTGCTCACGCTCCTGTTCGTGGTCGCCGTCACACTCGGGACGGTGGCGCGTCTCTGGCACGGGCCGGCGAGGCTGCTCGACTCGAGCGATGTCTGGGCGGTTGCCGGGATCGGCGCCGCGGCCTCGCTCGTCTTGAACAACCTTCCGGCGACCGTGCTGCTCACGGGCAGGACACCCGCGCACCCGCTCGCGCTCCTGCTCGGGCTCGACCTCGGGCCCAACCTCGCGGTGACGGGCTCGCTCTCGGCCCTCCTCTGGCTGCAGGCTGCGCGTTCCGTCGGCGCGCGTCCCTCGATCGCGACCTACACCAAGCTCGGAGTCGTCCTCGTTCCGCTGACGCTCGCGGTGACCGTGGCGGTGAGCAGCTGGAGCTAGCTCGCCACCGCGACGTCGCCGGCCGTTTCGCTCCGGTGGCGCAGCAGCACGGCGGCGAAAGCAAGACCGCCGAGCAGGAGCAAGGCAGGCAACACGACGAAGAACGAGCCGATTCTCTCGTGCCGCAGCGCGTAGCCGGCGGCGATGAAACCGAACGGGCCGGCCATCGTCGCGACCGTCATGAAGGCCGTCATCACCTTCGGCCGGAGCTCGGCCGGCGTGCGGATGGTGAGGATGCCGACCACCGGCGCGTTGACCAGCGGCACGAAGAACGCAAACGCGGCGAGGATGAGCACCGCCACCGGCCACGACGTCGTCGGCGAGAGAAGGAACAGCGGCAGCGGCAACGCGACAATCCCGAACGCCGCGAGCTTCAGCAGCGGCACCTTCTGCGTCGCCTGCTGCGCGACGATCGCACCCGCCAGCGCACCGACGCCGAAACCGGCGAAGAGGAAGCCGAGCACGTGCGCGTTCGCGTCGTACCGGAAGTACGCGATGCCCTCAACGCCGAGCACGATCCCCTGGGCGACGAAGTTGATCACGCAGGCGGCAATCACGATCGGGCCGAGCAGCGAGTCGGCGAGCAAGAACTTCACGCCCGAGAACACGCCCTTCTGCCGCGCGGCTGCCTCGACGCGCTTGCCGGCTCGGACGACCGTCGCGATCACGAGGAAGGAGAAGAGGTACGTGCAGCCGTCGACGACGAGCACCGTCGACGGGGTCGTGGCGGCGATCAGCAGCCCCGCGAGCACCGGTCCGGCGAGCTGCGTCAGCTGGTTCGCGCCAGACAGGACGGCGCCGACGCTCGCGACCGCCTGCTCGTCCTCCCCCGCGACCTCCGGGATGATGAGCCGCGACGAGGCCATGTACGGCGCCGCGAAGGTTCCGATGGCGAACGTCGTCACCAGCAGCGCCGCGAACGAGAGATGGCCGGTGCTGTGCAGGATCGGGATGACGAGCATCAGGGGCCCGCGTGCGGCGTCCGAGATCAGCATCGTCTTCTTGCCGCCGAGCTTCGAGATGACCGTGCCCGCCGGGATCCCGAAGATGGCGATCGGCAGCATCTCCGCTGCGAGGACCCAGCCCATCTTCGCCGTCGACCCCGTCGTGGCGAGCACGAACCACGGCAACGCGACGAAGGTCATCGCCGAGCCCGTCAACGAGACGAGCTCGGCGGTGACCAGTCCGAGCAGAGAGCGGTTCCTCAACATCCGCGCGATAAAATAAGACGTACGTACGGTTTTGTCAAGCCGTTAGAATTCCGACCCGTGCCTAAGGTGACGCAGGAGCATGTCGAGGCCCGCCGAGCCGAGATCCTCGACGGCGCACGACGGGCATTCGCCGAGTACGGCTACGAAGGCGCGACGGTCGCCAAGCTCGAGGAAGCGACCGGCTGCTCGCGCGGCGCGATCTTCCACTACTTCGAGAACAAGGCCGACCTCTTCGTGGAGGTCGCGATGGAGATGAACTCCCGCTTCGGCGACATCCTCCTCGAGGGCGGACTCGACGAGGCGTTCCGCGCCCTGGCGGCGGAGAGCCCGGAGTGGCTGGCCGTCCTGATCGAGACCCAGGGCCGGATGCGCCACGACGAGGACTTCGTCCGGCGGTACGAGGCGAAGGAGGCTGATGTCGGCCCGCGCATCCGCGAGTGGTTCGAGCAGCAGCAGGCAGCGGGGAAGTTCCGCGACGACGTCTCGTTGGTCGAGATCACGCGGTTCACGACCGCGCTGCTCAACGGCCTCGCGTTACGCGTCGCCGGCGGCGACCCGTTCGACATCGACGCGATGCTGCGGCTGTTCGACGACGCGATCGCCCCGAGGCGAAGGCCAGTCCGCAAGGTCAAGCCGCCGGCAGCCGCGCGGTCGCGGCGCGCCTGACGTCAACCGCGCCGGCCGCGACTGACGACGAGCGCGACCTTGGTGCCGGCGGGGAGCCGGCCGCCACGTAGCGGCGCGGTCGAGATCACACGGCCACGTGCGACCTTGTTCGAGAACAGCCTGGAGATGCTGCCAATGCCGCAATACGACGTCCGGAGCGCGGCGCGTGCATTCGAGACGGTCTTGCCAAGAAGGCCCGGGACGACACAGTTGTTGCCCCCGAGCACCCGCACGAGCGTCGACCCGTCGATTCCGCCGCCGACGAGCACCTTTCCATCCGTCTCCACGTCGAGTGAGGTCGAGCCGGAGCTCGGCAGCAACGCGACCCCTGCCGTGCCGAAGCTGAGGTCAGGGGAGCCGTTGGACGTGAGCCGCACGAGTGCGTCCTGCGCCTCGGTCCCTCCTGTCGCGCCGGGCAGGTCCACCCAGAGCTTGCCGTCCGTCCCCGCGACGACCGCCGGCGGCGTCGACGCGATCAGCGGTCCGGAGATCGTGGCGAAGCCCTGGTCGCCGAAGGTCTTGTCGAGGCGGCCGTCGGCCCCGTAACGGGCGAGCACCGGATCCTCCATGTCGTCGTCGCCCGAGACGACGATCTTTCCGCTCTGAATAGCCGGCGGTCCACCTTCGTAGTCGAGCGCGTGCGCGGTCGTCACCTTCCCAGCGGTTCCGAAGGTGGAGTCGAGCGAACCGTTCGGCTTGTAGCGGGCGAGCAGCATCGCGTTGAAGTCGTTCCCGTTGCCCGAGCCGACGCCCCAGCCGCCGGCGACGATCTTGCCGTCCGGCTGGACGGCGATCCCGGCGAGTTGGGCATTCGCTTTGGCAAACGCGGTTTGCGCCACCCCACCTTTGCCGAATGCCGTATCCAGCGAGCCCGCGGACGTGTACCGGGCCAGGGCGAAGGACGACGAGAACTTGCTTCCGTCGCTCCACGTCGCAGAGCCTGCCGCAAGGATGCCGCCGCCGGGGAGAATGGCGAGCGCGGCTGCCTCGGCGTTCGAGTACGGGTGCCCTTGCTCGGGAATGACCGTGATGGCGATTCCGTCGATGCCGAAGCTCGTGTCCAGAGTGCCGTCCGGGTCGTAGCGCAGGAGCGTGAACTCGGGGCCGACGCTGGTGCCGAGAGGCCCGCTCGTTCCGGCCACGACGATCTCGCCGTCGGGCTGGATTGCGACGGCCGCCGCGCTCGCAAACATCACCGTCTGCGGAAGACCGGTCTCCACAAACCCGCCGGTGCCGAAGCTCGTATCGAGCGAGCCGTTCGGCAGGTACCGCGCGACGAGAGCGTCGCCTGCCACGTCACCTGCGGCGACGATCTTCCCGTCCGGCTGGACGGCGAGCGCTCCGACGAAGCCGCGAGCTTGCGTCACGGATCCTCCGCTCCCGAAGGACGGATCGAGCGTGCCGGCGAGCGGAACAGTGGCGGCCGAGCCCGCGCCGAGCGGGCCCAACGCAAGAAGTGCGAGGACGAGAATGGTCGCCAGGCGTTTCACTTGACACAGAGCCTAGATCGAGATGCGGCCGAGGTTCAGGTACGTCTGCCGCTGCTGACGACGAGATCGATCTTCGTCCGTGCGTGCAGAAGCGTCGAGCGGACGCCGACTCATGACCGTCTCATCCGAAGGGGGCCCCCACTCGCGAACTGCAGGTTGGCCTCAACCTCCGAGAACGGCGCCTTCGCGGGCGCCGTTTTCGTTGCTCACATGGACCGTCCAGCCTGGGCGGAGGTGTTACGCGACTGTCCCTTAGGTGATGAAGCGGTGGATAGCCTCGTTGGCGTTGTCCTGAATCGACGGGCTGGCCAGATCGGGGAAGATGTCCGCTTGGTTGACCAAGGGCCCCTTGAGCGTGTTGGCCGCGCTGGCGTAGAACACGCCGCTGGACAGGGTCGGGTCGGTGACGCCGTCGACCAGTCGCTTCGCACCGACGTCGAGTTTGTGGGCGAAACCCAGGGTGGGCATGACGTATTTGGCCGCTAGACGCAGCGGCAATTTGAGCTCGTTGGGTGCGTGGGTGCCGGTGGTGTTGCCGGGGCTCACGGTGATGAATCGGCGGTCGGGATGTTGGCGGGCCAGGTGGGCCATCCAGAGGGCGCCGATGTACTTGACCTGCCCGAAGGCTAGGTTGGGGTCAGTTTTTCTGTCGGCGAAGTAGCTGCCGTCGATGACGGTGGCGAGTTCAGCGGCGGAGTTCGAGACGAAGGATGGCCGTTTCATCCGCAACTTCGGGACTCCCCTGGCTGCTTCGCTTCCGGCGAAGACCGCCACCTCGCCAAGTCGGTCCTCGGCCAGGAGCCCTTCGAGGAGAACGACGTGACCAAGAACGTTCGTCGCGAACAAGTTCGTGACCCCGTCAGCGGTCAAGTCCATCGAGTTGCCGCCGATTCGACCGGCGTTCATGACCAGCGCGTCGAGGGATCCGTCGATGGCCGCAAGGCCGGCGCGGACCGAGCCTGGATCGGAAACGTCCATGAGAACGATGTCGAAGATGCGCCGGCCGGTCGCGGCTTCGAGATCGGCCTTCGCCGCCGTCGCTCGGTCGCGGTTCCGGCACGCCAGGTAGATGCGGGCGATCTCGGGACGCAATGCCAGTTGCCGGGCCACGTCCTTGCCGATCCCGGCGTTGGCGCCCGTCACCAGAGCTGTCTTGCCTCGTAAGTCAGTCATGCGATGTGTTGTCCTCTCACTTCAAAATGGGTTCTGTAACCCACTTTGGCAGCTCAGAACTGGGTTGTCAAACTCAAAATCCTGCTAACGTCGGCGCATGGTCAACGAGACGAGTGACCGGCCGAAGCTCACCGCGAAGGGAGCACGCACCCGGGCACGCATAGTGGAGGAGGCCGCCGCCCTGATCCATGAGCGCGGGGTGGCGGGCACCACCTTGGAAGACGTCAAGGTGGCGGCGGAAGTCAGCGGCTCTCAGATGTACCACTACTTCCCCGACAAGAACGAACTCGTGCAGGCGGTCATCGACTACCAAGCCGACACCATCGTCAAGAACCAGCGGCGGGCGCTCGGCAGCGCGAACGGAGTCGAAGCCTGGCGGAACATGGTGATCACCGCAGCGAAGCGCACCAAAGCAGAGGGGGGCTGCCCACTTGGCTCGCTCGTCGGTCAACTCGCCGAGAGTGACCCCGATGCCCGAGCGCTCATCGCGGCAGGGTTCGATCAGTGGGCAGCCGCCATCGGCGATGGACTCAGATCCCTACATGCCGACGGGAAACTCCCGTCCGACATCGACCCGGACGACCTCGCCACTACGCTGCTCGCCACGCTCGAAGGAGGACTTCTACTCGCCCAGGCGCAACGAAGTACCCGCCCGTTCGAAACTGCGGTCAATACCCTCCTCGCCCTTGCTGTCAGCAGATAAGCCCGAGCTGGGTTCATTCACAGCCATCGCCGGTCGGTCCGACTATGCCCGTGTGCAGGTAAAACGTTGCAATTCGGGCAACAGGCGATGGAGCTAGCCGGACTCGAACCGGCGACCTCCTGGGTGCGATCCAGGCGCTCTCCCAACTGAGCTATAGCCCCGCGGCGGATCAGTGTAGCTCGGCCGCTCCGCGCTTCTCGTCGAGCTTTCCGGCCCGGATCGTCTCGGCCATCTCCTTCGACTCCGCGCGGTACCAGCTCCCGTCCTCGAACTGGATAGCCGGGTACTTGTTCTGGCCGGTCCCCTCGAGAATGTCATGCCGCTTGCCGCGGGAGTGCGGGCCCGGAGCTCGTTCGTATTCGATCCCCGCCTCCATGAGCGCTTTCTCGACGCGCCAGCACGGGTGCCCATCGAGCTTCACCCATTGCCAGCTGCAGCGATGCAACTTCACCGTCATCAGGGTCCTACGATACGACCATGCGAGCGATCTACGAAATCCGGCCGCCGGCCTGGGGCGAGACGCTGGCGATCCTCCAGTCGGTGAGCCTGCCCGGCGGGCCGGCCGATGTGCGCGCGCGGGTGATCGACGTCGAGGGAGAGCGCGTGACCGTGGACTTCCCCGCGCTCGACGGCGAGACGAGCGCCGAGCAGCTGCTGGCGTCGTGCGTCGCGGGCGAGTGGGCCGATCGCGGCGACTTCGAGTCGTGCCGGCTCGTCGAGGTGGAGTGGCCGGACGGCCTGCCCGGGCCTGCTTTCCCAGCTTCGGCCGGCGTCTCGATCGGAGCGATCGTCAAGCCTGCGCTCGGGTTGACTCCCGGGGAAGCGGCCGCGGTCGCAGCGGAGCTCGCCGCAGGCGGCGCCGTCCTCGTCAAGGACGACGAGCTGCAGCGGTCTTCTCCGGAACGCGTACGTGCCATCAACGACGCGGTTCCGGGGCACGTCCTCTACGCCGCCAACGTGACCGGTACCGACGCCGCAGCGATCGTCGAGGCCGGAGCGCGGGCGCTGATGGTGAACGCGTTCCTCGCCGGGCTCGGCTCGATTGCGCAGTTACGGGAGTATGGCCTGCCGATCTTCGTCCATCGGGTCGGCTCGGCCTTCCTGCGACGGGGCGGCCCGGTGTCGGTCTCGGCGGGCGTCCTCGCGGAGCTGACGCGGCTGCTCGGCGCCGACTACGTCCAGGTCGGGTCGTTCTCGTCGCGCACGTTCGACACCGACGACGAGGTGCGGGCGCAGATCGCGGCTGCCCGTCCCGCGACGGCCGTGATCGGCGGCGGCGTTGGCGCAGCGAACGCCCGCGAGCAGCTCGAACGAGCGGGAACGCGCGACGGCGTGATGCTCCTGCTCGGCTCGGCCGCGTACGCACATGCCGACGGCGTGCGCGCCGGGGTTGCGGCCGCGGTCGACGCGATCCGTTAGGCGGCGAAGAGCGTGAGGTCGGGCTCGCGCTCGCCGCGCAGGACTGCGAGCTCGACCGCGACGGAGCGGATTCCGCGCGACTCGGCGAGTGCCACGGCCTGCGGCTTCAGCCGCTCGGCGACCAGGATGCCGCGGCAGGCTGCCTTCGCAGGATCGCGGCGGATGAAGTCGAGGTAGCGCGTCAGCTGCTCGACCGCTTCGATCGTCCCGACGCGCTTCACTTCGACCGCGACCCACTCGCCGGCCTCGTCTCGGCACATCAGGTCAACCGGACCGATCTCGGTCTGCCACTCGCGCCGCACGAGGCTCAGCGGTTCGCCGAGCGCCTCGGGCGCCGCCGCGAGTGCCTCCTGCAGGTCGCGCTCGACCCCGTCCTTCTGCAACGCGGCCGACTCCCCCATGTCGTGCTCGACGTCGCTCAGCACGTCGAGCAGCCGGATCTCGAGCGCGTCGTCCGACTTGGGCTTGGTCACGACGAGCTTGTCGCCCTCATCCGCGAGGAACGTCGGAGCGGTCATCCAGTTGAGCGGCTTGTAGCCGCCCGCGTCGTCGTGCACGAGCACCGAGCCGTCGCCCTTCAGGATGAGGAGGCGCACAGCCTCGGGCAGCACGGCCGAGACGCGACCGGAGTACGTGACCTCGCAGCGGGCGACGATGAGACGCACGCGAGCAACGTACTGTCCGTTTCGGACAGGTCCGTTCAGGCGTTGCGTTCGACGCGCGAGCCGCCGACGATGGCGTCGCTGCCGTCGCCGTAGCGCACCCACGCCTTGCCGTTGCCGTCGTAGTCGGGCGACCAGACGATCAGGGTCGCGTCGCGGCCTCCGACCTGGACGCGCTCGCTGCCTTCCGGCTCCGCTCCGCTCCACACGCGGACGAACGGATTCGACTGCCGCTCCCGGCCGATCGTCGTCTCCTCGGTGTGGCCGGGCAGGACGCGCATCTCGTCGGGCAGCGCGAGGAGAACCTCCATCACGGAATGCCGCACCGTCGCGAGGTCGCCGCCGCCGACCGCGTCGAGGAAGAGCGTGTCGCCCGTCGCAACCAGTTCGTCGTTGACGACGAACGCGAGCCCGTCGTCGGAGTGTCCGGGCGTCGCGAGACCGCGCACGCGCAGCCGGTCCCATTCCCACTCGCCGGGCTCGGCGATCACCGGAATCGAGTACCGCTGCACGAGCTCGTCCTCGTTCTCGACGTGGTCATGGTGGGAGTGCGTCCGCAGAAGCGCGACCGGAGTCGCGCCCCAGCGCTCGGCCGCCTCGACGAGCGGCGCAACGTCGGCGCCGGAGTCTACGAACAGCGCCGGCCCGCCTTCGACGGCGAGCAGATAGGAGTTGCTCAGCCAGCTGGGATGCATGCTCCTCTCCACAAGCATGGCGCTAGGCTAACCACTCGGTATCGACGAGGAGGATTGATGGCAGGCCTGTGGGCACGGACGACGACGGTCGTCAAGGCGAAGTACTCGAAGCTCCTGAACAGGGCCGAGAACCCGACTGAGACGCTCGACTACTCCTACGAGCAGATGCTCCAGCAGCTGCAGAACGTCAAGCGCGGCGTCGCCGATGTCGTCACCTCGAAGAAGCGGATCGAGCTGCAGCAGCAGAAGCTCGAGCAGAACGTGGTCAAGCTCGACACGCAGGCCCGCCAGGCGGTCGCGGCGAACCGCGAGGACCTCGCCAAGCAGGCGCTCGAGCGGAAGGTGGTCGCGCAGCAGCAGCTGCAGGACATGGACGGGCAGGTCAAGCAGCTCGCCGACCAGCAGGAGAAGCTCGTCGCGGCCCAGCAGCAGCTCGAGACCAAGATCGAGTCGTTCCGGTCGCAGAAGGAGATCCTCAAGGCGCAGTACTCGGCCGCCGAGGCCCAGGTCAAGGTCGGCGAGGCCGCGACCGGCATCGGCGAGCACATGCAGGACACGGGCCTCGCCATCCAGCGCGCCAAGGACAAGACCGAGGAGATGCAGGCGCGCGCCTCGGCGATCGACGAGCTCACCTCGACCGGCGCGCTCGAGGACTTCACCGCGGGCGACCAGACGCAGCTCGACCGCGAGCTCGCCCAGATCTCCTCCGCGTCGCAGGTCGACGACGAGCTCGCGAAGCTCAAGGCCCAGGTCGGCTCCGGCGAGCCGCAGAAGGAGATTCCCGCGGGCACCAGCGAGCCTGCGCCGGCAGCCGCCGCGGAGCCGGCCGCACAGCCCGCCGCTCCTGCTCCAGACGAGCAGCCGGCGGCGCAGCCTGCCGAGGAAACCGCCGAGTCCTGACCAAGCTCGGCAACATCCTCTTCGGCCGCAAGAAGCTGCAGGAGCCGGCGGCCGAGAAGCTGTTCGCGCTCTCGACCGCGGCTGTCACGCTCGACACCGAGTGCTCGCTCAAGACGGCCGGCGACGCCGCTCTCATCTTCAAGCCCCTCTCGGCGGGAGAGTTCAGCTCGAGCGAGAGCGACGCGGAAGAGCTGCTGCGCGGGGTCGCGAAGGACGCCGGCTCCACGATCGACCGCAAGACCGACTCCTTCGGCTTCGAGTGGGTGATCGTCCACGACCCGCAGCTCGAGGACCAGGTCGCAGGTGTCCACACGCTCGCCTCGGAGCTCGAGCAGAACGGCTTCGGCGGCCAGCTGCTCGCGGCGGCCTTCCGCTTCGACGGTGGGACGTTCGACCCCGACGAGCCGGTGTACTGGATCTACGGCTTCAAGACGGGCACGTGGTGGCCGTTCGTCCCGACCGGCAAGGAGCACGAGCGAGACAACGCCCGGGAGCTCGAGCTGAAGGCGAAGCTCGAAAAGGAGCTCCCCGTCGAGCCCGACCTGGGCAAGTGGCTCGCGCTGTTCGGCGCACCGATCTAGTCAGGCGACCGGGCGCTCGCCCAGCCGAGCGACCTCACGTCAGACGGGGTCACACCTGCTCGATCGAAATCTCGGCGAAGGGCCGAAGGCTAAGCCTCGGCGTAGCCGGGCTTAGCCGGAGGCCGGACTGCGCTCGCGCCGGCCTCCGCCGCGCGCGAGCGCACGAGGCAGACACCCCAGCAAGGGATCCCAAAGCAAGAACAGCACGAAGCGGGTCGGAAACCGCGCTTTCCGATCCGCGGAGTTCGGTCATCCAGCGAGCGAAGCGCAGTTTCGCGAGCTAAGAGACGGGCTTGCCCATCTCGCGGGCGATCTCGGCGAGGGCCGCGAGGCGCTTCTCGAGCGGCGGGTGATCCATCATCCACTCGCTCATGTTCGACTTCCAGTTGGTCGGGATGATGAAGAACGCGTTCATCCCCTGCACCTCGCGCAGATCCTGCTGCGGGATCTGCGTGATGCCGCTCGAGATCTTCTGGAGCGCGCTCATCAGATTCTCCGGCGCGCCGGTCATGATCGCGGAGCCGCGGTCGGCCGCGTACTCGCGGTAGCGCGAGATGGTGCGGATCAGGATGAAGCTGATCGCGTACACGACGATCGACACGAGCAGGACGATCAGCCAGACCGGCGTCTGGTTGTTGTTGCTGCTGCGGTTGCCGCCGCCGAAGCCGCCGAACATGCCGGCGTAGAGACCGAAGCGGGTCAGCAGCGCGGCGAGCATGGCGAAGAAGCTCGCGACCGTCATGACGAGCACGTCCCGGTTCGCGATGTGGGAGAGCTCGTGCCCGAGCACCGCCTCGACCTCCTGCTCGTCGAGCCGCTGCCAGAGCCCGCTCGTCACCGCGACTGCGGCGTGCTTCGGGTTCCGGCCTGTTGCGAACGCGTTCGGGACGTTCGAGTCCACGATCGCGATGCGCGGCTTCGGCAGGTTTGCCAGCGCGCAGAGCCGCTCGACCATCGCGTGCAGGTCGGGCTCCTCCTCGGCCGTGACGATCCTGGCCCCGGCCGCGCGCAGCGCGATCTTGTCCGAGGTGTAGTACTGGAAGAAGGCGAGACCGAGGACGATCAGGAGCATCGGCGCGAGGCCGACCTTGAGGACGCTGAAGAGGACGACCGCGAACACGACGTAGAGCAGACCGAGCAACCCGGTCGTGAAGAGCATGCGTAGCGAGAGCCCGCGGTCCCGGCCAAAGTTTTTGCGTTTCATGTCGCGAATGGTACTCCGGGGGAGCATCTCCACCGGTTCCCGCGCCGGTGGTCTTACGGCTTCATTAGAGTCCTGCGCGGTGCCTCGCCGTGCACTCATCGCAGCTGCCGCCGTGCTCGGCGCCGTCGCGCTCGCGGGTTGCGGCTCCGAGGGCGTCGCGTCGCCGACGCCGGAGACCGTCATCGGCACGGTGTCGACCACCGCGAACCAGCTTCCGATCGTTCCCGCCACCGGTCTCAAGGGCGACTCGAAGAAGGGGAGCGGCCTATTCGCAAGTTCCGGTTGCGGCTCCTGCCACACGCTCGCCGCCGCACACTCGACCGGCACGGTCGGGCCGAATCTCGACCAGCTCAAGCCCGACTACCGCACCGTCACCTCGCAGGTCACGAACGGCGGCGGCGCGATGCCGGCGTTCAAGAGCCGGCTCACCCCGCAGCAGATCGCGGATCTGTCCGCCTACGTGGTCGACTCGACCGGCGGCACGGCGCCGTAAGAACTCGTGTCGGAGTGACCACGCGCCGACCGGCTGCGATGGTCGAGTGCGAGACAAGGACGCAGGGAGCGCGAATAGCAGCGCTATTTGTGCGACCGAGGACGCTGGATCGCGCCGACCAGCGCGGCCTGGCGGCCCGTGCTTCACTCTGATGCGAGTTCTAGAGCTCCCTCCCGCGTTTCCGGCGCCCGTCGCCGCTTTCGCGTTCGACCTCGACCGCACGCTCATCGCCGAGGACGGCGTGCTGAGGCCGCGGACCCGGGAGGCTCTCGTGCGAACGCGCGCCACCGGCACGCACGTCGTCGTCGTGACGGGCCGGATGTTCAGAGCGGTGCGGCCGTACCTCGAACAGGCCGGGCTCGACGATCTCGTCGTCTGCTACCAGGGAGCCGTGGTCGCCGACCCGCCGACGGGCGAGTTCCTCCTCCACGTCCCGATCCCGCTCCGCGAGGCACGCGAGGCGATGAATGCCGTGGTCGAGGCCGGCTTCCATCTCAACTGCTACCTCGACGACCTGCTCTACGTCGCCGAGGTGACGCCGGAGGCGCGGCGCTACGCCGACTTCCAGCAGCTCGAGATCCACGCCGTCGGCGACCTTCGCGTTTGGCTCGAGCGCGAGCCCACGAAGCTCGTGGCCGTCGGCGACCCCGACGCGCTCGACGAGCTCGAGGACGAGCTCGAGCCGCGCTTCGCAGGGCGTCTCTTCATCTCGAAGTCGCTCCCCTACTTCCTCGAGTTCGCGCACCCGGATGTGAGCAAGGGGAGCGGGCTCGCGTTCGTCGCCGACCGTCTCGGCTTCGGCCCCGAGGAGACGGTCGCCGGCGGCGACGGCGAGAACGACCGCGAGCTCCTCGACTGGGCCGGCTTCGGAGTCGCCGTCGCGAACGCGCATCCCGACGTGCTCGCGCGCGCCGATCTCGTCGTTCCCTCGGTGCAGGAGGAAGGGATCGCTGTTCTGCTCGAGGCGTACCTAGACTCCCTCGCGTGATCGACGCGCGCGCAGCCCGCAGCGAACCGGACGAGTACCGTCGCCGCCTCGCGCGCAAGGGCGCGGCGGAGGCGTTCGACTCCTGGCTCGCAGCCGACGAGCGGTGGCGCGAGCTCGTGCCGCGCGTCGACGAGCTACGCGCCAGGACGAAGGTGAAGGGCAAGCCGACGCCCGAGCAGCTCGAGGAACTGCGCAGTGTGAAGGAGGAGCTGCAGCGCGCCGAGCAGGAGCTGGCCCAGGCGGAGGCCGCGCGCGACGACGTCGGCCTGCGCATCCCGAACCCGCCGGCCGACGACGTTCCCGACGGCGCGACGGAGGACGACGTCCGCGTCGAGCGAGTCGTCGGCGACCCGCCGCAGCTCGCCGACCCGAAGGAGAGCCTCGAGCTCGGCCGCTTCGACATGGAGCGCGCGGCTCGCATGAGCGGTGCCCGCTTCGGCTACTGGATCGGCGACACGGCCCGGCTCGCCCTCGCGCTCTACCGGTATGCGCTCGACCGCCTCGCCGACAAAGGCTTCGTCACCGTCCTGCCGCCGGTGCTCGTGCGCGAGGAAGCGCTGATCGGCACGGGCGCCTTCCCGTCCGACGAGCAGAACGTCTACGTGATCCCGGAGGACGGCCTCTACCTGTCGGCCACCGCCGAGATCCCGCTGGCGAGCCTGCACGCCGGCGAGATCCTCGAGGCAGAGGCGCTGCCGCTTCGTTACGTCGCTTTTTCACCGTGCTTCCGCCGCGAGGCGGGAGCTGCCGGAAAGGACACACGCGGGATGATCCGCGTCCACCAGTTCAACAAGGTCGAGCAGTTCGCCCTCACGCTGCCGGAGCGGTCGTGGGACGAGCACGAGTACCTGCTCGCGAACACCGAGGAGCTCGTGCGAGACCTGGGCGTCCCCTACCGCGTGGTCGTGCTGCCGGCGGGAGACATGTCGGCCGCATCGGCGAAGACGTACGACGTCGAGATCTGGTTCCCGAGCCAGGGCCGCTATCGCGAGACGGCGTCGATCTCGAACACGACCGACTTCCAGGCTCGGCGGCTCGGCATCCGCTACCGCGACGGCAAGAGCCCGGAGCCCCTGCACATGCTCAACGGCACCGCGGTTGTCGACCGCATGGCACTGGCCGTTCTGGAGAACTTCCAGGGCGAGGTGCCGGACGTCCTGCGCGAGTACGGCGCACCCGAGCGCGTCACTCCGTAGAGCCGCGCGCCAGCCACGCCTTGGCGAGCCGCTTCTGCGCCCGGGTGAGCCACGCCTCCTCGACGAGGTCGCCGAGCTCGTCCCGGTCGAGCCGCTCGAGATCGGGAATGCGCATGAGCACCGCCGCGTAGCCCTTCCAGTGCGGCGTCGTGAAGTAGATGCCGCGCGCGTCCGAGAGCAGCAGTTCCTTCACGCCGAGGTCGGCGACACGGAAAGCGAGCACGTCGTCGAGCCGCTCGCCTGTCTCCTGATCGACCGCATCCGGCCGTCGGCTGCGGTGGAAGCAGAACATCTTCCTGTGCACGAGGTACGTGGGGCGACCGTCCTCGACCTCCTTCGTCGCCTCGGGCATCGCGAGCGCGAGCTCGTCGAGATCCTTCATCGTGGCCATGCCGCGAGACTACGAGGGTTTGGCGGAACGCTGCTCGCCGTCAGCGTGCGTCGGCGACTCAGCCGGTGTTTCGCCATACCCTCGTAGTTGCGGCGCGAGGGCAGGGAAATGACCTCAGGTGAGGCGACGGCGAAGCGCAGCGTCGGCTTCGGCTGGCGTCAAGGCATCGGTGCCGGAAGCCGTGCAGAGCCGACGGTCGCCGGAAGGACCGTCCGCGAAGTGGCGCCGATACGTGCCGTAGAGCGTCACGTGCACCTTCTTGCCGCACGTCCGGCAGCAGCGGGGTTCGTAAAACCTCATCGCTCCCGGACGGTATGGCCGCTCCGCGCGCACCGGCTGACCCATGTTCGTCATGTTGCCGGCCGAGTTCACAAGCTCCGACTGTCTCCCGGCTGCGACACTGAAGCGCGCGGCGGGGTGCCGGAGCGGTCGAACGGGGCGGTCTTGAAAACCGTTGAGCCTTACGGCTCCGTGAGTTCGAATCTCACCCCCGCCGCTCTCATGGTTAGGGGGAATCCCGCTCAAGATGCGGGGTTCCGCCACTCTCGCCAACACTTCAGAGTCCCCCCGACGACCGCGGAGAACCGCTCAAAACCGCACGTCACCCGCACTGGCCGGCAACTGGCCCGCAGCAGGACGAGACGAGCGCCCCCTTGCGAGGCGCTCATCCCGTTCGCCGTCCAGCCTGCCCGCGAAGGGGTCGGGACGCGGGGCTGTCTAGACGGGCCTCCTCGCGTCCGCGATGTGGCCGGACCGGGCGAAGAGGAACGAACCGGCCGCCGCGAGCGCGAAGACGATCGCGAGCACGAGCCTCGCGACGTAGACGAGGAACCAGACGCCGACCGCGAACACGATGAGCGCCGGGAAGCCGATGATCGACAGGACCACGAGCGCCGACAGCCAGCCGCCGACGCGTCCTCCGGTCGTCTGAGCCGTGGCCATCTTCCGATCCTACGCGCCTCGACCTGTAGCAGCCCAACGAATGGCGACTCGTCCTCCTCATCGGAAGGGCACAACGTCGAGAACGCGGAACCGTCGACCCGCGCCGAGCAGCACTTCCTCGCCCGGCTTGATCATCATCGCGTAGGTCGCCTCTCCGAGATCCCCCTTAGCAGGGGTTCTGTGGCGGCCCCCGCCTCCCACCCGCATTCATACCTCTTTCCTACCCAGCATCATCCCGGTTTCCTACCGAGGATGCCGATCTGCGCCCTAGTTAAGTAGATAACTGCGGCTAGAGGGCGGTGGGTCAGCGGCTCCCCAGTGGACGGGTCGTCGCTCCGCACCGTCACAGGAGGTAATCCCTTGAAGAAGGAACGGTGGATTCCGCTGCTAGTGGGTGTGGTCGCCTTACTTGTGATCGCGGGGATCGCATCCGCGAGCCAGGCATCTCATCGCGGGCATGCATCATTGGCTGGCCCTTTCTGCATTTCAAAGAAGACCGGCGTAGTGCGGCAAGTTGGTCTAAAGCGGGCATGTCACAAGGGCGAGATCCGGAAGGTCGGATTCGCGGTCAAGGGTCTGCCCGGACTCGCCGGTCCGGCCGGGCCCCAAGGTCCTGCCGGCACCCCCGGCTCACAAGGACCGCCCGGCGCTACAGGTGCTACAGGCGCAGCGGGTGCTCCTGGCCCGCAGGGCCTTCTCGGCCCGCAGGGAGACGTCGGGCAGCAGGGGCCGGCTGGCCTCCAGGGCGCTCAGGGGCCACAGGGAGCTCAAGGGCCACAGGGTGACCAGGGCGTGCAGGGCCTCGCCGGCGTCCCCGGCATCTCCTCGATCACCGCGGTCGCCTCGGACGGCACCTGTACTTCCGGCGGCTGGCTGATCGAGGACTCGCAAAGCAACCTTTACGAGATCTGCAACGGCACAGCCGGGGCCGACGGCCAGACCGGGTCTGCCGGCCCTCCGGGTGCGCAAGGAGATCAGGGGTCTCAGGGGCCTCAGGGGCCTCAGGGGCTAAAGGCGACCACGGCGATCCAGGCGCGAACGGTGCTGACGGTGCCGCTGGTCCCCAGGGTGTCGCTGGTCCTCAGGGCCCCGCCGGCCCCGCCGGTCCTGCCGGCCCGCAGGGTCCTGCCGGCCCGCAGGGTCCTGCGGGCACCGCCGGCACCAACGGCACCAACGGCACCGCCGGCACCAACGGCAACGGCACCAACGGCACCAACGGCACCAACGGCACCAACGGCACTGGTCTGCTCACCTCCTCCATGAAGGCGCAGCACGGGGCGACGAACTTCGCAAACGTCGGACAGTTCACGACGGCCCCGAACGCCGAAGTCGACGTCCCGGTTCCGACCGGAACGCTGAAGAACCTCGACGTGAAGACGTCAGCGGTCACCGGCGGCGGCACGATCGTCATCACCGCGTTCAAGAACGGCGCAGCCACGGCGCTCACGTGCACCGTCGCGGTCACTGCGACGACGTGCAGTGACACGAGCGACTCGGTCGCTTACAGCGCCGGGGACACCATGTCCTTCAGGGTCGTAAACAATTCAGGGACGGGTGGACAGGATCCGATTCTCACCCTGAGTGCCACTTTCGGCTAGTCGGCGCTGACACTAAATTCGGAGTAGGGAGGCCCCGCAAGGGGCCTCCCGCCGTTTCGGGGTCTTGTCGGAGCGGTGCAGAGCTCTTCGAGTCGGCCGCGCGACGCGGGGTTACCGCGGGCCTCCGCGCCCCGATCGCAGACCCCCAGAGGGTCCGGGAGCCGGAGACGCGCGAAGGCGACGGGATGGAAGCGCTCCGCGCGCCCCGGCCTTCAATTCGCCTGCGCAACCCGCCGCGAAGGCGGTGGCCATCGACAGCGCGCAGGAGAGAGAGCCCCGAAGGAGCGCTGGCAGATGAAGTCTTCAAAGCCTCTGGCCACACGCAAACACCACCGCAGGTGCAGTCCACGATTGACCTGCCGCAGGCCGAGCAGGGAACCCAGTCGTCGGCGGCGAGCCGGTCCCGGGTCACCCCCGACGACCCTCGCCTAGGGGTGCCAGCGAGAGCGCTTGGTGATGTGGTTGCCCTCCACGATGTATTCGTAGAAGACGTGCGGCCTCAGCCTCGTGAGTAGCTGCCAGTCGCCCGGTGCGGAGACAGAGCAGCCGTAGATGCGTCGAAGCTGCGTAAACGCGCACCCGTGCACTGGGTAGCCGTAGAGGTTGGCCTCGGTGCGCGCCTCGCGCGCGAAACTGTGGGCGACCCTCGCGGCGATCCTGAGGCGGAAGGTGACGTGTCGCGGATCCAACGGCCACAGAGGGGGCAATAAGCCCGACAGCGATCGCAACGGTAAGCGCTCTGAACTTCAACCACGTCCCCCCTCCGAGTTCGAGGATTCTCTCCCGGCACGGCCGCCGCCGCAAGCCGGGGGCCTCTCCTCTGGAATCGAGCGGAGCCCGCGGCTGGCCCGCAGACTGGCCCGCAGTAGGTGCTGACGCGTGGCTCTTGGCTTAGCCATGCGGACTGGCGGCGCAACCGGGTGACGTCTGGAAAACCGTTGAGCCTTACGGCTCCGTGAGTTCGAATCTCGCCCCCGCCGCCTGGCTGTCTCGCGCGGGCCTGCCCAGTGCTCGACCTCCGAGCACGGCCACGGCCACCAGAGCCACGACGAGCAGGGCAAGTGTTCGAGGTAGTCCCACTTGGTCGGAGAGGACACCGATCACGGGCGGCCCGACGATGAAACCCGTATAGCCGAGGGTGAAGGCTGCTGCGAGCGACGGGCCCGGCGGATCGACTCGACCTGCCGCGCTGAAGAGCAGAGGAACCGCGTTGGCGATCCCGAGCCCACAAAAGACGAAGCCCACCACGGACGGAACGGTCTGACCGACGAGGAGCAGAGCACCGAGCGCGATCGCAACGAGCGCCGAGCCGAACCGAAGCAGCCGGCTCGGGCCGATCCACTCGTTGACGACGTCGCCGCCGAGTCGCGCGATCGCCATCCCGAGCGAGAACCCGGTGAAGGCCAGCGCCGCTCCCGCGGGGCTCGCTCCGGTGTCGTGCCTGAGGTAGATGCCGCTCCAATCGCCGATGGCGCCCTCGGCCAGCATCACGAGGAAGCAAAGGCCGCCGATGAGAATCACCGGACGGGTGGGGAGCGACAGGACGTGTCCTTCCGAGGAATGCGTGAACGACGCTCCCAGCCGCCGAGTGATCCAGAGGCTGAGACCGAACAAGCCCAGGCCGACGATCAGGCCTTCGACACGGGGGTCGAGTCCGGCGGCGGCTGCGAGCGCCGCGAGTCCCGCGGCCGTGAACCCGCCTACGCTCCAGCCGCCGTGAAGCGATGACATGATCGGCCGGCCGAGCGACTCCTGGATCCCCACGCCGTGGGCGTTCATCGCGACGTCCATCGCGCCGTTGCTCGCTCCGAATACGAACAGGATCGCCGCGAGCATGTACGGGCTCGTCGCGAGCAGCGGGAGCGGCAGCATCAGACAGAACGCGAGCGCCGTCCACCGCACGACCGACGCGCTGGGGAGCCGATCGAGGATGTGTCCCGTCAGCGGCATCGACACGAGCGCGCCGGCCGCCATGCACAGCAGGCATAGCCCGAGGGTCGCCTTCGAGATCCCGAGCTGATCCTGGAGCCACGGAATATGGGCGACCCATGTTCCGACCATCGCTCCGTTGACGGAGAAGACGAAAAACGTCGCGAGACGCGGGCTCAAACCGTCACCACATCGACGCCGGCCGCGGCAAACGCGTTCGTCACGTCCGCGCGACCGTCGGTGATCAGACGGTCGATCTCCTCGATCGGGGCAACCACCCAGGGATACGACGCGTGCAGCTTGTCCTGAGTCGCAAGCGCGAGAACGTTCGCCGAGCAGGCGACCATCTCGCGCTTCACCTGGGCCTCCTCGCTGCTCGCCGCGGTCACCCCTACCTCCGGATCGAAGGCGCAGATTCCGAGGAGGCAGACGTCGGCATGGAGAGCGCGGAAGGCGTCGACGGCCACCGGCCCAACCGCGACCTGTTCGTCTTTCAGTAGCCGGCCGCCGACGAGCACGACCTCGCTTCTCGGGTGGCCCGCCAACGCTGCCGCGACCGGTGGCGCGTTCGTGACGACCACTCCGCCCCAGGCCGGCGGGAGTCGACGCGCGACCTCGACAGCGGTCGTTCCGCCGTCGATCACGAGCGTTCGAGCCGATTCCAGAAGCGGGACCGCCGCCTCGGCCAGCGCGACCTTCGCCTGTGGCGCGACCTCCAAGCGGCGCTCGAACGGCAGAACCTCCGGAACCGCGGGCAGCGCACCGCCATGAACGCGCTGCAGAAGCCCCAGCCCCGCCAATTCGTCGAGATCGCGACGGACCGTGTCCTCCGAAACGCGCAGGCCGGCCACGAGCTCGGCGACCACGACCCGGCCGTCGCGTCGGAGTCGAGCAAGTATTTCGTCCCGACGTTCCGCGACCAGCATCTCTGCGGTTTATAGCAGGTTCTTGCGTGATTATGCCGGTGCGCCGCTTTCGCGTGCCTGCTCTGTAGCGTTAGCAGCCATGACGACGGGAGAGGATCTTCGCGGCCTGATGCGGCTCTGGCCGCACGGCGTCTCGATCCTCAGCGTCGACGTCGACGGCGACCGGATGGGCGTGACCGTCTCGTCCCTCGTCTCGCTCTCGCTCGAGCCTCCGCTCGTCGGCGTCTCGATCGGCAAGGACGCGTCCTGCTACGAGCTCCTGCGCAGTGCCGGCCGGTTCGCCGTGAGCCTGCTGGGCGCCGAGCAGGAGGAGCTCGCGCGCCGCTTTGCGGCCGGCTACCCGCCAATCGTCCACTGGCAGGGCGTCCCGACGCGCGAAGGGCAGATCGCACCGCTGATCGAGGGAGCGCTCGGCTGGATCGAGGCCGAGACGCGCACCGAAGCCGACGCGGGCGACCACACGTTCTTCATCGCCGACGTCCTCAAGATCGAGCACGGCCCGTCGCACCACGCGCTCGTCTACCGTGAGAGCACGTACCACTCCGTTTGACATGAGGCTGGAAGCGTCGCCAGCGGAGCCGACGACGCCCGGCCGGAGGATTGGCGCAGTCGTCTTCGACCTCGACGGCGTCCTGCTCCAGTCGGAGGAGGTCTGGGACGCGGTCCGCGAGCGGTACGTCGTCGAGCGCGGCGGTCGCTACGACGACGAGGTGCAGCGGGCGATGATGGGCATGTCCGCGCCGGAGTGGTCTCGATACCTCCACGAAGAAGCTGGAGTGCCGGAAGCGCCGGCGGACATCAACCGCGACGTCGTCGAGTTGATGCTCGAGGCGTACCGGCGCGAGTTGCCGCTGCTGCCGGGCGCGCGGGAGGCAGTGCGGCGGACTGCCGAGGCGTTCCCGCTCGCGCTCGCGTCATCCTCGAACCGCGAGATCTTCGAGGCGGTGCTCGAGCTCGCCGGGCTCGCCGACTGCTTCCAGGCGACCGTCTCCTCCGAAGAGGTCGCGCGCGGGAAGCCGGCGCCGGACGTGTACCTCGAGGCAGCCCGGCGGCTCGACGTCGCGCCGGAACGGTGCGCCGCGGTCGAGGACTCGCACGCCGGGATCCGCTCGGCCAAGGACGCCGGAATGCGCGTGCTCGCGATTCCAAATCCGAGCTATCCACCTGACGAGGAGACGCTCGCCCTCGCCGACGAGACCCTCGCCTCGTTAGACGAGTTGACTCCCGAGCGCATCGAAGGCGCGTAGCGCCGGAGCGATCGCGGGGTCGAAGTCCTCGCGGAACAGCGTGAAGATCGTGAGGTCGCGGAGGGGACCGCCGCGGTGCCCGGGCAGCCGCCGGCGCAGCGTCGCCTCCTCGACGAAGCCGAGCTTGCGCGGCACTCCCATGCTCGCCTCGTTCCGAGGCTCGATTCGGATCTCGATTCGGTCGGCCTCGCAGACCTCGAAGCCGACGCGCGTGAGCGCTGCCGATACCTCCGTCGCGATGCCCTGACGCGTCGCGCTCGCGCGCACCCAGTAGCCGATCTCGAGCCCGCCCGGCCCGACGCGCGGATGGAGACCAGTGCCGCCGAGCACCCGATCCCCCTCGCGATCGAAGACGCCCATGACGAACTCCACTCCGGTGTCGAAGAGCGCGCGAAAGGTCCGCAGACGCTCGGCCTTCGCCTCGACCGGCTCCGGCTCGGCGTGCGCCCAGTCCATGAAGGGCCGAAGGTGGTCGAGGCTCGAGTCGAGCGCGTCCTTGAGTAGCGGCGCGTCGCGCGGCTCCCAGCAGCGGAGCACGAGCCGTTCCGTCTCGATCCGGTACGGAGCGGGCGGCCCCTCCCAGCTCATGTGACGCGCCCGACCAGCACGCAGCCGTTGTGCCCGCCGAGGCCCATCGCGTTCGAGAGCGCGACGTCGACCTGCGTTCGCCGAGCCTCGTTCGGGACGTAGTCGAGATCGCACTCCGGATCAGGGTGCACGTAGTTCATCGTCGGCGGCAGGACTCCGTCGCGCAGCGCGAGGACGCACATCATCGCCTCGACGGCGCCGGCCGCTCCGAAGCAGTGGCCCGTCACGGACTTCGTCGAGGAGACCGCGAGCTCGTACGCGTGCTTGCCGAAGACCTCCTTGATCGCCCGCGTCTCGGCGGCGTCGCCGAGCGGCGTCGAGGTGCCGTGCGCGTTGATGTAGCCGACCTGCTCGGGCTCGAGACCCGCGCGGCCGAGCGCGCGCCGCATCATCTCCGCCACACCGACGGACTCCGGGTCCGGCTGCGCGAGGTGGTGCGCATCGTTCGACATCCCGTAGCCGAGGATCTCGCCGTACACCGTCGCGCCGCGCCGCTCGGCCGCCTCGAGCTCCTCGAGCACGAGCGCGCAAGCGCCCTCCCCCATCACGAAGCCGGCGCGTGTCGCGTCGAAGGGCCGCGAGGCGCGCGGCGGATATTCGTCCTCGGGCGCGAGCCCGCGCATGGCGCAGAAGCCTGCGAGCACGAGCGGATGGATGCACGCCTCGGCGCCGCCCGCGAGAACGGCGTCGGCGTCGCCGCGCTTGATCACCTCCGCCGCTTCTCCGATCGCGGTCGAGCCGGTCGCGCAGGCGGAGACGGGCGCGTAGTTGGGGCCGCGGAAGCCGAGCGCGATCGCCAGCTGGCCACTTGCGGTGTCGACGAGGACGTTCGGGAGGAACAGCGGCGACACGCGGCTCGGCCCGCGGTCGCGCAGCACGTCGGCCTCGTGCATGAGGCTGATGAAGCCCCCGATCGCGGTCCCGAAGAGGATCCCGATCCGGTCCAGGGAGTACGCGCCGTCGAGGCCTGCGTCGGCCACCGCCTCGTGGGCGGCGCCGAGCGAGAGGAGGACGTTCCGGTCGAGCCTGCGAGCGTCCTTCGGAGCGGCGACCTGCGACGGGTCGAAGTCCTTCACCTCCGCGGCGATCCGCACCGGGTACTCGCTCGCGTCGAAGGCGCTGATGAAGTCGATGCCGCTCTCGCCCGCAACGGCTGCGCGCCACGTCGACGGCGCGTCGGCGCCGATGGGCGTCACGGCGCCGAGCCCGGTCACGACCACCCTCCTCATCCCGCGAAGTTAGACGAGCGCGGTGCTCGCCGGTTGCGCCTAGACGAGTTCTAGGCCGTCTCGGCGATCGCGGCGTCGACGAGGACGGCGTAGACCTGGGTCGGGTGCGTCTTCCCCTTCATCAGCAGCTCGCCCTGCGGCTCGACCGCGACCTCGGCGGTGAGGCCCTCCCGCGTGTTCTCGTCGATCAGGATCGGCCGTCTGAGCTCCTTCGTGTGGGACTCGAGGCGCGCCGCGACGTTGACCGTGTCGCCGACGCACGTGTAGGTCGCGCGGGTGTGCGTCCCTGTGTAGCCCGCGACGACCCTGCCCGACGCGATCCCGACGCCGATCTGAATCTGCACCTTGTCGCGCGCCGCCTGATCCTCGTCGAACAGGCGGATCAGCTCGACCATCTGCCGCGCCGCGAGCACGGCCGCCTGCCGATGGTCGTCGCGCGGCGCGGGCGCTCCGAAGATCGCCATCAATCCGTCGCCGATCATCTGGTTGACGATGCCGCCCTCGCCGTTGATCGCGTCCATCATCAGCGTGTAGTAGTCGTTGAGCAGCTCGATGGTCTCGGCGGGCTCGCGCGATTCCGTGATCGTCGTGAACGAGCGGATATCGCAGAACATCGCCGACGCCTCGACGTACTGGCCGCCGAGCGAGAAGCCCGACATCAGAAGGTCTTCGGCCACCTCCTTCGTGGCGAACTTGCTGATCAGCTCGCGCTGCTGGTCGCGGAGCCGCTTCTTCTCGAGGCTCGCGTTGATCCGCGCGCTCAGCAGCACCGGGTTGACCGGCTTCGTCAGGTAGTCCTCCGCTCCCATCTCGAGACAGCGGACCACGCTGTCGATCTCGTCGAGCGCCGAGGTGACGACGACGGGGATGTCGCGCAGATGCGGGTCGTCCTTGAGCTTCGCAAGGACCTCGTAGCCGTCGAGCTCCGGCATCAGGACGTCGAGCAGCAGCAGGTCGAACCGCCGCTGCCGCAGGAAGTCGAGCGCCTCGCCACCGTGCTCCGCGTAGACGACTGTGTGTCCCTCGTGCTCGAGACCGCGGGCGAGGAGCAGGCGGTTGACGCGGTTGTCGTCGGCGATGAGGATCGTGCCCGGCGCGTGAGAGGACGCGTTCATGCGGGCGATTCCGAGCGCAGCGCGGTCAGGGCCTCCTCGAGCGAGCGGTACTCCTGCTCGATTCGCCCGACGAGCTCCGGGACGCCGTCGAGGTCGCCGCCCTTCGCGCGCTGCTCGAGCGTGCGGCAGAGCTCTGCGAACCGGCCGGCGCCGAGCGTGGCGCCGTTCGACTTCAGCGTGTGTGCCGCGCGCCGGAGCTCCTCGGCGCTCTCGTCCTCGAGCGAGCTGCGGAGCGTCGCAAGCAGCTGGGGAGCGTCGGCGAGGAAGGCGTCGATCACCTCGCCGAGGAAGTCGTCGCCCCCCAGGTCGCGCAGATTCTTGAGTGCGCCGTCGTCGAGGCTGATGAGCTCGACCCTATCCGGCGCGGCGTCGCCGTCCCCGAGCGGCTTGGCCCGCTTGAGCGCCGCGACCAGCTCCTCGGGACGGATGGGCTTCGCCACGTAGTCGTCCATCCCGGCCGCGAAGCACGCCTCGCGATCCTCCGGCAGCGCGTTCGCGGTCATCGCGACGATGTGCGGCCGCGTCCCGGCCGGCCAGCGCTCGACGATCCGGCGCGTCGCGTCGAGGCCGTCGAGCTCGGGCATCTGGACGTCCATCAGCACGACGTCGTACGACTGCCGCTCGAGCGCCTCGATCGCCTCGAGCCCGTTCGTCGCCACGTCGGCGCGGTAGCCGAGACGCTCGAGCAGGCGGAGCGCGACCTTCTGGTTCATCGCGTTGTCCTCGGCGAGCAGGATCCGCAACGCCGATCGCTCGCGCTTTCCGTCGGTCACGGTCTCGGCCTCGCCGTCGTCGCCGGCCCGGCCTCTCGTCAGCAGCTGCAGGAGCGTGTTGTAGAGCTGTGACGCTTTGAGCGGCTTCGAGAGCTGCGCCGAGAAGACGCCTTCCACCTGCGCTTGCGGCAGCCGGCCGAGCGAGGTCAGCAGCAGCAGGGGGAGCTCGGCCTCGCTGCGGCGCTCGCGGATCTCGCGGGCGAGGGTCATCCCGTCGATCTCCGGCATCATCATGTCGAGCACGGCGACGTCGAACCGCTCGCCCTGCTCGATGAGCTCGAGCGCCGCGGCCGGCAGCTCGACGGCCACCGGCTCCATCTCCCACGAGCGCGCGTGCCGCGTCACGATCTCGCGGTTCGTCGCGTTGTCGTCGACGACGAGGATTCGCTTGCCGGCGAGGTGCGCAAGACCGTCGTCGAGCGCGATCCGCGCCGGCACCTCGGCCGCCGTCACGGGCAGCGTGATGCGGAACGTCGAGCCCTTCTGCTGCTCGCTCTCGACCGCGATCGTGCCGCCCATCAGCTCGACGAGCCGCTTCGAGATCGCGAGGCCGAGGCCGGTTCCGCCGAACCGGCGCGTCGTGGAGGCGTCCACCTGGCTGAACGAGGTGAAGAGTCGCTCGAGGCCCGCGGGCGGGATCCCGATGCCGGTGTCGCGGACGGCGAGCTCGACCCGATAGGAGCCGCCGCCGGTCTCGACCGCGTCGACGAGCACGACGACCTCGCCGCGATCCGTGAACTTGACGGCGTTCGAGAGGAGGTTGAGCAGCACCTGCCGCAACCGCGCCTCGTCGCCGACGATCCCGACCGGAGCGGCCTCGTCGATCAGGCAACCGAGCTCGAGCTCCTTCTCCCAGGCGCGCGGCGCCACGATGTCGAGCGCGCCCTCGACGCAGTCGCGCAGGTTGAACGGCTCCTGCTCGAGGTCGAGCTTGCCGGCCTCGATCTTCGAGTAGTCGAGGATGTCGTCGATCACGTGCAGCAGTGCGTCGCCGCTCGAGTGGACGACCTCGGCAAACTCCCGCTGCTCGCCGGTCAGATCCGTGCCGAGCAGGAGGTCGGTCATGCCGATCACGGCGTTCATCGGCGTCCTGATCTCGTGGCTCATCGTGGCGAGGAATGCGCTCTTCGCCTGCGTCGCCGCCTCGGCCTCCTGCCGCGCGCGCTGGAGCTCGGTGATGTCGTGGTAGATCGCGTAGAAGCCGACGCTGTCCCGGTCGAACCGCAGCGGGACGAGCTCCATCTCGACATCCAAGAGCGAGCCATCCTTGGCCGCACGACGAGTGATGCGACTAGTCCGACCCTGCCCCAGTGCCTCCACTGTGACCTCGCGGCTCTCGCTCCGGAGCTCCGCCGGGACGACCAGCTCGTCGATGGTTTGCCCCACCGCTTCGTCCGCGGCGTAGCCGAAAAGCTCCGCAGCGGCAGGGTTCCAGCCCGTCACACGCTCGTCGGCGTCCATGACGACGACAGCTGCCGGACTGACCTCGACGAGCATCTCGAGGTACTGCTTCTGGCGGTCTACCTCGGAGAACAGGCGCGCGTTCTGGATCGCGATGCCGACGTTGGCGGCGATCGTCGAAAGCAGGCGGACGTCGGCATCGCCGAACCGTCCCTCCTCCTCCGTGCTCTGGATGCTGATCACGCCGATCGACCGTTCCCCGGCGAGAATCGGCACGCCGAGATAGGAGAGAGACGGCGTTCCGAGGGTGGCCTGTCCCTCGTACTGCTCCTTCCGGTTGAGCAGGAGCGGCTCGCGCGAACGGAGGATCTGAGACGTCAGCCCCTCGCCGTACTCGATGGCGGGCTCGGGGCGGCGCTCGCCCGTCTCGTAGTAGTAGGCGAACTCGATCCGCCCCGCCTCCTCGTCGTGCAAAGCGACATATGCGATGTCGGCATCGAACGTCGCACGCACCTGCTCGCCGACGAGCTCGATCAGCGCATCGAGGTCGAGCTGCGAGGAGAGCGCCTGGCCGACGCTGTTCACCGTCCCCAGCTCGGCGACGCGCTGCCGTGTCTCGTGGACGAGGCGCGCGTTGTCGAGGGCGACACTGAGGCTCCCGGCCAGCGTCGTCAGGAGCCGCTCGTCGTCCGCGTCGAAGGCGTGCGAGCGGTCGACGTTCTGGAGCGAGAGGACACCGGTCGCGCGTCCGCCGACGAGCAGCGGTACGAAGATCGCCGACTTGCTGGGATTCCCGCCGATGACGGAGGGATTCCCGTAACGCTCGAGTACCTCCGGGGTGATCGACTCGAGCAGCAGCGGCTCGCGCGACTCGATCACGTGCTTGCGGAAGCCCATCAGCGGGATCGGCGGCTCGTCCAGCCGTTCGGCGCGCTCGAGGATGTACGGGAACTCGAGCAGGCCGGCCGTCGCGTCGTAGACCGAAATAGAGACGACCTGGGCGTCGAAGACCTCCTGGAGCTTGTCGCCGACGAGGTCGTAGATCGCCTGCGGGTCGAGCTCGCCCGCGATGGCCGTCTGCACGCTGTTGATCAGAGCGAGCTCGGCGTTGCGTTGCCGCGTCTCGTGCACGAGCCGGGCGTTCTCGAGCGCGACGCTGAGGCTGCCGGCGAGCGTCGTCAGCAGCTGCCGGTCGGACTCGGTGAAGGCGTGGGCGCGGTCGACGTTCTGGAGCGAGATCACGCCGGTCGCCCTGCCGCCGGTGACGAGCGGGACGAAGAGCCCCGACTTCGTCGGCTCTCCGCTGAGCACGGCCGGGTTGCCGTACCGCTCCAGCAGCTCCGGTGTCGTCTCCTCGACCATCAGCGGCTCGCGGGTCTCCATGACGTGCTTGCGGAAGCCGATCAACTCGATCGGCTCCTCGTCGGACAGCCGCTTCCCGCGCTCGAACGTGTAGGGGAAGCGCAGCAGGCCGGCGGTCTGGTCGTACACGGCGATGTCGACGACCTGGGCGTCGAACACCTCCTGGAGCTTGTCGCCGACGACGTCGTAGATCGCCTGCGGGTCGAGCTCGCCTGCGATCGCCGCCTGCACGCCGTTGATCAACGCGAGCTCGGCGTTCCGCTGCCGCGTCTCGTGCACGAGCCGAGCGTTGTCGAGCGCGACGCTCAGGCTGCCGGCGAGCGTCTCCAGCAGCTGCTGGTCGGAGTCGGTGAAGGCGTGCTCCTGATCGATGTTCTGGAGCGAGACCACTCCTGTTGCCTTGCCGCCGGTGACGAGGGGCACGTACAACACCGACTTTGGCATCTCGCCCTGAACGACCGGGTTTCCGTATCTCTCGGCCGCAGCTGCGAGGTTGTCGTCGATCCGCAGCGACTCGCGCATTTCGAGCACGTGCCGGCGGAAGCCGTACAGCTCGATCGGCTCATCCGGGAAGCGGACGCCGCGTTCGATCGAGTACGGGAAGCGGATCAGGCCCGCGGACTCGTCGTAGACCGCGATGTCGACGACCTGCGCGTCGAACACGTCCCGGATCCGATCGCCCACGGCGTCGTAGATCGCCTGCAACTCGAGCTCGCCGGCCAGGGCGTCCTGAACGCTGTTGATCAGCGCGAGCTCGGCGTTCCGCTGCCGCGTCTCGTGCACGAGCCGCGCGTTCTCGAGCGCCGCGCTCAGGCTGCCCGCGAGCGTGGTGAGCAAGCGCTGGTCCGCGTCGTCGTACGCGTGCTCGCGGTCGAAGTTCTCGAGGGAGATCACGCCGTTCGCACGCCCTCCCGTCACGAGAGGCACGAAAAGGAGCGACTTCGGCTCTTCCCCGGCGACGAGGAAGCTGCCGCGCCGCTCGGCCTCGGCGGCGAGGTCCTCGTTGATCATCAGCGGCTCGCGCGTGTCGAGCACGTGCTTCGTGAAGCCGCCGGTCACGATCTGCGGGTCGGCTGACAGCCGCTCGCCGCGCTCGATCAGATACGGATAGCTCACGAGCCCGCTCGATTCGTCGACGACCGCGATCGCGGTCCCCTGTGCGTCGAAGATCTCCTGGATCTTGTCGCCGACGACGTCGTAGATCGCCTGCATCTCGAGCTCCCGCGCGAGGGCCGACTGGACGGTGTTGATCAGCGCGAGCTCGGCGTTCCGCTGCCGAGTCTCCTCGATCGCGCGTGCCCGCGAGAGCGCGGCTCCCACGTGCTGGCCTACGAAGGCGAGCAGATCGCGATCCTGCTCGGTGTACTGGTGGTCGGACGTGTACGACTGCACCACGAGTGCGCCGACGGTCTCGCTCTCGGCCCTGAGCGGAACCCCGACCCAGCTGCTCTCCTCGACAGTCACCCCCAACGGATCGATCTCGCCGCGCGCGACGAGGTCCGTCCACCGCTCGTAGTCGAGCAGCTGAGGCTGCCCGGTCCGGAGCACGTACGCGGTCGCCCCTCGAGCCCCGCTTTCCCCGAACGCTTCCCATCGACTCGGATCCGGGATGTCCGGGTCGACCTCGTCGACGTAGTACGGCCAGTTGATCAGCCGGCGTTCTTCGTCGTAGAGCGCGATGTAGAAGTTCCGCGCGTCCATCAGCTCGCCGACGACCTCATGGGTCGCGCGGTAGAACTCCTGCAGGTCCTGCGCCGCGCTCGCGAGCTCCGCGATGCGGTAGAGCGCGCCTTGGACCTCCTCCGCATTTTCGCGCCCCACTGCACCGAGTATCGCGCGCCGAGGACGGCTCGTCTAGTTTGAACGCATGGCCGACGCGCCCGGCAAGAACGTCCCGTTCCCGCCGATGGAAGCCGAGCTCGTCTCCGAGCTGCCGGCCGGCGGAGGCTGGCGGTACGAGCCGAAATGGGACGGCTTTCGCGGCGTACTCGAGAACGACGGAGGCGAGCTTGCGCTCTGGTCGCGCAACGGCCGGCCGCTGCTGCGCTACTTCCCCGAGCTGCGGCCGCTCGGCGAGCTGATGCCGCCGCACTCTGCGCTCGACGGCGAGATCGTGATCGCGCGGGACGGCGCGCTCGACTTCGACGCGATGCAGATGCGCCTCCATCCGGCCGAGAGCCGCGTCCGCAAGCTCGCGGCCGAGATTCCCGCCACCTTCGTCGCCTTCGACCTCCTCCTCTGGAAGGGCAAGCCGCTGCACGAGCGCCCGATCGAGAAGCGGCGCGCGGAGCTCGAGAAGGTCGGCGGCGGCTTCGAGCTCTCGCCGGTCTCGGACGACGTCGAGCAGGGGAACGAGTGGCTCCAGACGCTGCAGGCGGCGGGCTTCGACGGTGTGGTCGCGAAGCGCCTCGGCCTCGCGTATCTCCCCGGCTCGCGCGACGGCGTCGTCAAGGTCAAGCCGCACAAGACCGCGGACTGCGTGGTCGCCGGCATCCGCTGGAAGAAAGGCGGTCGCGAGACGATCGCCACGCTGCTGCTCGGCCTCTACGGCGACGACGGCCACCTCGACTACGTCGGCTCGGCCGCGGTCGGCGCGAGGAACCAGGCCGAGATCGCCGCGAAGATGCTGCCGCTCGTCGACCAGAAGAACGACCGGCGCTTCAGCGAGCCGAACCGCTGGGGCTCGGGCGAGCTCGAGGAGACGGCACTCGAGCCCAAGCTCGTCGTCGAGGTGCGCTTCGACAAGCTCGAGAAGCATCGCTTCCGCCACGGCACGCGCCTCCTCCGGTTCCGTCCGGACAAGGACGCAAAGGACTGCACGTGGCGCGAGGTGCGTCCGGCGCGCCGGCCCGACGACGTCGCCGTCGAGGACCTGCTCCGCAGCTAGCTCTTCTTGGCGCGCGAGGGCTGGACGCGCTTGGGCTCGCCGGGCATCTTCGGGAAGTTCGGCGGATAGGGCGCCTCGCCGGTTCCCTCGGCCTCCTCGCGATCGACCCACTCGAGCAGCTTGCGGAGGTCGCAGACGGCGTCGTCGATGCCGGCCTGGACGTCGCCGAGCTCCGCGAAGCGGCCCGGCATCGTGGCCATGGTGAAGTCCTCCGTCTCGAGCTCGTCCAGCTCCTCCCAGCGGAACGGCGCCGACACGGCCGCGTCGGGGCGGGCGCGAACCGAGTAGGCCGAGGCGATCGTCCGGTCGCGAGCGTTCTGGTTGTAGTCGATGAACACGCGCTCGCCGCGCTCCTCCTTCCACCACGCGGTCGTGACGAGCTTCGGCGCACGGCGCTCGACCTCGCGCGCGAACGCGAGCGCGCAACGGCGCACCTCGCGGAAACCCCAGTTCGGCTCGATCCGACACGCGACGTGGATGCCCCGGTTGCCCGACGTCTTCGGCCAGCCGACGAAGCCGAGCTCGTCCAGCGTCTCCCTGACGACGGCCGCGACCTGCTTTGCCTCCGCGAAGCCGGTTCCGGGCTGGGGATCGACGTCGATGCGGAGCTCGTCGGGGTGCTCGACGTCACGGCGTCGCGACGGCCAGGGATGGAAGTCGATCGTGGCGAGATTCGCGGCCCAGGCGACCTGGGCGAGCTCGGTCACGCAGAGCTCGTCGGCGGTGCGCCCCGAGGGGAAGGTGACCGTCGCCGTCTCGATCCAGTCGGGGCGGTGCTTCGGGACGCGCTTCTGGTAGATCGCCTCGCCCTCGGCGCCGTCCGGATGACGCTTCAGCTGGGTCGGCCGCTCGTAGAGGACGCGCACGATTCCTTCCCCCACCGCCAGGTAGTACCGGACGAGGTCGAGCTTGGTCTCGCCGCGCGAGCGGAAGAAGACCTTGTCCGGGTTCGTCACCTTGACGGTGCGCGACCCCACCTCGAGCTCCACGAACGGCGATTCCGGCATTTCCGGGGAGTATCGTGGACGACGTGCTCGAGGATTCGCATCCCGCGACACTGGCTCTCGAGCCTCTCGACGACTACGTCGTCGTCGAGTACGCCGACGAGGAGGCTGAGACCCGCGCCGGGCTGATCCTCCCCGCGAACCTCGAGGCGCAGTGCCGCAGCGGCATCGTGATCGCCGCAGGACCGGCAGCCGACGGTCTGACCCCTGGCGACAAGGTGCTGTTTCCGAAGGATTCGGGCTACGACGTCCGCCTCGCCGGCATGGCGCAGAAGGTGCTGCGCCGAGGCGAGCTGATCGCTCGCATTCACGATTGAGGTGGAGCGGCCCGGGCAAGGCCGGGCCGCCAACAGGACGGAGAGGGCGGGATTTGAACCCGCGACGCACCTTTCAGCACGTACGCGATTTCCAGTCGCGCTCCTTAGACCGCTCGGACACCTCTCCGAGGTCGCCCAGCGTGGGCAGCCCAGCGTAACCGTCAGGATGGAAGCGTGGAACTGAGTCGCGGTGTCCTCGTCACCGGTGCGAACGGACAGCTCGGCGCAGCGCTGTGCGAGGAGTTCGACGCGGTCACGAGGGTCGTTCCCCTGACCCGCACCGAGTGGGACGTCACGCTGCCGCCGCCCGCCGGGCTCCCGGAGATCGACCTCGTCCTGCACGCGGCGGCCTGGACGGACGTCGACGGCGCCGAGGCGTCTCCCCAGGACGCGGCGGCGGTGAACGTCGGCGGGACCCAGCATGTGCGGGAGCTGGGCGTGCCGCTGGTGCTGTTCTCGACGGACTACGTCTTCGACGGGGGCAAGCGCGAGCCGTACGTCGAGTCCGATGCGCCCGGTCCGCTCTCGATCTACGGCCGGACGAAGCTCCAGTCCGAGGCGGTCGCCGGTGACGAGGCCTGGATCGTCCGCACCTCCTGGCTCCACGGCTGGGCGGGCACGAACTTCGTGCGCACGATGCTGCGGCTCGGGGCTGAGCGGGAGGAGGTCGCGATCGTCGACGACCAGCGCGGCTCGCCGACCTACGCGGGTCATCTGGCGGCGGCGGTGCGCGAGCTCCTCGACCTGCCGCCGGGCCTGTGGCACCTCTCGGGCGGCGGCGACTGCACGTGGGCAGAGTTCGCCGAGGCGATCTTCGAGGACGCGGGCCTCGACTGCCGAGTCCGGAGGATCTCGAGCGCCGAGCTCGAGCGGCCGGCGCAGCGTCCTGCGTACTCGGTGCTGCGAAGCGAGAGGCCCGACGCGCCCGAGTTGCCGCACTGGCGCGAAGGACTTCATGCCAGTCTGAAGCGACTCGGCTAGCAGGGAGGTGCGCCGCATACCCCCTGGTATTCCGGTAAATCTGCCTCTACTCTGAGCGGGTTGTGCCCCGTCGCCCCTCACACCATGTCGACGACCCGGTAGCGGTCGGTGAGCGCCTGCGCCGAGCGCGCGAGGCGGCAGGACTGACGCAACGGGAGCTGTCGTTCGAGGGCTGCACGCCGGCCTACGTGTCGCGTATCGAGGCGGGGGCGCGCGTTCCATCCCTGCAGATCCTGCGCGAATTCGGGAAACGACTCGGCGTCAGCGCAGACTTCCTGGCCACGGGAGGCCCCGAAGACGCCGACCTGAGCTCAGAGCTCCTCGAGGCTGAAATTGCCCTGCGGCTCGGAGACGAAGAGCAGGCGGCCCGGCTCTATGAAGCGGCTCGCCGGGCTGCGGACTCCCCTGCCGGACTTGCCCGGGCACAGCTCGGTCTCGGCGGAGTCGCTCTGCACCGCGCTGACGTTTCGCGTGCGATCGGACTTCTCGAACAGGCCGTCGAATCGGGTGCACTCGGTGACCGAGACTTGGCCGTAGCCGCCAGCGCCCTCGGCCGCGCCTACGCGGGCCAGGGCCGCTACGACAAAGCGTTTGCCATCTTCGAGCGCCACCTCGACGAGGCACGCGCCCGCGGCGACAGTTTCGACCAGGTCCGATTCGGGATGCTGCTCGCCACTGCCTGCGTCGACCACGGCGACTACGGCCGGGCTCAGGCGGCACTGGGTGAGATTCTCGAGCTCGCGCGCCAGATGGTCGACCCGATGCTGCGCGCGAGCGTCTACTGGTCTCAGTCACGCCTCCACCTTTCGCAGGGCGACCCCGATCGCGCGGCCGAATACGCCCAGCTCGCGCTCGCCACCCTGCGGGCAAGCGAGCAGACGCTGGAGGCAGCGCGCGCACTGCTGCTCCTCGCCTTCATCGAGAACGACCGAGGCAATCCCGAGGCCGCACTCGAGCTGGTCGACGAAGGTGAGCCGATCGTGGCCGCAGCAAGAGAGGCCGAGGATGTCGCGATGTTCGCGATCGAGCGAGCCCGCGCCCTCTGTGGCCTGGGCGAGGGAGATGAAGCCGTGGCGCTCCTGCTCGGCATCGCGCCCCGGCTTGCTTCAGCGTCCCCCGACGACGCGGCCCGTGCATACGTCTCCGCCGCCGACATCTTCCGCAAGCAAGGCGACTCCGCTCGCGCACTGGAGCTGTACGAGCTCGCGGTTGAGCAAGCGCCGGTCGACAACAGGCACGTGGCCGCTGCTCTGGCGGCGATGGCCGAGATCTACGAGGAGCGGGGCGAGGCCGAGCTGGCGCTCGAGCTCCTCAAGCGCGCGCTCCTGGCGCGCAGCGTCACTCCGGCTTAGAGAGATACAGGGCGATGCGAACGGCGACCCCCGACGCCGTCGGTCACGTCCGGGTCAAGACTCCTCCAGGGGTGCGACGCCGAGCCCGTAGATGACCGCGATCGCCAATGCGATCGAGAGCGCGGCGAACCACGGCGCGTAGCCGACGATCACGAGCGACTGGACGATCACGAGGGCTCCCCAGAAGTAGCCGATCAGTCGTCCGAACACGCCGCCTTTGAGCACCGAGGAGGCGGCCATGATCGCGACGACGGCGATCAGGAGATCCCACAGGCCCCAAGCCCAGTTCTGCCCGCCGAACAGGCCGCCCGTGAGGTTGTTGATCTTGTGGCTGTTGGCGAAGTACGAGATCGCCTCGATGATCCGGAAGAACCCGACCGCGTACAACACGACTGCGGCGAAGCCTGTCCAGCCCGAGGTCTTGTTGACACTGTTGGCATAGGACTGCGTCGACATTTCCTGCTTCCTCCTGTGTGGTTGCCCTCCCCCGCCTGCACGCAGTCTGCACGGGATGAGAGCGTGGCGCCGCCCGAGGCGTCGTCGGCTCCGACAGCACATAACCTCTGAACGTGTCGAGCCTGGTCGGGCGCGAATCGGAGCTGGGGGCCGTCGAGCTCTTCCTGGCCTCCGAGCGGCCCTGCGTGCTCGCGATCAGCGGCGAGCCGGGAATCGGCAAGACGACGTTGTGGCAGGCGGCGGTCGAGCGTGCTCGTGCGGGCGGCGCCCGTGTGTTGGTCGCACGGCCGACCGAGTCGGAAGCCCGGCTCGCCTTCGCGGGGCTCGCGGATCTGCTCGCCGACGTGCCGGACGAGCTCTTCGCGCGACTGCCCGAGCCGCAGCGGGTGGGTCTCGACGCCGCGCTCCTCCGCGCCGCTTCGGAACGGCCGCCCGAGCGTCGTGTCGTCGGGGCCGGATTTCTCACGCTTCTGCGCACGCTGGCCGGCGAATCGGAGGTCGTGTGCGCGATCGACGACCTCCAGTGGCTCGATGCTTCGTCGGCCGGCGTGGTCGAGTTCGCGCTTCGCCGGCTCGGCGAGGAACCGGTCCGGGCCATCGTCTCGGTGCGCGCGACGGAGCTTGCGCGCGCGCCGCTTCCCGCGCTCGAACGCGACCACCAGGTCGAGCTCCTCGAGCTTGGACCGCTATCGGTCGCCGCCCTGCACCGCGTGCTCACACAGGAGCTCGGGAGCGCGTTTCCGCGACCTACGCTTGTGCGGATCGCGGCAGCGGCGGGCGGCAACCCGCTCTACGCGATCGAGATCGCGCGCGAGCTCAACCGCCGGGGCGAGCACGACCTCTCGGGCCGCGTTCCGGTCCCACAGGACCTCGACGCACTCGTCCGGGCACGCGTCCGCGCGCTTCCGGCGACGGCGCGCGATGCGCTGCTGCGCGCCGCGACCCTTGCGCGACCCGACACGGAGACGGTCGATCCGGTCGAGCTCGCTCCCGCGGAGGAGGCGGGGCTCGTTCGCGTGGAAGTGGACGGACGGATCGAGTTTGTCCATCCGCTCTTCGCGTCGGCGGTCTACTCGGCCGCTTCTGCCGCCCGGCTCCGCGAGGCGCATCGCGCCGCCGCCGACCTCGCGCGCGACCCGGAGGAGCGGGCACGGCATCTCGCGCTCGCGGCGCCCGGGCCGGACGCCGGAGTCGTGCAGGAGCTGCAGGCGGCCGCCCGGCACGCGCGTATGCGCGGCTCCCCTGACTCCGCGGCAGAACTGACCAGGCTCGCGCTGCGGCTGCTTCCGGCGAACGATCCCGCCCGGCTGGAGCTGCAGATCGAGCTGGCCGAGCAACTCCATCTCGCGAGCGACTTCCCGGCTGCGAAGGCGCTACTCGACGAGTTGCGCACGACGCTCCCACCCGGTGACCTGCGCGCGCGGGCACTGCTGACGCTCGTCGAGATCGAGTACTGGCGCAGCGGCGAGTCCGCGGCGACGGCGCTCGCAGAGGAGGCGCTCGCCGACGCCCGCGATCCCGTGCTCGAGGCCCGGTGCCACGCCGTCCGTCGCCGCTCTATGCCGGGCACCGTCGACCTCCCGAAGGCGGCGGCCTCCGCGCGGAAGGCGCTGGCGATCCTCGAGAACGTTCCGGACGCCGACCCCGGCCTCGTCGCGGCGGCGTTGAGCGCGCGCGTGCGTGCCGACCTCTTCCTCGGCGACGGCTTCGACCAGGAGACGGCGATGCGGGCGCTCGCGCTCGAGGAGAAGCAGCCCGCCGGCGACAGTCGACACGCGCGTCGTCTTCAAGCTCGGCCAGTGGCTTCGCTACATCGACGATCTCGACGGCGCGCGTGCGCATCTCGGGGACGCGGAGCAGCAGGCGCGCGAGGAGGGCGACGAGTCGTCGCTCGCCAACATCCTGCTCAATCGTGTGGTCCTAGAGACCTGGGCGGGCGACCTGGCCGGGGCGGCGGAACTCGCGGAACGCATGCTCGACGCCTTCGGTCAGCACGGGGTCGGTCCGGAGGCCGGAGACGTCTGGCGCGCTTACGTGGACGCGTATGCCGGGCGGGTCGAGTCAGTCCGCGAAGCTGCGGCGAAGGCAGATCCGGGGGAGGCGCTGGTGGCGGCGATCTGGAGCCGTTGCCTGGGACTCGCCGAGCTCGCGGCCGGCGAGACGGTCTCCGCCGACCGGCACCTGACGGAGGCGCTCGAGGTGTTCGAACGCGTCGCCTTCCGCGAGCCGGCGATCTGGCGGGTCGACGGCGACGCGATCGAAGCGGCGCTGGCGGTCGGTGACCTCGACCGGGCAGAGGGGCTGCTCGCCCGGTTCGAAGAGCGCGCTGCCCGTTCGCGTATCCCATGGAGTCTCGCCGTCTCGGCGCGGTGCCGTGGCCTGGTGTTGGCCGCGCAGGGCGAGCTCGAAGCGGCCGAGGAGGCTCTCGAACGCGCGCTCGCCGAGCACGAACGCTGTCCGATGCCGTTCGAGCGCGCACGGACGCTTCTCGTCCAGGGTCGCCTGCAGCGGCGACTGAAGCGGAAGCGCCAGGCGCGACTCTTTCTGGAAGAGGCGCGTGAGCTCTTTGCGCGCCAGGGCGCCGAGACCTGGCTCGCCCGCGTCGACGAGGAGCTCGACCGCGTCGCAGTCCGGCGTGCGCCCGAGGAGCTGAGCGCGACCGAGCTTCGGATTGCGCGGCTGGCAGCCGACGGTCTGAGCAACCAGGCGATCGCCGAGCAGGTGTTCGTGAGCGTCAAGACGGTCGAGTCGAATCTGAAGCGCGCGTACCGCAAGCTCGACATCTCCTCGCGCGCGCAGCTCGCCCGCGCGCTCGACAGTAGGGACGCGCAAGCGATTTCGTAGGGTCTTCAGGTCTTTCTCCGAGCCGCCCGGCGGGCCATCGTGCCCCCATGGCGGAACATGCTGCGAGCTACGTCGCCGAGTGCTACTGGCCGGACGTGCGCGAGGAGGAAGTGCGCACGCTCGATCAGCGGATCGCTGCCTCGCTCGGCGACGACGTTCGCTACCTCGGCTCGGTACTGCTTCGCGAGGACGAGGTCGTCCTCTTCCACTTCGACGGCACCGCCGACGCGATCCGCCGGGTTGCGACGCGGGCTCACGTGCCGTACGAGCGCCTGCTCGCCGCCGCCGTCCAGTTCACCGAGGAAAGGACGCAGCGATGAAGGGAAAGCTGGTCAGGCCCGCGGTCGTAACGGCTGCGATCGTCGGAGCACTCGTGGCAGGCGGAATCGCCTACGCCACCATCCCCGACTCGAACGGGGTCATCCATGCCTGTTACCACGTCAACCCCCAGGGACCGTGGACGGATCGGGGAACCTGCGGGTGATCGATCCGTCCTCGACCAACAAGGACGGGTCGGCGTGCAAGCACGACGAGAAGGCGCTCGACTTCAACCAGACCGGGCCGCAGGGCAAGCCGGGTCTGCCGGGGCCGCCCGGGCCTTCCGGCTCCAGCCACGCCTACTCGGACTTCAACGAGGCGGCCCAGACCAACCTCTCCCCGCAGTCGAACACGATCACCAGCCTCACGCTCCCCGCAGGCAACTATGTCGTCTGGGCGACCGGAAGCGTTGTCAGGAGCGGAATCATCGACACGACGGGGTCCGACAACAACGTGAAGTGTGCTCTGGACGACCCGGACGACAACGCCGTCACCGCGTCCGAGACTGAAGCGAACTTCGATGACGGGGACGCAGTGCCCTACATGCTCGTCGACACGATGTCGCTCCCGAGCGGCGGGACGATCACCGTCGACTGCACGACCAAGGACGGGACGGTTGTTTCGGAGGTCGACTTCAACACGCTCGTCGCAACGAAGGTCGACGCGGTCAACTGACTCAGAGAAAGGAACCCAAGATGAGAATCATTCAGCCTCTACGCCGCCGGCTTCCCGTTCTGTGGGTGGCCGCCGTTCTCGCCCTCGCCTGCGCCGGCACCGCGCTCGGCGCCGCTCGTGCGTCGAGCGTCCACCACCCCCCCAAGCCCAAGTCGAAGCTCGCCGGCAAGTGGACGGGCAGCTACAGCGGCGCCGTTTCGGGTCACTTCACCATCCACTGGAAGCAGAACGGCTCGACGCTGCGGGGGACCATCACGCTCTCCAACCCGAGCGGGAAGTACGGCATCGGCGGCAGCGTGAAGCAGGGGAAGATCAAGTTCGGGGCGGTCAGCGTCGGCGCCAAGTACAAGGGCACGTTCCAGGGAACGTCGATGTCCGGCACCTGGACGAGCCCTCAAGGCGGCGGCAGCTGGAGCGCCACCAAGGGCTGACGGCGATGCTCAGCGAGTGAGGTGCGGGGCGCGAGCAGTGCGGGATCGCGCCCCGCACCGCCGCCGGCGACTCCTCACGCCTGCGCCGTGGCCGTGCGCTCGCGCTTGGCTCGCGATGCCAGCGACTGCCGCTTCTGTGCCGACAGCTCGACCTTCCTGAGCCGGATCGACTCCGGTGTGACCTCGACCGCCTCGTCCTCGCGGATGAATTCGAGCGCCAACTCGAGCGACAACGGACGCGGCGGAATCAGGCGCACGAGCTCGTCGCTGGCCGCGGCGCGCATGTTCGTCAGCTTCTTCGGCTTCGACGCATTCACGTCGAGATCGTTGTCGCGTGAGTTCTCGCCGACGACCATCCCTTCGTACAGCTCGTCGCCGGGCGCGACGAACAGCGACCCGCGCTCCTGCAGGTTGGCGATCGCGAACCCGGTCGCTTGGCCGCGCCGGTCGGCGACGAGGCTGCCGGTCGGCCGCGTGCGCAGCTCGCCGTGCCACGGCTCCCACGCCTCGAACACGTGGTGCAGGATCCCGGTGCCGCGCGACTCGGTGAGGAACTCCGTGCGAAAGCCGATCAACGCGCGTGCGGGCACGAGGTACTCCATGCGCGCCCAGCCGGTGCCGTGGTTCACCATCTCCTGCAGCCTGCCCTTCCGTAGCGCGAGCAGTTGCGTGACGACACCGATGAACTCCTCCGGGATGTCGATCGCCACGCGCTCGACCGGCTCGTGCCGCTTGCCGTCGACCTCCTTCGTCAACACCTCCGGCTTGCCGACCGTCAGCTCGAAACCTTCGCGCCGCATCAGCTCGACGAGGATCGCGAGCTGCAACTCGCCGCGTCCCTGTACTTCCCAGGCGTCGGGGCGCGCAGTCGGCAGCACACGGAGGGAGACGTTGCCGACGAGCTCCGCATCGAGACGCTGCTTCACCTGGCTCGCGGTCAACCGCGTCCCCTCGGTGCCGGCGAGCGGGCTCGTGTTGATCCCGATCGTCACCGACAGGCTCGGCTCGTCGACCGTCGTCACCGGCAGCGGCCGCGGATCGTCGGGATCGGCGATCGTCTCGCCGATCGTCACGTCGGGCAGTCCGGCAAGCGCGACGATCTCGCCCGGCCCGGCTTCGTCGGCGGGGACGCGGTCGAGTGCCTCGGTGACGTACAGCTCGGTCACGCGCGCCTGCTGGATCGTCCCGTCGGCCCGGCACCAGGCAATCGGCGCGCCTTTGCGCAACGTCCCGTGGCGGATCCGCAACAGCGCGAGCCGGCCCACGTACGGGCTGGCGTCGAGATTCGTGACGAGCGCCTGCAACGGATGCTCGGGGTCGTAGGTGGGCGCCGGGATCGCGTCGAGCAGCGTCGTGAACAGCGGCTCCAGATCGGATGCGAGCTCGTCGGCGGCGAGTCCCGCGCGACCGGCGCGTGCATTCGCATAGACGATGGGGAACTCGATCTGCGAGTTGTCCGCGTCGAGATCGAGGAACAGCTCGTACACCTCGTTCACGACCTCCGCCGGCCGCGCGTCGCTGCGATCGACCTTGTTGATCACGAGCACGACCGGCAGCTTCAGCTCCAGCGCCTTACGCAGGACGAACCGCGTCTGCGGCAGCGGCCCCTCCGACGCGTCGACCAGCAGCAGCACGCCGTCCACCATCGTCAAAGCACGCTCGACCTCGCCGCCGAAGTCGGCATGGCCCGGCGTGTCGACGATGTTGATCCTTGTGTCGCCGAGCGACACCGCAGTGTTCTTGGCGAGGATCGTGATGCCCTTCTCGCGCTCGAGATCCATCGAGTCCATCACGCGCTCGGCGACGTCCTGGTTCTCGCGGAACGAGCCCGACTGCCAGAGCATCGCGTCGACGAGCGTCGTCTTCCCGTGGTCGACGTGCGCGATGATCGCGACGTTGCGCAGGTCGTTGCGGCGGGCGAGCACGACTAGCGCCTGCGACGCTGGAAGGGAAGGGCGTGCATAAAGGAAGGTGCGAGCCGCGAACCCGCGCCCGCGCGTCCACCGTAGCAGGCGGTTCCGCGCTTTCGGCTGGGTAGAGGGGTGGGCGCCGTCCACCGAGCTTCGGGGTCTGCCTCAATCGGATTCATCAGGGTGATCGGGCCGCACCTATCGAGAGCACCCGGCGGGAGGTGCCATATTGCGCAGAGTGGCCGGGCGGACAGATCAGCCGATCGTCGCACCGGAGGGACGACGAGGTTGAGCGGGCGCAGGCGGATCGCTGCTGCCGGCCGGAAGGTTCGCGCCGCTCCACGCCCGAACCCGATCGAGCGGCGCTTGTCGAAGTTCCTGCGCGAGCCGCCCTCGATTCGGATGGCCGCGAGCGTGATCGTCGCGGCCACTGCGGCCGTCGTCGTCGGCGGCGGCGTCTTGATCCGGGTACTGGACCACCGCGAGTACGCGAATGTCTGGGTCGGAATGTGGTGGTCGATTCAGACCGTCACGACGGTCGGCTACGGCGACGTCACGCCGAAGGACGTCGCCGGCAGGCTCGTCGGCGCATTCGTGATGTTGGAAGGTATCGCCTTCTTGGCGATCGTCACCGCCGCGATCACTTCGACCTTCGTCGCGCGCGCTCAAGCCGAACGTGCTCAGGCTGATAATGCGGACGAAGCGGCGCACGACTCGCGAGTCGAGGGGCGTCTGGACGAACTCGACGCGCACCTCGACCTTGTGGAATCGATGCTCCGCGATCTCGGCAATCGACTGCCGGTTCCCTAGACGCGAGTCGAACTGCCGCGGCTACGCCTGTTGGGAGCGTGAGCGGGAGCCGCGCTCGTAGAGGGTGGCGTTGACCACGGCGGCGCCGACGATCACGCGTCCGATCAGGAAGAGGTCGAGGAGGACGGCGCCTGCGATCCCGAGTGCGCCGTAGGTGGTCGACTTCTCCTTGATCATCTGGCCGAGAATGAGAACGGTGAAGATCTCGACGGCGACGAAGCCGATCGCGTAGAAGAGCGATCCGGGAATCAGGTCGGTCCAGCGTGCGTCGGCGTGGGGCAACTGCAGGGAGACGGCGAGCCAGAGCCCGGCGAGGGCGACCACGAGGGCCACCAGCGCGAGGACGCCGCCGATCGCCGTCTGGTGGTTGGCGGCGCCGACGCCGGCGACGAGCAGGAGTTGGCCCGCAAGTGCTGCGGCAAAGATCTCGAGCTGGCGGGCGCTCACCTTGACCGAGGCGGCCGAGCCTTCCCAGGCGAGTGCGTGCACGATCGAGATGGCCCGGAGCAGGACTCTGGTCATGTAGGCGAGCACGAACAGCGAGGTGAGCGCGACCCACCAGCTCGAGGAACCCTCGGCCGCGCCCTGAACCTCCTTGGTGACGGTTCCGGCGATGCCGACCGAGTTCACGACGACGTGCGGCTGCACACCCAGGGCGCTCGCCAACAGTCCGAGGCCGGAGACGAGGAAGAACGCGAGCGGCAGCAAGAACACGAACAGCCGGTAGGAGAGCGCGCCGGCGAGGATGCCGCCGCCGATGTGGGAGTCCCGCTCGATCGTCTCGAACGTGGCATCGAGCGCCGGCGAGCGTCCGCGAGCCTCCTGCACCCAGCCTTTCAGCGCCTTCGCGTGCTCTACCCAGTGCGCCAGGCGCCCGAGCAGCGTCCGCTTCGGCCGCGGCAGCTCGATCTGCTCAGGACCGTCGCTGTCGTCGGGACCGGCCGTCATCGCGTGTCGCCGCGTTGCTTCTCCGTCTCGCGCCAGTTCGCCCATACAGGCGAGAAGACCCCGCACACCAGCGACAGCGTGATCAGCACGAACACTGCGCCGATGAACGTGATCACCACCCCGAACGCGCCGAAGGTCTTGCCGTTCGCGTTCAACGGAGCTGCCAGGAAGAGCGGCGAGGTGGCGGCCGTCCCGCCGAGCACGACGGAGGCGAGCAGCGCGCCGGGCAGCAGCGCGCGCAGCCCGATCTCCCGGTGCAGCAGGAACCGCGGTACCCAGAGCCAGAACACCGTCGAGCCGACGAGCCAGACGGGTACGAGCACGAGCCAGCCCGTCTCGTGCAACCGGACGCCGGCGAGGACTGCGAGCGCGAGGACGCCGGTGAGGACGAAGAAGAAGATCGCGAACAGTCCCTGGTCGGCCAGCGCGTCGACCGTGATCCCCCAGGCGCGGGCGTAGACGTCCTGGTAGATCTGGCCGATGCCGATGCCCCACAGGAGGAAGCTGACGAACACCGTGAGGCTCGCCGCCAGCGCGTTCGACGAGGCGCTGCCGAACGTGCCCTGGACGAGGCTGGCGGTGGCCCCGTGCAGCTTCAGGTGGGAGATCAGACGCTGGGCGAAGACGTTGGCGTCTCCGCTCGACGGGTGGAGGACGGCAGCGACCACGAGGACGGCCGGGAGCACCGACAGCGTCGAGTACACGGTCACCGCGCAGCCCGAGCTGCGGCTTGCCTCGAAGTATGCGCGGAACCACTGCAACGCCAGCCGGCCGACAGCCGTGTCGGCACGGCGTCCCAGCCAATCGCGCACCGCCTTGGCACGACCATGATCGGAAGTCTTCTCGACGCGGTTCATGGCCAGGTCTTATCCGAGCTGGGTGTGGGCCGGGCGTCGGGTCGCCCCTGGCCCGCTCCCCCCGTCAGATTCCTCGCCGATCGCGCCTTCGCTCGCGCCTCCGCATGCCGCACACCGACACGGGCGAGAGCGGCCGGCCGAACGGGTCGATGAACAGGGTGACAGGCCCGGCCTTCGCCGGAACCGTCCCGTCGAGGACCTTGATCGAGTACGAGAGCTCACCCTCGACGAGGATCGGCTCCTGGATCACCACCACCGCGTCCTCGGGCACCTTGTCGCCTGGCTCGAGGAACGCGAGCACCGCGTTCGGCGGGTCGGCCTTGAAGCTGTTGTCGCCTTCGTCCCACAGGTCGACGAAGTCCCCCGTGCCCATGTGCCCGACGACCCGCTGGGGTCGGTCGGAGAAATAGAGCGTCGAGGGCGATGTCCCGTGCAGCGTGAGTGTGCCGCCGTCGCTCGTGATTCCTTGTGCTGTTTGCACGAACATCGATTCCTCGGCTTCGAGCTGTGCGATCTGCTTCTCATCCATCGTGCTCACCTCCGTTTCGGGTTTTCCACCTGGTCTGGGCTCGTTGACCCCATGGCTATGTCGATGCTGCGCTCGTTTTGGGGTGGGCGCCCGGTTGGACTGTCGGGATGCCCCCGGTGAACAGCAGGGCGATGAGCGCGAAGAGCGCGAGGATCGAGACGGCGACGCGCAGCCCGTCGATCCGGCTCTGCTCGTTCGTCTGCACGATCGCGTCGGCGGTCCGCGGGGGGACGTGCGCGTCGGAGAGCGCGGTCTTCAGGTCGGCGTCGGAGATGAACGGAACCCCGCCCGCGAGCTTGGTTTGGGCCTGGGCGGCGACGCGGTTGGGGACGGCCGGGTTGTTCTGGACGCCGGTGACGAACGATGCGGTCAGCGCCGAGATGAGCACGGCGCCCGCCAGAGCGGTGCCGATCGACGCGCCGAGCTGCGTGCCGGTGTTCTGGATTCCGCCGACCTCGCCGCTCTGCTCGTCGGGCACCGACGACACGGTCACGGCCCCCAGCTGGGAGGCGATCGAGCCGATCCCGGCACCCGCCAACAGCAGCGGCCAGGTGACGATCTCCGCGCCGGCGCCGTAGTCGAGCAAGGCGAGCAGGAGTACGAGCCCGCCGAACATAGCGATGAAGCCGAGCCGGATGACCAGCCGCGGGTTCGCGTGTGGGAACACCTTGGGGACTCCGGCCGCGAAGAGCAGCAACATCAGCGAGAGCGGCAGCAAATGCAGGCCCGTCGCGACCGCCGACAGACCGAGCGCAACCGACAGGAACAGCGGCACGACGAAGAAGATCCCGGCCTGCACGAGGAACAGGAAGAAGAACGAGGTCACGCCGTCGCGCAGCTGGATCTTCCGCAGCATCTTCGGGTCGATCAGCGCAGCCTGGCCGTGCGCGATACGGCGGTTCTCCCACATCGCGAACAGGCCGACCACCACGCAGCCCGCGAGCACGAGCCAGATCACCGGTGAGAGCCCGAGCCACTCGGGAGCACCCTGCTTGGCCCGCACGAACCCCCACGCACCCGACTTCAGGGTGCCGATCACGATCAGGCCGAGGCCGGCCGCTGACAGCGCCGTGCCGACCAGGTCGAGCCTGGCGCCCTTTTCGGGCGGTGTGTCGTTCACCCGCCGTGCCAGGGCGAGGATCACGATCACGATCAGCACCTCGCTGACGAACACCCACCGCCACGAGGCATAGCTCGTGAAGAAGCCGCCGACCACCGGCCCCACCGCGGCGGCCATCGCGCCGGCAGCCGCCACGAGTCCGTACGCGCGCGGCCGGTCCGGCTTCCCGAAGTTCGAGGCGACGAGCGCCACGATCGCCGGAAAGATCAGCACCGCGCCGAAACCCTCCAGGAACGACCAGCCGATGATCAGCACCGTCAGGCTGTGAGACAGCGCCGTCGTCAGCGACCCGCACGCGTAGACGACGCACCCGACTGTGAACGCACGCTTCCGGCCGATGATCTCCCCGACCCTGCCGCCGGTGATCATGAACGACGCCATCACCAGCGTGTACAGCGTGATCGCCAGCTGGATCCCGGTCACGTCGGTACCGACGTCCTTGGCGACCGTTGCGATCGCCGTGTTCATCACCGTCATGTCCAGGGCCATCACGAACTGCGCCGACGCCAAGGTGAGCAGCACCAGACCCGTAGCCTTGGCGGCAGCAGACGATGCGATCGGCACGGTCGTCACAGCGGCGAACCCAGCGGCGGCGTCGCCCCGGAGGCTTTCACCTCGAGCAGGGTGAGTCCGAGATCGGACACGCGCTGCAGCAGACCCTGCAGTTCCGCCTGGTCGCGGAGAAACCCGCTCAACGTGGTTGTCCCGTCGGCGCGCGTGAGGGTCATTCCCTCGAAGACGGTCCCCACCTGGTCGCTGAGCTCACCTGCGACGATCAGCCGATACGTCCTGCCGGGCACATCTCCGAGGATGGCACCTCCCGCGGGGCGCTCACGGGAGGTGCAGGCCGATCACCCTGATGATTCCGATTGCCCGGCAAACCGACCCTAGCCGCCGAGGTTCTGGCAGGAGTCGGCGCTCTTGAACGCCGAGGACAGAGAGCCCTTTGCAGTCTGCAGCGACTTGACCGTCGTCTGTGCAGTGGTCACGAGCTCCTTGATCTGCGGCGCGAGCGGTACCAGCGCCGTGGCGATGGTCGTGACCGAGGCGTTGGCCGGGATGGAGGCGACGGCGGTTTGCGCGGTACTGACCGTGCTCGCCGCATCGCTCGAGAACTGATCGACCTGTGCCTTCGCCGCCTGGCCGTCCGAGGTATTGGGACGGGGAACGGCCTTGATCTGCTTCGCGAGCGTCTTGGTGGCGGTCTCCGCCTGGGCGACCTTCGACTGCAGCGAGGCCTTGGAGATGCCGCTGGTAAGGCCGCTCGACGTGACGTTCTTGATCTGCTGCACCCAGGTGCCGATTGCGCTGCAAACGCCGCTCGCGTAGGCGTCGTTCGCCTTCGTGTCGGAGCTGCTGCCGCCGCAGCCCGCCGCAACGAGAGCCACGACGGCGAGCAGCGCCAGCATCGGCACGGCGGCGGCGCGGCTGCCGGCGGGACGACCACCTTTTCCGGTGCGGTCAATGGTCATAGTGAAACCTCCTCAGCTGATTCGGGGCATAGCGCCGAGGATGGCATCTTCCGACGCGCGTTCACGAGGAGCACGGGTCGATCACCCTGGTGATTCCGATCGCCTCGGCACGCCTTCAATTCGCGTTCACCCGAGTGAAATCCGGCGCGCGTCTCCGCCGATCCTGCTTCGGGTCATACGGTGGTCGAGCCCTACCGATGAGGAGCTGACCTCTTGCTCGCTGCCATGAATGTCTGGATCTGGACGACACCCCTGGTCATCGTCTGTGTCCTGCTTGCCTTCTGGCCTGCGCATGTCGCCCGTCGCAAGGGGCACAGCTTTATCGGCTACTTCATCTTCAGCCTCGTCGCCTTCCCGGGGGCGCTGATCGTCGCCTACCTGGTCGGCGACCGCACGCCGGGCAGCAGCGCGGCTGCCGCCTGACCCAGGCCTGAGTCGGCATTCGGCCGCAGCAATCCACGACGCGCAGGCACTACGGCTTAAGCCAGGCCCGCCTACCCTGCCGGTGACCGTCACCTGGCGATAATTGTTGCAATGGCGGTGGGTTCGAATGAGCTAGCGAAGGTCCGGCGTAACCGCCGGGAAGCAGGTGACCATCCGCCGTTGGTCGAGGCCAAGCTCCAGCCCCCGGGAGCGGGTGGCGACCACGTCAAACGGCCGCGCATTCTGCAGGCGCTCGACGCCGGCGAAGGCGTGGCCCTGACACTCGTTGCGGCGCCGGCGGGTTACGGCAAGACGACTGCGGTACGCGCCTGGTGCGAGAGCCGGGAGGGCGCCTTCGCATGGGTCACGCTCGACGACGGTGACAACGATCCGGTTCGGTTGTGGACGTATGTCGCGACTGCCGTCGATCGGGTCAGGCAGGGGCTCGGGCGGGGAGCGCTGCAGAGCCTGAGCATCCCTGGGAGCGCCCTCGAACATGCCGTCGATGAGCTGATGAACGCGATCGCCTCGTACGGCACCGAGATGGCTCTGGTGCTCGACGACCTTCAGACGGTCAAGGATCGGGAGTGTCTTGGTTCGATCGACTTCGCGCTCAAGCATCTGCCGGCGGGCGCACGCCTGATCGTGATCACGCGGGCGGATCCCGCGCTCGGGTTGGCGCGGCTGCGTGCTCGGGGCGCACTCGTGGAACTGCGCGCCGACGAGCTGGCCTTCACCGCCGCGGAGGCGCACGAGCTGCTCGTTGAGCGAGGGCAGGTCGCGCTCCGGGCCGAGGAGATCGAGCTGCTTGTCGAGAACACCGAGGGCTGGCCCGCCGCGCTCGTCCTTGCCGGGCTCTGGCTTCGGGACGTGGACGACCCGGGCCGGGCCGTGTCCACGTTCGGAGGGGACCAGCGCTTCGTGGTCGAGTACCTGAGCCAGGAGGTGCTCGCGTCGCTCGACGACAAGGCTCGCTCCTTCCTGCAAGGGGCCTCGGTTCTGGGCCGATTCACCGCCGAGCTCTGCAACGCTGTGCTCGAGCGCACCGATTCGGCGTCCGTGCTGGCCGGGTTGGAGCGCTCGAACCTGTTCATCCGCCGGCTGGAGCGAGGGAGCTGGTTCCGTGCCCACGCATTGTTCGCCGAGTTCGCCGTTGCTCAACTCTCAGCGCAGAAGCCGGGCGAGGTGGCACGGATCCATCAGCGCGCCGCCGAGTGGCTGTTGTCGCAAGGGCTGCCGGTGGAGGCGGTCGAGCACGCCGCTGCGGCCGGTAATCACGAGCTCGTTGCGCGGTTGCTCGCCGAGTACCACATGCCGCTGATCAGGAGCGGACTCACCCGGACGTTGCTGCGATGGGTTCGGCCGCTCCCGGACGAGAACGTCCTCGAGCATCCAGAGCTTGCCGTAGCCGCCGCGGCGGCCGCGGTCATGCCCGGTCGGGGCACCGTCGAGCACCGTCGGTATCTCCAGCTCGTCGAGCGGGCGCAGGCAGAGCGCCCCGAGCGTGTTACGCCGTACGTCGAGGCGTTCGCCCTGGTGGAACGCGCGATCACGATTGACGGAGGCGTCGCACAGGCGGTGGAGAACGGCCGTCGCGCGGTCGAGCTCGCGCGTGCCGGGTTAGACGAGCTCCTCACGGGCGCCCTTGCCGGGTATGCGCTCGCTCTTTACTTCGCGGACAACCTCGACGAAACGTGGAAGATCGCTCTCAGTGTCATCGAGCATCCGAGCATCGAGCGCCGCCCTCCCAGCCATGCGCTCGCCCGGACGGCACTGGCGCTCGTGGCGGTCGAGCGCGGGTGGCTCGAGTCCGCACGGGGCCATGCCGAGAAGGCGAAGGCGATCGTCGGCCGGATCGGCACCAGCCGCAGCTGGCTCGGCGCAAACGCGTCAGCCGCGCTCGGCGCGGTGCTCGCAAGCGAGGGAAAGCTCGCGGAGGCCGAGCACGAGCTCGCCTACGCGGAGCACTACTTCAGGGACGAGATCGCCACCGTCCACCACACCTGGCTGCTCGTGCTTCTCGCCAGGGTGCAAACCCAACGCGGCCGCCTCGACCAGGCGGACGCCACCCTCCGGGCGGCACGCAAAGCACTCGAGGAGCTCGTAGACGGCGGCCGACTGGCCTTGTTGGTCGACGACGTCGAACACGAGCTCGGGACGGCAACGGCTCACGCCGGCAGCGGAGAGATGCTCGAACGACCGAGCAAGGCAGAGCTCGCAGTCCTCCGGCTGCTGGCCGGCGATCTGTCGACACGTGAGATCGGGGAGCACCTCTTCGTCTCTCCCAACACGATCCGGTCGCACACGCGTGCGCTATACCGCAAGCTCGGCGCCAACTCCCGCTCGGATGCTGTCGCGCGGGCGACCACACTCGGCCTGCTGGGGCGGGCTGACGCCGGCCGTTCGCGTTCACCTGAGTGAATCCCGTCGCGCGCCCGCTCGTCGTGCGATCACCCCCGTAGCTTGGGTGTCGTCGGACGACGACGCGTAGTGACCCTGGAAGCGACGGTGAGGTGGGACGATGAAGGTGATCATTGTCGGCGGCGTCGCAGGCGGCGCGTCGTGTGCGGCGCGGCTGCGCCGGCTCGATGAACGGGCCGAGATCCTGATGGTGGAACGCGGGCCGTACGTCTCGTTCGCAAACTGCGGGCTTCCGTACCGCGTAGGAGGCGTGATCGAGCACGATTCCGATCTGCTGGTCGCAAACGAGCAGGTGTTCCGCGAGCACTTCGCGGTCGATTGCCGGACCAAGTGCGAAGCGATCGGGATCTCGTCCGAGGAGAAGACCGTTCAGTTGCGCGACGTGACGACCGGCGAGGTCACGACCGCACCCTACGACAAGCTCGTGCTGTCGCCGGGGGCGCCATCGATCCGCCCGCCGCTGCCGGGTATCGATCTGCCGGGAATCTTCCCGGTGCGGACCGTGCCGGACGCGCGGGAGATCCGTGAATGGATCGAGCGGGGGACGAGCTTCCTCGCGGGCATGGGCAGGTACTCCGGGCTCCAGATCACCCGGCCGCCGATGCGCGCCGTCGTCGTCGGCGGCGGGTTCATCGGCCTCGAGATGGCAGAGAACCTCACCCGCCGCGACTTCGAGGTCACCGTGGTCGAGATGGCGGATCAGGTTCTCGCCCCACTAGACCGCGAATACGGGCGGGTCGTTGAGGACTTCCTCGAGCTCCACGGCGTCCACGTCGCTCTCGAGGACGGCGTGGCCGGCTTCGAGCAGACCGGCGACGGTTCGCTCGAGGTGTGGACACAGTCCGGCAAGTCGTACCCGGCGGACATCGTGATCCTTGCGCTCGGCGTTCGACCCGACACGACACTCGCAACCATGGCCGGAATCGAGATCGGCGCGCTCGGCGGGATCCGCGTCGATGACCAGATGCGGACCAGCGACCCGGACGTCTTCGCTGTCGGCGACGCTATCGAAGTACGGGACTTCGTCACCCGCGAGTGGAGCCTGATCGCGCTCGCCGGGCCCGCGAACCGGCAGGCCCGGATCGCGGCCGACGTGATCGCCGGCCGTGACTCCCACTTCCGGGGCACGCAAGGCACCTCGGTCGTCGAGCTCTTCGGGGCCGCAGTCGCCTGGACGGGCGCGAACGAGAAGACGCTCGACCGCCTCGGCGACACAGACTTCGAGAAGATCTACCTCTACCCGAACTCGCACGCCGGCTATTACCCGGGTGCGAAGCCGATCGCGATGAAGGTCCTGTTCCGCAAGTCCGACGGCCGGCTGCTCGGAGCTCAGGCGGTCGGCCAAGACGGCGTCGACAAACGGATCAGCGAACTCGCACTGGCGATCCAGCTGGGGGCGACCGTCTACGACCTCGAGCAGGTCGAACTCTGCTACTCGCCACCGTTCGGGAGCGCGAAGGACCCGGTCAACTTCGCCGGAATGGTCGGAGCAGATGTTCTCCGCGGCGACATGCCGCTCAGCCACTGGAACTCCCTGAACGGCGGCTTCCTCCTCGACGTCCGCGAGCCGGTCGAGCTGGCGGTCGAGCACCTCCCGCAAGCCCTCAACATTCCGTTGGGCGAGCTTCGCGCGCGCCTCGAGGAGCTTCCCCGTGATCGCGAGATCCTCGTTGTCTGCCGCTCGGGCCAGCGCGCCTACACCGCCACACGAATGCTGGTGCAGAACGGGTTCGACGCCCGTGTTGTCTCCGGCGGGATGCTGTCACACGCCATCCTCTCGCCCGCGCGAGCTCTCGCGCGTCCGTTGGCGTTCACCTGAGTGAATCCGATCGGCCTCGCGCTCGCCAAGGGGCCGACGGCGTAACGTCAAGGGTGCCCCAAGCAGACGGTCCCTCAGGCCGTGTAGCGGCGTCGACGACCGCACAGCTCGTCGAGACAAGGAGATCCACATGCCCGAACTGAGCGAGACACCAGTCCTCGATCTGCTCGCCAGCATGACCGCCGACTCGGTCGAGGCGTCGAGCCTCGATGCCGAGAAGGTCATGCTCGTACGCATCGCCGCCCTCGTGGCGATGGACGCCCCGCCGGTCTCATATCTGTACAACCTCGGCACGGCCGCCGACTTCGACGTCGACGCGGACGACGTTCGCGGCGTCCTCGCTGCGATCGCGCCCATCGTCGGAACGGCGCGCGTCGCGTCCGCGACGAGCAAGATCGTGCACGCGCTCGGCATCGCGATCGATCTCGCCGAGTTCGAGGCCGACGAGGCGCAGGAGGCCTAGCCTTCAGCGCCCCTCGAGGGCAGGGTCAGACCCGCCGCGTGGCGGTCTGACCCTGTCCGTCGCACAGGACCGACGAGGAGGTACAGCGATGACCGAAGCTCTGGCTGAACAACTCGGGACCGACGAGTCGATGTTCGTGCAGACCGCACAGGGCACCGAGAGCGACGGTGCCAAGCTGACGCTGCAAGGGATTACGCCCTCGACGCTCTACTTCTCCGACCGGCCCCAACGGGTCGTCGGGCACATGGCCACGACCGATTTCGTCGATCTGTGGGCCATCGGCGACAACAGCTTCGAGGCCGACCCGCCGAACGCGGTGCTCTCGTTCCTCGAGTCCGGCGCCGACGCCCCGGTCGACGCGGTGGTCGTGCTCACAGCGCCGAACCTGACCGGCGACGGCAATCTCTCCTACTCCATCGAGGTGCTCGACGGGGCTGTCCCGGCGCAGACGGGACCCGTGACGCTGTTCATCGACCCCTTCGGGCGGCCGCTATCGCCCGTCTCCGTATGCGGTGTGCGTAGGCGCGAGCGACGACGGGATCGGCGCGGGGTCTGAGCACGAAGACGACCGGGAAACGAGAACGGAGCCGCCATGCCCGAGGGGCTATCTGCAACTGAGGTCGGCAAGGAGATCGGCGAGCATGCCAAGCACGCCAATGGACACACGGAGACGAGCCGCCACGACCGGGTGATTTCGCTTGCCGGGGCAGTGCTGCTCTCGATCGTGACCATCACCGCGGCATGGTCCGGCTACTCGGCCGCGAAGTGGGGCACCGAGTCGTCGCTCAACCTCGCCAAGGCGTCGGCGACGCGGACCAAGGCCAACCGCGACTTCCAGGAGGGGCTGAGCTACCGCACCGCGGACGCGCTCCTCTTCAACGCCTGGTTCGGCGCCTACATCACCGGCAACAAGAACGGCATGCGCGTGGCCGAGAAGCGCTTCCGACCTCAGTTCGAGGTCGCCTTCGTCGCCTGGCTTGCGACCCACCCGTTCACGAACCCGAACGCCCCGCCGGGACCACAGTCGATGCCGCAGTACAAACCGGTCGGGGTGGCCCTTTCGCGTTCGCTCGACACGCAGGCCGACGCGTACTACGCGCAGGGCCAAAAGGCGGCAGGAACGGGCGACGACTACGTGCGCGTCACCCTGGTCCTCGCGAGCGTGCTCTTCCTCCTCGGCATCAGCACCCAGTTCGCGTCGCGCGGTGTGCGGTACGGGCTGCTCTCGACCGGCGCGTTGCTGCTGCTCTTGGCGGCCGAACAGATCCTCTCGCTGCCGGGCCCGCCCTGACGCGGGCGGAGCACCGCGCCTGTAGCCGGAAACGATCAGCTGCTCGTCGGCGCGGCGAGCCCACGCGGTCGGTACTCGTGCATCGGTTTGCTCTCCATCGCGGGGGCTTTTTTGTCCGCGGCGGCTTGGTACCAGTTGGCGTAACGGCTCACCAGCGGCGCCGCCGAGAGCCCGTGCACGAGCACGGAGAGGCCGACGGTCAGGTAGGTGGCAGCGACGATCGTTCCGCCGTGAGCGAGGTGCGAGTCCTCGACGATCACGGCGAACACGATGGATGCAAGCCCGCGGGGGCCGAACCAGCCCATGAAGGCCACCGTCGGACGCAGCGCGTGGGTGCCCAAGAGCGAGATAGCCACCGGCAGCATCCGCACGACCGTCAGGCTCAGCACGGCGTACAGCGCGATCTGCCAGCTCACGTGCTCGAACACCGGGCCTAGCAGCACGGCACCGAAGACGAGGAACGTGACAGCGTCGAGCAACGCCCCGGTCTCCTCGGTGAAACGCATCGTCGGGGCAACGTTCTCGCGGGCAATCGAGCCGAACAGCGCTCCTGCCACGAACGCGGCGATGAACCCCGATCCGCCCAGGTCGGACGCGATCCCGTAGGCGAGGACCGCTGCGGCCACCGGGATGATCTGCCGCCAGGCATCGTCGATCAACCGCCGTCCTCCGGCCATGTTCACGACCGCCGCGGCGAGAATGCCCGCTGCGACACCGCCGAGCAGTCCGTACCCGATCTGCTCGGACACCACACGAAGCGGGTGCGACTCGGCGCCGGCACCGGAGACGGTCGCCAGCACGATCAACAACAGGGGAACGCAGATCCCGTCGTTGAGGCCGCTTTCGACGTTGAGCGACTGACGAACGACCTGCGGAAGTCGCGCGTCCGTGACGACCGCGCTGCCCAGCCCGGCGTCGGTCGGCGCGAGGATCACGCCAAGAATCAACGCCTCGCTGAGCGAGAACGACCGAAACAGCAGCGCCGCGACCAGTCCCCCGAACACGACGGTCAGCGGCAGACCCACGCCCAGCAGACGTAGCGGCATCGAAGCCTGACGCCGCAGCGCCCGCAGATCCACGCGCGAGGAGTCCGAGAAGAGGACCACCGCGAGCGTCGCCTCGGCCAAGGTGCGCACGGTCGAACTCGTGGGACGCACGGAGAGGTCATTCAGTACCAGCGGCCCCACGAGCACGCCGACCGCGGTCACGACCATCGCCGGCGTCACCGGCGTGCTCGACAGACGCCGCGATACCGCCGCTACCAGCAGCAACGTCAGACCGACGATCGCCAGCCCGGAACTCACCGCTTACCGATCGGGGCGGAGGTTTGGCAACTCACGCGGGTGTCGGCGCGGCCTTTGCCGAACGTTCCTGCATGCGGTCCGCAATGAACATGACCACCACGGCGATCCCCACTCCGACGAACGTGAACAGCACCCGGCGACCCTCGGCCGCATAGTTGGTGGGGTGTGGCAGGTCTGCGGCGATGAGGGCCGCACTGGCGATGGCAGCCGTGTAGTAGGCGTAGTTCACGCCGTGGATCGAAGCCCCGATTGCAGCCAGGAGGATGATGATCACCACCAGGGCGTCCTTGTCATGGACGGCCAGCAAGACCGGTATGGCCACGACAGCGCCCATGCCCGCACCGATGACGCGCTGCAGGCCCACCAGCCTTGACTGCTCGATGCTCGGCTTCATGGCGATCAGCGTGGCGATCACCATCCAATCCGCATTGGGCTTGTGGAACCCGTAGGCGATGGCGGCCGATGCTGCGAGGGCCAGAGCTCGTATCAGGGCGAAGAGCACGACCGGTCGGGTGAGCTTGACCGCGGTGAAGGGCTCACCGGGGAGGTCGATGACCGGACCCGGCCGCCATTTGCGCCGGCTTAGCAACCACACGATGCCGATCAACGCGATCCACAACGCCGATCCGATCAGCCACGCCAGCGCCTGGTCTCCTCCCGTGGTCTTGATCCGAGCTGCGCGGTAACTGATCGGCAGGACGACAGCGACGACGAACCAGATGTTGAGCATCAGCCCCACGCTGAATCGATGCAGTCCGAATTTCACCGCCAACCCGGCCGACAATGTGACCATGAAGATGGCGAGGACCACGAGTCCCCAGGGCTGGGTTCCGACGAAGAAAGCCAGGGCGGTCACCGCCGCACCGCCGAGGCCGAATGCGCCCATGCTCCACGCCCGCTTCCGGTATTCACCGCCTGGGTCGCTCAGGGCAGTCGTCAAGACGGCGAAAATGACGCTGACGACGTACTTCTGCTGGTCGAGTTGGGCGATGGCGAACCAGATCACCAGCAGGATTCCGCCAATTGCCACGCCGGCGGGCACGCTGAATCCCTTCTGATTGATCGAAAACACTCTGCTGAGTTGGCTCATGAGTCGAATCAAAGCCTCTCACACGGCCGCGGTCCAGCACCGCGGGGCAATCGGAATCACCAGGGTGATTAAGCCTCGTTCCCGCAAACCAACGGCCCAGAAGGTGCAACGTTTCGAGGAGAGGAATCACAACCGAGAGGAGATCCCATGGGATCTGACAGCGACACCCCCGTTTTTCTCTACGTCGCCGCCTACGCCGACCCGGACGCCGCCCAGGCTGACTGGGACGACATCAAGGAACTGGCGAAGGACAAGACGATCGCGGTCGACGGCCTCGTGCTCGTCAGCCGCGACGCCGACGGGAAAGTCCACGAGAAGGACACCGCCCACACGGTCGGCGTCGGCACGGCCATCGGCGCGGCCGGCGGCCTGCTCGTCGGTCTGATCTTCCCGCCGGCGTTCCTCGCCGCGGGAGCCGTTGGCGCCGGCATCGGCGCCGGCATCGGCGGTCTCGTCTCGCATTCCGAGAAGAAGGACATCAAGGCCGAGGTCGCTGACGATGTTCCGCCCGGAAGCTCCGGCATCGTGGCGTTGTTCGAGCCAGGCTCGGCCGCCGAGATCGAGAAGGCGCTACCGAAGGCCGACAAGATCTCGAAGCACGAGGTCGACCAGGACAGCGTCAAGCAGGCCGAGGCCGCAGCACCGGCACCCGTCGCGAGCTAGGAATCAGCGCTCCCTGTCCCCGTCGACGGGGGCAGGGAGCTCCCGTCAACGGGAGACGAGCGCAACTCACATCCATCCGACAAAAAGAGAGGCTCGACTATGACTCTTCTTGCCAGCAGCTATCCGTTCCTGAACATCATGTGGTCGATGTTCATCTTCGCCCTCCTGGTGATCTGGGTTGGCTTCGTGATCTGGATCTTGATCGACAACTTCAGGCGCCAGGACCACAGTGCCTGGGCGAAAGTCGTGTGGCTGCTTTTCATCATGTTCGTGCCGCTGATTGGTGCGATCTGCTACATCCTCTCGCGGCCGCCGATGGCCGACGAGGCGATGGCCTGAGCTGGCCCTTCTTGAAGGAGAGGGATTCGATCGAACGCAACCGAGCGAGGTTGGGAGGGCACTGAATGAGCGCCGATGGCAGTACTGCAACTGATGAGGTGAGCGAGCGGTCGAGCAAGGCTGGGCGCGTCGAGCATCTCACGGTGGAGGAGCGGGTCGCGCGGGGGAAGGCTGCGCGGGCCGAGGTTCCGCGTTCGGCGCATGGGGCGTGGGAGCCGTCGCCGGATCGTGTAGGCCCGGTCGAGTTGTTGGAGGAGCAGGCAAAGACGCGGGTGCCGGAGCTCGTGCCGATTCGCTACGGGCGGATGTTGGTGTCCCCGTTTACGTTCTATCGAGGCGCGGCGCTCCTGATGGCGGCGGATCTCGCGGAGTCGGCGAGGACGGGGCTGCAAACGCAGTTGTGCGGTGACGCGCATTTGTCGAACTTCGGTGCATTCGCGGCGCCGGACCGTCGACTGGTGTTCAGCGTCAACGACTTCGACGAGACGCTGCCGGGCCCGTTCGAGTGGGACGTGAAGCGTCTCGCCGCGAGTTTCGCCGTCGCCGGACGCGACCGTGGGTTCGACGACAAACAGCGGGAAAAGGTCAACGTGGCGGTCGGAAAGGCGTACCGGGAGGCGATGAGCGGCTATGCCGCGAGGGGCAACCTCGACCTTTGGTACACGCGCGTCAATGTCGACGATCTGATGGCCGAGGCGCAGCGGGTCGCGACGGCAAAGGAGCGCAAGCGGGCCGAGCAGAATCTGGCGAAGACGCGGACGAAGGACAGCCTCAAGGCGTTTGCGAAGCTGACTGAGATCGTCGACGGGGAGCCGCGCATCACCGGTGACCCACCCACCGTGACTCCGATCGAGGACCTCTTCCCGGCCGACCGCGCGCACGAGTTCGACGCCTTCCTGCACGACCTCTTCCGCTCCTACCGGCGCACACTCCCGGGCGACCGCGGCAAGCTGCTCGAGCGTTACCGCTTCGTGGACGCCGCTCGGAAGGTCGTCGGCGTCGGCAGCGTCGGCACTCGGGCGTACATCGTGCTCCTGCTCGGCCGCGACGGCAACGACCCGCTCTTCCTTCAGTTCAAGGAGGCAGAAGCGTCGGTGCTCGAGCGGTTCCTCGGCAAGAGCGGGTTCGCAAACCACGGCCAACGGGTCGTCGAAGGCCAGCGCCTCACCCAGGCGGCGAGCGACATCATGCTCGGCTTCGTCAGGCTCAAAGGCATCGACGGCGTCAAACGAGACTTCTACATCCGTCAGCTCTGGGATGAGAAAGGCAGCGCGCTGGTCGAGCTGATGGAGCCCACGATCATGTCCTTCTACGCGAAGGCGTGCGCCTCCGAGCTCGCACGGGCCCACGCCCGCGCCGGGGATGCGATCGCGATCGCGAGCTACCTCGGCACCAGCGAAGCCTTCGACCGTGCCCTCGCCCTCTTCGCCGAGTCCTACGCGGACCAGAACGAACGCGACTACGACACGTTCAGCAAGGCCGTCAAAGACGGGAAGATCACGGCCGAGACGGGCGTCTAGCCCCGGGCTTGGTCGGTGACCGCCAGAAGCCCGATCCGGGCAGTTTGCAATTAGCGTGCGGGAATGAGCGGCGCGCCGACCGAGCCGGCACCGGGAGCCGGCGGGCCGCCCCGTTCCTCTCGCGTCCCGGCTCGGGCGCAGCAGGCGGCCGCGAAGGGTGCTGCGGTTGCCGAGCGGGGCCGTCTCTGGATCGAGAACCAACCGCCTGATTCACGTAAGGGCGCGACGATCGGCTGGGTGCGCCGCTACCAGGCTTCCAACGGGCAGCTGTTCGCCGTCCTCCTGAGCGCGTACCTGCTCCTGACGCTCCTGCCGGTGTTCCTCGTCGTTGCGAGCTACTCCTACAAGGATCCGACCGCGCTTGCCCACCGGATCGAGCACCGCCTCAGGCTGAAGGGCACGACCGCCCAGCTGTTCTCGTCGGTGATGGTCGGCACCGGGGAGCACAAGTTCTCCGCCGTCCTGATTGCGATCGTCGACCTCTTCTTCTTCGGGCTCGGGTTCCCCCGCGTCTTGCAGATCGCCCACGCCCGCTCCTGGGGGATCGACCTGGGCAAGTCGGTGCTCGCCGACCAGGCCCGGTACGTCGAGGTCCTCTCGGCCCTCGTCCTCGGTGCTGCGCTCTACGTCGTCCAGGCACAGGCTCTGACAGGGGAGCCGTCGTGGACCGGCTGGATCCTCGATCTCGGCTGGCTGGCACTGCTGTTCGGCTTCTTCGTCTGGGCGCCCCGGATCTTGCTCCATCACCGCGTCTCGACGCGCAACCTCGTCCCCGGAGCCGTCTTCACCGTGCTCTGCTTCGTGGTCCTTCGGCTGATCTCCGTGCTGCTGCTCACTCACTGGCTGAACTGGTATTCGACGACCTATGGCGCGTTCGGGATCGTGATCGCGATCTTCTTCTGGATCATCCTGATCGGCACCGTCCTGATCCTTGCTGCGGCGCTCTCACCGGCCCTCGCGCAGCGGCGCGACCTCCTCGAGGCCCAAGCCAAAGATCGGGTGTGAGATGACGCCCATGCGACTCCCAGGCGTAGAGCGGAGGGGGAGGGATTTGAACCCTCGATCCGCCTAACGACGGATAACGGTTTTCGAGACCGCCGCATTCGACCGCTCTGCCACCCCTCCGCGAGTGGGCGCAGACCCGCGGCGGGCACTGCGCTAGCGGAGAAGGAGGGATTCGAACCCTCGATGGAGCCATTCAGCCCCATAACGCCTTAGCAGGGCGCCGCCTTCAGCCACTCGGCCACTTCTCCGAAGTCCAACAGGGTACAGCTACCCGAAGAAATTCACTGCCGCGATCATCAGCACGAAAAAGGCGACCGACGCGATCACGAAGACGCCCATTCCCTGCGGGCCGGGGTAGTCCGGCTTGTAGCGCGGGATGAGGAACGACGACGCGAGCGCGAACGAGATGAAGAGGGCCGCGACGAGGATCAGACCGATCTCGTGGCCAACCGGGAGCTCTCCGCCGAGTAGCACGCCGCTTATCTACCAGATCATGCGCCGGCGAGCAGCCGTTCCTCGCGCCGGCGCCGCTCGCGCAGGATCCACCAGCCGAGGGCGACGAGCAGGATGACGGGGGCGAGCACGATCAGCGCGTAGAGGACGATGATTCCCTCGAGCGCGAGGAAGTGCGCCGCGTCGCCGAGCAGGCGGCCGAGGCGGCCCTCCCTGTGATGCGTCACGACGGCCGCACTCTTCTGCGTGGTGAGCAGCAGCGAGATGTCCGCGGTCGCGCCGGAGGCGACGGTTCCCTTGCGCGCATGCTCGAGGCGCGAGAGCGCCCGCCGCGCGTTGTTGAGGCGGATCTGCAGGATCGCGCGCTGGGACGCAGGCAGCGTCGGGCTCTGAAGCGCGGTCACGTAGACGGCGATCGCCCGCTTCAGCGAGCCGATCTGGCTCGTCTGGCTCGTCAGCTTCGCCTGCAGGTCCTGCGTCGAGACCTGCTGCGAGAGGAGCGTGCCCAGGCTGCCGAGCTTGCCGATGGCGGTCTCCGCCTTCTGGACGGGGACGCGGAGCGACAGCACCGCGCTGCCGCCGCCGTCGTGCGACGCCTGGTACTGGACAGACTGGGCGTAGCCGCCGAGCGCCGCGACGTCCTGCGTCGCCTGGTTGGTGGCCTTCGACAGCTCCGACCGGCCGGGCACGCGCACCTCGAGCGAAGCGGCGGCATGCACGAGCCGGTTCCTCGGGATCGTGAGCGCCTGGAGGGCGGAGCCCGAGCCGACCGCGGTAGCCGGGGCCGCGTTCTGCAACGCATTCTCATCAGCCGAGTACTTGCCGGCGATCGTCTTGCTCTTCTGCTGTAGCGGACCAAGCGCCGCCGCTCGCTTCGCTGACGACTGGGTCGCAGTCGTGTTCAGCCCATGTGCGGCGCCATGGACCACCCCGGGCACGGCCGCATATGACGCCACCGCGCCACTCCCGTTCGAGCCCGACTTCACGACGCCGTGGACGACCGCGGCCCCGACGGCGAGCACGACCGCCAGCGGCACGACGACGAGCGCGAGCCTCCGCTTCCTCGACCTCCGCACGCGAGGCGCGGGCGCGCCTTCCAGCACTCGCTCGCGCAGGCGCTCGGGAGCGACGGGAGCAGTGGCCCGCAACTCGGAGACGAGCGCCTCGTATCCCTCGAACTCAATTCCGGACATCGCTCATCTCCTCCTCGAGTCGTTGCAAAGCCCGGCTGAGCCGGGTCGAGCAAGCTGTTGCACTGATGCCGAGCACGCGCGCCGCGCTCGGGCCGTCGAGCTCGAGCAGCACGCGCAGCGCCACCACCTCGCGCTCGGCCGGCGTCAGCCGCCGCAGGGCTCGCTCGAGCTCGGGCGACAGGCCCTCGGCGAAAACGGATTCCTCGATCTGCACGTCGTCGCGGCTGTACGTCTCCTCGCGCCGCTGCCGCCTGGCCTCGGCGCGGAACCAGTCGACAGCGGCGGAGTGGGCGATGCGGCAGAGCCAGGTGCGAGGCGCGCCGCGGCGCGGGTCGAAGCGGCGCCAGCTGCGGAACGCCCGCTCGAACGTCTCGGCCGCGAGATCCTCGGCCGCCGAGCGGTCGCCGGTGAGATAGACGAGATAGCGGTAGACGGCGTCGAGGTCCTCCGCGACGACGTCCGCGAAAGTCGGTGCGCTCATCCGACTCGGGGGTCGGACGGCTGCCGGCAGCGCGTTCACATCGCTCATACGGCGCCGAGGCCTCGAAGTGTCACACCGGAACGGTAGGCCTGCCTACGCTGCCTGGCAATGCGCCGCCTGCTGATCCTCGTCTCAGCGCTCGTCTGCGTCGACACGATGCTCTACGCGGCGCTCACGCCGCTCCTCCCCCACTTCGCGCACAGCCTTCATCTGTCGAAGGCGGGAGCCGGCATCCTCGTCGCCGCGTACGCGGCCGGCGCGCTCGTGGGCGGGTTGCCAGGAGGAGCCGCCGCCGCACGGCTCGGCGCGCGGCGCGCCGTCCTCGTCGGCCTCACGCTGATGGGGCTTGCGAGCCTCGGCTTCGCCTTCGCCCACGGTTTCTGGCCGCTCGCCGGCGCCCGCTTCCTGCAGGGCGTGGGCAGCGGCTTCACGTGGGCGGGAGCGTTCGCGTGGCTGCTCGCCGCGGCCCCGCGCGAGCGCCGCGGCCGGCTGATCGGCACCGCGATGGGCGCGGCCGTGTTCGGAGCGCTCTTCGGGCCGGTCGTCGGAGCCGCGGCGGCGCTCATCGGCCGCGACGTCGTGTTCACGGCGCTCGCCGGCGTTGCAGTTCTGCTGGCCGTGTGGACGCTGCGGATCGAATCGATTCCGCCGGACGCTCCCTCCTGGTCGGCGATGCGACGCGCGCTGCACAACCCGTACTTCCTCGGCGGCCTCGCCCTGATGGCATTGCCCTCGTTCCTCTTCGGCGTCCTCTCGACCCTCGCGCCGCTCCACCTCGCGGCTGCCGGCTGGGAAGCGGCCGCCATCGGCGCCGTCTGGCTCGTGAGCGCGGCGCTGGAGACCGCGATCTCGCCGCTCTCGGGCCGGCTGCTCGACCGGCGCGGCGTGCTGCTGCCGATCCAGGTCGCGCTCGCCGCCGCGGTGCCCGTCTCGATCGGTCTCGCGCTCGGCCCTCGCCCGCTCGCGTACGTCCCGTTGATCGTGCTCGCCGGCGGAGCGTACGGCGCGCTCTTCACCCCCGCCTTCGCGCTGATCGCCGAGGGTGCCGAGCGGAGCGCGCTACCGCAGGGAATGGCCTTCGGCCTGATGAACGCCGCGTGGGCGACCGGAGCCCTGATCGGCCCGGCGGCCGGCGGCGCGGTCGCCGCCGCGACGGGCGACGTCGTCCCCTTCCTCTGCTCGGCGGGTTCTGCGCGGCCGCGTTGGTGGCCGTGCGGCGCGCTCGCCACCGCACCGTTGCCGGTCTGGCGCCGTCGGACCTCGCGCGCTAGCGAGGCCGCTCAGCCGTGCGAGCCTGGCGCGGGGCCGTTCGCGCGACAGCTCTCCTGCAGCAACCGCGGATCTCCCGAGGCGGCCTGGGCGTACGCGCGCTGCTTGAACTGATACCCGCCGTCGTCGGCGAACACCATCGTCGGAGTGCTCTCGGCGTTCGGCGGCGACCAGTTCTCGGACGCTCCGTTCGGCGCGACGACGGCGTGGTTCGCCAGCAGGTCGTTGAGCGCGGCCTGGGCGCGACGCTGGGCGGCGACGTCCCCGTCCTTGATCGCGCCGACCCAGTAGCACTCCCAGGCGCTCTGGTCGACGCCGACGGCGAAGCCGCCGCCTGCACCGCGGCTCGTCACCGAGTGGGCCGGCCAGTGGAGAGGCGGCCACGCGTAACCGGGTGGGAGGGTCAGCTGCTGCTGCGCCTTCAGGTACTCGGACTTCACGGTCGGCCCGTCGATCACGCCGCCGAGCAGGCTCGAGATCCCGTACGCGCCGGAGGCGAGGAGGCCGCAGACGACGAGCGCCGTCACGAGCACGAGCACGGCCCGCCGGCGTGGACGCGGCTTGCCGTCGAGCCGGCTGTCGTGCGACGCGAGCACGATCCGGTCGAAGAGCGCATCGGCGTTCACCGTGGTCGCGGCCCGGAACGGGTTCGCAGCGGAGAGCCGGTTGAGTGTGTCGTCGGTCATGTTCCCTCCACGTCGATCTGGACGAGCGATGCCGGCCGACGCTCCTCGTCGAGCGCCGCCCGGAGCCGGCGCCGGGCACGCAGGAGGCGGACCCGGAACGCCGTCGGCTGGATGCCGAGCGCGCGAGCCGCCTGCGCCGGCGCCAAGTCCTCCCAGGCGACGAGCAGGAGAGACTCGCGGTCGGCCGGACAGAGCGAGCGGAGCGCACGGTCGAGCTGCGGGTCGACCTCGTCCAGCTCGGGCGCGGGAACGGACGGCTCCGGCGCACCCGGGACGGTTCGGCTCGCCGCGCGCCGCTCGGTGAGCAACAGGTTGCGGGCCGTGGCGTAGAGCCACGGCAGCGGATCGTCGCGGGGCAGGTCGGCGAGCCGCCGCCAGGCGATGCTCATCGCCTCGGCCGCGATCCCGTCGGCATCGCGCGAGCCGCGGCGCCGCGCGTAGGCCGTTATCGCTCCGAGGTGCGCGAAGACCTCACGGAAGCGCTCCTCGGCGAGACGGCGATCGGTGTCGGATGTCATGACCCCATCTGTCGGAAGAGGCCTCCAGCGTTACAGCACCACTCAGCGCGAACTAGTGGTGGGCTGAGCATGTCTTAGGCACCACTTCCGCCGATGTCGGCCGACCGACGGGCGCGAGTGGCAGTTCGGCGTCGGCGAATGTCTCAGTGGTGTCCAGGGGCGGCTGATTCTCGAAAAGGTCCTTGATCTCGCCGTTGCTCGGTGCTCTTCCCGACCACGTCGGGCTCGGAGAACGCGCGGTCACCCGCAAATCCGGGGAGGGTCTTGTGTCGCCCGGAGACTCCACGATCTCGTACCGCGTCACAATCCAGCTTCGGTGGCCAGAGAGCAGGTCTTGGAACCAACTGGTCCCCCCGAGCTTCCACAGGTCGTAAAGGTCGTTGTCGCCTAGGTCCCTTTGCAACGGAGGCTGGTTGGCGAGCGGGACGGAGGCTGAGATGGCGAACACCTGGGCGCGAAGGCGGAGGAGTTGGTAGCGATTGTGGGGCACGTAGAAGGTCATCTGCCGCGATGAGGGGACGTTCGGGCCGAGACGCTTGCCGTCGGCGACGAACCTGCCTACGGCGAGGACCGTCGCCGGCTGCACCTCCCAGACGGGGGACGTGAATCGGGCACGCTGCGGATCGGGGAGCTGGCCGACGAAGAAGCCGGCCTCCCCCGCGGGCGTCGCCGGACGGGGACAGGAGACGATTTTTGAGCCTGTGAGCGTGTAGTCCGATCCGAGGACGGTGATGCTGCGGCCACCGACGTCCTGATAGCCGAACGTCGCGCTTAGAACGTCGTAGCGTCCTTGGGTGGGGAGCTTCTTCAGGCTGACTTGCACCTCGACTGCCCGATCGAGGTGTGACGGGAGGTACTGGTTCTGGTACCAGAACTCCCATCCGCCGATGAGGAGCCCTGCCAACGCGAGCGCGACGCCCGCGCCAACCCGGACGATCGACACTTCGATCTCATTCCAAAAGAGCGCGAATCCGAGCGACCCCGCGGCGATGAAGACGAGCGACACGCAGAGCACGATCGCCCGCTGTGCGCCCACCCCCGTCAGCGCGCCGAAGAAGATGTAAACGCCGAGAAGAATCGAGATGAAGAAGGCCAGCGGCACGGGCTGCTTGCAAGGGGGCCGCTTTCCTCCCGGCCACCTCCGAGGCAGTCCCATGGGCATCAGCTGCCATGCCGCGCAGAGGAACACGCCTCCGGCAACCATCAACAGCACCGCGGGGAAGATCACTCCCAGGCGGCCACCGGGAAGCGTGATGTCATGCACACCCACTACCACTGCAGCGAGCCCGGCAGCGAGGAAGAAACCCGCGAAGCAGCGCACCGCCGCGACGACTGGCAGATGGGGAACCTTCATCTTGCCTCCACGGACCGCCGCTCCTATGAAGACGGGTTTGCGTCCGGACGGCCGAGGCGCATCCGCCGCCGCAGACCGAGTGAAGCACGAAGTTCGACGAATTACAACGCAGGCTCCGAGCGGCCCGCGTGGAGAGAAGCGTCGGGGGGCCGCCCGTCATTCTGGGGAGTGGTGAGTTTGGTGAGTCGAAGCTACGCTCTCGTGGTGAGCCGCCAGACCTCAACTCGCCACACGACCCCCTACGGGAGAACCAGAAAGTACGACTAGCAGGACATTCGGGCGCGTAGCTCAGCGGGAGAGCACTCGCTTCACACGCGAGGGGTCGCTGGTTCGATCCCAGCCGCGCCCACTCCGAAAGGCCTGCTGACCCTGGGAGCGGTTGGCTCGCGTTCACAGCCGGTACGGGATTCCACGGATGTCGTGGGACCCGGCATGCGAGACGCTTACCGCAACTACGGAGGCGTCGTGCGCGCTCCGGCGGGTGGCCGGTGCGAGGCGCCGCGGGAGGTGAGGCAATGGACGACAACGCCATTCTCTACGAGGCGGTGTACGAGACGACGGATGCGGCTCTCGCCGATCTCGCCGTCTTCGACCACATGCACGAGGCCGAGCTGATCGGTAAGTACGACGCGGCGGTGATCGACAAGGAAGACGGTAAGCCGCACATCGTGAAGCGGGTCGACCGGCCCCGGATCAGCGTCATCCCCGAACTCGTCGGCGGCGGGACGCTCAAGCGGAGCGGGCTCAAGGAGGCCGCGACAGAGCTGTCGCCGGGCCAGGCGGCGCTGGTCGTGGTCGGCGAGCCGACCATCGAGAAGGCTTTCGACGACGCGGTGAAGCAGGCGACGAGAACCGCGAAGCAGGAGTTCGACCAGACTGCCGACGATCTCGCGGACGCGCTGATCGGAGCGCCGAAGAGCTAGTCGACCGCGAGGAGCGTCCGCCATTCGCGCGGACGCTCCTCGGTCGGCGAACGCTCGACGACCCGATGACCGAGGAGCGCAGAACCACGACGGAGGAGGCCCGGCGCGTCGGCGATGAGATCGGCGTCGACTGGAGCCGGTTCGATCTCGAGCAGTTCCGCGCCGGGATGGACGTCGAGTACGAGCACGGCAGCCACGACCCCCAGACCGACGTCACCCATGACGACCCGATCGTCACCGGAAAGATCGCGCTTGCGCACATGAAGGAGTTCCCGGACTACTACGAGCGGCTCGAGCGGATGGAAACCGACGCCGAGCGCGAGTGGGACGCCAGACGGAAGTAACCGCCAGCGTCGCCTCCACGCTGATCGCGGAGCTGATGAACTTCATCGGTATCGACATGATCAAGGCGCTGGTGTCGACGGCGGGGCGTCGAGGATCTGGGTCTGGATCACATTCGGCGCCATGACACTCTCAGCCGTCGCGCTGCTCGTGAGCCTGCTCTGACCCCAGCAGCGGTTTCCGCCCAGCGCCTGCCGTCCGGAGGATCGCTGCGACACCGTCGACGTCTGCCAGGGCCGCCGCGATTGCGCCTCCCACGACTGAGACCCCGGCTGCGGTCGTCACGGCGCCGGCGACCAGCCTGTCCGCGAACTGCGGGTCGACCGAGATGCCCGCCTCGGCCGGGGCGAGCCGCCCATCGGCGGTGATCCCGCCCTCCATCTGCCGCTCGCCGTCGAGAACGAGTTCTTCGACGAGGCCCTGCTCGAGGGCAGCCACGACCGACGCCAGCCCGGCCGCGCCGGGACCTCCCGCTGCCGCCGCGTCCCGGGCCCTCTCGGCGAGCCAGAGATTGCGGCGGTCGGCCGCAGTCTTGAGCAGCGGATCGAGTTCCTCCTGCGCTCTCGCGGGCGAGACGTCAACGAGATCGCGGTCATCGACCTCCGTGAGCACGTGCGCCGCCTCCAGCGCTGCGACGACCTGGTTCGCGCCGCGCGGGTCGCCGGCGACGACGCCGAGCTTCCAGCCACGCTCGTGGGCGAGTCGCGAGAGGTGAGCAGAGACGCGGCTGAGGCGTCGGTGGTGGTCGGCCTCGACGTGCTTCTCCCAGCGTTCCCGCTGCGCCACTGCCTTCTGGCGGCGCAGGGGGTTTGAGGCCACCGGCCCCTTCCGCTCCGCATGGTCGTAGACGACTGCCTCCACGTCGAGGCTCTCCAGCTCGCGGACGCTGCCGAGCGCCGCCTCCAGGACGCGGACGCGGTCGTGCCCGACGAGCACGATCGCCCGTGGCAGGCCGTCGTCCACGCGCAGCAGCGGGATCACGTGCGCGAGGCCCCCGAACGTCGCGTTCGTGGGGAGCGGTGTCTGAAGCGCGAATTTCCGGATCGCGCCTGAGCCGACGGCAGCGAAGAGCGTTCGGCCGCGACCGAACGCCCTCGGGTCGACAAGGCCGGCGAGTTCGGGTTCGAGTGCCCGAAGCCGTTCGGAGAATGCGGCCTTCCGGCCACGATCCCCCTCTGCTCGCAGTGCGTGCTCGATCCCGGTGATGCCGTTGTCCAGCTCGATCTGCCACGTCGGCCTGGGGTGGGCCTCCGCGCCCGGGTCGATGTCGACGTACACAGAGAGAACCCCGACCGGATCGCGAAGCCGCACGAGCTCGGAAATTGCTTCATCCATTACTCCTCCTCGGACTCGAGTCTCTGCCTCCGTAGTGGGAAAGACGTGTTACGTGCGTCGTGCCCTTCCTCCGCCGAGCAGCATCAGGAAGAACTGGAACACATTGAGCATGTCGACGAAGATCGACGCCGCGAGCAGGGGCGCGCCGTCCTCGCCGGTCGTGAGCCGAAGTCGTTGGAAGTCGAACATGACATAGCCGGCGAAGATCACGAGCCCGAGAACCGAGTAGACGCGTTCACCGCCCGGGATCTGCGCGAAGATCAGCACGATCCCGTACACGATCAGGCCGACGAGCGCCCAGAAGAGGAAGCGGGCGTAGACCGAGAGATCCCGGCGGGTCGCGTAGCCGGCGGTGCCGAAACCGGCGACGAACAGCGCGGTCGCGCAGCCCGCTTGCCAGACCGCCTGCGGGTTGACACCCGCGTAGTAGGCGACCGTTGGTGCCATCGCCAGCCCGACGAGCAGGCCGAACAGGAACAGCAGTCCCACGCCGAACGCCTGGTCGGCACGAACAGCGAAGCTGATCGCGACGAGACATGCGAGCGATGCGACCCAGAAGGCGAGGCCCCAGCCGCCGGACAGGTTCCGGCCCAGGTAGGCGCCGAGCGCGAAGACAGCGGTCGTCGCGGCCACGAGCCCCATCGTCCGCGCGAAGACGGTGCTGTTCTCGGCCGGTGCCGCAACCGAGCCGTTCGCCCCGATCACCGGCCGATCACCGCCCAACCTTCTTCAACTGGTCGACCATCGGGCTCTTCTCTCGGTTCATCGATCACTCGCGGAGCGTCGCGTCTGCCGCTGCCAGACCGCTGCCACAAGCGCACCGCCATCTGCCACGACGGATGTTCAGCTAAGCAGCCCGGCATAGAGGATCCGTCACACTTGCGGGTAGGCACGGATGAACCTCTTCCGCTTCGTTCCCGGGTACGAGACGCACATCTACGGCGGCGGCCGCGAGCCTGCGTTCCTGATGCTGCTCGCGTTCGTCCTCACGCTCGCGGGCACGCGCTTCTACACGCGGATGGCGCGAGTCCGGGGCTGGGGCAGCGCCCACATCGGCGACGTGCACGTCCACCACCTCGTGCCCGGCCTCGTGCTGAGCCTCGTCGCCGGCGGGCTCGCCATCGCGCTCGAGCCGAGCGAGGTCTGGGTGGCGTTCCTCGCGATCGTGTTCGGCGCCGGCGCGGCGCTCGTCCTCGACGAGTTCGCGATGCTCCTCCACCTCGACGACGTCTACTGGACGGCCGAGGGGCGGCTCTCGATCGACGCCTGCCTGGCTGCGGTCGCGTTCCTCGGGCTCGCGATCGTGGCGACGTTCCCGCTCCCGTCCGACACGGCGAGCGACCGCCTCGCCCGGATCCTCGGCGACGGGCTGATCGTGCTCATGGCCTGCTTCGTCGTCGTGACCCTGCTGAAAGGGAAGCTCAAGCTCGGCCTGTTCGGGATCGTGTTTCCGCCGTTTGCGGTCGTCGGGACAGCGCGGCTCGCAAAGCCGAGCTCGATCTGGGCGCGGCGCTTCTATTCGCAAGGCGGCCGCAGGCTGCGGGAGAGCGAGGAGCGCGCGGTCTCCCGCGAGCGCCGCTGGACGCAGCGCCGCAACCGCTTCTACGACCTGATCGGCGGCGCGCCGGATCTCGCCTCGAAGCGAGACACGAACTCTCTGCCGAAGTAGCTACGCGGAGTCGAGGTACTCGCGAATCTGCCGCTCGCCGTGGCGCATGGCCCAGGTGTGATTCGAGCGGAACAGGGGACGCAGCACCGGCGTCAGGCGCCTGATGAGCGCGTGGTTGACCGACGGGCGCCAGTCGAGCGTCGCGGTCGTGGTGCCGTCCGTCTCCTCCAGCGTCCACTCGCCCGAGCCGTCGAAGTCCCTCGAGAGACGCGAGAGGATCCGCCGCGGCCGTTCGGCCTCGACGACCTCGAGCCCGAAGTTGACCTTGTACGGCAGGTACGCCTTGACGAGCAACTCGTTCTTCCTGCCGGGCTCCGGCGGCGGCTCGTCCCCCGTCGCGCGGATCACGAAGTCCGTCCACCAGCGCTCGTAGCCGAGCACGTCGCCGATCGCGTCGTAGACCCGGTCGATCGGAGCGGGCACGACCCAGCGGTCGAGGAAGCGGTAGGCGGGCGGCATCGCGCGATATTCGCACGACGGCGCCGCGCGGTTCTAGACGCGGGCCGGCCGGACGCGCCCGCGCACGTCGCCCAGCTCGACGCCGTTCGCGGCGCGGCCGCGCAGCACGACCTCGTCGCCGTCCTCGAGAAATCGCTCGCCGCCGAAGAGCTCGATCATCGACCCTTCCGAGCCCGCCTCCGCGCCGGAGATCGTCCCCGATGCCATCAGATCGCCGGTGCGCAGGCGCGCCCCGTTCGAGGTCGCGTGCGCCAGCTGCTGGGGAAGCGTCCAGTAGAGCGTCCGGGCGTTGCCGCGCGAGAGCGTCTCGCCGTTCAGCTCGACCTCGAGCGCGACGTCGAGCCCCCAGTCGCGACCGCCGGCGAGATGCGGCAGCGGAGGAGGCTCCTGCGGCGGGGCCTCGACGCGCGCGTCCTCGAGGAGGGCGAGCGGCGTCACCCAGGCCGAAACCGAGGTCTGGAACGACTTGCCGAGGTTCGGCCCGAGCGGCACGTACTCCCACGCCTGGATGTCGCGGGCGCTCCAGTCGTTGACCAGCACCACGCCGAAGACGTAGTCGGCGAACTCCTCGACCGAGACGGACTCGCCAAGCCAGGTCGGAACGCCGACGACGAAGCCGAGCTCGAGCTCGAAGTCGAGCCGGCGGCTCGGGCCGAAGGTCGGTGCGTCCTCGTCCGGCGCCTTCCGCTGGCCGCGTGGCCGCACGACCTCGGTTCCGCTGACCACCACGCTCGCGGCACGGCCGTGGTACGCGACGGGAAGCCAGCGCCAGTTCGGCAGCAGAGGCTCCTGGTCGGGCCGGAACATGCGGCCGAGGTTGGTGGCGTGCTCGAGCGACGAGTAGAAGTCGACGTAGTCGGCGACCTCGAAGGGGAGTCGAAGGCCGGCTTCTTCCACCGGGATGCGAGGCCCGTCGTGCGCACGCGCGATTCCGATCGCCTCCCGCCACGCCGGACGGCCCGCCGCGAGCAGGTCGTTCAGCGTCGGCCGCGCGAAAAGGTCACCCAGGCCCGAGAGGTCGATCGCCTCGTCGCCGTCGCGCCAGAGCAGTCCGTTCGGCCCCGCCCCGAAGCTCACAGGATCCCCAGCCCTTCGAGCTCGGCCACCGGCTCGAAGAACGAGCAGGTGCCGATCGAGTGGAAGAGCGAAGCGCGGACGTCCGCGAGCCTGGCGGGAAGCGCCTCCTGGTCGCGCCAGCGGAACGACGTGGCGTCGAGCGCGAACGCAGGCGACCGCTCACGCAGTGCCTCCTCCTCGTCGCCGAACACCGACGCCGCGAGGACGTTGAGGTAGCCATGCTCGCCCGCGTCGGTCGGATAGGCGTGATGGAGGCCGGCCGTCGCCTTGAAGACGAGCCCTCTGGAGCGACAGCCGCGCACGAAGTCGGCGAGTTCCTCGACCGTCGGGACGCGCTCTCCGCCGCACCGGATCTTGGCGCGGAGCCCACGAGCCGCCACCTCGTCGAGCGGAACGCCCTCGAGATAGACCGCACCGTCCTGATGCTCGCTCCCGGCCTCGACGACCGCGAGCGCGCGCGCCTCCTCCTGCGGGAGTTCGGAGAGCTGTGCGGCCGGCCAGACGAGACGGCCGAGCAGCCAGGCGTGCTCGCTCTCCCGCGCGCGCCGGTCCTCGGCGAGCGCCTCGGCAGGCGGCAGGCTTGCCGGCGGGAAGGTGGGCGCGTGGTCGAAGAACCTCGTCAGAAGCGCGCGGCGGGCATCCTCGGGCATCCGGCGGGAGGCTACACTCGGCCCGGGCCAGGCCCCGTGCAGTGGGAGCCTGCGAACCGCGTCAGATCCGGGAGGAAGCAGCGCTAAGTAGTCACTCCCAGGTGTGCGGTCGGTCTGGCCCGTTTGCCCGCTTCGCCCGCTTCGCCTTCGGCTTCGCTTTTCGCTCGCTCGGTGCGAGCGGGCTTCGCCGCTCGCCTGCTGACGGCCTGTCCTAGGTGTGCCGCGCCCGCACATGTCGGGCGCGGCGACGTTCTGCTTGAATCGTGCGTGGCTGCTCTCTACCGGAAGTACCGCCCGCAGAGCTTCGCCGAGGTCGTCGGGCAGGAGGCGGTCGTCCGGACGCTGAGCAACGCGATCGAGGCCGACGCGGTGCGCCAGGCGTACCTCTTCGCGGGCCCGCGCGGTACCGGCAAGACCTCGATGGCACGCATCCTCGCCAAGTGCCTCAACTGCGCACAGGGCCCGACGACGACCCCCGACGGCACGTGCCACGCGTGTCGCGCGATCGCCGCCGGCACCTCACTCGACGTGATCGAGATGGACGCAGCCTCGCAGCGCGGAATCGACGACATCCGCGAGATCCGCGACCGCGTCGTGCTCCAGCCGGTCGAGGGGAACTACAAGGTCTACATCCTCGACGAGGCGCACCAGCTCACGGACGCCGCCTGGAACGCGCTGCTGAAGCTGATCGAGGAGCCGCCGCCCCACCTCGTCTTCGTCTTCTGCACCACGGACCTCTCGAAGGTGCTGCCGACCGTGCGCTCGCGCTGCCAGACGTTCGTCTTCCAGCGGCCGAGCCTGCAGGAGCTCGTCAAGGTGCTGCGCCAGATCGCTGACGCGGAGGGGATCGACGCGCCCGACCAGGCCCTCGCCCTCGTGGCACGCAGCGGGCGCGGCGCGTACCGCGACGCGGTCTCGACGCTCGACCAGCTCGGATCCGCGACAGCGAACGAGGTCACGGTTCAGTCGGTGCTCGAGCTGCTCGGGACGGTCGAGGAAGAGGCGCTCTTCCGGCTCTGCGACCTCGTGATCGACCGCGACACCGCCGGCGCGCTGACGTACGTGGAGGAGCTCTCGGAGCGCGGCTACGACCTCGGCCGTCTCGTTCTCGACCTGATCGAGCACCTGCGCCAGCTCATGCTCGCCCAGCACCTCGGCGAAGTGCCGGAGGCGGCGGCGACGAGCCAGGAGGCGCGCGAGCGCCTGCGCGCGCAGGCGAACCAGCTCGAGGAGGCCACCGTCCTGCGCCTCGTCGATCTGCTCGCGGTCGCGGTCGACGACATGCGCCAGGGCGGCGACCCGCGCCTGCCGCTCGAGCTCGCGCTGGTCAAGGTGACGCGGCCCGCGAGCGACCTCTCGCGCGAATCGATGGCGTTCCGCCTCGAGCGGCTCGAGCAGGGCGCAACGCCACCGCCGGCACCGCCGCAGGCGCCGGCGCCTGCACAGGACGCCGCGGAGGCGGCAGCCGAGCCGCAACGTGCGCCGGAGCCGGAGCCACAACCGGTTCCCGTTCCGGTCGGCGCCCCCGCCATCGAGCTTTCTCAGCTTCAGGAGGCCTGGGCGCGCACGGTCCTCCCTGCCGTCGAGGACCGCGGCGGAATCCCGACTGCGTCGCTGCTCCGCGAGGCGCACCCGGCCGAGCTGGACGGCGAGACGCTGACGCTCGAGTTCCCGCCGAGCGCCCAGTTCCATCTCGACCTCGCCCGCGAGCCCAAGAACGCAACCCTGCTCGCCGACGCTCTCTACGACGTCACCGGCCGCCGGCTCGAGCTCGTCTTCGCGCTCGGCGAGGCGCGCGAGGCCCCGGTCGCCGACGAGGAGCCGGCGGGCGAGGATCGGATCCTCGAGCTCCTGAAAGAGACATTCGACGCGCGAGAGACGGAGGGTTAGGCGATGGCTTCGTTCGACATGGAAAAGCTCATGCAGCAGGCCGCGCAGATGCAGGAACAGGTCGCGCGGATGCAGGACGAGGCGGAGAAGGAGACCGCGCAGTCGTCGGTCGGCGGCGGCCTCGTCAAGGTGATCGCGAACGGCGCCGGCGAGGTGTTGTCGATCGAGATCTCGCCCGACGCGATCGACAAGGACGATCCGGAGGCGCTCGCCGACCTCGTCCTGGCCGGCGTGAACGAGGCACTGCGATCGGCGCGGGCCGGTGTCGAGGCGAAGGCGGAGCAGATGCTCGGCGACATGGGCCTCGGCGACGTGGGCCTCGGCGGGCTCGGGCTCCCCGGGCTCGGCGAGTGACGACGCCGGAGCCGCCCCCGAAACGCAGCCTCCGCGGCCGCTACCTCCTTTCGAACTGGCTCTGGGCAATCATCGTGCTCGCCCTGATCGGCGTCGTGATCTGGGGCTGGGCCTTCGACTTCAGCCCGAATTAGTCGCTCTAGCCGCGCTCGCGGCGGAACCAGAGGGAGATGCGGCGGACGAGCCCGACCGGCTTCTGGTGCTCGACCGGGTGGATCGCCTTTCCCTCCACCTCGCGCACGTCGGCGCCGATCGTCTCGCCGAGACCGTGGTGATCGCTGGGCTCGATCTCCTCGGACGTGGCCGGCTCGAGAAACTCGCTCGTGCCCTCGAAGTCCGCGCGCGTAAGCGAGAGGGCGACGCGACCTTCGGTGATGGTCGTGACGTTCTCCGCCGGGACGTACTTCGGCTTGCCGAGAGCCGTAGCCGCCACCGCGAGCCCGTCGAAGATGTCCGCGTTTTCGTCACCGGCGACCTCGTCGACCGCGCCCACCTCGGTCCCGTCGGAGGCGTAGACCTTCCAGCCGGGTCTGATCATGAGCCAGGAGACGGGGTCGCCCACAGGCAGATCTTGCCAGGACTCGTCCGAAGGAGACGAGTACCCTCAGGGCGCATGCTGAGCCCCTCCGTCGACAACCTCGTCGCGCAGCTGACGCGACTGCCGGGCATCGGCAGCCGCACCGCGCAGCGACTCGCATTCCACCTCCTGCAGACGCAGAAGGAGGAGGCGCTCGCGTTGGCTACGGCGATCGTGGAGGTGAAGGAGCGCGTCCGCTTCTGCCGCGACTGCGGCAACCTCACCGAGGACGAACTGTGCGCGATCTGCCTCGACGCGCGCCGCGACCGCACGACGATCTGCGTGGTCGAGCAGCCGGTCGATCTCGTCTCGCTCGAGCGGACAGCGGAATATCGCGGCCTCTACCACGTGCTGGGTGGCGCGCTCTCGCCGCTCGACGGCGTCGAGCCCGAGCATCTGCGCATCGACGAGCTGATGCACCGCGTGCAGAGCGACGGCGTGGTCGAAGTCGTCCTCGCCACGAACCCGAACGCGACCGGCGAGGCGACCGCGTCGTACCTCGCTGGCCGGCTGCGCAACCGCGTCCGCGTGACGCGCCTCGCGAGCGGGCTGCCGGTGGGCGGAGACCTCGAGTACGCGGACGAGGTCACGCTCGGCCGCGCGCTCTCGGGCCGCCGGGAGATGTGACGGTGGCGACGACGTCCTACGAGACCGTCCCGGAGGTCGCAGCCGACTCCGCCGCGCGCGGCCCCGACCTCGTCGTGATGAAGTTCGGCGGCTCCTCGGTCGCCGACACGGAGAAGATCAAGGACGTCGCGCGCAGGCTCGTGCGGGCGCGCGAGGAGGGCCGTCGCGTGGTCGCGGTCCTCTCGGCGATGGGCGACACGACCGACGAGCTGATCCGGCTCGCCCACGAGATCTCGCGGCGCCCGCAGCCGCGCGAGTACGACATGCTCATCTCCGTCGGGGAGCGCATCTCGAACGCGCTCTGCGCGATGGCCGTCCACGACCTCGGCCACGAGGCGATCTCGCTCACGGGCTCGCAGGCGGGCATCGTCACCGACACCGTCCACGGCAAGGCGAAGATCGCGGAGGTTCGCGCGACGCGGATCAACGACGCGCTCGACGCCGGCAGGATCGTGCTGGTCGCAGGATTCCAGGGCGTCTCGGCCGACTCCCACGACGTGACGACGCTCGGCCGCGGTGGCTCGAATCTGACCGCCGTCGCGCTCGCCGCCGCGCTCGGCGCGGACTCCTGCGAGATGTACACCGACGTCGAGGGCGTCTTCACCGCAGATCCGCGTCTTGTCCCCCACGCCCGCCGTCTCGACGCCGTCACGTACGAGGAGATGCTCGAGCTCTCGGCGAGCGGCGCCAAGGTGCTCCAGCTACGCTCGGTCGAGTTCGCGCGCAACCACGACGTGCGGCTGCACGTGCGCTCCACGTTCTCCGACGCCGAGGGAACGTGGATCGTCGACGAGGAGGATCCGGTGCTCGAAAAGGCGATCATCAGCGGCGTCGCGCACACCGACTGCGAGCCCCTCTACCGCGTCCGCCGCATCGACGCGGCGCGGCTGTTCGAGCGCCTGGCGGCGTCGAACGTCAACGTCGACACGATCCTCCAGGTCGCGAGCGACGAGATCGTGTTCAGCGCGCCGGTCGAGGATCGCGAAGCGTGCGAGGAGCTGCTCGCGGAGCTCGACGTCGAGTGGTCGATGCGCGACGACCTGGGCAAGGTGAGCCTCATCGGCGCCGGCATGAAGAGCCATCCCGGGATCGCGGCGCAGGCATTCGCGACGCTCGGCCGGATCGGAGTCGAGCCCGAGGTCATCTCCACGTCGCCGATCAAGATCGCCTGCCACGTCCGCACCGAGGACGTGCCGAAGGCCGTCTCCGCGCTCCACGACGCGTTCGAGCTCGGAGCGGCGTGAGCGCGCAGGACGCGCGCATCGGCGTGGTCGGCGCGACCGGCGCGGTCGGCACCGTGACGCTCCGGCTTCTGCGCGAGCGCGGCTACGCGAAGGTGCGCGGCTTCGCCTCCGCGCGCTCCGCGGGCCGGCAGCTCGACGGATTGACTGTCGAGGAGGCGACTGCGGAGGCACTCGCCGCCGGCGGTCTCGATCTCGTCCTCTTCTCGTGCGGCACGAGCGCCTCGCGGGAGCTCGTCCCGCCCGCCGTCGAGGGAGGCGCGCTCGTCGTGGACAAGTCGAGCGCGTACCGGCTGGAGGACGGCTACCCGCTCGTCGTGCCCGAGGTGAACGGCGACCGGGCGCTCGAGGCGATCGAGACCACGCGAGTCGTGGCGAATCCCAACTGCTCGGCGATCCCGCTCACCTGCGTCCTCAAACCGCTGCACGACGCCGCCGGGCTCCGCAACGTGCGCGTCTCGACCTATCAGGCCGTGTCCGGCGCGGGTGCGCAACGGATGGAGCAGCTGCAGGCCGAGTCGCCGGAGGAGCACGACCTCGCGTTCGACTGGACCTGGGAGGGCGACGAGACCGAGGAGGAGTCGAAGATCCGCGCCGAGTCGCGCAAGATCCTCGAGCTGCCCGACCTGCCGCTCAGCGCGACGACCGTGCGCGTCCCGATCCTCGTCGGCCATGCCCAGTCCGTCTGGATCGAGACGGAGGACCAGCTCTCGCCGGAGCAGGCCGAGACGTTGCTGTCAGCCGCTCCGAGCGTGCGTCTCGTCGAGACGCCGACCCCGCGGGCGGCGGCCAAGACCGAAGAGGTGCTCGTCGGCCGCGTCCGCCCGGATCAGGCCACGGAAGGCAACGGGCTCGTCCTCTTCCTCGCCTGCGACAACCTCGTCAAGGGCGCCGCGCTCAACGCGCTCCAGATCGCCGACCTCCTGCTCGAACGCGCAGGCTCGGCGACGCAGGCCGCCTAGACGCTCTTCAAGACAAGTCGGGTAGGCGGGCGGTTGCGTGCGCCAGTGTTCCGGAATGACCCCTGATGACCCGGGAGTTGGTGTCGGATCAGGCGAGGGCGCGTTCGAGAGCCGTGCGGTCGGCGGGCTGGCCGTGCGTCGGCAGCACGAACTCCACGGGCTTGTCGAGCAGCGGCCTCAACCCGGTCGCGACCTGCTCGACGGTGACGTCTTCCGGCAGCCAACTCGCGGGGATCTCGAGCCCGTTGCCCAGGTCGATCAGCGTATCGCCGGCGATCACGGCGAGAATCCGGTCGCTCCAGAGCACCAGGTCGAGCTGGCCTTCGCGGCCCGGATACGCCTCCATCCCGAATAGCGAGTCGCCGATCGCGTAGCGTGTCGCCGGGACGAGCTGGTCTTCGGGGCGATCAGGAGCGGGCGCCCACACAGGGAAACCAAGCAATGCGGCGTCGCGCTGGTGCCACGCCGAGGTGAGTACCGTGACCACCTCGCGCGATCCGAACAGCGCGCGAACGTCGTCCGGAACGGCGATCGGGTCGATCAGGATCAGCCGGTCACCATCGTCGATCGCGTATGCCGAGACCGGCCCTTCCCACTCGGGATGCATCGCGGTCCAGTGATACACGCCATCGGGAAGCACTCTCGGATGCTATGCACGACCGACCTCCCGCGCTCACGGTTTCTCCTCACGGACCGGTGGCCAACGAAGCTCAGAACACGGACTAAGGGACACTCGCCTGGGCGAGCGTCCTCTCGCCTGGGCCGCTCAGAACCGCTGGGGCGCCGGTGCAGGCATGAACGCCTCGCGCACCTTGGCGAGCACGACCTCGCGCTTCCCCTCCTCGACCGGCTGAAGGCCGCCGAGCTCGAGGCGCGCGAGCTCGACTCGGCCCTTCGCCCGTACCGGCCGGAAGCCGAAGTCGGCGAGGAAGTCCGTCGGGAAGATCGTCTTGTGCACGTGGAAGCGCTCGTAGGTCGTCTCGCCCTCCGGATAGCGATAGGCGAACGCCTCGAGCGCCCTGGCTCCGCGCTCGCGCGCGTCGCCGATCGCCGTGAGGAAGAGCGACTGCATCACCCACGGCCGGGACGGGTCGGTGAGGTACGCGCACGTGACGAGGACGGCGTCGTCGCTCGCCGGCCCGGCGGGAAGCTCGCGCGAGCGCGGGAAGAGCTCGGCCGGCCCGTACTGCATCGATCCGAGCAGCCGTCCGTCGTCGTCGTGGTAGACCGTCCCCCACGCGCCCCAGACGTCCTCTGCGTCGTGAATCCACTTGCGCTTGTCGGCGCTGCGCCCGTTCCGCGTCTGCCACCAGATGCATTCATGGCAGACGCTCGGCGCCGTCTCGATCGTCGCCCCGGTCAGCCCGGAGATCCGTGTCGTCATTTCTCCGGACCTACAGCGTCGACGACGACCTCGACCACAGCGGGCTCGACGTCGGCCATGCTGCGGAGATATTCGCGCACGCGCGCCTGGACACGCCTGCCAACCGCGGGAATCGACGCTCCCCACTCCGTCACGAGATGCAGCTCGATCCGAACCGCCCCGTTCTCGCCGGAGACACGCACGGCATGCCGGCGAGGCAGAGGACTGTCCGCGAGCCCTCGCACTCCGTCGACTCCCCGCGCCGCGTCCGCGGCGTAACGGGCGAGGATCTCGGTCGAGATCGACGCCTGACCACCGGCCATGTGCGCAGGTTAGCTCCGGCGCAAAACGAGCTCGGTCGCCTCGGGCCGGGCCGCGAAGCGAAACGGGACGAAGGTGGTGCCCAGCCCGGCGGAGACGTGCATGGTCGCGGCGGCGTTGCGGTAGACGCCGGAGTTGTACCGGGCGCTCGGATGCGCGAAGCGGAACTTCCCGCCCGGCAGCGGCAGCGCGATCTGTCCGTCGTGCATGTGTCCGGCGAGGACGAGGTCGAAGGTGCCCGGCTCGAGCACGTCGAGCACGCGTGGGTAGTGGCAGAGCAGGATCGACAAGTCGGCGTCACGCGCGAGCCGGTTCGGATCGAGCCGCCGGCGCCCCCGCACGATCAGGTGCGGCTCGGCGCCGGCGATCCAGACCGACCGGCCGCGCAATTCGATCAGCCGGCCCTCGTCCCGAAGCAGCGTCGCGGGCTCGAGATCGCGCAGGTCGGAGCGTCGCGCCTGCGGGTCACGGCTGATGGCGATGTCGTGATTCCCCAGCACCGCGAACACCGGCCGCGGCAGGATCCGCACGAGCCGCCGCAGCATCGGCCCGCCCCGCGGATGCGTGAGCAGATCGCCGCTGATCGCGACGAGGTCCGGCTTGCGCTCGAGCACCCACACGGCCGCCTCCCAGGAGGCGCCGATTCCCGGCGACGGCACGCCGAAGTGAAAGTCCGAGAGGTGCGCGATCCGCAGGCCGTCGAGCTCTTCCGGCAGCTCCGGTAGCGGGAGCTCGAGCTCGCGCCTACGCAGCCAGCCGGCCTCGAGCAGGCCCCAGCCGAGGCCCGCTGCGACGGCAGCTCCGAAGGGCCTCAGGCCTGTAGCCGTTCGAGCGCCGGACGCGGGTCGACGATGTGACGCTTGAACTTCAGCTCCGCTTCCTCGAGCCCGGCGGCGACGCCGACCAGCTGCGCGAGATGCAGAATCGGCAGCTGGAACGTGCGTCCCGTCGAGGCCTCGAGCTTCGACTGCCACGCGTCGAGCGAGAGGTGGCAGAGCGGGCACGGCGTCACCATCACGTCCGCCCCGGCCTCGAGCGCCTGCTCGATCGGCTGGATGAGCTCGCCCATCGCCGTCTCCTCGCGCGCCTGGATGATCGGGAAGCCGCAGCACTTGATCTTTGCCGGATAGTCGATCGCCTCGCCGCCGCACGCCTCGATGATCCGCTCGAGCGACCACGGCCGGTCGGGATCCTCGAAGCCCATGATCTTGGACGGGCGCAGGATCTGGCAGCCGTAGAACGGCGCGACCTTGAGCCCCTTGAGCCCGCGGTGCGCGACCTCCTTCAGCTTCTCGTAGCCGTCGCCCTCGGCGATCTCCCAGAGCAGATGCCGTACCTCGACATTCCCCGAGTACGGCGGCACGCCGACGGTCTCGAGGTTCTCGTTGACGCGGGCGAGAAGGTCTGAGTCGCCCTGGAGCATGTAGTTGGCCTGCCGGAGGTTGAGCGTGCAGACGTTGCAGACCGTGAGGAGCATGTCGGCACCGGTCGCCTCGGCGTAGGCGAGGATCCGCGCGTTGAGGTGGAGGTAGTAGTCGGGCTCCGCCTCGTGGATGTCGCCGGCGCCGCAGCACGTCACCGACTCGAGCTCGACGAGCTCCAGCCCGACCTGCGGCGCGAGAGCCTGCGTCGACGTGTCGAGCTCCTTCGCCGACAGCGAGGCGAGGCAGCCCTTGTAGTAGGCGACTCTCTTCAGCGGGGTCTCGGTGGTGCTCACTCGGACGATTCCTCCTCTTCGGGTAGCCACGGCCTCGGCGCCGCGCCTTCGCGAGCGTAGATCTCCTCGAGCGACTCGTCGGCATGCCCGTGGTCGAGCTTGGCCAGTGCGCGCTCGCCCTGCACGTGGCCGAGCGCGCCGCCGCGGTCCTGCTCCTGAACGAGCTTGCGGAGGTCACGTGCCTCCTTCACGTCCTTGGCGACATGCGGCGGGAACGGCGGCGGCACCTTGCCGTGCTTGAGGAGCCCCATTGCGAACTTCGTCTGCTTGACCGCCTCGACGACACCCTGCGTCTTGGGCACGAGCTCCGTCTCGCGCAGCCAGCCCGTGGTCTCGGCGGACTTCACGAACCACTTCGCATGCTTCGCACCCATGTCGCGGTCGATCCCGCGCGCGACCGACTCGGCGCCGAGCTTCGCGATCGCGTCGCGCGGGTCGACACCCTTCGGGCAGCGCTCGTTGCAGAAGAAGCAGCGCGTGCAGTCCCAGATCCCGTGCTCGGAGTTGTAGGACTCGAGCCGCTCGATCGTCGCGGCGTCGCGAGGATCGCCGACGAACCGCATTCCCTTCGCGAGCGCCTGCGGGCCGAGGAACTCGGGGTCGGACTCCATCGCGTTGCACTCCGAGACGCAGCAGCCGCAGTTGATGCAGAGCGCCTCCTTGTGGATGACGTTCATCCGCTCCTGCGAGATCCGGTACTCGCGTCCGTCTTCGGGACGCTCGTAGCCGGGCTGGAGCCACGGCTTCATCGCCTTGAACTTCTCCCAGAAGGGATCCATGTCCACGACGAGGTCCTTGACGATCGGGAGGTTCCCCATCGCCGAGATGACCGGGACGCGGCCTTCCTCCGCGATGTCGTACATGCGCGTCTTGCAGGCGAGGACGGCCGCTCCGTCCATCCGCATGCCGCACGAGCCGCAAATCATCATCCGGCAGCTCTTGCGGTAGGCAAGCGAGCCGTCGTGGCGATCTTTGACGATGTCGAGGCAGTCGAGGAGCGTCGCCTCGTCGGGCGCCTCGATCTCGTACTCGCGCAGCGCGCGGTCGCCCGTCGCCGAGTCGAAACGCCAGATCTTGAGCCCGACCTGCATCAGTAGGTTCGCTCCTGAGGCTCCCACTTCGTGAAGCGCACCTCGGAGGTGGAGAGGTCGACGCCGCCGTCCTTCCAGCGCGTGATCGAGTGGTGGAGAAAGTTCGCGTCGTCGCGCGTCGGATAGTCGTGCGGCCTCGAATGGGCGCCGCGGCTCTCCTTGCGCACGACTCCGGCAGTGACCATGCAGAGCGCGGTGTCGAGCATGTTCCCGAGCTCGATCGCCTGCGTGAGATCGCTGTTGAAGACCTCGCCCTTGTCCTCGACGTAGACGTTCGGGTAGCGCTCGCGGAGCCCTTCGAGGATCTCGATCTGGCGCGTCATCTTGTCCTCGGTGCGGAAGACGGCGAAGTTCTCGAGCATCGAGTTGCCGAGCTCCTCGCGCAGCTTCCACGGCCGCTCGCCGTCGCTGCGATCGAGCAACTCGCGCAGCTTCGCCTCTGCGTCGCGCTCGGCCGACTCCGGCACCTCGACCGTCGTGTGCGAGAGCGCCCACTCCGCGGCCGACCGCCCGGCGCGCCGGCCGAAGGTGATCGTCTCCATCAGGGAGTTGCCGCCGAGCCGGTTCGCGCCGTGGATCGAGACGCATGCGCACTCGCCGGCCGCGTAGAGGCCGGTCATCTCGGTTGCGCCGTCGTTATCGGTCTCGATGCCGCCCATGTGGTAGTGGGCCCCGGGCCGCACCGGCACCGGGTCGTAGATCGGGTCGATGCCGGCGTAGACCATCGAGAGCTCGCGCGAGCCCGGCAGCCGCTCGATGATCCGCTCGGCCCCCAGGTGCCGCATGTCGAGCAGGACGTTTCCGTCCAAGCCGCGCCCCTCGTCGATCTCCGTCTGCTCCGACCGCGAGACGACGTCGCGCGAGGCGAGCTCGAGCGCGTTCGGTGCGTAGCGCTTCATGAAGCGCTCGCCGTCCTTGTTGATCAGGTACGCGCCCTCGCCGCGGCAGCCCTCGGTGAGCAGGATCCCGGTCGGGTACAGCGTCGTCGGATGAAACTGCATGAACTCCATGTCCTTGAGCGGCAGGCCGGCGTGCAGGGCCATCGCCGTCCCGTCGCCGGTGCAGGCGTACGCGTTCGTCGTCACGCGGTACTGGCGACCCGCGCCGCCGGTTGCGAGCACGACCGTCTTGCCGCCGAGGGTCTTGAGCCCGCCGTGCAGCAGGTCCCAGCAGACGACTCCCTGGCAGCGGTCCTCGTGCTCCACGAGCTGCCAGGCGAAGAACTCCTCGTAGACCGGGATGTCGCGCTTGCAGACCTGCTCCCAGAGCACCTGGATCAGGACGTGGCCCGTGATGTCCGCCGCATAGACGGTGCGCGGCGACCCGGCGGCGCCGAACGGGCGCTGCGCGAGCTTGCCGTCCTCGCGACGGGAGAAGAACGCGCCCCAGTGCTCGAGCTGGACGATGTCGCTCGGCGCCTCCTCGGCGAAGATCTCGATCGCATCCTGGTCGCCGAGGTAGTCGGAGCCCTTGACCGTGTCGTAGGCGTGGATCTCGGCGTTGTCCTCGGCCGCGTTGCCGAGCGCGGCGTTGATCCCGCCCTCTGCGGCGCCGGAGTGGGAGCGTGTCGGGTGGAGCTTCGAGATCATGGCCACGTCCGCGCCCGCGTCGAAGGCCTCGATCGCGGCGCGCATCCCTGCGCAACCCGCTCCGACGACGAGCACGTCGTGCTTCGCTATCACGAAGGTGACGGTAACGAAAAGGGATGACTCGGTAGCTGAGGAACCGTGCGGGATGGACGCCCGCGCAGCAGCCGACCGCTTCCTCGCCTCGCCGACGCTGAGTCCGGCCACTCGCCGGGCCTACGGCAGCGATGTCGCGGAGTTCTGCGCGTGGCTCGAGGAGCGCGGCACCGACCTGGACGCCGTCGACGTCCGCGTGCTCGCCGACTACGTCGCCTGGCTCGGCGGCGCGCGGCGCGGGAAGAAGCTCGCTCCCGCGACCATCAGCCGCAAGCTCGCGGCCGTGCGCGCGTTCCTGAGAAACGCACTCGGAGCCGAGCGCGTGCCCGACGCGCGCCTGGCTCCGCGCAGGGGACGGCGCCTCCCCGACGCTCCGGCGGCGGCCGAGGTCGAGCACACGCTCGAGGCGCTCGAGGGCGACGAGCCGCTCGCGCTGCGAAACCGCACGCTCGTCGAGGTCGTCTACTCGGCCGGCCTCCGCAGCGCCGAGGCCGTCGGGCTCGACCTGGCAGACGTCGACTTCGAGCAGGAGCTCGTGCACATCCGACGCGGCAAGGGCGGCAAGGAGCGTGTCGTGCCGCTCGGCGAGGAGGCGGCGCTCTGGCTCGGCCGCTACCTGCGCGACGGACGACCCGCGCTGGCGAAAGGCGCGAACGACGCGCTCTTCCTCTCCGCGCGCGGGCGTCGCCTCGACACGAGCACGCTGCGGCGGATCGTCCCCCACCCGCATCGCCTGCGGCACGCGTTCGCCACCCACCTGCTCGACGGCGGCGCCGACCTGCGCACGATCCAGGAGCTGCTCGGGCACAGCTCCCTTTCGACGACGCAGATCTACAGCCACGTCGACCCGCGCCACCTGCGCCGCGTCTACGACCGCTCGCATCCGCGCTCGTAGCGCCAGAATGCCCTGATGCGCATCTCGGCGAAGGTGGACTACGCGATCCGGGCGATGGCGGAGCTCGCGGCGGCGCCCGGGCTCGTGACCGCCGAGCAGCTCGCCTCCGCCCAGAGCATCCCGCCGAAGTTCCTCGAGAGCATCCTCTCCCAGCTGCGGAGCGGCGGGCTCGTGTCGAGCCAGCGCGGCTCGGCCGGCGGCTACCAGCTCGCGCGCCCGGCGAACGAGATCTCGATCGCCGAGGTCATCCGCGAGCTCGAGGGACCGATCGCCACCGTGCGAGGCGTCCGGCCCGACGAGCTCGAGTACGCGGGCGCAGCCGCCGGCCTGCGGGACGTCTGGCTCGAGCTGCGCACGCAGATCCGCGGCGTGCTCGAGCAGACGACGCTCGCAGACCTCCTTCACAAAACGCTTAACAGTTAGAGGTTGCGCGCGCCTTTGCTTATGGCAATAATCAGTGCAGCAAATACCTACTAGATCTGTAGGTAATCCCAGAAAGGACTCGCCCACAATGCGGAGATCCCTCTTCGTTGCACTGATTCTGCCCGTCCTTCTCCTTTGCGTGACCAGCGCTGCGCAGGCGCGCCGGGCCGGAACGACCGTGGCGCTCGTCGCCTACTCGACCCCGAAGCCGATCATGGCGAAGCTGATCACGCGCTTCCAGCACCAGCCCGCCGGCCAGGGCGTCTCCTTCTCGCAGTCGTACGGCCCGTCGGGCTCGCAGGCCAAGGCGATCGCCGCCGGCCAGCCCGCGGACATCGCATTCCTGTCGACCGGCCTCGACGTCGACACGGTCGCCGACGCCGGCCTCGTCTCGAAGAACTGGACGAAAGCGCCGAACCAGGGGATCGTGGCCGACTCGGTCGTCTCCTTCGTCGTGCGGCCGGGCAACCCGAAGCACATCCACAACTGGAAGGACCTGATCAAGCCGGGCGTCCAGGTCGTGACGCCCGATCCGTTCCCTTCCGGCTCGGCAAAGTGGAACGTGCTCGCCGCTTACGGCGCCATGCGCACGGCGGGCGAGAGCAACAAGCAGGCGATCCAGTTCGTGACGAAGCTCTTCAAGAACGTCGTCTCGCAGGACTCGTCCGGCTCGAACGCCGCGAACACGTTCTTCTCCGGCAAGGGCGACGTGCTCATCACGTACGAGAGCGAGGCATACGCAGCCTTCGCGGCCGGCAAGCAGGGCGCGCTCGTCGTCCCCAAGCCGACGATGCTGATCCAGTTGCCGATGGTGCCGACGACGCACGCATCGTCCGCGGCCCAGGCGTTCATCAAGTACGCGCACGCGCCGAAGCAGCAGAAGATCTTCGCGGCCAACGGCTATCGCCCGGTCGTGAAGTCGGTCCTGAAGAGCCCCGACCTCGCGAGCTGGAAGAAGAAGTACGACACCGGCCCGACCTTCAACATCCGGGACAAGCTCTTCGGCGGCTGGCTCAAGGTCAACAAGGTGTGGTTCGACCTCGACACCGGCCGGATGGTCTCCATCGAGCGAGCAGTCGGAGGCCCGACCCATTAACACCTTCGCCGCCCGCGCCGCCGCACCGGCGCGCCGGGTAACCGCCGACGGACGGGCCAGCACCGGCCTGTCCGTCGGCGTCATCTCGACGTACCTGCTCGTCATCGTGGTGCTGCCGCTCGCCGCGCTCCTGTGGGAGGCGAAGAAGGCCGGCAAGGAGGGCTTCTGGCAGGCGATCTCCAACCCCGACGCGGTTGCAGCACTGAAGCTCACGTTCGGGGCGGCCATCGTCGTCGTCCTGATCAACGGCGTGCTCGGCACCGTCACTGCCTGGGTGCTCGTTCGCGACGACTTCCGCGGCAAGTCGCTCGTCAACTCCGTGATCGACCTGCCGTTCGCGCTGCCGACGATCGTCGCCGGCCTGACGCTGCTCGCGCTCTACGGCCCGAACTCGGTGGTCGGGATCCACCTCGCCTTCACGCGCGCGGCGATCGTGCTCGCTCTCTGCTTCGTCACGCTGCCGTTCGTCATCCGGACGGTCCAACCCGTCCTGATCGAGCTCGACGTCGAGATGGAGGAGGCTGCTCGCTCGCTCGGCGCGGGCCAGTTCACGGTCTTCCGGAAGATCGTCCTGCCGAACATCCTGCCGGGAATCCTCTCCGGCTCCGTCCTCGCCCTCGCCCGCGCGCTCGGCGAGATCGGCTCGCTCGTCCTCATCGCAGGGGCCACCGTCCACACCACTGTCGCCTCGATCTACGTCTTCCAGCTGATCCAGGACGGCGACTCCGCCGGAGCCGCCGCAGTCGCGATGGTGCTCCTGGCCGCGGCCTTCGTGCTGCTGCTCGCCGTCGGCGCCCTGCGCTTCTACGTCACGAGGTTCGAGCGTGCCTAGGCGGCTCGCCCTCCGCGGGGTGGCGCTCCTCTACCTCTTCGTCATCCTGCTCGCGCCGCTCGGGATGGTCTTCTACCGGACGTTCCAGCACGGGCTCGAGCCGGTCTGGCAGACGCTGTCGGATCCGCTCACGGTGCACGCCTTCGAGATCACGCTGATCGCAGCGGCCATCGCCGTGCCGCTCAACACGGTCTTCGGCATCCTCTGCGCGCTCGCGATCGTGCGCCGCCGCTTTCGCGGCAAGGGACTGCTGAACGCGTTCATCGACCTGCCGCTCGCCGTCTCGCCGGTCGTGGTCGGGCTGGCGCTCTACCTCCTCTACGGCCGCACCGGCTGGTTCGGGCCGTGGCTCGGAGCACACGGGATCCAGGTGCTCTTCGCCCTGCCCGCGATCGTGCTCGCGACCATCTTCGTCTCGGTTCCGTTCGTCGCGCGCGAGGTGATCCCGACGCTGCGCGAGCTGGGCAACGAGCAGGAGCAGGCCGCCGCGACGCTCGGCGCGACCCGCTGGCAGCGGTTCTGGCGCATCACGCTGCCGTCGATCCGCTGGGCCGTGATCTACGGCGTCATCCTCACCACGGCACGCTGCCTCGGCGAGTTCGGAGCGGTAGCCGTCGTGTCGGGGCGGATCGAGGGACAGACCGAGACCGCGACGACACGCGTCGACGATCTCGTCCAGAACTTCCAGACGTCGGGCGCGTACGCAATCTCGGTCGTCCTCGCCGCGATCGCGATCGTCGTGCTCGCTCTGATGATGCTCATCAAGCCCAAGGAGGCCGTCTAGGTGTCGATCGAGGTCCGCAACGTCAGCAAGCGCTTCGGCACGTTCACCGCCCTCGACGACGTCTCGCTCGAGATCCCCGACGGCTCGCTCACGGCGGTGCTCGGCCCCAGCGGCTCCGGCAAGTCGACCCTGTTGCGGATCGTCGCCGGCCTCGAGCGCCCCGACTCCGGCGAGATCCTCCTCTCGGGCGAGGATGCGACCCGGCTCGCGCCGCAACGGCGCAACGTCGGCTTCGTCTTCCAGCACTACGCGGCGTTCAAGCACATGACCGTCCGTGACAACGTCGGCTTCGCTCTCTCGATCCGCAGGCGGCCGAAGGCCGAGATCAGGGAGCGCGTCGACGAGCTCCTCGAGCTCGTGCAGCTCCAGGGCTTTGCCGACCGGTACCCGTCGAAGCTCTCGGGTGGGCAGCGGCAGCGCATGGCGCTGGCTCGCGCCCTCGCGGCGAAGCCGCGCGTCCTCCTGCTCGACGAGCCGTTCGGCGCGCTCGACGCCCGCGTGCGGGCCGAGCTGCGCGACTGGCTGCGCCGCCTGCACGAGGAGGTGCACGTGACGACGGTCTTCGTCACGCACGACCAGGAGGAGGCGATGGAGGTCGCCGACCGCGTCGCCGTGTTCGACCACGGCCGGCTCGAGCAGGTGGGTGCCCCGGCCGAGCTCTACGACGCTCCCGCGTCCGAGTTCGTCCTGCGGTTCGTCGGCGATGCCGTCCCCGTCGGCTCGCGCCTCGTGCGCCCACACGAGGTCGTGCTGCGGCGCTGGCCGAGCGACGGAGCGGTCGAGGTGGAAGTCGAGCGCATCGCCGTCCTCGGCGCCGACGTCCGCGTCGACCTGGTCGACGGCAACGGCGACCGCTTCGCCGCCCGGCTGCGGCGAGAGCAGCTCGAAGATCTCGATCTGACCCGCGGCGAGATCGTCTGGGCCGGCACCGAGCCGTTCCTAGCCCGCGACGCGGAAGCCGACGAGCTCTTCAGGAGCCTCCGCAGTGACGTCGACACGCTCGACGGCGGCTCCTCGAGGACCGTGGCGACAGAAGTCGACGATCGCCTCGACGGCGTCGGTCGCCCCCTCGAAGACGGCCTCGACAGTGCCGTCGGGACAATTCCGCACCCAGCCGGAGACTCCATGCGCTCGGGCGGCCCGCTCGACGGCGAAGCGGAACCCGACGCCCTGGACGAAGCCGTGCACGACGACGCGTAACCGCTCCACCCGGCGTATTCGAGCAGGCGTCGCGTGTCCCGGGCCGAAGTCAGGCGGGTGGCAGGCTCCGATCCCGCTGTTGAAGGCTTCCTCGCCCTCTCCGCCGCCCGGCTGGCACCTCGCACCGTCGAGGCCTACCGGCGCGACCTCACCGATCTGACCGCGTGGCTCGGCCGCTCGCCGGCGGACGCGACCAGCGACGATCTCGCCCGCTACGTCGCGCAGCTTCGCGCCGACGGCCTCGCCGCCACCACGATCGCGCGGCGACTCGCCGCGGTTCGCTCCTTCTTCCGGCACCAGGTGCTGCTGGGCGCGCGAACCGACAACCCCGCGGCGAACGTCGCGCTGCCCAAGCGCCGCCGAACCCTGCCGCGCACGCTGTCTCCGTCCGAGGTCGAGCGCCTGCTCGACGCCGCAGCCGGGACGACGCCGCTCGACCATCGCAACCGCGCGCTCGGCGAGCTCCTCTACGGCGCGGGATTGCGCGTGAGCGAGGCCGTCGCGCTCGATCGCCAGTCCGTCGACCTCGAGAACCGGCTCGTGCGCGCGTTCGGCAAGGGAAGCAAGGAGCGAGTCGTGCCGATCGGCCGCGAGGCCGCCGATGCCGTGCGCCGCTATCTCTCCCGTGGCCGCCCCTACCTCGACCGGCGGCACCGGCAGGAGCTCTTCCTCAACGCCCGCGGCGGCCCGCTCACGCGCGCCGGCGTCTTCCTCATCCTGCGGAAGCTCGCCGCGAAGGCCGGCCTCGAGCCGGAGCGCATGCACCCGCACCTCCTGCGCCATTCCTTCGCGACGCACCTGCTCGAGGGCGGCGCCGACCTACGCGCCGTTCAGGAGATGCTCGGACATGCAGATCTGGCGACGACGGAGCTGTACACGCACGTATCCGATCGCCGGAGACGCGAGTTGTACTTCCAGGCGCATCCACACGCCCGCCGTTCGAAGCAGGCACCAAACGCAAGGAAGTAGGAATGCATCTCGATCCACACGTCGCAATCGCCGCCGTCTCGACGCTCGCGGCCGCCTGGCTCATGATCACCGCCGGCCTCGAGAAGAGCGCGCTGGAGCGCCGCCGGCACAAGCGCATCTGCCCGTCCTGCGGTCGCGAGATCCAGGCCCGCGTCTGCACGACCTGCGCGGGCTAGAGCCTCCTCAGCGCTTCTCGGCAGCCTTGCGCTTCAGACCTTGCGCGACGGTTCCGGCCGCGCGACGCAGGTCGCCGTCGGCGTCGTCGTCGACTGACAGCCCCTCGAGCAGCACGATCGTGTCTCGCTGCGCCGAGCCGTTCTTCAGCGCGAGCACCGCGAGCCGGCGCACCGCAGCGTTCTCGTCCTCGTCCGAGAGCATCTTGTGCAGCAGCGGCCGCACCGAGTTGACGGTGCTCGGGTGGTCACGGGAAAGCAGCTCGACCGAGAGAAGTGCGGAGCCGCGCGCCGCCGGGCTCCCGTCGTCGAGGCCGCGCCGCAGCAGCTCCTCCTTCGCACGCCAGCGGAAGAGGCCGACCGCCCGGAAGGCGAGAGCTCGCTCACGGAAGTCGGCGCTGCGCGCCGAGGACTCGAGCTCGTCGTCCCACTCCGTCCGCAGAGTCGCGAGCTCCTGCGCCGATCCGTTCTCGGCCAGCTCGTCCGCCTGCGCCGCTGCTTCTGCGAGGTTCACCGCCCGAGCCTAACTACCGCTCCGCTACGCTCGCGCCCGTGGCGCACAGGGTCGTCCTCATCCCCGGCGACGGTACGGGGCCAGAGCTGACAGAGGCGACGCGGCGCGTCCTCGAGGCGAGCGGCGCCGAGTTCGAATGGGACGTGCGCGAGGCCGGCGCGGACGTGATGGAGAAGCACGGCGGCAACCCGCTGCCGCCCGACGTCCTCGACGCGATCCGCGAGACCGGCGTCGCGCTCAAGGGCCCGATTACGACGCCCGTCGGCGGCGGCTTCCGGTCGGTCAACGTCGCGCTCCGCAAGGAGCTCGACATGTACGCGCAGGTGCGTCCGTGCAAGAGCTACGCCGGGGTACGCAGCCGCTTCGACGATGTCGACCTGATCATCGTGCGCGAGAACACCGAAGATCTGTACGCCGGCATCGAATACGAGCAGGGCACGCCGGAGGCCGCCGAGCTGATCGAGTGGATCGAGGCTCACGGCGGCACGCTCCGCCACTCGGACGCCGGCATCTCGATCAAGCCGATCTCGGTGACGGGCACCCGCCGCATCTTCGAGTTTGCGTTCGACTACGCGCGTCGCAACGGCCGCCGCAAGGTCACGGCCGTGCACAAGGCGAACATCATGAAGTTCACCGACGGCCTCTGGCTGCACGTCGCGCGCGAGGTCGCTGCCGAGAATTCCGACATCGAGTTCGACGACCGGATCGTGGACAACATGTGCATGCAGCTCGTGCAGCGGCCCGAGGAGTACGACGTGCTGGTGCTGCCGAACCTGTACGGGGACGTCCTCTCCGACCTCGCCGCGGGGATGATCGGCGGGCTCGGCGTGGCTCCCGGCGCGAACTACGGCGAGACCGTGGCCGTCTTCGAGCCGACGCACGGCTCCGCACCGAAGTACGCCGGCCAGAACAAGGTCAACCCCATCGCGCAGATGCTGTCGGGCGTCCTCATGCTCCGCCACCTCGATGAGGGCAGCGCGGCCGACCGGGTCGAAGCCGCAATCGCCGCGGTCATCGCCGAGGGCAAGAGCGTCACCTACGACATGAAGCCGAACCGCGACGACCCGACGGCCGTAGGAACGAGCGAGGTCGCGGATGCGGTCATCGAGAAACTGGAGGCAGAGGTAACCGCATGAGACGCAAAGTGACCATCGTCGGCGCCGGAGCCACGGGGGCGACCGCCGCGCATCTGCTGGCGGAGCGCGACTACGCGGACGTCGTCCTCACGGACATCAAGGAAGGTTTGCCGCAGGGCAAGGCGCTCGATCTGAACCAGATGGCGCCGATCCTCGGCTTCGAGCCGAACATCACCGGCGCGAACGACTACGAGGCGACCGCCGGCTCGGACGTCGTCGTGATCACCGCAGGCCTGCCGCGCTCGCCGGGGATGTCGCGCGACGACCTCGTGACGACCAACGAGAAGATCGTCGGCTCGGTGACCGAGCAGATCATCGGCCAGAGCCCCGACTGCACGATCGTCGTCCTCTCAAACCCGCTCGACGCGATGTGCCACGTCGCCAAGAGCGTCTCGAGCTTCCCCAAGGAGCGGGTCTTCGGCCAGGCCGGGATCCTCGACACGGCCCGCTTCCGCACGTTCATCGCCTGGGAGACGGGAGCGAGCGTCCGCGACGTGCAGGCGCTCGTGCTGGGCGGCCACGGCGACCAGATGGTTCCGGTCGTCTCGGCGGCGACGGTGGGCGGCGTGCCGCTCCGCAAGCTCGTCTCCGAGGAACGGATCCAGTCGATGGTCGAGCGCACCGCCAAGGGCGGCGGGGAGATCGTGCAACTGCTCGGCACGTCCGCCTGGTACGCGCCGGGAGCTGCGGTCGCGGAGATGGTCGACGCCATCCTGCTCGACCAGAAGCGCGTCCTTCCCTGCACGGCGCTGCTCGAAGGCGAATACGGGATCGACGGCCTCTACATCGGCGTCCCCGTCAAGCTCGGCGCCGGCGGGATTGAGGAGATCGTCGAGCTCGACCTCTCGGACGACGAGCACGAGGCGCTCGAGCGCAGCGCCGACGCGGTGCGCGACGTCGTCGGCGTCCTGTCGTCCTGAGCCGGCCTTGCTCGAGACGATCGAGAACCGGTTCCACGGGCGCGACTACCTCGTCGAGCTCGGCGCGCCGGAGTTCACCTCGATCTGCCCGCTCACCGGCGCGCCCGACTTCGGCGAGCTGACGATCCGCTACATCCCGGATGCCAAGCTCTACGAGCTCAAGTCCCTCCGCGACTACCTGACGTCGTTTCGCGAGCGCAAGATCTTCCAGGAGGAGGTCGTGAACGAGGTGCTCGAGCGGCTCGTCGCCGACGGCGCGCCGCGGTTCGTCGAGGTCGAGGGTGAGTTCGTCGCCCGCGGCGGAATGACGACGCGAGTGGTCGCGAGCTCGGGGGAGCTTCCGCAAGCGTGGATCTCGGACTGAGCGGCCGCACGGCGCTCGTCTGCGGCGCCTCGTCGGGCCTCGGCCTGGCGAGCGCCGAGGCGCTGGCCGAGGAGGGAGCCAACGTCGTCCTCTTCGCGCGCCGGGCCGAGGACCTCGAAGAGCACGCGACGCGGCTCGGCGGCGTCCCGGTCGCCGGGGACGTGAGAGACGACAGCGACCTCGAGGCCGCGGTCGCGACCGCAGTCGACCGGTTCGGTGGACTCGACGTGCTCGTCTGGAACGGCGGCGGGCCGCCGCCCGGGACCGCGCGAGAGGCCGACGACGCGTCCCTCGAGTCCGCCTACCGCCTGCTCCTCCGGCCCGCCGTGACGCTCGTACGCCTCTGCCTCGACCACCTCGAGCGGAGTCCCGGCGGCCGGATCGTCGCGGTCACATCGCTCGCCGCCCAGGAGCCGACCGGTCATCTCGCGCTCTCGAACACCTTCCGGCCCGCGCTCACGGGCTGGCTCAAGACGCTGAGCCGCGAGGTCGGCCCGAAGGGGATCACGGTCAACTGTGTCGCGCCGGGCCGGATCGACACCGCGAGGCTCGGGGAGCTCTATCCGGACGGGCCGACCGAGGAGCAGCTCGCGGAGATCGGCCTGCGGCGGTGGGGCACGCCGCGCGAGTTCGGCGACGTCGTCTGCTTCCTCGCCTCCGAGCGCGCCAGCTACGTGACCGGCCAGACCCTCGTCGTCGACGGCGGATTGAAGCGGTTCCTCTTTTGAGGCGCTTTCTCACTCCCTGGTGGCGCGTCGTTGCCGTGGTCGTCGGCGCACTCGTCGTGACGGGCGTGATCCTGTTCAGCATTCCGTCGGGGAAGTACATCCTTCTGCCGGACGTCGCCCATCCCGTGGCGCCGCTCGTGAAGGTGCAAGGCGCCCGAGCCGAGAAGCCCGGGACGCTCTACTTCGTCGACGTCGTCGAGCGGCGCGCAAGCGAGCTCGAGTCCCTTCTCCCGTGGATCCATCCACACGGCACGCTCGTCCCCGCGGGCGACATCGTCGCTCCCTGTGCGACCGCGGGCCAGGCGCAGGCCGCCGAGCTGCAGGAGATGGCCTTCTCGCAGCGCGTTGCGGCCGCCGTCGCGCTGCGCAAGCTCGGCTATCACGTCGTCGTCAAGCCGACGGGGGTCGCCGTCTCCCAGCTGATCTCCGGCACGGACGCACCGTGCAACCTCCAGCCGCAGGACGTCATCGTCTCGGTCAACGGCACGCCGACGCCGACGATCGCCGCCCTCCGCGGTGCGCTCGACAAGGTGAAGCCCGGGAGCGTGGCCACGCTGGGCGTCCACCGCGGCGCCAAGGATCTGACGGTGCGCATCCGCACCATCCCCACGCCCGGTGACCCGAGCCGCGCGCTCGTGGGGTTCGCGCCCGACCAGGCGGCGACGATCAAGCTCCCGTTCCACGTCTTGATCGACGCGAACGGCATCGGCGGCCCCTCCGCCGGCCTCGCCTTCGCGCTCGAGGTGATGCAGAAGCTCGGCCACAACGTGCTCCACGGACACAAGGTGGCCGCGACCGGAGAGATAGAGCTGAACGGAGCGGTCGCCCCGATCGGCGGCATCAAGCAGAAGACCTACGGCGTCCGGCAGGCGGGAGCCGACGTCTTCCTCGTGCCTGCGGGCCAGAACGCGAGGGACGCGCGCCGCTACGCGGGGCCGGTTCACATCATTGCGGTCCACACGCTCAGCCAGGCGTTGCACGCCCTGGCAACGTTGCCGTCGGCGCAGTAGAACGCATCGTTTTCCGACGGTCCGAAACTGCCGGAAATTCGTCAGTTTTCGTCCGCGACAACGCTTGCTTCCGCGGATTCTGCACCTATCATCGCACCTCGAGAGCGGCCTCTACTTTTTAGAACAAGGACGACCATGAGCAAACGTTCCAAGCCAACGTGCGCTGATTGCTATTTCCGGCGTGAGGGCCTTTGTGCCCTTCCCGGGGAGACCATCTGCCCGACGTTCCGCGTCCAGTCTCTCGGTACGCTCGCCCCGCCGCCGCAGCCGCGCCTCGTTCCGCGGGCGCTGGCCGTGCACGCCGCCGCGTAGTCCGTAGGCTTCGGGCGTGCGCCTCCGCCGCCCCAAGATCGACACCGACGAGGTTTCCGACCGCTGGCAGCCACGGCTCTGGTTGCGGCTGATCCTCCTCGGCCTGCTCGTCGCGTACGCGATCGCGTTCGTGCTCGAGAACCGGAGGCAGGTGAACGTCCACTTCGTGCTCGCGACGGCGAGCGTGTCGCTCGTCTGGCTGATCCTGCTCGCGCTCGGCGTCGGCCTGCTCGGCGGGACTCTGCTCGCGCAGCTAGAGCGCCGCAGGCGTCGCCGCTCGCACGAGCGACCCGAGCACTGAGACACCCTCTGCGATCTCGTCGGGCGAGACGAAGCTGAAGGCCAGCCGAAAGGCCTGTTCGCCGCCCGCGCCGCCGGCGTAGAAGTCGGTGCCCTTGACGAAGGTGACGCCGGCCTTCTCGGCCTCGACGAGCAGCTCGGCCCCCGGCGGTCCCGACGGGAGCTCGACCCAGACGAAGTAGCCGCCTTCCGGCCGTGTCCAGCTCGCGTCCTCCGGCATGGAGCGCGCGAGGGCGTCGAGCATGGCGTCGCGACGCTCCCGCAGGAGACCGTTCACGCGCTCGAGATTCGGGCCGAACGTGCCGCGCTCCATGAACTCGAGCACCGTCGCCTGCGTGAGATACGGCGGCGAGATGTAGGTTGAGACCGCGAGCGCCTCGATCTCGGCCGCGAGCTGCGCGGGCAGGACGAACCAGCCGACCCTCACTCCCGGGGCGACCGTTTTCGAGAAGGACGAGCAGTACGCGATCTGCTCGCCGTCCGCGAGCTCGAACATGCTCGGCACGGGCTCGCCGTCGTAGCGGACGAGGCCGTACGGGTCGTCCTCGAGCACGAGCAGCTCCCGCTCACGCGCCAGGTCGACGATCCGGCGGCGCCGCTCGAGCGAGAGCGTCCGCCCGCTCGGATTCTGGAAGGTCGGGATCGTGTAGAGGAAGGCGAAATCGCCGTCGGGCAGCTCGTCCGGGATCAACCCCTCCTCGTCTATCGGGACGCCGACGACCTCGGCACCGAGCCGGTCGAGGATCTTGAGGGGCCGGTCGTACGTCGGCGCCTCGACGAGAACCCGTGTCCCGGCCTGCACGAGCTGCTCGGCGAGGAAGGCGAAGCCCTGGAGCGAGCCGCTCGTGATCACGACCCGCGAGGGCTCGACGCCGTGCTGCTCGGCGAGCCGTTCCCGCAGCGGGCCGTAGCCGCCGCCCGGGCCGTAGCTGAGGATCGCGTGGCCGTCGCGCTCGAGCGCCGCCCGTGCGCAGTCGGCGAGCTCCTCGACGGCCAGACACTCCGGCGCAGGCGCGCCGCGGGCGAACGAGATCATGGTTCGAGCCTAGCGCCCGCCTCGGCGCGCGGCCGCTACTTCATGCGCTCGGCCACCATCTGCGCGACCTCGGTCGGCGTCGTGCCGACCTCGATCCCGCGGGCCTCGAGCGCCTCCTTCTTGCCCTGCGCCGTTCCCGACGAGCCGGAGATGATCGCGCCCGCATGGCCCATGGTCTTGCCGGGCGGCGCCGAGAAGCCCGCGATGTACGCGAGCACCGGCTTCGTCACGTGCTCGGCGACGTACGCGGCGGCCTTCTCCTCCTCGTCGCCGCCGATCTCGCCCACCAGCACGATCAGCTCCGTCTGGTCGTCTGCCTGGAACTTCTCGAGCACGTCGACGAAGGACGAGCCGACGACGGGATCGCCGCCGATCCCGACGATCGTGGAGTTGCCGAGCCCGAGCTGCGTGAGCTCGTGGCCGATCTGGTACGTGAGGGTGCCCGAGCGCGAGACGAGCCCGACGCTGCCCTCGCTGAAGATCTCGGCCGGAATGATCCCCGCGTTGGCCTTGCCCGGCGAGAGCACGCCCGGACAGTTCGGCCCGATCATCGTCGTGCCCTGGCCGCGGAAGTACGTGTACGCGCGCAGCATGTCGTGCGCAGGGATGTGCTCGGTGATGCAGATCACGGTGCCGACGCCCGCGTCCACCGCCTCGTAGATCGCGTCGACGGCGAAGCGCGCCGGGACGAAGATGAGCGAGGTGTTCGCGCCGACCTGGTCGACGGCCTCGGCGACGGTGTCGAAGATCGGGACGCCTTCGACGTCCTGGCCTCCCTTGCCGGGCGTGACGCCGGCGACGAGATTCGTGCCGTACGCCCGGTTGCGCAGGCCGTGGAAGCGCCCCTCCGACCCGGTCAGGCCGGCGACGACGAGGCGCGTGTCGTTGTCGAGGATGATCGCCATCTACGACGCCTTCGTTCCTTTGAGGACGACGGTAGGCAGCTCGAGCCGTCCGTTGCGGATCCGGCTCTCGAGCAGCTCGACAGATGCGCGGCCGGTCTTCGTCGGGCGTCTCGGTGCGGTCGAGCCAGTCGGCGAGGTCGGTGTCGCGCACCATGGTCGCCTCGTCGGCGACCTCGAGCCCGGCGAGCTCGAAGAAGCTGTGCCACTCGGCGACCGAGTAGTTGCGGACGTGGCTCGGATCGCGCAGCCGGTCTGCCTCCTCCGCCGCCTCGCTCGTGAACGTGTTGTCGCAGATCACGACGCGATCGCGCGCGACGCGCGCCATCTCCTTCACGGCCGCGAGCACGTCCGGGAAGTGATGCGCGGCGATGCGGCAGGCCACTACGTCGAAGCTCGCGTCGGCGAACGGGAGATGATCGGCGGGCGCGATCGCGTCGGGCTCCATGCCCGGCGCGGCGTCGGTCGTGACCACGGTCGCTCCCGCCTCGCGCAGCCGACGCGCGACATGACCGCCGCCGGTGGCGACGTCGAGCACCGTCACTCCGGGAGCCGGCTCGCACCATTCGACGACGAGGTCGAGGTCGTCCCCCGCAGCGTGCGTCTGGCTCGTGCGATACGCGTCCGCCCGCTCGTTCCAGAGGTCCGTCACGCTGCTCCCGCGAGCTCCACGGCGCGCCGCGCGCCGTCGAGCATCGTCGCCTCGGGATGGATGTTCTCGCGCCCCGCGTCGGCGAGGATCTTCCGGCCCTCCTCGGCGTTCGTCCCGTCGAGCCGCACCACGATCGGGTAGCGCGACATGTCCAGCCGGTCGAGGGCGGCGAGGATCCCGCGCGCAACCTCGTCGCAGCGTGTGATGCCACCGAAGATGTTGAAGAAGATCGAGCGCACCTGCTCGTCGCGCGTGATCACCTCGAGCGCGTCGACGACTCCCTCCGCGCTGCCGCCGCCGCCGAGGTCGCAGAAGTTGGCAGGTCGCCCACCCGCGTGCGCCACGACGTCGACGGTCGACATGCCGAGACCGGCGCCGTTCGCAAGCACGCCGACGTCGCCGTCGAGCTTCACGTAGGTGACGCCCTTCTCGCGCGCGAACGTCTCGATCGGATCTGCGGCGGTCGGGTCGCGCCACTCCGCGACGTCCGGGTGGCGGAAGAGCCCGCTGTCGTCGACCGTGAACTTCGAGTCGAGCGCCTTCACCTCGCCGTCGGGCGTGACGATGAGCGGGTTGATCTCACAGAGCATCGCGTCGAACTCGACGAACGCCTGGTAGAGCTTCTCGACGATCGAGGCGATCTGCTTCTGCTCGGAGGGATCCTCGACGCCGCCGCCGTAGACCAGGCGCCGCGCGACCCAGGGCTGGAAACCTTCCAGCGGGTCGACGTGAAGCCGGACGAGCGCGTCCGGGCTCTCCTCCGCGACCTGCTCGATCTCGACGCCGCCCTGCGTCGTGAACATGAAGAGCGGCTTCTTCGCGCCACGGTCGAACGTGATGGAGAGGTAGTACTCGCGCTCGATGTCCGAGGCCTGCTCGATCCAGAGCGTGCGGACGACGTGCCCGTTGATGTCGAGCCCGAGGATGTCGCGTGCCTTCGCCTCCGCGTCTGCGGGGTCGTCGGCGAGCTTGACGCCACCGGCCTTGCCGCGGCCTCCCGTCAGCACCTGCGCCTTGACGACGACGGGGCCGCCTAGCTCCGCCGCCGCGGCGCGCGCCTCCTCCGGTGTCGTGGCGAGGCGTCCGTCGGAGACCGGGATGCCGACGCGCCGGAAGAGATCCTTGCCCTGGTACTCGTAGAGGTCCACCGGCGCCGGACACTAACGGCGCGACGCCGGTGGACCGCGCAGTTCCTCTACGGATACGAGTACGTGGTCGTCGGCGCCGTCCCGCCCGCCGAGGGCGCTGCCTTGTTCGCGCTGCCTGCGGCCGAGACGACGAACCACTTGCCGCCGAAGAAGTTCAGGCCCTGACCCGCGATCTGCCCGGCACCGTGGTCGAGCGAGAACAGGTAGAGCGGGTGGCCCTTGTACGTCACCTGGAGTGCCCCGTTCTTCCGCGTCGTGGTGCCCAGCAACGCGGCCTTGACTCCCGCCGAGGCGCTCACCTTGCCCCTCTTCATGAGCGGAGGCCAGTTCGTGGCGCACTTGCCGTAGCAGGCGCTCTTGCCGTTCTTGTCCGCCATGAAGAGATACAGCGTCCGGCCGGAGCTCGTCGCGAGCACCTTGCCGACCTTCGTCTGGTGCAGCGTGACGCGCCCGGCCGTCGCGTTGCTCGCGGCGGAGGAGCCGGAGCTCTGATGTGTGACGGCCGCTGCTGCCGCGATGCCGGCGGCGGCGAGCGCGATTGCGAACGTTGCGGCTAGGACGGTCTTTCTGAACATCTCTCTCCTCCTACTGGGTTCTTCGGTGTCTACGCGCGCCGGCGAACCGCGGATTTCGGAGAGAGCTACTCAGCTTCGATCGTGCAGATGACCTGGCCGGTCGTGACGGACTGGCCGGGCCCGACGGAGAGGCTGCGGATGGTGCCGGCGCGGGGAGCGTGCACCTCGTTCTCCATCTTCATCGCCTCGACGACGCAGATCACCTGGCCCGGCTCCACCTCGTCGCCGTCCGAGACGGGGACGGCGAGGACGGTGCCCTGCATCGGCGAGACGACCGCGTCGCCGCCGGCCGCGCCGGCACCGCTCGAGCGCACCCGCTCGCGCCGCCGTCGCGCCAGCGCACGCCACTCGGGCTCGGGCTCCGAGACGCGCACTTCGAACCGCCGCCCGTCGACCTCGACGGTGCGAACGCGCTCGACCATCGCCCCATCCGGATTTGTCCTTCCTTGGAACAGATTATTACCTGGGGGATTGGGCGGCGCAGCGCCCAGCTCGGCAGCCCGGGTGGCGAGCTCCTCCGACTCGACGACGCCGTGACACGTCTCGCCGGCGACGAAGCACGGGTGCTCCAGCAGCGCTTTGTGGAAGCCGATCAGCGTCGTCGGCCCCTCGATCCAGAACTCGTCGAGGGCGCGCAGCATGCGCCGCCGTGCGTGCTCGCGGTCTACGCCGTGCACGATGAGCTTCGCGACCATCGGGTCGTACGCGCCGGAGACCTCGTAGCCGGCGGCGACACCCGAGTCGACACGCACGCCGGGGCCGGCCGGCTCCCGATAGCCGGTCACTGCGGCCGGCGCCGGGAGAAAGCCCTGCGTCGCGTCCTCCGCGTTGATCCGGCACTCGATCGCGTGCCCGCGCAGCTCGATGTCCTCCTGCCGCACCGAGAGAGGCTCGCCGAGCGCGACGAGGATCTGCTCGCGCACGAGATCGAGGCCGGTCACCATCTCCGTCACCGTGTGCTCGACCTGGATCCGCGTGTTCATCTCCATGAAGAAGTAGTCGCCGTCGCGCGTGAGCAGACCCTCGATCGTCCCGGCGGAGCGGTAGCCGCACGCGCGAGCCGCCTCGACGCCGATCGCGCCGATCCGCTGCCGCAGCTCCGCATCGACCGCCGGGGACGGCGTCTCCTCGACCAGCTTCTGGTGGCGGCGCTGGATCGTGCAGTCGCGTTCGCCGAGGTGGACGACGTTGCCGTGCGCGTCGGCGAGCACCTGCACCTCCACGTGCCGCGGGTCGACGATGAGCTTCTCGACGTAGACGTCGGGGTTGGCGAAGTACGACTGCCCTTGCCGCCGCGCGCGCTCGAACGCCTGCTCGGCCTGCGCCGGGTCGTGCACCTCCTCCATGCCCTTGCCGCCGCCGCCGGCCGCAGCCTTGATCAGGAGCGGGTAGCCGAGCTCGTCTCCGAGCGCGAGCAGCTCCTCCACCGAGCCGACCGGATCGGTCGTCCCGGGGATGATCGGGACACCTGCGTCCTGCATCGCCGTGCGCGCCGCGGTCTTCGATCCCATCAGCTCGATCGCGGCCGGAGGCGGCCCGATCCAGGCGAGGCCCGCCTCCTCGACGGCCGCCGCGAAAGCCGCATTCTCGGCGAGGAAGCCGTAGCCGGGATGAATCGCCTGCGCCCCGGAGCGCCGCGCAGCATCGAGGATCCGCTCGACGGCGAGGTAGCTCTCGGCGGCCGGCGTCGGCCCCAGCAGGAACGCCTCGTCGGCGTACGCGACGTGCAGCGCGGCGCGATCTCCCTCGGAGTAGACGCCGATCGCGCCGATCCCGAGCTCGCGGAGCGTGCGGAAGACGCGGATCGCGATCTCCCCTCTATTGGCGACGAGAACCTTCTCGAACATGAGCGGGCCGTATTCTCCACGCCGTGGACCTCACAGCGGCCGACAAGCTCACCGTCGCGCGCGCGGCAGCGGTCCCGCTCGTCGTCGTGCTCTATGCCTGGAGCTTCCCCAACCACGACTACTGGGCGACCACGGTCTTCTGCGTGGCGATGGCCACCGACTGGTTCGACGGGAGACTCGCGCGCCGGCACGGCTACTCCTCGGCGATCGGATCGCTGCTCGATCCCATCGCCGACAAGGTCCTTGTGCTCGCCGCCCTCGTGATGCTGATCGAGCAGGGCGTGATCCCGGCCTGGATGGTCGCAGCGATCGTCGTGCGCGAAGTCCTGGTCACCGGGCTGCGGCAAGCAGCGATCGAGCGTGGCGTGGTTCTCGCCGCTCGCGACCTCGGGAAGCTGAAGACGTGGGCCCAGGCCGTCGCCGCTGCGGTCGCCGGGTTCGCGGCCGCCGGCGCCTGGACCGACCGCGCCGCCTGGTGGACGCTGCTGGTCGCGGTCATCCTCACCTGGGTGTCGGGGCTCGACTACGCGCGTAGCGCGCCGCGGCTGTTGAGCAGACCGCAGCCCGAGTAACCGCTCCGGTCAGGCCGCGATGCCGCGGGTCTCGCACCACTCGTCGAAGCGGGCCCACGCGCGCAGGTACTCGCGCAGCGCGTAGAGCCCCTCCTCGACCTCGGCCCGAACCGCCCAGTGACAGTGGCCGCAGTAGCCCTGGTCGTCGACGGCCGGAGCCTCGTTGCAGCGGATGCATTCCTCCCACATGTGGAGGGAACGCGCGGCGGCTCGGCGCGGTTACGGCTCGCCATCGTCATGGCCGGGGAGAAGCGCCTCTGCCCAGGCGGATCCGGCAGGCCGGTGGGCGTCCTCCTCCGCGAGCGCCGCGAGGATCGCCCTGCGCTCCGCCTCGTCGGGCTTCGGAGTGATCTCGACGGCCATCACCGGAAGAGGGTAATGCCCTGCCCGTTCTCGGCCGATGGAGACATCGTGGGTCAGCGTCTCGCCATGCTTGCGGCTGCGTGTGCCATCGCTGGGGTCTCGACGGCCGCGGCGGCCGGATCGTCCAAGACCATCCCCAACTGGGCGGCTCCGCAGATCGCCACCGTCGTGGCTCACCAGCTGATGGACGCGAAGAGCGTGAAGAAGTTCCGGCCGAACGCCGCGCTCACCCAACAGACGCTCGCGGATCTCTCGACCGAATTGGAGGCGCAGCTGGGAACGCCGCAGACCTCGTCGGGCTCGGGTACACAGACCACGACGACCGGCACGACGACGACCACCACGACCGGCACTACGACCACACCGTCGGTCTCCAATCCGACCGGAGCGGAGACGATGGCGCAGCTCGACCGCAGCCTCGTGCAGGCGATCGGGCTCGGCAAGGCGGCGAAGGAGTTCGTGGCGGGCGCGCAGGCGTCGGGCCTCGTGGTGCCCGGACGCTTCGGCACCGAGGTCGTCGCCCGGCTGCTCGGCCTGCGACTCAATCACCCCGCTGCCCAGGACTTTCTCGAGCTGCGGCCGCAGGACCCCGCCACCCGCGCCGAGGCCGCCTACTCGGCCGCGCAGATCCTCGGTCTCGGCTTGCTCGACAACAGCTGGCAGATCGCCCAGGTGAAGAGCCTCGCCGCCGCCTTCGCGCTTCCGCCTGTGCTCAACCCCTGGCAGCGCCAGATCCTCACCACGGCGTTCTCGAAGATCGGGATGCCCTACATCTGGGGCGGAACGAGCGACAACACCGAGACCGAGTTCGGCGTGACGTCACGCGGCGGCTACGACTGCTCGGGCTTCGTCTGGCGCGTCTACAAGCTCCAGAGCTATCCGAACGAGGGGACGCTCGCCTCGACGATCCAGGGTCGGACGACGTACCAGATGAGCGTCGAAGTTCCCCGCTCGGAGAGGATCGGCCTCAAGAAGCTGCAGCCCGCGGACGTGATCTTCTTCGGCGACAACGGCCAGAAGTCGAAGGGATCGCAGGTCATCCACACGGGCATCTACGTCGGCAACGGCTGGTTCATCCACTCGTCGGACGAGGGCGTCGCCCTCAACCAGCTCACAGGCTGGTACAAGCAGAGGTTCGCGTGGGGCCGCCGGCCGCTGCGCGAGGCCGGTCTCGAGCCCTAAACAAGGCCATTTGGCCCCGCAGTTACCCCCTTTTAGGGACGCCGCTACCCCCATCGGGTGATTCCCGGTCCCGAGAACCGCACCCACAATTCGTTTCGTCTGGCGTCCCTAACGATCTCCGTCCCTGGAGGCACAATGCTTGAGTGGAAGTTTCGTCTCGTGACTCTCCTGGCGTTCGCCGCGGTTCTCGCAGTGGCGTTCGGCTCGAGCGTCAGCGGCGCGCTCAACTTCGGCTGGTAAACACCCGCCCACCTCGTAGGCGAGGATTCGGTGGCGGGTAACCAGCAGGAGGCTGTCGGGAACGTTGCCTCGGCAGGAGTTCCGCCCAAGGTCTTAGCAGTAGTGGCGCCCGTGATCGTCGCGGGCGCCTTGACGGTTGCGCTCGCGATCTTCCGCTATGTCGACACGCCGAAGTCGGCATCGGACGTCGCGGCGCTGCTCGGGCTCATGGCGAGCATGGCGCTCGCCGAGCGTTTCCCGGTGCCCGTGGAGGGAGTGAGCGCCGGCGGGGTCACGCTGGGGTTCGTCTTCTCCGTCTCGGCGATCATCCTGCTCGGGTGGCCCGCCGGCGTAATCGTCGCCGCGGGCGGCCCCACGTTCACCCACTTGCTGCAGCGCCGTCCGCCGCTGCGCGTCGCCTACAACGGCTCGATGTTCGCGCTCTCGGCGCTCGCGGCCGGGGTCGCGATCGAGCACGTCGAAGGCAGCTCGACCGGTGCCCTCGTCGGGCGAGTGGTGCTCTGCGGGTTCATCTACTACTGGATCGTCAACCTCGTGCTGATCAGCGCGGTGCTCGCGGCCAGCTCCGGCCGATCGTTCTTCACGATCGCCTGGGAGAACATCAGGCAGACGACGGCGCCGTTCGCCTTCATGGCCTCGGCGGCGCTGACGCTCATCGTGCTCTGGCAGAGAGATCCGTGGCTGTCGATCGCGCTCGTCGGGCCGCTGCTCGCAATTGCTCTCTACCAGCGCTCGACGCACAAGGCGATGCGCGCGATGCGTCTCGCGCTGACCGATCCGCTCACCGGTCTGGGCAACCATCGCAGCTTCCACGAACGGCTCCAGCGCGAGCTCGTGATCGCCGAGGAGAAGCACACCTCGCTCGCGCTCTGCCTCGTCGACTTCGACGACCTGAAGAGCGTCAACGACCAGTTCGGGCACCCCGTGGGCGACCTCGTGCTCGGCCAGGTCGCATCGCGCCTGCGCGCGGGCGGCGAGGCGTTCCGGCTCGGCGGCGACGAGTTCGCGGTCCTCCTCCCCCGGCAGGACGAACGGCAGGCGACCGCCGTCGCCCGCTCGATCGTCGAGCGGGTCGCCGCCCTCGACGTCGAGGGCGTCGGCCCGGTGACGGTGAGCGCGGGCGTCGCGATGTACCCGACGGACGGAACCGGTCGCGACGAGCTGATCCGGCTGGCCGACAGCGCCTTGTACTGGGCGAAGAAGGACGGCAAGAACCGGGTGCGCGCCTATGCGGCCGAGTCGATCCTCCGCGCCAATCTCGAGCAGCTCTCGGATACGCCCGACCGCGCGGCGCAGTACCGCGCAGCGGAGAGCCTGGCGAAGGCGGTCGACGAGCGCGACGCGTACACGGGCAGCCATTCGCAACGCGTCGGCGAGTACTCCGCGCGGATCGCACGCCGTCTCGGCGCCGACGACTCCGCGGTCGAGCTGACCAGGCTCGCGGGGAATCTCCACGATCTCGGCAAGCTCGCGATCCCCGAGGACGTGCTGCGCAAGCCGGATTCGCTGAGTGACGCCGAGCGGCTGATCCTCGAGCGGCACCCGCAGATCGGCTACCGCATGCTCGAGAGCCTCGGCGTGCAGCCCGTCGCGGAGTGGGTGTTGCACCACCACGAGCGCTGGGACGGCGCCGGCTACCCGAACCGCCTCGCCGGCGACCAGATCCCGCTCGGCGCGCGGATCATCTTCGTCGCCGACGCGTACGACGCGATGACGTCGGATCGGGCGTACAGCCGCGCGATGCCGCCACAGGAGGCTATCGCCGAGCTCGAGCGGTGCGCGGGGACACAGTTCGATCCGGCGGTCGTCAAGGCGCTGGGTGAGGAGCTCCGGCCGGCGGGCGACGAAGCCCTCGCCGTCTAGCCGAGCTCTTCGCTGAGCTGGATCAGCTCGTCGCGCCGGTAGCCTGCTGCCGCGCGAAGGTGACGAGCTCGCGCGCCAGCGCAATCACGGCACCACGTTGCGGCGTGCCGGCGACCGTGACGCCGCGCCCGCGCCGGAACTCGAGCATCCCCTCGTCCCGCAGCAGGCGGAGCGAACGGAGCACCGTGTTCGTGTTCACGCCGAGCACGGCCGCGAGATCGCGGGCCGGAGGCAGACGCTCGCCCGGCTTCGCCTCGCCGTCGGCAATCGCGCGCCGGATCTCGGCCGCGACCTGCTCGAAGAGCTCGGTCGGCTCCTGTTTGTCGATCTTGACCTTCAGCATCGTGCCAGTCACAATAGCACTAGATGATCGCACCGCCGAAGCCCCCGGCGCAGGACGAGCTCGAGGCCCTGATCAAGGAGGCTCGCGAGCGGCAGCTGCAGCGGCGGTTGCTCGGCGCCGCAGCGATCGCGATCGGGGCGGCAATCGCACTCGGGATCTACGCCTTCCGCGGCTAGAGCGGGATGTTGCCGTGCTTGCGGCGGGGCCTCGGCTCCGCCTTCGTCAGCGACGTCTCGAGCGCGTCGATCAGCACCGGCCGCGTGCGCCGCGGCTCGATCACGTCGTCGACGTAGCCACGCTCGGCCGCGCTGTACGGGTTCGCGAACTTCTCCTTGTAGTCGGCGATCAGCCCGGCCCGTTCGTCGTCCGGCCGGTCGCGGTAGATGATGTTCACCGCGCCGTCCGGCCCCATCACGGCGACCTCAGCCGTCGGCCAGGCGAAGTTGAAATCCGCGCGGATGTGCTTCGAGCTCATGACGTCGTACGCGCCGCCGTACGCCTTGCGTGTGATCACGGTCAGCTTCGGCACCGTCGCCTCGCAGTACGCGTAGAGGAGCTTCGCGCCGTGGCGGATGATCCCGCCCCACTCCTGCGCGGTGCCCGGCAGGAAACCCGGGACGTCGACGAACGTGACGAGCGGGACGTTGAAGGCGTCGCACGTCCGCACGAACCGAGCTGCCTTGTTCGAGGCATCGATGTCGAGGACGCCCGCGAGCGAGCTCGGCTGGTTGCCCACCACGCCGACCGGATGGCCCCCGAGCCGGGCGAACCCGCAGACGATGTTCTCGGCCCACCGCTCGCTGACCTCGAGGAACTCGCCGTCGTCGACCACGCGCCGGATCACCTCGTGCATGTCGTACGGCTTGTTCGGATGGTCGGGGACGAGCGTGTCGAGCTCGGCGTCCTCGCGGTCGGCGGGATCCGTCGGCGCGCTCCACGGAGGCTGCTCGGCGTTGTTCTGCGGCAGGAACGAGAGGAGGTAGCGCGCGTCCTCGAGGCACGCTCCCTCGTCGGCCGCCGTGAACTGGGCGACGCCCGACTTCGTCGCGTGGGTCGTCGCTCCGCCGAGCTCCTCGAACGTGACCTCCTCCCCCGTCACCGTCTTCACGACGTCGGGGCCGGTGATGAACATGTACGAGGAGCCCGCGACCATGAAGACGAAGTCGGTCATCGCAGGCGAGTACACGGCGCCGCCGGCGCACGGGCCCATCACGAGCGAGATCTGCGGGATCACGCCCGACGCCTGAACGTTGCGCCAGAAGATCTCGGCGTAGCCGGCGAGCGAGACGACGCCCTCCTGGATCCGCGCGCCGCCCGAGTCGTTGATCCCGATCACCGGGCAGCCGTACTTCACGGCCAGGTCCATGACCTTGCAGATCTTTTCGGCGAAGACCTCGCTCAGCGAGCCGCCGAAGACCGTGAAGTCCTGGGAGAAGACGAAGACCTTGCGGCCGAAGATCGTGCCGTAGCCCGTGACGACCGCGTCCCCGTACGGCCGTCGATCCATCATCCCGAAGTTCGACTCGCGGTGGCGCACATAGCGGTCGAGCTCGACGAAGGAACCCGGATCGCAGAGCTGCTGGGCGCGCTCGCGGGCCAGGAGCCGGCCCTGGTCGCGGCGGCGCGCGACGGCCTTCTCGCTGCCGGCGTGGAGCGCCTGTCCGCGCAGCTCCTCCATCCACTCGAGCTTGCCTGCCGTCGTGTCGTGCCTCTCAGCCACCGTCGCGGAGCCTAACGTTCGCGCTCGTGAGGCAACGCCTGCCCCCGGCTCTTCGCCTGCGCTCGTTCGCGTTCCTCTGGACGTCGTCGCTCGCCAGCGGGTTCGCACTCCAGATGCTCGTCGTCGCGATCGGCGTGCAGGTGTACCTGATCCACGAGGATCCGCTCGACCTCGGCCTCGTCGGGCTCGCGGAGTTCCTGCCGCTCCTGCTGCTCGCCCTGCCCGCGGGGCAGATCGCCGATCGCTTCTCTCGCCGCACGGTCGTCGCCGTCGGCCTCGTCTTCCAGATCGTGATCGCGACGATCCTCGTGTTGATCACGCTCGCCGGCGCCCACGAGCTCTGGCCCTTCCTCACCGTCGGCGCCCTCGCCGGCACCGCCTCGGCGCTCACCAACCCGGCCGGCCGCGCTCTGACACCGGAGATCGTGCCCACCGAGCTCCTGCCGGGAGCGATCGCTCTTCGGAGCGTGGCGAACCAGCTCGGGATCGTCGCCGGTCCGGCGATCGGCGCCGTGATCTTCAAGTTCGACCCGGTCGCCGTTTACCTCACCGCGGGGGCCCTGTTCGTGCTCGCCTTCGTCGCCATCCTCGGCGTCGAGTCGGTGCGAGCGACTGCACCGGCCATGGAGCTGACGTGGAAGAACCTGTCGGCCGGGATCGGCTTCATCGTCCACACGCGCATGCTCCTCGGCGCGATCTCGCTCGACCTCGTCGCAGTGCTCTTCGGCGACTCGATCGCGCTCGCGCCGGTCTTCGCGCTCACGATTCTCCACGTCGGTCCGATCGGCGTCGGCCTGATGCGGGCCGCGTCCGCGGCCGGAGCGCTCGTCGCGGGGATCATCCTCGCGCGACGCCCGCTCCGACATCGCGCCGGCCCGACGCTGCTCGTCGTCGTCGCGACGTTCGGAGCGATGATGATCGTCTTCGGGCTGTCGAAGTCGCTGCCGCTCTCGCTCGCCGCGCTCGCGGTCGCCGGCTTCGCGGACATGATCAGCATGAACATCCGCTCCACGACGGTTCTCCTCGTGACGCCGCCCGAGCTGCAGGGCCGGGTCAGCGCCGTCGAGTGGGTGTTCATCAGCGCCTCGAACGAGCTCGGCGCGTTCGAGTCGGGCGCGGCTGCCTCATTGATCGGAACGGTGGCGGCCGTCGTCGCCGGCGGCGCCGTGATGATCGGCGTCGCGGCTTCATGGGGCCGGCTCTTCCCCGAGCTTGCGCACATGGGCCGACTCGAAGAGCTGCAGCCGGAGCCCGTATAGGCTCGGCCGATGGAACCGCTGGACCGGTCGACGATCTGGCCGTACGACGAGCAGGGCGTGGCTCGCGAGTTCCACTACCAGCGCTTCGGCAGCCCGACGATCGCGGCAGCAGAGGCCGCCCTCGGCGAGCTCGACGGAGGCACCGCGCTCCTCTTTCCGTCGGGTGCCGGGGCGACGACGGCCCTCGTCCTCTCACAGCTCGAGGCCGGCGACACGATCGCGCTCGCCGAAGGCGGGTACTACGGCACCGGTGTCACGTTCGCCACGCTCGCGCTGTGGGGCCTCCGCGTCGTCGAGTTCGACCAGACCGGGCCGCCGCCCGAGGGCGTCCAACTCGTCTGGCTCGAGGCTCCCTCCAATCCGTACCTCACGATGCCGGATCTGGACGCGGCGGTCGCGCATCCGGCTCCCGTCGTCGTCGACGCGACCGTGGCGACGCCCGTGCACCTGCGACCGCTCGAGCACGGCGCCGACTTCGTCCTGCACAGCGCGACGAAGTACCTCGTGGGGCACGACGACGCCCTGCTCGGCGCTGTCGTCTGCCGCGACGCGGCAGCCGCCGAGGAGCTGCGCAGCTTCCGCAGCCGCACCGGGATCGTCGCAGCCCCCGACGCCGCGTGGCTTTTGCTGCGCAGCCTGAAGACGCTCGACACCCGCGTGCGGCGACAGACCGAGACGGCCGCGTTTCTCGCCGAGCGTCTACGGACGCATCCCGCGGTTGAGATCGTCCGCTACCCCGGGCTCGGCGGCCTACTCTCCTTCGACGTCGCCGACGCCGACACGGCGCGGAAGGTCGAGACGTCGACCCGCGTGATCGTCAACGCCACCTCGCTCGGCGGCGCGACGAGCCTGATCGAGAGCCGGCGCCGCTGGGAAGGCGAGCGCGTGCCGCCGGGACTGCTCCGCCTCAGCGTCGGCCTCGAGGATCCCGAGCCGCTCTGGCACGATCTCGAGCAAGCGCTCTCGTGACGAAGGCACAGGTCCTCGAAGCGGTACGCGAGATCTGCCTCGGTCTCCCGGAGACGAGCGAGCGGCCGTCGCACGGTGCGCCGACCTTCTTCGTGCGCGGCAAGCGCTCGTTCGCGACGGTCTGGAACAACCACCACGACGACGGGCGCTTCGCGCTCATCTGCGCGGCTCCCGCGGGACTGCAAGCGGCGCTCGTCGACGCCGACCCCGAGCGGTTCTACGTCCCGCCGTATGTCGGGCACCGCGGCTGGATCGGCGTTCGGCTCGATCGCGGGTTCGATCGCGACGAGATCGCCGGGATCATCGAGGATGCGTTCGCGGAGGTCGCACCACCGAAGCTGGTGGAGGCAGCCCGGCAGGATTAGGCGAAGAAGCCGGAGGTCGGACTCGAACCGACGACCGCCTGATTACAAATCAGGTGCTCTACCAGCTGAGCTACTCCGGCGCGGCGACCAGCGTAGCGACCGTCACTGCAGGACTTCTCGGCCCTTCTGGTGGGCGAGGATCTTCCGCTTCACGCGTTGCAGCGCGTTGTCGATCGTCTTCGTGTCGCAGCCGAGCTCTTCGGCCATGTCCTCGTACGACGAGCCTTCGAGATAGAGGCGCAACGCGTCGGCCTCGAGCGGCGAGAGGCCCGAGCCGAGATTGAAGACCAGGCTCTGGAGCTCCTCGGTCGAGATCACGACGAGGGGCGGCTCGTGCACCGCCGGGCCCGGCAAGGCGTCGCCAAGGGTGCACTCGCCCTCGCCGTCCTGCCCCGCCGGCGTGTGGCTGAACGAGACGTATGTATTGAGCGGCGCGTGCTTGAAGCGGGTCGCGGTCTTGATCGCGGTGATGATCTGGCGCGTGACGCAGAGCTCGGCGAAGCTGCGGAACGACGTCTCCTTGTCGGCACGGAAATCGCGCACCGCCTTGTAGAGGCCGATCAGCCCCTCCTGCAGGAGATCGTCGTTGTCTCCGCCCGCGAGAAAGTACGAGCTCGCCTTGAGACGGACGAAGCCCGTGTAGCGGCGGATGAGCGCGTCCATCGCGACGCTGTCGCCATTCCGCGCCTTGATGACGAGCTGAAGATCCTCTAGCTCTCGTTGAGCTTTTTGCGGCGAGCGTGCTGTCGCAGCGCGAGCAGCCATGGCGCCTCCCGGCCTCTCGAGGGTGAAGTCTCACCCTGTGGTCGAGGCGAAGATAGCAAGGGGTCCAAGGTTTTACAAGTCCAATTGCTATGGACCCAGCTTGCCTTGGACCCAGGAAGCTAGCGCGCGCTAGCGCTCGCCGCGACGTAACCGCTCGAGCTCGGCGAGCGTGTCCGGGTCGAGACGATCGCGCAGGTCGCCGCGAACGGCGGGAGGCTGACTCGGCCGCGAGAGCTCGGCAAGGAACGTCTGCGAGGCCAGCTTCCGCACTTCGACGCCGGCCGTGCCCCGTACCGCGGTGTCGGAGGAGACGATCGCCACCTGCTCCTTGCTCCGGTGCTCCGCGGCGAGCCGTTCGAGCAACGTGTCCGCGTCCTCGGCCCAGCGCACCTCGAGCGGACCGCGCCGCTCGCTCGTTCCCCGGCCGTCGAACACGAGCACGCCACGTGCGCCTTGCGCCGCGACCCAGCTCGCCAGGAGGTCGCGGAGCTCTTCCGGCGAGCCGAAGCCACCGGCATGCAGGAGGTTGAACCCGTCGAAGAGATAGAGCGTCGGCTCAGCCATCGCGTTGCCGCCGGGCTTCGTAGAGAAGGAGCGCCGCGGCGACACTGACGTTGAGCGACTCGACGCGCCCCAGCTGCGGGATCGAGACTTCGAGGTCGCAGGTGCGCCGCACGAGTGGACGCAGGCCCTTGCCCTCGGCCCCGAAGACGAAGGCGATGCCGCCGGATAGGTCGGCCTTCCACATCGGCGTTCCCGACTCGCCCACTGCGCCTGCGATCCACAGCGTGCCACTCTTGATCTCGACGAGGTAGCGCGCCAGGTTCGGCACGACGGCGACCGGAAGATGCTCGACGGCCCCCGCCGAGGAGCGGCAGACCGCAGCCGTGACCCGCGCGGAGCCGTGCGCCGGGACGACGACGCCGCTGGCGCCCGCTCCTTCGGCGCTCCGGATCACCGCACCGAGGTTCCGCGGGTCGCTGACCTGGTCGAGGCACGCAATGAGCGGCGCCTCGCCCGCGGCAAGCTCGAACGCGTCGGCGTAGCGGAACGGCTCGCACCACGCCACGACGCCCTGATGGTCGCGCGTCCCCGCGGCGTCCGACAGATCGCGCTCGAGCTTGGTCTGGACGCGCGGCCGCTCGACCTCGCGCAACCAGGCCTCGCTCCGCACCGCCCGCTCGCCGGCCCACAGCTCGAGCACCTCACGCGGCCCGCGCAGCGCCTCGCGCACCGGACGGCGTCCGTAGACGAGCTCTCGCGTCACGAGCGCCGGACGAGCCGGTAGCCGGGAGGCTCGGCCACGTCGCGCACTTCCCAGCCCTCGGCCGCGATCTCGTCGCGCAGGCGGTCAGCGCCGGAGAAGTCCTTCGCGTCGCGCGCCTCGCGCCGCTGCTCGGCGAGCGCCGCAACCTCCGCCGGTGCCGCCTCGACCTCGGCAAGCGAGCCGAGCCCGAACAGGCCGAGCCCCCAGCGCAGCGACGCCCACTCCTCCCGGTCGCGCCACCCATGGAAGAGCGCGAGTGCCTCGGGCGTGTTGAAGTCGTCGTCGAGCACGGCCGCCAACTCCTCCTCGAGGATCGTCTCGCCGGCCTCGTCGCCGGGCCGCTCGTCGAGGAAGAAGTTGCGGAACGCGTCCGCCTGAGCGCGCGCCTGGACGAGCACGTCGTCGCCGAACTCGACCGGCTTTCGCCAGTGCGCGCCGAAGAAGAAGAGCAGCACGACCTCGCGTCCCCAGGTGTCGAGCACGTTGCGCAGCGAAACGTCGTTGCCGAGCGACTTCGACATCTTCTCGCCGTCCATGCCGCCGATCATCCCGTTGTGCATCCAGATGCGGGCGAAGTCGTGGCCGAGCGCGAGCGACTGCGCCAGCTCGTTCTCGTGGTGCGGAAAAACGAGGTCGAGGCCGCCGCCGTGAATCTCGAAGACCGGCCCGAACGCGTCCTCGGCCATCACTGAGCACTCGATGTGCCAGCCCGGCCTGCCCTTCCCCCATGGCGAGTCCCAGGAGGTGTCCTCGCCGGGCTTGTTCGCCTTCCACAGCGCGAAATCGCGCGGATCCTCCTTGAGCGCGCTCGGCTCCTGCTCCTCGACCTGGTCGGGGCGCTGCCGCGAGAGGCGTCCGTAACCGGGATCGCCGCCGACGCGGAAGTAGACGTCTCCCCCGGCCGGATACGCATGCCCGCTGTCGACGAGCTGCGCCGATGAAGCGGACGATCGACTCGACACTCTCCGTCGCCTTGGGGAGGCCGTCGGGCATGCCGAGGCCGAGGTCGGCCGTGTCCTGCAGGTACCAGGCCGTCGCCTGGGCGGCAAGCTCGGCGCTGGCACCGGGCGACGCGTCGTAGATCTTGTCGTTGATGTCGGTGATGTTGTGGACGAGCGTCGCGTCGTAGCCGCGGTGGCGCAGCCAGGCGCGCAGCCACATGCCGAGCACGAACGGCCGCGCGTTGCCGATGTGCGCCCGCTGGTACACGGTCGGCCCGCAGAAGTACATGCGGATCGGGCCGGGCGGCTCGGGCAGCTCCTCGAGCTGCCGGCTGAGCGTGCTGTACAGGCGCATCGTTTCTAGCCTACGTGGCTCGCCGCAGCAGCTCTTCGCGCGGGAGAGCCGCGATCACGGCGGCGAGCTCGGGCCCGCGCTCGGCTCCGGTGAGGGCGAGGCGAACGGCTTTCAGGTCGCCGCCGACCGCCTTCAGCTCGCGGAGCAGCGCTCGCGGCTCGAGCCCGGCCTCGACGAGCTGGCGAAAGCGCGCGAGGGTCTCGGGCGCGTCGACCTCGACGGCGGCCGGCTCGAGCACGAGCTCCGCGTAGCTGCGCGCTTCCACGAGATCCCGTGCGCCGCGCAGCACCGGCGCGACCGAGACAGGCACTCCGACGCGTGCCGCGAGCTCCTCGTCGCTCAGTCCCGCAAGCGCCTCCGTGGAGAGCCGCCTCAGCCGCGCAGGATCGAGATGGACGTCGTGACGCGGTAGGCCCAGCTCCTCGAGGTAGGCGCGCACCGCCTCCGCCGGAATCCCCTCGTCACGCAGCGAAGCGACGGTCGCGCCCGGAGCGCGTTTGGCGAGCTTGCGCCCGTCGGGGCCGAGGATGAGCCCGTGGTGGACGAACTCGGGCGGCGTCGCGCCGAGTGCCTCGAACAGCCGCCGGTGGAGCGCCTCGTTGGGCCGGTGGTCGTTGCCGCGCACGACGTGCGTGATGCCGAAGTCGATGTCGTCGACCACCGACGCGAGGTGATACGTGGGCGAGCCGTCCTCGCGCAGCAGGGTGAGGCCGTCGAACCGGTCGCCCAGCGGGGCAGCGGCCTCGCGATGGCGTTCCGCCCGCTCGCTCTGCCGGATGGGTCCCTCGTCCCACGCGATCCCGAGCCACTCGAGGTCGCCGAGGATCGCCTCCTCGCCGCCGGGGACGTTGCGCGCCGCGTCGGTGTCGTCGATCCGCAGCAGCATCCAGTCGCCCAGCCGGCGGTTTCCGACCGCGCTCAGGGCATTGCCGAGGTGGAGCGAGCCCGTCGGGCTCGGCGCAAAACGGACTCGGACCGGCATTCGTCGAGTGTAAGGTTCCGCCCGCGATGGAGTCCTGGCGCGCAACGGTTCTCCGCCAAAACGGCGGGGGGGGGGGGGGGGGGGGGGGGGGGGGGGGGGGGGGGGGTACGGGGGGGGGGGGGGGGGTGGGGAGGGAAGGGAAGACGACAGTGGAGATCTCACCGGTAGGAAGGTTTGGCATCCCCCGCCGCCGGAAGATCAGGACGATGAGCGACGTCGTCGTCATCACGGGCGCTTCCGGCGGCATCGGCCGTGCGACCGCTCGACGATTCGCGCAGGACGGCGCGAAGATCGCGCTGCTCGCCCGCGGCGAAGCGGGCCTCGAGGCGGCAGCGCGCGAGGTCGAGGAGCGAGGCGGCAAGGCCCTCGTACTCCCCACCGACGTTGCCTACGCCGACCAGGTCGAGGCGGCTGCGCAGGCGACGGAGAACGAGCTCGGCCCGATCGACGTCTGGATCAACAACGCGATGGCGACGATCTACGCGGAGTTCCTCGACGTCGAGCCGTACGAGTATCGGCGCGCGACCGACGTCACGTATCACGGCATGGTGTGGGGAACGCGGGCGGCGCTGAAGCGGATGGCGGCGAGGAACCGCGGCACGATCGTCCAGGTCGGCTCGGCGCTCGCGTTCCGTGGCATCCCGCTCCAGGCGCCCTACTGCGGCGCGAAGCACGCCTGCAAGGGGTTCACGGAGTCGGTGCTCACGGAGATCGAGCATCACGGCTGGGACATCCACCTCACGATGGTTCACCTCGCCGCCTTCAACACGACCCAGTTCACCTGGGGCCGGACGAAGCTCCCCAAGCAGACGCAGCCGGTTCCGCCGATCTACCAGCCGGAGGTCGCGGCCGACGCGATCCACTGGGCGGCATACCACCGGCGACGCCAGGTCTACGTCGGCTTTCCGACCGTGCTCAACATCCTCGGCGAGCGAATGGCTCCGTGGTTCCTCGACTGGTACCTCGCGAACACGGGCTACAGCTCGCAGATGACGACACAGCCGCTCCAGGGCGGCCCGAGCCACGACAACCTCTACGAGCCGGTCGACGGCGAGCAGGATCGCGGCTCGCACGGGCCGTTCGACGACGAGGCTCACACGCACAGCCTCCAGACGACGCTCACGAAGCACCGGCGGCTCGCCGGCTCGCTCGCAGTCGGAGTCGGCGCGGCGGCGACGGGCGCCGCGCTGCTGCGGAAGCGCTAGGCGACCGCCCGCCGCAACTCGGCGGCCGCAGGGCCGAGGTCGGGATGCTCCTCCTCGAGCACCGCGCGAAGCGTGCGCACGTCCGCAAGCCCGAGAGTCGCGCGCCGCGATTCGAGGGCACGGTTCAGCAGCAGCGAGAGGTCGCGATGCCGGCCCGAGACCCCGGCCCGAGCGGCTGCGGCCGCGGCGAGCGCGCCGACGACATCGCGCGGCACGGGAACTACTTTGCCCGCGAGGTCGATCTCGACCATCTCCTCCTGCTGCATCAGTGGCTTATGACCGCTACTTCGCAGGGCTGAACGCGTAGAGCTTGCCCCAGCCGACGACGTAGAGCCGCTTCCCGTCCGTGACGACCGGGGTGAATGCGCCGTCGGGATACGTCCAGACCTGCTTCCCCGTGAGCGCGTCGAGCCCATACGTGCGCCGCTTGAGAGTCGCGAAGTAGACGATGCCGTCGACGACGGACGCCGAGCCCGAGATCGGGCCGTTCGCGTGGAACTTCCAGAGGACGGCTCCCGTCGCCGCGTCGAGTGCGTAGAAGGTGCGGTCGTACGAGCCGACGAAGATCGCGGTGCCGCCAGACGGCGGGCGAGCCGTAGACGAAGCCGCCGGTCTTGTACGACCAGCGCAGCTTCCCGCTCTGCTCGCCGTAGGAGTAGACGTGTCCGTCGGTCGAGCCGAGGTAGACGCGCGAGTAGGCGACCGCAGGAGTCGAGTAGAACTGGCCGTGTCCGCCGAGCCAGTCACGGTTCGACTGGGCGCGCCAGATGAGCTTGCCGTCGCTCGCCCTCAACGCGTAGAGACGGCCGTCGTAGGCGCCGAAGAAGACCCGGCCACGGTCGTACGCGATCGCTCCTTTCACGTCTCCGCCGGCCTGGTACGTCCAGATCGTGCTCCCGTCGACGCTGCGCACGGCGTAGACGCGGCCCGCGTAGTCGCCGACGTAGATCCGGTTGCCGACGATCAGCGGCGACGTCTCGGACGCCGCTGCGAGGGTCTTGCGCCAGCGGACCGTGTGCGACCGCCCGGCTGCGACGGCCAGCAGCTCGCCGTCGCCCGGCTGCGCGGGAGTGCACGGAACCCGGTTGAGGAACGTCTCGAAGACCGAGCCGCGACCGAGGCGGTTGACCGCCGGAGAGGCTGCTTCGCACCTGCCCACGTGCACGGTCCACAGCCGCCGCCCGTTCGCGGCCGAGACGGCGATCAGGTTCCCGTTGAGGCTCGCGTAGTAGAGGTAGTGGAAGCCGATAGCCGGCGGAAACTCGACGAGCGACGTCCCGCCTGTGACCCAGTCGCGCTTGAACGGCGGCCTGAGCTTTCCGACCCCCACGTGCAGGTGCTGCGGCACGCCGCCGAACATCGGCGAGACGAGAGAGGTCGTGCTCGGCTGCGGCGCAGCGACGGTCTGGGTTGGATCGAACTCCGCAGTCGTTCCCAGAACACTGCCCCCGAAGCGGTGCGTCGACTCGTAGTACGCGGCCCCGATAGCACCTCCGAGCAGGATCAGGGCCACCAGGAGGATGGCGGCGCGCATCCGCCGATGATGCCTGCGGTGGTCGACAGCCCGGCGCGCTACGGTCGCGCCGTGGAGGATCTCCTGCTGGCCTGGTTCGCCAAAACGGAAGGGACCTGCCCTGGCGGAAGACGCGCGACCCGTACGCCATTCTCGTTTCAGCGAGGTCATGTCGCAGCAGACGCAGGCGGAACGCGTGGCGCCGCGCTGGCGGAGCTGGCTCGAGCGCTGGCCGACCATCGAAGCGCTCGCCGCGGCGTCGGGCGGCGACGTGATCCGGGAGTGGCAAGGGCTCGGCTACAACCGGCGCGCGCTCGCGCTCCATCGCGCCGCGCAGCAGGTCGCGGCCCACGGCTGGCCCGACGACCTGACCGAGCTGCCCGGGGTCGGGCGCTACACCGCGGATGCGGTGGCGTGCTTCGCGTTCGGACGCTCCGTCCTCCCGGTCGACGTCAACGTGCGCCGCGTCTCCGAGCGCACGGGCCGGGTCTTCTCCCCCGCCGTCGCCCAGGCGCTGATGGATCTCGGCAAGGCGATCTGTCTTGCGCGGATCCCGCGCTGCGACGCTTGTCCGCTCGCGGCCTCCTGTCCCTCGCGCGGCCGCCGCTTCGAGCCACTCCGGCGGCAGGGACCGTTCGAGGGCTCGTTCCGCCAGCGGCGCGCCACGGCGCTTCGTGCCGTCCTCGCCGCCTCACAGCCGGATGACACCGAGGCCGTCGACTCGCTCGCGCGCGACGGGCTCGTGCGAGTGGACGGAGACGCCGTGTCGCTCCCCGACTAGGCCGGTACCATCCGGCCGATGCCGATCGCCGACATCACGACGCTGCTGATCCCGGTCTGGATCCTCCTCGGGCTGCTCGTGGTGCTCGGGATCCTCGCGCTCCTCGGGCGCATCCAGAACGGCCGCTACCTGAAGCCGCTCTTCGCGCTGATGGCGAAGGTGCCGTTTCTCAGGAGACAGCTCGAGAAGGCGTCGAAGGCGGCGATCGAGCGCTCGAACCCGGATCTCGCGAGCGCGATGCGCAAGCTCGAGCCGCATGCGAAACAGCTCCACGATCCCCAGCAGGCGCAGAAGGCGATGTCTCGCCTGACACGCGACGAGCGCGCCGCGCTGCTCGAGATGCAGGAGCAGCAGGGCGGTCCCGAGCTAGAGGCGATGAACCGCCAGATGCGCCGCCGGCTCGAGAAGCAGCAGAAGCGCCGCTAGTAGTGCCCTTCATCGTGCCGCGACCGACATGAGCGGGCGCGGCACTCGCGCGAGCGGAAGGCACAGCGCTTGCGCACGCGAGCGCAGCGAGCCTGCGCCAGCGAAGCGGGCGAGCGCTAACTAAAACGCGTGTCGAACCCAGACGTTGGGTTCGACGTAGACGCCCCGGTCGTTCTTGAAGTGGACGGGGACGAGAGCGCCGGGCACGACGTAGTTGCCGTCTTCAGGGAAGACCATTCCCGTCCACTCCTCCCACTCGGCGCGGGTCCCCGAGATCGTCATCGAGCGTGTCGCCGTCGTCAACAGCTCGCCGCCGAGCCGCTCGTGTGTGCGCAGCCAAGGGTCGTACGGGAGCCCGTCGCGGCGGCGCCATCCGGCGTATTGCTCGAGCGAGACGAGCGGGTAGCGGTCCTTCCACGTCGGCCGCACCGGCGCCACGAGCGCGTCCAGGCCATGGCCCGCGCCGACTGCGGCGAGCCGCCGCAGGATCGTCTCGGCGATGCCGAGCCCCCGATACTCCGGAATCACCCCGGCCACGACCGCGCATAGGGTCGTCGGCGTCCCCTCGACGCCGTCGGTCAGCGCCCAGTCGAGGCCGCGCGGCGACGGCGTCCCGTTCCAGCCGACAGGCACGCTGCACGCGTAGCCGACCGTGTGACGCCGCCCGGCCTCGCGGTCGACGACCCAGATCTGGAAGTCCGGGTACTGGTCGTAGAGCTGCGGCCAGAAGGACGCGACGACGGGGTCGTGCGCCATGAATTCCGGCCAGATGCTCGGAAGCGTCCCCTGCAGCTTCGGATGCTCCGCATGGGTGACGAACGCGAGCTTCATCGGACGAGCAGAGCCACCGCCTGGGCGGCGAGACCTTCGCGACGCCCGGCGAAGCCGAGGCCGTCGGTGGTCGTCGCCCGGACCGCGACGAGCTCGAGGTCGACGCCGAGGGCCTCCGCCAGCCGCCCCCGCATCTCCGCCCGGTGCGGTGCGAGTCGCGGTTCCTCCCCGATGAGCACGACGTCGGCGTTCGCAAGCTTCCAGCCGCGAGCCTGGACCCGACTCCAGGCCTCGGTGAGCAGGCCAAGAGAATCCGCGCCGGAAAGCTGCGGATCGGTGGACGGGAAGAGCGCGCCGATGTCCTCGAGCCCGGCGGCTCCGAGCAGCGCGTCGGTGAGCGCATGCGCGAGCACGTCGCCGTCGGAGTGGCCGGCGAGCCCACGCGGATGCTCGACCGCAACGCCGCCGAGCACCAGCGGCACTCCGTCCTCGAACGCGTGCGCGTCGAAGCCGGTGCCGACGCGGTACTCAGACACGGCCGACCACCGTCTCGCCGCCGAAGCCGTTCAGAGCCATCCCGCCACCGTCGCGAGATCGGCCTCCGAGGTCACCTTGAGCAGGCGCGGATCGCCCTCGACGACCTTGACCCGCCCGCCTGCAGCCTCTACGAGCCCTGCGCAGTCCGTCGCTTGTAACAGACTGTTGCTTGCAAGGGCATGTCGGAATCGGTCAGCCGCGAACGCCTGAGGCGTCTGGACCGCCCAGAGAGCGTCGCGCGAGACGGTCTCCTCCACGCCGCCGTCCGGGCCGACCCGCTTCAGCGTGTCCCCGACAGGAAGGCCCGGGACGGCTCCGTCCCAGCCTTCCGAGAGCGGCGCGAGCACCCGCTCGACCACCTCGTCCGAGAGGAGCGGGCGCGCGGCGTCGTGGACGAGGACGACGAGGGCGTCCTCGGGCACCTCTCCCAGGCCCGCCCGGACAGAGTCGCTTCTCGTCTCGCCGCCCGCCACACACGCGTGCACCTTGCCGCAGCCCTCCTCTTCCGCTACGAGGATCGCAGGTTCTTCCCAGCCAGGCGGAGCGACGAGGACGATGCCGTCGACCCAGGGGCAAGCCTCGAGGCGGCGCAGCGGCTCGGCGAGAAGCGGCTCGTCTCCGAGCTTCGCGAACGCCTTCGGCCGGTCCAGCCCGAGCCGCTCCCCGCGCCCCGCAGCGACGAGGATGGCCCAGACGGACATGTGGGTCCGACTACTCCCGGACTAGGCCGTTGCGGCCGCGGCGGTCTTCTTCTTCGCCGCCGGCTTGCGCTTCGGCGGGCTGTCGGAGGCGAGAACCTCCTCGAGCCACTCGGCGCACGTGTCCTCGTCCATGTCCTTCGCGTACATCAGCTCGGAGGCGAGGATCTTCTTCGCCTTCACGAACATCTGCTTCTCGCCGGTCGAGAGCCCCTTCTCCCGGTCGCGAAGGGCAAGGTTCCGGACGACCTCGGCGAGCTCGAGGATGTCGCCGGTCTTCATCTTGTCGCGGTTGTGCTTGAAGCGCCGGTTCCAGTTCTTCGGCATCTCGGTCGAGACACCCGTCAGCGCCTTGACGACGACGCCGACCTCTTTCTCCCCGATCACACGCCGCAGACCGACCTTGTCGGCGTTCTCGGACGGGACCTGCACCGTCATGTCGTTGTGCAGGATCTTGATCGTCAGGTACTCGCGCTGCTCGCCGAGAACCTCGCGCTTCTCCTTCTTGACGACCGTCCCCGCCCCATGGTGGGGATACACCACCTTGTCGCCGACGTCGTACAAGCCCGACCTCCCCTTGCTCAAAGCTGCTCAGCCTAAAAGCCGCTATTCCGCGAAGAAAGCCGGCACGCACCTATGCGCCGGCCACAGGCAATCACTGTAGCAGAAACGGCCTGGCTAAGCCAAATCCGGGGCAAAAAGAGGCGATCCGGCTACAACTGGAGGTAGCGGTCGACAAGGTTGTGCTCCTGCAGCCGGCGCAGCCCCTCACGGATCTCACGAGCCCGTACCGCCCCGACCCCCTCGACCGACTCGAGCTCACGCTGCGACGCGCGGATCACCGCGTCGAGACTGCCGAGATCCGAGACGACCCGGCGGACGAGCGGCTCCGGCAGCCGCGGCAGGTGGGAGAGGATCCGGTAGCCGCGCGGTACCGCCGTTTGATCGAGCGGGTTGACGCCGCGCTCGTACCCGAGCACCTCTGCCAGCCTCCCGAACTCGAGCAGCTCCTGGTAGCTCAGACCGCTGAGATCGGTGAGGCCTTCGGTCGCCTCCTCGTCGGCTCCGAGGAGGTGGTAGTCGCGGACGATCGCGTCCCGCTCGCCCGGCACGTCGCCGACGAACTCCTGGAGCTGGAGGCTGATCAGCCGACCCTCGGTGCCGAGCTCGATGCAGTCGCGCGTGATGCGCTGCGCCATTCGCGCGATCATCTCGGCCCGTTGCAGGACGACGAGGACGTCGTCGAGCACGACGGCGTTCTGGAACTCGAGCGCCGTGAGGCGGGTCAAAACCTGTTCGAGCCGCTGCCGGTACGTGTCGAGCGTGCCGAGTGCCTGATTCGTCTTCGCGAGGACGTCCGCGACCGGGTCGAGCTGATACCGCGCCGGGCCGACGAAGATCGTGACCGTCTCCCGCTGCTGCGAGACCGAGACGACGAGCGCACCTGTCTGTTTCGCCACGCGCTCGGCCGTGCGGTGCCGTGTACCGGTCTCGTTCGACGGGATGGTCGGGTCCGGCATGAGCTGGACGTTGGCCCACGCGAGCCGCTTGATCGCCTCGTCGACGATGATCGCGCCGTCCATCTTCGCCAGCTCGTAGAGGAGCTGCGGCCGGAACGGCGCGTCGAGCCGGATGCCGCCCGAGTAGAGGAACGAGAGCTCGTCCGGATCGCCGACCACGATGAGCGCGCCCTCGTGCGAGCGAATCACGTCGTCGACGGACTCGCGCAGTCCCGTACCGGGCGCGATCTTGGCGATCGCCGTCAGGAGCTCGGGGTTCTTGCGGCGCGGATCTTCCTCCGCGGGAATGCGCGTGAAGCCGAGATCGCCCAGGCGATGCTCGCTCTTCCGCTCAGTCGTCTCCTTCGGATCGATCGCCATCGAGCCCTGCCTTGATCGCCTGCCGCAGCGTCTCTGCGGCTTCGATCTCGATTCTGCCAGTCGTTGCCGTGCCCGCCGGCGCGACGACCGTGGAGAGGCCAAGCTTGGCGCACTCCTCCAGGCGCCGTTCAGCCTGTGCGGCCGTGCGGAGGCGACCCGTGAGGCCGATTTCACCGAAGGCCGCGACGCCGGTCTTGACCGGGACGCGTCTCGCAGCGGAGGCGATTGCGAGCGCAACGGCGAGGTCTGCGCCCGGCTCGTCGATGCGAACGCCGCCCGCCACGTTGACGAAGACGTCAGCCTGCCCGAGCGCCACGCGCGCGTGGCGCGACAGAACGGCCACGATCATCGCGAGGCGCTTGGGGTCGATCCCGGTGGCGACACGCCGGGGCATCGCGAGCTCGCTCTGCGCGACGAGCGCCTGGATCTCGAGCAGGATCGGCCGCGTCCCTTCGAGCGCACACGCAACGGCGGCGCCCGGCTCACCGGGAACCGTGCGGCCGAAGACCTCCGACGGATCGGGAACGCCGACCAGGCCGGCACCGGTCATCTCGAAGACGCCGAGCTCGTTCGTCGAGCCGAACCGGTTCTTCACCGCCCGAAGCACGCGGTGCGCGTGGTAGCGGTCGCCTTCGAACTGCAGGACGCAGTCGACGAGATGCTCGAGCACGCGCGGCCCGGCGACCGAGCCCTCCTTCGTCACGTGTCCCACGAGGATCGTCGCCACCCCCGACTCCTTCGAGACGCGCAGCAGGCGCCCCGCGGCCTCGCGGACCTGCGCCACGGAGCCGGGCGCCGAGCCGAGCTCCGACGCGTAGAGCGTCTGGACGGAGTCGATCACGCAGACGTCGGGCCGCTCCGCCCGGAGGGTCTGGCAGACCGTCTCGAGCTCCGTCTCCGCGAGGATCTCGACCGACTCCGCCCCGCCGAGCCGCTCGGCGCGCAGCTTGACCTGGGCGACCGACTCCTCGCCGGTCACGAGCAGCGCCCGCCGCTCCTGCGAGATGGCCGCGAGCGCGCTGAGAAGCAGTGTCGACTTTCCCACGCCAGGCTCGCCGCCGAGCAGGACGACAGAGGCGGGGACGAGCCCGCCGCCCAGCACGCGATCGAGCTCCGGCACTCCCGTCGGAATTCGCGCAGCTTCCGCGACCTCCACGTCGACGAGCCGCAGCAGCGGCTTCGGCGGCACCTGGGCGTGCGAGACCTGTCCGACCACCTCCTCGACGAGCGTGCCGAACGCCGAGCAGCCTGGACACTTGCCGAACCAGCGTCCGGCGGTGTAGCCGCACTCCGTGCAGCTGAACTGGACGGCCGCCGTCTTCGCCATGCGTTCACCCTACGGACGAAGGCGGACGCGAACCGTCACGAGATCTGGGCGGTTTCGTGCCGAAACGAAAAGCGGCCCCGCCGAGTGGGGCCGCTCTCCGTGCTTCTGAGGGAGGGACTCGGGAGCCCCCGCCGCATCGGGGCTCACCGAGGATGTGCTCTACGTCGAGCATCATGCGGCGGCAACCGCTGTTGACTCGTCCCCTTTCCGGTGGTTCATCAACGCACTTCACACCCCGAACGAGGGATAGGTGATCACCCACCGCGGGCGATTCGCGCCACTCAGGTCAGTGAATCGGCACGGAGTGCCAGGTCGCGCCGCCGTCCGTCGTGCGCCACAGCGCGGCCTGGTCGTGGAGCTCTACAAGGGCTGACCCAACGCGCTGCGTCGTGAAACCGAGCCAGAAGACGCTCTGAGTTTGACCGGTCTTCGGCACGAGGCTCCAGTGACGGCCCGCATCGGTCGTGCGCAGGAACGCACCGCCCGCTCCGCGCGTCAAGATTGCGACGCGCGCGGACGAGGCCGCGATCGAAGCGGCGTTCGTCAAGCTGGGCAGTCGAACTCCGCCGGGATCGTGGAACGAGCGGATGGCGAAGGAGCGGCCGTCGTTGGTCGACAGCGAGAGGCTCGCCATCATCCCGCTCGAGCACACCGCCCAGAGACCGCGTTCGCCCGCCGGAGTCACGCCGCCCGGCAGGCCCGCCTCGCACGGGCCCATCCTCACGACGAACCTCGACCCACGATCGTCGGACAGTCCAAGCTTGGAATGAAACTGCGGCTTCCGGGACGGGCTCGTGCCGACGATCCAGACCTGAGAACCATGCGCAGAGAGGCCGATCGGACCACCCCGGGTCGAAAACGGGAGCGACAGCTTCTGCCAAGCGTTTCGCCCGACCGGGGAGCGCTGGAACCGTTCGCGGCCGAACACTGCGTAGGCGTAGCCTCCCGCGGTGGCGAATGCGTGCACATCGGCCACGAGTCCGGACCGCTGCCAGGTCAAGCCGCCGTCATGCGTCGCATAGAGCGGCGTCTCGGCGGGGACATAGGCGAAGCCTTCTCGGGCGTTCGTGAAGACGACCGTCGGATCTATGCCGTTGGAGGTGAAAGGCGGCAGGCCGGCGCGGCTGAACTGCTTGCCGCCGTCCGTGGAGCTGACAAGCGCAAGGCACCACTTCCCGCTGCAGCGGTATTCGCCGAGCACCCAGAGGTCACGGGCTCCGACGGCCGCGGCGGTCTCGGGACGGAATCCCTGAGGCGCTCCGCGCGACGCAGCGCCGCCGGCAGACGCTGTTGTGGCGACAGCCGCTATACCCGTGAGGGCAAGGGCCAGTGCGATTCGCATCGACCGGAGATTACTCCGGCCGATGCGCCTATTCCTCTTCGCCCGCCGGCTGTTCGCCGTCGGCCGAGGCGACCGGCTCCACGGGGGGAACCGTCACCTGCTCGGGCGTGACGTCACCCGGGATGAAGGTGATGTCCACGTCGTCGCCCGGCTCGCCGTCCTCGTTGCGGGTGCGTCCGACGAGGATCGTCGAGCCCGGCTCCAGCTCGCGCCCGAGCACGAAGTCGGCCAGCGGGTCCTCGATCTCGCGCTGGATCGCGCGGCGCAGCGGCCGGGCGCCCATCGCGGGGTCGTAGCCCTTGTCGACGAGCAGCTCCTTCGCGTCCTCGGTGAGCTCGATCGAGACATCGTGCACCGCCATCTGCTCGCGCAGTCGCCGGAGCTGGAGGTCGACGATGGACATGATCTCTTCCTTCGAGAGCTTGTGGAAGACGATGATCTCGTCGATCCGGTTGAGCAGCTCGGGCCGGAAGACCTTCTTCAGCTCGCCCATCACGCGGCCCTTCATCTCGTCGTACGAGAGGCCGGACTCGTCGCCGACGGTGAAGCCGAAGCCGGTGTTCTTCGAGATCTGCGCCGCCCCGAGGTTCGAGGTCATGATCACGATCGCGTTCCGGAAGTCGACGCGGCGCCCCTGGGCGTCGGTCAGCTTCCCCTCCTCGAGGATCTGCAGAAGGATGTTGAACACGTCGGGATGCGCCTTCTCGATCTCGTCGAGCAGGAGCACCGAGTACGGCTTGCGCCGCACGGCCTCGGTCAGCTGGCCGCCTTCGTCGTAGCCGATGTAGCCCGGAGGCGAACCGACGAGCCGGGACACGGAATGCTTCTCCATGTACTCCGACATGTCGACCTGGATCATCGCGTCCTCGTCGCCGAAGAGGAACTCGGCGAGGGTGCGCGCGAGCTCGGTCTTGCCGACGCCGGACGGGCCGAGGAAGATGAAGCTGCCGGTGGGGCGCTTCGGATCCTTGATCCCGGCGCGGGCGCGGCGGATCGACTTCGCAACGGCGACGATCGCCTCTTCCTGGCCGACGACGCGCTTGTGGAGCTCCTCCTCCATGCGGACGAGGCGTGCGGATTCGGCTTCGGTGAGCTTGAAGACGGGGATGCCCGTCCACATCGAGACGATGTCGGCGATCTCCTCCTCACCGACCTGCGGCTGCTCTTCCTGGTTCTCGGACGAGCGCCACTGCTCCTCGAGCTCCCGCTTCTTCTGCGTGAGCTTCCGCTCCTTGTCGCGGAGCGAGGCGGCCTTCTCGAACTCCTGGTTCTCGATCGAGGCTTCCTTCTCCTTGCGGACCCGCTCGATCTCGTCCTCGAGCTCGCGATAGCGGGGCGGCGCTGACATCGACTTGATGCGCAGCCGCGAGGCGGCCTCGTCGATCAGGTCGATCGCCTTGTCGGGCAGATGGCGATCCTGGATGTAGCGGTCCGAGAGCTCGGCCGCCGCCTTGAGCGCGTCGTCGGTGATCGTGACGCGGTGGTGTGCCTCGTAGCGATCGCGTAGCCCGCGCAGGATCTGCACCGAGTCGTCCACCGACGGCTCCTCGACGCGGACCTGCTGGAAGCGGCGCTCGAGGGCGGCGTCGCGCTCCAGGTACTTGCGGTACTCGTCGAGCGTCGTGGCGCCGATCGTCTGCAGCTCGCCGCGGGCGAGGGCAGGCTTGAGGATCGAGGCCGCGTCGATCGCGCCTTCGGCCGCGCCCGCGCCGACGAGGTTGTGCAGCTCGTCGATGAACAGGACGATGTCGCCGCGCTGCTGGATCTCCTTCATGACCTTCTTCAGCCGCTCTTCGAACTCGCCGCGGTACTTCGAGCCGGCGACGAGCGCTGCGAGGTCGAGGCTGTAGATCTGCTTGCCCTTGAGGATCTCGGGCACCTGGTTGGACGAGATCCGCTGCGCGAGACCCTCGACGATGGCGGTCTTGCCGACGCCGGGCTCGCCGATCAAAACGGGGTTGTTCTTCTGGCGGCGCGCGAGGATCTGCATGATCCGCTCGATCTCGGTCTGGCGCCCGACCACCGGGTCGAGCTTGCCCTCCTGCGCCTGCTTCGTGAAGTTGCGCCCGAACTGGTCGAGCAGCTTCGAGGACTTCGACTTCTCGCTGCTCGGACCGCCCGCGCCTCCCTGGCGCCGGCCGGGACCGGAGAGCATGCGGATGATCTCGTTGCGGATCTTCTCCGCGTCGGCGTCGAAGTCGAGCAGGATCCGCGCGGCGACGCCCTCGTTCTCGCGGACGAGGCCGAGCAGGATGTGCTCCGTGCCGATGTAGTTGTGCCCGAGGGACAGCGCTTCGCGCAGCGCGAGCTCGAGCACCTTCTTCGCGCGCGGCGTGAACGGGATCTGGCCGGTCGTGACCTCGTCGCCCTGGCCGACGATCCGCGCGACCTGCGCCCGCACTTCCTCCACCGTGATGTCGAGAGACTCGAGTACCCGCGCCGCGAGACCCTCCTCCTCGCGGAGCAGTCCGAGCAGGATGTGCTCGGTGCCGATGTAGTTGTGCTTGAGCGCCCGCGCCTCGTCCTGGGCGAGGACGACGACCTGGCGAGCCCGTTCAGTGAAGCGTTCGAACAATTCCCTCGACTCTCCTCTCCTTAGTCGTACACCGCCGTCAGACGGTCGAAGGTGAGTCCATCGTAGCCGACCCCCCTGCCGCCGCAGAGCGTCCAAATGGGTCGTCTCCGTCGCGCACGCGCTAGTCGCGCGTCCTGAGCGCCGGGAAGAGGATCACATCGCGGATCGAGTCCTTGCCGAGCAGGACCATGGCGAGCCGGTCGATGCCGATGCCGCAGCCGCCGTTCGGCGCCATCCCGTACGACATCGCCTCGACGTAATCCGGGTCTCCCGGCTCGGCCTCTGCGGCGCCGGCCGCCCGCTCGGAGGCCTGCATGCCGAACCGTTGCTCCTGCTCCTCGGAGTCGTTCAGCTCGCTGAACGCGTTCGCGATCTCCATCCCGCTCACGACCGCTTCGAAGCGCTCGACGAGCGTCTCGTCGGCGTCGGTCGCGCGGGCGAACGGCGACAGCTCGATCGGCCAGTCGTAGACGATCGACGGCTGCGTCAGCCCGGGCTCGACGAAGTGGGAGTACGCGTGGTCCGCGAGCTGGGCCCAGCTGCGGTCGCTCGAGACGTCGACTCCCGCCTCGGTCAGCTTCGCGCGCAATTCGGCCTCGTCGCGCGTCCACACACCGTGCGCGTCGAGGGCCTCGACGAACCGCACCTCCTGCCATTGCGCGAGGTCGACGTCATGGCCGCGGAACGTCGTCTTCGTCCCGCCGAGCGTCGCCTCCGCAGCTTGACCCACGAGCTCCTTCAGCCGCGCCGCAGTGTCCTTGTAGTCCGCGTACGCCTCGTACCACTCGAGCTGCGTGAACTCCGGCGAGTGCTTGTACGAGTAGCTCTCGTTGCGGAAGTCCTTCGAGAGCTCGTAGACCTTCTCGAGCCCGCCGACGATGAGCCGCTTGAGATAGAGCTCGTCGGCGATGCGGAGGTAGAGCTCGGCGTCGAGCAGCTCGGAACGCGTTACGAACGGCTCGGCGAAGCCGCCGCCGTAGCGCGGCTGCAGGATCGGCGTCTCCACCTCGATGAAGTCCTCGCCGTCGAGGTAGGCGCGAATCGCCGAGACCATCCGCGCGCGCTTGATCGCCTCGTCGCGCGACTCCTCGCTCATGAGGAGGTCGAGGTAGCGCTTGCGGTAGCGAAGCTCGACGTCCTCGATCCCGTGGAACGTGTCGGGGAGCGGCGCACGGATCCGCGCGAGGACCTCGAGCTCGTCGACCTGGAGCGAGGCCTCGCCGCGACGGGAACGCGCCGGCGAGCCCGTCACGCCCACGACGTCGCCGAGATGAAGGTCGATCTCCCCCGTCCGCTCCGTCGGGCAGATCAACTGGATCCGGCCCGAGCGGTCGACGAGGTCGAGGAAGACGAGCTTCCCCATGTCGCGGCGCGCCATGACGCGGCCGGCCAGACGCCGCTTGGTCGCGTCGTCGGTCGCGCCGGGCTCGAGCTGCTCGGCTTCGGCGCGAACGCCCGAGATCTCGTTGCGGTCCGGAAACCGCTTGGGGAGAGACATGGCCGCGCGAGTCTACGCGGCTTTGACTTCCATGATCTTGAACTTCTTGGCGCCTCGCGGCGTCGGCGCCTCGACCACGTCGCCCTTCTTGTGGCCCATGATCGCCTTGCCGACCGGAGACTCGTTCGAGAGCTTCAGCTCCGCCGGGTTCGCTTCCGCGGAGCCGACGACGTGGTACTCGACCGTCTTGTTCGAGCCCATGTCCTTGAGCCGGACCTTCGTGCCGACCGAGACCTCGCCCGAGCGCATCTCCTTCCTCGTCACCACGCGCGCGTTCTTGAGCCGCTCCTCGAGCGTGGCGATGCGGGCCTCGAGATGGGCCTGGTCGTTCTTCGCCGAGTCGTATTCGGCGTTTTCGGCGATGTCGCCGAACTCGCGCGCGATGCGGATGCGGTCCGCGACCTCGCGCCGCCGTACGGTCGACAACTCTTCGATCTCAGCCTGGAGCTTCTTGTACCCCTCAGGCGTGAGGATGACTTCCTTCACCGGCGTCCTCCTGGAGCCCAGAACATGAAACGGCCGGCGGCGACCGGCCGTCGGCGGGGGCGGATGGTACCCCCGCGGCCACCCCCCGTCAAACCGGCACCGATACCCTTCCCGACGATGCCGGTGAGCCTCCAGGAGCCGTGGTCGATCGGCGGCGTCGAGGTGCCGACGCGGATCGTGCTCGCGCCGATGGCCGGGGTCAGCATCCAGGCCTTCCGGCGGCAGGGACGGCGCTTCGGCGCCGGTCTCGTCTGCTCGGAGATGGTCTCGGCGGCCGGGATCGAGCACCGCAACGAGCGCACGTTCGGCTACCTGCGAGTCGCCGCCGACGAGCATCCGCTCGCGATCCAGATCTTCGGCGCGGACCCGAGCGCGATGGCCGACGCGGCGCGCATGGTCGAGGCCGCAGGCGCGGACATCGTCGACATGAACTTCGGCTGCCCGGTGCGCAAGGTGACGAAGACCGGCGCCGGTGCGCACCTGATGGAGGACGAGACACTCGCCTGCCGCATCGTCGAGGCGGTCGCCGGGGCGGTCGAGGTCCCCGTGACCGTGAAGATGCGGCGCGGCGTCGCGAACGGCTCGCGCGCCTGCCTCGAGCTCGGCCCACGGCTCGTGGAGGCCGGAGCAGCGGCGCTGACGCTCCACCCTCGCTCGGCCCAGCAGATGTACACCGGCGAGGCCGACCACGCGGTGACGGCCGAGCTCGTCGAGCGCGTCGGCGTTCCCGTGATCGCGTCCGGCGACGTGACCTCACGCGAGAAGGCGCTCGCCGTGCTCGAGCAGACGGGAGCGGCGGCTGTGATGGTCGCGCGCGGTGCACAGGGGAACCCGTGGGCGCTGCGCGAGATCGCCGAGGGCGAGTCGTTCCACCCGACGCGCGACGAGGTGGCGGCGGAGCTCGTCGTCTTCATCCGCGAGGCGGTACGCGAGCTCGGCGAGCAGCGGGCGGGCGGCTTCCTGAAGAAGTTCTACGGCTGGTACCTCGGCCACGGCCGCTTCCCGAAACCGTTCAAGCAGGAGCTCGTGGAGCTCAAGACGACGGACGAGGTCGTGACGCGGCTCTTCGCCGCGGCTCCGGGCGCAGCGCCGCTCGTGGAACGGCTGGAGGCCGAGCTTCCCGCGGTCGAGGACGAAGTGTTGCTCGACGCGCTGCCGATCTCGGTCTACGGCGGCGGCTGACCTACTCGGCCCGGTTCCGCTCCCAGACGATGCGGAGGCCGTCGAGCGTGAGAAACGGCTCGACGTGGCCGATCGTGCGGGAGTGCGGGGCGATCAAGGCAACGAGGCCGCCCGTCCCGATCACCGGCGCCTCCACACCGAGCTCGCCGCGGATCGCATCGACGATGCCGTCGACCTGGCCTGCGAAGCCGTAGACGAGACCCGACTGCAGCGCGCCGGCGGTCGTCTTGCCGATCACCTGCGGCGGCTCCGCGTAGTCGACCTTCACGAGCCGCGCAGCGCGTTCGAAGAGCGCCTCCATCGAGACCTCGATCCCCGGAGCAATGACTCCGCCGACGTAGGCGCCCTCCGGCGAGACGACGTCGAAGTTGGTGGAGGTGCCGAAGTCGGCCACGATCGCGGGCGCGCCGTAGCGCTCCTTCGCGGCGACCGCATTGACGATGCGGTCCGGGCCGACGTCCCGCGGGGCATCGTGCTCGATGGCGATTCCCGTGCGCACGCCCGGGCCGATGACGAGCAGCTCCGCCTTCGCCCAGCGCCACGCGACGTGCTCGTACTCCGTCACGAGCCTGGGAACGGTCGAGGAGAGACAGATCCCGTCGATCGCGCCGAGGTCGAGGAAGTCGGCGAGCAGCGCGCCGAGCTCGTCTCCGGTGCGGTGCGACTCGGTCGCGATCCGCCACCGGTCGCCGAGCTCCTCGCCCTCGAAGAGGCCGAAGACCGTCTGCGTGTTGCCTACGTCGACCGCGAGCAGCATCGCGGCCGAGCCTACCGCCCGTTTCTGGGGTGGCGCTGGCAAGGGAAGCAAGCGTGCGGCGCGCAGGACAGTACAGCGGGTACGGACAAGCGACGCGAGCGCAGCTTCCCGCCGTCCAGCGCCGTCAGTCGCCGGCGGAGCCCGGCTTCGCCGGGCGGGAGCCGGCGACGGCCAGAGACGGGCGGGGCGCTACTCGTCTTCCGGCCGGAAAGGCTCGCCGATGCGCTCGGCGAGCGCCTCGGCCGTCAGCTGCGGCTCGTCGCCCTCGCCGCGCAGCTCTTCGATCGTCACGTCGCCCGAGGTGAAGACCTTGGCCCGCGGGATCATCCGCGTCGGGCGGTTCTTGTCCCAGACCCACACGTCCTCGAGGTCGAGCTGGAAGAAGGGAAGGCCACCCGCCGTGTTCGGCGCCGCCTGCTGGACGTCGAGCCGGTTGCAGAGGTAGGTCGCGTCCTGCGTCAGCACGCAGAAGCGGAAGAGCGCGAAGACCGCCTGGTACTCCTTCTTCAGCGCGAGCTCGAGCTCGGCCTCGTGCTCGTCGAGATCGTCGAGGTGGGACATGCCGGGTCAGTGTACCCCGCTAAGCAGGGATTCCACCTCTCCGCGACCGGGGACGACGAGGCCCGGAGCCAGCTCGGCGAGCGGCTCGAGGACGAAGCGGCGCTCGTGCAGGCGCGGGTGCGGAACGGTGAGGCCGGGCTCGTCCAGCTCCGCGTCGCCGTAGAGGAGAAGGTCGAGATCGAGCGTGCGCGGACCGTGCTCGCCGGGGACTCGGACGCGGCCGAAACGCTGCTCGACCGCGAGCAGCCGGTCGAGCAGCTCGCGCGCCGTCAGCGTCGTGTCGAGCTCGGCGGCGCCGTTGAGGAAGCGAGGCTGGTCGCCGACTCCGACCGGATCCGTCTCGCGCAGGGCCGAGACGGCAACGACCTCGACTCCCACATCAGCGCCGAGGGCGTCGACTGCCGCTCGCAGCGTGCGCTCGCGGTCGCCGAGATTCGCGCCGAGACCGACGTAGGCGCTGGTCACGGCCTCGTGACCATTGCGCCGACCGTGCCTTCGAGACCCGCCGGGCGGACTTCGGGCTTGCGGACGCGCACGCGCAACCGTTGCGGCGAGAAGCGCCGCTCGAGCTCGTCGGCGACTGCGGAGGCGAGCGCCTCGAGCAGCGCGTATCGCGTGGAGTCGGACACCTCCTGCACCACACGCGCGACCGCGACGTAGTCGACCGCATCCTCGAGCCGGTCGCTCGTTCCGCGCTGCCCCACCTCGAGCTCGACGTCGAACACGAAGTCCTGGCCACGCTCGCGCTCCTCCTCGCGCACTCCGTGGCGGCCGAAGACGCGCAGATCGCGGACCTCGACCGTGATCATGCGACTGCAGCGGCCACGGTCAAGGCGTCGACCGTCGGCTTGACGTCGTGGACGCGCAGGATCGTCGCGCCGCGCTCGAACGCGGTGACAGCCGCCGCGACGCTCGCCCCGAGCAGGTCGTCGGAGCCCGTCAGCGTGCGCAGAGAGCTCTTGCGCGAGAAGCCGACGAGCACCGGTCTCCCGAGCGCCACGAGAACGTCGAGGCGCCGCACGAGTTCGAGGTTGTGCGCCACCGTCTTGCCGAAGCCGATCCCGGCGTCGAGGCAGATCCGCTCCTCGGGGATGCCCGCAGCGACCGCGAACGCGAGCCGTTCCTCGAGAAACAACGCAACCTCGTCCGCGACGTCGTCGTACCGCGGCTCGGCCTGCATCGTCCGCGGCTCGCCCTGCATGTGCATGAGGCAGAGATAGGCGCCGGAGTCGGCGACCGCGCCCGCCAGCTCGGGATCGCCGCGAAGCGCCGTGACGTCGTTGACGAGGACCGCGCCGCGCTCGAGCGCCGCGCGCGCGACGGCCGCCTTGGTCGTGTCGATCGAGACCGGGAGGTCTCCTCCCAGACGGTCGAGAACCGGCACGACGCGCCGTAGCTCCTCGTCGGCCGAGACGCCGTCGGAGCCGGGCCGCGTCGACTCGCCGCCGATGTCGACCACGGCCGCCCCCTCCTCGACCATGCGACGCGCCGCGGCGGCCGCGACGTCGGGATCGAGATGGACACCACCGTCGGAGAACGAGTCGGGCGTGACGTTCACGACACCCATCACCGAGGGGCGCGGGAAGCGCTCCTCGAGCGGAATCGTGCCGGCGGCCATGCGGAGAACTAAAGCAGCCCTCTTCCGCTGCCGACATATCCGCTGCGATGATCGACGACCGCCTGCTGGGCCACTGGGAGCGTGAAACTGCCGCACGAGCGCGGCTGCGCGACTCGCTGCCGGCTTCGTGGCGAAACGACCCGCGGCCGGACATGGACGTCGTGCGCGAGCTCTATATCGAGGCGATGCTCAGATTGAAGCAGCAGCCCTCGGTGAGCCCGGTCGCGATCGGCCACGACGATCGCTAGCACCGGTTTCGCAAGACTCACCCAACGCTCACCAATTAACGCTACTTTGCGGCCGGTCGTGCGGAGGGTCGTGTGGATCTGGGTGACGGGTGCACTGCTGCTCGTCTTCGGCGTCGTGGGCGCGCCCGCGGCGCGGTCCGGCACGCGCGGCAAGCGGCTCGGCGACAAGCGGCTCAACGTCGTCCTGATTCTGAGCGACGACGAACGGTCCGACGGGACGACGGTGATGAAGAACGTCCGGGACCTGCTGGCGAACCACGGCACCACCTTCACGGACATGCACGTGACGACGTCGATGTGCGGTCCGTCGCGCGCGAGCATCCTCACGGGCCAGTACGCGCACCACACCGGCGTCCTCGATAATTTCGGCCCACACAGCTTCCCCGCCTTCACGGAGGAGTCGGACGACCTGCCGGTCTGGATGCACGGCGCCGGCTACGAGACGGCGCTCGTCGGCAAGTACGTCAACTCGTACACCGACGCGTATGTCGATCACAGGATCCCGCCGGGCTGGGACGACTGGCAGGTGATGGACAGCGCCCCGATGGAGGCGTACTACAACTACTCGCTCAACGAGAACGGCACGCTCGTGCACTACGGGAACGCGCCGTCGGACTACTCGACCACGGTGCTGACCCACAAGGCCGTCGACTTCATCCACCAGGCGCGGCACCCGTTCTTCCTCTACTTCGCGCCGGTCGCACCGCATCTGCCTGCGATCCCGGCGCCCAAGGACCGCGGCAAGCTCGAGAACATCGCGCCCATCCACGACCCGGCTTTCAACCAGCGCAACCTCGGCAAGGAGCCGTGGCGTTACTGGCACAAGGACCTGCTGAGCGCGGCGGCGCAGCTCTACATCAATCACGTCCGCATCCGCCAGGAAGAGTCGCTCCTCGCGCTCGACCGCAGCGTCGGCAGCGTCGTGCAGGCGCTCAAGTCGCGTCACGAGCTGAGGAACACCGTGATCCTCTACACGAGCGACAACGGCTTCCTCTGGGGCGAGCACCGGCTCGGCGGCAAGGTCTGGCCGTACCAGGAGTCGACCCACGTGCCTCTCATCGTCCGCACGCCGTGGACGCACTCGGCCCGGCGCAACAACCAGCCCGTGCTCAACATCGATCTCGCTTCGACGATCAGCGAGCTGGCCGGAGTCCGGCCCACGCTGCCGCAGGACGGCCACAGCTTCGTGCCGTTTCTCCACGGCGAGCAGGTGCCCTGGCGGCACACGTTCCTCGTCGAGTATCTCGGCCACGACCTGCTCAAGGGCGGCGGCCCGCCTCCGTACGAGGCCGTCCAGACTCGACGGAACCTCTACGTCGAGTACCAGAACGGCTGGCGCGAGCTCTACAACCTCAGGAGGGATCCGTGGGAGCTGAACAACCTCTCCGGCGACCCGGCCACGGATCTGCAGCAGGACAAGCTCAGCTTGATTCTGCAGCGCCTCTATACCGCACCGCCGACGCCGCCCCCGCTGCGCTAAGGCTCAGAAGACGAAGGGCACGAGCATCTTCGACGAGCCCTTGTACGCCGGATAGGCGTCGGGGAATCGCCGGCTCAGGTACTGCTCCTCGACGGTCGCGCTGTAGATGAAGTAGGCCCCCGCCAGGCCGACGGCGATCAGGAAAAGCCAACCCAGCGCCACCGCGGTGCCGACGCCGGCGACGAGGATGCCCGAGTAGATCGGGTGCCGGACGAAGCGGTACGGCCCGCTCGTGACGAGCTCGGGCTCCTCCTTCTGCGTCATCGGCGTGCCCCAGTTGCGGCCGATGTGGACCCGAGCCCAGATCGCGAACGCGAGGCCCGCGGCGAAAAGGACGAGCCCGATCCCGGCGAGCCACGGATTCGAGTTGACCCCGTCGTGCCGGAAGACGCCGAGGCGGAAGAGAACGAACACCGCGACAACGATCGGAACCCTGATCCGCAACGTGCGAGACCACGGCACGTGGCCGCGCTTCATCGAGAAGGCCGCTGTCAGCCAGTAAGCCCAGAGCGCACCCCAGCCGACGGCGAAGACGAGCTCAACGATCCGCATCCTCAAGGGGAGAGCCCCGGCAGTTGCCGGGGCTCTCCCCTTTCCCTTCGCTTGCTAGCTCGCTAGGGCCTTGGCTTTGAGCTGGTCGAACTCGGCCTGCGTGATCGCGCCGGAGTCGAGAAGCTCCTTGCCCTTGGCGATCTGCTCCGCGCTGGTGTCCGACGAGGCGACCGAGCGCACGTAGTCGTCCATCTGAGCCTGCTGCGCCTCTGCCTGCTTTTGAGCCCGCTCGCCCATGCCATGACCGTTGGCGATGAGGTAGATGAACACGCCGAGGTAGGGCAGGACGATGACCAGAATGATCCAGGCGGCCTTTCCCCATCCGCCGATGTCGTGCCGGCTGAACAGATCACTGAATACCGTGATCAGCAGCCAGAACCAGATCACGAACGCGAAGATGACCAGCACGTCCCATAGGAAGCTGGCGAAGTTGTAGTTAGCAAGAACCAAAGCGCCCTCCTCGTTCGAATTAGCGGTAGCCGGTAGTGGTTGGCTTAGTAGTCAACCACGGCGGATGCGCGCGCGCTGCCCGTCACGAAACGATTGGGCGTGAGAGGATCGCCAGGTGAAGGCACTGCGCGTCGGCTTCCTTGGTGTCCGCACCGACCGCGTTGCCGAAACGACTGCGTTCTTCCGTGACGTCGTCGGTCTTGCGCCACTCGCGACGAGCGAGACCCGAACGGTGACGCAGCTGCCCTCGGGAAGGTGGGACTTCCTCGAAGTGTTCGGCCCCGACTTCAGGGACGATCGAATGATTCGCGAGGAGATCGACGGCGTCTTCGTCGCCATCGTCGTGGAGGACATCGAGGAGGCGCGGCGCGATTGTCTGGCGGCGGGCGTGGAGATCCTCGGCGAGACGCTCTGGGCGGACAAGGCGTTCGGCAATCCGGACTATGCCGGTATGGCCTGGTTCTTTGTCCGCGCACCGGACGGAAACGTCTACGTGTTCCAACAGGTGCCGGACTAGCAGCGGGAGGGGCCCACAGACTGGCCCG